>JAZSKJ010000014.1:0-93587 GCA_045534785.1 Bacteroidaceae bacterium | reverse complement strand
TGAGTTCTGCAACTACGTCGGCAACAGTTGCCTGATTGTCATTAACACTCTGAGCGTTTGCGTTGATTCCGAAGAACAGTGCTGCAGCTGCAGCGAAGAAAATCTTTTTCATAATTCTTATTTTTTTGTTTTACTTATTCGTTTTTGTTTTCTCTCGAACCCGCTTTCTTGCGTCGTTCGAATATAAGAGTCAAAAAGTGAGTGAAGGTTAAGCGAGAAGTTAATTATTTATCCTTCGTTAACATAAAGATTAACAAATAACAATTGCTGAATATGTGGTTAATATAAAGAAAATCAGCGATAAACATGATTTACCGCTGATATAGTCGTTTAACCTTAACTTGCTGATTTATGAATTTAATTTCAAACAGTACTTTTCTTTTAAATAACCTATTGAGGTTATGTTTTTCCCAGTTCTCATATCTAATAGTCATTATATAAGGTAAAGTTAAGTTCAGCTTGGGGCTTAGCACAAAAATTTTGTACTATCTTTACGTTCCATAAATAACACAATTGTATATAATAAACAAATAACAATATGGAGAGAACATGGCGTTGGTTTGGCAAGAAGGATAAGATAACACTTGCCATGCTTAAGCAGATAGGTGTTGAGGGAATCGTGACAGCTCTGCACGATGTACCTCTGGGTCAGGTATGGACACGTGAGAAAATCCGTGACCTGCGTGAATATATTGAGAGTTACGGCATGCGCTGGAGCGTTGTGGAGAGCCTGCCGGTGGTTGAGACCATCAAGTACGGCGGTCCGGACCGTGACCATCAGATAGAGGTTTACAAGGAGAGCCTGAGGAACTTATCGGCCGAGGGTATCCACTGCATCTGCTACAACTTCATGCCGGTGTTGGACTGGGCACGTACGGACCTATTCCACATCAACCCCAACGGATCCACCAACCTCTATTTCAACTACGCCGAGTTTGCCTACTTTGACATCTATATACTTAAGCGTGCAGGCGCACGTGAGGAGTGGGCCAAGTTCCAGTTCCCTGAGGGTTGGGGCAAGGGCCGCAACGTTCTGGCCGAGGCTGATGAACTGGCCAAGACCATGACCACTGAGGGTGAGCACAAGTTGGTTGAGACCATCATCATCAAGACTCAGGGATTCGTGAGCGGAAACTTCAGCGAGAACGACGAGGCTCCCATCCAGAAGTTCCGTGATTTCCTGAACCTGTACAAAGGCATTGACAAGGCGCAGTTGCGTGCCAACATGAAATACTTCCTGGAGGCCATCATGCCTACCTGTGAGGAGTACAACATGAACATGTGTGTACACCCCGATGATCCCCCGATTGAGGTCCTTGGCCTGCCGCGCATTGTCCGCACCGAGGAGGATATCCAGTGGTTCCTGGATGCAGTGCCCAACAAGCATAACGGCCTTACGTTCTGCGCCGGTTCATTATCGGCCGGAGCATACAACAATGTGGTTGAGATGGCTAAGAAGTTTGCATCACGCACACACTTTGTACATCTGCGCTCTTGCCACATATTCCCCAACGGTGATTTTACCGAGGCTTCACATCTGGGTGGCCGTGCTGATCTGATTGAGCTCTGCCGTATCTTTGAGAAGGAGAACCCGGCTCTGCCCATGCGCGTGGATCACGGTATGACGTTTACCGATGAGCCCGGCGGCATCATGGATGAGTCCAGCCACGGACACAACGCAGGCTACACCCTGTTGGGACGTATGTTTGCAATGGGTCAGGTACAGGGCATCCTGGCTACCGTTGACCGCGAGCTTGGCATTGAATACAAACAACCCGGATTCTTTGATTAATTATGAAGTTAACTGAAATAACAAGCGGCAAGTTCAATGCCGCAGAGTGGGAGAGTAAAGGTTATCTGCTCCCAAAGTTTGATATAGAGGCTGTACGCCGCAAGACACATGATGAGCCCACATGGGTACATTTTGGCGGCGGTAACATATTCCGCGCCTTCCCGGCAGCAATCATCAACGACGCCCTTAACACCGGCAAGTATGACCGCGGTGTCATTATGGCCGAGACCTTTGACTATGAGATCATAGACAAGGCTTACGCTCCCTATGACAACCTTTCACTGCTGGTCAGCCTGCAGTCAACAGGCACCATAGAGAAGAAGGTGATTGCATCTGTGACAGAAGCACTGAAGGCTGATCCGCAGTTCCCGGATTGGAATCGCCTGGTTGAGATTTTCCGCAACCCCTCACTCCAGATGATATCATTCACCATCACCGAGAAGGGTTACACCTACAACGAGACTGACCTGGCTCGCGGACTCAAGCCCATGTTTGCAATGGGTAAGGTTTGCTCACTCCTTCTGGAGCGTTTCAATGCCGGCAAGCTGCCTCTTACCGTTCAGAGCATGGACAACTGCTCACACAACGGTGACAAGGTTAAGGCCGGCGTGATGGCATATGCCGAGCGTTGGGTGGCCGATAATCTGGTGCCCGCCGATTTCCTGGCATACCTCAAGGATGAGAAGAAGGTTACATTCCCGTGGTCAATGATTGACAAGATCACTCCGCGTCCGCACGAGAAGGTAAAGGAGCTGCTTGCAAAGGACGGCTTTGAGGATAATGACTATATCGAGACCGAGAAGCATACCTTCACAGCCCCATTTGTAAACGCTGAGGAGGTGCAGTATCTGGTAATAGAAGATAACTACACAAACGGCCGTCCGCCGCTGGATCTGGGCGGTGCTCTTTACACCACACGTGAGACCGTCGATAAGGTTGAGACCATGAAGGTTACCACCTGCCTCAATCCGCTGCACACTGCAATGGCGCTTTACGGCTGCATGCTTGGCTACACCCTTATCAGTGCCGAGATGGCCGATGAGGACATCCGCTCATTCATCCAGAAGATGGGTTACATGGAGGCAATGCCGGTAGTTGTTGATCCGGGAATCCTGAACCCGTACGAGTTCATCGGTGCCGTAATCAAACGCCGTCTGCCCAATCCGTTCATGCCCGATGCACCTCAGCGCATTGCATGTGATACAAGCCAGAAGATTCCAATCCGTTTTGGCGAGACCATCAAGAAGTACATTGCCCGTGGACTTGATATGGACAACCTGGTACTCATTCCGCTTGCACTCGCAGGCTGGGCACGTTATCTCAAAGGTATAAAGGATGACGGAACTCCGTTTGAGCCTTCACCCGATCCGCTGCTCCAGGAGATGCAGGCAATCGTTGCCCCGCTTGAGGTGGGTAAGGCTAATCAGGATTACTCATGCCTCAAGAAACTCTATAGCCGCAAGGACATATTCGCCGTAGATCTCTACGAGGCCGGTCTGGGTGAGCGCATAGAGGGCATGGTCAAGGAACTCTACGCCGGACCCGGTGCCGTCCGCAAAACCCTGCACAAATATGTTTTAGCTCGCTAAAACATACATTATCAGATTGAAGGAGCGTTGCAAAAACGTTGCAGAAAAATTGCAACAGTAATGCAACGCTCTTTTCTTGTCCTGCGCCCAGACCCGCTCTACCTTTGTCGGCAGAACAAACAAAAAACTGACGACGATATGAAAAAGCTAGTCATTATTCTCATTTCACTAATGTGTGTGAGTGTGGCATACGCCCGCAAGGAAAAGAAGGTAAAGGCCAATGTAACCGTTGAGCATCTTGAAGAGGGCGGAGTGCGGTTCCATCTTGAGGACAAAGACAGACCGACTAAACGGTTGGATCAGAAATCGGCTGCCGATTGCTGGGAAAAGATTCTTTATGAATCAGGTGTAGGGGTGCCTGACCAGAATATCAAGACCCAAAGCGCCGGCGATAAGGAACTTGTCTGCTTTAAACGTAACGCTTGCTTTGAGGGTTTCCTTACAGCATATGACAAGCACTATTCGCTGATACTGTCGCCCGATATAATCTGGCTGCTCATTAGTCAGGGCATAGCCACACAGATCAATGAGAACGCCGAGCAGTTGCGTGACCGTCTGGTGGATTTTGAAGGGCAAAAGACACTGACCATCAAATATGAAGGTGAAGATCTGATGAAGCGTGAAGATTACTGGGAATGGATAATACCGGCTTTCAGTGATTCCATTGATAAGAATATGAAGGCGCAGTTCTCGGACCTTATGGTCTGCAATTTTACCACAACCGGTCTTGTGGAACGTATTTCATCTCAGATAACCATGATGGAGAGCGTCAAGAAGTATTTCAAATACGTGGTAATGGGTTCGGGCTGCGGCATTCCCGACATAACGGTTCTGGGTACTCCCGATGACTGGAAAAACATACGTTCACGCCTCTCAAGACTTGATGACCTGGATCTGGGCTGGTGGCGAGAGGAACTGGAGCCTGTCATTGACGAGTTCGTGAACGCATCGGAAGGGAATATAAACAAAAAATTCTGGCTTGATATGGTGGATCAGTACGCTCCCGAAAAAAGGACAGCGGCTTTCTGTGGATGGGATGGCGTTACCCCTGCGGAGTATAACGGTTGGTTCACAGTATTTTTTCCGTTCATTAAAACAGACGTATATAACGGTACTAGTCGTATAGAGCGTACTCCTAAAACCGTTACCCATAATACCAAGGTTTGCCCGGAGATTAAGAAGGTCGATGTAAAATACATCTGGAATGATCCTATAACTCATACTGAGGAGATTCATTATCTGGAGTTGTGGGCCGGATTCATCGGCATGGAGATGGATTGGGATAATTACACCCTAAAGCCTGCCATAAGCTGGATGATGCGTGAAAAGAGCGGCAAGGACAGTGCATTGGAAAAACTGGAACCTGAAGATATTGCATTGCTCAAACGGTTTGGTGAGGATGGTGTACTTGATTATACACGAGGTGTCCCGTATCCTGAATACAGATATGAAAAGAATGGCGAGCTAACGCTTACAGCATGCCAGTTCCCTCTTGTTTCAATGTCTGAATGCTACAAGCAACTGCTTGAAAAGTGCAAAAGCTATATGATGATTTCTCTCAAGGAGGTTGTGGTTCCTGATGACCTGGGAGAATGGTGCCGTAAGTTCGGAATAGAGGAGGTTACCATCAAGGCTCCCCTGAGCAATGAACAGAAAGCTGATATCCTGCGTCAGGTTCCCACTGCCACAGTAGTCCAACTCTGATTGCCTTGTTTGCAAAAATGGCACAGAGGGGAAGGTTTAGCTCGACGAAGTCACTGTCCCCCTGTGCCATTTTTTTACATCAGCAAAATAAGCGCATCAGGAATTGTTCCTGGTGCGCTTTTATTATGTCACAGGGAAACGATACTATTGTGTCATTTTGCTATATTTGCCAAAAATAGTCTGGTTATGAAAAGGATTTCAAAGTGGTTAGTCACTCTCGTGATTGTTGGCTTCAGTACAGTATCGGCTCTGGCCCAGAAGGCTAAGGATATAGTGATTCTGTATGAGAATGATGTGCATTGCAGTATTGACGGTTATACCAAGTTGGCCGGACTGCGCGATGCCATTGCCAAGGCCGATACGTGTTATGTGGGTATTGTGAGCTGCGGCGATTTTGCGGCCGGAGCCGATGTGGGTAAGAACTCACAAGGTAAGTATATAGTGGATATCCTCCGTTCTGTGGGTTATGATGCCATCACGTTAGGCAACCATGAGTTAGACTATGGAGTACCTCATATCAAGGAACTGATGCAGCAGGCAGGTGCCCCGGTTATATGCTCCAACCTGTTTGATATGGAAGGCAATCAGATTTTCCCGTCATACACAATACATCAGTATGGAAGCAAGTGTGTGGCGTTCGTGGGTGCACTTACGCCACAGACCATGCAGATTGAACGGAGTGCATTCTATGACGCCAATCGCAACCAGCTTTATGACCTGAAGCGCGATGCGATCTATGACCTGGTTCAGCAAGCCGTGGATTAAGCTCGTGCCAAAGGAGCTGATTATGTGATCATGCTCTCACACCTTGGTGAAAGACCCGCCAGCCATGTTGACTCCCATGATCTTATAAGCAAGACCAATGGTATTGATGCATTGCTCGATGCCCACACCCATTCCACAGTACCCTGTGTTTATGTTGAGAACAAGGACGGCAAGCAAATCCCCATCACCCAGACCGGTATCCATTTTGCCAACATCGGCAAACTGATAATAACAACAAGCGGCAAGGTAAGCGTCCAGCTCATGCCCGTAGAGGAAATCACCTACACCAGCCCCCGGGTAACCGCCGTCACCGACAGCATAAAGTCTCTCCTCCCTTGACACAGGGAACCGATACTATTGTGCCCTATTTCTGTTCAGAAATAGATTTGAAATTATTAAGGACTTCGTTTCTTAGTATATTAACTAACTGCAAATGATTGTCTCTTAAAAGGAAATGGGAAAATAGAGTCTGATTTAATTGTGTAGATCGCATCTCGACTTCTACATCAGTCCAATGCTCATCTGTTCCATTGCTATATCGGATAAATAATTGTTTGAACAATTTATTCCGATATTCATGACACGTAAGAGTTCTCCCTGCTCTTTGATGCGGAAGGTCATCTGTCATGTTGCAGAAATAATATAATATGGTACCTGAGTTGCCTTGGGCTAATGAGATCAGGACTTGAGCTATTTTACCAAACGCCTCCATTGGAATAGGATTATCACCTTTTTCACGGATTATGGTTATTTCCACAATGTCAAGGTTTGGAAACGTATTACCAACCAGTTCGGTAATATATGGATAAAACGAATTAAGGGAAACAACTATCTTGTCTCCCTCTTTAGTTATGACATCAAATGACAGATTCATTATAACTGAATGCTGAAATTATGAGTCTTTTTATCCAGTAATTCCTTGCGCCGAGTCTCTTTGTCTCTACGCATCTTTTCAATGAAATCCAACACCTTCTTGGGCGGATTTTCAATTACTATTTTCTCATTGCTTTCCATAGTGTATGTTTTGATTTTTGGCAAAAGTATAAATCAAAAAACAATTTTCCAAATATAAATCTGAATATTATTGGTGACACAGGGAAACGATGTCACAGGGAAACGATACTATTGTGCCTGTACACCACACGCGAGACCGTAGATAAGGTTGAGACCATGAAGGTTACCACCTGCCTCAATCATCTGCACACAGCAATGGCTATCTACGGCTGCATGCTGGGCTACACCCTTATCAGTGCCGAGATGGCCGATGAGGATATCCGTCCCTTCATCCAGAAGATGGGTTACATGGAGGCCATGCCGGTAGTGGTTGATCCCGGAATCCTGAACCCGTACGAGTTTATAGGCGCGGTAATCAAACGCCGTCTGCCCAACCCCTTCATGCCCGATGCACCTCAGCGCATAGCATGTGACACTAGCCAGAAGATTCCAATCCGTTTTGGCGAGACCATAAAGAAATACATAGCACGCGGCCTTGACATGGACAACCTGGTGCTCATACCTCTGGCACTTGCCGGTTGGGCACGCTACCTGAAAGGCATCAAGGATGACGGCACCCCGTTTGATCCGTCACCCGATCCCCTGCTGGCAGAGATGCAGGCAATCGTAGCTCCCCTTGAGATAGGTAAGCCAGATCAGGACTACTCATGCCTTAAGAAACTCTACAGCCGCAAGGACATCTTTGCAGTAGATCTGTACGAGGCCGGTCTTGGTGAGCGTATAGAAGGAATGGTCAAGGAACTCTACGCAGGTCCCGGCGCCGTCCGCAAGACTCTGCACAAGTACGTCCAGGCCCGCTAAAAAGCCTTGTATCAGCATAATAAGCGCATCAGGAATTGCTCCTGTTGCGCTTATTATAATTATTTTGGTATATTTGCCATTATTACCAAACCAATAATTGATTATGAGATTATTATCATTCCTGATTCTGGCCTGTATGACATTGATGGCATCTGCCCGTAAAAAAGTTCCTGTGGCAGATGAACTAAAGCCTGGTACTGTAATAAGCGGCATAGTCTGCAAATCTGGCGATATGACTCCTTTGAAGAGTGCATGCGTCCGTGAAATGGATTTGAATGATTCCGTGTATAGCAGGGTATTAACTGATAAGGAAGGTCGTTTCTCATTTGAGCTGTCAGATACCGGTCATGTCCTGATGGTATATGCTACAGGCTTCTATGGGAATCCTGAATATGATCTTGTGGCAATGGCATTGGACAAATCATATTATGAGATTACTCTGGAGCCTTACACCGGTCAGGAAGCTAATCCTGTCATGGAATCACGTGTCCGCGAGCCGCACGGAATGGAATACCTGTTTGCCGATGTAAACGGAATGCGTTATTTAATTGACAGGGATAGTAAGACCGCATTGTTGTCAAGTTGCAGCTCTAATACCGGTACTGTTTTCATTCCCCAAGAGATTACATATCGGAATGAGGTCTATACCGTAAACGGCATAAGGAATTTTGCTTTTTATGGATGCACAGGTCTTACAGGTGTTTTCATCCCGGAAGGCATTGAGAGTATAGGTAAATGTTCATTCTATGGTTGCACAGGTCTTGATAATGTGATACTTCCAAGAGGTATCAAGAGCATAGGTGAAGCTGCTTTCAGCGGTTGTACCGGCTTGAAATCGGTTTTGATACCTGAAACTGTAGTAAGCATGGGCGGATGGGCTTTTGAAGGTTGCACAAGCCTTTCATTCGCCATCATTCCCGAGGGCGTTACAAGGATAGAACCAGGTACGTTTGTTCGCTGCTCCGGACTTACCTCGGTGAGAATCCCTGAAAGTGTTACCAGTATTGGACGCTTTGCGTTTGGCGGTTGTGCAGCTCTTGGATTTATCCATATTCCGGATAGTGTCCGGATTATAGAAGAGATGGCATTTGAGGGTTGTACCAGCCTGAAGACTGTTTTTATCCCTCAAGGTGTTACCGGAATAGAAAGGGGTATGTTTCGTGGCTGCTCCGGACTTGCCTCGGTATCCATTTCTGAAAGTGTTACCAGTATAGGAGCAAATGCATTTGACGGTTGCACAGGTATTTCATGGATATATATTCCTGAAAGTGTGAACAGTATAGGGCGTGATGCATTCAAGGGTACCGAATGGTACAATAAGATGAATGGTGACGGACTGGTTTATGTGGGAAATGTTGCTTATGAATACAGAGGCAAGATGCCAGACAACACCACCATCATTCTGAAAGAGGGAACAACAGGTATAAGTGAACGGGCTTTCAATGAATGTGCCGGTCTGACATCGATAGTAATTCCCAAGAGTGTCAAGAATATAGGGGACTGGGCGTTTTACAAATGCAGTAATCTGACATCAATCGAAATACCGGAGGGCGTGACCAGGATTGGAGAAAACACTTTCTCGGGTTGTGAAAACCTTTCTTCGATAACTTTACCTGAAAGTCTGATAGAGATTGGCAGTCATGCTTTCTTGGGATGTAGTGCCCTTACCTCTGTTATCTTGCCTGATGGCCTCAAGTCCATAGGGCAGGATGCGTTCTTTAACTGCACCGGTTTGACCTCTGTCTCTATTCCCGCAAGTGTTGATGTAATGGGCGAAAATCCGTTTCATGGCTGCAGCGGGATTGAATCAATCGTTGTTGATAGAGGAAACAAGGTTTTTGCTTCTCCCCGGAATTGTAATGCAATCATTAATACGGCAACAAAGACTTTGGTAGCGGGGTGCAGTAATACTGTCATTCCCAAAGGTGTGACCAGTATAGGTGAAAGTGCATTTATCTCATGCCGTAACTTGAAATCCATTAAGATTCCCAAGGGCGTAACCAGCATAGGACAGGCTGCGTTCTGCTTATGCAGGAACCTGGAGAAGGTTGTTCTACCCAACAGTGTTACAAGTATTGGTGAAGACGCATTTGCCGATTGTGAAAGTCTTGCCTCCATCAATATCCCGAATGGCGTATCAAGCATAGGCCGCTCTGCTTTTGCCGGTTGTGAAGCTATTACTTCATTTTCCATTCCCAAAGGATTGAAATCAATAGAAGAGAACACTTTCTTTGGTTGTTACGGCCTGACAGAAATCAAGATACCCGATGGGGTGAAAAGTATAGGGAACTGGGCGTTCTGTGAATGCAGAAACCTTGCATCGGTTATATTTTCCGGCAATGACATTGTTATAGCCCCAGAGGCATTCTTGAACTGTCCCGGCTATGAGAGATGAACACACAATATGTTGTTTTTTTCACTAATTTTGCGGTGTAAAAACACATTATATGGAGAGAATCCGCAACTTTTGCATAATTGCTCATATCGATCACGGTAAGTCAACGCTGGCTGACCGCCTGTTAGAGTACACTCATACCATCAATATCACCGAGGGCCAGATGCTTGATGACATGGATCTGGAGAAGGAGCGCGGTATAACAATCAAGAGCCACGCCATCCAGATGGAGTACGAGTATAAGGGTGAGAAGTATATCCTGAACCTTATTGACACTCCGGGACATGTGGATTTCTCTTATGAGGTGTCACGCTCCATCGCTGCATGCGAGGGCGCAATCCTGGTGGTAGATGCTACTCAGGGCGTGCAGGCGCAGACCATAAGCAACCTCTACATGGCCATTGAACATGACCTGGAGATTATCCCGGTCATAAACAAGTGCGATATGCAGAGCGCCATGCCCGATGAGGTGGAGGATGAGATCATCGAGTTGCTTGGTTGCAAACGTGAGGAGATTATCCGCGCATCGGCCCGCACCGGAATGGGCGTTGAGGAGATACTGAATGCTATTGTGGAGCGTGTGCCGCATCCCGTAGGTGATCCCGATGCTCCGCTGCAGGCATTGATATTTGACTCCGTATTCAACTCGTTCCGCGGAATCATAGCATACTTTAAGATTGAGAACGGCAGCATCCGCAAGGGTGACAAGGTCAAGTTCTTCAACACAGGTAAGGAGTATGATGCCGATGAGGTAGGCGTGCTCCGTATGGATATGGTGCCGCGCGACGTGATGACCACAGGCGATGTGGGCTACATCATATCGGGCATAAAGACATCGACTGAGGTCAAGGTGGGCGATACAATCACCCATGTGGCCCGTCCCTGCAGCAGTGCCATTGCGGGATTCGAGGAGTCCAAGCCGATGGTGTTTGCCGGCGTATATCCCATTGAGGCCGATGAGTTTGAGGATCTTCGCGCATCACTTGAGAAACTGCAGCTGAACGATGCTTCACTGAGTTTCTTCCCGGAATCATCGGCAGCACTGGGATTCGGATTCCGCTGCGGATTCTTAGGCCTGCTCCACATGGAGATTGTTCAGGAGCGTCTGGACCGTGAGTTTGACATGAGCGTCATAACTACCGTGCCTAACGTATCATACATGGTTTATGACAAGCAGGGGAACGCCACCGAGGTTCATAACCCAAGCGGTATGCCGGATCTTACTCTGATTGACCATATTGAAGAGCCATATATAGACGCATCAATAATTACCACTACAGATTACATCGGTCCCATTATGACGCTGTGCTTGGACAAGCGCGGTGAGTTGGTCAAGCAGCAGTTCATAGCCGGTAACCGTGTGGAGATATACTTCAAGCTGCCGCTTGGTGAGATTGTGATTGACTTCTACGATAAGCTCAAAAGCATATCAAAGGGTTACGCATCATTTGACTATCATCCCGCAGGATACCGTCCGTCTAAGCTCATCAAGCTGGATATACTGCTTAACGGAGAGCCTGTAGATGCACTCTCAACCCTGACTCATGTGGATAACGCCTATGACCTGGGCCGCCGTATGTGCGAGAAGCTCAAGGAACTTATACCGCGTCAGCAGTTCGATATAGCAATCCAGGCTGCCATAGGTTCCAAGATCATTGCCCGCGAGACCATCAAGCAGGTGCGCAAGGATGTAACCGCCAAGTGCTACGGCGGTGACGTATCGCGTAAGCGTAAGCTTCTGGAAAAACAGAAGAAGGGCAAGAAGCGCATGAAACAGATAGGAAACGTAGAAGTCCCGCAGAAAGCCTTCCTGGCAGTACTGAAGCTAGACTAAATCAGATATTTCCGATTGTTAAAAGCCACCTTGAAAGTACTCTGGCTATTAAAATAGTCAGTCTGCCGCTTTTGTCGGAATGTGGATGTAGCGAATCATATAACCACATATAGATTGACGGAGCTTCCCAATACCACACACCATTTATCTGTTGCGGATTGATTTTTGCCTTCATGGCAGCTAAACTTTCATCATAGATAGAGGCAAAAAATGAAGCATTGGTTGTGAATGAATCATTATTTACGTTTTCTGCCCATTCAAATCCGCTGTCGTGCCAATAGTGGTCTGCGTCCCAATAGCCTTGGGTGAGTTGATTGACCCATTGCACATTGGTGTATAGGTCCATTTGACAGAATGGTATCTGCCATCTTTCGGCAATACTTCTAAGGCACGAAACCTTGTCTTCATTGTTCTGATACTCAGTAGGAGTCCGAACACAGTTGGAAATGATAACTATTCTTACGGAAGGCTTGTACTTGAGTATTTCACCGATTATCTTATTATATGCTCCGTAGAAGTTGTTTACATCATCGCTGTCCAAAGAAAACTGTGACGGATACATGAATGTATATGAGTCATTTACGGAATGCTCAATGGCAAACAGGTCAATTTCGTGATAGCCTGCAATATCATCCATCGTGTAACCTACAGATGACAGCAGATCCATTATGTCATCATAATAATCTCCAAATATATCGGCAATATACTTTGTTCTTTGTGTGTCGTCACTTATAAGATGTCTTAGAGTCAGACAGATCTGGTATGATTGACGAAGACAAACGCAGACATTGTCCACAAAGTTGTTCCATTTGCCGGTTGTGGGCAGGAATGTGGTGATACCAATGGTGTTTGAGTGATTCTCAGAGAATGACTTGCCGGCTATATTTATATTATAACTGCCCCATACATATGAACAAATCTCCTGTACGGTGTTGGTTAGAGCTTTACAGCGAAGCTCCAACCTGGGATCAGATGCGTTTCTTGTTATCCTTGACGACCCTTGGGCTTCATTGTGAATCTCTTTAGCACCAAGCAGTGAAGCAACGATTACGGGATATTCAGACGGAAGGAAATCATCTTTTTTGTATACGGTTTCAGTGATTCTGTGAGGAGTAATGTATGCACTAATGCTGTTGCCCTTAATTGGTATGCTGTAGTTGCTGCCTGCAGGTATGGACGTACCTAGCCATGCAATACTTTTTCCCGTCCAAATGGTATGGACTGATAAGGCGATATCGTTTTCGTTAGGATTGGACGGAATAAAAGACACACTGTCAATCCTGCTTACATTAAATGGATAAGACAATCCGTCATCAGTGTGTACTATCATCTGATATTGTGCAAATACGTTAAGATGGCACAACATCAGAATGATTGCCGACAACAAACTAATGTATTTGGAATTAGAGGACGTCATTTATTCCTTCTGATACAAAAATCTCTTGATACTCTTCTTGGGAGTTTTCTCAAACTCCTCGTGGTAGATGCGGATCTGGGAAATCTTCTCGTAGGCGGGCAGGATGTTGTTCAGTTCCTGGCGGTTCTGCTCCATCACCTCGGCTATCTGCTCATCGGTCATGCCGGACTTCATAGCCTCGTCAAAGTCGGGATAAACCAGAGCTACCAGCTTATCGGACTCTGAGATTACCACTGACTCGTTTACAAGTGGCATGTTGTTAAGGTGGTCCTCAATCTCCTCGGGGTAGATGTTCTGGCCCGAAGGACCAAGAATCATGCTCTTGCTGCGGCCCTTGATGAATATGTTGCCGTCCTTGTCCATGATACCCAGGTCACCTGTGTACATCCAGCCTTCGGGGTCGATGGTCTCCTCGGTAAGTTTCTCATTCTTGTAGTAGCCCAGCATCACGTTGGGACCGCGGCAGATAATCTCACCGGGCACGTGCTCGGGATCGTTGCTCAGAATCTTGACCTCCATGTTGGGTACGGGCTTGCCGCATGATCCGGGTGCGAATGTGGTCTTGTCATCATATGCTATGATGGGGCCGCACTCAGTTGCGCCGTAACCAACGGTGTAGGGGAAATGTATGGATGATACGAATCTCTCAACCTCCTGGTTGAAGGGTGCACCGCCCAGGATTACCTCGTAGAAATTGCCACCGAATCCCTTTATCATCTCCTCGCAGACCTTCTTCTTAATCTGGTCGTTCAGGATGGGCACCTTGAGCAGGAACTTCATTGACGGAGTCTCCAGCTTGGGCAGAATGTTTTTCTTTATAATCTTCTCTATTACCAGAGGAACCGATACAATAAGCATTGGCTTGATTTCGCCCAGAGCCTGGAATATGATCTTGGGGCTGGGCAGGCGGGTCAGGAAATAAACGTGGCAACCCATCAGGAACTCATGCATGAACTCAAATGCGAATCCGTACATGTGTGCCATGGGGAGCATGGAGATAACCTTGTCTCCAGGTTTCATCACATACAGGGCTTTGCGGGCAAACAGGTGGTTGCTTATGAGTGAGCGGTAGGGCAGCATGACACCTTTGGAGAATCCCGTTGAGCCCGATGTGTAGTTGATCATGGCCATATCGTCAAAACCGGCCTCAAAGTACTTGACATCGGCCTTGGTGAACTCCTTGGGGTATTTGCGGCCGAACAGTTCGTTCAGATGCTCGCGTGCATAGGTGAGTTTCTCATTACGTGAAATCACCAGCTGGTACTCATCGAGGGTAATTATTCCCTCTACGTTGGGCATTGATGCCTCGTTGAGGTTCTCCCATATCTGGTCACCGGCAAAGAACAGTTTGGTCTCGGAGTGGTTTATGATATGGTGTATGTTGTCCGATTTGAACTCATGCAGTATGGGAACTACCACAGCGCCGTAGGTGAGGGCGGCCAGGCAGGCTGTACCCCAGTTGGAGCTGTTCTTGCCGCACAGTGCTATGCGGTCACCGGGTTTGAGACCGGCCTCCTCAAACATGATGTGCAGTTTGGCGATACGGCGGGCTACGTCGCGGTAGAGCAGGGTGGCACCCTTATAATCGGTGAATGCCTCCATATCCCAGTTGCTAATCAGTGAGTTGCTTATGTAAGCATTCAGGTTCTTCTCTGTGAAGACACTGTCGGATCTGTCGTAATGATCTATCATATATAAAGTGTCGTTATTTGTTCAAACTGTAATCTCTTGCGCCGAATATGGAACTGCCTATGCGTACCATATTGCTTCCGGCCTGGATTGCAAGCTCATAATCGCCGCTCATGCCGGCCGATATCGTATTGAAGTCAGCGCTGTGGGCAAAAGACTTCTGCTTGTATGTATCAAAGAGTTCCTTAAGGCGGCTAAATTCATGCATTACCTGAGCCTTATCATCGGTGTTGGTGGCCATTCCCATGACTCCGCCAATGGTGATGTTCTGCAGGTCTTTCCACTTGCCCTCGTCAAGCATCTGGGTGCACTCATCGGCCGAGAATCCGAACTTGGTCTCCTCAGAGGCAATGTGCAACTGAAGCAGGCATGTTATGTGACGGTTAAAGCGGGCGGCCTGACGGTCTATCTCCACCAGCTTGTCAAAGGTATCTACACCCTGTATGACCGATACGTACGGAGCCATCATTTTGATCTTGTTGCTCTGTACATGGCCGATGAAATGCCACTCTATGTCCTTGGGCAGAACCTGGCTCTTGGCAGTCATCTCCTGGACCTTGTTCTCACCGAACAGGCGCTGACCGGCATCGTATGCCTCTTGCAGCATCTCTATGGGGTGGGTTTTGGATACAGCCACAAGTCTTACTCCTGCGGGGAGCGTGGCTTTGATCTTGTTCAGGTTCTCTTTAATGTCCATATCAAACGGAAAACGATGCAAAGTTACTTTTAGGACACCACTAAGGTTTTAAAATTATCCTTTATTTGGTTTAACGTGCACACTTTATAACAATGTGTGCATCTTTTAATCCTTCTGATGATGCTTTCAGGTTAATTTTTCCTTTTCCGGAGTTGTTTTGTAGTACTACCAGACACTTTCCGTAGAAAGCCTTGCGCTTATTGTCCTTGAAACGCTCCAGCGATATGGGGCTGCCGTTATCCACACCTGCTATGAATCCCTTTCCTTCAACCTGGAACTGCACCAGGTTATCAGCATTGGGGCACAGGTTGCCGTCCTTGTCAAGTATCTCCACGGTTACAAAACTCAGGTCCGTGCCGTTGCTCTTTATTGTGCTGCGGTCCGGTGTTAGACGTATCTGTGCGGGCTCGCCTGCAGTATGTATCTCCCGGCTGGTAGTCTCGACTCCGTCTTTGCGGGCCACAACCTTGACTGTGCCTGGCTCAAAAGTCACGTTCCAGACTACATGCAGATGCTCTGAGTCCTTGCTGCGAATACCCTGTGACTTGCCGTTTATGTAGAGCTCAACCTCATCGGCATTGTTGTAGTAACACCACATGTCTATCTGCTGTCCGGGTTCCCAGTTCCAGTGGGGGAACAGGTGCAGCACGGGGGTATCGGTCCACTCTGACTGATAGAGGTAATAGATGTCCTTGGGGAATCCGGCCAGGTCAACTATGCCGAAGTATGAACTGCGGGCGGGCCAGCCGTAGGGGGTGGGCTCGCCAATGTAGTCAAATCCCGTCCAGATATACTGTCCGGCCACAAAGGGCTGGCTGTTCAGGAATATCAGGTTGTCCTCATGGTGGCTGCCCCACGGGGTGCGTACGTTGTCATATGCCGAGCAAGAGAATGTGGGGTTGAAGTAGGGGCGGTCCCAGCGTGCGGGGCGCTGCATCAACTTGTCTGACGGCATCTCATAGAATCCGCGTGTCATCAGGGCCGATACGCTCTCGGTGATGATGAATGGCTTACCGGGGAACAGGCGCGGAACCGACGGTACATTCTGGTTATGGTAGTTGTAGCCTATCACGTCAATGGCGCCGGAGCGGAACAGGTGGTTGCCGGGACTGGGCTCGTTGCAGCCGGCCGTTACGGGGCGGGTGGGGTCAAGTTCCTTTATAATATTTGCCAGGCGGGCGGTGATAAGTGAGTTTACACTCATCTCACCCTCCTTGGCCAGCTGGTCGGCGCTGTGGCCCATATTAAGTATAAGGTTGGCCTGCTCAAGGCTCAGGGTATCGGCCTTGGCATCGGACCACTGTTCCAGAACCTCGTTGCCTATGCTCCACAGCACTATGCTGGGGTGGTTACGGTCACGTACCACCAGATCGGTAAGGTCACGCTCATACCAATCGTCAAAGAAACGGGCATAGTCGCGGTCGGTCTTGCGGCGGCGCCACATGTCAAAAGCCTCATCCATTACCAGGAATCCCATGCGGTCGCAAAAGTCCAGCAGGATTGGCGAAGGCGGGTTATGTGAGCAGCGTATGCCGTTGCAGCCCATCTCTTTGAGTATCTGCAACTGGCGCTCTATGGCACGCTCATTGGTTGCTGCGCCCAGGCAGCCCAGGTCATGGTGGTTGCATACTCCGTTTATACGCACATGTTCGCCGTTCAGGTAGAATCCGCTGTCGGCACGGAACTCGATTGTACGGATTCCGAACGGGGTCTCATAGGTGTCCACCCGTTTGCCGTTCAGGGTGAGTTCTGTAACCAATGTGTACATGTAAGGGTCATCTACGCTCCACAGATGCGGAGAATCCACCCAAATGCTGTCATCGACAACTACTTCAGGCACCTCTCCTTTCCAATTGAGTTCTCTGCTTGCAGTTGAAGTGATTATTGCTTTTCCTTCTGAATCCTTGATTGTGGATTTTACAGTCAGGTTTCTGGTTACCTTGCTCCAAATAACATTTCCGTCATTTATAGTCGCAGAAACCTTGACAAGTGCTTTATCCCGGGAAACTGTCGGAGTTGAGACGTAAGTACCCCATTCTGCTATGTGAACCTGATTGACCTTTACCAGATGCACATCACGAAATATTCCGCACCCCGAGTACCAGCGGCTGTTGGGCTGGTCGGAGTTATCAACCTTTACGGCTATCACATTATCTCCGTTCCAGTTGATGTAGGGGGTCAGGTCATAACTGAACGATATATATCCGTAGGGGCGTGTGCCCAGCAGGTGCCCGTTTATAAAGACCGAGCTGTTCATATAGACGCCGTCAAACTCAATCTTGATTATGCTTCCCGTATCCTTTTTGGAAACCTTAAATGTCTTGCGGTACCAGCCTATGCCGCCGGGCAGTGCGCCACCGCCTGTGCCGGAGGGGTTGTGCTCGTCAAAATCACCTTCTATAGCCCAGTCATGGGGCAGGTTAAGTACCCTCCAGCCGCTGTCATCAAACCCGGGTTCAGCAACGCTCTCATCGGCTCCCATGTCAAGGCTGAATCTCCAGACGTTGTTAAAGTTTATGACCTCTCTCGCGCTTAAACAAGTGACGCTGATAGAGAATAGGATGATCAGGAATTGTTTTAGCCGTTTCATAAAGGCAAAGATAAACCGAAAATGCATATCTTCGCGTTCAGTTATGGAGAAGTTTCTGGCCAGACGTTTGTACGGTAGGGATGAGGGCGTTAAAGGCGGCTCCCGTCCAGCCATCATTATCGCTACAGCTGGTATTGCGGTGGGGCTGATGGTAATGATATTGACAATGTCGGTAACCCGAGGTTTCAAAAGTCAAATCCGTGACAAGGTGATGGGATTCTCGCAGCATATTACTGTAACCAACACTTACGTGGGTATGGGCATTGTTGAAGATCCAGTAACCTGTACTGACTCCGCATTCAAAGCATTGTCCGACCTGGAACTTGTTGAGCGTGTACAGCCATTTGTGAACAAGCCCTGTATTGTGCGCACCGATGAGGCTTTCCACGGATTCATGCTTAAGGGCATAAACGACGATTATGACCGCACGTTCCTTAATCAATATATGCAGGAGGGTGGTTTTCCTGAACTTCAAGACTCTTTGGGATCCAACTGGATAATCCTGTCTCGCACCATAGCCGATATGTTGGGACTGAAAGTGGGTTCCAAGGCCGATGTCTATTTTATGCAGAACCAGGTGCGAATACGCAGGTTAACTGTTACAGGAATATACGAGACAGGTTTTTTGGAGTATGACCGTATGTTCGGTGTTTCGGAACTTGCATTGTTGCAGCGCCTTAATGAATGGACTCCCGATGAATATACAGGACTTGAAATACGCCTTAAAGATTACCAAAGGATTGATGACGGATACGGTCAGGTTCGTGATGTGATGAATGAACTGGAAAACATTAATGATGAGGATTATCTGGTTCAAACAATGTATGATACACATTCTGGCCTTTTTGCATGGTTGGATGTGCTTGACCTTAATGTCTGGATCATTTTGGCACTCATGTTGGGTATTGCGGGATTCACCATGATTTCAGGTCTGCTAATTATTATATTTGAGCGAACCGCAACAATAGGTACTCTCAAATCCTTGGGTGCATCAAACAGAACCGTAAGAAAGGTGTTCCTGCGACTGGCATCATATATAATCATTAAAGGTATGGCGATAGGTAATGTATCGGCCATAATTATATGCCTGATACAGCAGTGGTTCCATGTGTTGCCGCTGGATCCTGCAAACTACTATCTGGACAGCGTACCTATGCAGGTGGGACTGGGTTGGCTTGTAATCCTGAACGTGGTGATGTTTGTGCTCTCCATGCTCATGATGCTAATTCCCAGTGCCGTCATCTCCCGGATAGTTCCCTCCAAATCAATCCGGTTCGAATAGGTCAGAACACGCTTACGGGGTGGGTGAAGTAAGTATCCGGGTGAGGCTCATCCTTGAGTGTAAAGTGCCACCATTCGCTGTCAAGAGGTTTGAAGCCATGACGTAGCATGGCGTTGCGCAGGATCATACGGTTCAGGAACTGCTCCTGGGTTATGGAACGTCCGGTAGGACTCTTGCTGTTGTCTCCCGTGTATTGTCCTGTCTCAGGATTGCCGCAGAAATCGGGATGGCTTTCAGGGCCGAACCAGTCAAATGTGCCGCCCATATCAACCTCCTTCTCAGTGGTCATATCAAACAGAGTCAGATCAACGGTCGATCCCCTTGTATGTCCGCTTTTTGCCATGATGTATTCCTGCTCAAAGAGTACACTCTTGTCAAGGTCAGGATAGAAATAGGGTTTCATCAGGGTGTCCGATACGTTCTCTGCCCAACGTACAAAGTGATCCACTGCCATCTGCGGGCGGTATGCATCGTAAATCTTAAGGCGGTAACCCTTTGCAATGACGTCATCACTGACTTCCTTGAGTGCCGCTGCGGCTTCCTTGGTAAGCAGCGCTACCGGTTGGTCGTAACCGTCTATGCGGGTTCCTACAAAGTTGTATGTGCCATAATACCGTATCTCAAGTATCACATCCGGAACGGCATCGGTCAGGATTACGAACTTATTGTGAAACTCAACGTCTTTGTGACTTTCTCTGAAACAACCTGTCAATATCAGGCATCCCAAAAGTAATATGGAAACAAACTTCTTCATGAGGATATGCTTTTTGTTACAACAGTGATGCCATTCCGGCTCTCAGTTCCGGCATGGGGCATTTGGTGTCCCGTTCTACAATCAGGGCTTTGAGTCCGGCATATGGGCGTATCTCTTCCTCTATATCCTTTAACGGACGGTCTGTCCCGAAGTACGCAGGTGCAAAGTTCTTCCAGAACTCTATGGCCAGAGACTTGGGCATATGGAATGTTTCCCGGATAAAACTCTCTTCGCTAAGACAACAGCACAGATAGACCATACCCAGATCAAACATGTTGTATCCGTAACAGAAATCGCCCAGGTCTATGAAGTAACGGTTCGATCCCGCAAAAATGGCGTTGCTGTACTGAAGGTCGCCATGGATGGCGGTATCGGTATCAGGCGCATCGGATATGAACCTGCCTATGCGGTCTTTTTGTGCGGTGCTGAAAAACGGATTCTCAGCGAGCAGGCGGTAGTATCGGTCTTTGACGCTCTCAAACTGGGTGGTGTCAACATGGACGGAATGGAGCTGGAGGCACATGGCGGCAAACTCACGGGCGTATTGCCCTACAAATTCGGGATTATCGCCTGTGGCACGGGAGTATGATTTCTTGTCACGGATACGGCGGAACCTTATTCCGTAACGGCCGTCATCGGTAACCACATAGTCACCGGGCTCAGGGGTGGGTATGCCCATGTCATATACCTTGCGGGCCAGCGTGATTTCATCCAGAGGCTGCTGTATCTTACCCGGAAAATAGAGCTTGAGCATGATGTCCGGATCAGTCTTATGGTCGTAACTCTCGCCGTTGGCTCCGCCTCCGAACAGCGTGTAGTCATCAAGGGTAATCTTAATGGGCTCCATCATTTCTTTCCGAATACCTGGTTTATGAGCATCTCAAACTCCCGGAACGCGAATGTGTCCTTGAGATCACGCAACGCATCGGCCAGACCGCGGTAATGCCATTCGTGTTCCTTAGGGTCATTTACATGGAACAGGTTCCATAACGAATCGCCCTGAACGGCATAGTCCCGCGCAATGGCGCGCATATTGGACAACTTGTCGCCCAGTGCAACTATCTTGGCATCTTTTGAAACCCTGGCCAGACGGTCAATTGCAGCCTGCTTGCGTTCGTGCCAGGTCTCATTTTCGGGCTTTCCTTCCATCACTGAATCGGTCTCGGCTGCCACCAGAGATGCAATCCTTTCTCCGAATTCAGAGCGGATCTGATCAACGGTCACATCGGTATCCTCGACTGTGTCATGTAATGCGGCAGCTGCCAGGATCTCCTGGTCGGGGGTTATGGTAGCCGCAATCGACACGGCTTCCATGGGATGTACTATGTAAGGGAATCCCTTGCCGCGACGTTCTGTCCCGGAGTGTGCTCGGACCGCAAACATTATTGCCCTGTCCAGAAGGGAAGTGTCAATAGGCGCGTTAGCCATAAACTCAATTTAATCCTGGATTTCAAAAAGGTTCAGGAAGCCGGTCATCATGAACACCGAACGGATATCATTGTTGATGGCTTTTACAATAACCTTGCCGCCCTTGGAGGCTGCGGCCTTGCGCAGTGACAGGAACAGACGCAGTCCGGAACTGGAGATGTATTCAAGCTGCGTGCAGTCCAGTATGATGGTTCCTGCAGCAAACTGCATAAGATTGTCAAAATCACCACTTACTTCCTGTGAAGCGGGAGTGTCCAAACGTCCTATCAGCTGAGCTGTAGTTACAGAGTCCTTTGTGTTTACTTTAATTTCCATATCAGTAATATTGTTGTTTAATCATCAGAATCTCCAAGTATAAGAATCAGCAAATCGCCCGGCAATAGTTTCATGCTGCCGTGAGGTACCAGATATTTCTCACCACGGTGTACCATTACAACCCGTATACCGTGAGGCAACCTGAGGTCACGGAGGGTGTCTCCGCTCGCCAGGTCCTGTTCTGATACGGTATGGTCACGCAACAGTCCCATATATTCGGGTATCTCCATTCCGAATGTCTTTACCTCGGGGTCATCCTCTATGGAGAGGTTGAGCAGATGTGCCATGGGTGATACGGTCATACCCTGAACAAGAAGAGACAGCAGGGTGATGAAGAATACTATGTTGAATATTTCGCTTGATCCGTCCACACCTTCCAATACGGTGTAAAGGGCGAACAGTATGGGGCCGGCTCCCTTGAGTCCTACCCAGGATGCCAGCAGCTTGGCCCTGAATGAGAGTCCTTTGAAAGGTAACAGGCTCAGTATGATTCCGGCAGGACGGGCAATGAACATGATGAACAGCCCTATAAGCAGTGCAGGCCACATGATGTGGCTCATCTCTGACGGCTTGGCCAACAGTCCCAGAAGAAGGAACATCATAAGTTGTGCCAGCCATGTGATACCTTCTGAGAAAAGCAGGATATTCTTTCTGTGGGGCAATTCCTTGGTGTTACCTATAATGATGGCTGTGATATACAGAGCCAACAGTCCGTTGCCGCCCAGGAAAGATGCCGCACCGTTTGAGAACAGCGTTACGCTCAGAATCAGAATGGCGTACATTGGACTGGAAATGAGATTTATCCTTGTAAGCAGCCATCTTGCGGCGTGTCCCAATGCCATTCCTACTGCAAAGCCTATGATTATCTGCTTTATCAGGATCCAGATACCCAACAGTATTATATGCCATGTTCCGGATATGCCGGAAACTGATTCCAATGATTCCATTATCTGGACCAGCAGGATGGTAAGCACATAAGCCATGGGGTCGTTGCTTCCGGATTCAAGTTCCAGCAGAGGTCCCAGATTCTCCCGCAGGGTGAGACGACGGCTCCGCAGGATAGAGAATACCGATGCCGAATCAGTCGATGACATTACTGTAGCCAGAAGCATACATCCCATCAGGGTCTTGCCGGCTCCGCCAATCCTTTCACCCAGTACAAACCAGATGAACGTACCTGTTATGACAATGGTCAGGAAAACGCCCAGAGTGGACATTGAAATACCTTTCCGGATAATGGGGCGTGTCTCCTCAAGTGAGGTTTCAAGGCCGCCTGACAGCAGTATTATAGTCATGGCCAGGTGTCCCAGAAACTCTGTGACATGGAGATTGTCTATGCGTATACCTATTCCGTCCTCACCCGCCAGCATTCCTATCAGAAGGAAAAGCAACATGGCCGGAACACCGTATTTGATACCCACTTTGGCCATAAGTATGGCCACGAACATGAGCAGGGATGTAAACAGGATAATGTTCCCGGTCGAGAGGTCTATGTTGAATATAGAAAGAGGTATAATCATCATGCCTGTGGTTTGCTCAGTTTTTTGATTAATGTAAGTATGTTATGACCGCCGGAGCGCTCGTAATTGATACGGTCGGTTATCTGGCGGATAAGATGTATCCCCAGGCCTCCTATGGCACGGTCTTCGGCACTCAAAGTTACATCGACCTCCGGCTTGGCAGTGGGGTCGAACGGCTTGCCGGTATCTGTTATTATGAATGTCATCTCCTTGCCGTCAGACTTGACTTCGATTGTTACGTCGCCCTTGGTACCCTGGGGGTAGGCGTAATTCATTACATTGACTACCGCCTCTTCAATAGCCAGGTTGAGTTGCATAGTGGTGGGCATGTCAAATCCGTTGGCCTCGCAGACCTCATCTATGAAAGAGTTGAGTCTGGGAATTCTGCTAAGGTCATTTGATAGGGTAAGACTGCGCTGGTAAACAATGTCTTCGTTGTGTCTGGTGTATTGTATGGCCAGCATCGTAAGGTCATCGCTCTGGTCGGCCTCTCCGACAAATCTGTGAACGGCATCTGACATGCGTTCAATGATTTTGGCGGGGTTGAAAGTGCGCTCTTCCTGCAGTTTCTTTGCAAGTTCCCTTACGCGGTCCATCTCAAACTGGCCGTGTGATATATTCTCGGCTTCGGTGAGTCCGTCGGTGTACAGGAATATGCTGGTGTCAGGATCTATCACGGTCTCCTGCTGACTGAACTTCCATTTGGGCATGACTCCTACAGGCAGGTTAGAATCAACGGGAAGCATTCCCGCACCGGTGTTTCCTATAAGGAAAGGTGCATCGTGACCGGCGTTGCAATAATGCAGACGTCCGGTAGGCAGGTCCAGAACACCCACGAACAGGGTGACGAACATATTGGACTCATTGTCCTCGGACATTACATCGTTCAGATTGGATATAATTTTGCTGGGTTGCGCCTCATGGGCCGAAATGGTTCTGAACAGCGCTTTGGTGACCATCATGTAGAGAGAGGCGGGGACACCCTTGCCCGATACGTCACCAATGCAGAAGAACAGTTTCTCGTCCCGGATAAAGAAATCAAACAGGTCACCGCCTACCTCTTTTGCAGGGGTTAGCTTGCCGAACAGGTCTATGTCGTCACGGTCAGGGTAGGGCGGATATATCTTGGGTATCATGGCCATCTGAATGGCACTTGCTATCTGAAGTTCACCCTGGATACGTTCCTTCTGCTCGTTCAGTTTCTGATACTCCATCTGTCTCTTGGCGACGGAACGTAGTATCAGGATAATCATTACAATACCAAGCAACTGGAGGAGTTTTACAATCATTCCGATGCGACGTATGCTTGCATAGATCTCACTCTCGGGGATGACTATGGACATGGACCATCCGGTGCGCTCAACCGGAGAGAAATATACTTGACTGGATATTCCGCGGTCTATTATCCTTATGTTTCCGGACTGTCCGGAGAGCATGGAATTACTCAGATTCTTGAATGACTGGTTATCACTTTGGGCCTGAAAATCCTTAATGTTGGAGTTCATGACCAGTGTCTCCACCGGGCAGACCATGACCTGACCGCTCCGGCTCAGCAGTACGCTGAATGCGCTGGGATAGACCGATATGTTACCCACCAGGTCATTCAGCCAGTCCAGGGAGATATCGGCCGTGATGACTGCCGCCACATTGCCCTTGGCATCACGCAGCGGGAGCGAGTAGGTTGTCATCAGCATCTCGCCGCCACCCTCGTCCACATAGGGCTCTGACCAGTAGCCGGCATCAAGTTCAAGAGGTTTGGTAAACCACTCCTGCGAGGGATAGTCATACTCCCGGGTGGCAAGCGTCTTGGACTTAATCAGACCTGTGCCCTCCTCGCGGTAACTGTAAGGGGCAAAAAGGTTGTGCTTCTTGTCATATCCGGGCACAAAGGCAACTGTCGATCCAACCACAACCGGATTGTCCTTGACAATGCGTTCCGTGACACGCCCCATGCTGTCGGGCACCTCCAGGCACCACTGGGCTATCCATATGCTGTTGCGTACAGCGGCCTCGGCCTGATTTATTATATCCATGATACGGGCCTTGGTGGTCTCCATCTGGCTCTCGGCACGCATGGAAGCCTCATTTCTGATGCCTTTCTGTGAGAAAATGTACTGTGTTATTGATGTCGCTTCGAGAGTAAGGGCGGCAATAAAGATGAGAATCAGTCCTATCCGGGCTGATTTTTTCTCAATATCCGTAAGTGTACGTTTCTCTTTTTTCATTGTCTAAAGTTTACGGCATTCAGTTGCCGGTGTTCATAAAAGGAAGGTCTTTGGACTGTTCCAACATCATCTCGGCAATTACCGTGTTGCTTTCAGACTCTCCGTTTAAAAGGTCGAACATAAACTTTAACCCGGCCTTGCCGCCTCCGTTCTTGAGAATATATGCTATGCACAGGTTCTGCGGACCTATGGAGGATGCAATTATGTCCAGGTCTGTAAGACCTATCTGGTAGCAGGCTATCTGATATGCACCTTCGGAATAATCCCTTACAATTGATGCTATGTCACCCAGAGTCTTGAGTCCCATTCCCTTGAATACGGCCAGATACGGCATGAGCGGCACCTCTTGTATTTCGGCCTGGTTTATGGATGCTATGCGCTTGTTCAGCTGACCGAAAGGATTGAGTTCCAGATAACTGCGGAAAGTATCTCCATCAATTGAAACCTCATCCAGATCGCCCGATTTCACAAGTGCCTGAACGCGGCGGCGGTAGTCTGTGAGTTCAATCCGGATCTTGCTGAATTCATCATCCACCAGTTCCAGCATTCCTGCCAGACGGCTCATGTTGCGCATGTAACCCTTTGGAATCTCTACTCCCGACTTGTAGCCTGTATCATGGTTCATGTTGGCCCATGCATGCTGCAGCAAGGTACGCATCTGTATCTCAAACCGGTAAGGAAAACCGGGTATGGAGCAGATATAGTGAAGAGACAGATAACCGAAACTGTCTATCTCATGTATCTTGCGCTTGTCTACCGAGTTGTCCCAATCCACGGTAAAAAGGCGTTCCACGGCCGATGCGACAATATCAACATCATCTATATAGAATGTGATGATCCTGAGTCCAAGAATATCGGTCAGGTCTGCCAGAGTTGAGTACTTATGTCCCTTTAGTTCCAGCTTGCCTGCCAGTGAATCATATTCCTTTATGCGGGACTCCAATGCAGCAACAAGCAGCCCAGCCTCAGATAAAGTCCTTTTTAACGTGTCCCGCACCTGAACTTCAACTTCCCTGAACCGTGGGAGATTGTCCCTGTATTCCTCAAGTATAGCTTCACAGTGTGGGTCAAGATGTCGGTTTTTTGACATTTTGCTTTCTAATTTCCGGTTAGTTTTCAAAGATAGCTTTTTTGTTTGGTTCTACAATGATAAAACCTTATATTTACGGAACAAAATATAAATAGGAATGGATATTCTGATATACATAATCTGTATTGTCTTGGGCATTGCCGTGGGACTACTGATTGGTCGTAACCGCAAGAGGGAGAATGAACTGGAGGCTCAGGTGAAAGTTCTTGAATCACGTAATGCCAGCCTGACTGACCAGGCCGCCCGAGACAAGGAGGAGTGGCAGGCACACACCCGCGATATGCTGGATGCACAACAGGCCAAGTTTGACGAGACGATAGCCAAGGTGACCGCCCAGATGAAATCGGCTACGGAGGATATGCTAAAACGCCGTCAGGAGGAGTTTGCTACGTCCAGCAATACCAGCATCGGCCAGATAGTAAATCCGCTTAAGGAAACCATTGACAAGATGAAGGAAGCAATGCGGGAAAACACCATCAGACAGACCTCAATAAGCAGTGAGATAAAGACCCAGGCTGAGAATATGATGCGCCAGAGCGCCGCAGCCAAGGAGAGTGCCGATGAACTTACCCGCGTATTCCGTCATGCCGGACGTGTACAGGGCAACTGGGGTGAGATTGTTCTTAATGAGTTGCTTGAATCTCAGGGGCTGACAGAGAATGTGCATTACGAGTTGCAGTCATCCATCCGCGACGCGTCGGGTGATGTGGTTCGTAATGACAATGACCACGGTATGCGTCCTGATGTGATCCTGCATCTGGACCAGAAACGGGAAGTCATCATAGACTCAAAGGTTTCGCTTACCGCATTCATGGATTATGTCAATGCCGAGGAAGAGAATGACAGGCAAAAGTACCTAAAGGCACATGTGGAGAGTATCCAGAAACATGTAAAGGAACTGGCAGCCAAGGATTATTCATCGTATGTTAAGCCGCCTAAGGTCAAGATGGATTACGTGATTATGTTTGTGCCAAATACCGGTGCTTTGTGGGCTGCTCTTGGTGCACAGCCTGATCTGTGGCGCAATGCAATGGAAAAGAATGTATATATAGCCGATGAGCAGACACTGTTTGCCGCCTTGCGTATAATCAACATGACTTGGACTCAGATAGCACAGGCTCAGAATCACGAAAAAGTGTATGCCCTGGCAAATGAACTTATGGACCGCGTGGGGCAGTTCATGGACCGTTACAAGGCAATCGGAAAAGCTCTTGAAAATGCAGGTAAGGCATATGAGGCAGCCGATAAGAAACTCCAGCCCACAGGACAGAGTATAATCCAGACTTGTGCCAAACTTCAGAAATTAGGTGCAAAGCAGAGTTCCCGCAATCCTATCCCCGAGTTGAACGAAGTGGAATTTGATGAGTTGGATGCCGAATTGTCTGAGTCCGAAACCCGGATTGGCTGAATTAGGGTTTTCCCCCGAATCTTATAGGAAAAATTCCCGACTTCGGGTGAACTATCCTCAGTATCTTCGCATCGGATATAAACATTAACCCTGTATGAAGAAGTTGTTTGTTCTTATGATGGTTGTGATGCTACCGCTTACAGCCATGTATGGAAAGAAGAAAGAAAAGAGTAATATTATGGTTTGGGGCGAGGTGGTAACAGCCGATGACGGCCGTGACTATCTGACCATGTATAAGAATTGCCCGGCCGAGGTTACCGCTCAGTTCCATTTCAAATATAAGGACAGGACCGAATCTGTGATGTATGACCTCTTTATGCCCGATACAGTGGCCCAGGTCAATGATCCCGCACCTATAGAAAAACCTGTCAAAGAGGTGGTCGTTGATAATATTATTTACAGCGCAGTTGATGCCGATGGTAATAAATATTCTACAAGTGATCCGGATGATCCGGTACTGGCAATGCTCCTGGTAGACCTGTTTGATTTCTATCATGACCTGTTCTGGTTTGATGTGTATCACAGGGCACGTTATTATGACAATCGTCTCTATGACAACTGGATTCCCACATCGTCAAACCGTTACAGCAAGACTCATAATACTCCCAGCCGTTCCAAGGCGCCTGATGTCAATATGAAAGAGGTGGATGATGCTGCGTTGCTGATAGGTGCCGCTGCTGTTGCAGTTGCATCGGCCGGAATGATAGTTGCGGTGGCCAATAGTTGGAATGATCCCGATGACCGTTTCCCATATTTCTCGCTTTCTCCCCAAGTGCAGTTTTTTACACAATCCGGCACAATGCGTGACGTGATGCAGATGAAGTGCCGTATAGGCAATCACGGCGGAATATCGGTTTTTGCCGATCTGGGTTATTGTACGGGTTCGTGGAATGAGGCAAACCTGTTTGATCCGGGATTTACCTGGAGTCTGGGTGCCGGGCTTGATATCGGGGCGTTCTCGTTATCATTCCGCGGTAAACCTGCTACCCACCGTTACAGCGAGAACTTCCTGACATGTGAGTTGGGATACGATATTTTTGTCACCAAAGATCTGGCTGTTGATCTCAAGGCTGGAGCTGCTATCCTGGAACATGACAGCGAGCTCTATTGGGACATTCCGGTATCAGTGGGCCTGCTTTGGAAATTCTGATCAGAATCGGCCGGTTTCAGCCTTGGGCAGAGGACGGCAGTTATATTGTGAAGACATAGCCTCGCCATAGGCGCCGGCTGACATGATGGCAATCAGGTCACCACGGTGAACAAGGGGCAGCAACTCATCCTTGCCGAATACGTCCGATGACTCACATATGGGACCTACCACATCATACTTCTCCAGGGGGCCGTCTGATGTCAGGTTCACTATCTTGTGATGTGCTCCGTAAAGAGCAGGGCGTATCAGTTCGGTAAATCCGGCATCAACGATTGCGAATTTCTTGATGGTTCCCTGTTTTATGTACAGGACTTTTGTGATGAGTCTTCCGCATTGTGCCACGATGGAACGGCCCAACTCAAAATGGAGGTGCTGGCCGGGACGCAATCTGAGTTCATTGCGGAATATGTCAAAGTATTGCTTGAAATCGGGTACAGGATTCTGTTCCGGATTTATATAATCAACACCAAGTCCGCCTCCTACATTGATTAAATTGAGCTTGACACCTTCTTTCTCAAGCATATCCTGCAGTTCATTCACCTTGCTGCAAAGCAAACGGAACGGCTCAAGGTCAAGTATCTGTGAACCTATATGGAAATGCAGGCCATCAAATACAAAATATGGATTCTGCTGTGCCTTGCGGATTATGGGCAAGAGCATCGGAATCTCTATCCCGAACTTGTTCTCAGCCTTTCCTGTGGTGATGTTGGCGTGTGTGTGGGCATCCACATCGGGGTTGACGCGCAGTGCTATGTGGGCGGTCTTTTCAAGTGCGGCGCAACGCTCGGCTATTACGTCAAGCTCTGCCTCTGACTCAACATTGAAGCACATTATGCCGGCACTCAGTGCCAGGTCAATCTCCCAATCAGCCTTGCCTACACCGGCAAAAACAATGGATGATGCATGGAAACCGTTGTCAAGTGCTGTCTGAATCTCTCCTCCGCTCACACAGTCTATTCCCAGACCGTACTCGTTGATATGCTTGAGCAGCAGAGGGTTGGCATTGGCCTTAATTGCGTAATGAACGTGCCAGTCAGGATTATCTGCCGTACATTCCTCTACAGACTTGAGGGTGTTTTGGAGTATCCCCAGGTCATACTGATAGTAAGGTGTTTGCATGTTGTTACTTGTTGCTGAAGAGTACGTCACTCAAGCGTTGGAGGGCTGCTTTCTTGTCACTCTCCCTTATAAGGAATGAAATATTGTAGTTGCTTCCGCCGTAGGAAATCATTCGTACCGGAATGTCGGCCAGAGCGTCCATGGCACGTGACTCGAATCCAAGATTCTCCCAAACCATATCGCCTACTACACAGACAATGCACATTCCGCTGTCAACTGTAACGGTACCATATTTCTTGAGTTCCGTTACTATCTCCTCCAGGTGCTTGGTGTTGTCAATTGACATAGAAACTCCAACCTCGGATGTGCAGATCATATCGATTGATGTGCGGTAGGTCTCAAAAACCTCGAATACCTTCTTGAGAAAACCGTGCGCCAGCAGCATTCGGCTTGACTTGATCTTGATGGCTGTGATGTTTTCCTTGGCGGCTACGGCTGCTATGCGGCCAGGCTCAGAGCGGTTGTCAATCAGTGTGCCGGGAGCTGTGGGCTCCATTGTGTTAAGCAGACGTACCGGAATATTGGCAGCCTTGGCAGGTTGAATGCAGGTGGGATGGAGTATCTTGGCCCCAAAGTAGGCCAACTCTGCTGCCTCCTCAAAATGCAGGTGGCGTACAGGCTGGGTCTTGTCAACTACGCGGGGATCATTGTTGTGCATGCCGTCGATGTCGGTCCATATCTGAATCTCATCGGCCTTGATGGCGGCACCTAGAATGGATGCGGTGTAGTCGCTTCCTCCGCGCTGCAGGTTGTCTATGTCACCTTGTATATTGCGGCAAATGAATCCCTGTGTGATGTATATCTGCATGCCGGGAACGGAATTGAGTTGTCCGGCTGCCTTTTCAGTAATGAACTGCATGTCGGGCTCAGCATCGGCATTGGTCTTCATGAAGTCAAGCGCCGGCAGCAAGGCGGCCTTGATGCCCTGCTCCTTGAGGTAGCAGGTAACCATATATGTTGAGATAAGTTCTCCCTGAGCAAGTATGATTTTCTCCTCCTTTTCGGTGAAGTTGTCAATATAGAATGACTGGAGATAGTCGAATTTCTCCTCCAGGAACTTTTGCAGCACGTTCTGATTCTCCTTCTTGGAGAGAAGCTCCGGAACATGGGCGTAATACTTGGCGCGAAGACGGTTTATCACGTCATCGGCACCTGCCTTGTTGCCTCCATAGAGGTATTGTGAAATCTCCACCAGTGAGTTGGTTGTGCCTGACATGGCTGAAAGGACTACCAGCTTCTGTTGCCCGTCTTCTGTGATCAGACGGCTTACTTCTTTCATTCTCTCGGGGCTTCCTACTGATGTGCCTCCGAATTTCAATACTTTCATGTTATTGCTGTTTTTCGTGTTGATCTATACCGTTTTCTTCGTCATCCTGCTGGGATACGTTTGCTTCAGCGTCTACCAGGAGTTTGCGGCCTTCACATTTGAATACGCGGCCTGGAAACTCATCTATCCACTGAAGGTTGTGGGTAATCATAAGGATTGTTGTTCCGCTTTGTCCTACTTTGTGCAGGATTTCCATTATCTGACGGCCTGTCTCGGGGTCCAGATTGCCCGTGGGCTCATCGGCCAGAATCAGTCTGGGGTCATTAAGAAGGGCGCGTGCTATGCAGATACGCTGTTGCTCTCCGCCGGATAGCTCATGCGGCATCTTGTATCCCTTGGTGTCCATTCCTACCATTCCCAAAACCTGGAATATCTTTTGATGGATGAGTTTCTTGTCCTTCCAACCTGTGGATTTAAGCACAAAACTCAGATTATCAAAAACGTTACGGTCTGTAAGCAGCTGGAAATCCTGAAATACTATTCCCATCTGGCGGCGCAGACGCGGAACATGGCGTTTCTTCATATCCACCAGGTCCATGCCTAGTACCAAGGCGTGGCTGTCGGGCATGGGGCAGAGTACGTCAAGTTCACAATACAGCGTCTTGAACAGTGAACTCTTGCCGGAGCCGACCTTGCCTATCAGATAGACAAAATCGCCCTCCTGTACCGTGAATGTTACATCGCCCAGGACGAACATATCCTCCTGGCGGACCTCAACGTTACGATAATCAATAATATCCATTTACTCTTTATGACGTTTTACCAGTTCTGCGGCAAGCTCCTCAATGCGGTGCCCCTTTGATGTGAGCAGAACTATGAGGTGGTATATAAGGTCCGATGCCTCATAGATAAGACGGTCATCAGTGCCGTTGGTGGCCTCGATAACGGTCTCTACAGCCTCCTCACCAACCTTTTGGGCCATACGGTTCACTCCACTCTTGAATAAAGACGTGGTGTAAGAACCCTCAGGCATTTCCTTGAAACGGCGGTCAATGAAATCCTGCAGATAAGACAGGAAATTCAAGTCAACTGAGTTTTGCTCATTCCAGCATGTATCGGCTCCGGTGTGGCAAACAGGGCCTTCCGGATTTGCCTTGATGAGCAGGGTATCCTTGTCGCAATCCAACAGGATCTCCTTTACATTCAGAAAGTTGCCGCTTGTCTCGCCCTTGGTCCAAAGGCAGTTTCTGGTGCGGCTCCAGAATGTGACTTTTCCGGTCTCTACGGTCTTGTCATAGGCCTCCTTGTTCATAAAGCCCAGCATCAGGACCTTGCGTGTTACATTGTCCTGGATAATTGCGGGTACAAGACCGCCCATTTTTTCGAAATCAATATCCATCTTATGGTATAATTATATTCTTATTGGAATTTTCAAATCGCAAAGGTACTGTTTTAATTCGGGAATCGGTATCTCTCCGAAGTGAAAAACGCTGGCTGCCAGCGCGGCATCGGCGTGACCCTCCAGAAATGCGTCCCTGAAATGCTCCTTGGAACCAGCTCCGCCCGATGCTATCACAGGTATGCTCAAATGGTCCGAAAGATACCGCAGGGCCTCATTGGCGAATCCCTGCTTTACTCCGTCATGATCCATGCTGGTGAACAGTATCTCACCTGCGCCGCGTTCCTGAGCCTCATGCGCCCATTCAAACAGCATACGTTCGGTAGGAACCCGCCCTCCGTTCAGGAAACAGCGCCAACCCTCATCGGTCTGCTTGGCGTCGATGGCAGCCACACATACCTGAGAGCCAAAGTTCAGCGCTATCTCATCAATCAGTCCGGGGTTCTTTATGGCTGCCGAGTTGACCGAAACCTTGTCGGCTCCGGCGCTCAGCAGGCGCTCCACGTCCTTGAGCTCGTGTATGCCTCCGCCTACGGTGAAGGGTATGGAGATGTTGGCAGCTATGCGCTCAACTAATTCTGTAAAAGTTTTTCGCCCCTCGAAGGATGCTGTGATATCCAGGAAGGTCAGTTCGTCGGCGCCCTGTTCGCTGTAAAGTCTACCCAGTTCCACGGGGTCTCCGGCATCGCGCAGGTTTACAAAGTTGGTGCCTTTTACGGTGCGTCCGTTACAGATATCCAGACAGGGTATGATTCTTTTTGCTAACATTGTCTATTCTTGGCTAAGTAGGGATAGTTGCTCCAGGGTGATGTGTCCCTCATAATAGGCCTTGCCTACAATTGCTGCGGGCAGTCCTGCTTCCTTAAGGTCAATCAGGTCCTGTACTGAACTTACGCCTCCGCTGGCTATCAGTTTTATACCGGGAAACTCCTTGAGCAGAGCCTTGTACAACTCTACTGACGGTCCCTGCAGCATACCGTCACGGTTTATGTCCGTACACAGTACCTGAGTGATTCCTTTCTGCATGTAGTCAAGGATGAAGTCGCAGAGTGTCAATGCACTGTCTTCTTTCCATCCGTTTACTGATATCTTGCCGTCGCGGGCATCGGCCCCCAGGATTATGTGCTCCTGGCCAAAGTCCTCAATCCATCTGGTCATCAGGTCGGGGTCAGTTACGGCGGTGCTGCCTACAGTGACCATTGCGGCACCGCATCCAAGAGCTGTCTCCAGGTCTTGGGTGGATTTGATTCCGCCGCCAAAATCAATTGTAAGGTCTGTGTGGCCGGCAATTGCCTCAAGGGTGGGGTAGTTCACAATATGCTTGCTCTTGGCTCCGTCCAGGTCAACCAGATGAAGCCTGCGTAAACCTGCATCCTGAAAGCGCAGCGCCATATCAAGTGGATTGTCGCTGTAAGTCTTACATGCGTTGTAGTCACCCTTGGTGAGCCTTACGCACTTGCCGTCTATTATGTCTATTGCAGGAACTATCTCCATTGTGGTTAAATGTCAAGAAAATTCTTAAGAATCCGTTCTCCTGTGGTGCCACTTTTCTCGGGGTGGAACTGTGTGGCGTAGAAATTGTCCTTGTGCAGTGAGGCGCTGAACGGTAGTATGTAACCGGTTCTGGCGGCGGTCCACTCGCAGACCGGCACATAGAAACTATGTACAAAATAGACGTATTCAGGTTTTGTGAATCCTTTGAACAGTCCTTCCTGCGTGGTCTCTATCGTATTCCAACCCATGTGGGGAACCTTGTCTTCATGGCGTTGCGGCTGGAATTTGAGCACGGGTACATCAAATATTCCTAAACAGTCGGTCTGGCCTTCCTCGCTGTGGCTGCACATAAGCTGCTGGCCCAGACAGATACCCAGGACAGGCTGTTTCAAATCCCTGATTATGCGGTCCAGACCATGTGCGCACAGATACTCCATTGTGGTGCTGGCTTCACCCACACCAGGGAATATCACCTTGTCGGCACCGCGCAGCTGCTCCTCATTGTCAGTCAGCAGCGGATTTACGCCGAGCCTGTTCAGCGCGCCAATGACCGAACGTATGTTTCCGGCATTATACTTGACTATTGCAACGTTCATTTAGATGAGTATTCGGTTCCAGGCCGCAAAAATACAAAAACAGCGCCAAAGGGGATGGTTCCTTTGGGTACTTTTTTGCGGACACTAATGATATCAATATGATTGTTAAGGTAAAACAGTCTTGGAAGATTGTTTTTAACGGAATCAGATAATTGGCCAGGAAACATGGAAAACTTTATTTCATGGCGTGAAATATACGTTTTACGTCGAGAAATATATATTTTACGTCGTGAAATGTACATTTCACGACGTAAAATAGACTTTTCTCTCCTATATTTTATATTAAAATGTTTTGAATAATAATCAGGATTGTCTTTCTTTGCAATAGAACCAAATAATTGAAATGGCACTAAAAGGTGATATGAAAAGACTGTTGTTTGCATTATTATCCTTTGTTCCCGCTGCTCTTTTTGCACAAGGCACCATACGTGGAATTGTTGTTGACAGTCTTACTCATGAGCCATTGCCGCTGGCTACGGTCTATGTCAATGGAACGACCCAAGGAACCACTACCGATAATGAAGGACGTTTTGAGCTGAAAGATGTACCTATCCCTGCTACAGTCGTGTTCAGTTTTGTTGGATATCTGCCCAAGGCCTTGGATTTGGAAAGGAATCCGGGAGAACTGACAATCGGTCTCAGGACAAATGATGAATTGCCCGAGATTGTAGTATCGGGCAAGAGCAATAAAATCAGGAAAGAAGATCTGGATTATTTCAAGACTATGTTTCTGGGCGATGACCGGTGGGGCAAGCGTGCAACCATAAAGAATGAGAATGTACTTATGGTTGACAGATCATACAGAACCTCATATTTTACCAGACAAATAATGAAATCATCATTCGCAAGCCCTACTCTCTATACTGATAGGGTGGAGAAACATGATAAATATGTGGATACGGTGAAAGTGGTTTCAGATGTTTTCACAGCCTGGGCATACGAACCATTGATAATTGATTTGCCTTTGTTGGGATATGAACTCTATGTGGACCTGGTAAAATTCACTGTTGTCAATACTAATTCTGTTTCTTCATGTGATATATTGGGTTATTTTTACTACAAGCCCTATGACAAAGTGAATAGGCTTAAGGCACAGAGTATAGAAGAAAACCGTATGCGGGCATATTATGGTTCGAGTCAGCATTTTCTCAGGTCATTTGCCCAAAACAGTCTGACAGAGAACGGATTTATTGTGACAATGCCCGAAACGATCAGGAAGGGCAAAAAGAGCATATCAACGCAAATGGCTCTGGATGTCGGGAAATACTCCCAAAGTGTAGGGGACAACCTGATACTGATCAATGGCCTTAAGGATAAGGATATTAAAATCAGATATTATCACAGAAACGACGGCTCTCCCCTGAACTTCAATGAGAAGGGGAAGGGTATTCACCGTTACTCTGAGTCCAGGGTAACTTTCCTGGCAGACAACTGCACATTCCTTAAGGAGGGAATCGTCATAGACAATAACATACAGTTTAAAGGAGACATATCCAGGAAGAGAGTCGCTGCATGCCTCCCTGATGATTACTATCCGCCCGAAGGCGTCGGAAAAATCAATGTCGGGGATTCTGCAGATTATGCCAGTGAACTGATTAAGTTTGTTGATAATATCCATCGTTTCAACAATCTGTTCCCTCAGGAAAAGGTATATATGGAATTCGATAATACCGCCTACTTCCAGGGTGAGAATATCTGGTTTAAGGCTTTTGTTACAAATGCCACCACATTGGAGCACGCGCCAAGCGGAGTCCTTTACGTGGATTTTGTGGCACCTACCGGCCAGTTAATTCTGCAACAGAAGCTGAAGATTGAGGCTGGACAGGCCGACGGTGCCATTCCTTTGCTTGACGCCGGAACTCAGCAGACACGTGAGAAACGGGGCATTGTGGCATATCCGAGCGGATTTTATGAGATAAGGGCTTACACACAGAATATGTTGGATTTCAGCCCAGATGCCATATTCTCAAGAGTCATACCGGTCTATACCCAACCCAAGTATGTGGGAGAGTATGACAGGTCCAATGTGGTTAACAATGAGGATAATCCTCTTGTAGACAAACTACGTGGAGAACCACAAGAGAATTATAAAGAGGTAAATGTGTCTTTCTATCCCGAAGGGGGCGATTTGGTTCTGGGCTTGCCATGTAGAGTGGCGTTCAAGGCTACAGGCAGTGATGCATTCGGCATAGATGCGCTAATAGTTCATGGCTTTGGCGACTCTGTGCTTACTGTTCATGACGGTATGGGGGCGTTCATGATCACTCCCGGCGGTAATGATGCGGTTGATATCTTTCCTGCAGGTAATAATAAACACTACTTCCTTAAGTTGCCCAGGCCTCAAAAAAACGGATACTCCATGATATCAGATATGATCTCTGATTCACTGCTTCAAGTGAATATATGGCGTACTCAGGACCACATAGGTGAACGTAACGCATTGGCCGTAACATGTCGAGGCGATGTGGTTTACTTTGAAGAGATAAAAGATGTTGAAAACAGTAGGTTGAATATAGACTGCTCCGGTTGGCCGGTTGGTGTATGCCGCGTGACCCTTTTCAATCAGGAGGGGAGGATATTGTCATCACGCAGCATATTTCACAACAGTGCGGAATACCAAAGTCCCTTAATTGCAGTCAATACTGACAGCATGTCACGTCAGTCATGTGACAAGGAGATCCTTGAATTCAGACTTACCGATCAGGCTGGAAATCCGTTCAGAGACCGTTTCTGCCTATCGGTCCGTGATGCTACGGACTATGGCGGTGGACATACTGATAACCTTAAGACCAACCTGCTGCTGTCATCTGATTTGAGAGGATATATACATGATCCCGCCTGGTATTTGGAATCCAATGATGAAAAGCACAGGGAAGCTCTTAATCTGCTGACTTTGGTTCAGGGTTGGGAACGCTACGAATGGCAGACTATGACAGGTCTTACGGAGTTTGAAGAGAAACACCGTGTAGAGGAGGGTCTTACAATGAACGGATGGATATTGTCATACAAAAACCGTGAGCCCGTATCGGACATAAACATTTATGCTGCTTTGACGCCGGATGATGACAAGACCTTGTTTGAGAGTTTTGACTACCAGACTGACAGTACAGGTTATTTCGGCTTTGACCTTTCAGATTTTTACGGAAAAAGCCAGTTTACTATTCATGTCATGTCCGCGAATAAGAACGGCGAGGTTAAGTACAATGAGAATAAGCGCATTCGCTTTGACCGTGCCGACAGGCCAAAACCCAGACCTTTCTTTAAGCAGGAGACTGATCTGACTCACAATGAACAGAGAGTGTATGACTATAAGGTTGACTATACGGATTTTGACCTGACTCCTTCACAACGCAAGAATCTGGGACGTATGATTGATGACGTCGATATAGAGGAGAAAGGGGAAAAACGCAGGTTTATAGATTATGATACCTTTACATCATTTGAGGCTGAGGAGGATGCTGAACTGGAACTTGATCAAGGTGATTACACCACGGACCTGAGAGGGTACTTTATGGAAAAGAATATCAGATTGGCAGGCGATGAAGAGAAATTTGATATTGATAAAGAGTCGGGCAGCTTGAATGATATAGTGGAAGATCAGGGTGGTTCATATATTAATTCCGGAATATCACCATACTATTATGTTCATAACACAGATAGATATTTGGGGGAAGAACCTTCTTTTTCGGTACCTTTAAAAATTGATATGATTGATATCAAGAGTATCATAATCTTTGACAAGCCCAGGTATGTTCGGGATATTGTCGAATTAATCCCCCTGGAGGTGGAATATCGCCGTAAGCATTCTGATATAGACTGGTTTACCTGGCTAGAAACCAGTAGCGCCAGATTGAACCTGGTAGATATACAGATAAAGAATGACAGACAACTTCTGAATGAATGGGAAATACGTAACCTTGGCCGTCGTTCCACCACCGTAAAGGGGTTTACCAGACCGGTGCAGTTCTACTCACCTGTATATCCTGACGGTCCGATAGAAGGTAATATCGATTCCCGCCGCACTCTTTATTGGAACGCCAATGTGATAACTGATGAAAATGGATGCGCCCGCGTTGAGTTCTACAACAACAGCTTTACCCGTAAGTTCATAATCAATGCTGCCGGTATTACAGCCTCCGGTATACCCTACATTCTGAATCAGTGTTGGTAGCAACAAAGGAACAGATGTGTTCTTTTGTAAAGTATATCTTTATTCTTTAGAATAAATTGAGTAAATTTGCGCAAAATTACGGGTGGAGCACTTGTGATTTTGTTGTAAATTTCTATTTATCAGATAATTATAATGAAAAAGTTCGCTGAGCGTGGACAGCTTGACCTGTCAAAGGTCAACAGGGAAGTGTTGGAAGACTGGCTTAAGGAGGATCTTTTTGCCCGCAGCATAAAGGAGCGTGAAGGTTGTCCTTCTTTCGTATTCTACGAGGGACCTCCCTCGGCTAACGGAATGCCCGGTATCCATCACGTCATGGCCCGTACCATCAAGGACACATTCTGCCGCTACAAGACAATGTGTGGTTATCAGGTTAACCGTAAGGCCGGTTGGGATACCCACGGACTGCCCGTTGAGCTTGGCGTTGAGAAAAAGCTTGGCATTACAAAAGAGGATATAGGTAAGAAGATCTCGGTCGATGACTATAACATGAACTGCCGCACCGAGGTCATGAAGTACAAGGCTCACTGGAGTGACCTGACACAGAAGATAGGTTACTGGGTAGACCTGGACAATCCCTACATCACATATGATAACCGTTACATAGAGACCCTGTGGTGGCTGCTCAAGCAGCTTTACGGCAAGGGTTATCTTTATAAAGGATATACCATCCAGCCTTACTCGCCCGCAGCAGGTACAGGCCTTTCAAGCCATGAGCTGAACCAGCCCGGCTGCTACCGTGACGTTAAGGACACCACCGTGACCGCTCAGTTCACCATGACTGATCCCAAACCCGAGATGACAGGCTGGGGTACACCCGTATTCCTGGCATGGACCACAACCCCGTGGACTCTGCCTTCAAACACTGCCCTCTGCGTAGGTAACAAGATTGATTACGTTGCAGTCCGTACTTACAACTCCTACAACGGCCAGCCTGTAACCGCAGTGATGGCTAAGGAGCGTCTCAGTGCTTATCTTGATCCCAAGGGCGCAGAACTGGCACTTGACTCCTACACACAGGGCGATAAGGTAATCCCTTATCAGATCGTTGCCGAGTACAAGGGCTCAGATCTGGTGGGTATGCATTACAAACAGCTCTTCCCGTGGGTAAAGCCAGTATTCAAGGCAGAGGATGGCTCAATAAAGACTTCCGACGCCGGTTTCCGCGTAATTCCCGGTGACTACGTAACCACCGAGGATGGTACCGGTATCGTACATATAGCACCCACATTCGGTGCCGATGACGCATTCGTTGCCAAGGCCGCCGGCATACCTTCACTCTTTATGATCAACCGCAAGATGGAGACCCGTCCCATGGTTGACTTTACCGGTAAGTACTGGCTCATGGATGAGTTGGATCCCGATTTTGTAAAGAACTGCGTAGATACAGACCTCTACAAGGAGTATCAGGGCGCATATGTAAAGAACGCATACGATCCCAAGTTCAACGAGGGCGGCAAGTACGATGAGGCTGCCGCATCCAAGGCCGAGGATCTGAACGTATATCTGTGCATCCGTATGAAGCAGGAGGGCACAGCCTTCAAGATTGAAAAGCACGTTCACAACTACCCGCACTGCTGGCGTACCGACAAACCTGTGCTCTACTATCCTCTGGACAGCTGGTTCATCAAGGCATCGGCCGCACGTGACAGGATGATTGAGCTCAACAACACCATCAAGTGGAAACCGGAGTCAACCGGTACGGGCCGATTCGGAAAGTGGCTTGAGAACCTGAATGACTGGAATCTTAGCCGCAGCCGCTACTGGGGTACCCCGCTGCCCATCTGGCGCAATGATGAGGGCGATGAGCTGTGCATCGGCTCCGTAGAGGAACTCTACAACGAGATTGAGAAGTCTGTAAAGGCCGGTGTTATGAAGTCCAACCCGTTCAGGGAGAAAGGATTCCAGCCCGGTGTTTATACACAGGAAAACTACGATAAGATTGACCTGCACCGTCCGTACGTGGATGACATCATCCTGGTATCTGAGGCAGGCCGTCCCATGAAGCGTGAGCTTGATCTGATTGACGTCTGGTTTGACAGCGGCGCCATGCCGTTCGCCCAGATGCACTATCCGTTTGAGAATAAGGAACTCATTGACAACGGTACCGTATTCCCGGCCGATTTCATTGCCGAGGGTGTTGACCAGACACGCGGTTGGTTCTACACGCTGCACGCTATCGCTACAATGGTCAAGAACGGCGTATCGTTCAAGACCGTAATATCAAACGGTCTGGTTCTGGACAAGAACGGCAACAAGATGTCCAAGCGTCTTGGCAATGCGGTTGATCCGTTTGAGGAGATTGAAAAGTTCGGCAGCGATGCCCTGCGCTGGTACATGATAACCAACGCCCAGCCTTGGGATAACCTCAAGTTCGATGAGGAGGGTGTTAAGGATGTAACCCGCAAGTTCTTCGGCACACTGCATAACACATACAAGTTCTTTGCACAGTATGCAAATGTGGACGGCTTTGACAATTCTGCCGCTCAGATTGCAGTAGCAGAGCGTCCTGTTATGGACCGCTGGATACTGAGTGAACTCAACTCTCTGACCAAGGATGTCCGCGAGAGCCTTGACGACTACGAGCCTACACGTGCCGGCCGTCTGATCACCAATTTTGTTAACGACTACCTGTCCAACTGGTACGTTCACCTGACCCGTGACCGTTACTGGGGCAGCAGCATGAGCGCTGACAAGTTGGCCGCATATCAGACACTCTATACATGCCTGGAGACAGTGGCAAGACTCATGTCACCCATAGCACCGTTCTATTCGGACCGTCTGTTCCGTGACCTGACCTCCGTATGCGCAAACGCTCCGGTATCAGTTCATCTGGCCGAGTATCCCAAGTGTGATGACGCTCTGGTTGACAAGGAACTTGAGACCCGTATGGAGCTTGCACAGAAACTCACCTCAATGGTGCTGGCACTGCGTAAGCGTGACGATGTAAAGATCAACGTGCGCAAGCCGTTGCAGAAGATACTGATTCCCGTAACTGCTGAACTCCGCTCACATCTGGAGCCCGTCAAAGAACTTATCCGCGATGAGGTAAATGTCAAGGAAGTGGAGTTCGTGGAGGGTGCCACCAGTGTTCTGGTCAAGAAGGTAAAGTGTAACTACAAGATCCTGGGCAAGAAGTTCGGTCCGCTCATGAAGGGCGTTGCCGCAGCCGTGCAGAACATGAGTCAGGAGGATGTTGCCAGACTGGAGCAGGAGGGCAGTTTCACATTCGATATAAACGGTACTCCCGCCACAGTCGATACCACCGAGGTCGAGATTTTCAGCGAGGATATCCCGGGATGGGTGGTTGCTAATGAGGGTACACTCACAGTTGCTCTTGATATCCAACTTACCGATGAGCTCAAGCGTGAGGGTATAGCCCGCGAGCTCAAGAAACGTATTCAGGATGTACGCAAACTGACAGGTCTTGAAATTACAGACCGCATCAGGGTCCGTCTGGAGTCAAATTCCCAGACCGATGCCGCCGTACGCGAATACGAGGAGTGGATAAAGAGTCAGGTTCTGGCCGATTCAATCGAGATAGTTCCCGCTCTTGACAAGTTTGAGGATGTATCGTTCGATGAGTACACACTGAAAGTTCAAATAGAGAAAATATAAACCTTAACAACCAATTAAAATTCCCCGCTATGGCAGAGAAGAACCGCTATTCTGATGAGGAACTTGAGGAGTTCCGTCAGATTATCAATGAAAAACTTGAAGTTGCACAGAGGGACTATGATGCACTCAAGGCCTCTCTTATGAATGCCGACAACAACAGTACGGATGACACATCTCCTACTTACAAGGTCCTTGAGGAGGGAGCTAACACCCTTTCAAAGGAGGAGACAACCCGTCTGGCACAGCGTCAGATGAAGTTCATCCAGTCACTTCAGGCTGCACTTGTACGTATTGAGAACAAGACATACGGTATATGCCGTGAGACAGGCAAACTCATACCCAAGGAGCGCCTTCGTGCAGTACCTCATGCTACTCTTTGCATAGAGGCTAAGCAGAACAAACGTTGATTCCACTTATGGATAATAATCCGGACAGCCCCAAGTGTATCCGACAGCGCAGGTTGGCTCTGATAATAATCCTTTCAGTGCTGATTGTTGACCAGGTCATTAAGTTCCTGGTTAAGACCAATATGTCGTTAGGCCAAAGCATTGAGATTACTTCCTGGTTCAAGATACTGTTTGTCGAGAATAACGGAATGGCGTTCGGAATGGAGATCATAGGAAAACTGTTCCTGTCACTGTTCCGCATCGGTGCCATAGGATTCTTTACATGGTATCTCATTAAGATATTGGACAAGGGATTTCCTACAGGCTATGTAGTAACAGTGTCATTTGTAATTGCCGGTGCCATAGGTAATCTGCTGGACTGCATGTTCTACGGGCTGATTTTTACAGAAAGCACTCCCTTTGGTCAGGCAGTGATGACATCTTTCGGTGACGGCTATGCACCGTTCCTATATGGTAAGGTAGTGGATATGTTCTACTTCCCTCTATGGACCTGGCCGGACTGGATACCATTGGTTGGAGGAGACGTTTTTTTCAGTCCTGTGTTTAATTTTGCCGACTCATGTATTACATGCGGTGTGATAGCTCTGTTACTATTCTACACAAAAGTGGTAAATATGGGCCTTCATTTCAGGAACGTCGATGAGGAAGATTGATTTTTTTGCAGTGATGTTGCTCTCACTTACGCTTTCAGGATGCCGTCTAAGGCGTCCTGAAAATGTTCTCTCACCCCGTAAGATGGAGCAATTCCTGTATGACTATCATCTTGCCCAGGCAATTGGTCAGGAATTACCAAAAGAGGAGAAATATACCACTCAGGCCTATGTTGACTGGGTATACCGGAAACACGGTATTACCAAAGAGGAGTTCAATACATCTCTTGTATGGTATACCCGCTACCCTAATGAGTTTACAAAAATATACAAGCGTCTGTCCAACCGGATAGATGCAGAATACAAGGCTGCCAGTAAGTCTCTCTCGCAGATTGAGAAGAAAGGCCTTTCCATACAGTCTGGGGACAGCGTGAATTTATGGTATCTGGACCGTACCGCCTTGCTGAATACTTCTGTGTTCATGAACAAACTGACATATAACCTGGATCGTGACACCACATTCCACAAGGGTGATACGTTGATGCTCAATCTGTACGGAACATTCATATCAATTGATTCAGGAGTCCCGTCCTATTCATACATGTCCCTTTCAGCATATTACAGTGACAGCATCTCAACATCCGACACCATACTGCGCAACAACGGTGATGTCAGATTATGCGTGGTACTTGATTCTGTCAGAAACATTACAGGTATAAGCGGATCGGTCAATTATGTAGACACTACCGACAATCGTGGCGGTATGCTGGTGCTGTCAGGAATAGAACTGATGAGATACCACGAGAGGGTACCTGTTGATACTACGCAGATAGTACAGTCAGATACGTTGTCTGCGGCGGAACTCTGAGCAGACTATGGATGTGGCAATAGCTACATTCAGGGATTCTGATGTGAAGGCGCCCTTGGGCCAATTCGGTATGTAGAGACGGCGATTGACCGTCTTTTCTGTTTCCTTGCTTATACCGTTTCCTTCGTTTCCCATTATTATTACTCCCGATTCGGAAAGCTTTGAGTCATAAATAATGTCACCATTAAGGAAGGTTCCGTATACAGGGACTGATGCCGGCAAGGAGGATAGCTCCTTAACCAGGTCAACGTAATGTATCTTTACTCTTGATACGGCTCCCATGGTGGCTTGTATGGCTTTGGGATTATATATGTCTGCCGTGCCTCGGGAACAGAATATGTCTTTTATCCCAAACCAGTCGGCAATGCGTACTATAGTGCCTAGATTGCCCGGGTCCTGAACTTCATCCAGTGCAAGGACAAGATTGTTTAAGGCTACCGCTCCAATTGTAGTGTCATATTCTGGTATATGGAACACGGCTATCACATCCTGAGGTGAGCGCAGCAGACTGGCACGTTTCAGTTCATCGGGAGTGACTGTCTCTAAGCGGTCGGCATGTAAGTAGGGATTCCTGGCCATCCATCTTTCGGTTCCTGCTACAAGAACGCAGTCAAATACGCTCAGCAGTTCGTCAACCAGTTTGTGGCCTTCGGCCACAAAAAGACGCTTTTCGTCACGGAACTTCTTCTGTTCCAGGCTCTTGATGTTTTTTATGTCGTTCTTGCTGAGCATACTTGTTTTTTTGATAGTGTAAAGATAGTTATTTTTCAAATCTGCTCTTTGAAAGCATGTGGACTTTCTGTATCTTCGCATAATTTAAGGAGTATTGTATATGGGTAGGAAACAAATGCATATCGTTATGCTGCTGACCTCATTTCTGTGGCTGGCTTCCTGCTCTGTCTACAAGTATGTCCCCCAAGGACAGTATCTGCTTGGAAAAGTTGAGATTGAATCAGATAACAAGGGCTTACAGGATGTCTCAAAATTCAAGAACCTGTCATACCAGGCACCTAACTCCCGATGGTTCGGCCTGTTCCGTTTTCCACTCAGGTTCTATTCATTTACCCATACCAAATCCGGTGAGGCGCCTGTGATCTATGACCAACTGCTGTCTGAGGCGTCATGCGTCGACATGAAACGCTCCCTAATGAACTCCGGCTATCTGAATGCACAGGTTTCTTACTCTTCTAAAACAGGCCGCAAACCAAAGACAACTCTTCACTATGACCTTCATCCGGGCAAGATGTTCGTTGTTGACAGTGTAAGGGTGACGGTACAGGACAAAGAAATAGAACGCATACTAAATGACCATAAGAGTGAGACTCTCCTTGTTCCGGGAATAAATCTTGATGCAGATATCTTGAATGATGAACGTAACCGAATAGTCAATCTTGTCCATAAGTATGGTTATTTCCGGTTCAACAGGGATTTTGTCTCATTCGTAGCTGACACAGCAAAAGGAAGTGACAAGGTGGGACTTAGGATGATTGTTGCTGCAGAGAGTATCGATGAAGATGGGACCATTCATCCGCACAGGCAGTTCACCATATCGTCAGTTGATTATATCCTGTCCGACAAGAACGAAAACCTGCCCGGCAACACTATACCCAGTCTGAGTGATAGCCTGAACGGTTTTATACTCCATTATCCGGGTAATTCTACCAAATCCCAACTTCGTCCCAAAATAATTGACATACACTCTTTTCTGCGTCCGGGCATGGTATATAATTCTGATTCGGTATCCAAGACATACTCGTCATTGTCGCGTCTTGGAATGCTTAGATATTCCAATATCAGTCTGGAAGAGAAACCTGGCGGCAAAAATGAACTGGGAGCCAATGTGCTTCTGATAAGCCTTCCTAAATATTCGTACTCTTTTGAGGTTGAAGGTACCAATACGGCCGGTGATTTGGGCGCAGCAGCATCGATGTCGTTTACAGACCGTAATCTGTTCCGTGGTTCGGAACAGTTGACCATAAAGGTACGAGGTGCTTACGAGTCCATTTCAGACCTTCCCGGTTATACCGGAGATACATATCTTGAATATGGTTTGGAGGCTAATCTTGACTTTCCTGAATTCCTGATTCCATTCATGACACAGGATATGCAGCGTCGCAGTCAGGCTACATCCCGATTCAGTGCCAAAGTAAATACACAGAAACGTCCTGAATTCCAGAAAACCATATTCTCTGCCGGATGGAGCTACAAGTGGGGGGATGCATGGCAGAAAACGCATCAGCTTGATGTGGTAGACCTGAACTATCTGGTGGTTCCATGGATATCGGAACATTTCAGGTCAGAATACCTTGATCAGTCATCGGCCAGGTCAATACTAAAGTTCAATTATGAAAATCTCCTCATAACCAAATTGGGTTATACATTCTATTATTCGAATGCAAGAATCAACTCAGTTGCTCCATTTCAGTATTCCGTTCGTCTGGGTCTTGAGACTTCGGGAAATATGCTGAATATGTTGGCGGATCCATTGAGGCTTGAAATGAATGACGCAGGACAGTCCATGGTATGGGGCGTAGCGTTTGCACAGTATGTCAAGCATGATTTCTCATTTACTGCCAACTGGAGACTTGACCGTATGAATAACCTTGTTGCCCATGTTGAGTGGGGCATTGCTGTACCATACGGCAACTCAACCAGTCTACCGTTCGAGAAGCGTTATTTTGCAGGAGGAGCCAACAGCGTACGCGGCTGGTCCGTAAGGGAATTGGGCCCGGGTACATATAGGGGTGACGACAAGACTATTGATTATATCAAGCAATCCGGTGACATTAAACTTGGAGCCAGTATTGAATACCGTTCCAAACTGTTCTGGAAGGTTAACGGTGCGGCTTTTGTCGATGCCGGTAACATCTGGACAATCCGTGATTATGCAGAGCAGCCCGGAGGCTTATTCGGGCTTGATACTTTTTACAAGCAGATAGCTGTCTCATATGGATTGGGACTTAGGTTTGATTTTGGCTTCCTGGTACTGAGACTTGACGGAGGTATGAAGGCTTATAATCCTTCTGGTAGTACAATGTACCAGAAGCTGCCTTTAATCCATCCTGATTTGCGCAGGGACTTTGCATTCCATCTGGCAGTTGGCTATCCGTTCTGACCATTTAAAACACACAATGGATATGAAGAAGGAAATAAGACAAAATAAAAATGAAAATCTATTTTATGAGTTTGTCAAGTGGAAGCAGCGGAAACTGCTACTATCTTGGCACAGACGAACATGCAATCCTGATTGATGCCGGTATTCCGGTAAAACAGATCAAGGGACACCTTAAGGATGTGGGTATCCCTTTTGAGAGAGTCATGGCCGTATTCGTAACCCATGACCATGCGGATCATATCAAAGCGTTGGGCAATCTGGGCGAGAAATGCTCTATTCCGGTTTATGCCACACATGAGACTCATGAGGGTATTAACAACAACTACTGCATGACGGAGAAACTGTCCCGATGTGTGCGTTATGTTGAAAAGGAGACACCGTTCAAGTTTCATGAGTTCCTTATAACTCCTTTTGAGGTTCCTCATGATGGAACAGACAATGTGGGTTACAGAGTTGAGGTGGATGGTAAGGTATTCTGCTTTGTGACTGATCTGGGACATATTACGGATACGGCATCCAGGTATATCCTTCAGGCAAACTATTTAATTATGGAGGCCAATTACGATGAGGATATGTTACGTATGGGTAATTATCCTCAATTCCTGAAGGATAGAATTACAAGTCCACGTGGGCATTTGAGCAACAAGACCACCGCCAAGTTCCTGGCAGAAAACATACATCCGGACCTTAAGAATATCTGGCTATGTCACCTGAGCGGTGAGAATAACCATCCAGAAATAGCATACAAGACTGTTGAATTCGAACTTCGAGGTGTAGGAGTGATTCCAGGCAAAGACGTCCAGCTCTGTGCTCTGAAACGTACTACCCCCAGCGAACTGTACGTCTTTGAATAATTGGGAATAAATATTAAAGCACCTGCGTGAAATCTTACGCAGGTGCTTTGGAATCTTGGTGCTTACAAAATAAAAAGGAGACCTTAAAGCCTCCTTTTTATTTTGTACGCGATCAGGGATTCGAACCCTGGACCCATTGATTAAGAGTCAATTGCTCTACCAACTGAGCTAATCGCGCAAGTGCTTTTCCTTAAAAGCGATGCAAAGGTACTCCTTTTTGTCGGTTTTCCAAAACTAATTCCATACTTTTTTTATAAAAAAACAGCCCCGACGGGATAGCCGTCGGAGCTGTTATGTAAAACATTGTCAATCAATGCTTGTCTTCGTCAAAGTCATATACCGACTTGGGAACCAATTCCATGTAGTCAAACAGATACTGTGCGTCATTCTTGTCAAGAAGTTGCTTGATACGCAGATAGTAATCTACATTAGGCTCCATATACTCTGTACAGAGAATACGTCTTCCCATAGTGTCGATATTACGGTGAGGATCGCCGCCGTTTGTGGTTTGTGAGTCTGACCCCTTCATCCATCCACGGTTTTTCATTGATTTGTCCAATTCTTCAATGGCTTCCTGGGCATCATCTTCATCCTCAGAGAATTGAGACCTAATATCATCATCTTTTATCCATCCTACATTAGGATCCTTATCTAGGTCTATTCTTAGGTCAATAGGAATTCCAAGAGGTTGCCAGTCATTGCGGGTTACTTCCTTACCTGAGGCTACGCCTGCCATGTAGTACTGTACGATACCACAACGTGAGTTGGCACGGAACGATATTCTTAACTGCCAGTTGCCCTCATGCGGTACGGGTGGCAGTTTTACATACATGTCAAAGTTTCCTTCGGTATCAAGGCCATCGCCTTCATAAGCATAACTGTTATTGGCCGGAGCACGTAAAGAAAGTGTGTATTCAGAATTGTATGAAGCAAAGTTTACAGGATCCTTGAATCCTGTTCCTATCAGACTCCTTCCCATGGGGTCAAGTTGGCGTCCGCCCGATGTGAGGAAGTCTGGTGACAGTGTAGAGCAGTCTATTCTGATACGTCTGTCAAGAATATTGTTACGAATGTAGTCATCATATTCCAGAAGGTCATCAATGTAATAGTAGATTCCATTCATGGCAGTCTGTTTCTTAACCTTCATTTCACCAATGGGGAGTATCTTGATACCTCTGAATTTGCCTCCTTCAAAACCTATGGTTCCGTTTCCTTCCCTGTCACGGCGGTTGATATAGGTGCTGCCTATCTTGCCATCTACATATTCGGTAGATATTCTCATCAGGGTTCTGGAAGCCTGAGTCTCAAAATAGTCCTCAGGGTCAGTTATCTTGCCGTTATACCTATTGATAATCTCGCTTCGGCCATTGATGGTCTTGATATTTGTATAGAAGGGAAGTATATGATATGCTATGAAACGGTTAAGAGGATTGAGCGGATTTGTGTAGTCTGCCATGATATCCGGATCTCCGTTGTGCTCGGGATATACCTTCATGGCCTCCTCCAGCATGCTGTTGGGGTATTTATCATCAGGCAGCACCGTCCATATTCCATGAGCATGATAAAGGGTGTCCGGCTCGACAAACAGTGTAAACATACTTTTCTTCTTTTCCCAGTAGTACACTGTGTACTGGTTTCCAGCTGAATTAAGAGGTATGCCTTTGACAACAGAATCAACTCCTATTTTGTATGACAGATCATAATACTGACTGAGCAGAGGATGATAACCTGTAAGTTTCAGAGCTTCGCTGAAAAGTATGGTGTTGGGATCATTGTCAACAAGGTCAAACACATAGTCACCTGTAAAGTCAACGCAGTTATCAATGAAATGTACTACACCATTCTCACACGTGTCATCTCTCATGATAATGATGGAGTTGTGGTTCAGACGCCTTCTGAGATAAAAAGTAGAGTCACCGCTGAATGTTACATCCTTAAAAGCGGAGTCAAACGTTAGGTTGAGATAACGGTCATTAAGGTTTACCTTGGGGAATGGTCCTTCTGTCATCTCTCCAACAAAACAGGTTATGTCAAGCAGATGTGTCCAAGCCAGAGTGTCACAGATGGCCTTGGGAAGATCTTCCACGCATGTGTAATTAGCACCGTCTTTTTCGGAGCGTTCCTCAAGGAATCTTGCAATACTGTTGTTGTCGGGAGCAAAACAAGTGTGCTCTCCGTATGTGGAGAGTTCTGTCCACAATCCGGCCCTTTTCAATACTTTTACGAACTCACTGAAATCAGGGTTGTTTTCCAACTCCGAGGCAATGGTATGTCCGCTGAAAGTGTAGTAGGTTCCGGGGTGCTGTTCATCAAAACAGCCCGTAAGGAAAAAAAACGTAAATGCCAATGTCGAAGCAATGACAATTCCCGGTAATTGTTTTAATTTCATATAAGTACTAATTGGAGGTTTTTCTTTAAATTATTTTTTTATATAGGCCAAATATCGTAAAGTTAAATCAAAAAATCAAAAATTAAAGAAATTTTTTGCGTTGTAGTATGAAATATCCTCAATCATCTGCTCTATTCGAGGCATTTCACTGGCTGGTATTTCTCCTTTTTCTACGTCATTGCCAATGAGGTTGCAAAGTATGCGGCGGAAGTATTCATGACGTGCATATGATACGAACGAACGGCTGTCGGTGAGCATCCCGACAAAACGGGACAACAATCCCAGCATACTCAGAACCTGCATTTGCTGTTCCATTCCGTTCTTCTGGTCCAGGAACCACCAACCTGCTCCAAGCTGGATCTTCCCGGGAACACTGCCATCCTGGAAATTGCCGATTGTAGTGCCAACCATTTCAAAATCACTGGGGTTCAGATTGTAGATTATGGTCTTGGTAAGCTTGTCCATACTGTTGAGGGTATCAAGGTATCGGTTCATAGCCTTGGCGGTCATCACCTGTGACATGGAGTCGAATCCGGTATCTTTGCCTATCAGTTTGAACATCTTGGTGTTCTGATTGCGAATCACTCCGTAGTGAAACTGTTGCGTCCACCCAGTGTCTGCGTCCATCTTGCCGAACTCAATGAGCATGGCGCTCTTGAACTTACGGATTTCCGTTTCTGTAAGATTCTGGCCATCGTAAACTTTTGCAAAAATGCCGTCCAACTCGGAAGGTGTGAATTCATCGGCGTAAAATTCCTCCATTCCGTGGTCGCTCAGGCGGCATCCCATCTGCTCAAAATACTTGTGACGAATCAGAAGTGCCTTTACAACATCATCAAAGCGGTTTATGCTTACTCCGCTCACCTTTGCCAATTTGTCAATATAATCGCGATATGCAGTGGGATTCTCAACTGTCATCGCCATATCGGGACGCCATGTGGGCAGAACCTTTACCTTGAATCCGCTTTCGCGCACTTGCTTGTGGTATTCCAGAGAATCTACAGGGTCATCAGTGGTGCAAACTGCTTCAACATTGTAGTGCAGCATTAAGTTCCGGGCACTGAATTCCTGGCTTGCCAGTTTCTCGTTACACTCGTCATAAATCTCCTTGGCGGTCTGTGGATTCAGGACTTTGTCAATCCCAAAACATGTCTTGAGTTCCAGATGTGTCCAATGGTAGAGCGGGTTGCGCATACAATAGGGCATAGTCTCGGCCCATTTACGGAATTTGTCCCAGTCCGATGCATCTCCTGTGATGTACTTCTCGGCCACTCCGTTGGTGCGCAGAGCACGCCATTTGTAGTGGTCACCTCCCAGCCAGAGTTCCGTGATGGAACGGAACTTGTGGTCTACGGCTACTTCCTGAGGGTTCAGATGGCAGTGGTAGTCAATGATCGGAAGTTTTTTTGCGTGATTGTGAAACAAATGTACTGCGGTTTCGTTCTGCAGTAGGAAATTCTCATGAATGAACGGTTTCATATATAGGTTGTTTTAGTTATTCAAACAGACGGGCTATGTGTCTTTTAAGTATGTTCTCTTTTACCTGGATGGCTATTACGCTGCTATTACGTTCCAGCGCATCATAGTATTCTGAACCCAGTTCGGCCGCGATCTTGTAACTTACATGGACCAGCTGGCGGAAATCGGGGTTGTACAATTCGTCCTGAAGGTTGTGGCGAAGGGCACGTGCATATTCGTTACCACTCCAGGAAGCTATCTGCTCTGCTGTGGGCAGTTTGGCCGGGTTGATGTCAATCACCGTTGCGTATGGCGCACACAGTTCCTCCATGCGTCCCAAAGCGGAGATAGCTATCTTCTTGGCAAGATTGAGGGCTTTTTCATCGGCCAATGCCAGTCCTATGTTCTCCTCGAGCCATGTTGTACCGGCTGTCTTTATGTGTATGCCTTTGTCATACTTGCGGATAAGACGGCCCATAATGGGGTATATGGAGAACTTGTCGCTGCCGGAATGGATGCTGAGCTTGAGTCCTTGGGGCAGGCCAAACTCCTTAACCGCGAAGTCTATTACCTGAAGGTCCTCGCGGAACTCTTTCTCAAATTGTGCCGTATCGCCTACATAATCCACGCCTTTGTTGAATCGGCCGGTGAACTTGGGGGCTATGGTCTGTGCGGGAACGCCCTCTTTGGCCAATGCGCTCAATATGAAGAATATCTCGATAGGGGTCTGAGGTGAGTCAACCTCGTCCATTGATACTTCGGTTACAAAATCATCGGCCCCTCTTTTATCTACAATGTGCCTGTAAATGCGTCCAGCCTCCTGCACGGCAAAGAGGTATTTCGCAGCCATCTGACCAATCAGCTCCGGGCTTACCTTAAAGCGTTGGTCAATACCGGGAATCTGTAGGTCCCCGGTGTATTTGAGGTTCTGTTTCGTGAAAGCGGCTATATCCTTTTCGCTTGCAGGTTTGCCTATGTAGTCGGCTACGTCAATTGTAAAGAAATCGGATGAGCTGACAAATTTATCGACGTTGTTCATGTTGATGTGGTCTGCATCAACAAAGTAGGGCTGCCCGTAATCTAACGCGTTGACAGCCTCATCAGCCTCGCGACGGGTGTCGTCAGGACTGGTATTTACTATCTGGTGCTCACGGTTGGACTTATTCCAGACGGGGACAAAATTAATACCATATTTAATATAAGCTTCTGTCAAAGCTGACAGCTGGGCTTTTCCCTCGTGTGAGAACCTGTCACCGGTTCCGAAAGAGTATTTTCCTAATTCTTTCATGTCTTTTGTATTTTATTGTAAACTTTATTCATTGATGTTAAAACCGGCTTCCCTTAAGAATACGGTTGCTCTGCCATTGTCGTCACCCTGAAGTTTGACTGTAAAGGCAGTGAACTCGCGCCTTGTCGGATAGCTGGAACGCAAGGTTTCAAACCCCGAAGTGTCAGCCCTGAGTCTTGCATCGTCCTGCATGATGTCATAGGTGTGCATTATGGCTTGTGCAAGACCATCCTGGGGTTTGAGGAATGCTGCATCTACAGTGAACTCCAGAGATTGCTGTGGTGTCGGGAACTCTGCCACTTCCCAATTCCGGCAATCCAGGTCAAAGAAACTGCCCAGCGCCTGAACGCACATCATTGTTCCTGTAGCTTTACCGTCAGTGGAATAACCTGCTATGTGCGGGGTTCCTGTAAAAAGCAACTCCAGCAGTTCTGTATCGATATAGGGCTCGTTTTCCCATACATCCAGCGATGCCGCTTTTATCAATCCTTTTTTTAGCGCTTGCTTAAGTGCCTTTCCGTCAACTGTTTCTCCGCGGGATGTGTTTATTAGAATCTGGTTGCTGTTCATTGCCGACAGACGGTTGCTGTCAAATAGGTGGTAAGTGGGATCCGGCCCCTCCGATGTAAGCGGAACATGTATTGTTATTATGTCACTGTCACTGATTATCTGTTCCAGGGATACAAATCCGTCATTACCATCCCTGCGGGCACGGGGCGGGTCATTCAGCAACACCCTGAATCCCAGGAGAGCAGCCAGTCTGGCCACTTTGCTGCCAACGTTTCCTACACCTATTACTCCCAGGGTCTTGTCCTTGAAGTTGAATCCGAAACGGCGGGACATGGTGATAAGAAGTGAACCCATGTATTGTTGTACTGACCACGAATTGCATCCGGGTGCATTGGTCCACGTAATGCCGTTGGATTCGCACCAGGCTGTGTCAATATGATCATATCCGATTGTGGCTGTGGCAATGAAACTTACTTTTGTGCCATCCAGCAACCTTCTGTCACAGCGGGTTCTCGTCCTGACGATGAGGGCATCGGCATCAAGGACGTCATGGCGTGTGATTCGGTCGCCTGGAAGATAGACTACATCGGCATACGGCTCAAGTACACCCTTAAGGAAAGGAATATGTGAATCACACACGATTTTCATCCTTGCGAATCTGTTTTGGAATTTCACAAAGTTCGTGTTTTTTCGCAAATAATGACAGAAATTCGGGACTGCTTATAAAAAAAGTTGTTAACTGTTCTTGATGTTTTGGTTATTGTTGGCAATAATTCAAAATAATGTATAATTTTGCCTTATACTATAATTGTCTATGTCATTCTCCTGCGTTAAAAAGGACTTTATACGGATGTTGGGCTTTCTTTTCCTGATTTTACCGTTGCTTTTTTCGTGTTATCGGGGGAACAGACATAATTTGGAAGACGCATATTCCGTTGTCGTTCTTCATTCATACAACGATATAGGACAGGAGGGCAGCTATTTCAGGATATATATGGACCGTTGCTTCAAACGTCATGGAATCAACGTTAACACGCATCATGTCTATCTGGATCTGATACATAAGGAGAATCCGTTTGCGGATATCTCAGGAAGGGATATGTTTGTAGATACTGTACTTAGTTACCATCCGGATATCCTGCTTATCAATGACGATCTGGCATTCCATTACATAATTGAACATGAGGATACGGTTTTAAAAATCTTCCCGTCAGTTTTTGCCGGTGTATCTGTGGCCAATTACAGCCATCAGGAATATCCTTTGATGACCGGATGGAGAGACCAGATTGATTTAGCCGCGAACTGCAATCTTTTCAGGAACGTGGGTTTCAAAGGGAATCCTATAGTAGAGTTGGATTTCGGCGGCTATCAGGATATTTTGAGAGAACAACTTAAAGCAGGCATATCCGATACCACAGTCTTTATAGACAACTCGGATTTCCATATCCCGTACGGCGAACTGTCATCGGATGAATACAAGGACAAGATAGTTGTCAGTTTCGTGACCATGGCCGATCCTGAGAAAAACCTTCCGGCCAATTCCGTAATTGATGAAAACAGTTTGTACATTGACGGCATCAGGATATCCAATATTGCCGAATCATATACTTTCGAGGGGCGTCAGGGTCATATCCAGGTTAAGTATGACCTTTTCAGTAACAGCCTTATAGACCTTACGCGCGAGCCTCAGCTTACCGCTATACGTGAACAGTTCGGCAGTTTCAGCAATCTGTTGGGAGCCAATGAGAGGGGAGTTGGATTAAATAACGAATACGAGCATCCCAAGTTCCTATGCGGCTATTTTACCAGTGTTGAGACACAGATTGCGGATCAGGTACATTCGGCAATCAGGATTCTTCACGGTGAAAATCCCCGGAATATTCCAGTAGAAACACATCAGAAGGATTATTACATGGACTGGAAAGCCATGATACAGATGGATCCTCCGTTGAACTATAATGATTACAATGAGCAGTTCCGTATAGTGAATGTTCCGTTTGACGTCCAAAACAGGCTTCTGTTCATCTGTCTTATGTCAGTGGCGGTCATTTTAGTGGCTGGACTGTTGTCTTATATCACATCCGTAAGATTCCGCAAAAGAAACAGTGAACGAGAAAAAGCGATTTCCTTGCTACGGAAGGAGGCTCAGCGCCGTGTCCTGGTAATGGAGGGAAGCGACTCAATGTTCTTCAGGCTAAAAGATGGTATGGTGGCTTTCAAACACAGTTCCTACAATGATACAGTCACTCATGAGTGGCCAATCGAGGTATATAGAAAAGGTTTTGTGGCTCCGGAAAGTTACAACTCGTTCGATATATGCGCTGGGTTAGTACCATCTGAATCGGAGAAGGCAAAAGTGAGGATCAAGGCCAAACTAATTGATAATACCTGGCACTGGTGGGAAGTTACTTTCCGCAGGAATGAAGCCCGTGACATGATCATAGGATTCGCAATCAGCGTAGATAAGGTTGTGGAATTTGAAAAGACCCTGCAGGAATCCGCAATAAGGGCCGAGGAGGTTATTGCAAAAGAGAACTTTATAGCTAACATCACTCATGATATACGTACTCCGCTAAACGCAATATCCGGATTTGCCCAGTTGCTGGCCGAGGATTGCAGTCCGGAGGACAAGACCCTGTTTGCAGGTCTTATAGAAGATAATACAGTTCAGCTTCTGGATCTTATTGATGAAGCGGTCCGCAAGCCCTCCGACAGTACGGATTCAATGTCATTCAAGATCCGGCCGGTAAGTACTTCAAAACTGCTCAAGGACAGTTATCATACCAACCGGATACTGTGTCCCTCACATCTTCAATTCAGGTTTGAACCATACGAAGGTTCAGATGTCATCATCATGGCTGATCCAATTCGCACCAGCCAGGTAATAAACAACTTCCTGAGCAATGCTTTCAAATACACTTTGCAGGGTTCAGTTACACTTGGATGGAGAATTGTGCCCGATGAGAATCTCGTGGAAGTATTTGTTCAGGATACAGGCATTGGGATAAGCGAGGAGGACAGTAAGCTGGTTAAGGAGAGGTTCGGTATGGTAAAGGGTAATTATAAGGGAACCGGACTGGGATTGGATATCTGTTGTTCCATTATAGAGAAGCAGAACGGCAGGTATGGATTCGACAGCAAACTTGGTCAGGGAAGCCGTTTCTGGTTCAGGCTACCTGTAAATAAAGTTGTGGAGGAGAAGCAGTTATGAGACGGAGATTTTACAATCTTGTTCTGTTGTCACTGCTGCTGATATCGGTCGTTTTTTCCAGTTGCGGCCGTGTAGGCTATAAAGTTGACAGGACTTATAATGTATTGTGTCTTTTTGTCTATGATTCAGTCTTCAATAACTACAGGAATTATGAGAAACAATTCGCGGCTTCTCTTGCCAAAAACGGCATCAATGCCGATGTCAGGAATATCTATTCGGCAGGTCAGTTGGATTTAGCCCAGTCTGATGCCTATGAGAAACCTCTCAAACAACTGAATGATGAAAATTGGGTACCCGATGTAGTGTGCTGCATAGATGACCGCATTCTGAGCCTTTATTTCAAAGGAACATATAGGCAATGGCTGCCTGATATTGACAGTATTCCGATAGTGGCTGCGGGATTGCGTTGTCCTGACTGGCCCCTTATCAGAAGCCATTCAAACATTTCTGTTTGTACGGACCTGCTGAATGTCCAACATAACATTGAGCTGGCAGTCAATATGGCAGATCTTGTTGCAGTGCCTGGATTGCCTATGTATCATAATCTGGTTGTGATAGAACTTGACACAACCGAATATGAAAGACGTATCAGGGAACGTCTTCGTGTAGAATTGAACCGTCCTCCTTACGTAAACAATATTGATTTTCACATCAAGGATCTTTCGCTTGACCAGTTGTCGGAAAGATTCAGGGATTCCATTTTTGTCAATGTGTTCTCAAACGGTTCGCCTGAACTGAACCAGTACCGCAGTGACGGAGACTATCAGACATACAGGCTCAGTATGCTGAACAGTCTCACCATGATGCCATTCATTACATTCAAGAGGGATATAGAGAATGAACAGGTCCTGAGCAAGACGGTCAAGCCTCAGTTCTCGGCAGTGCGTGACGGATTCGGCGATGGTTCCAGACGTACCCTTTGCGGTCATTTTGCATCGTATGAGACTGTTGCAAGTGATCAGGCTTTATATGTTTCACGTATCTTGAAAGGTGAGGAGGCCGGCAGTCTGCCGATTTTGGAACATGAGGCGAAGGATTATATGTCATATCGTGCTATGGAACTCCTGGATCTGAATTACAACGACTACAATGACAGGTTTAATATCGTGGGAGCTCCGTGGCGTGTGCAGCATCCGTTAGAGTTCTTCCTTTTCATGTTTTTTGATGTAGTGCTTTTCCTTGTGTTTTTGTTCCTGTTGCTGTATCTGCTTTTCAGGAAAAAGGATGAGGCTCTACAGAAAACGCTGGCGGAATTGGATGATGAGCGAATTATGTTGGATATGGCTTTACAGAATGCTGATTGCATTATTATAAGTTCCTCCGATGATCTTATGGAAATCCAACCGATGCTTCATCCCGATGATTCCGATGCCATCGCCGAAATCCTTACCGCTATAGCATCGGGCCGTCGAGTGGAGACTAAGAATTTCCGTCTTTCCAGAGACGGCGGAACAACATACAGATGGTGGCAGTTCCGGCAAAGCAATACGGCTGATTCGGACGGCAAGAGGACTGAAACCATTGAGTCACTGTCCGGTATAGTGATTGATATCAATGACAGTATACTTTATAACGAATATATGACTGAGGCGGCGCTGGTGGCCGAGGAGATAACTAGCAAGGAGACATTCCTGATGAATATAAGTCATGAGATACGCACTCCACTTAACGCGATATTGGGGTTTGCCCAGTTGCTGAGTACGGATGACGGTCTTATTCAGGGACAGGAAAAAGAGGAAATTGCGGGGTTGATACGAGAAAATTCCGCTTTGCTGGGGGAGATGATAGAGGATATCCTCCAGTTCTCTCGTTTTGAGAGCGGAAGGGTTGATGTCAATCCTGTTGAGACGGAGATAGCTCCTCTTGTGAGGCAAATATATGAGAACTGGAAAGAAAATGTACCCAAGGAGATAGATTTCAGGATTGCTGCCGGACGCGAGGGCTTGTTTGCCATGATTGATCCTGCCAGAGTGGAGGCTATCATGGCGCAGTATATCAAGAACGCATTCAAGTTCACCGATAAGGGAAGTGTAATAGTCGGGTGGCATTATAGCCTTAAGGATCAGACGGTCAGACTGTATGTGGAAGATACCGGATGCGGAATAGAGGAGCGCAGGCTTGGCAAGGTGTTCAATATTTTCTGGAAAGACAATATGTTCAAGACCGGAGTGGGTTTGGGATTGACCATTGCCAAGATGTTTACCGAGAAAATGGACGGACAAGTGGGTGTTGAAAGCATGCCTGGTTTTGGCAGCAGTTTCTACTCTACGTTCAAGGCATATATTAAACAATGACATCTTTAATGAAACGTCTGGTTGTTATCTTGTTCATCATTGTTTCATCGGTTTGCGCTTCCGCGCAGATCCGCAACAGGCTTGGGGTAGGCAATGAGCTATATCTCAAGTATGCGAACGGACGTATACGGCAGTTTGATGAGTCGAATATCCTCCTTGCAGATTCCATATACAGATACGGCGTCCACAAGAGCGATTCGCGTATCAGGATGCTGGCACTGTCGCTTGAGTTGCCTCCCCGTTTTATACGTAATGACACTGTACGTGTGTCAGAAATTGTCAGTGAGCTCAAATCCATGTCTGAATACAATTCCAAGATGCGGGAGTTCTATTATCTGACTATGTATGACTATTGCAGCATGCTGATAATGGCAGGACGTATTCAGGATGCCATGCTGGAGGCCAGAGCAATGTCTTCATCAGCCGCTAAGGCAGGCAGCAATCTCGGGCAGATGTATTCATACAGGACAATAGGCCTTATACAGTCTTACCGTTCAAACTCCGAACTTGCCATAGCCAATTTCAAAAAGGCTGCCGAGCATTGCATTCGCGCCAAAGAGGAACAGGAACTGCCCGTGATTTATAATATTATAGCAAGGGAACTTATCAAATTGGGACGTTTTGACGAAGTTGAGCATTATTGTTCCATGGCCGAGGAGTTTCAGGACTTCTATCCTTCTCTCAGGGTCAAGACCCTTGTTACCAAGGTATATCTTTACGATGCCGAAAGCAAGGCTGATGAACTTGAGACTGTATATCAGACACTTGTGAAAAACCCATTGTACTATTCTCAGACGGACCGCGACACCAGGCTTATGATGGATATTTGCAGACTGCGTACTATAGGTGATCTGGAAGAGGCAAAACTCAAATCGGACTCCCTGATGTCTGATAAGGAGCGTTATGGCCAGAAACACGTTATCTATGCTATGGATGATGACTACCGCAGCGCATACCGATATCTGAGCGGTCTTATGGCAACCATGGATTCCATCTACATTACCGTTCAGAATGAGGATATGGCTATTCTGGATGCTGAACTGAATAACGCCCGTCTCAGACTTGAGGCTCAGCGCCTCAAATCACAGCGTGAGATATCCATACTGTTCGGGTTTATTATCCTGTTCATACTTGTAACCATTGCCATATTGTTTACTCAATGGAACCTGAATAAGAATCTTGATCACCTTCGCAAAAGAAACCTCAGGGAGCTAGAGGCACGTAACGCATACCGTAGGGCAATAGATTACAAGGAATTAGAGAATGAGATGAAAACCAGGATATTACAAAACAGACAAAACAAATCTGCCTTATGAAATCAAGAATCAAAAACTTTATTTCCAGGAACCGTTATCTGGTGGTTGCGGTATTATGCTTTCTGATAGGTGGAATAATGGCGCTTTTAGGCCTTATACAGATGATACCCTTGCTCTGGGGTGTACTTGGCGTTGTTATCCTGACCGGCGCCATGTTTTATTACTGTCTCAAACTGGTTACAGAGAAGACATATCGCGAATACTATGAAGACAGTTACAGGATAGAACACGAGACTATAGAGGAGGAAATTAAGAAATCCGTCACTTATCACCGTTATCAGGATGCCGTGCTGAACAGATACGAGTCGGCATGCCGCGATCTGGGCATAAGCAAAGAGCAGAGCGAATGGCTCCTTATGCTGCTTATGGAGGAGAAAAAGAAAGCTGATGATGAAATGAAGGAGAAAGGAATCGATATCTGATTACTTTCCCGATAGTTCTACCAGTTGGAGCTGGGTAACCACGCAGCTTGTAAGTTTCTCAAGTATGATGGGCTTGGTTATGAAATCATTCGCACCAAGATTGAATCCTTTTACAATATCCTCATTTGAATTCAGGGCCGAGAGGATAACCACTCTCAAGTCTTTGGTTTCGGGGTTCTCACGCAGACGCCTGAGCACCTCGTAACCGTCAATTTCCGGCATCATAAGATCAAGCAGTACAAGACTCGGTTTCTGCTTTGCAATGAGTTCAAGTGCTTCTTTGCCGTTGGCGGCAGTGCTGATGTTTATATTCAGTCTTGAAAGGATTTTGCTTATCAGCAGTAAGTTCATTGGGATATCATCGACTGCCAACACTGTGTGTTTGGACAAATCAACGTTCTTGATGTCGGTAGGTGTCATATAATAAGTCCTATTTATCGTTTTGGGGCAAATATAATCAACATTACGGAATTATCAAATATTGTCAAGCTCTGATGTGACGCATGACAGAAGAATATCCATAATGACCGGTTTTTTAATATAACCGGATGCTCCAAGACTGATAGATCTCTCTATGTCTTCGGGAGAAGTATAGGCGGATACAATAATTACTGAGGTGTTTTTGAGTTCCGGGTCACCTTTGATGGCCTGAAGAACCTCCCAGCCGTTCATGACCGGCATCTGGATATCGAGAAGCACCAGTTCAGGTTTAGATTTCCGGACAATATCCATTGCTTCCTCGCCGTTGGTGGCGGTAAGTATCCTGACTTTAGTCCTTGTGAGCATTGTCTTTAGGAGGATTATATTGACAGGGATGTCGTCGACAATGAGTACTGTGTACTTGGAATAGTCTTTGTTCTGATCCATAACCTGTATTGTTGTTTCTTTATGAATTGGTGGCCAGCCATATCTTTGGGGTGACACCTGTTATTTTTTTAAATACGTTGTTGAATGCCGATGCATTCGGAAATCCGCAAGCTGTAGCTATGTCTGACTGTTTCGCTTCACGATGATGAAGCAGATACTGCTCGGCATAGTCTATCCTCAAAGTGTTCATATAGTCCGAAAAACTCATGTTGTATGTGTTGTTCACCATGCGTGAGACGTATGTCCTGTTAGTGTTCAGCATAGATGCTATGTCCGACAGCCTGGTGCCTTGTTTCAAGAACAGTTGTTCGGACACAATCAGATCCTCGAATCTGGCTCTCAGATAATCTTCATCGGCCATATCCTTGTGGACATCGGATATAAGCGAACCTGTATCATGTTCATTCGCAGATAACTCCGGCTGTTCTTTATCGGCGTTTTCAAACTCTCTGGAGTTATAACAAACCTCTCTGTGGAATATTCCTGAATAGGAGAATATAAACAGGGTGCAGCTCAAGGCTACCGATGTAATTGCCGGTATCAAAGATGGAGTTCCGGCCCAAACGGATGTCATCTCCAGAACGGAATAGATTATTATCGATGCAAGGAGATTGTAGAGTTGTATATGACGTTCTCCTTTTGCCAGTTTCATTATCGTAACGGTAAGTAAAAACACAACTTGGACTGCCAGCGACACGTAGAAAAACCAGAATGTACAGAAATGTGTCAGTTTACCGGCATTGTCATTCCTGTACGATGTCAGATTATCTATGTTTTCCAGAAATATGTCAGGTCCGGATATCGTTATCAGGATGAAATCGGCAAATAGTAATGAGACTGGCAGGGCTATCCATGCAGGAAGGAATGTGCCATGTTCATCAGGAATAAGCGAATGAATATATGCCAATGCAGCAGGAATGACAAGTAATGTGGAGAACTGCTTTAAAAGAAAATAAAAAAGGGATACCTTGACTTCGGCGCAGAAAAGACCGGCATGTGCGAACAGTGCAACGGCAAGTACTGCCAATAAAAGTTCAAGTGCCTTGAACGCTTTATCTTTATGGGGACAGACAAATGGGTTCAAGGCAAGCCAGAACAGGCATGTCATGCATGGGATGAATAGTAGCACTGTCTTCAGCATAAGCTGAACTGTATTTTAGGATTAGAAAAATTCATTGTCCTCATAAATTTTGTTCTCTCCCCAAACGTTGTTTATATCAACGGTATAGTTGTTTTCCCATTCGCCTACGGTTGCGGTGAACTCTATAGGTTGATAAAGCAGACCCAGGTCAAGTCCCATATGGAAGGTGTATTGCTTGCCGCATATGCAACTGTTCCCTGGCAGGACTCCGTAGAGAGGAAATTTCTGCACCTGATTCTTGAGTTCTTTGTAATGAGTGCCGTTGTAGTCGAATTCATCTACGTCAAAAATCACCTCTATATACTGTTTGCCCATCTTTATGTCTTCGGGTACAGCATAGAACCTGCTGCTGTGGCTCCTGTCAGATACCAGATGGTTCTTGCCCACGAACAGTTCGTTTTCTGTGCCGATACCGACTCTGGCATCGCCGTCGAATATAGGTATCTTGTCACAGATGGTTTTCTGTACCCATTTGCCTCCGTTGTTTCCTATAGAATCAATATAGAATCCCTCTGTGGCAAAATTATGGGCCGAAATCTTCTTTATTCTGATGTGACCCTGCAGTTGGGGGTCATATGTGATATCGCAAATTCTGAATCCCATATCGTTTGTTATGTGTCGGAATACCAAAGGTATCACATCCAGATATGTGGACTTGCGCTCTACGGTCTGTGAAACCAGAGGACCAGCCTGAGTGTCTTTTGCACTGTAGGGTATTATGTATGCCCTGTTTCCGGACATGAACTCGGTCTCGTTGACGTAGGGGTAATATGCACTTAAGAGAATGCTCTCAACACTGTACCAGTTCCTTGAATCAAATGTGGCAGATCTTATCCCTGCGGTCTCAAATACACGCTCGTTGTTTATAAGGATGGCATTAGTTTTGGAATCTATTCCCATTAGACCGAACGGTGTGTTGGGGTCAAGTCTGGCTTCCAGATCCTGATCCGTGGCGAAATTGTCATATCCGCCTTCCGATCTGGTCCTGATTTGGCCGTCCCTTGTGATCGTGATGTCAAAACTTACATCCTTGTTGTCTTCAAATCCGTCAAAGGATGTGTAATCGTCATTCGTTGCGCAAGAGACGATTGCAAGTGCTGCAATAGCTCCCAATAAAGTCCTTTTTGTTGTGGTTCCTATCATATGATATACGTATCTGTTGCAAAGATAATACTTTTTTACGATTTTGCAAAAATTATTTCAATATTATCAAATTGTAAAATTTACGATATAAAAATTAAGCCCAACCTGGCGGCTGGGCTTAATTGGCTGAAATATCATTATGTTTCGTCTCGATCAATAGGCGAACATGGGATAATTTTTCATGATGTCGTTAACACGTGTGCGTACCTTGGTTATTACTGCCTCGTCTTCGGGAGCATCCAGAACTTCCTCAATAAGCTCGGCAATGATAATCATCAGGTCTTCCTTTGCACCGCGGGTTGTGATGGCCGGAGTTCCGAATCGCAGTCCTGAAGTCTGGAAGGCACTGCGTGAGTCAAACGGAACCATGTTCTTGTTTGCTGTGATATCAGCAGCCACAAGAGCTTTTTCGGCAACCTTTCCGGTAAGGTCAGGATACTTTGAACGTAGGTCAACCAGCATGCTGTGGTTGTCGGTTCCGCCTGATACGATTGTGAATCCTCGTTTTGTCAGCTCTTCGGCTAGTTTCTTGGCGTTTTTCTGAACCTGAATCTGATACTCCTTGAATTCAGGCTGTAGAGCCTCGCCGAATGCAACAGCCTTTGCAGCGATAACATGCTCAAGTGGGCCTCCCTGTGTTCCGGGGAAAACGGCTGAATCTATAAGCTGTGACATCATTTTGGTCTCGCCCTTGGGGGTCTTTCGGCCACGTGGATCCTCAAAGTCCTTGCCCAGCAGGATTATTCCGCCGCGTGGTCCACGCAGTGTCTTATGTGTTGTGGATGTGACGATGTGGGCGAACTTTACGGGATTCTCAAGCAGGCCAGCGGCAATCAGACCTGCGGGATGAGCCATATCAATCATGAGTAGTGCGCCAACCGTGTCGGCAATCTTACGCATGCGTGCGTAATCCCATTCTCGTGAATAGGCCGAACCGCCACCGATTATCAGTTTGGGCTTAACTTCAAGGGCTAGTTTTTCCATCTTGTCATAGTCAACCCGTCCTGTCTCGGGATTCAGGTCATAGCCTACAGCATGATAGAGGATACCCGATGAGTTTACGGCTGATCCATGTGAGAGGTGACCTCCGTGCGCAAGGTTGAGACCCATGAATGTTTCGCCGGGCATGAGTACCGCCTGAAGTACAGCTGCATTGGCCTGTGCACCTGAGTGGGGCTGTACGTTGGCATACTCCGCTCCGAACAGTTTCTTAATACGGGCTATTGCCAGGTTCTCAGCCTCGTCAACAACCTCGCAACCTCCATAATAACGCTTTCCGGGATACCCCTCTGCATACTTGTTGGTGAGGCATGATCCCATGGCCTGCATAACCTGGTCGCTAACAAAGTTCTCTGAGGCAATCAGTTCAATGCCTTTGGCCTGACGCTGATGTTCGCGCTCGATGATGTCAAAAATCTCTTGGTCTCTTTTCATTTTTATTTAGTTGTTGGTTTACTTTTTCAGAACATTATTCCGTATGAGAAAGACATGATGCCTACTCGTTTTCCTATCTTATAATCCGGAACCGGGTCAGCTTGAGTCAGCTCAATCATAGGTCCCGATATCTTGTTTATGCTTGCCTCATATTCAAAATCCAGAAAGGTTCGACCTATCCGAACGCTCAGTCCCGCAGTCCAGCCGACAATCATTTCAGTTGGTTTCTCGGTGAATCGGTATGGGTCAAGATTGTTGTATTGGACAGAGTAGAATTTATCAGGAGTGTATCTAAGTGTGGGTCCGGTAAAGACAGACATGCAGTAGGGTGGTTGATTTACTATGTAATAGCCCAACTGGAGCGGAATGAAAAACGAATTCATCTTATAAGAGCATGACATTTCGTTTTTGGATTCTGCTGTCGGATCCCAACTGTTAAGGTCTATGTAGAATGATGATTTGTTTGAGCATAGGCCCAGTCCTGTCTGAACAAAAACTGTTCTTGAGTTGAATCTCAACATCAAGACGGCGAAGTTGCCTATCTGGGTGTCTTGTGTATATTCCTCAAGAGAGTGTCCATCAAAGGTCGCGTCAGTGACATACGTGGCTGTTGCCGCAAACCCGACTTTGGCTCCCCAGTTGGTGGAGAATGCCGGGAGTGCGCTTCGGTAATCCTGTGCCTGAACAGTAATGGCAGTAATAAGCAACAGGAATGTCAGTGCACGCGGTTTCATTGTTACAGAAGTTTAATGTCTCCTTTGTGAATGTCTTTGTTGCAATATCTGCAGCGCAATGTACCCTTGTCCTTGTCTACAACGTCAAATATTGTCTGCATAGGTTCGTGATTTGTGATGCATTTGGGATTACCGCATTTTACTATACCACGAACCTCATCAGGCATTGAAATCTTTTTTTTCTCAACCACCTCATAATCGCGTATGATGCTCAAGGCAATGTTTGGTGCTATGACCGAGAGCTTGCTGCATTCCTCTTCGGAGAAATATCTGTCAGCAATCTTTATGATTCCCTTGCTGCCCATCTTGCTGCTGTTGAGGTTGGCTCCGATGGTTATGGGTGTGTTGATTCCGGTCAGGCCTAGAAGGTTTACCACGTCGAACACCTTATCGGATGGGATATGATCGATAACAGTTCCGTTCCTGAGTGCCGCTACCAGCAATTCTGATTTTCCTGTCTTTTCCATAACTATCATTTTAGAAGGTTCAGTGCATTGCAAATCAGTGCCTCGCGTACAAATAAGCCGTTCTTGGCCTGTTGGAAGTAGTATGCATGCGGGTTTGCGTCAACATCCTGGGCTATCTCGTTCACTCGGGGCAGGGGATGCAGAATCTTGAGATTGGGCTTGGCTGAGCGGAGCATGTCGTTCTTAAGTATGAACATATCCTTTACTCGTTCGTATTCCATAAGGTCGGTGAACCTTTCACGCTGTACGCGGGTCATATACAGAATGTCTGCATCGGCAATTGTCTCCTCGTCAAAACGGGTGTGCTCCTGGAATTTTATGCCGTTGTTGCGGCAATATTCCTTATACTCCAGTGGCATTTTAAGTTCGTCTGGAGATATGAAATGGAATGTGGGGTTGAAAAATCTCATGGCAGTGAGCATGGAGTGTACCGTACGGCCGTACTTGAGGTCCCCCACAAGATAGATGTTCAGGTCATCCAGCCTTCCCTGTGTCTTGAGCATGGAGTAAAGGTCAAGCATGGTCTGTGAGGGATGCTGGTTGGCGCCATCACCGGCGTTGATAATGGGTACCGGAGATACTTCGCTTGCGTATCTGGCTGCACCCTCAAGATAATGGCGCATAATGATCAGGTCGGCATAGTTGCTGACCATCATTATTGTGTCCTTGAGTGTTTCTCCCTTAGACGAACTGGTAGTGGCGGCATCCGAAAAACCGATGACTCGACCGCCCAGACGGTTTACTGCAGTCTCAAAACTGAGCCTGGTTCTGGTGGAAGGCTCAAAAAACAGGGTTGCTACAATTTTCCCGTCCAGTATTTTGCTGTTGGGATTTGCCTCGAACTTGGCTGCGTGTCCCAGAAGCCAGAGAATGTCATCTCTGTCAAGCCCTTCGAGTGAAATCAGACTTCTGCCGGTTTGGTCCATTTGTATGTGGTTTGTTCGGGAGCCCAAAATTACTAAGAAAATACCAACTATCAGAAAGCCTGTTCATAACTTTCCATAAAAAGCCAAATTTTATCTTATGAGTGTTTCCCATACGGCGTTTTTGTGCTAAATTTGTACATTTAAGAAATTTTCCGGCTTAAGCCGGACAGATAATAGAAGTGTAATAGGGATGAGTAAGACAGTTAAGCGTGTATTATTGGGATTATGGCTTTTGTTTCTGGCCGGAATTCTCTCAATATATATAATTTTCCGCGGACTTGGCAGTGGATGGATCGGTAATACACCTTCCGTAGAGGATCTGGAGAATCCTATTGACAAATTCGCAACCCAGATCATTTCTTATGACGGGGTCGTTCTTGGCACATTCGCACGGACCGAGGATAATCGTGTTTGGGTAGATTTTGATGAATTGTCTCCCTATCTGGTAAAGGCATTGGTGGCTACGGAGGATGTCCGTTTTCAGGATCACTCAGGAATCGATCTCAAAGCTTTGTTGAGAGCTATAGTCAAACGTGTCATCCTTCAACAGCACAGTGCCGGCGGAGGTAGTACCCTTACCCAACAGCTGGCAAAACAGCTATATACCGAACACGTTGCCCACAGTCCTATGCAGAGAGCATTGCAGAAGCCTACAGAGTGGGTTATAGCTGTTAAACTGGAAAGATACTATACAAAAGAGGAGATTCTGACCCTATATCTCAACAAATATGATTTCGGAAACAATGCCATAGGCATTTATACTGCTTCCAGGACATATTTCGGCAAACTGCCCTCAGAACTGAATGCCGAAGAATCTGCTATGCTGGTGGGTATGTGCAAGAATTCATCGCTCTACAATCCTCTCCGTAGGGCAGAGAGGACAAGGGAACGCCGCAATGTGGTGCTCAGTCAGATGGAGAAAGCCGGATTCCTGGGAGAGGCTGAGACAGATTCGTTACAGGCTACAGAACTGCTGTTGAATTATCACAAAGTAGATCATGCAGTAGGTCAGGCTACATATTTTCGTGAATATCTACGCTCTGTCATGCGTAAAAGCAAACCCGACCGCAAGAATTACAGAGGATGGCAGATGCAGCAGTTCTACGAGGATTCAATTGACTGGGAACAGGATCCGTTGTTCGGGTGGTGTAACAAGAACCTCAATCAGAATGGCGAGCCATATAATCTGTATACGGATGGTCTGAAAGTATATGTAACTATTGATTCCAGAATGCAGCAGTATGCTGAGGAGGCTGTGGCGGCTCAATTACAGGATTATCTCCAGCCGGATTTCTTTAAGGCTAAGAAAGGATTGAAGACCGCACCGTTCACCAACAAACTTACTCCCGATGAGATTAAACGTATCATGGATAGGGCAATGAGGGATACAGACCGCTATAGGACTCTCAATGCCAAGGGAGTATCGGAAGATTCAATAAGAAAGGTGTTCGATACTCCTTGCCGGATGTCTGTTTTCTCATATAACGGTTACATTGATACTGTGTTGTCACCATTGGATTCAATCCGTTATATGAAATTCTATCTACGGACAGGATTCATGTGCATGGAGCCCAAGACCGGTTTTGTCAAGGCATACGTTGGAGGTCCTGATTATCGTGCTTTCCAGTATGATATGGTGACGATGGGACGTCGTCAGGTTGGTTCAACAATGAAGCCTTACCTTTATACACTTGGTATGGAGAGCGGTTTTTCTCCATGTGACCAGGTGGTAAACGAAACGCAGACCATATTGACTGAATCAGGTCAGATATGGCAGCCCAAGGATGACGGGAAGACTATGCTGGGACAACTTGTGTCACTCAAATGGGGACTCTCCCGTTCAAATAACAATGTTACGGCATGGCTGATGAACCAGCTCAGTCCTTATGCATTCGTAAACCTGTTGCATGAATTCGGATTGAGGAATCAGGCTATCGAACCTGTCCAGTCACTTTGTCTTGGTACATGTGATGTATCTGTCCAGGAGATGGTAAGCGCTTATACCACATTCGTAAATCACGGAATCCGTACATCCCCGCTTTATGTGACTCGCATAGAAGATTCCGAAGGAAATGTTCTGGCACAGTTCACCGCCCGCAATAATGAAGTTGTTAGCCAGGAGACAACTTACAAAATGATAGACATGATGCGTGCCGTAGTAAATGAAGGTACCGGAACACGTCTGCGCAGTTCGCGACTGTTCCCTACTTTCTACAAGGTTGACTGCTGCGGCAAGACCGGTACTACCGATAACCATTCTGATGCGTGGTTTATGGGCTATACCCCGGATCTTGTGGCCGGATGCTGGGTTGGCGGCGAGGACCGCGACATACATTTTGATGATATGGATCACGGCCAAGGCGCACATGCCGCTCTTCCTGTGTTCGGAATGTTTATGGATAAGGTTTATGCCGATTCCGTAAACCTTGGATATCTTCCCAGTACCAGATTTGATGTCCCTAAGGATTATGACCCCTGCTCGGGATTCTCTGACTCGGAAGTTGAAATGCCTGATATTTATTCGATTGAATCTTTCTGATGGAATTTTCTGCTATCATACCTGCCCGTTACGCTTCTACGCGTTTTCCGGCCAAGCCTCTTGCGGTCCTTGGCGGGAAACCGGTTATTATCCGTGTCTGTGAACAGGCCCGGAAAGTGTTTGATCACGTTTTTGTGGCAACTGATGACGAACGTATCTACAATGCCGTCAAGGATGGAGGATTTATCCCCATAATGACCCGCAGTGACCACAAGAGTGGAACAGACCGTTGTTATGAAGCGTTCTGCAAATGTGGTGTTGAGGCAGATGTGGTAGTTAATATTCAAGGCGATGAGCCGTTTATACAGCCGTCACAGCTTCAGACGGTAAAGAGTCTGTTTGACAATCCTGAAACTGACATCGCAACTCTTGTCAAACCCTTCGCTCCCGATACTCCGTTTGAGAAGGTTTCCAACCCCAACAGTCCCAAGGTAGTGGTGGATGACAGATGGAATGCACTTTATTTCAGTCGCAGCGTGATTCCTTATCTCAGGGGAATCCCTCAGGATGAGTGGCCTTCCGTACATACCTACTACAAGCATATAGGTTTATATGCTTTCAGGTCAGATGTTCTCAAGGCCGTTACGGAATTGCCTCAGGCACCTCTTGAGAAGGCTGAAAGTCTTGAACAGTTGCGTTGGCTTTCAGCCGGTTATCGCATCAAGGTAGGCATAACCGATGTAGAGACAATAGGTATTGATACTCCCGATGACCTGGCTGCAGCAGAGCGTTTTTTAAAAGAGCATTCCTTATGACAAGAAACAAATTGCACATATTCCTACTTATACTTATATTTTTATCCGCGTTTAATAACCCATCCGGAGCAAGGCAGGACAGCACAAGGAATCGTATTGTTCTGAGTGACGGTTCGGTCTATACTGGTCAGATAAAATTGCGCAGGCCATATGGAACCGGTCGTACAGATCATGCCAACGGCGATATCTATGAGGGTGCTTACGAGAAAGGTGTCAGAAAAGGCGTAGGAATCTGTCATTATGCAAACGGCGACCTATATCTGGGTTTTTGGGATAACGATGTGCGTTCGGGAGAAGGAGAACTCCAGTATGCTTCGGGCGACGTATACAAAGGTCGTTGGAAAGACGGTGAACGTGTAGGTAAGGGCGTATATATGTGGGCGGACGGCTCGTATTATTCGGGTGAGTGGGATGAGAATAAGCGTCAGGGTACAGGAACTATGTTCTGGAGCGACAGTTCTGAATATAAGGGCTCGTGGCTTGACGGACAGCGTGAGGGTCAGGGCGAGTACAGAAGTTCATCATACAGTTATACCGGCTCCTGGAAAAATGATTCGGAGAACGGAAACGGTTCATGCACTATGCCTAACGGTGACAGGTATAAGGGACAGTTCCACAACGGGACCATAACGGGGGATGGAGAATACACTTTTGCTAATGGTGACGCCTATAAAGGTTCGTTTAGGAATGGAATGGCTCATGGTAAGGGTGTCTTTAAATGGGTCGACGGTTCGGAATATGACGGCGAATGGAAAGAAAACCGCCGTGAAGGTACCGGCCGTATGGTCTGGGCCAATGGTGACAGCTATTACGGTGAATGGCGTAATGATATCCCTTGGGGGAACGGTTCCATGAGTCTGGCCGACGGCACCAAGTTCAAGGGAAACTTTGTGAATGGAGTTGTAGATGGCAAGGGCATTGTCGAAGAGGCAGACGGGACACGTCTAGAAGGAGTATTCAAGGATGGTTTCCGTACTGGGACATTTACAGTCAAGGACAAATCGGGTAAGAAAATAAGGACAATAATTTATTGAGACTATGATACTAGATACAATTGACAGACTAGAATGCTACGGATTTATAAGTCCGTTAATGGGTAAGGTGGTGGAGTTTTTCCGCAATACGGATCTTGCAGCGCTTGAACCGGGCAGAATAGATTTGCAAGGTAATGACCTTTTTGTCAATGTTAACCGTCAGGGAGCACAGACTCGTGACGAGGTACCCATAGAAGCGCACAAGGAGTATATTGATATCCAAGTCCCTATTTCATGTGATGAGGAGATGGGCTTTTCGTCGGCTCTTTTCATGCCGGCTCCTTCCAAACCATACAGCGCGGATAGGGATGTGGCTTTCTATTCTGGTGTGTGTGATACTTATGTCAACGTAAGGAAAGGTATGTTCGTCGTATTCTTTCCAGGCGAGGGACATGCTCCGGCCATTACAAAGGATGGTATATTGAAACTTATAGTTAAGATTAGGAAATCATGTTGAAAATAATAGAGAATGACCCTTGGCTGACACCCTATGCAGGTGCCATTGAAGGTCGGCACGACCATGCTTTATGGCGCGAGAGCCAACTTACCGGTGGAAAGACGAGCCTGAAGGATTTCGCCTCAGGCTATCTCTATTACGGTCTGCAGCGTACAGACAAGGGCTGGGTGTTCAGGGAGTGGGCTCCCAATGCCACCCAAATATTCCTTATAGGTGATTTCTCCGGTTGGAATGAAGATGAGCGTTTCCGCCTTAAGCGTATCAACGAAGCCGGTGACTGGGAATTGTATATCCCTCTTGGAATGATAGGTCACGGTCAGCACTACAAGATGCGTGTAAAGTGGAACGGAGGTCAGGGCGACCGTATTCCGGCCTGGTGCCGTAGGGTGGTGCAGGATAATCAGACCAAGATATTCTCAGCTCAGGTGTGGGATCCTGCTCAGGAGTATCATTTCAAGAATAATGGTTTCAAGCCCAAGAAGGATCCTCTGCTCATTTATGAGTGCCATGTGGGGATGGCCCAGGAGCGTGAAGGCGTGGGTACTTACATGGAATTCAAGGATAATGTGCTTCCGCGGGTTAAAGCGGCAGGTTACAACTGCATTCAGGTCATGGCTATTCAGGAGCATCCGTATTACGGAAGTTTCGGATATCATGTTTCCAGTTTCTTTGCCCCTTCATCCCGATTCGGTACCCCCGAGGAACTGAAGGAGTTAATTGACACGGCTCACAGAATGGGTATATCCGTGATAATGGACCTAGTCCATTCGCATTCAGTCAAGAACGAATACGAAGGGCTGGGAAATCTGGCAGGAGACCCCAACCAATACTTCTTGCCGGGTGACAGACATGAGCATTCAGCATGGGGCTCGCTCTGTTTTGATTACGGCAAGGACCAGGTGCTTCATTATCTGCTCTCCAACTGCAAGTACTGGCTTGATGAATTCAAGTTTGACGGATTCCGTTTTGATGGTGTCACCTCCATGCTTTATTACAGTCATGGACTTGGGGAGGCATTCTGTAATTATAATGACTATTTCAACGGCCATCAGGACGATGACGCCATTTGCTATCTGATGCTGGCCAACCGCATGATACATCAGTTCAATCCGAATGCGATAACTATTGCCGAGGAGGTGAGCGGCATGCCCGGACTTGCAGCTCCCTTTGAAGACGGAGGCTATGGCTTTGATTACCGTCTGGCCATGAACATTCCTGACTATTGGATAAAGACTATTAAGGAGAAGAAAGATGAGGACTGGTCAATGGCTGGCATTTTCTGGGAAGTAACCAACCGCCGAAAGGATGAGAAGACCATATCGTATGTAGAGAGCCATGACCAGGCCCTTGTAGGCGACAAGACCGTAATATTCCGCTTGATAGATGCCGATATGTACTGGCACTTCACCAAGGACGGCGGAAATGATGTTACCGCGCGAGGCATTGCACTCCATAAGATGATAAGGCTGGTGACTGCTTCCACTATAAACGGCGGTTATCTCAATTTCATGGGTAACGAGTTCGGCCATCCAGAGTGGATAGATTTTCCTCGTGAAGGAAATGGCTGGAGCCATAAATACGCCCGTCGTCAGTGGAGTCTGATAGATAATAAACAGTTGGCGTACTCATGGTTGGGTGATTTTGACCGTGCTCTTATGAAACTTATCGGCTCAGTCAAGGATTATCAGAAGAAAGATGTTGTGGAGTATTGGCACAATGATGGTGACCAAGTATTGGCATTCGGACGTGGGGACCTTGTGTTCGTGTTTAATTTCAACCCCACACGCTCATTTTCCGATTACGGATTCCTGGTTCCCCGTGGTTCGTACAAGACCGTTTTGGACAGCGACAGCATTGAGTTTGGAGGATATGGACGGATAGATGATAAGATGGAACATTTCACTCTTATGGATCCGTTATATAAAAAGGTACGCAAGGAATGGCTTAAACTGTATCTGCCTGCACGTTCTGCTATAGTTTTGAAGAAGGTAAGGAAGAATGGAAAAAAGGTCATGTGAAAAGTGTGTCCGTTGGATTTGTGCAATCCTGTTCTCGGCATTTGCATTCTGCTGGCTCTTTTTTTTCCAACGTGAACTGCTGCAGGCTGAGAACAGAGTTCTGTTTTCGGCCGATAACGGTCTGAGGATATGGATGTTCAATCATCATCTTCCGGTCAGTCTGGCATTGACGGCAATAGCATTGCTGTTTGCCGTTCCCGGCAGGATACTTCTGCGTTTCAAAAAGGGATTGTATGCATGTAATTACCTTTTTTCTTCAGCGTTTCTGGGAGTTATTACCGGTTATGACGGTGATTCGCTTTTTGGACAGTCATATACCGTATGGATCGTGACAGGTGTTTTGATGCTTGTTCTATTCCTGATATGCAAAATTGTGGCATCGGTCCCCAAGTCCGAATACAATGACCGTCCGCGTACGCTTGCCGGTAACCTTCTTATCCTGTCCGTTCTGTTCGGCCTCTCATCATATCTGGGTAATACCGATGAGAATCTTCACCGTCGTCTCCGTATGGAACAACTTTACGAGCAGGGTAGGTATGAGGACATTTTTGATTACGGCCGATACGAGGAGGAGTCTGACCGCGGAATAGATCTTCTGCGCGCCAAAGCTATGCTTAATTATCAGGTTAAGGATTTCCCTAAAGGATCTGAGATAGGGGCTTTGTTGTTCAGATATAACATATCCGATCCCAAGGCATTGTCAAGATCGCTGAGGAGTATGAATGACACTCAGGCCTATTTGTCAGCCTGCCTTCTCGATGGTGATCTGCATTCATTTCGCGACAGTATCAATCTGGAGGATTATCCGTATGTGCCCACTTATTATATGCAAGCGCTGGTTTTGTCTGATGACAGCCTCGCCGCTGCAAAGTTCCCACAGCAGTTCAAGGATGAGAAATTATACTACGAATCGTTCCTGAACGATGTGGAGAACGTCAAGACCGAGCCCAAACAATTCCAGGCCAACAGCACCTTCATCAATCACCACGAGTCCTACTTCTGGTTCTATACATTCAAAAGGTAATTTATCTTCCTTTATGAACTGATGCCAGTTTTCCGGATAGGATCTTTGGGAATGTGTCCGGAAAACCGTCGCCACCCTCGGCGCGTCAGGAGGACCCGCTCCGAAGGAGTGGGAGGGATAGGCCCAAAGGGCCGTAGTTTTCAGGATACATTCCTAAAGTCCCTGGAAAACGGGAATAACGATCAAAAAAAAGTGGTAGACTCCAAAATCTACCACTTTTTATTATTGATTAAACTGTAATCAGCAGTTCTCGATAGCGCCCTGCGCGGCTGCCAGACGTGCGATAGGCACGCGGAAAGGTGAGCAGCTCACGTAGTTAAGACCTACCTTGTCGCAGAACTTGACTGATGAAGGCTCGCCGCCATGCTCGCCGCAGATACCGCACTTGAGGTCGGGACGAACTGAACGGCCCTTCTCTACAGCCATCTTGATGAGCTGACCGACACCCTTCTGGTCAAGAACCTGGAACGGGTCAACCTTAAGGATCTTCTTCTCCAGATAAACCGGCAGGAATGAAGCGATATCGTCACGTGAGTAGCCGAATGTCATCTGAGTCAGGTCATTGGTACCAAATGAGAAGTACTCGGCGCGAGCGGCAACAGCATCAGCGGTAAGAGCTGCACGCGGAATCTCGATCATAGTACCAACCTTGAACTCGAACGGCTTAACGCCCTCCTCCTCAAACAGCTTGGCAGCTGTCTGGCGGATAATCTCCTCCTGCTGCTCAAACTCGTAGTGCTTACCTACCAGCGGAACCATGATCTCGGGCTGCGGGTTCAGGCCCTCCTTGCGCAACTGGATGGCAGCGCCGATGATAGCCTTGGTCTGCATCTCGGTGATCTCAGGATAGGTGTTACCCAGACGGCAACCGCGGTGACCCAGCATCGGGTTGTTCTCTGACAGAGACTCAACGCGAGCCTTGATCTGCTCCAGAGTTACGCCCATAGCGTCGGCCATCTCCTGCTGACCCTTTCTGTCATGAGGTACGAACTCGTGCAATGGGGGATCAAGCAGACGGATGTTTACGGGCAGTCCGTCCATAGCCTTCAGGATTCCGTAGAAGTCCTTGGTCTGGTAGGGGAGCAGCTTGGCAAGTGCCTTCTCACGGCCCTCCTTGTTCTCGGCCAGGATCATCTCACGCATAGCCTTGATCTTCTCACCCTCAAAGAACATGTGCTCGGTACGGCAAAGGCCGATACCTACGGCACCGAATGTGCGGGCTACCTCAGCATCGTGAGGAGTATCGGCGTTGGTGCGTACAACCAGACGTGTGTACTTGTTGCACAGATCCATCAGCTCGGCAAAGTCACCGCTGATCTCGGCAGCCTTGGTCTCAATCTGACCCTCGAATACCTGACCGGTAGAACCGTTTATTGAAATATAGTCACCTTCCTTAAGGACAACGTCCTCAATCTTGACGGTCTTCTTGACGTAGTCAACGTTCAGGGCACCGGCTCCTGATACGCAGCACTTACCCATACCGCGGGCAACAACTGCAGCGTGGCTGGTCATACCGCCACGGCATGTCAGGATACCCTCGGCAGCAGCCATACCGGCCAAATCCTCAGGAGATGTCTCGATACGAACCATGATAACCTTGTGGCCGTTCTTATGCCAAGCCTCAGCGTCATCGGCATTGAATACTATCTGACCGCAGGCGGCACCCGGTGAAGCGGGAAGACCGGTGGTCAGGACCTTAGCCTTCTTAAGGGCGTTCTTATCGAAAACGGGGTGGAGCAGCTCGTCCAGTTTCTGGGGCTCGCAGCGCTCAATGGCGGTCTTCTCATCGATCAGACCCTCGTGCATCAGGTCCATGGCAATCTTAACCATAGCGGTACCTGTGCGCTTACCGTTACGTGTCTGGAGGAACCAGAGCTTGCCCTCCTGAACGGTGAACTCCATATCCTGCATATCGTGGTAGTGGTTCTCAAGCTTTGTCTGCAGAGCATCCAGCTCCTTGTAGATAGCGGGCATTGCCTCTTCCATCGAAGGATACTTGGCCTTGCGCTCCTCCTCGGATACGCCTGCCAGGGCAGCCCAACGCTTTGAACCCTCTATTGTGATCTGCTGCGGAGTGCGGATACCTGCAACTACGTCCTCACCCTGTGCATTAACCAGATACTCACCGTTGAACAGGTTCTCACCGGTAGCGGCGTCACGGCTGAAGCAAACGCCTGTAGCGGATGTGTCACCCATGTTACCGAATACCATAGCCATAACAGATACGGCGGTACCCCACTCATCGGGTATTCCTTCCATCTTACGATACAGGATGGCGCGCTCGTTGTTCCATGAACCGAATACGGCGCAGATGGCACCCCAGAGCTGATCCATAGCGCTGGTGGGGAAGTCCTGACCGGTGCGCTCCTTGACGGCAGCCTTGAACAGCTTAACCAGTTTCTTGAGGTCGTCAACGCTTAAGTCCTTGTCCAGAACCACGCCGCTCTCTTCCTTAACCTTCTCTATGATAGCCTCGAACGGATCAACATCGGTCTTGCTTACGGGTTTCATACCCAGAACCACGTCACCGTACATCTGAACGAAACGACGGTAGCTGTCCCAAGCAAAGTGGGGATTATTGGTTTTACGTGACAGACCCTCTACTACCTCGTCATTGAGTCCCAGGTTCAGGATGGTGTCCATCATACCCGGCATAGAGGCGCGGGCACCTGAACGTACTGATACGAGAAGGGGATTCTCAACATCACCGAACTTTGAATTCATCAGTTTCTCGATGTGACGGATAGCGTCCTCAACATCGTTCTTCAGGATTGCTACGACCTTGTCGCGGCCAATCTGATAATACTCGTTGCAAACATCAGTGGTGATTGTGAAACCCGGAGGAACCGGAACACCAAGCAGATTCATCTCAGCAAGGTTAGCTCCCTTGCCACCAAGCAGGTTACGCATCTGGGCATTTCCCTCAGCCTGTCCGTTTCCGAACTTGTAAACTCTTTTTTCGCTCATAAAATGTTGTATGTTGTTATGTTGTTTTTATGTCGTCTGACAGTTGAAAGTCCTTATTTCGGTTTTTTGCGGGTGCAAAGGTACTCATTTATTATTAAAAGATGTGTTTATATACGTTCTATTTTCTCTTTTTGAGTAATATTTGCAACCATTTTCCCTATCCGGCCGTTGAATTGACTAACTTTGCAGCCCAAAACGATGCATTATGTCCAGAAAGAGACGCGAACAACCCATAATTGAGAATGTAACCATAACAGGTGTTGCTGCCGAGGGTAAATCACTGGTCAGGATCAACGACCTTGTGGTTTTTGTACCGTTTGTAGTTCCAGGAGATGTAGTTGACCTTAAAATCCTTAAGAAGAAACACAGCTATGCCGAGGCGGTAGCAGTAAAGTTCCATAAACTGTCCGATGTCCGCGCCGTCCCGTTCTGTCGTCATTTCGGTATCTGCGGAGGATGTAAATGGCAGAATCTGCCGTATCAGGAACAGCTTCGTTTCAAGCAGCAGCAGGTGGTTGACAACCTTACCCGTATCGCAAAAGTGGAACTCCCTGAGATCAGTCCAATTCTTGGCTCTGAAGAGACAGTACGCTACCGCAACAAACTGGAGTACTCATTCAGCAACATGAGGTGGCTCACAGAAGAGGAACTGACAGAACTGGATAACCCTGAAAGTAACGCTCAGCGCAAGCAGCCCGGGCTTGGATTCCATATACCCGGTGCTTTTGACAAGGTGTTGCATATCAATGAATGCTGGCTCCAGGATGAGATTTCGGACCGGATTCGCAACTCGGCATATGACTATGCGGTACAACATGGCATTCCGTTTATAAATCTCCGATCGCAGGAGGGCATACTGCGTGATATGATGGTACGCGAGGTTACAACGGGCCAGATTATGGTTCTTGTTCAGGCAAAGGTTACCAATCCGTCCGAACAGGAGCAGTTCATGGGGCTCATGAGGCATCTCTCTGACAACTTCCCTGAAATCACATCATTACTGTACGTGATAAACAACAAGTGCAACGACACTTTCGGAGATCTTGATGTTCATGTTTTCCGTGGAGAAGAGTTTATCTTCGAAACTATGGAAAACCTCAGATTCAAGATAGGGCCTAAATCATTTTTCCAGACAAACAGCCGTCAGGCATACCGTTTGTACTCAGTAGTTCGTGATCTTGCAGACCTTAAACCCGATGAAACAGTATACGACTTATATACCGGTACTGGAACTATTGCACAGTTTATTGCGGCTGGAGCAAGGAAGGTAGTTGGTATTGAATATGTTCCGGAAGCCATTGAAGACGCTAAGGTAAATGCTGCACTGAATAATATTGACAATACAGAGTTTTATGCCGGCGATATGAAAGATGTGCTGAACGCAGATTTCATAGCCGCTCATGGAACTCCCGATGTCATAGTGACAGATCCTCCACGTGCCGGCATGCATCCCGATGTGGTAGATGTCATTTTGGCTGCTGCTCCCGGGCGCATAGTGTATGTCAGTTGCAATCCTGCAACTCAAGCCCGTGATATAGCTCTTCTTGACAAGGGGTATAAGGTCGTGGCAGTTCAGCCGGTGGATATGTTTCCCCACACCCAGCATGTTGAGGTGGTTACGCTCCTGGTGAAAAGATGTTAAGATTTTGAGTCATTGACTTAACTATATTATTACGTTAGTATAAAAAAACTGAAATGGCATGTTTCTGTTAAACCATTAGGTGGACGGAATCATCTTAAAGTTATACATTTGCATATTACAATCATTCAACAGTAACCAATATGAAAAAAATTACGGCATTGTTTGCACTTTTGTTCGTGTTTGCCCTGATGTCAGCACAGTCCGATGAATCAGGTTCAAAAACTACCACCCAGAAAGAGGATGTCATAACTCAGCCTGAATTCAAGGGAGGTATAGAGAAGATGTATCAGTACATCTCTGATAATTTTGAGTATCCCGAGAATGCAGCCAAGCGTTCAGTGAACGGTAAGATGGAGGTTGAGTTCACGGTAGAAAGATCCGGTGATATAACCTATGTGGGAATTCTTAAAGGTCTTGATTATTCTATTGATGAAGAGGTTTTGAGGCTCTTAAAAGGTATGCCCCGTTGGATACCGGCTACTAAAAACGGTGTGCCTGTAAGGTATAAGGTTTCCATGCCTATCACCATCCGTGCCTCACGGACAAAGAACCAGAAATCCAGTACTGCCTTGCAGGATTATAAAGAGCAATGATTATTTCCTTATTTGTCTATTAACAATTTCAGACGTCAGTCGTCAATTAAATAAACAAAATGAGGCAGATTATGAAAAAGTTATCATTGTTATTTGCAACTGTATTACCATTGCTGTTTACAGGATGCGACATTCATGAGCATTATGATACATATGAGGTCTATGGCTCAGAATTATTTGTTGATTATATAGATGCGCGTGGTTCCGATTGGCAGATGTTTGGAGTGGAAGGTCAGCCCGGTTGTTACGTTTATCAGGAGTTCAATTTTAAGGAAATCAATCAAAAGGTAATTAACGGAGGCGCAGTGCTTGTGTATCTTGTCGATGCCGATAACCGTGACAATATTCTGCCTTATGTTTTCCCGGTGGACAATGGAAAAGAGCTCATAATGCAGAATATCCGTTATGAGGTTGAGCCTGGAAGACTGGCCATAGTAATAGAATGGCAGGATTTCAAGAAATATATTCAGGATGATTACAAATTCAAGGTTTGTATTCTGACTCCGGGAAAGAAATAACAACAGAACCATAATAAAGCCGCATCATTTACTGGTGCGGCTTTATTTATTGTACAACTGCCTGTAGGATTAACGTCGTGGCTCCAAGGGTGATTATGGCTCCGTCTTCAATAATTACTCTCTCTCTGTCTCCGAGTATTCTGTTGAACAGAAATGTGCCTGTCAGGCTGGGAAAGTCCTTGAGCGTATAACTGATTTTGCCTGTAGGTTCACGCTTCACGGTTATTATACAGTGGCGGCGGTCCATGCTGCGGTCATTCGTATCAATTGGAATGGTGATATGGTCACCGGGATTGTATCGGCCTATTATGTTTTCTCCTTCATGGAGTGCAAAGCTCTGACGGAAACCGAATACGTTCTCTACAACTGTTATTGAACCGAATCCAATATCATTGACCTCTTGCCTGCGGTCGGCATCTTTCTGCGTAGCTGCCAGTTTGCTTGTGCCTATGCGTATCCTGAACTGCTTGCGGCAATTTTCGCATTCAAATACAAGTGACTGCCCCTCTCTATAGAGTGTCTCATCAAATGTGTTGTAGTGATCGCATTTGGGACAACGTACCCTTTTCATATGTTTTTGTAAATGCAATTCATATAAAAGCTGACCTGTAAGCCGGGTTCTGTAGGGTTGGTACACGTACTTTCCCTGTCTGCCATTAATCTTGGCCCGCCGTCACCGGCAAGGCTCCGTAACCTTCTGGTTACGCGCGTTCTACCCTCCGGCTCAGGCGAGCAGCCCTCTGACGCCGGTATACATGAACTTGCAACTTCCAAGGCGCACAGCACCTGTGTCACCATAGGTCTGGTGGGCTCTTACCCCGCCTTCTCACCCTTACCTTTCGGCGGTTGTTTTCTTCTGCGCTTATCAGCCGTCACCGACTGCTTCCCGTTAGGAAGTGGAATGCTCTGTGTCGCCCGGACTTTCCTCAGCCCCGCAATGGGACAGCGGCAGACCGGTCAGCTTTCGGAGTGCAAAAATACTCAATATTTCCTACTTTTTGAACTTATAGCTATATTTGCATTCATTATAAAAGGATTCAGATATGAGAAAGTCATTGTTATTTTTGCTTGTATTGGGCACACTGCCCCTTTTGGCCCAGAAAAGTGGCGGAATCACTGATGATATGCTAAACCAGATTCGTAAGGGATATGGAGATACTCCCTCCGAGAAGGCCGTCCGCAACGCTCTTGCCGGACAGTCGATAGCAACCCTTGCTGTAAATGCCGATAACCTTGCCATGATTGATACTCATTTTTCTTTCAAGGTTACTACAAAGGGAATCACAAACCAAAAATCATCGGGCCGTTGCTGGTTGTTTACCGGTTTGAATGTCTTGAGAGCCAAGATGATGGCTAATCATGACCTGGGTGAGTTCGAGTTTTCCCAGAACTACTGCTCATTCTATGACCTCCTGGAAAAGTCCAACCTTTTCCTGCAGGCAATTATTGATACCCGTTCCAAATCAGCCGATGACCGTGAGGTTGATTGGCTTTTTGAGAATCCCATTGGCGACGGAGGTCAGTTTACTGGTGTTTCCAACCTCATAATGAAATATGGAGTGGTACCCAAAGATGTAATGCCGGAGACTTACCAGAGCAACAATACTTCTGAGATGCGTTCCATATTGTCTCAGAAGCTGCGTCAGTTCGGACTTGAATTGCGCGAACTCAAACCTGCCGACGCTTCAAAACGTAAGGTTGAGATGCTTACAGAGATATACGGTATTCTGGTCAAGTGCCTTGGTGTTCCTCCCACAGAGTTCGAGTGGGTCCGTTACGATTCCAAGGGCAAGTTCGTAAGCCGTAAGACCTATACTCCCAAGAGTTTCTATGACGAGTTCATCGGCCAGGATCTGGAGAACAATTATGTCATGTTTATGAATGACCCGGTTCGAGAGTATTACAAGACATATGAGATTGAGTATGACCGTCATGTTTACGACGGTGACAACTGGATTTACGTCAATCTGCCCATTGACCGTATAAAGGAGATGGCTATTGCATCAATAAAGGATAATACCGCTTTATATTTCTCTTGTGACGTTAGAAAGTATTTGGATTCAGAAAAAGGAACTCTTGATCTTGCCAACATGGATTACGCATCACTGTTCGATACTCAGTTCCCTATGGATAAGAAGCAGCGCGTACAAACCCATGCAAGCGGCTCTTCGCACGCCATGACTCTGATGGCGGTCGATCTGGATGATGATGGGGGTTCCCGGAAGTGGATGGTTGAGAACAGCTGGGGTGCTACATCGGGATACAAAGGTTATCTTATTATGACAGATGAGTGGTTTAACGAATATATGTTCCGTCTTGTGGTGGAAAAGAAATATGTTCCCGCCGATATCCTTAAGCTGCTTGATAAGAAACCTCAAAAGCTTCCTGCATGGGATCCTATGTTTCTTCCCGAAGAATAATCTGTTTTAACTCACATATTTAAATGAAAAAATTATCATTATGCGCCGCTGCAGTTGTCCTGCTGTTCGGCGTAGTGTCTTGTTCCAAGTATGAAACGGTCAAGGGCGACCCTATGAAGGTCAAGATTTATACCCTTGACAACGGGCTCAAGGTCTATATGTCCGTAAATAAAGAGCAGCCAAGGCTCCAGACCTATATTGCAGTAAGAAACGGCGGAAAGAATGATCCGTCTGACAATACAGGCTTGGCTCATTATCTTGAGCATATAATGTTCAAGGGGACAGAGAGTTTCGGTACCTCTGATTATGCGACAGAAAAACCTCTTCTGGATCAGATTGAGGAGCAGTTCAACATATACCGTACCAAGACCGATCCCAAGGAGCGGTTGGCAATTTATCATATAATAGATAGCCTGAGCTATGCCGCTTCCGAGATAGCCATCCCCAATGAGTACGACAAACTAATGTCTGTGATTGGTTCTCAAGGTACAAACGCATTCACATCGGAGGATCTTACCTGTTATCAGGAGAATATTCCTGCCAATCAGATTGATAACTGGGCACGTATTCAGGCTGACCGTTTCCGCAATCTGGTCATACGCGGATTCCATACAGAGCTTGAGGCTGTTTATGAAGAGTATAACATGTACCTTAATGAGGATGCCGAGAATGCTATATATGCTATGGATTCCGTTCTATACAAACATCATCCTTATGGATTACAGCAGGTTATAGGTACCCAAGAACATCTCAAGAATCCTTCAATCAGCGCAATCAAGAAGCAGAAGGCTGCCATGTATGTTCCCAACAATATTGCTATCTGTGTATCAGGAGACTTCGATCCGGATTCTTTTGTTGCTACGATTGAGAAGTATTTTGGCGATTGGGAACCAAATCCGGCTATTCCGGAGTTCAAGTATGAGCCCGAGGATGTTTTGACATCGGCTGTAGAGAGGCATGTTTATGGAAATGAATCCGATTTTCTTCTATTTGGTTGGCGTACACCTGGCGAAAAAGATCGCGAGAGCGAGATTGGCGGTATCGTTAATTCCATCCTGACCAATGGAAAGGCTGGTCTTATAGATCTGGATCTTAATCAGCAGCAGAAAGTGTTGTATGCCGGTTCTCAGGTGTATGATAGAATTGACTATTCAGACTTCCTTATTCAGGGATATCCCAAGGAAGGCCAGACTCTTGATGACGTAAGGGCGCTTGTACTAGCGGAGGTATCCAAACTCCGTAACGGCGAGTTTGATGAGTCTCTCATTAGTGCCGCTGTAGCCAATATCAAACTGCGTCAGATGCGTCAGCTGGAATCCAACAGCAGCCGTGCTATGATGATGGTGAATTCGTTCATCAAGCGTTCAGACTGGGCCGATGAGGTGACGGAATTGGATCGTTTGGCTAGGATTACCAAGTCAGACGTAGTGGAGTGGGCTAATAAGTATCTGACAGACAACTCATATGTTGTGGTTTATAAACATCAGGGAGTCAATCCCAAGAATAACAAGATCATTGCACCAGCCATCACTCCGATTGCTACAAATCGGGATAAACAGAGCGCCTTTCTGACAGAGATTTCGGAGAATCCTGTTGCTCCTATAGAACCTGTGTTTGTAGATTATGAGAAGGATCTTTCCGTATCTGATTTCAAGAAAGGTATAGAGATGCTCTATAAGAAGAATGAGAATAATGATATCGTAACTGCCACATTCCGTTTTGATATAGGTAAAAGCACCAATCCGGCTTTGGGTTTTGCTTTTGATTATCTCTCATATCTGGGCACTCCAACACGTAGCGCGGAGGAGATAGCTCTTCAGGAATACCAAATTGCAGGTAATCATAGTTTCAGTGTCAGTGATAATACCTTGTCATTCTCGGTAAGCGGCCTTGCAGAGAATCTTGGTCAGATGCTCGATATCGTTGAAGATCTCATGCTCAACGCTATTCCGGATGAGAACATCCTTGATAATCTCAAGCAGGATGAGCTCATGGCACGTCAGATGGCAAAGGCTAATCAGAACAGCTGCTCAAGTGCACTGAACAGCTATATTATCTATGGTCATGAATATGTAAGATCGGTAACTTTATCTGATGAAGAGGTTATTGCCCTTAATTCTCAGGAACTACTTGGAATGGTAAAGGACGTACTCAATAAACAGCACAAGATACTGTTCTACGGACCACTTGACGAAGCCCGGGCCAAAAGTGTTATCGCTGAGCATCATAAGTGCTCGGATAATCCGGAGAAACTAGTCAGGAAATACACCAAGAAGCAGATAGTTGACAAGTCAAAGGTCTATATCGCTCCGTATGACTCCCGTCAGTTCAATTACATCCAGTATTCTGATCGTGGCGAGAAATTCTCAATGGAAGATGTTCCTGCAATTGAACTCTTCAATGAGTACTTTGGTGGCGGAATGAATACCATTGTTTTCCAGGAGATGCGTGAGGCTAGGGCTCTTGCATATAGCGCAGGAGCATATCTGTCATCTCCATCATTCCTGGATGATACATATTGTTTCTATGCCAGAATCGGTTCGCAGAATGATAAACTCAAGGCTGCTGTAGAGGCATTTGATCTTATTATCAATGATATGCCGCAATCCGATAAATCATTCCAGATTGCCAAAACCGGTTTGGAATCCGTACTCCGCACCAATCGCACAACGGGAATGTCAGTTTTGAACAGTTACCTCAATGCGCAGGAATTAGGACTGAAGGAACCTCTGGCAAAAGTGGTTTATGACAAACTGTCAGACATGACAATGTCTGATCTTGTGATTTGTCAGCAGAAATGGATCAAGGGTCGCACATATATTTATGGATTGCTCGGTGATGTCAAGGATCTTGATGTCAACTTCCTGAAAACTCTGGGAAATGTTGAACAGATAACCCTGGACGAACTTTTCGGATATAAATAACTTGATAGGTAATATCTTTATACGGGTGGGATATGTATTATTTCCTGCCCGTTTTTTTGTCTCTTTTTCCCTCTTTATTTGTTAATTAGGTGTCTTTATGGTTAAATAATAGCAAAAGTTGCCTTTTGTGTATAACAATGGATCAAATGTTGTATATATTTGAATGACGAAAGTGTTAATGCAAACCGATTAATTAACAAAAACAGGAGAATTAGCTATGAAAAAGGTAATTAGAATTGCAACTTCTTTTATAGTTCTCGTTTGCTGCTGCGTAGGAGCATCGGTAATTACGACGAATATTGTTAACAAGAAAAACAATAGGGTAGTATATGTTTCAGAACAAGGTGCTCCCTATACAACACTCTCACAGGCATATATGCCATCTGCAGGGAAAATGCAACCTGTCGATCTGACTGATGCTGCCGAAAAAACAGTTCATGGTGTCGTCCATATCAAATCTATTGTAAACAGCCGTACTCAGACTTATCAGGAGATACCTGATATCTTTGATTATATGTTCGGCGCACGTCCACGTCAAAGACAATATCGTACAGAGCCTCAAGTGGGTTATGGTTCCGGCGTGATTTTGACAAAGGATGGTTATATAGTAACAAATAACCATGTAATTGAGAAAGCCGACGAGATTCAGGTTACCCTCAATGACAACCGCGTATTTACTGCTACTCTTATAGGTGCCGATTCCAATACAGATCTTGCGCTTATTAAGATTGAGGGCGATGAGTTTCCGGTTGTACCCATGGGTGATTCTGATGAACTCAAACTAGGAGAGTGGGTACTTGCAGTTGGCAATCCTTTCAATCTGACTTCAAGTGTTACAGCGGGTGTTGTAAGTGCCAAGTCCAGAAAGATCGGCATTTATGAAGGTGGTGAAAGTATTGAATCTTTCATTCAGACCGATGCTGCCATCAATATGGGCAATAGCGGTGGCGCTCTGGTTAATGTTCGCGGTGAACTGGTTGGTATAAATGCAGCTCTGGAGTCTCCTACAGGTACATATGCAGGTTATGGTTTTGCCATTCCTACTACAATCGTCAAGAAGGTTGTTGCTGATCTTAAGGAATACGGAACCGTTCAACGTGCGATGCTTGGAATAACTGGAGGAGATGTGTTGCAGATGCGTCAGGATCAAAGGAATAAGGATCTTGATTTTGGGGATGCTATTGATGGCGTTTATGTATCAGGTGTAATTGACGGCGGTGGCGCTTTGGCTGCAGGCATCAAGGAGGGTGATATAATTACAGCCATCAACGGCAAGAAGATTAAGACCATGAATGAGCTTCAGGAAACTATTGTACAGTATCGTCCTGGTGATAAGGTCACTGTAATGATCCTTCGCGATAAAAAGGAAAAGAAGATAGAAGTTGAGCTAAAGAATTCACGCGGCAACACCGAGATTGTCAAGGATGCTGATTTTGAGGTTCTTGGCGCGACATTCCAGGAAGTTCCTGAGCAGACTCGTCGTCAACTAAATATTGGTTACGGTGTGCAGGTGAGTGATGTCAAAAACGGACTTTTCAAGGATCAGGGCGTTCAGCGCGGATACATCATCCTAAGAATTAACAATCAACAGATCAAATCAGTCGAAGATGTCGAACGTATCTATAAGGAAGCCGCATCATCACCTAATCAGGAGTTGTTTATTTCAGGAGTATATCCTTCAGGTAGGAGGGCTATCTATGCCATCAATCTGTCTGAGGATTGATTCACTATTGTTTGGTCATTAGAATTGAAGTGGCTTCTGTTGGCCACTTCAATTTTTTTGCGAATAAAACTCCCGACATATTTTTATTTTAAGTAAATTTGCACCCAATTCGCTTATTTCATACTGAAGATGAGACAACTCAAAATTACAAAGAGCATTACGAACCGTGAAAGCGCATCATTGGACAAGTATCTGCAAGAGATTGGTCGTGAGGAACTTATAACGGTAGAAGAGGAGGTCGAACTTGCTCAACGCATCCGCAAAGGTGATCGTGCTGCACTTGAAAAACTCACTCGTGCCAATCTTCGTTTCGTAGTGTCTGTTTCAAAACAGTATCAGAATCAGGGCTTGAGTCTTCCTGATCTTATCAATGAGGGTAACCTTGGCCTTATCAAGGCTGCAGAGAAATTTGATGAGACTCGTGGTTTCAAGTTTATAAGTTATGCCGTGTGGTGGATACGCCAATCCATTCTTCAGGCATTGGCAGAACAGGCACGTATAGTACGTCTGCCTCTCAACCAGGTTGGTTCACTCAATAAGATTAGTAAGGCCCTTTCCAAGTTTGAACAGGAGAACGAGCGTCGTCCTTCTCCGGAGGAACTTGCGGAAGAACTTGATATCCCTGTTGATAAGATTGCTGATACCCTGAAGGTGTCGGGCCGTCATATTTCTGTTGATGCCCCGTTCGTGGACGGCGAGGACAACAGCCTTCTTGATGTCCTTGTGAACGATGATTCTCCTATGGCTGACAAGACACTTGTCAATGAGTCTCTTTCCAAGGAGATAGACCGTGCTCTTTCCACTCTCACGGATCGTGAGAAAGACATAATACGTATGTTCTTCGGCATAGGTTGCCGTGAAATGACGCTTGAGGAGATTGGCGATAAGTTCGGTCTAACCCGTGAGCGTGTTCGTCAGATTAAGGAAAAAGCAATTCGTCGTTTGCGTCAGAACTCACGAAGCAAACTTCTCAAATCATATCTTGGCTGACATGAGAGCGGTATTGAAACCGGTTCTGATGGCAGCGTTCGTTCTGATTGCGTTGCCTGTTTCGGCGCAGAGGTCCGGAAGGACAAAGGATCCCTCTTTGAACAAAGGTGAGGGGCTTGAAATGAGCCGTAAGGATCTGGATAAGATGCGTAATCAGAAACAGGATAAAAATGCCCGTCAGGTTGATGTCTATATGTTTGCTGCATCTTTCTCTGTCTTGGATTCCGCATTGTTTGTATCGGATATCCAGCTTGTGAATGATGTAACGGTTAACAATAAGTGGTTTATTAAAGATCGTTTGGCATTTGAGAAACAGTTTACAGATTATGTTGCCGGTACAGAAGAGAAGGCGGAATCATATATGACCTCGTTGCTGTTTTCTGAGAAAGAAAAGAAACTGCAGAAAAGCCGAGCCCGTCTTATCAAAAGAAGCCAAAAGAAAAATGGCTTTAAGATGCAACTGGTATCCGGGTTTAAGTTTGATAGACCGGTGACAACAGATTCGGCTGAAAATCCCTAGTATTGCAGATGTACTGCTATCCTTAAGCCCCATTGGTCAACATCGGGGCTGTTTTTGTATGTCATCCTTTTGAAAAAGCTGATAGACGCTATTTTGAATATGTTTTCCACTCCGGCACCGAGCTCTATAAAAGGCTCTTTCATAATAGTGCCAGTGGCTTTGCTTTTGTCTGTCGGAAAAGAGAAGATGTTGCCGCTTTTATCGGTTGCGGGATTATTCCTGTTGCTCAGAGAACCCCATATTCCTCTGAAATATAGAACTTCTCTAAGTTTCAGATTCCTGATTAGCGGTGTCCTGTTGAAAATGAGGCCATTCATGTAATAGGCAATATCCCATGTCAGATGCTGGTCAAGAATGAACTCCATGGGAGTCATAGTTTCGAATGTCTCCTTACGGTATGTGTATGACAGATTCGCATTAGGAATTATGAGAAGCGGATATGGTGCTTGCCCCCATATCTTTCCGGCTCGAATCATAACATCATAATAACCTACAGGTGCGGCCATCAGGCGTTGGCGGTACGAGAATTCTGTGTGCTGAATAGAATACTCACTTCCCAGAATACCAGCTTGTGCAATTGTGTGGTTAAGCGTGAATACGGGGCATTCAGGTGTTTTGCTCTTCCTGTTCCATTTATGCTGGACGAATTTCTCATGGGGGGCATACCTGAGACCGATTTCAAGTTCAGTTTGCATTATTTCCGTTACAGATCCGCTTCCGTTGCTTCTCTCCATTGGAATGAATCGTGTAGCTTCATTGATCCTGTTCCTCAAAGTACCGGTAAAAGTCAATCCGCTATGACGTTCTGCAGTGTAGGTAAACTCTGTGTTTCTTATGTAGCCAATCATGTTGTCCGGCAATCTTTTTAATGATAGAAGGGCGTTGTCTTTATTGGTATAAATGTATTGTTGGCCGTACTGATATATGTCATTCTCATATTGAAGCCGTATTGAGTGAATCGGGAATTCGTTCCATTGTTCTTTTTTAGGTTTAAAAGAATACTCAAGTCTTCCGTAATATTTAAATCTGTTGTCATCAACTCCATAGATCAGATAACCCGTTCCAAACAAATGAGGATTCAGGTATGCCGTAGTCATTCCTCCCAGTTTGATTCGGAGTTTCTCCATACCGTTATAACTTAACATGGTATTGACTGGGCCTATATAGAAAGGCGTTTTTTCCTCTTTCACGGGAATGAATCCTGAAAATAGAAGATTGATGAACTGTTCAGTCCAATAATATACGGGTACTTTACGCAATTTGGCAATCATGTCTTTGACGTCCTTCGTTTTTCCTCCATCATCGCCTCTCTCTTCATTTCGGTATTTAGCCCAGAAATCCTGGTCTCTTTCTGTTGCTTCGGCCGTTTCGATTATAGGCTCCTGATGTGTGAAAGGTTCGCGGTCAACATCTTCATTGAACTTATAGTCTGAATAGAATACTTCGCGTCTGCCGTAAACACCGTCTATAAAATCGTAAAGTTTCAATTCTGCAGTGATGCATTCGTATGTGAGTAGTCTCGGATGTATGCTGTCTCGCTTGAATTTCTGTTCTACATTCATGTATTCTACAAAGTTCAGGTTAATGTCATAAGGCACATTCATCTGAATCCATTTTACAAAATGAGTAGAATCAGTAGTAATGAACAAGTGTCCGGTAAAACCGAATGATTGAAGGTTTCTTGGGACAAAAGCCAAGTCTACACATTTTTCCCCTTCTACTTCTAAAGTATCTTGAAGATAGAATCTATAATAAGTTGTCGCGTAATCGGCAAATGGACTTACAAACTCGTTTCTTAAAATCAATACCTTTTCATTAAAAAGGTCCACATCTCTAAGAGTGGCTTCCAATGCCGCGCGAACTTCTTCGTCAGGCAGAAAATCTTCAATGCCAACCCATTCTCTTCCATGGACTTTCTGCTTCTCCCTGAATGGCCTCCTCTGGTAATAATCGGTTGCTGCCAATTCTCGTGTCGAAACATTAAGTATAGGTTTTCCTGATACATTTGATGTATCAACGTATTCTGATAGGAATGGGAATTTTCGATATAATGCCTGTTGGCGTTTTTCTTCTGTAAAATTGTCCAATGCAACAATGTATGTCTCGTACCTGTCTCTTGAAACATACTCGTTGTTGAACGGATTGTCATCATTCTTGCGTTCGATAATCTCGCTGACTAGTTCTACGGCGGGATTCCCTTTTCTTTTGTATCTTTCTTTTTCCGGTTTAATGATAACCTCGTCAATTACAAATGTAGTTTCGTTCAGAACTATATTAAGAGGAAATACCGTTTTGTCTGATAATTCTATTTCGCAGTCCTTGTAGCCTACTGATGATGCTATTAATGTCTGGCCATCTACTTTTCCGTTGAAAGAGAAATTTCCTTTATGGTCAGTGATGCATCCGGTCGTAGTGCCCTTAAGTCTTATGTTGGCATATGGTAATATGTCGCCTTTTTCATCTTTGACATTTCCGCTGATTCTTACTATTGAATTTTGGGCAAACATCGCTGTCGCTCCCACTGTCAGTAGGAACAATGTGGTAAGCGTTTTTCCCAGCAATCTAATCACACCTTATAATATATAGTAAACTATATTCCGTTTTTGTATTGCAAAGATAGTCATTCTTTGTCAATCGTGTCTGGATTCTTCTTATGTCATTTCTTAAACAATCTTTTTTCTGAAAAAAAGTTCTTGTTTTATTTGGCAAGTTCCTAAACTCACCATATCTTTGCATCCGCTTTCCGAAGGGAAGCAGTTCTTTGAAACGATTTCATACAGACAAGTAGTACGACGGGCTTACTTTCAGAAAGTAAGTCCAAGGGTAATACGAACCGTCAATCAAAAGAAACATTGATAGTCAAGAGACGGACCTGAGCAAAAGAAAGACAAACTGGTACGTCCATATCT
>JAZSKJ010000035.1:0-6627 GCA_045534785.1 Bacteroidaceae bacterium | reverse complement strand
GGGACAGCATCTGCGGAAGGAACGGTGTGCCAGGATTACTCATAATTCATTAATTTAGGAATAAGTAGATGCCACTAAATTAATGAATTATTACGAGTTTTACAAACTTACAGCAATTAGTTCAAAATAAATTGTTAACTTCGGCGATGATAACCGATTTGAAGGCATATAGTTCCCCAATGTTCTTCATAAAGGACCACCTCGGCAGCGTCAGGATGGTGGTCTCGGAGACCGGCGAAGTGCAGCAGACCAACGACTACTACCCGTTCGGAGACCTGTTCAGCTCCGCGGGAACGGCAGGCTCAAACAGCAACCGCTACCGCTTCACCGGCAAGGAACTTGGCAATGAGACCGGCCTCTACGACTTCTCTGCAAGGTCCCTTCAGACCAGCTTGGGAAGGTTCACGACGATAGATCCTCTGGCGGAGAAGTACCCGAGCGTCAGTCCGTATGCTTACTGTAACGGTAATCCGGTCAGGTATATTGATCCTGATGGAATGGACTGGTATGCGTATTACCTTGGAAGACAAGACATTTATGAGAATATGCTGCCGTACATGTCATATGCATGGACTGAGGCAAAATCTCAGGAGGAACTTGATGCTCTTGGAATACAAGGCACCTACATGGGCGAAGCTGTGGTTGTCTTTGATGGTTATTATGACGAGAAGTTGGGAAAGGATGGAACGTTGACAGGCGAAGGTGCCAAGCCGGCTGATGTAACTATATATGGTGTAAATGGAAGTGATGATATTGCATACTATGCTGGATTGACGGTGTCTTCAGATCCTGAGAAGTATTCAATGATACAAGAAGGTGAGTATAAAGCATTTCATCAGCAGATGGGGACTAGCGTATATGGGAAAGATTCATTGACATACAGAATTTCCGATATGAAAGGAAGTCTTGATTTACATCCAATAGGTGGTATAAACAAATATAATGGAACATCTATCATGACCGAAATCTTCCTACATAGAACCGATACGGATGATAGAGCCACAAGAGCATCTGTTGGATGTCTGGTTATTGATGGAAGGTCGTGGCGAAATGTGGAAAAACAGTTAGGCAAGTCATCGAATATTTACATTAAATTAACAAGACGATGAAAACAATATTATTGTTACTGTTTAACGTGATGATGCTAAATCATGGAGTCCCTGTGTTCACATTACATGAGTCAGGAGAGGAGGTTATATTCTATACTGACTGTAATATGACTGAAGCGCGGTTCACCATTCATCCTTATAAGTCAGAGAATAATGCTGGTGTAATGTTGGAACTTATATATTCATTGGATGATTGTTTGTGTGTAAAAATTGGAGATGAGACTCCTCTGTATTGTCCTAAAGGATCGTTGGCCATCAATACACGAAATTATAATGACACCTTGCTGGTATTGTATCAATATCCAGATAGTGATAGTGAAATTTCGGGTTTCTCATCATTACAACAGACCGTACGCATATATGGAATCGAGGGAGATTGGCTGTATGTGAAAGCAATTGATGATCATAATATTGAGTGCTATGGGTGGATACCGCCAGAAATGCAATGTTTTACGCCATGGACTTCTTGTCCATAGAAGATAATATTTTAGTTTCTTTATATAGATATTAAGTGTTGACGCTATATTATGAAGAAGGCAGCGCGGGAAATTGGAGTTATTATGATGCCGTCAAACCTATTGCAAGTGTGCATTCTCATCCGATATCTACCAAAAGTTACAAAAGTGAAGTAGAAACCATGGGTATTGATTGGGATAATGTACAATCGGATTTCCAAAGCAATGGAAAACAAACAAGAATGAATTATGTGTATTTCCCAAAAACAACTCGTTTGTATCACATAGAGCCATCTGGCTATAGGTATGTTCGTGATGTTTTAGGTGATTACAAACGTTTATATTTTGGCACATTAAATCACAAATAATCATGAAGGGCTTAATTGCGTTTTCCATAATCATCATATTCGTTAATTGTCAATACTGCGTCAGGAATGAGAGTATGACATTGACTCTGAATAGTGAATCGCATTACATTCAGGAACGCTTGTTTCATAATGATGTAATTGAAGATTCCCTGGAGTCATTTATTAAGGATGTTGGCCCAGATTCCTATTCCAACACAGTATACACCATAGATTTCGCAAAATACAAATCCGATACTCTGATATCGTTTATGGCATATAAGCATGTCCTATTAGATTCTACCTATTTTTTTGTTGATTCACGGGCTTTGCATCGGGGGCAAGACAATAATTATCTGTTAGGTACGAGTCATCATAAAGATAGTGTGGATGACTATACCGTTCTGGCCGGAGATGATAACGCACCTTTGCCGATATCTAGCGTACATTCTCATCCGAATACCTTAGACGTTTTAACTATGGGATACCATAACGATACGTATTATGGAAGTGATCAATGGAAGGTAAATAACAATCAGGCATCACTATATAATTATGTGTATTTCCCAAAGTCAACGTCTCTATATCTTGCAGGAAAGTATAATCCCATATATATAAAACATATTAGAAGTTATAATAATTTTTACTTTGGGACGCTAAATCATAAGTGATATGTATAGGATCTGTTTTGCTTTATTCCTATGTTTTACTGTGTCTTGTACCAGTAATATTCCTAATAAAAATAATAGGTGTCAACAACCATTAAATCTTTTCTATAACAAGGTGTTGCAGGACTCATTAGAGGCTTTTGTTTCTTCCTTGGATATTATTCCTGCCACAAATTCTATTCCGGAGTATATGATAGAGTTCGAGAAGGATGGAATAGATACATTGATACTTATGTTGGCAGTCCCTGAGATTACTCCATCTTGGGAGTTAAACGATTTTTACAAGGAGATTGGCAAACAAATTTGTCACTTTCCCATTGGTGCAACCTATGTGTGCGAACGTCCCGTGCTGGTGAGAGTTATAAATGACATTGACATATCTGATATGGTTGATATTTCAATTTTAGATAGTCGTATGGCTAATTCTATTGATTCACACACTCAGGACGAAATCATATATGAACCATTTTGGGCCTCAGCATTGAAATTGTACAAATACAACTCTCCAGATAGCCTAACCTTACTATCGGAACGTTACTTTGGTAAATACCATTTAAATCTTAGACCTGATTATGGTAAAATGTTTTAAGGACAGATGTTTGATATTAGACAATGTGCGCTTTCCCATTAAGGCCACTGCTATGTTTTTAGATCATTCAGCAATCTCCTCCATGCCGACCTCAGGCGGGAGGGGCTTCTTTGAATTCTTCGGGACGCCGTAGCTGATGAGTTTGTTGGCGGCGCCGACGATGACTTTGATCAAGTTGGAAGGTTTAAATATAATAAGGAGACAAGAGAATATGACTTGAAAACAAGAAAGGATGGAAGTGCTAAAACGAGAATGGATAAAATAGAAAAAGGAATACTGAGTGATGGACTTAACCTGCTGTCAGATTCCCATGCATGGTCAACAGATTACGTCAGTGTAGAAGGATTCCAGGAATTCATTGTTAAGTATTCTGACATGGCGGGAAGAGAAATGGCGGGATATTATTACAAAGAAATCGGTGGAAATGACTATAAGTTTATTCATTCTGGTCGTGGTATGAATAATACATATAATAGTTCGACATCATTACCTGAGATTTACAGATTACGGCCTGATTTGTTAGGGAAGATTACCCCTCATACTAATTGGCATACCCATCCTTCAAATGCTGATGGAAGAGAAAAACCATCGGATGCTGATTGGGAATTTAAAGGAAGGCAGACATCTAATGGAGTGAAAAGATTCATAATACTCACAGGTTCAGATGTTATAGAATTTTAAGAATAGTTTATTGTTTGGCATGACACTCATAATTCTAATCTTGCTTTTGGGACCATTAATAACTCTTGACATGAATCTTCAAGAACAGAATATTATTCGGTTGCCTTCAAGTTATACTCAGCCATATTCATTTGACGTGGATTTAGAACCCTTTATATATACAACCTTGAATGATTTCATGAAAAGAAAAGACAAAAAACGGTCGGATGTATTTAGTCTTTTCATTAGAAAATATCGAATTCAGAACTGTGATGTGGTTAATATAACAGTGCTGCCTCATAATGATAATTGGAAATTTCTGTTGAGTAATGCAGATTCATTAGGGAGTTCAGTTGTATCTATTGCATATGTAGAAAGAGAGGGGAAATTATTCTATTGGGATGTAGATGGCTCTTATCTTACACAAGATGTTTATAATGTCTTGCAGAAGTATGATTTTATTGAGCATAGAGATGTTCCTGATCAGTCTTGGATACGTTTCGAAAGAGGCGAATATAGAGATGGAGAAAAAAATTACTCATATTACTTTTGTAAGGAGGATCCAAATCACTTCAGGAGAACATATCTCCCGTATCCTAAACCACCTAAACGGATGCGGTGCAAACACCATTGATTGACAATAACATTGAATGATATTTGAGAAGAAGACAGAAAACTTTAAGAAATGAAGAGACCAGCCTGGGAAGGTTCACGACGATAGATCCTCTGGCGGAGAAGTACCCGAACATCAGTCCGTATGCTTATTGCAACGGAAATCCGGTTAATTTTGTAGATCCTGATGGAATGGATTGGTATGCGTATTATCTCGGAAGACAAGATAGTTATGAAAATATGCTGCCGCACATGTCATATGCGTGGACTGAGGCAAAATCTCAGGAAGAACTTGATGCTCTGGGAATACAAGGTACCTACATGGGTGATACCGTGGTAGTTTTTGATGGGTTTTATGATGAAAAATTAGGCCAAAACAATTCCATCGTCGGTGAAGGTGCAAAGGCTGCAAAAGTGACCGTTTATGGATCGCGAGGTTCAGATGACGTTGCTACATACACAGGTTATACCATGACTTCCAACTTTGAAATTTTTGGAGCTATTGCCAACGGTGAGTATGACGTAAATTATGTGGTACCAGGTAAGGGTGGCGATTTGCGGTCTAATTATGCTGTGGAAAATGCAGATGCCGTAGATTGCCTTAACGGCGTCAATCCTAGTCCTCAGCAATTTAAACCTCATTCTGCAACAAAGAAGGATGGTATATATATACATTCAACAAACAGAGGAGGTAGAGTGATATATGACCTGGCTAATGGTGTGGCCGTTTCATCTGGTTGTCTTCTCATCAATGCGGCTGAATGGGACGCATTTGAAAGACAGGTAGGCCCTAGAGATTTCAAGTTAATTCTAAACAGGAGATAGTCATGAAGTATTATATAACAATCGCCATGTTGGTGATTTCTACAGCACTACATGCGCAACATCTGGTTCTGAATCATGAGGAGGATATAATTGTATATCCTTCGGACTCAACTGATGTCATATTGGCAATCTTGCCTCATATGTTTGTAAATGATGACGACAACGACTATAGTTGGACTGCAAAGGTTCTCAGTGTTGGCGAGCATCGGTTTAAATTAGAGATTGATCTGGACGATAGTATGGAATCGATGGGCGACCCGATAATCGGTTGGGTTGATAAAAAGCAATGCGGAGTTTTTTTGAGAAACAATAGATATGAGGGGCGAATCGCAATAATGGATATCTACATGTCTAAATCTCTCGATGGGGACTTTATACCGTTTGATGTTTATGCTATTAACTTTGAATGGGTAAGTGTTACGGATTTATATTATCATCCTGGACGTCAGAAATATATATACAAAGTTCATTTCAGTCACGAGGGTGCTCTGTATTCTGGATGGGTGCCCAGATCTTGCCACGACATTTATAACTCTTGCAATTAACACGTCTGTTTAACGTATATAAATGATTAACATATCACCATATATCCCTTCTTATACGGCATCCTACCTCTGGAGCGTAGCCTACTACGACGACAGGGGTCGTCCAGTGCAGACCTGCGAGTCGATACCGTCTGGCGGATACAGGAGAGAGTACTATGCGTATGACTTCACGGGAGCCGTGACCGGACGCAAGAGCGTCCTGACCCCTTCGTCGGGGGCTGCCGTGACGGTGGTTCAGACGTTTACCTATGACCCGATGGGAAGACCTGTGTCAGTGACGCATAAGGTGGGCGACCTTGAGCCAAGGACTGTCTCGCTCAAGGCATATGACGAGATAGGCAGGCTTTCGTCTGAGCAGAGGAACTCTCTGGCGGCCCTTCTCGAGACCAGGACCTACAACCTCCGTTCATGGCTGACCGGAATCGACTGCTCTCTCTTCAAGGAAACGCTCAGGTATCAGGACGGAGTAGCCCCTCAGTGGGGTGGAAACATATCCGAGATGTCATGGGGTCCGGGAACCGAGGCTAAGAGCTACCGGTTCGGCTACGACGCCCTGTCAAGGCTGGTGTCGGCGGAATACTCAGAGGGTACAGTTCAGGCATCTGCGAATGCAAGGGCAGGAGGATTGATCGGCGGAGGAGGAATAATCGGCGGCGAGATAGTGTCCGAAGGTCACTCCGAGAGTTACCATTATGACAGGAACGGCAACATGGATCTGCTCAGCAGGAACAACATGATGGAGATGATCGGCATCGAGGGCAACAGGATCACTTCTGTCGGAACCAAGGCAATCTCATACGACGCAAAGGGCAGACAGGTC
>JAZSKJ010000011.1:0-50394 GCA_045534785.1 Bacteroidaceae bacterium | reverse complement strand
TTTTTGTGGTATCCCCACTTGCGCAGTACCATTAAGATTATTTTAGTTCCGCATCCGCGGAACTGGGCAAGTGGGAGAGTAGGTAGCCGCCGTTTTTCAGGAGAGCTGAGGAATCAAATCCTTGGCTCTCTTTCTTTTTGTAGTATCCCCACTTGCGCAGTACCATTAAGATTATTTTAGTTCCGCATCCGCGGAACTGGGCAAGTGGGAGAGTAGGTAGCCGCACCTCTTTTTAGTTTACTCCGTAAACGCGCTCCATTTCATTCCGCTTGGTGGCCCTCCGGGACCGCGTTCTCGCTCCAGGCATTCGCTCGCCCCAATGCGCTTGTACCTGCGTGACGCAAAGGGGTATTTCTTTCAGTAGCTTCGCTTGGTAAAAGCGTCCCTTCGGGCCGAGCGCGTTTTGCGTCGTTTTGCTGCTGGATGTGATTCGGTTGCTGTTTGATGGAGCAGTTCCAATGAGTTTGGGACCATTATCGGAGATCCCAATACAGGAGGTGTCGGATTCGGAAAGGATTTGTTTACTGGGGCGGGGGGGGTGTTTGGGTTAATAAAAACGAGGTGAGATTGTGGAATCTCACCTCGTTTTGTGGCTTGGGTTGGGAGTGTTATGATCTCTTACCCAGGAAGATGTGAAGCAGAAGGCCTGCTATCATCAGTACCATGGCTCCTATCTGGACTCCGTTGTCGTTTTTCCAACCAAGGAAATAACTGCATATAAGCAGGATGGCACCAATGATTACTATTAAGGCTCCCAAGTACTTTTTAAAGCTATTCATTGTTATGTTGTTTTATTTGTTTCTTCTTAAGACTGCAAATTAAATGGTTTTTATTCGAAAAATGAAACAATCAGTCCTTTTTTATGGTCTGTATGTGTCTAGGTTTATTAAGAATTAACTAATAAACTGGCATTATGTGATTGAATATGCCATATAGTTGTTTTTATCGGTTCAAAAGGTTGTGCGGGTCAAAAATTTTTGTACCTTTGCATCCGCATTTTGCAAACACTATTTATTATCTAATTAAAAACAAATGAATCAGTACGAAACCGTTTTCATTTTGACTCCCGTTTTATCTGATGTTCAGATGAAGGAAGCGGTAGAGAAATTCAAGGGCATTCTTACTGCCGAGGGCGCTGAGATTGTCAATGAAGAGAACTGGGGCATGCGCAAGCTTGCTTATCCCATCGAGAAGAAGTCAACAGGCTTCTATGAGTTTATCGAGTTCAACGCTGAGCCTACAGTTGTAGAGAAGCTTGAGGTTAACTTCCGTCGTGACGAGCGCGTGCTCCGTTTCCTTACCATCAAGCAGGACAAGTATGCAGCTGAATACGCAGCAAAGAGAAGAAGTCTTAGACAATCTAAATCAGAGGAGGCATAATTATGGCAGAGCAGACATCAGAAATCAGATATCTTGCACCTCAGACTCAGGATATCAAGAAGAAGAAATATTGCCGTTTCAAGAAGGCAGGTATCAAGTATATCGATTATAAGGATCCCGAATTCCTTAAGCGTTTCCTTAACGAGCAGGGTAAGCTTCTGCCCCGTCGCATCACCGGTACTTCACTCAAGTTCCAGCGTCGCGTGGCTCAGGCCGTAAAGAGAGCACGTCACTTGGCTCTTCTGCCTTACGTAACCGATATGATGAAGTAATAATCTTTAAAGAACAGAAAGACTATGGAGATTATACTGAAAGAAGATATTGCAGGTCTTGGATACAAGAACGATATAGTAAAGGTAAAGGACGGCTATGGCCGTAACTATCTGATTCCCCAGGGCAAGGCTGTAATTGCTACAGAGTCAGCCAAGAAGGTTCTGGCAGAGAATGAGCGTCAGCGTGCTCATAAGCTGGCCAAGATCAAGGCCGATGCCGAGGCACAGGCTGCTAAGCTGAACGGCGTTAAGGTTACCATCAGCGCTAAGGTTAACGAGGACGGCACAATCTTTGGTGGCGTAGGTGCAGCTCAGGTTGCTGAGGCTCTGGCCGCTAAGGGCTTCGAGGTAGACCGCAAGGCTATCGTTGCCGAGACCGTTAAGGCCGTTGGTGAGTACACCGCTACCATCAATCTCCACAAGGAGGTTAAGGCTGAGGTTGCCTTTGAGGTAGTTGCCGAGGCTGCAGAATAATAGAATTCTGTAACACACAGATAAGAAGAGGATGTTCTTTTTTAGGACATCCTCTTTTTTTGCTAATTTCGCATCAGATATATGGGTAACGCGGAATTTACTTTGGAGGGCCGCAGCGCCTCGTTCTACACTCTGGGATGCAAGCTCAACTTCTCGGAGACATCGACCATAATGCGCCAGCTTATCGAGGCCGGTGCGCATAAGGCTGTGCGTGGCGAGAAGGCCGATATCTGCGTGATCAATACCTGCTCGGTAACCGAGGTGGCCGACAAGAAATGCCGCCAGGCCATCCACAAGATTGTTCGTGAGAACCCTGATGCCTATATCGTTGTGACCGGCTGTTACGGACAGTTGCAGCCCGATACTGTGGCCAGCATTCCCGGTGTGGACATAGTGCTGGGGCAGGATCAGAAAGGCAACATACTGGAGAACCTGAACGGACTCCGGAAACGCGACAGCGGAATCTACAAGACTGTAGGTACCAATGATATAAAGAATTTTGTGCCGTCATGTTCACGCGGTGACCGCACCAGGTTCTTCCTAAAGGTGCAGGACGGCTGTGACTACTATTGTACATACTGCACCGTTGCTTACGCGCGCGGACACAGTCGCAACCCGTCTATCGGTAGTCTTGTGGAGCAGGCCCGTCAGGCTGCCGCAGAGGGTGGCCGCGAGATTGTCATTACAGGTGTCAACATAGGTGATTTTGGCAAGAGCACAGGTGACAGTTTCATTGACCTGATACGTGAGCTGGATAAGGTGGAGGGTATTGCGCGTTACCGCATATCGTCCATAGAGCCCAACCTGCTTACCGATGAGGTGATAGATTTTGTGGCGCAGTCACGCGCTTTCATGCCGCATTTCCATATTCCGCTGCAGAGCGGATCAAATGAGGTGCTTAGGCTTATGCACCGCCGTTATGAGCGGGAACTCTTTGCCGGTAAGGTGGCCCGTATCAAGAGCGTTATGCCCGATGCGTTCATCGGCGTGGATGTGATTGTGGGTATGCGCGGAGAGACTGATGAACTTTTTGAGGATGCATATCAGTTCATTGAGAGTCTGGATGTTACACAATTGCATGTATTCAGTTACTCGGAGCGTCCGGGTACGGCTGCGCTCAGGATTCCGTACAAGGTATCACCTCAGGTCAAGCATGAGCGTAGCCAGAGGCTGCTGGAACTGTCGGACCGCAAGACCCGTGCGTTCTATGAGGTGCATATCGGCCGTGAAGCGACAGTTCTTGTTGAAAAGCCCCGTCGCGGGATGCCTGCACACGGTTTTACCGACAATTATATAAGGGTGGAGATGGATTCGGCACAGGTTCAGGAGAACAGTCTGGTACGGGTTCGCCTGGGCGGACTGAATGCTGCCGGTGATGCACTGGTGGCCACAATATTGGAGTAGTATGAAGATTGCGATAGTGATATTGAACTGGAACGGCAGCGGGATGCTTAAGCGCTACATGCCTACGCTGCTCAGGTGCTCACGCATGGACGGCGTACAGGTGATTGTGGCCGATAACGACTCCAAGGATGACTCTATGGAGATGATGCAGCGTGAGTTCCCGCAGGTCCCGCTTATTTGCCTGGAAAAGAATTGGGGGTTTGCCAAAGGTTACAATATGGCCCTGCGTCAGGTGGAGGCCGAATATTACATACTGCTCAACTCGGATGTGGAGGTGACCGAGGATTGGTTGCTGCCGCTGGTAAGCTACATGGATGTGCATCCCGAGGTCGCAGCCTGCCAGCCTAAGCTGCGCGCACTTAATAACCCGGATGAGTTTGAGTATGCAGGTGGTGCAGGCGGTTACATGGACCGCTGGGGGTATATGTTCTGCCGCGGCCGCGTATTTGACAGCATAGAGAAGGACAACGGTCAGTATGATACCATAGCACCCGTGTTCTGGGCAACAGGAGCTTGTCTGATGGTTCGCAGTGCCGATTACTGGGCTGCAGGCGGACTGGATGACCGATTTTTTGCACATCAGGAGGAGATAGACCTGTGCTGGCGTATGCGCAGCCGTAACCGCGGTATCGTGTGCATACCTGAGAGCGTGGTCTATCACGTGGGTGGCGCTACACTCAACAAATCAAACCCTTACAAGACGTTCCTTAATTTCCGCAACAACCTGCTCATGCTCTACAAGAACCTTCCGGAGAATGAGCTCAGTAAGGTAATGCGCGTGCGTTTCTGGCTGGACGGTCTGGCTGCACTGATGTTCCTTGCCAAGTTCCACTGGGGTGATTTCAAGGCCGTACTGCGTGCCCGCCGTGAGTTCCGCCGCCTCAAGCCCCAGTTCGCTGACAGCCGCCGCGAGAACCTGGAGGAGTCATCGACCGATACTATCCCCGAGCGCGTAAACTTCAGCCTGCTCTGGCGCTACTACATCAAACGTCAGAAAACCTACTCATCACTGACACATTAGGATCTGATCCTTTTATACTTTATCATGTCCAGGCGTATTCTTTTATCAGCCATTGCCAATATGTATCCGTTTTCTTCCAGACGGTTTTCATATACAGACCTTAGGAAATGCTGGCTAGAATTGTAATAAGCCTGCCGGCGGTTCTTTTTATAACTAAGTAGTTTTGAATTCCCGTTATGATGTTTTGTCCTTGTACGGTAACGGGGAAACATAATGATGCAAATGCAATAACTGTTATAACGGCAAGAGTTCTTTTCATTTCCAAAACTTGGTGCACTCGCAAAGATATATGATAACTGTTAAAATAACGAAATAAGTTATATTTTTCAGCGAAAAATTTTTGCTGAACAAAATAAATCTTTTTACTTTGAAGCGAAAGGACTTCTTTGTTGTAACTATGAGATAGTATTTAAAGTTTAATTATAAAAAGGTATATATATGAGAAAACTCACTAAGAAAGAGCAGGTTATAATGAATTACTACTGGACATACGGACCCCTGTTCATCCGTGAGCTTCAGGAAAAGTATCCGGATCCCAAACCCTCGTTCGGCACACTGTCCAATCAGGTGCGCACTCTTCAGGCTGACGGATTCATGGACCACAAGGCCTATGGAACCAATTATCAGTATTATCCGGTGGTAAGCCGTGAGGATTACAGCAAGTCCGGCATTCACGGCATAGTTGATGAGTTTTTCAGCAGCTCATACTCAAGCGTGGTAAAGTCATTCGTCAAGGATGAGAAACTCACGGTCAAAGAACTTGAGGAAATCATTAAAGAAATCAAGAAAGAGAAGAAATCATGAGTGCGTTCCTATTATACATATTCAAAGTTGCGTTGTTAACCGCAGCATTTGTATTGCTGTATCACGTTCTTATCAGTCGTGATACGTTCTACGGCGTTGGTCGCAAGGTGCTGGTGGGGTCTTTGGTGATTGCTTATATATTGCCGTTTTGTGTCATAACAATTCACAAGTCTGTAAATGATTCTTCAGAGCAATCAGTTCCTTCTGCTACTATGGCTTTGCCAATTGTCACCAATACCACAATAGGTGATACCCCTGCCGCATCTACGATATCTGAACAATCAGAGCTACGGGATGTCACCACAGATAGTAGTAGATATGACTTATGGTTAATCATTTCTGTTGTTCTTTATTTCAGTGGAGTTGTAGGATTATCGGTGTTGAGAGGCGTATCAATCCATAAGGTATTACAGATAATAAACAACAGCCATATTCTGAAAAAAGATAATGTATGCACCATAATGATATCATCAGATAACATTCAGCCTTTCAGTTGGATGAAATACATTATTGTTCCAGAATCTATCGGTGAAAAACTGCTGCTTGATGACGTAGAAACAGGATCCTGGGAAAGGTCCGTGCTGTGTCATGAACGTGCGCATGTTACACACCACCATTCAATTGAACTGTTGTTTACTGATTTCTTGTCGGTTTTCCAATGGTTTAATCCGGCTGTTTGGCTGCTTCGCCATGACTTGTGTAACTTACATGAATACCAGGCTGATTCCGCAGTCCTTAATGCAGGTTATGAAAAAAGCAGATACCAGGAATCTCTTTTAAACATAGAATGCGGATATAATGCCATGCTTTCCGTGAATGGAATAGGCATCAGTAATCTTCGCTCCAGAATGATGATGATGAATTGCCAGGCTTCAGGAAAGAAGGCTCTTCTTAAATATCTGTATTTGCCTCTTCTTATGGTCGCATCATTGATCTTGACATCAAACAAGGTCTATGACAGACACGAGGCTCCTTATGTGTTATCCGGTTCCCGTGAGAATCAGAGCATCAGGCGTTTATATGAATATCCTGATACAGAATATTATTATCAGGGATTAAGATTCAATATCGCGAATGGTGTTGCTGTACTTGACGGATATGATTGGGCCGCCATGTATAATGGGCAAGAACGGAATGATATGGATTTAGAAATAATCATTCCGTCCACAATACCTTTTGATGGAAAGGAATATATCGTAAGAGTGATTGCTCCAACTGCGTTGAACGGTACGCGCTATACTCATATAGTCTTGCCTGAAACAATAACGGAGATAGGTGCTGATGCATTTGCTTCATGCCGTATGCTTGAAAGTATAACCATTCCGTCCTCTTTATGTGTACTACAATCCCGCGCTTTCACCAGATGCGATAACCTTAAATCGGTCTATATTGAAGATGGGTTGGAAGAACTGCCTGAAGGATTGTTCTTAAATTGCAGGAACTTGGAATATGTTCATCTTCCTTCAACTCTTAAAACTATTGGAGATGGCGCTTTTTCAGATTGCAGGCATCTTACAGAAATCAATCTTCCTAAGAAATTAGAAAGGATTGGAGATGAAGCCTTTTTCAGGTGCATAAGATTATCATCAGTTATTATACCTAAGAAAGTAAACTACATAGGTAATGGAGCTTTTTATGATTGCAGATCATTGGATAACATTGACCTGTCAAAGCTAAAGGCCGAAATTGGCGATAAAGCATTTTTTGTATCAGAAAACTAAACAGAAAGAATAAATGAAAAAAACAATGATAATCCTGCTGGTGTTGACAACCTTCCACACCAGTATTAAAGCGCAGGACCTTAGGGGTGAGGTTTTATCATATGAGACTGTCATCAACCGGGTTCATCTTGTTAAAGGGAACAGAGGCATCTTGAACCTTGTTTCTGATACGGTAGTTGACGGTCCGGTTGAATCCCTGACTGCTGTTTTGTTGGATAAAGACGGTAATCGTGTAAGGACAGAAACCTATACAGCCAGGATAATGGGTATGGGAGGTGCAGGTGCAAAAGGCGTTTTCTTCTCATTGACCTCAGATACAGTCAAAAGAATAGACGGCAGGATTGATACGGAAACAGGTGGCATGGTATTTTGGGGCAATGATCTTGAAACAGAGGCTCTCCATTTTGAAAGACGTGGATTTGATTATCAGGCATCCTGGGATCAATTAGCCAATTGGACAGATTATACATACCAGAACGGAAGGCTGATACATGAATCAACAATGGGTAACAGTATGATTGCTCAAAGCACTTCTGTTAACTATGAATATAACACTGATGGTACCATTAAATCCCGGATTTTTGAAAACAAGACAACAGGACGCAAGGAACGTATGGACTATTATTGTCATAACGGCAGGATTGATAGTCTTGAAACATCATATTTCAACTATTTGGGTAATGAGATTGGCCCTGATTACAACCCTACAGTTAAAGGAAATCTGAACAATACACTTATGTTTGCATCAGGAACTGCTACTGCATCTGACTTCAGAAGAGCCAAACAGTATTACACATATTCCGCTGACGGCAGTTATCAGATTAAACATAAAAATGACGGAACGGACAAGACAGAATACTATAATAAAAAAGGAAGACTGCTAAAGACAGTATTGCCAGATGGCACTGTTTACAATAATCGCTACAACAATAATGGTGATCCTCTTCTGGAATCCAAAGTCTTTAAAGATAGAATTGAAACCACCAAATATGACCTTTATAAATATGACAACCACGGAAACTGGACACGCCGACTTGTATATATTTCTGATGAAGACGGATTTTTGATCCCTGACCATGTGGAATATAGACGTTTTTGCTATCGGAACGGCGAAAGATACAATTCCAGCGCTTTCAGAGATGTCAAACTGAAACCTTGGTATGTACACGTTGTAGTGAGCGATGACAGCAATTCAAACTCAGACATTTTTGTACAAGATTTCAGTTTTGGAGAAGAAATAAAGGATGTAAATGAGTCTGTTCTAAACCAACTTAAGATGCTGCCAGGATTTGAAGTTGATGCAAACGGTAATTACACTCTTGAAGGTCATCCTCTCATCATCACAAAGGTGGTTGCAGAATAAGCAGTATGAATCATTATTTTGTAAACCTGAATAAGCAACCAGTTACTGCAGTACGCGTTTGGAGCGGTAATTACTTTGTTCAGGAGGCACACACTCCAGCACCGGATAACAGGCCATATACCCTGATAAATGTTCCATTCTATTATGTGGGACAACTTATCTCTATATTGGGCAAGAATATACCTCAATCACCCAACAATAATTGAAACTCTGCGCTGCGGCACAGTCATCAGGCTGTGATACCTTGTAATACATAAATCCCCCACAGAACAGCTTGCATCAAACAGAATCTCCCCTCTGTTGAAAGTCACTGCCACCAGAGCAGCAGTCCCTCCTTCGTTTAGGAATGGAACCGTAATGCTCTCCCTGCCAAACCTTACCTTGTAGCAGTCCTGCAGTCCATTGTCATCATCAGAGTGTATGACCGTCATTTTAACCCGGATACTTTTTCCCTTCTTAATCTCAATAACAATGCGGTCTCCTTTCTGTAGCGGTTGCTCCAGTCTTTCAAAACCAGGTATCAGAACTGACAGCACATTACCCTTACCGTTTCGGCAGGGCGATATAACTCCGCAAGCACTGTCATCAATGGCATATTTTCTGCTTACCACAAGCTTAACATTGTCTGTTTTTGTCATTTCCCTGTTATATCAAGTAAGGTGAATCAATACACAAAGATGCCACTTTTACACAAACCTACAATCCTTTCAATAAGAATAAACACATACATATATTAATATCTGCATTTTTAAGAATACTTTTAAGCGTTTTCTGCAACTATAATGTAGAGACGCATATATGACAAGGCAGGAATTTGACAAGTTCTCTATCCGGATACGCAGCAGGTTGGTCGCACTGGCCGGCGTGTTTGTTCTGGAATCGGGCATAACAGATATGCCGGAGGATATTGTCCAGGAGGCCTTGATGGCTCTGTGGCACCAGATAGAAAACGGTTATCCTGTTCAGAATCCCGATGCCCTTGCCGTCACCATCACCAAGAAGGCCTGTCTTGCACATATGCGCTCCGGTAAACCTGCCAGTCAGCCAATTGACGGCATTGATATGGCAGGAGGCACACCGGCAACATCATTGACTGATGAAACGGATATTCATACGATAAAACAATCGTTGCTGGATATTCTCACACCCAGGCAGAGAGAGTATATTCACTTAAGGGTTGAACTTGGGCTCACACTCGATGAAATGGAGGAGGTGACCGGATGCCCCAAGGTAAACATCAAGAACACAATCTCCTCGGCCCGCAGGCTGATGGCAGAACAACTAAAGAAAATCCTATGATTACACTAGAAGACAAACAGACGCGAATGGATTTTGCTGAGCGTTACATGGGTGCCGATACCACCATCAGTGAGGAACTGATGCTTGCCCGTTATTACGCATCGCATCCGATAGTTGACAGTGATGAGGAACTGGTGGCTTCACTCATACGCATAGCTCATTCTGAAGCAGACCCTTATGCTGCACTTGACTCATCCGAGTTTGACAGCATTGTCTCAAATTACAAGCAACCGGCACGCAGATTACGCACCATAACCGTATGGAGCGCAACAGCTGCCGCCGCAGTCCTGTTGCTGTTTGTTTGTCTGCGTCTTAACAGGCATGCAGTAGAGCCCTTGCAGACGCAAGATTCAACGTTGGCAGTTAGTCCTGCCCAAATTCTGGAGGGAATGGAAATGCTCTCCAAGATAGAGGTTGGTGAGATTGAATCCGTACTTGCCCAGCCAACAGGTAGTACCGTGCTTATAACCGTCAAGCTCAAGAGTGGAAAGGAGAGCACATATCTCATGTCAACCGATGATGGCGGCAACTCACTCTCATTCATGTCGTTAAACTAAAACAGAACAAATATGAATACATTGTTATTATCAGCATTGTTTGCTTCAATGACCGCTATGGGCGGTATGAAAGCGCCGGCCGATACCATTGACCGTTATATAGTCAACGGGATGGTAATGGATGATATTGACGGGGCGGAACTCAAAGGGGTAATCACAGAATATGATTACGATTTTTATATCAAGACCAAGCCTGGTGGCAAGAAAGGTGGTGAAACTGTCATCCGTGAGCACAACATAAAAATATCAGGTGGGATAAATACAAAGGATAATCTGCCTCAAGACAAGTCAATTGATAAGGTATCATATGCAGTCAGGATGTCCAGTTACCCTGCATATCAGAAAGGCGGTTTGTATGGAGGTGTGCCGGATACCTTGCCAAAACCTCTTGGGCAGGTCATAGTAAGCAGAAGTGTACATGCATACGGTGATACGGATCTTAATCCTGATGATGTTCTTGTAATTATTGATGGTCGTTTATCTGAAGACGGACTGGCGTCTGTGAGTTCAGATAATGTAAAATCAATCGAAGTCCTTAAAGGAACATCGGCCACAGATAAGTTTGGCGACAAGGGAAAGAACGGAGTCATAATTGTCAAAACCAAGGGAGAGCCGGACTATGAGGATGCAAGGTATGTGGTGGATGGCAAGAAAATGACCAGAGAAGAACTGGCCAGAATGGACAAGAGCGGAATTACAACAATTTCCATAGAACATACAGAGCTGAATCTGGATGAATTCAAGAGAGGGCAAGTGCCTATGGTAATAGAGACTACAACCAGAACCACGTACACAGGAAATGATATGGATATCTTTGACCCATTCTATGCCGAGAAGAATATGGCCCGGGCATCGGGCGGCAGTATAGGTTGGATGTCAAAACAACGTGGTAACAGTTATATTGAAACATCTGTTGAGTTGGACAAATGTCTAGTGCTAATGGATGGTAAGGAAATAAAACGTGGACTCTCTTCAGTTGATCCTGAAACGGTGGGTTCGGTGTATTTTATGGAAGGTGATGAGGCCGGAAAACAATATGGTGTTAAAGGACAAAACGGTGTGCTTATAATAACCTCTAAAGGTAAGAAAGCACCGGATCATACAATATATATTGTAGATGGCAAAAGGATTACTAAAGAAGAGAACTCAAGATTGACTAAAAGAGATTATGTCTCCAGAACTATCGTCACTAGAGAATATGACCTTACCTGGTACTTCAAGACTGGTGCCAATACGTTGATAATAAATGAGGATATAATTGCAGATTGGAATCCTGATGGTTATAGTAGCAATTACAAAAGCCCCTCTGAAATCACTATAGATGGAGGTTCGCTTGGTGTGCCTTGATTTGTTTTCTTTTTTGTTTTTTCATTGTTTTGAGAGACGCATTTTGCGTAAATTGCCGTCTTATTACAGGAAAGGCAAAATAGTGCATCAAGGCCGATTGTCTTGCCCTAAAAAAGTTAACTCGATTTACGAGTCAACTTCTCATAGGGATAAGACAATCCGAGTCAACCTTTTTTAGGGGAACACAGATTGCAACGGAATTGCAACGCCTGATCCTTGACAATTGTAAATATGAGAACTATTTTTGCAGGTAAACAAGTAGTTTGAGCTATGATAATAAGAAGGATTAGGATTGGTATCTCCCGCGGCTGGTACCGTGTAGTATATAGCGTATCGTTTCTGATGCTGTCATTGCTTTGCTCCTGTTCTTCATCAAAAGCCGTGTCAAAGGGAAAGGCTGAAGGCAGCAAAGGGGTGGAGGAATCAAAAGACAAGGAACCGGCAGACTCCACAAAAGCCGGTGTGTCAGTTATCAATATGGAGGATTTCCAGGGTCTGGGTATAGAAACACCTGATATCCGTCTTATGTATGGAGTCCAGACACCCCTGTTGAAGGAATGATAAAAAAATGATATGATTATGAAAGGTATTATTAAAAGGAACTATCTGAACAGACTGATTATTCTGTCTGCTGGTGTAATGGCATTGTTCTGCCTCACGCAGTGTGGATCAAGCAAGAAGGTGCAGAACAAGATGGAGGCCAGTTCTGTAAACGGTTATCCTGAGTTTGAGGACGGAATGACCTGGATCTTTGAGGACGGACAGGCCAAAGTAAAGACATTTGACGGTGTGGAGGCCAGTATGAAAGCAAGTGAGGTTCCGGGCTATCTTAAAAAGTACAAGAACTTCCGTACCACCCGCATGTCGGTCCGCTACATGTATCCCATTACTCTTGATGATGTCCTGCCTTTTGCCGAAAAGCTTGATGCTGTAGGCATTAAGACAGAGATTGCCACCAATGATGAGATGCTAAAGACGATGACCATGCCGGAGTACCGCCGCGCCCATATCTATGATGAGGGTAACGGCCAGTACCGTTTTGAACTTAACTGCAATCCTCAGGATGACAACCTCATGGCAACAATGTTGGAAGGGTTCGACCTCCGGTATGAGAACCTGACAGCTACCGGTAATCTGGATCTTATGAAGCGCTGGATTACAGTATTTGACGGGCACGGTATTGCAATACACCCTAATACGATGTCGGTAGGTGATGTTGACCAGATGGCTAAGGCTGCCCGCAAACGTGGCGTTAACCAGATAGCGCTTATAGTTGATGACAATATAGTGTCAATACCTGAGAATACCAGTCTCTCTTCCAAATATCCCGGCATGGATGCCAAGGCAGCAACCGAAAAGATGATAGCAGCCATATCATCGGACTATTTTGATAAAGGACTGCATATCCATAACCCCCAGAACTTCTATAACCGCAACGCCAGATTCTTTAATGTGACCGATGTCATACGCACTCCCGATGAACTCATCCTGGTGTTCCGGGCACATCAGTATGCAGACCTGTGGCTTACAAGTATCTGTAATGACAAGATTGTGGCTGACGGCAAAGAGTATCGCTATACCCGTGCTGAGGGTCTTGAAGGTTTTGAGGAACTGTATTACTGGAGCCCCGCCAACGGCTACTACACCATGACGGAGCATTTCCCTGCCATCCCTGATGATATCAAGACCGTTGACCTGATAAGCCTTGAAGATAACCAGCCTGTAATCAAGGGCCTTCAGGTATCTAATGAGATTTCGGATATGAATGATGTACGCAGCGTACGTATCATCGGCGCTGATAGGCTCAAGACTGTCCATATCCATGATGATATGCCGGATATTATAAGCGTGACCCGCGCCGATTTTACCGATAAGGAGACTACGTTCTATTTTGAGATGTCCATCATGGAGCCGCACTCATTCCTGGGTCATGTGGGCAGTGACTTCACTCTCACGCTCCCCGGTGGTCAGGTGCTGAAGCCCATCCGCGTAGATGGTGTTCCGCTTGATGAGGATTTTGACCGTCACGGAGACCACGTAGTGACCTATTTCCAGATGGTATTTCCTGCCATCAGCAAGGAGGACTGGGATGCTCAGGGTACCCACACAATCAAAGGCACTATTTGCCACGAGCCTCTCACGTTTGAACTATTCACCCTTTACAGTAACCAAGCCCAGTTGGATGGAATCCAATTCAGATTAGAATAATCAAAGAGAAAAGTGCGCATTATTCGCTCGGCCCTTAGGGACGCTTTCACCAAGCGAAGCGACTGAAAGAAATGCCCCTTTGCTTCTCGAATAAAAGTATATATGGTGATAAAGACTCAGTCCGGTAATACGGTTGCCCGTACGGGATTGGCGGCGGCACTTCATTTCTGTGTTGACGGGTTGTGTCTTTGCTGCCTGTATCTGGCAACTGCAGGAGTATCGGAGCTGCTCAGATACTTTGTTGTCTATAACGTGCTGGCTTTTCTAACCCAACCGCTTACTGGTATGCTGGCCGATAGAGCCAAGCGGCGTCACTGGATATTGCTGGCCTCAATTGTAATGTTGATTCTGGCGGTTTTGGAAACCATAGGTGTTGTTTCCTGCAATTCTGAGGCATCTGTGTTTCTGCTTGTTGTGCTATCGGTGCTGTTGGGCATAGGCAACTCCCTGTTTCACGTGTGGGGTGGGAAAGAGACTGCCGTCAGGACCGGTAATGACATAAGGGCTCTTGGTGTGTTTGTATCTACCGGAGCGTTAGGGCTTGCCGTTGGGTCTGTGTTCCTGTCACGGGCGCTGATGCTCTGCCTGCTGATTGGTATTTGCATTCTGGCTCTGGCTTATCTGCAGATTGATGCTGCAAAGCCTATTGATACAACAGAGATTGAAAGCGAAAACAAAGTGTACCCCAAATTGTTGGTATGGGCGATCCTGATCCTAATTATGCTTATTGTGGCCGGACGTTCATTCCTGGGCGAGTCCTTTACAGGAGTGATTGACAAGACTCCAATGGTTGTTCTCCTGATTGGAGCATTGACCATGACGGGTAAAATGGCAGGCGGATGGCTGGTAAAATGGATGGGAATGGTAACGTCCATTATTATTCTGGTTGCGGGTGTTATAGTCTGCCTTGTGGCCAGAGGTAACCACATAGGCATTGCCCTTGCGGGTCTTTTTATGGTGAACTGTACGATGCCTATCACTCTCTACTGGGCAAATGTGATGCTTAAGGGGCGTGAGGGACTTGCTTTCGGGCTGCTGGCGGCATCACTTATACCTGGTTACCTGATAGCAACATTACTTAATTGATAAGGTTATGACAGGACAGTTGCTTATAGCTCTAACACTTACGGTTCTGATTGAACTGGGCGTGCTGTGGCTGCTTATGGAGCGCAGGGGTAAGGTGCTTGCCCTGTCAGTCGTGATAAACGTGCTTACCAATGTGCCGCTTAACCTGTATGTCATGCACGTGGGGTACAGCACAAAGGTTATTCTGACTGGTGAACTGCTGGTGTTCATTGTGGAGGCTCTGTGGTATCTCATTTTCATAAGGGATATAAAGAAAGCGGTGGTTTACAGCTTTCTATGTAATGCGGTGAGTTTCCTTTCAGGTTTACTTGGAACTACGGTCTGTTCCTATTGGTTGATGAATTAAACTGATTATAATATAATACATTATGCTACATTTTTTGGATATAATAATGACTCCCATAGGAGAGGGATGGAATAATACAGGACGGCCACGCCGTCCATTTCCGGACATGAGAACTCAAGAACTGTTCAATAAAACAGATACCGTTGACTCTGCAAAGCACATTATTCAGACTGCTCCTGATTCGGCATCGGTCGATACATTGATGAATAATGGGGTTGCCGATACCATATCAAACAGGAACGGCGTAATTGACACTTTGCATGCATCGGGCAATTTCCTGAACGGACCGGCTGCAGGCGATGATCAGACAACACTGATCTGGACCGCACTTGCTGTCATTGCAGCGCTGGCGTTATGTTTCTGCTTTATAAGGCTGTACCGCAAGCGTTGCTGCGCCATAGAATCATCAAACGTTTGAATTATTTGAGAGTGTATAGAGCGCATTGAGAAACGACCCCTTTGTGTCATAATTTTTGTTAAAGTGTAAATTTTGCTTGGATAATTGTAAAGCGCGCTTTACTTTTGTTGCGTTAAACTTTACAATTATGAGAGATTATAAGAAACAGCTAACGCTTTTGCCCCATAAGTGGCAGATTGTAGGGTTCGTAATGCTGGCCGTACTGGCAGTCTGTTTTGTGCCGTTCTATTTCCTGCAGCAAAAATACAGTAATGAATTGTGGCCTATATATATCTACGTGTCAGGAGATTTCCTGCTGAGTATCACTCTCATCATAATCTGTCTCTCGCAGGAGAAGGTAGAGGACGAATACATTGTATCGGTCCGGTATCGAGTATTGACATTGGCAGCCATCATATTCTTTATTGCTAATGTGTTCTCTGAAATGGTATATGGACGTTTGCTGCAGTTCATGATAAACGGCCGTTTTGAATACCATTGGTCGGATATATACTTTAAAGGCGGGGAAATAGGCAAATGGACAGTATTGGGCTATATCAGCAGATTCATTAATTATTTCCTGTCGATAAACCTGATACAGTTTATTTATATTCTGCTTCTCAAAGTTATGATACGCCTTGGGAAAGGAGGTGTATTGAAATCATTCCTGCTTCCGCACAAATTTAAGAAGGCCGGGTGGAATCTGCTGATTATTGCAGTATTGCTTATTCCCATATCACTTTTTGTAATGAACAGGATACTGGATTGGGGTAACGGTAATCCCGATGCACAGTGGAAATATATTGCTGTCTGTCGGTTTGTTGTTATGCTTCTATGCATAGGGGTGTTTCTGGTGTGTATGAGTAAAGAGAAATATGAAGACGAGTATATACGCAGTATCAGGGTGAGCGTCCTGGCATATTTTGTTATAGGTTATGTGTTTTTGTCCTTTATAGTCCGACATTATGGTAACATCACTATTTTTGCTCTTGATTTATCGGAGGTAAAGGCAATCCAATTGTTGTACCAGGCAGGACGGTATCTGGTATGCCTTCCTTTGGCTTCTATCATATATGCGCTGGTGTTGAGAAATGTATTGTCTGACGAATTAAAGGAGAGCGGCAATGAAGAATAATATACGTGTAGAGCGGGCTATTCTGAGAATATCCCAGCAGGATTTGGCAAATGCCATTGGTGTGTCACGCCAAACCATATTCGCCATTGAGAACGGCAAGTTCATTCCATCCACAGAACTCGCCCTCAAGCTTTCAGCCTACTTTGGCAAGAGCGTGAACGATCTCTTCCAACTGGATTGACAGCAAGGTGTCCTTTAGTGATAAACTTCCAAGGTGCACAGAACTTTTTGGGGTATCAGTATCTTTCCATTTGCAGTAGCAGAACTATCAGTTTGGAGAGCATTACCGGAAGGCGTTTAGCGGAGATCCCACGGAAGATCCCGTTAAGAACGGCACTTGTCCGCGCCCCGTTAGACACCTTTAGGTGGCTAAAAGGGGTAAGTTTGCCGTTTAGGGTCTGGAGGGGTTCGGAGTAGCCTGGAGGTGTTGTCTCTCCAAACTGATAGTTCTGCGGTGTTTCAGATACTGATACCCCAAAAAGTTCTCCCTAATAATGTAAGAATATTTTTATTGAGAGTTGCGTTTGAGCGTGAGGGTGTGGTCGATAGTGGAGGGGAGTTCCTCGGGGTAATGGGTTACTATGATAAGGGTCTTTTGCGGATTGAGGCAGAAGGCCTTTATTATTTCCATTACTAAGGTGCGACGCTGGCGGTCCAGTCCGTGAAGAGGTTCGTCAAGAATGAGTAGGGAGGGGTTCTTTACGAACGCGCGGGCCAGTAGGATCATGCGTTGCTCTCCGCTTGAGAGTTCCAGGAAGTCACGCTCCTCCAGATCCGATATCTGGAAAATGTTCATCCAGATGCGGCAGCGGTCACGTTCATCGGCAGTAATTTTTTTATACAAACCGATGGTGTCGTGCAGGCCCGATGCCACTATGTCTATTGCGGGATAGCGGCGACAGTATGAGCGGTGCATCTCGGGCGATACGTAACCTATGTGCTTCTTTATCTCCCAGATGCTCTCGCCAGTACCGCGCGGACGGCCAAAGAGTGCAATATCGCAGGCGTATGACTGCGGGTTATCGGCATAGACCATGCTCAGAAGGGCCGATTTGCCGCTTCCGTTGGGGCCCAGGAGTGCCCAATGCTCACCTTTGCGCACTGACCAGTCCAGTTCATTCAGGATTCGGCGGTTCTCATACTGGAGTATAACCTTGTTGCAGCGGACAATCTCATCAGAGTCCATTCCGTTTTCGGGCAGGTTATGCATCATATCTATCAGATCCGGCGCCAGAACGGGCTGGGGGAGCGGTTCAAGCGGCTGAGCCATATATTCAGCAACAGGCATGGCATCGGTACACTTGCGGTCATGCACCTCTATTACATGGGTTATGAACTGCGGAATATCCTCGCGGCGCGATACCACAAGGATAATCTGCATCTTCCATTCGGTTACCAGGTTCTCCAGCAGGCGGCACAGCATATCGCGCGTCTGTACATCAAGGCCGATGAACGGGCTGTCAATGATGACCATGCGGGGGCGTACTGCCAGCGAACGGGCCAGCTGATACTTGCGCATTTCGCCGCTGGAGAGCGTCACGAGTTGCTTGTCCCATATGAACGGCAGGTCAAAAAGGGTGAAAAGTCGCTCCTTCCATACCGGATCCTTAACCTCCGGGAAGGCATCATGGACTATTGCCGATTCGCCCATCTCGGTCATGTTCCAGCGCTGCTGGTAGAAATAGGTGCTGTCGGCGCTGCCGTAGCTGTCACGGAAGGTTATGTTGCGGATATCGGCCCCGCTTATACCACTACCGTACTCAACCTCACAGTGGTCCAAAAGCGGATACTGACGCAATAAAGTGTTAACCAGTAGAGTCTTACCGGCACCGTTTGGGCCTACAATGGCTGTCTGCCAGCCGTCACGGATGCATAAATTAATGGGTGCGGCCATTCTGTAACGTGCATCGCAGGCCAGACCGTTCTCAATTCTTATGGTAAAATCACCTCTTTCCACTTTATTGCTTTTATCACTGCAAAGTTAGTGTAAAATGCACTACCTTCGTGCCATGATTCCCGCTTTATATCTTATTCCGAACCTTTTGGGTGATACTCCGGTTGAGCAGGTGCTGCCCCCGTACAATCACGAAATTATAATGGGCATACGCCATTTCATAGTGGAGGACGTACGCACAGCCCGCCGTTTCCTCAAGTTTGTGGACCACTCAATCGACATAGACCAGCTGACATTCTACACGCTGAACAAGCACACCAATCCTGAGGAAGTTGCAAGCATGCTCCGTCCGCTGGAGGAGGGTAGCCCCATGGGAGTAATCTCCGAGGCAGGATGTCCCGCCGTAGCCGATCCTGGGGCCGATGTGGTTGCAATAGCACAGCGCAAAGGTCTGCAGGTAATCCCCCTGGTAGGGCCCTCAAGCATAATCCTGGCAGTAATGGGCTCCGGATTCAACGGCCAGAGCTTTGCCTTCAACGGCTACCTCCCTATAGAACCAGATGAAAGAATCAAAACCCTAAAAAAGCTGGAGCAAAGAGCCTACACCGAGAATCAGACCCAACTTTTCATAGAAACTCCATACCGCAACGCCAAAATGATGGCCGACATCCTGAAAGCCTGCCGCCCCCAGACCCATCTCTGCATAGCTGCCGGCCTTACCACCAAAGACGAATACATCAAAACCCGCACCGTAAAAGAGTGGGTAGGCAAACTCCCGGCACTTGAAAAAATACCATGTATCTTTCTAATCTATAAATGATTATCGCCTAATTATTCTGGTATCAGTATTGGACTCAGCAAATGTTCCCATTTGCAGTAGCCGTACTATTCCCTTTGGGGACCATCGTGGAGAGGCGTAAGCGGAGCGCCCCGAAGGATCCCGTTAAGAACGCCGTTTGTTCGAGGAACGTTCGGCCCCGTAGGGGACGATGAGGACGAGTTCGGCGTTTAGGGTCCGTAGGGGTTGCGGAGTAGCCTCGGAGCGTTGTGTCCCCAAAGGGAATAGTACGGCGGCGCTTACTTGAGGTTGTCGTCAAAGAAGCGGAGGATGCGGGTGAAGAGGTGCTTGCGGTGGGAGTAGCCGGTGATGCTGTGCTCCTTGCCGGGATAGACCTGCATATCAAAATCCACTCCTGCGTTAATCAGAGCCTCGATGTATGATGCGGTGTTGCTGAAGAATACGTTGTCATCGTCAAGGCCGTGAACTATGAGCAGGCGGCCGTGCAGCTTGTTTATGCGGTCAATGGCCGATGCATCGTGGTAGCCGTCGGCATTCTGCTTGGGCTCCTGCATGAAACGCTCGGTGTAGGGAGCGTCGTAGTAGCGCCAATCTGTTACGGGAGCAACTGCAACGCCGCATTTGAATACCGGAGTACCCTCACTCATGGACATAAGCGTGTTGTAGCCGCCGTAGCTCCAGCCCCAGATGGCAATGCGCTCAGCATCAATGAATGGGAGTGAGCCTAAGTATTTGGCTGCAGCAACCTGGTCCTGACTTTCCATCACGCCCAGATGCTTGTAGGTCTGTTTCTTGAAGTCCGATCCCCGACGGCCGGTACCGCGACCGTCAACAACTGCAACAGCGTAGCCTTTCTGTGTAAGCAGAGCCTCAAATGCGGCTCCGGGATAGAATCCGGCACCCCATTCATTGAGAACTTCGTTTGATCCGGGACCGCTGTACTGGTAAAGGATAACGGGGCAGGGGTGGGACTCATCGGCTCCGGCGGGCTTGACCATCCAGCCGTAGAGCGTGGTGCCATCGACAGTCTGGAATGAGAACTGTTCCTTGGCTGGCAGTCCGTATTCCAGAGCGCTTTGCTTGACTTCGGCATTATCCTCAATCACTCCCAGTTGCTTGCCGCTTGCATCGTGGCGTGTAACCAGGTAGGGTGTGGACATATCGGACCAGGTGTTGATGTAATATTTGCATCCTGTACTGAACCGGGCGTGGCTGGTACCTTTTTCGGGAGTAAGTCTTGTTTTCCTGCCCTTGCCGTCAATCTTCCATACGGCGCAGTCATAAATGCCGCTTTCATTGCTCTCATAATAGACAGTGCCTGATTTTGGGTCATATCCATGTAGGGCAAGAACTTCAAAATCACCTTTGGTTATCTGTCGCTTAAGTTGACCGTTCAAATCATACAGATAGAGGTGCCGATGCCCGTCACGTTCGCTCTGCATGATGAACTGTGTGCCGTAGAACTGCGTCTGCATGTAGCCGAATTCATCAATATAACGGTCATCCTGCTCACGTAGAATGAGTTTGCATACTGTTGAGCGAGGGTTGCCGGAATAAATCTCAAGCTTGTTCTGAAGACGGTTCAGAGTAAATATGAATAGGGTGTTATCCTCATTCTCAATGAATTTGATGCGCGGTATATATGTGGTGCTGTCCAGTTTGAGGTCCATATCGCGTATGACTGAACTCTTTATGTCGAAAGAGTGTACAGATACCTTTGAGTTGGTGCCGCCTGCAGTGGGATACTGCTGGGGACGATATGATACCAGTTCCTGGGAATATGCGTTGCGGTCAGGATTTGACAGGAAGAACGGAAGTTCATAACTGCCCACCTGTGACTCGTCAAAACGGATCCAGGCCAGCATGCGGCTGTCGGCGCTGAACTCATATGCCCTTACAAGTCCGAACTCCTCCTCGTAAGCCCAGTCGGGGATACCGTTACGTATCTTGTTCAGCTCCCCGTCCTTGGTTACCTGCACTTCAGCATTATTGAATAACAGCTTTATAATAAATATGTTATTGTCGCGAACAAACGCAATGTTATGGCCGTCGGGAGAGAATGAAGGCACCTGAACAGGACCTCCTGCAGTAAGCGGGTCAATCTTGTTGTTGCGGATGGTGAAGATATAATAATCGGCCGTGAAAGAGCGGCGGAAAATCTTGCTGGTGTTGGTCTGCAGCAGGATAATGTCCTCGGTAGGTGAGAGTATGTAGTTGTCAAAGGCAAGGAGGCGTTCACCACGTACATTATTCAGATTGAGAATGGTGTCGGTCACCTGGCCGGTCTTGAACGAATTCATGAGTATCAGTCGTCCATTCTCGCTTGTAAGGTAATGCTCTCCGTCGGCCATAGGTGTGACCGATGCGGCTCCTTTAGCATAGAAGGTGCCGTCCATTATGTTGTCAAGTACCAGTTTCCTGTTCTGTGCACCCACGGACAAAACTGCTGCAACTGCTGCAACCAGTATGATAACTCTCTTCATGTTTGTATATCTAATTGATTGTATTAAAGTCTTTTACTATTCATCAAGTACGCCTTTGCCCTGACGTATAATTTCTTGATCTCCGTCAACGCAATAGACTACGGTTGAGTATTCAAAACCGCCTGCTCCGCCATTAATTACCAAATCCACATCATCTCCCAGACGCTCATCGATAAGCTCTGGGTCTGTCAGGTATCCTATATCATCGGACTCATCATAAGGAACGGTGGTGGAGAGCAGGGGAGCGCCCAGCTGGCGGCATATCTCACGTGTAATGTCATTATCAGGTACGCGTATGCCAACCTCCTTGCGGTTGCTGAATATCTTGGGCAGACGGCTTCCGGCACGAAGTACAAAGGTAAACGGTCCTGGCAGGTTGCGTTTCATCGTCTTGAACGTGGCGTTGTCTATCTGCACATACTGGCTTATGTCGCTCAGGTCATAGCAGACTATGGAGAATCGGTGTTTGCGTGGGTCCATGCCCTTTATCTTGCAGATACGTTCAATGGGGCGTTCCTTGAGTGCGTGGCATCCAAGGGCGTATGCCGTATCCGTGGGGAACACAATAACGCCTCCACCGTTCAGAATATCCAGTACGCGGTCAATGTCGCGCTGGTTGGGATTCTTGTCATATAGTCTTATCAGCATGCTTTCAGCTTTATATAATCTATTATAGCGTCTGCATCATCCGGGTTAAACCAACGGGTGTTCTCATCGCGCTTGAACCACGTCATCTGCTTGCGGGAGTAGATACGGGTGTTCTGCTTTATCTTCTCTATTGCAAATTCAAGTGTCCAGGGTTTGCCGTCAGGGGTCAGAGCTCCATCCATCCAGTTGAATAGCTCTTTCATGCCAACGGTATTGAGTGAATTGAGCCCGCGGCGCGGATACATGCGGCGTGCCTCTTCAATCAGACCCTCCTGCACCATTTTGTCAACGCGCCGGTTGATTCGTTCATACAACTCTTCACGCGGACGGGTAAGTCCGATGCGCACAATCCGGAACGGACGTTCGGCCTTTTGTCCCTTGCGAAGGTCGGAGTAGGGATGCCCGGTCATATAGCAGACCTCAAGGGCGTGCAGGACACGCTTGGGATTCTTTCTGTCCACCTGTTTGTAGTACTCCGGATCCAATAGTTTGAGTTCCTGCACCAGTTTGTCCAGACCCTCCTTCTGATAGCGCTCCAAAAGGGGTAGGCGGATGTCGTCCGGAATGGTGGGAATCTGGTCTATACCATAGCACAGGGCATCTATGTACATCATTGAGCCTCCAGTAACCAGCAGGATATCGTGATTTGCGAATAGTCTATTTGTAAGCGCTACGGCATCCTCTTCGTATTTAGCCGCACTGTAATAGTCATCAAGTGAGAGGTTACCCACCAGAAAATGCTCCGCACGCTCCCTTTCGGCCGGAGTAGGGGCTGCCGTACATATGGGAATGTCGGCATACATCTGCCTTGAATCGGCCGAAATGATTGGGGTATGAAACAAATCGGCGAGGGTCAGGCATAATTCAGTCTTCCCCACGCCGGTAGGTCCAAGTATGATGACTAAAGTCTTCACTTAGTAAAGGTCGTCTATGGAATCCAGGCTTACGGTTCCTCCACCTTCACCGCCTTCCATACCGAAACCTTCTTCGTCCAGCTCATCGGACTCGAATCCTTCATCGCCGTAGAAGTTTTCATCGACATCAAGTACGGGGTTGGCCTTGGCCATCTCATCAAAATCAACAGTCTGTTTGGGCGGGTTGCCCTGGCTTGCGGTGCAGACTGCCTCATTAAGAGTCTTACCTGTTATAATCTCCTTTAGTTCAATGAAAAAGCAACGTTCTGTTAAAGGGTCGAAGATGTAGATCAGGCGCTGCTTCTCATCCTCAATCAACTCATCGAGAGGGGTGGTGGCCATAACGAAGTTGTCCACCTCAGAACTGGTATTCATCTCCTCGCGTGTAATCTCCTCACGCTTCTCCCAATTGTCCTCGCAGATGAAGAAAGAGGTCATCTGGTCATCGGGATATCCTACAGATTTCAGAATAGCATTGCTGAAATCCAGGAATGACGCTGATGAACTGATCTGGATCTCACGATAGAAGTCATCGACCTCATCGGAAATGAAAATGAATCTGTAAATCATATGTTTATGTGTTATTTGGTCGTAATAATTCCCCTTTCCGAACTCTCCACGAAGTTGATTATATACTGAACTTCAGGGGTCTGTGAGATGGGGTCCTCCTTCAGGGCGGTCAAAGCCTGGCTCACATTGAGACCGTTCTGGTAGATTATGCGATAAGCATTGTGGATGGCCTCGATGGTCTCATTGCTGAAACCACGACGGCGCAGACCAACAATGTTAAGTCCGGCATAGATTACCGGATGGCGTCCGCCAATAACGTAAGGTGGGATATCCTTACTACAGCCCGAACCTCCCTGAACCATTACATGACCGCCTATATGGCAGAACTGGTGTACCAGAACGCAGGCGCTAAGGATGGCAAAATCATCAATCACAACCTCACCGGCTATCTTGGTGCTGTTGCCCAGGATGCAGTTGCTGCCTATTACACAGTCGTGAGCTACGTGCATGTTCTCCATCAGGAGGTTGTTGCTGCCCACTACGGTCTTGCCTTTGGAGGCAGTACCGCGGTTTATGGTCACGTTCTCGCGGATGCGGTTGTTGTCGCCTATTTCGGCGGTGGTATCCTCACCGCGGAACTTGAGATCCTGCGGAATGCCGCCTATGACTGCTCCCGGATGTATCTGGTTACCGTTGCCTATGCGTGAACCGTACATGATGTTCACATGAGGCATTATGATGTTGTTGTCTCCAATAACCACATTCTTGTCAATAAAACAGAACGGGCCTATCTCAACGTTCCGGCCTATTTGGGCCGAAGGGTCAACGTATGCTAACGGACTTATCATCAGTTATTGTCTTTTTTCATTATTTGAACCATAAACTCGGACTCTGCTACCAGTTTGTCGGCAACAAAGGCATATCCCTTGAGTGATAATATGTTATGACGAATGGGCGCAGTCCTGACAACACGCATAAGAAGGGTATCGCCGGGCACTACGGCCTGACGGAAGCGCGTGTTATCAATTTTTATGAACATGGCTTCGAAATCCTTGGGTTCTCCTGTTATCTGGAGTGCCAGAGTGCCGCCCAACTGAGCCATTGCCTCAATTATCAGCACGCCGGGCATGATGGGATGTTCGGGGAAGTGTCCGGTAAAGTAGAACTCATTGTTGGTTACGTTCTTGACACCCTCGGCGTAGAGGTCTGTCAGGGTTATGACCTTATCAAGCAACTGCATCGGGAACCGATGAGGCATTACTGCCTGAATCTGCTGCAGATTCATTACCGGCGGCACTGAGGGGTCATAGGCTGGTGCCTGGACATCGTTCAGGATTATGTTTTTTCGCAGGATGCGTGCAAACTTATTGTTGATGGTGTGTCCGGGACGGGTGGCGATTATACGGCCCTTGATGGGCTTTCCAACCAGCGCCAGATCACCTATTATGTCAAGCAGTTTGTGTCTGGCAGGCTCGTTGTCCCACTGAAGAGGCTTGTGCATTATATATCCGCGGCGGGTGGCATCCATCTTGGGTACTCCCATCACCTCACAGATCTTATCATAACGCTCCTGCGACATCTCACGCTCATAAATTACAATGGCGTTGTCCAAGTCACCTCCCTTGATAAGTCCTGCCTCCAGCAGCGGTTCTATCTCACGGACAAACACGAATGTACGGCTTTTGGCTATCTCTGTCGGGAAATCGCGCATATCGTCCAAGGATGCATACTGGTTGTAGAGGATCTTGGAGTCATATGATATCAACACGTTTACGCTGAATTCATTGTCGGGGAGCAGGATGATGGACGAGCCGGTGTTCTCATCCTTGACCTCAATCTTGTTCTTTACAACATAAAAGTCTTTAAGGGCATCCAGTTCCTTGATTCCCACACGCTGTATGTTCTCCACATATTCAATGGCGCTTCCGTCCAGTATGGGGAATTCGGGGCCGTTAACCTCAATATGGCAGTTGTCTATTCCTGCTGCATAAAGGGCTGCAAGTCCATGTTCCACTGTGCTCACCTTGACATTGCCCTTAAACAATACCGTTCCACGTTGAGTCTCGCGGACATTCTCTGCAAACGCTTCAATTATGGGATGGCTTTCCAGGTCAGTTCTCTCTATTTTGTATCCATAGTCGGCTGGGGCAGGATTGAATGTAACGGTCAGTTCCAGACCTGTGTGAAGCCCCTTGCCACTGAGTGAAAAGCTACTCTTTAAAGTCTTCTGTTTGTACATGTTATAATATTTGTCTTAAAGCTTACTCGTCTTCAAGTTTTGCTTTGAGTTCTTCTATTTCTTTCTTGAGTTGTCTGATTGTTGCCTCCATATCAGGCAGATTCCTGAACAGGATTGACGAGCGAAGGAAATTGCGGTATCCGATAGCCGGATAACCCATGACGGTCTCGCCGTCCGGCGTGTTGCTCAGAACACCTGTCTTGGCACCAAGATTAACCTTGTCTCCAACCTTGAGATGACCTGATATTCCGCTCTGGCCACCTATCATGCACCAAGCACCAACCTTGCTTGAGCCGGCTATTCCGGTTTGAGCCGATATGACGGTATTCTCGCCTACCTCCACGTTGTGGGCTATCTGTATCAGGTTGTCAAGCTTGACGCCCTTTCGGACTATGGTACGACCCATAGTGGATCGGTCAATGCAGGTATTGGCGCCAATCTCCACATCATCCTCAAGTTCAACTATTCCAATCTGGGGAATCTTGTCATAACCTTGCGGCGTGGGTGCGAATCCGAATCCGTCGGCGCCAACTACGCTGCCGGCATGCAGTATACAGCGGTTTCCTATCTTGCAGCCGTAATATACTGTCACATGTGGATAAAGTATGCTGTCGGATCCTACGCTTGCGCCTTCTCCCACAATTACATGCGGGTAGATCTGAGTATTGTCACCTATTACTGCGTCATCCTCTATTACGGAGAAAGGACCGATATATACGTTATTGCCGATTTTTGCCTTTTCAGACACCGATGCCAGCGTACTTATTCCGTTACGTCCCGGTTTCATTGATGCATAAAGCGACATCAGTCTGGCCAGACTTTCGTATGCGTTGTTAACCTTCACAAGGGTTGCATTCACTGGTTGCTCGGGGGTAAAGTCCTTATTTACGAGGACCACGCTGGATTTGGTGGAATAGAGGTAGTGCGTGTATTTGACGTTGGCAAGAAAAGAGAGTGCACCAGGTACACCCTCCTCAATCTTGGCGAAAGTATGCACGGTTGCGTTTTCGTTACCTTCGACGGTTCCGCCCAAAAACTCCGCTATCTGTTTTGCTGTGAATTCCATCTTCAAAACTCTCTTACTATAGAATTGCAAATATAGCTATATTATTTTAAATAAGCAGCCATTTCCTGCTGAACCTGGCGTGCCTTTTGTGCGGCTACTGCAGCAAAGTTTGCAGACTTATCAGCATAAATGATTGCACGACTGCTGTTTACAATGAGGCCGCATTTGCTGTTCATTCCGTATTTGCACACGTCGGCGAGCGAACCGCCCTGTGCACCGATACCGGGAACCAACAGGAAACTGTCAGGTACTGTACGGCGTATGTCGGTGAGCATCTCGGCACGCGTAGCGCCTACCACATACATCATGTTGTCAGGATTGCCTCCCCACTCAAGTGACTTGGCAAGTACTTTCTGGTACAGTGGCGTTCCATGAGCGTCCTGCAAGTATTGGAAATCATCGGCTCCCTTGTTGCTTGTAAGTGCCAATAGTATAACCCAACATCCTTCATGGCCCAGGAATGGAGTTACGCTGTCTTGTCCCATGTAAGGAGCTACGGTTACAGCGTCGGCTTTCATTTCTGTAAAGAAACTGTCGGCATACATCATTGAGGTGTTTCCTATGTCGCCGCGCTTGGCGTCGGCTATGATGAACTGGTCGGGATAATTGGCGCGGATGTAATCAATGGTCTTGTAAAGAGCCTGAATACCTTTCAGTCCAGCGCCCTCATAAAAAGCCAGGTTTGGCTTGTATGCTATGCAATAATCCGCGGTTGAGTCAATTATCGCCTTGTTGAAGGCAAACACCGGGTCTTCCTCCTTTAAAAGATGCTCGGGAATCTTTCGGATGTCTGTGTCAAGTCCGACACAGAGGAATGACTGTTTTTGCTTGATGTTAGCGTAGAGCTCGTCTCTTGTCATATCTGATGCTGTTTGAAATTTCTTTACATTTCGGCTTCTTTCATCCGCTCTGCGTTCTCGGCAATCGTGAGCTGGTCTATACAATCCTGTATATCACCGTTCATGAATGCCGGCAGATTATAGATGGTGTAGTTAATACGATGGTCTGTGATGCGGCCTTGCGGGAAATTGTATGTGCGTATCTTTGCCGAACGGTCACCTGTGGACACCATTGTCTTGCGTCGTGCGGCGATATCATCCATATATTTCTGATGCTCGCGGTCATATATCATAGTGCGCAGACGGCTCAGGGCACGCTCCTTGTTCTTGGGCTGGTCACGGGTCTCGGTACACTCTATAAGGATCTCTTCGACAGTTCCGGTGTTGGGATTTTTCCAATTATAACGGAGCCTGACTCCCGACTCTACCTTGTTCACGTTCTGACCTCCGGCACCGCCGCTTCGGAATGTATCCCACTTTATCTCTCCCTCGTTTATCTCAACCTCAAAGGCATCGGCTTCGGGCAGGACGGCAACGGTAGCCGCAGAAGTATGGATACGTCCCTGTGTTTCGGTTACAGGTACGCGTTGCACGCGGTGTACGCCTGATTCGTATTTTAGCGTTCCGTAGACTTTTTCGCCTGTCACGGTGAATATGATCTCCTTAAAGCCTCCTGATGCACCTTCGGAACAGGATGAAACTGCGATCTTCCAGCCTTTTGACTCACAGTATTTGCTGTACATGCGGAACAGGTCTCCAGCAAAGAGGGCAGCCTCATCACCTCCCGTACCGCCTCGTATTTCCATGATGACATCCTTGTCATCCTGAGGGTCGGCAGGGATGAGCATCTGCTTTATCTCCTCCTCTAGCACAGGAATGCGTTCTGTGGCTGAATCAAGCTCCTCACGTGCCATCTGGCGCATTTCAGGGTCATTCTCCGAAAGCAGTTCACGAGCCTCTTCAATGCTTTTCTTAAGACTGATATATTCTTTGCGTGCTGCAACTACCGGTTCCAGGTCACGGTATTCACGGTTCAGTTTTACGAACCGTTTCATATCGGCTATTACGGACGGGTCTGTAATAAGCAGACTAACTTCCTGAAAACGTGCCTCCAGGCCGTCTAGTTTGTCAAGCAGACTCTCTGATGAAGCCATTATCTGTGTTTTACGTCATTTACAAAAGCAACAGGACCACCTTCATAGAAGTTGATGATGTTGCGTGATACGTATTCTGCCATCTCATTACGCACATCGTAGGTCTGAGTGCCCACGTGAGGTGTTATAACTACATTATCACAGGCCAGTATCTCGGGACTGACCTTGTCGCCGAACTCGAATACGTCAAGTCCGGCACCCCAGATACGCTTGTTCTTGAGGGCATCGGCCAGGGCAAGTTCATCTACTATTGGGCCGCGGGCGGTATTTATCAGAATAGCCGTAGGCTTCATCATTTCAATCTGCTCCTTGCCGATAAGATGCCATGTATCCTTTGAGTAGGGTACATTGACTGATATGAAGTCCGATGTCTTGAGCAGTTCGTCCAACTCCATATATGTAGCGTTGTATTGTTTTTCTATTTCCGGGCTTACGCGATGTCTGTTATGATAGACAACCTTCATGCAACTGGCGTTGGCGCGACGGGCAAGTGCCTGGCCAATTCGTCCCATACCTAAAATACCCAGGGTCTTTCCTCCAAGGGAGTAACCCAGATTGGCAAGCAGTGTCCATTCCAGTGCACCGGGAATGCGCAGACGGCGGTCAACATCGGTAATGCGGCGTGCCACAGCAAGCATGAGGCCGAACGCAAGGTCTGCCGTGGGCTCGGTCACTGGTCCGGGAGTGTTAGTGACGGCTATGCCGAGTTGGGTTGCTGTGGGGATATCTATGTTGTCGAATCCAACTGCATAGTTGCTTACCAGTTCCAAACGGGGAAGGCCGCGCTCCATGAGCTTGCGGTCAACCGGGAAATTGAACATGGACTGCAGTACGTCATACTCGGGAATCATATCGTAAACCTCATCATAAGTGAAAGTTTCACGCCCTTCGGGAGGAAAGGTGACGTCATATTTCCTTATGAGTTCCGAATAACCGGTACGGAACATATTATATGTTACCAAAACACGTTTTTTCATACTTTTTGCATGTCAGACTTTTGATGCGCGAAGATACTGCAAACGGAGAGTTGAAAAAAGAAGTTAACTTATTTTTTATTTCAAGCAGCCATGTTATTTTAAAGATACTTAATTATAATGACAGGAAGTGCCAAATAAGGAAACCTTTCACTACATTTGCATACTACCCAAATAAACGAAAACTTATGAAACGATTACTGCCAATTGTTGCCGCATTGTTATGTGTGTTCGTTTCCTGCTCCAAGACATCTTCAGATGCAGGAAAATTGGAGATCAATGACAGAGGTTACTTTGAGACCCGAGGTGTAAATGTGCTGGTTTATTCCAACAATTATCAGGGAGTTTTCTGTGATGAAAAGACCGCAGGCATAGAGATTGTCCAGCGTGGCGTGCGTATAGCTACAGGAGGAGCCGTACGTCTGATGAACACTCCTGAACAGTGGGATATATATGCAACCCTTACTGAACGTACTGTAGATACCCTTGGCGGAGTGATAACCTGCAAGTTCAATTATCCGGATTTCAAGTTCAGATACGGAATAACAGTAAAGCAGGAGGGAAAGGGATTCAGGATGTCCGTAGAGCTGGAGGATCCGCTGCCTTCGGAGTTGGCCGGTAAGGCAGGACTCAACATGGAGTTTTTCCCGGCAACCTATTACGGCAAGACCTATCTGGTGGACGGACAGTCGGAGATTTTCCCGCGTTATCCGTCTAGCGACACTGAGATGCATCCCAACAGTGAGAAAATATCCCAGTTCTGGGGGCTCTCCACTTTCGATGACCGCGGACGTGACGAATTCATAGTACCCAAACCCATTTCTAAGGGACATACCATCGTGTTGGCTCCTGAGGATGATGCTTTACGCGTTCTGTTCCAGTCTGATTCGGAACTCAATCTTTTTGACGGCCGTAACCTGTCACAGAACGGAACATTCGTAGTCCGTTCATTCCTTCCGGCAGGCAAGACCGGAACAGTGTTGGAGTGGTATGTAGAGCCTACATCCGATGCTGACTGGATTCGTGAGCCCAATATCGGTTTCTCTCAGATAGGTTATACTCCAGCCCAGAAGAAGGTGGCGGTCATAGAGTTGGACCGTAATGACAAAGTGGCAAGCAAGGCCAAGATATTCCGCGTTAACGCCGACGGCAGCCATTCTCTGGTTCTGGAGCCTGCGGTAACGGAGTGGGGTCTGTTCTACAACCGTTATAACTATGCCCAGTGCGATTTCAGCGCAGTAAACGAACCTGGCACATATTATATAGAGTATAAGGGGGTTAAGAGCAATCCCTTCCCCGTAAACAAGAATGTCTATGACGGCAAGTGGCACAACACTATGGACGTGTGGCTGCCTGTCCAGATGGACCATATGCTGGTTAACGAGGCCTATCGTGTATGGCACGGACGTTCACATATGGACGATGCCGTCCAGGCTCCCACAAACTACCAGCAGCATGACGGTTATCGTATGGGCAACACGACCAATACCAAATACAAACCGTACGAACATATTCCCGGTTTGGCAGTAGGTGCATGGTATGATGCCGGTGACTTTGATATCCAGTCCGGTACCGTAATAGGACTAACCAATCAGTTGGCCGAGGTTTGGGATGTGCTGCGTCCCGAGCGTGACGAGACATTCATAGACCAGAAAACCCAGTTCGTGGACATTCATCGTCCCGATGGCCTTCCCGATATGATTCAGCAGGTGGAACACGGCGCGCTGAACCTGTGCGCACAGATTGAGAACATAGGTTTCATTGCAGGCGGTATTGTACAGGGCAATATGCATCAGTATCATCATCTGGGTGATGCCGTAACCATTACGGACGGTTATATCTATGATCCAAGCCTCAAGCCTTACGAGGTTCGCGGGAATCGTTCCGGCACTCTGGATGACCGATTCGCATTCACCAACAACAACGGCAATCCCATGAGTAACGTGAACGTATGCGCAGCTTTGGCACACGCAGCCCGTGTACTTGCTCCATATATTCCCGAGACCGCAGAGCGTTGCAAGAAGAATGCTCTCAAGCTCTGGAAGGATATGGATGACTATCAGGCCCGCATGGCAGCCCGTCCACAACAGCAGCAACAGCAACAGAACGGCCAACGCGGTAATCGTGGTATGGGCGGTGACCGCTCAAGCGCTGCCATACAGTTGTGGCTCCTTACAGGCGAGCAGAAATATAAGGATATGTTCCTTCCGGGTGTGATGCGTCAGATTGAGGCTGCCCGTACCGCTCCGCAGGGAGTTGAGGATAACCGTACAGGCGGGGGAAGCGCTATGCGTGCTCCGCGCGTGAATATCACCACGGCTCTATCACTTCTGCCTTATATGGACGATGATTTCAAGGCTCAACTTCGTGAAGTAATTCCGGTATTTGTTGAGGATGCCAAGCGAACAGCCGAATCTACTCCTTACGGCGTACCTGTGGCAGGTGGCACATGGGGCGGCAGCGAGCGTGTAATCAGCTGGGCTCAGAACAACTATATGGTATGGCGTTATTATCCAGACCTGATTGATCCCGAACTTGTATTGTCAGGCCTGAATTTCATATATGGAAACCACCCGTATTCCAATGTATCGTTTGTTACTGCAGTGGGCGTCAACACAAAGAAGGTTGCATACGGCAACAACCGTGCCGACTATACCTTCATACCTGGTGGAATAGCACCTGGTCTTGTCCTGTTGCAGCCTGATCTGCTGGAGCATAAGGACGACTATCCGTTCCTGTGGGGTGAGAACGAGTGCTGCACACGCACTGTTCCGTCATATGTGACATTATCAATCGGTGCTGAGGAGATTGCAGCTGCAATCAACAAATGATGAATTAGAAAACATGTCGATTTCAATCAAAGGCTTAAGTCATTATTACCCTAACGGTAAGAAAGCGCTGAACGACATAAATCTGGAGATACCTTCCGGTATGTTCGGTCTTTTGGGGCCGAACGGTGCCGGAAAGTCCACTCTTATGCGTATCCTGGTTACCCTGATGGAACCCACAGAGGGACAGATTGACGTATGCGGATACGATATACGTACTCAGCGTAAGGAGGTAAGGCGCATATTGGGTTACTTACCACAGGATTTCCGTTTTTTCGCCAAGTACAAGGTTCGTGAATTCCTTGAGTATGCTGCTGCTCTTTCGGGTCTTACCAATTCGTCCGAGCGAGGAAAGGCTGTTGATGCCATGCTTGAGCAGGTGGGCCTTTATGAGGCTCGTGACAGATATGCACAGAATCTGTCGGGAGGTATGAAAAGACGTCTTGGTATTGCTCAGGCGCTGATTCACAAACCCAAGGTCCTTGTCGTTGATGAGCCAACCACCGGACTTGATCCTGAGGAGCGCATCAGATTCCGTAACCTGTTGAGCGAGGCCAGCACAAAAGATACCACAATCATCTTGTCAACCCACATTGTGGGTGATATTTCCAGTTCATGTACAGAGATGGCTATGCTTAATCAGGGGCAGGTTATGTTCCGTGGTTCGCCAGCCGGTATGCTCAAGGAGACAGAGGGTAAAGTTTGGCGTTTGAAGGTTACCAACGAGCAGTATGCCGAGATAAATCAGAAATATGCGGTCATCTCAACCATTCCGGATGGACTGGGTTGGGATATTCAGGTGGTGGCCAAGAGTCTTCCCGGTTATGATGCGGTGAATTATCCGCCCAATCTGGAGCACGCATATGTTTATTTTACTGAAATTAGGGATAAGGAGTGATGGCACTTGGAATAACTAATATACTGATAGTCTCCAAGTACGAGACAAAACTTCTGGTCAGGGGGTGGTTCTTCAAAGTCTTTGCCTTCCTGGCGCTTTTGGCTTCGGTGATATTGGGGGCGATATACATACTTACGCCTAATCAGCAGGCCCAGATGGTGAACAGATCGGTAATCCCGTATATGTTCATGCTGATAATGAATCTGGGGCAGGCTGTTGTTTCAGTATTCCTGGCATCGGAGTATCTTAAGCGTGACAAGCAACTTGATACATCGGAGGTGTTCTATACCCGTCCGCTGAGCAATGCCGAGTACTTGTTGGGTAAGATGTGGGCTACGCTCAAGGTGTTCTTCATGCTTGATCTGGCAGTTGCACTCATAGCATTGATAATGAGTCTGATCAAGTATGGATTTGCTCTGGATTACCTGAGTTATATATGGTATTTCCTATTGCTGAGTGTTCCTACGCTGGTATTCATTGTAGGTCTTTCAACCACTTTGATGCTGATACTCAACAACCAGGCTATAACAATGGTGATACTGCTGGCTTATATCGGCGTAACTCTTTTTTATATAGATAATGTATACTATTACCTGTTTGACTATATAGGATTCAATCTGCCTATGCTCAAGTCCGTAGTTACGGGATTCAGCGGCCTGTCAAGGCTCATCAACCATAGGATGTGCTATCTGTTGCTGGGTATAGGTCTGATACTGACTGATGTGTCGCTTTTCCATCGTCTCGCAAACTCCAGATACAGCCTGTTGCCCTGGCGAATCACCGCTATACTGTTCCTGGCAGGAGGCCTTTTTGCAGGATACAGGCATGTTCATATATATAAGGTGGATGAGAGATTCAGGGCAGGCATGGTTGAACTTGACAACAGGTATGTCCATATAGGCGGCGCTGTTGCCGAATCATGTGAACTTACTGTTACCCAGAGCGGAGATTCACTCAGCGTGAGGGCAGATTTGACCGTAAGGCCCAAGGAGGATGCCACGCAGTTGGTGTTTACTCTTAATCCCGGATTCAGGATAACCGATATCAGTGCATCGGGTCATAGGATGAAATATGAACGCCTCATGCATCTCATCGTTATGACATTCGATGAAACACTGGCCAAAGATGCTCCTGTAAACCTGGTGATGGAGTACGGAGGTATGGCCGATGACCGCATCTGCTATCTGGACATATCGGCCGAAAAGATGCTTGAGAACGTAAAGGTACTTTCCAGACTCAATGTGGGAAAACGTTATCTGTTCCAGGAGAAGGACTTTACCATGCTCACTCCCGAGAGTTACTGGTATCCGCGTCCGGGTGTGGCATTCAGTGACCAGAGCCCTGAGTGGCAGATTTCATATTTCACTGATTTTGTGGTAAACGTTGTTCCCAATCCCGGATTGACACCGATTTCTCAGGGTCTTTGTACTGCAAACGCTGACTCCACGATGTACACTTTCGTTCCGGAGTCATCACTGCCTTCGGTATCACTGATAATAGGTGATTACAACCCCAAATCACTGATGGTTGACTCAACCCTCTACACCGTTTGGGAATTGGGCAAATGGGACGATCAGTTTGAGGTCTTTGACACCATTCGCGACACAATTCCATATATCATCCGTGAGAGACGCAGGACTATGGAGTATCAGGCAGATATGGCTTATCCGTTCAAACGTTTCTCTATAGTGGAGGTACCTGTTCAGTTCACTTCATATAAACGTGTATGGACATCGGCCTATGAACAGCTGCAGCCTGAGATGGCTTTGGTTCACGAGAGAGGTTTTGACATGCCAAGATTCCAGTTCCGCAACATGAAACGTATGTACAGCGGACGTAACGGATGGAACCGACGCAACAACAACATGTCGGAAAAGGAGATTTTGCTAAGCATTCTAAACAATTCGTTCTCATTCCTGATGGAGCAGGGCAGTTTCAGCGGAAACAGCCGTAACGGACAGTGGACAATGACTCAGGTGGACAACCCGTACTATTACAGACCTCTGTTCTACAACTTCAGATATAATGTCTACTCGTCTGATTGGCCGATGGCCAACCGCATGGTGGAGTCAATGACTGCCACAAACCAGAACAACGGTTCTGCGTGGATGAGACGTATGAACGGCCTTTCCGAAGACGAGAAAGCCCTGATACTGTTGGGTAAATATGATTTTGAACGAATCATGTCCGATCCGGACTGGGAGGATCTTGCCGACAATGCTCTGGCGCTCAAGACCAAGGATTTCTTTGCTCCCATATCGGCTGTTGTAGGGTATGAGTCTCTGGTAGACACCATATCGGCCAAGACACGCGAAAGGGAGTTCACCAATGTATCGTTTGATTCAATCCTCGATTGGGTTCAGGCTTATTCCGGAATAAGTCTGCAGGAAAAGATCCAAGAATGGAACCAGCCGGCCAAACTGGCTTGCTACAAGATAGGTATCCCGGTTCTTACTACAGTCACAACAGATACTGCCGACATATACCAGGCAGAGGTGACTATAGAGAATATATCGGATAATCCCGGCTATGTGGGTGTTGAATATGTATTCTATGAGACAGAGAATGCAGGTGATGAGGACAAGCCCAAGAGCATAATGATAAATATGGGTGCGCATGAGACACGCAGGATAGTGACTCATTGGTTCAATAATCCGAGTTACATCAGGGTAAACACCATGCTCTCTTCTAATCTGCCACATGATATCAATCTGAACAATTCCAACTGGAATACATATACCGGCACAGATCTTACAGCCGAAGGGGTGACTGTCTTGCGCGGTGGTGTGGACAATACGCTTCCCAGCGAGATAATAGCAGACAATGAAAGCGGCGGATTCACACTTTCTCGGCCACTGAGGACCGGCTATCTGTCCAAATGGATAGACAAGGCAAAAGAGAAGAACAACGAGTTCTTATATGAAGGCTTCTCCGATTGGCGTACGTACAGTCAGTGGACATTGATTACAGACCAGAATCTGTACGGCGATTATATTCGTTCCGCATATATCATTTCTCCGGGTGACGGTTCACAATATGCCCGCTGGAGCATACCGTTGACAGTTGCAGGCGTGTATGATGTGTACTATTACGCATCGCCGAACCTGTACAACAACAATAACAACCGTAACAACCGCAGGTGGAACAATAACAACAACAATAATAACAACGGCCGCAGGGTTACCAATGATTATAACTTTGAGATAGAACAGTTCAACATGAGTGACCATGTCGCTATGAACATGTGGCGTGCTGATGAGGGCTGGAACCTGCTTGGTACGTTCAGATTTGAAGCTGATACCGTCAGAGTTACACTGAACAACAGGTCGGGTATTAGGGTGATTATCGCCGATGCTGTGAGATTGGTAAAAAGAGAAAATAACCGTTAAGCAAAAAATAAACAGAATCATAATATGACAAACAAGAAATTATTGATTTCGGCAGTCCTGGCTTTTGCTGTAGCTCCGGCTTTTCATACCGAAGTCCGGGCACAGATTGTCCTGACGATGGAACAGGCTCTGGAATATTGTGCCGAGCATAATCCGGATCTGATAAACTCCCGTATGAGCATGGAGAGGTATGAACAGAACCTGATAGCACAGAGGGCATCGCTGAAATCAAGGTTCTCACTGAACCTTGAACCTATCTCTTACTCGCAGTCGCGTCAGTTCGACAGCTATAACTCGGATTGGTACACTAACCGCTCACTGTCATCGTCGGGTACTTTCAGTGTGTCTCAACCCATAATCTGGACCGATGCCACCCTGTCACTCAACAACAGCCTGTCATGGCAGAATAATGAATCCACGGTAGGAGGTACTACCAAAAGTAACCGCGCGTTCAGTAACCGTCTTTATCTTAGCCTGAATCAGCCCATATTCACCTACAACAGAACCAAGATGAACATGCGCCAGATAGAGATGAACTATGAGAACGCACGTATAAGCTACGCTTTGCAGATGCTTAATGTGGAGCGCAATATCACCAGTCAGTTCTACAGCCTGTTCATGTCACAACAGAACCTGGAGATAAGCGAACTGGAACTTGAGAATGCTGAGAAGAACTTCAATATCATCAAGGATAAGGTTGAGGCAGACCTGGTGACAAAGGACGAATACTATCAGGCTGAGCTTAACCTTGCCCAGTCCCGCTCAAGCCTGGAAAACCAGAGGGTGAGCCTTGAGAATTCCAAGGATAACTTCAAACAGGCTTTGGGTATTCCGTTGGAGGAGGATATAAAGGTGGTCTGTGACATTGAGGCAGAGCCGGTTCTGGTTAGTTTTGACAAGGCTCTGGAGAGTGCCACCACGACAAGGCTTGAACTGAGACAGCGTCAAATATCACGTGAACAGCAGGAGATGTCAATGATACAGGTCAAGGACAATGACAGTTTCAGCGGAAATATATCCCTTTCGCTTGGCATCATGGGCGATGACCCTGAGTTCCCTCACGTATATGACAATCCTACCAACAATCCCCGTGTGTCGGTCTCATTCAGTGTACCTATTTTTGATTGGGGTGCACGTAAGGCACGTATCAAGGCTGCAGAGATTGAACGGAAAATGTTTGAGCTGAGTGCCGAAGAGGAACTCAAGAGTATAGAGATGAACGTACGTAGCACATGCCGCAGTCTGGATAACCTGTTAGGACAGATATCCATAGCAGAACAGAGCCAGAAGAACGCACAGCTTACCTATGACCTCAACGAGGAGCGTTACCGTAACGGTGAGCTAACCGGTATGCAGATGAACCAGTTCCAGAATCAGCTGTCCAACAGCAAGATGTCATACACACAGGCAATCATTAACTATAAAGTGCAGCTTCTTAATATCAAGATACTTACACTTTATGATTTTGAGAAAGACGAACCTGTGGTTCCAATTACCTATGAAAAAAGTAATGATAAGAAAAAGAAATAAATAAAATGAAACAGTATATGAAATCAGGAATCTGCGCACTTTCACTGGCTGTGCTTTCACTTCTTGCAGTAGGGTGCAGACAAGAGAACACAATGAGCCGTAATGAGATACCTACACCGGTATCAGTTTCCGACATAACCTATGGTTCGGTCAGCAGGATTTTTACGACAAACAGCACGGCAATATCTAATGCCGAGGCTGAACTGACTACCGAGATGGCAGGTAAGTATCATCTTCAGAAGAATCCGGCAACGGGTAAGCCATACAAACTTGGTGATAGGGTTAAGAAGGGTGCCCTTATAGTACGCATAGAGGACAAATCGTATGAAAACGGTATTTCAATCGAGACCAAACGTCTGAACCTGGAGTTGGCAGAGCAGGAGCAGACCAAGACCAAATCACTTTATGACAAGGGTGGAGCCACCCTGACAGAGGTTAAGAACTCTGATATCAAGATTATGAATTCCCGTCTGGACTATGAGAACGCCCAGATGAATCTGGAAAAGATGAACATCCGCGCTCCGTTTGACGGCGTCATCGTAAATCTTCCGCATTTCTCGGAGGAGGCAAGGGTGAACAACGGAACATCGGTTGCCACCATAATGGACTACAGCTCTATGTTGCTTGAGATAAACCTTCCCGAGAGTGCAATTAATGAGGTAATGGTAGGGCAGAAGGCCTACATCACCCATTATACCCTTCCCAAGGATACCATCATAGGTGAGATTACCGAGCTCTCTCCTGCCATCAGTGCCGAGACCCGTACATTCAAGGGCAAACTGGTAATCAACAACAAGGACCTGCTTATAAGACCGGGTATGTTCGTAAAGGCCGATATCGTAACGGAGAGTCACAGTTCAACCATCGTAATACCTAAGAATATTGTACGTAACGAGCGTAACAGACGTATCGTGTTCGTGGTTGACCAGGGTATTGCCAGGGCAAAGCAGATCAAGCTGGGCCTTGAGGAGAAAAACCAGGTTGAGGTTCTGAGTGGCCTGGATAAGGACGATCAGCTTATTATACGTGGTTTTGAGACCCTGAGAGACGGTTCAAAGGTTAAGATTCAGAGATAAACTACACTTAAAGGGATGAATAAACTGGTTAGTTGGGCAGTCAGGAAACCGGTAACCGTGACTATGGCGGTGCTGGCAATACTGCTGCTCGGTAAAATATCATACGACAGGCTGAGCGTGGAGTTGCTCCCCAGCATGAACAGCCCCCGCCTGTTTGTTGAGATAGACGCCGGCGAGCGTCCGCCCGAAGAGATAGAGAAGCAGTTCGTGCGCAGCATGGAGTCGCAGATTGCCCGTCAGAGCGATGTGCGCAATGTCTCATCGGTGGTAAAGGTAGGTACCGCCCGAATAACGGTGGAGTACGCATGGCGTAAGAATATGGATGAGGCGTTCCTGGATCTGGAAAAGGCCATGAGCAGTTTCTCTCAGGACAGCCGCGTGACCGACCTCAGGATTTCACAGAAGGACCCCACTACAGCACCTATCATGATAATAGGTTTCTCCAATCCGGATATAGCCGATATGGCCGAGCTCCGCAAGGTGGCCGACTCGTATGTGTGCAACGAACTTATGCGTGTTGAGGGCGTGGCCGATGTCTCATTGGCCGGCGATGAGTTCACCAACCTGGTGATCGAGGCCGATCCGTATAAGCTCAAGGCTTTTGGTATCACCGTAGACAACATATCGTCACGCATTCAGGAGAGCAACCAGAGAGTATCGGGCGGAAGGATATCGGAGCAGGGATTCCAGTATCTGGTGACCGGATCCAATACTCTTACTGATGAGGCTGCGTTCGGCAATATCATAGTGGGATACAAGAACACTGAGACCCAGCAGGGTCAGGTGGGCGAGTTTGCATCGGCCAGTATGGCTCCCATATACCTGCGCGATGTGGCTACCATCCGCTTTGAGAACCGCGACCCTGAGAATATAGTAAGGGTGAACGGCAACCGCAGCATAGGCATATCGGTATTCAAGGAGATGGATTACAATACCGTAAAGGCTGTAGAAGGTATAAAGACAAGCCTGAGCAAGATTCGCAAGTCATTGCCCGGATATGAGTTTATAGTTATAAGCGACCAGGCTACATTCATCAACAATTCCATAGGTGAGGTAAAGAACAGCGCCCTGCTGGGTATCTTGCTGGCGGTTATCGTACTGTTCGTTTTCCTGCGCAGGGTAGGAACCACTCTGATAGTGGCCGTATCCATTCCGGTTTCAATCATAGCCACATTCAACCTGATGTTCTTTAGCGGACTGACCATCAATATACTTACGTTGGGAGGTCTGGCATTGGGCGCGGGTATGCTTGTGGACAATGCCATTGTGGTCATTGAGAGCATATTCAGGAACCAGGAGCGTGGCCTTTCGGTACGTGACGCATCAATAAAGGGAACCTCCGAGGTGGCCGGTGCCGTATCGGCATCAACCCTTACCACTATCGTTGTGTTCCTGCCTATCGTCTACTTGCACGGAGCAACAGGTGAACTTTTCAAGGATGAGGCATGGACGGTGACTTTCTCATTGGTTTCATCACTGTTTGTGGCTATTCTGGTCATTCCTACGCTTTATGACAAGATATTCGGACGCAAGAAGGCGGTGCCTCTCAAGAACTTCAGTTCGGTCAATATCAAGGGCTACAGCTCATTCCTCAAGAAACTTGTACAAAAACGCTGGTGGGTTATATTCGCATCTGTGGCTTTGGTGGCCGGAACTATATTCCTGCTGCCTTATGTAGGTACCGAGTTCATGCCCAAGACCGAGGACAATACCATTAACGTAAAGGTGCGTATGGCCGAGGGTACCAATCTGGAACGTACATCATCCACTCTTGAGAGCCTTGAGAACCTGGTATTTGACCTGACTCAGGATCCCGAAAGTGTCATATATACGCATGTAGGTCCGGGTGCATCATCGCAGAATCTGGATTTTGAGGGTGAGAATACCGCCTCTATGAAGATACAGTTGTCAAAAGCATCGGCCGTGACACCTGACCAGCTTGCCGAGATACTCTCTTCATACATTGACGGTGTGGACGGTATGGAACTTACATTCGCCCAGGATGACAACTCACTGAGCTCGATGATGGGCTCTGAGGACGCTCCGCTGGTGGTGGAGGTCAAGGGAGAGGACCTGGACCTGCTCTCAGTGCTTACTGGTCAGGTAAAGGCGGCAGTGGATTCAATAGAAGGCCTCTATAACGTGGAGAGCTCACTGGCAGGCGGCGCCCCCGAGATCATAATCACGGTTGACCGCGCCCTGGCCGGTATGAACAACATAAACGTATCCACCATAATCACTCAGATCCAGCAGCATCTTGACGGCCGTACCGCAGGACAGATGGATTACAAGGGTGATATGAGAGATATTAGCATAAAGGTTCCGGGCGTATCACTGGCAGAACTTAACAGCCTGGTAATCTCATCGGGCCAGAAGGACTACCGTCTGGCCGAGTTGGCAAGGATAAGTGAGAGCACGGCCCCCAAGGAGATATATCGTCTCAATCAGAACCGCGTGACACGTGTCACCGCCGATTTGGATGAGTCAGTATCGCTTGACAAGGCTGCACAGCGCATCCGTGAGGCCGTATCCGGTATAGAATTGCCTCAGAACTACTCCATAACCGTGACCGGTGAGGAGGAGCGCCGTGCCGAGTCCATGAGCAGCCTTCTGCTGGCATTGGTGCTATCAATCGTACTTGTGTATATGGTAATGGCATCACAGTTTGAGTCACTGCTGCATCCGTTCACCATACTGCTTACCATTCCTCTGGCTTTGGTGGGTGCGGTGCTGATGTTCCTTGCAACAGGCATAACAGTCAACATCATGGGTATCATAGGTATGGTGATGTTGGCCGGTATTGCGGTAAACAACTCCATCATACTGGTGGACCGCATAGGACAACTCAAGGAGAGTGGTCTGAGCCTGACCGATGCCATAGCAGAGGCAGGTCAGCAGCGTATCCGACCCATCCTTATGACCAGTCTTACTACAATCCTGGCACTTGTGCCTATGGCACTGGGGCTGGGCGATGGAGCATCTCTGAGTTCTCCCATGGCCATAGCCGTGATAGGCGGTCTGTTCACCTCGACTCTGCTGAGTCTTGTGGTGATACCATGTGTTTATTATGTATTTGAAAGCGCCAAAATAAGAATCACTGGAAAATGAATTCCAAGTCATTTATTGACAGGAGGGTAACCATATGCATGCTTCTGGTGGCGATGACGCTGCTGGGATACTTCTCGTACAAGCAGCTGCCGGTTGAGCTGCTGCCCAATACGGAACTGCCCCAACTCTATATCACTGCCAATTCCCGGAGTGACCTGAGTCCGGCATACATGGAGCAGCAGGTCATTATCCCGCTTGAGGGAGCCATCAGCGCAGTGGGTGGCGTCGAGAATATGGAATCGACGGTATCGGGAAGGCAAGGTTCCATCAGGGTTGATTTTAAGAGAGGTACCAATCTTAAGATGACCACCGTAAAACTTCAGGAGAAGATTGCGTCCATCAGGTCCGATTTTCCATCTGATGTGTCGGTAAATGTCCAACAGGCCAACGTAAACGGCATAAGCAACCAGTTTATGTCACTTCAGGTGCGCGGATCGGGCGGCGTGGACCGTTTGAGAGCCATTGTGGATAAGGATGTGGTGCCCCGTCTTGAGAGCATAGACGGAATAGCAGGCGTTACAGTCTACGGCGGTAGGGTAAAATCCATTGAGATACGCTCCAATCCGGAGGCCATGAGCGCGTTGCACATATCCAACTCGCAGATAAGCCAGGCTCTGAGCCAGTACAATCAGGAGCGTACGTTCCTGGGTTACATAAATGAGCCTGACCGCAAGTACTACGTGCAGCTTGATGCCAACTATGACGACGTATCGCAGGTGGAGAACCTGGTGGTAGCGCAGGGTCCCGTTTACCTTAAGAACGTAGCCACGGTATTCTTTGACTATAAGGAGGAGACTACCATAAGCCGTGTTAACGGAATGGATGCCATATCCGTATCGTTGGTTAACGGGGCGGGGGAGAATCTGCTGAACCTCTCCAAGAGAACCCTTAAGCGTATTGATGAGATCAACCGTGAGGTGGCTGGGCAGGACCTTCAGCTTGTGGTTCAGTCAAATTCGGCCGATCAGATAAGCAACAACATATCGCAGATAGTCAGACTGGCCCTGATAGGCGGATTGTTGGCAATCCTGGTTTTGTGGTTCTTCTTAAGAAACCTGAGCCTGGTATTTTTCATAGCATTGTCAATTCCGGTATCGGTATTATCGGCATTCAACATATTCTATGCAGCCGGGATATCCATCAACACCCTGACTCTGTTGGGTATTGCGTTGGCCATAGGTATGCTGTTGGACAGCAGTATAGTGGTGCTGGAGAACATATACCGCCTGGCGTCCATGGGAATGCCGCCCCGACTGGCGGCGCTGCAGGGCGTCAAGGAGGTGCGCAAGGCTCTTATAGCATCTACACTCACCACGATAACAGTGTTCCTGCCGTTCGTGTTCTCCGAGGAGCCCATGATCAAGCTGTTGGGCAGGAACATAGGTTTCTCCATCATCTCAACGCTGATATTCTCGTTGCTGGTGGCAGTGACATTCATCCCGATGGCCACTGCAGCCATGATGGAGCACGGAGGCGGCGGAAACAGCGTCTTCTTCAGGAAGATGTCCATACATGACCGTCCGCTGCAGATGTACTCCACACTGCTCAAGACTTGTCTGCGCAAACCTGGTCCTACAGTGGGTACGGCTGTGGCTGTACTTGTGATAGCATTCATATTCGCACTGTCCCGCAATACGGGTCAGAACCGTCAGGTGGACAGTGACCGTGTCAATGTCAATATCACCATGCCCACCGGAAGTACGCTTGATGATACTGATGAGGCAACCGCTATGCTTGAGGCCCGTCTGGACAGCTTCCCTCACAAGAAGGATGTGATGAGCCGTATCCAGGAGGAGCAGGCATCAATCACGGTGACTCTCAAGGACGGCTACAACAAGAAGGGCGGCATGACCATAAGCCAGATTGTCGAGCAGTTGAGCGATGAGCTTGCCCTTGAGAATGAGATTGACGTGCGTGTAACACCGGGTTATGCCCGAGGAAACCAGAATGCATCGGGCCTGAGTTCCATTACTAGGTTCATGAGCGTGCTGGGAGTGGGCGACAATACCGAGCGTATAGTGGTTAAGGGTTCCGATACCGAGACCATGCGTATAGTCTCCAATAACCTGAGATACTATCTGGAACAGTTGGAGTTTGTGCGTGATGTCAGGGTTGACAATCCGGGCGGCCGCCGCGAGGTACAGCTTACGTTTGATCCCGTGGCTATGGCATCGTACAACATAACCAATCAGGCCGTAACATCCGCTCTGGGTTCGCTTAACCGCTCCACCAACTCGGGTGCCAGCTTCAAGGTGGGAACCGATGAGTATGACATTGTCATAATGGATGACCTTACTGAGGAAGAGGAGGAGATGAGGGCTTGGGAGAAGACTCTGGATGACCTGCGCCGCGTCATAGTGACCGATGCCAACGGTGGCACACATGAGTTGCAGCAAATAGCCAATATCCGCCTTAGCCGCGGACCGTCGGAGGTACGCCGTGTCAACCGTGACCGCCGTGTTAACGTGACTTATGCCATATCCCAGAGTGAGGATTTGCCCAAGGATGTCCTGGACGGCTATCATGATCAGATTGATGATCTTATTGCCAATTACAACCTCCCGTCGGGTCTGGCTCTGGAGGTACAGCGCGGCGATGACTCCACCAGTGAGTTCAAGTTCCTGATTCTGGCATCCATCATACTGATATTCATGATACTGGCATCGGCATTCGAGTCACTTACCACACCGGTGGTACTGCTGTTCTCGATACCGCTTGCTGCCATAGGATCGCTTCTGGCACTGCTGCTGTCGGGCAACAACCTGATGAATGCCAATACCCTGACCGGATTCCTTATCCTGCTGGGTATAGTGGTCAACAACGGTATCATCCTTATTGACTACTCATCAACGTTGCGTCGCCGTGGCTACAGCCGCATGAGAGCCATCATGACCAGCGGATACTCGCGTCTGAGACCTATCTGCATAACCACCATAACCACCATAGTCACGCTTATACCTATGGCTATGGGTGACAATGAGTATGCAGGTGCCATAGGCGCTCCGTTCGCACTCACCGTTATAGGTGGTCTTACCTTCTCGGCAATACTTACGCTGCTGCTTATTCCTACGCTCTATATATCGTTTGAGAACATGAGAGCATGGTATAAGGGGCTGGGCAGATATACCCATATACTGCATGCCATAATATTCATCGTGGGCGTATCGGTCATCATATCAAGCGTGAGGGGTATATTCATGATGCTTCTGTACATCATCGTGCTGGCAATCCTGATACCGGGAGTTACCTATTTCATCAAGAGCTCCGTCCGTATTGCCCGCAAGGATATTGTCAAGCCCGATGAGCCTATAGTGATTGAGGTGCGTAACCTGGTCAAGGTGTATGACTGGTACAGCCTGTTCCTTCGTCAGTGGCGCAGCGGACTCAATATACGCCGACGTCTGGGGCTGTCACGCAGTTTCCGTCACGCAAAGGATTTTGTGAGCCTTATTTGGCAGGTTGTGGTGTTTGCTTACACCGGCTACCTGGCAGGATGGTATTTTGAGAAAGAGGGCTGGATACTGCTTATGACTATCATAACACTGGCCGGTATCAACAATATCATCAAAGCCATTCTCGAGTACATATCATTCAATTTTAAAAAAGGTGCCGGAGTAACAAAGGTTATAAGGAAAATACTCTACTGGCTGCTGCCCGTATGCGCCATGCTGTTCCTCAACACACGTATCGAGAGCAAGGGATTCATGGTATTCATAGCAGTAGTATGGCTGTTGGGCCTCTGCATACGCAAGACATCCGATTACCTCTATGAGAACAATATCAACGTGGAGCGTCTAGATGGTGAGACAGCCAAATTGAGACGTGCATGGTTCCTGTTCGTAAAGAGCATTCCTATCATAGGCAAGCGCAAGAAACCGTTCAAAGCACTGCGCGGCGTATCGTTCGAGATTCACAGCGGTATGTTCGGCCTTCTTGGCCCCAACGGAGCCGGCAAGTCCACGTTCATGCGTATCGTGACCGGAATTCTTAAGCAGAGTTACGGAACGGTGTTCATAAACGGTATGGATACCCTCAAGTACAGGGAGGAGCTTCAGAGCCTTATAGGATTCCTGCCTCAGGAGTTCGGTATGTACGAGTCCATGAGCGCATGGGATTTCCTCAATTACCAGGCTATCCTTAAGGGAATAACCGATGAGAAGGTGCGTAATGAGAGACTGGAGTATGTGCTTACGTCGGTACATATGTACGAGCAGAGGAATTCGGCCATCGGATCATTTTCGGGCGGTATGAAACAGCGTATAGGTATTGCGCTCATACTGCTTAACCTGCCGCGCATTCTTGTAGTCGATGAGCCTACCGCTGGTCTTGATCCACGTGAGCGTATCAGGTTCCGTAACTTGCTGGTTGAACTTAGCCGTGACCGCATTGTGATATTCTCAACCCATATCATCGAGGATATAGCCAGTTCATGTAACCAGGTTGTGGTTATTGAGAAGGGCTCGCTCAAATACTTTGGAGAGCCCAACGAGATGGTTAATCTGGCTAAGGACAAGGTATGGCTCTTTGACATTGAAGAATCTCGTCTGGGTGAACTAGATGAGAAACTTATTGCCAACCACATTCAGGACGGTGACAAGATCAGGGTACGATACATATCACCCACATGTCCGTTCCCTGGTGCTGAGCCTGCTGAGCCTAATCTGGAGGATGCTTACCTGTGCCTATTGAAGAATCTATAAAACAGTTGAACTATGTCAGTATTTCAGACAATGAAATCATTCGCCAAGTTGTGCGGTTACAATATGAGGATAATCTTCTCAGGCAAGTTCATATGGTTCCTGTTGGTGGGGCTGGCTTTGTTCTTCTTCCTTATGTATACAGCTGCGGCAAGAGGAACAACCCTCTCTCACGGCATGGTTTACAGCCAACTGCTCATACCGGGAATGCTGCTGGTATTCTATCCGGCCTGTTTCGGCATTCAGAATGATGCCGATCACCGCATCCTGGAGTTACTCTTTGGAATACCCAACTATATGTACAAGGTTTGGTTGTTCCGTCTGGTTATGATATACGTTGAGGTGTATCTTATACTGGTGGTATATGCATTCCTTGCCAGAATCTTGCTCTATCCGGTTGCTCCGTTCCTGATGGCTGCACAACTTATGTTGCCCGTAATGCTGTTCGGTAACCTTGCGTTCCTGTATTCCACGCTTATCCGAAACGGAAACGCTGCAGCTGTACTCTCCGTTCTCACGGTGATATTGGCTCTGGTGTTGGGTAATATCCCGCTAGTTGAGAATAAGGTTTGGGACGTAACCATAAATCCATATGATGAGCCCGAGAATATAAACGCTGCCATCTGGAGTCTTGTCCTGCTCAAGAACCGTATACTGATGGGGGTGGCTGCCATCATTTTCCTTATGTCCGGACTACTGGGACTTCAGAATCGCGGCAAATTCCTGGGATAAATATTTTTGGATAATATTCCAGTAAATATTAACTTTGGCATATCAGTCACAATTGTGGCTGATATGCTTTTTTGATGAATAACCAATTAAAGATTTGAGAATATGACAATCAAGGATTTACAGCCCAAGATCGTTTGGGATAATTTTTACGGCATTACGCGTCAGCCGCGTCCTTCAAAGCATGAGGAAAAGATCCGTGCATGGCTTCTGGATTGGGCAAAGCAGCATAATATTGAGGCTTTTGCCGATGAGACCGGTAACGTGATCATGCGAAAGCCCGCCACTCCGGGTATGGAGAACCTCAAGGGCGTCATCATGCAGGGCCATATGGATATGGTTCCTCAGAAGAATGCCGATGTAAAGCATGACTTTGAGAAGGATCCAATTGAGACCTGGGTAGACGGTGAGTGGCTCAAGGCTAAGGGTACCACACTTGGTGCCGATAACGGTCTGGGTGTGGCTCTTGCACTGTCTGTGTTGGAATCAGATGATATCAAGCATGGTCCGTTGGAACTGCTTGTTACCTATGATGAGGAGACAGGTATGACAGGTGCTCAGGCGCTCAAGCCCGGAGTGCTCAAGGGAGAGATTCTGCTTAATCTTGACTCTGAGACAGAGGGCGAGATCTACGTGGGTTGCGCCGGTGGTCTGGACGCATCAATCAAGGGTACCTACGAGCGCAAGCCCGAGCCTAAGGGCTGGCTCTGCTACAGCCTGGCAGTAAAGGGATTCCAGGGCGGTCATTCAGGTATGGATATCATACTGTGCCGTGCCAATGCAAATAAGGTAGGCGCGCGCGTAATGTACGCTCTGCTTACTAAGGCCGATGTCAAACTTATCGACATGGAAGGCGGAACACTGCGCAACGCAATCCCGCGTGAGTGCTTTGCAACCGTTTATGTTGATCCCGCCAAGGTGGATGTTGCCAAGAAGGTAGTGGCCGATGTATTTGCAGAGGTCAAGGCCGAGTATGCTGCAACTGATCCCGGCTGCAACTATGTATTCGAGCCATACCAGTGCGCTCCGGGTGAGACATGTGATCCCGATGAGTGCCTCTATGTGGAGGAGTCTGCTGCACTGCGTTATATCCAGGCTATCCTGGCTTGCCCGGACGGAGTGGAGCGCATGAGTGATCAGATGCCCGGCCTGGTTGAGACATCCAACAACATGGCTATGGTTAAGATATACAAGGGTGAGTTCTTTATCGGTAACCTGCTGCGCAGCTCGGTAGACTCGGCCAAGGAACTTCTGGCTCTGCGCGTCCGCAGCGTTGCTGAACTGGCCGGCTGCAGGATTGAACTAACCGGAGGCTATTCAGGTTGGGCACCAAATGCCGCATCACCCATTCTGCACGTTATGAAGCAGGAGTATCAGAAGATGTTCGGCACCGAGCCCAAGGTTATGGCTATCCATGCAGGTTTGGAGTGCGGTATCCTGAGCGGTGCATACCCCAACTGGGATATGGTATCGTTCGGCCCCACACTCATGAGTCCGCATTCACCCGACGAGCGCTGCTACATCCCCTCCGTTCAAAAGGTCTGGGACTACCTCAAAGCAGTTCTCGCTGCCATACCTGCCAAATAAAAAAAACTCGGACCGAAAGGCCCGAGTTTTTTTCGGAATTTGGGGTTGTTGGCAGTAGAAACCGTCGCCACCCTCGGCGCGTTAGAGGGAGGGGCCCGCCGCGAAGCGGTGGGAGGGATAGGCCCGAAGGGCCGTAGTTCTGGAGACTATACCCTTCAAGTTTTTCCCTGAAAATATCTCTACGGAATAACTACTGTGGGTTTAAATGTTTTAGCCTC
>JAZSKJ010000008.1:0-378138 GCA_045534785.1 Bacteroidaceae bacterium | reverse complement strand
ACCCTCAGCAGGAGTAGCAACCAGATCCACACGCTCATCCATGTGATACTCATCCTTCATCGGTGTCACGGTAACCGTGCCGCCCTCCTCAGGATCCGCATACACTTCCAGCGTATAGGTCTCGTCACTCTCGCATACCGGGTAGGGTAGTTAATCCCTATAATGGCTTGGATGATTTGATTGCAGAGCGTGCTGTTGCACTGCTCAATCAGTAACCATTTAATTTACCAGATATCAATATTGTATGAGGCAAACGCTTCCTCAAAAGGTTTAGTGTTATCATTGAAAGCCAATTCCCGGTTTACTGTTTCCCATAAGGTCCTATTCCTATATGTAATATTGCCTTGAACAACAGCATCCTTGTCAAATTTGTGAAAAGACGCGGGTATATCTCTTCTATTGGGTTCATCCGGCATCATTCCATACTTGTAGAATATATACCTAACAAGCGGAAGGGCATAGGGTCTGGGTGCAATAACCTTGAAACAGCGCCAATTCAATTCAGCTTTGACCTTCTCATAGAATGGTGTCCAGTTCATTCCCCACTTACTGTCTTCCCATGGCATATGGACAAAGAAGAATTTCTTTTTCATTATAGAGTCGTCAGGGTAATTCCTGGGAAATAGATTCATTTCCGGTACAAAGAAAATCAAACCATCATCATAGAAAGAGTCAGGATCCAGTCTAAAACGTTTAACTTCTTGTTCCAGGACTGCTTTTTCCTCTTCAGTCTTGAATTGGGTCACATCCCAGCCATAGAAAGTGCCATCTCTTCCTTCTATACCTGCTAAAGCCATAAATGAAACATCAAAGAGGTTGGTTATTTAATCTTGAATACTGAAGAATCCTTTTTCTCTATCCTTTCTTCCAGGTAACATATTCTTAATCTTTATCCTTAATATTAGATAAAAGGATTGCTTTTATATATGCCGGTGTATCCGGTCTTAGCATATCTTCTGTAATTCGGCCTTCATCTTCTGTAACATAGCGTTTGCCGCGTGACTTCTCCGCCTTTTCATACCATTCTCTGCCTTTTGCTTCGTCCCACGGTGTAACATAGCCATAATAGTATGAAGTAGATAGTGCTTTTTGAGCAGTTACATTGCCTTGTTCTGCGCGTTCAAACAGCCATTTTCTGATGTCACTAAGGTCATATGCCGCTTTAACGCCATGTTCATGGATATAATCCATTAAACCCAAAGCAAATTCATCCTCTTTTTTAGCCGCTTTGCGGAACCACTTTAAAGCTACATCTATATCTCTCTTTAAGTTTCTGCCGCCTGTCAGGTATATTAACCCCAGTGAACAAGGGGCTATATATTTAGTCTTTTTGGCTGCCTTCGTATACCAATATCTGGCTCTGTCATAATCCACCTCAACACCATTCCCCAGACGATAGTAATGTCCTAACATCAACTGGGCTTCATCGTTACCTTGGCGTGCAGCCTTATTATACCATTCTATGGCTTTGTTATAGTCTTGTTCAACAAACTCTCCTTTGCCATACATATCACCAACACAGCATTGAGAAAAATCATCTCCCTTTTCAGCCGCCTTTAAATACCACTTATATGCCAAAGCAAAGTCTTTCTTAACACCGTGTTTTCCTGCATAATATATTGTGGCAAGCGTTGACATTGAATCTATATTGTCCTGTTCGGCTGCCATATTAAGCCAAATGAGAGCTTTCTTCCAGTCTGTCTTTACATACAGTCCATGAAAATAGATTTTCCCAACCTCATCCTGGGCATAAGCCTTACCTTGCTTTGCCGCCTTGGTAAACCAGTGAATAGCTTTTTTAATATTACTTGCAGGTCCAGGGCCATAATAGTACAACCTTCCCATCATTTCCTGGGCATCCGCATCACCTTGCTCTGCCGGTTTAAGCAACCACGTTCTTGCTTGGTCGTAATCAATATTGTTAATCAGGTCTTTAACCAGCATCAAAGCAAGAAACATTTGGGCGTCAAAGTCTCCTTTATTGGCGGCTTTAAGGAGCCATTCTGCTGCAGCTTCATAGTCTTTTTCAACCCCTTTTCCATCCAAGCACATCATTCCAAGGCCGAAATATGCCTCGGCAATACCTTTATCTGCTGCCCGCAAGAACCATTCTCTTGCTTTATCAAAATCTTCTTCAACACCGTCACCGCAATAATAATAAACACCAAGTTTGGCTTGTGATTCCGCATCACCTTGATTGGCAGCCTTCATGAACCATTCCGCTGCAGTCTTATAGTCTTGCTCAACTCCTTCACCTAATTCATACATGAGACCAATAGAAAACTGCGCTCCCACATCTCCCTGTTCAGCCGCTTTCAAATACCAACATCTTGCTTTATAAAAGTCTTGCTCAACAATTTTGCCATTATAACAGATTGCGGCCAATCTGCATTGAGCCTCTGCATCCCCTTGATTGGCGGCTTTAACAAACCATTTTACAGCTTTGGCATAGTCTTTCCTTACTTTATGACCATAAAAGTACATTTTACCCAAGAGTCGCTGTGATTCAGCATCACCTCTTTGGGCCGCCCGCTTTATCATGGGGACATTCTCCGGTGAATCCAAGACATCAGTCTGAGAGGTGCTAAAATAGTCCGATTCGGTTAGAGCCAGCCTCTCTTTTATAATGTCCATGAAAGACAATTTGCCTGAAGAGTTCCGGCCGCCTTTTCCATGAAATTTTATGAAGATAATCGGACTATCCTTCTTGTCTTGATTGCCGCTCATATAGTCCTTTTTAATATGATTTGAATTATTCAGAACTCCAGCTGGAACCCATTGCTCTTAAGCCTGTCGTAATTCTCCTTATCAAACTTATATTTCCCCGGTGTTCTGGTACCATTGCGCGGGGTGTCATCCTCAACCTCAGTAAGGATCTCATAATGCTTCATCTTGTTGGCAAAGTTGCGGCGGTCAAACTTCACCTCCAGTATTGATTCATATAGATTCTGCAGTTGGGGCAGAGTAAACACCTCCGGCAACAACTCAAACCCTACCGGTTCAAAGTGTATATCCTGCTTAATGCGTGAAAACGCATGACGCAATATCTTGTCGTGATCAAAAGCCAATGATGGTACGTCCTTCAGAGGGAACCATTCAGCCTTCTCGGCATCAGTATTAGCCTGCACCTCTGCCAGTTTAACCAAAGCATACTGGGCTATGGTAATAACGCGCTCGCGCGGGTCCCTCTTTATATCACTAAACGTGCCTACCTCCTTAAAGTCCTTCAGAGTAAGCTTCAATCCGGTTTCTTCCTTTAGCTCTCTTTGGGCGGTATGGGCTATGGTCTTGTCTTTCTCTACATCAAGGAATCCGCCTGGCAGAGCCCACTCACCAACGTATGCCGTAGTGCTTGCTTCCTTTTCCTTTCCGCGTTTAATAAGTAACACTTTTAGTTCCTTGCCGTCATAACCAAATACTACACAATCTGCTGTTACTGCAGGGTGCGGGTACTCATAAGTGTATTGACCTTTCTTTGTCATGATTGTCATAGTTTTTGGCAAAAATACCATTCTTCTACATTAAAAGCAAACTTTGTGTGTATTTTTTACGCAATTATGTCAGTTCATAACATTGTTTGTAAATTCTGCGTAAATTTTACACTAAAGATTTGTTGTATTAAAATATTGGCATTACATTTGTGCGTAAGATTTACGCAAACCAAATCAATTACACATTATGAAAGTATTCCATCTTAAGTTCAATCGTGAGTCAAACGGTCACTGGTACATTGATCTTCCTCATTACCCCTTTGCCCATCATAACCTTATGATGGTTGCCGGCGCTGATAATCTCTGCCAGTATGGGGCAGAGAAAGAAGGTCATCCTGATTACGCACTGGTAGATGTCACCCTCGGAGATAATCTCATTGACGGCAAAACTCCTGACGTGATTATGAGTCGTATTGAAAAGGGAGGGGGTGCCACCTACACCAATACCACGCCATCTGGTGAGCCGCCAATGGTATGGAAGAACGGCCGTGAGATACTGGTATCCAGAGCATGGATATGTCCCGTCACACTTTTTGTTCTCCACAAATATCCTGTACGCATCAACCTATACTTAAAATAATGACAATATGGAACAATACGGTTGGATTGGAAATGGAAAGTATACGTAGAGAGAAACACGTAGAAGCAAATAGTTAACCCCAAAAATACAAATATGAGAACCTTAAGATTATCTACAACAGTAACAGCAATCACAGTGATTGCCTTACTTTCATCCTGTGATAATAAACTTGATGTTCCGGAGCCAACGCAAGACGTTTTCGTTCTTGAAACGCCAAACGCCATCAATGGTCACGAGTATGTTGACCTCGGTCTCAGTGTCAAATGGGCCACCTGTAACATTGACGCTCAGAATCCGATTGAGTATGGCGGCTACTATGCCTGGGGCGATGATGCTCCGTATGCTCACATAGCTGATATCTTTGCTAAAAACGGTGTATTCAAGAAGGACATCAAACCTCTTACTGAATCAGGATTTAATGAAGATCTGGCCAGATATCACAGAGTCATGTTTGCTCTTGAATGCCGTTTAGAACTGAAGAATGCAGACATAGCCCAATACAAGTGGGGTGAAGGCTGGCGCCTTCCTACCTATGCCGAATTCAAGGAGCTCTACAACAATTGTACCTGGCAGGAACTAATTATTGACGGCATAGTATGTTATAAGGGTACAAGCAAGATTCCTGGTTATGCAGACAAGTTTATCATACTGCCCAATGCCGGTTGCCAATGGGTAGAAGAAGAAACTGATTTTGATGCAGATTTTGATGTTCCTACAGCCACATATTGGTCAAGTACCTTCAGGAAAGCCGCCGTTTTCAATGCCAAACAATTGGATGATAGTATAATGTTTTTCGCGCCTGTCGGTTTTCCTGTTCGCGCGGTGTGCAAATAGTTTAGAACAAGTATGTTGTATTATTTATACAATAACGATAAACGGGAACAGGTTTCATATCATGAACCTTCTTATTTTATTAAGTCTCTTCAAATACTCCGGGAAAAAGAGGCCATTTTGGATGATAATGATGGGGTGTGGCCTATCAAAGAGCAGCTAAGGTATTATAAACAGGAGGCACAAAAAGGGGATCATATTTTTGAGAGTCTTCTTGGCTCACTTTATTTTGAAGGCAAACTGATAAGGCGCAATTATAAGAAAGCATTTGAATGGTCTATTAAGGCTGCAGAACATGGCATTGGATTAGATGAGTCACAATACTATGTCGGCCTTATGTATGCATCAGGAAAAGGCGTTAAAAAGGATCTGTTTCAGGCAAAAGAATGGTTGCTAAAAGCGGTTGTACAAGATAATATATTCGCAATGATACGTCTTGCAACAATGATGGCAGGTATAAAACAAAAAGATATAATGATGGATTATGAATGAGAGCAATTATTACACCATTGAGGAATTGGAATGTATCAGGGGTGAAAAAGACTTCCCAACTCGCCATATTACTCCTTCAGTAGTAAACGTGTTGGATAAATCAGAGGTCTTTGTGTTCGGCAGCAACGTTTATGGCCACCATGCAGGTGGTGCCGCTCGTGCTGCATTAAGAAAATACGGTGCCATCTGGGGCCAAGGTGAAGGGCTGCAGGGCCAGTCATACGCTATTCCTACTATGGAAGGGATTGATAACATGAAATCAGCTATTGAACGTTTCGTCTCTTTTGCCAAGCAGCATCAAGAACTTAAGTTTCTTGTTACTGCCATCGGTTGTGGTATAGCCGGTTACCGTCCGGATGAAGTGGCTCCTTTTTTCAAAGAAGTTACCAATCTTGAGAATGTTTACCTTCCTCTGCCATTTTGGAAGGTGTTATTTCCTAAAGGTTAAACAATACAGCATATGATAGTTTCATATGAGCATAAGAAAATTTAAAGCACAATTAGCGAATGGTGTTACCATTGATAATCATAAAATATTAATTATATGTGTTTTGACGACTGGGTTCGAACCAAACTTCGTGAGAATGTATTTGAGCTGACCGAAGATAGAGAAATCGGTTTCCTGATACATTATTCTGCACCTTTTACAGGAGATGCCAAAATAATTTGCCCCAAGGGTATAATGTTTGCCACATCCTGTACAATGTCAGATGATTCATTCTATATGCTTCCTGTCGGTTTGCCAGAAACAATGGAGGAAAAGATTAGTGAAATCGTTAAGGCCGAAAGTGAAGAATCCCTCTATAATCGATGGAGCGGTGTATCATTCTATATCTCAATAGATCAACTTAGAACATATCCTATCAAATTTATGGAAGGCTCTCTTGCAAAAATCCTTAAGTTGTTGGAATTAACAAGAAATTCGGAAAACTACCATTTCAAAGATGATCAACTCTTAGTATTCGATGCAATATTGGATAAGTGCTGATTATTCCAAACAAAATACCGCTTCCCATATATAGGATTTGATATGTTTTTTATAAGTTTGTTGTTATCAATTACATTTTCAATCCTTAAGATATTTGGCTTTTAATGATAGTAATTGAATCCATAAAGAAAAAACCGGAACGACTTCTTAAACAGTACCCGGGTGCAATACTTGCCGATGTCACCAGTAAGGCCAAAGACGGGCTTAAAAAACTCAGCCCGTTCTACCCTCATGGGGGCATTCCAGTACCATATAGCGATGGTTATACCGCCACATGTGTAGAAGCAATATGGCAGGGCCTCAAAGTCTTTGAGCATAGTGACGTTGATACAGAGTTGTTCAAGAATGACACAATGAAGAATATCAAACGTACTGTACGCAAGTACGGCAAGCCTTTAGGCCATCGTAAAGGTGTTAATGGTACAGAACTGCTTGGCTACATTGAGGCTCGCAAGCTGATATACATCCCCACATACAAGTGGGTGCTTGAAAACAAAGTCAAAGACATAATTGACCGTCTGAAAGTGGCCACGCAAGACAAGACTATCATATTGCTTGACTATGACACAAATTCAGATGTTGAGAACACTCGTAAGCCTCTTTCTCATGCCTCATTGATCAAGGCTTATGTTGAAGGCGTATATCCTTATGATGATACCTCAAATCAGGAGCAGGCTTCAAACAATAAAGATGATAACTACACGCAGTTGGAGATATTTAAGTAAAAGGGCATTATGGAAAAAAAGAGTAATTGGCAGGAATACCTTCAGGTATTAAAAGATAACGGGATAACCAAGCTCTATCACTTTACAGACCGTGATAATCTTGATTCTATAATAACTAATGGCGGTCTATACTCATGGATGGACTGTGAGAATAAAGGTATCAAGATAGAAAAGCCGGGTGGTGGTGATCTATCCCGCAAACTTGATACTGACCGCAACCTCCAGAACTATGTAAGGGTGAGTTTTACCACTAATCATCCCATGATGTATGTGGCTATGAATGACGGCCGTATCTCCAATCCTGTAATCCTGGAGATTGATCCCGAAGTCGTTACATGGAAAGGGACCAAGTTCTCCAACATGAACGCAACCATTAAAAGGTTAACTCCTACAATCGGTGAATCAATCCAGGAATTAAACAAGATTCATTTCCACTCAGTCAAAGCACCCAAACACTTTGATTTGTCCGAGAATGAAAAACCCTATTTCCAGGCCGAGGTCTTAGTAAAGAACTTCATTCCTATTGACTACATAAAGAATATAGGCAATTTTGGTATTCCTATACCTTCCAAGCCTAAAGCAATTCAGGTTAAGAATGCATATACTGCTCAAATCACAAGAAATACACCCACAGCATTCATATTCCTTGTTGATCACTCTGCTTCAATGAGCTATAAGACAACTCTCTATGGCGAGGAGATGACTATGGCCGAAGCTGCTGCAAGGATAGTAAACAATCAGATTAATGAGTTGGTAGCCAGATGTATTAAAATGGGTGAGACCCGTCATTATTATGATATCGCTGTTATCGGTTATGGCGATAAAGCATACAGTGGTTGGCAGGGAGAATTGGAAGGAAAGGATTTCGTTTCTCCTGAGCAATTAAAGAATCATCCCTATACAAAAATTACAACTCGTAAAGAAGTACGCACCAGAAGGGGGGTAGAAGTAAAGGAGGTTGAACAAGTCCAGTGGGTGCAAGCCAGGCATGATGGCTCATGGACTCATTATCTGGAAGCCTTCAATTACGCTCAGAGGTTGCTCGATGAGTGGATGAAAGATCATCATGAAAAAGATTGCTATCCTCCCACTATTATTCATGTCACAGATGGCCAATTCAATGATCGCTCCAGTGATGACGTTCTTCAAAAAGCAAATGAGTTGAAATCCATGTTTACCAATGATGGTAACGTCATTCTCTTCAACATACATATAACTGCAAACCGGAATCTCAAATCCATCGCATGTCCAATAAATAAGGCTGAATTAGGTGGTGATTCTTATGCAGAGACACTGTTTGGAATGTCCAGCCTGTTACCGGAGCGTTACAATCAGGATATAGCCAGATGTCTTAACGATAATCGTCCCGGCCGTCATGTAGCTATGGGTGTCAATGCCGATGCCACAACTCTTATGCAGTTAATGGATATAGGAACACCAACCAATATCAGTCAAAACAAATGAGGTCAATAACAATATCGAAAGAACTTCGTGGAGGCATCAACGAGGATGCAGCTTTAGCAACTTCTGATTACATTGCTGTTTCTGATGGCGCTGGAGGTGGTGGCTTGTTCGCAGACAAGTGGTCTCAGTATCTGGTTCAGAATTTGCCATCAGTACCAATTTCTGATTTCAATGGGCTTGATAAGTGGATTGACGGTATATGGGAGCCTTTTTATAATGACTGCGAGGAGAAAGCTAAGAAAGAAGATGGGCTCTTCTTGAAAAAGTTTTATGATGAGGGTTCATTTGCTACATTAGTAGCCGTTTGGAAAAGCGGCCAATGGATTAGTTATGGTGATAGCGTGGCCTTCTGTTATGATTTTCAGACTGGTCTATTGCAGCATTCATTTGGCAAGTTGTCAGAATTCAATAATCCGCCATACTTGATCAATTGTAAGGATTCAATTAATGAGAACGGATTCAAATTCAGTCAATTTAATCTGTCCAATCATTGCGCAGTCTTTGCTGCCAGCGATGCTCTAGCTCATTTTATATTAATGATGTATCAGGTTTCACGTAGATCTGATTATGAGGAAGAGTTGCAGGTAGCTATTGAGGCCAAAACCAAGAATAGCAACTATATCAAAGTTGCAATGGAACGGGATAAGATAGACTTTGTAGGTAGTGTTATCAATCCGTTACTCAAATGTAAGAGAGTGCCTGCTTTAAGGCGCTATTTACAAACACAAATCAAGGAAGGTCTTATCGGTACAGATGATTATTCATTCGTGTCAATGTAGAATCAAGCAAAGCCACAATTATGGTATATCCTTTGTTGACAGAGTACATAGAAGCGATAAAGTCATCCCAAGACAACATGGATGCACTTAAGTACCTTAGTCCAGTTTTGGATAACGATGGCAATCCAGTTATGTCAAGCGGCAACTTCGCTGTTGTATTCAAAATGAAGGATGAAGAGACCGGAAGGCACTATGCGCTAAAGTGCTTCCTGCGTGATCAGGAACGCCGTTCGGAGAGTTACCGTCTCATATCAGATGAACTGTCTAAGGTTGACAGCCCATACCTCACAACCATAAAGTACCTTGATAAGGAACTCTTTGTTGATAGCAGAAGTACAACAGATACAGAGTTCCCTGTATTGCTAATGGATTGGGTGGATGGCGTAAACCTTGACAAATACGTCCGTGACCATATTGATGACCAATATGAGTTATCCATGCTGGCTTATCGTTTCAGCCAATTGGCCATGTGGCTGCTTCCACAACCCTTTGCTCACGGCGACTTGAAACAAGACAACATTCTTGTAAAGGAAGATGGCTCACTGGTTCTCGTAGATTATGATGGTATGTACGTTCCTGCCATGAAAGGACAGTTGGCGCGCGAGCTTGGCAGCCCGGACTTCCGGCATCCGCTCAGGACGGAAAGCACCTTCAATGAGCATATCGATGATTTTTCAGTCGTCAGCATACTTCTGTCTTTGAAAGCAATTGCAGTTAAACCATCGTTGTCGCAGCAATATGGTGCCGCGGACAGGCTGCTTTTCTGTGAACGGGATTATCAGGATCCTGATAACAGTGATGTGTTAAAAGAACTCAATACAATAGATGATTCGGAACTCAAAATCTTAAGCAGTGTATTCACCATCGCACTACAAATGCATGATATATCATTGATGTCTCCACAATTGCTTAATATAAAAGAGCCAATTAAGCATCATGTCACAATACTAAGTACTAATGTTACTGAGGAGGAATTAGCAAACGCCTGGATTGATGAATTTGGCGTGAAATATAGTGCTGATAAATTGAAGCTATTAAAAGCGCCACAGTCTTTACATCATTATTCCATTAAGTTGGATACAGAAATAATATGTGATTCGGCTTTTAGAGGTTGCGTAAACATGACATCCATAGTCATTCCAAATAATGTAACCTCTATTGGAAAGAAAGCGTTTCAGGAGTGTCATGGTTTGAAGTCCATAGTTATACCTGATGGTGTTTCTTCAATCGGAGAGTATGCATTTCGTGGGTGTTACAGTTTAACATCAATCATTATTCCAAATGGAGTTAAGCGAATTGAAAAGTATACTTTTTTTGTGTGCGGTGATTTGACATCCGTTGTTATACCTGATAGTGTTACGTCAATCGGAGAGTCTGCTTTTGGGGGTTGTGAAGATTTGACATCAATCATTATTCCAGATAGTGTCACGCATATTGAAGATTATGCTTTTTCCCAGTGTAAAGGTTTGACATCCATAGTTATCCCCGAAAGTGTTATATCAATTGGACAGGGTGCTTTTATGGAATGTGTAGTATTAAAAACCATATCTATATCAGATAGCGTGGAGTCCATAGGAGATTATGCTTTTTCCGATTGTAAGGTTTTGACTTCAATTGAGGTTTCAGAAGATAACCCTATATATGATTCCCGTTTTAACAGCAATGCGATAATAGAAACAAAAAGCAATACTCTCATACGTGGTTGTCATTGCACAGTCATTCCTAATAATGTTACATCAATTGGAAAAGATGCTTTTAGCGGTTGCTTAGAAATGATGTCCAAAGACATTCCAGATAGTGTAAAAGATATTGGAGAAGGTGCTTTTAGGGAGTGCAAAGATTTGACATCAATCTTTGTTCCTGATAGTGTTAAGCGTATTGGAATGTATGCTTTTTCCGGGTGTAATGGTTTGTCATCCATTGTTATCCCATATGGTGTTACGTCAATCGGGCAAGGCGCTTTTGAGGGGTGCGAAGTTTTGTCATCCATAGTTATACCAGAAAGTGTTACGTTCATCGGACCGAATGCCTTTAGCGGTTGTTCAGTTCTGAAATACATTATTATTCCCATAAACACTAAAGATCATTTTGAAAAAATAATTCCTGAATTAAAACACCTGCTGAAAGAAACGAATTTAGAAGTTGATTTATCGGATGTCCAGGAATTCATTCCCTCTTTTGATATAACATATGAATATAAATCATCATCTAAACAGATTGGTGAAAAAAGGAAAATTGGGAAATACTTTCAGTGGTTTGATAGCAAATACTCTGACCTTCTTAAATATGGTCCCAGGCTAGCTCCAAATCTTAAAAAAGGAGTCAAATTCTGGTTACTTTATGAAATGCCGTCTATCTGCTCTAAAACTAAAGGAGAAGGAATAGAGGCTAAAACTATTTCTTGGGTAAACATTCATACTTCTATCGGTAATCTTACATTTAATGTGTTCTCTTCTTTAGGAGTTTTAAATGTTGAAGATTTGTATCTTCAATATGGAGGTCAGGAAATAATTGTGTTAGAAGAAAAGAAGGAAATAAGAATAACCACAAATGGTTTACCAATAATGGTATCTTATTATTCAATGGATAAGGCACAATTACACATTACAGATGAGGAATATAAAGAGGATACGCAACTATTTGATAAATTGAATAAAACTAATGGTTTTCTTCATTATGGCCGTGAATATGTAGATTTGGGTTTAAGTGTAAAATGGGCCTCCTGTAATGTTGGCGCCTCCAAGCCAGAGGAGTATGGCTACCATTACGCTTGGGGTGAAAGGTTTATTAAATCACAATATTCATATTCTTCCTATAGATATAGAAACAATGAAAAAGGGCGTTTAACAAAATATTGTAATAATAGTAAATATGGATATAATAATTATGTAGATAACAAAGTAGTATTAGATAAAGAGGATGACGTCGCTCAAAAAGATTGGGGGTATGGTTGGCGTATGCCTACAAAGGAAGAGATTGAAGAACTATTGGAGAAATGCTCATGGGAATGGACTACGGTAAATAAAGTATGTGGTTATAAAGTGACAAGTAAAATACCAGGTTATACTGATCGTTACATCTTTTTACCTGCGGCCGGTTTTTATGATGATGATAAGAAAAGCTTAGAACGAACAGGTGACGCATTAATTGCAGGTGTCCTTCATGATAATAAATATATTAAAAAAGACTACACTAATTATTATGAATCAGGGCAGTCTGGCCTATATTGGTCTAGTTCATTGCATACAAGCACAGATCATCCTCCGATGGGTTCATATAATTTACATTTTTGTGAGAAGTTTTGTCGTAAGGATGTTGCTTCCCGCAAAATAGGTATGTCTGTTAGACCCGTTTTTTCACATCAAGAATAAAATACAGACAATAGTCATGAAAGATGATAATATAATAAACCTCAGTCAAGAAACTGTATATCGTATAGAAAAGAAAGAAGTGGGGGAAAAATATAAAGTAGGAGACAGGGTTTCTATTCCTGAACTAAGAAATACGACAAATTATACTGGATCTAAAAACAATTTAGAAGAACTATTTGAAGCTGTTCGCCAAAAGGACTTCTCATATTTGCCTTCAAGATTAGCTGCTCGTTTTGTGTTGCCGTATAATTTGAATATTGTAAGCAAGTGGGTTAATGAGCATTTCTCTCATAGGAAAGAACTTGTTTGCTTGTTGTCTTTACGACTAACTGGGAAGATTGTGTGGTGTGATGAAAACAATTTTAATGCGGCTATTCTTCAACCTAAAATAAGTAATAAAGAACAATTGGCATTAAAATATTGGAATACAGCGGGGGCTATTAATGGAGGATTCATACTTCCAGAAGGTTTGTTCTTTGAAGGTGAAGCTGTTATCACCGATATAAAATGGATTGACACAGATCAGTTTATATGGAAAGAATAAAAATTGATAGATTCTACAATAGAATCAAGTTAATGGCTATTATATCATTGATTGCTTTTAGTTGTTTCGCTGTAGCAGATGCAGTACATTATTATGATGAGAACTTATTCAATCATTTTCATCCCCACGGTGATTTGGAATAATGTGATAGAGGTCATTTCGTTTATTACCTTACTAATGTTTTGATTTACATTAGTCTTATATACATGTTAATAATGGTTCCGGCCTCTATTATAATAAACTTGAGAGCAATACGAGCGTTTCCTATTACCAATAAGCATAAGATAATCATCCTATGCATGACAATAAGCCAGAGCTTGTTAATGATTCTCACCCTTATTTTTATATATATTGTTAGCTATTCTACTATATATGAATTTGCTCTCACTCTATTAATATGGGTATTTAATTCCTGCTATTTGTGGTACTGTTTACCAAAGCCTGACAAATGATTAAATAGTCAGCTGCACATTTATGGAACAAATGTGCAAAATATTCCCCAGAACGCTTGCATCTGGGGATTTTGTTTTGTATATTTGCAATGTATCAGTAAGGACCATGACAAACCACACAACCATGAAAACACGCCCATCAATTCAATTTGATGCCATGTCGGGCACAGCGGGAGAGGTAACCGCCCGCAGTACCCGCTTCGGTACAATCCTTTCAGGCCGTGCCCGTCAGCCGGGCCGCGTCACCCCACAGCAGAAAGATATGCGTGCGCTCTTCGCCCGCGTGGGCCGCAGCTTCAAGCGTCTTACTCCAGCTCAGATTGATGCCTGGTCATCATTCGCTCAGCAGTACAGCTTCGGCAGCCGTATGGAGGCCAAAAGCCCCGCCGTTAACGCCTATGTCACCCTCAACTACCTTCTAAAATTATGCGGATTCCTTTGGAAAGGGCAAATTCGTCAGGGTAAGGTGGTCAGAACCTGGTGTGACTAATTCATTTATGGAAGATAAGCAACAGACAATTATGAAAAAATTCAGCGACACCACAATAAAGCATATGACAATTAATATAAGCAGGGACGGCCACCAAGACCGTCCCTGCATCATTAACAAAGGTAAGAGAGTTATTCCCCCTCCGGTTCAATCTCCACAAACCGAGCCTCAATCACCATATCCCGATAAATATCAACGCTAGTCTCCCGGCTGTTGTCCTGCCAGTAACGGCTGTGCCATCCAGCAAACCGCCATCCTTCAGCAGGCGTAGCAACCAAATCCACACGCTCATCCATGTGGTACTCCTCCTTCAGTGGTGTCACGGTAACCGTGCCGCCCTCCTCAGGATCCGCATACACTTCCAGCGTATAGGTGTCGTCACTCTCGCATACCGGGTAGATATCCCAGTCAAAGTCCTGGGTCATCACAAACCGGCGTACAGGATTGGTGTTGGCCATGTCATCACTCCAGCCCACAAAGTGGAAACCGTTGTCAGGAATAACCCTAACCTCAATCTCATCGCCGTAGTGCAAGTCCGTGCCGTTGCCCTCAATAGAGCAGCGACGCTCCTCAAGCCAGAACTCCTCAGTCCTTACAGAGTGGAAGATAGCCGTCAGCTCAAACTGCTTCACGACCACAATCGTCCTGGGGTTCTCGGTGCGTCCGTCACTCCAGCGAACAAACTCATAGCCCTGGAACGGCACAGCCTCAATCTCGCACTCCTCGCCGTGATCAAAAGTCACATAACCGGTATCCGGCTCAACGCGGCCATAGTCCTCGTTGTCGTGCCCAGATAGCACTCGTATGATGACTGAATGCGTGTAAACACAGCCGTCAGGTTCACGTCACCCTGAACCATCACGCTGCGCAAGGCCTCCGTGTTCTCCACATCATCCTGCCAGTGGTCAAACCGCCATCCGCTGTTAGGCACAGCCTCCAGCTCCACAGTCTGATGGGGCCTGTAACTGCCGCCACCATTCACCGTGCCGGCACCAGTAGGACTAACCGTACCACGCACAGTAAAGTGCTGGTCAAATACAAAGACAGGCTCAATCGTACGCATTATTAAACGCCCCCTTTGCGTCACAATAATGCCATCTAAATCAGGTAACTGGTTGTTTGAAAAAAGTTTATTCAAACACTTAGTTGATTTATATCCATCGATGGTTACTATGTTGGATACGTGTTATCGTTTATCTCCGGAATTATTAAAAATACCTTCTAAGCTATTTTATAATGATAGACTAGGCTCAGCAAATTACGGAGATAATAAGGAATTCATGGCATTCTCAAGCTCAGATAGTATTTTGACATCAGCTGACAATGCGGTTCTATTTTTACATCACGAGTTTGATTCGTTAGGCAGATCGCCATTCGAGGCTAAAACAATAGCTTCTATAGTTAAAGATTTATTAGACAATGGGGTAGCTGAAGATGACATTGCAATAATAACACCATATCTGGCTCAAGTTCGTGAAATTAAGATGGCTTTATGTCAAAAGGGGCTTGTCGAAGAATATGGGCAACCCTCAATCTTAGTTGATACGATAGAAAGAATGCAAGGTCAAGAACGCAGGTATATATTATTTAGCCTCTCTAATTCTAATCCCTCAGAGGTGGAAGATAGATTAGATTTCTTTTACAATGCAAATAGATTAAATGTGGCTTTAACCAGAGCAAATACTAAGTGTATAGTAATTGCCAATGAAAAGGTATTTCAGTTATGTAATCCGGATACAAGAAAAGATAGCAACAATAAGAAATTGGTAGTAGGCCAAGATGCTTTTTGGAACTATTTTAAGTTAGCAAACAAAATGTATGATAAAACACAAAACGATGAATGGTAACTAGTTAACGATTCTATGGAGTATGTGGATTTTTTATAGCCTCACTTGCCACGCAGCAAAACCTTCAAGAACCCCTCCGGCAAATAAACATTCTCCAAATCCACCGCCGCCCCAAACAAAGGCCCAATCTCCTCAGCCCGGTACCCAGCAATCCCGCACCCAATCGGAGTGACCAAAAACGTAAACTCCGTGTGCGCCTTAGCATACTCAATAAACCGTTCCACCGCTGCTTTAAGGCTCTCCAGCCCCTCCATAGTAGGGATAGCATAACTCTGTCCCTGACACAGAATGATCAGTTCCCTGTGTCATCATTCTTTGCTCTGAACAGGTTTGAAACCGAGAACAATGGAATCAACTGTACATGACGGATTGCATCATCGTCCTTCTTATCAACATAATCCAGTTCAGAAAAATTCTCCAGTGAACAACGGACAGCTTCTGTCAGGTGCTTCTGGCGTAAGAACTCATACAGGCTCTTCATCTTTCCACTTACACCAGCCTTGCACTCTATGGGTAACACCTTCAGGTCGCGGGCAATAATGTAGTCAACTTCAGAGCGAGTGCCTTCGGCTGTGTTCTCCCAATAGTATAACTCATGTTGAGTCCGGGGATTGTTGTACTTAACCAATTCCCATCCCAGCATCATCTCCGCCAGTCCTCCCTTATTTACAAGGTCTTCTGTAGTACCGGCTATAATCAATTCCGTCAGCTGGCGGGCACCACCCAGATCCAAGTCAAGAATCCTGAGCAGCAGACCACTGTCTAAATAGATATACTTGCGGAACTTTTCATTCACTTCAGCCCCAAGTGGTAGTCCGTTACCTGCTGTATGATTAACTTGCTTAATAATGCCGGCATCGCATAGCAGTTTCAGTGCCTTTTTTACTTCTTCGGCCCGGTATCCTCCTTCCACGTGGCTGAATGTGAACTTTCCTCCAATCTGCATTACCACACTTTGCAGCGTGTTCCTAAGCAGAGTAGGATTAACTTTCTTGGCATATTTCGGAAAGTCATCGTAGTATGCCAACTGTATGTCATCAAGTTCTGCCTGACACTGAGTATAGTCATGGGTGGAAATCCAAGCTTCAACACTGGCAGGCATTCCTCCCACCATAAGGAAGGTGCGGAAATGCCGGACAATATCATTGTACAAAGGTGTCAGAAGCGGCTTCTCTGTGCTGGATTCCTGCTTTGCTTTCACCCATTCGGCTTTACCCTCGGCAGCCAGGAACTCATCAAATGAGAATGGATAGACAAATAGAGAGTGAATCCTTCCTACGCCAAACGATGGCAGCTCCTGCAGAGTAAATTCAAGCAGAGAGCCTGCCGCAACAACGTGCAGTTCGGGATAATCTTCCTTGAATGACCAGAGACTCTGGATAGCATCAGTTGACTTTTGAATCTCGTCCAGAAACAACAACGTCCTTCCTGGTATCACCGGGATATTGTAAAATATACCCAGATTTGAAGCCAGCTCATGCACTTCATGAATCTTCTCAAATACATCCAGCATCTCCGGACGCTTTTCAAAGTTTACCTCGATAAAATAATCAAAGGTCTCTCCAAGATGTTCTACAGCCCACGATTTACCCACTTGGCGAGCTCCTCTAAGCAAAAGAGGTTTCCTGCGGTCACTGTTTTTCCACTCTAGAAGCAATGAGTCTATTGGCCTCTCTATGTACATATCCTCTTATTTAAGGTTCCAGAGGCAAATATAGCACAATTTGATAAAACCGAGACGAAAAACTGCCAGATATTTGATAAAACCGAGACGAATATTTGGTCAATATTTGATAAAACCGGACACAAAAGGATCAGTTCCCTGTGTCATCGGAATTTATTTTGCAGCAATCCAACAGCCGGCAGCCATTAGGATTGAGGCAATTATGAATATCATGGTGACGGGCTCACCTAACAATAAGATGGACAGCAGTGCACCGATGAATGGTGCCAGAGCATAGTAAGTACTGGTCTTTGCCGCTCCAATGGTGCGCTGTGCATAGGTGTAGAAGTAGTTGGGTAAGGATGCCATTGCCGCCACCTGCATCAACAAGCAGCACATTCTCATTACTATGAACACAAAAAAGACTGCCGGAAACCATCATCATAGTCACCGGCAGTATCCGTTATTAACCTAATTTACTACACTAATATCAGTCCTGTATGCTCTCTAACATTGATTACATCTTCATAACCGTGCCGTTAGGGAGTATGCACAGCGTCTTTTCCCGACCCGTCATCTCCTTGTCCAGTACAATCCGGTAATACTCTTTATTACCCTGCGGGGCTGTGTGCAGATACACGTCATCTATCTGCCAACTTCCGGTATTCTGTTCAGCGATACTTTTCATAACCTCATCGGGCACCTCACTAACAGCAATCTCCTTGCGTGTACTCTTCCATATCCCTTTCTTGCTGAACTGTGCCTCCATCTCGTGACGGTCATAGATAAACTCTACATTATACCCGTTCAGATGCTTTTCCCATTCCACCTCAGTGGCACCGCCATACATCTCACTGAAAGTCCTGTCAACCACGGCTGGCGGTGTCTTTATGTCGCGTTCATACGCTATTATGCATACGGCAATCACTATAGCAGTAGCTAAGACCCTGAATGTCCAATCCCAGAAGTTATTTTTATCCTGTCTTTTCATATACAGCAAAAATAACCTCATCATATTAAGAAACTGTTACGCTGGTATTAAGAAAAGATTACAATACATATATATACGACTCCGATATCATTGTTTCTTACCTCTTCTTTTCCCATTCCTGATGTATCTGGTACCACTTCTCGCTGTGCGTTTCAAGTGCCCCAATCTGCCTCATTTCTCTCTTTTTCTGCATCATTTCCCAAAATTTGATGCAGATAATTTATTGATGATGCAGAAAAAGACTATATTTGCATAGAAATAATCGCACGCTATGCATGAGTTTGACTTCATAACCCGTCCGGGCACGCTACTCACTCCAGAGGTAGTAGGCCTTCTTACCCGCCTCCACGAGTGTCGCGGCCGTCAGGAACTCTTCATTGAGGCAGAACCCGATATCCTTACCGCCCTTGTTAAAGTGGCCAAGATACAGAGTACCGGTGCCTCAAACCGCATAGAAGGCATATATACCACTGATGACCGCCTTAACGCCCTTGTACAGGAGAAAGTCAAACCGCGTAACCGTAATGAGGAAGAAATCTCCGGTTACCGTGATGTGCTTGCCACCATCCATGAGTCTTATGAGTACATCGCACCGCGTCCAGGCAATATTCTCCAACTACACCGTGACCTGTATTCATTCTGCAGTAGTTCAGTGGGTGGCAGTTACAAGAACTCAGACAACATCATAGCAGAGAAACAGCCTGATGGAACGGAGACAGTCCGTTTCCGTCCCGTTCCCGCGTTCCAGACAGCCGATGCCATGCAGAGCCTCTGTGACCGTTTCAATGATTCAATCGAGGCCGGTACCTATGACCCTCTGCTGCTCATGCCCATATTCATACTGGATTTCCTCTGCATTCACCCATTCAATGACGGCAATGGCCGTATGAGCCGCTTGCTTACACTCCTGTTGTTATACCGTTCAGGTTTCATAGTCGGTAAGTATATCAGTATAGAGATGCTCATAGAAAAGAGCAAAGATTCCTATTATGAGGCTCTGCGGGCCAGTTCATATAATTGGCACGAAGGATGTAATGACTATTTGCCTTTCCTTAAATATATGCTTGGAATAATGGTAAAAGCCTATAATGAGTTTGAAGACCGTGTCGAACATCTCCGCCACCGCAAAATGTCCAAGGCAGACCGTATCAAAGACCTTATTGACCGTACGCCAGGCAAGATCTCCAAGAAAGATATTGCCCAGGCCTGTCCTGATATTAGCGTCACCACCATAGAGCGCACCCTTGCTGACCTCCTTGCCAGCGATTACATAGAGAAGGTAGGCAGCGGCAGGTCATCGGCATACGTAAAGAGATAATCACATAAGTATCAGTTCCCTGTGTCATGTCAAAGAGACTTAACCTCCCACCAACCATCACGCTTTCCATTTTTCCTGACAAGGAAGCCTTTCTCTGTGAGCCGCACAGTCATAGTTTTAACTGTTCGCGTAGACCGGTTAATGGTTTTGGCTATCATTTCTTGAGTAGCCTTGGGATTCTCTTTTAAGAATTGAAGCAGGGCCGATTCCTCCAAAGTGCAATTCAAAGTGCAATTATTGCACTTTGAATCATTCTCCATTTCATTTTGAGCGCTTATATGAAGATTACGGTTCCTAAGTTCATTCTGCTCTGTATAAATCACTCATCAAACTTGTCTGCACCCCGCACTGTATGGCGCAAAGCACTGAGAAGCTGTTGTGACTCCTGGATCAGATTCAGGAATACAGTCATGCTCTCAATATTAAGTTGCTTGACTTGAATGTCCTGGATGACAGACAGTCGATAATCGGAAAGCTGTGATTGCAGTTTATCAGCATCACTGCGTATCAACGCCATTGTTTCGGCATGGCAGGCCCGGTTGATGAGTTGCAATATCTCATTGCGAATCTGTATGAACTCTTGGATATATTTGCCTGGCACCGGACTAAAGTTATTGCCTACATGTTCCAAGCATGGCTCGCCCATACGCTTCAAACAATATACCATTTGCGCCAGTGAGTTGATGGTCAGGAAATACCATGTGCCCCTCTCTATACTCAGCACAGTATCTATCCGCCGTAGGGCTATAATCTGTTTGCGTCGCTCACGTTTGATATCCATGCGTTGGTTTTCTATCATCGCTGTGGTATGCTTTAGCGTGCGGTAGTCCTCATAAAAGAAAGCATCGGTCAGAGATTTATAGGTTTCTGCCACCAATTGCAGTTGGTCCGTGATGGTTAGCGCCACGTGCTGTCTAAGCAGTCCCCAACATTCTGCCTTATCGCTACTACGGACAATGCGGTTAAACAAATTGTCGGCCTCACTGGTCTTGTTTCTGTTTCCATAGTGCAGGTGGCTACGGATAAGCAGGAAGAAGGCTATTGCGATGGCGGCGGCCATTGCCACAAACGATCCATAGAATAGGGCGATGCAGACGAGAAAACACAATATGAACGCCACACCAGCCGTGATAAACCAACCACCTATGACAGACAGCACGCCAGTGATACGGAACACAGCGCTTTCGCGGCCCCATGCCCGGTCTGCCAGTGAAGCACCCATGGCCACCATGAAAGTTACATAGGTGGTGGATAGCGGCAGTTTGAATGATGTACCCAATGCCACCAGTGCCCCAGCTAGTACCAGATTGACCGCTGCACGAATCTCATCGAATGCGGCTCCCCGTTTAAGCACGGCTGCATCGGCATTAAAGCGTGAGTCAACCCATCGCGTCATACCATCAGGCACTAACGCCGTCAGGCCGTTGGCTATGCCTCTCGTCGTGCGGACCAAGGTACGTGCCACACGACTCGAACCGAACATCTCGTCACCTTCATCCTGTCGCGAGAGGTCAACCGATGTCTTCACCACATTTTGCGCCTTCTTGGAGAAAACCAGCGCCAGCACCATTACTACACCTGCTATGATGAGATAGAGCGGGGGAGTATGTGCACTATTCATCAGCGTGCTCATCATATAGTCCTGCGATTCACCATTGCCGTTAGCCATGTAGTCCTGAAAAGCCTCCAAACCTGTCAGTGGCACACCCACAAAGTTCACCAGGTCATTGCCTGCAAATGCCATTGCCAGAGCGAATGTGCCCAACAGTACTACAAACTTGAGTACGGGCAGTTTCATGGCGCTCATCAGAGTCAATATCACAGAGAAAACGGCTGTGCCTCCACAAATGATCAGCCACGTATTCCGGCTTACCGTTTCTTTCAACTCCGGCGTCATTAAACTGCTGTTTTTCAATCCGTTGATAAGCAGGAACCAGACAATGACCGTCACAGACAATCCACCAAAGATACCAATCTTTAACGATGATGCAACCAGACTTCCCATATTGCCCGAATGATCTGTCGTTCTACCGTTCACACGATAGGTAAAAGTGAAAACGATACGTGCCACCCACTGCACAAACATGCCCAGGACAAACGCAATGGCAACGCTCAGGAATATGCCCAGGATGACCGAAATGGCTTTTTCCGTGTTGAGCAGATCGCCTAATGAGAGTAATGTACCATCAGCTGCTGTTGCCCCACGGAGTATCTTTAAAACGGCTATGGCAAAGGCTCCGCCCAGCAGTTCAAATACCATCGAGACAGTGGTGGATGTAGGCATACCGAGCGTATTGAACACATCGAGCAGTAACACATCGGTAACCATTACAGCCAGGAATACACACATCACTTCGTAGAACGAGAAATACTGCGGCGTCATGATACCGTGTCGGGCCACGTCCATCATACCATTACTCAGGGAAGCGCCAACGAACACGCCAACAGCGGCTATCGCCACCACTGTTCTGAATCTTGCCACCTTGGCTCCGATGGCAGAATTCAAAAAGTTTACTGCGTCATTGCTTACACCAACCACCAGGTCGAACACAGCAAGCACTATAAGAAATATAACTATTCCCAGATATAAAATATTCATTGGGCAGTTATGATAATACAATGGTAACAAATGTGAGTAACAACACGAGGAGGACTAATCTCACCCATTCAATGATTCTCTGAATTCTTTCTGCTTTTTCCTTGTTCATAAATGATATAGCCAACCGTTAGTGATTGACGTTGCAAATAAAAACCGAGCTTTTTACAATAAAATTTCATTAGTGTGATAGATCTGTTACATGACCGTCTGTAATCAGATTGTAATACTGCCGAAACAACAGCGTAATAAGATTGTAATCTCTTTGTGGCAAGTTTTTAAAACGGCTGTTTGAAATGATTATAAACATGTTCTCGCTTGTGGGATCGCTGGCATTGTTCCTGTTCGGAATGAAGACAATGTCGGAGGGACTGGAGAAATTTGCAGGCGACCGGCTTCGCAGTATTGTAGCGGCTATGACCAAAAACCGCGTGATGGGAGTTCTGACAGGTATTCTTATCACGGCACTCATCCAATCGTCCAGTGCCACGACAGTGATGGTTGTAAGCTTTGTAAATGCCGGATTAATGACGCTCGCACAGTCTATAGGCGTCATCATGGGTGCAAACATCGGAACAACAGTTACTGCATGGATTATTTCAGCTGTTGGCTTTAAGGTGAACATCGCAGCCTTTGCAATCCCTTTACTGGCTGTTGGCATGCCATTGATATTCAGTAAAAAAGGAAACAGCAAGAGCATCGGCGAGTTTATATTCGGTTTCTCTTTTCTCTTTATGGGCTTGTCATTCCTGCAGGAAGCAGCAACAGCGATGAACATCGGTGATATGGTGGCGGGGATGCTGTCTCACGTGCCACAGGATTCGTTCTTAACCATCATTCTCTTTGTGATTGTGGGTGCGCTGGTAACGATGATCGTGCAGGCATCGGCTGCTACTATGGCCATAACACTGATGCTTTTTGGTATGAACATCCCTGGATTCGGATTCGAGCAAGCCGCCGCACTGGCCATGGGACAAAACATCGGTACTACCATCACGGCATTTATGGCCTCGCTTACGGCCAACACACAGGCACGTCGTGCCGCACTGGCCCACATGTTCTTTAACGTATTTGGTGTAGTGGTGTTCCTCATCGTGTTCTATCCCGCTTGTGATGCAGTCAGTTGGGTGGTGGAGAACTTAATGGGAGGAGGCAATGACCTCTTCAAACTCTCTGCCTTCCACACCGCATTCAACATCATCAACACGCTATTGCTGATAGGTTTTGTCAAACAGATAGAGATGCTTGTGTGCCGCGTGCTGCCTATGAAAGCCCAGGATGAAGACTATCGCCTGCGCTTTATCAGTGGTGGTCTGCTCTCTACAGCCGAGCTCAGCATCATGGAGGCTCAGAAGGAGATTCGCAGTTTCGCTGAGCGCTGCCAGCGGATGGCAGGTTTTGTGCCCACGCTGTTGCAGACTCAGGATGAAACAGAGTTCAATAAAGTATTTGCCCGTATTGAGAAATATGAGAACATCACCGACTCGATGGAGATGGAGATTGCGGGCTATCTGAACAAGGTAAGTCAAGGACGCCTGTCGGATGCGTCAAAAGCTCAGATACAGAAGATGCTCCGCCAAATCTCGGAGTTAGAGTCTATCGGAGACTCGGTTTATAATCTGGGCCGTACTCTGAATCGCCATCGTATGAACTGTCAGGAGAGCTTTACTGCCGATCAGATGCAGCACATGAAGACGATGCTGCAACTGGTAGATTCAGCTCTGACCGAGATGCTTAATCGCATAGACCAACCATCCACAAATAATGGTATAAAAGTATCGCTTAACATCGAACATGAAATCAATAACTACCGCACACAGCTAAAGAACCAGAATCTGCATGATGTTAATGCCGGTCTTTACAATTATCAGCTCGGTGTGTTTTACAATGATTTCATCTGTGAGTGCGAGAAACTTGGTGATTACGTGATGAACGTTGTACAGGCCGGCAAGGGCTTTAACAACGACTTTGGTGACGGTCCCATCAACATACAGGCCTAAAACCTGGCCAGGGTAAACCTGATGGTGAGTCCACCGCCGGGAGTAGCAAGTGCTTCAGCCTGTCCGCCATGAGCCACAACAGCATTCTTGACTATGGCAAGTCCCAGACCCGTGCCGCCCAATTTGCGTGACCGTCCCTTATCCACGCGGTAGAAACGTTCAAACAGGTGCTCACGGTGCTGTACCTCCACGCCTTGACCATTGTCGCTCACATTAAATTCATAGAAGTGACGTCCTTCTATTTCTATCTCCCGGCAGTCAATGACAAACTGTGTGGCCCCGTATGCATAGGCGATACTATTGTCTATCAGATTACGAAAAATGCTGTATAGCAGGCTCGGATCACCCTGTACCTCTATAATTTGCGGTAATTGGAGTTTTAGTTCTATACCTTTGTCTTGTAATTGCAAGGCTGTGTCATCTATCACATTTGTGATAACCTGAAAGACGTCAACTTGACGATACTCCTGCCTGGCATTTGTTGAGCCATCATCAATCTCGTCCAGTTTAGTAAGGACACTCATATCCAACAGAAGCTTGTTCATGCGTTCACTTTGGGCATAACAGCGTTCCAGAAAATGCTGTTTCTTAGTATTTGGCATATCTGGATTGTCAATGATGCTCTCCAGATAACCATGAATGCTGGCAGCAGGTGTCTTCAATTCATGAGCGGCATTCTGGGTAAGTTGACGCTTGATACGCACTTTATCTTCCTCAGAATGACGTAGTTTCCAGTACAACATGATGATAGTGTGGCTGATATCACCCAATTCGTCATCCGGCAGTTGGCGCTCCAGTTCGTGATCAAGTTCCTGACCGTCCTCGGCCTTCACGGCAAATTCACGTAGGTAACCAATGTGTCGGCTGATACGGTGAGTGATATAGTAGAGAACTATACCCAGCAAGAGGGTGAGAAAGCCAGAATAATAAATATAAGTATTGTCAGCCTGCAAAAAACGGGTCAGTTCTGCCGAATAAGGTACGGCAGCACGTACAATCACATCACCGAAACGGGTTGCAGAATAGAAGAAGGTCTCGTGGGTAGACTCTGACACTCGTTTGATATCATAGCCGCTGCCATCCCGCAAAGCTTTCTGGATCTCAGTTCTCTGCAGATGGTTTCCCAATGCTTCCACATCAGTATCATAGCTGTCAAAGATTACCCGTCCTTCCTTATCTATCACAGATACTCTAAGCCCCTCCATCTGATGATGCAAAACATAATCGCGATAGAGTTGGGTACTGTCCATACTATCCTTACCGATAGTCTGCACCATCTCATAGTTGTACATCTGCAGTCGTGAATGGAGAATATCTATTTTATACTCCTTTTCACGCTTATACTGATATACGCTAAAACATATGGCATAGAGCAGGAACACACCGCCTATGCTCAGCAGTAAATTACGCTGAAAAGATTTACTTTTCAAAGCAGTAGCCATATCCTACACGTGTTTTTATCAGTTTACCATATTGGCCTATCTTCTTACGTAATCTGGTAATGTTCACGTCAACCGTACGATCAAGCACCTGAACATCATGTGGCCAACAATACTTCAATAAGTCTTCTCTGGAAAACACCGTGTTGGGATGTTGGAGAAAGAAAGACAATAATTCATATTCCAGTTTGGTCAGTTCCAGTTCCTTTCCGTCGCATATAACAGATTTGGCACTCAAATCAACCGTAATCCCTTCATATGCAATATAATTATCTATAGCAGCTGAAACAGTTGGCTTCAATTGGGTACGTCTGAGCACAGCCTTGACCCTGGCTTTCACTTCTTTCATACCCAGTGGCTTGGCAATATAGTCATCAGCACCTATATTAAGTCCCTTTACCAGATTATCCTCACTGTCAAGTGCCGTAATGAAGATAATGGGAATCTGTGCTGTAGCAGGATCGTTCTTGAGTATGTGCGCCATCTGGTACCCAGACATTTCTCCCATCATAACATCCAGCAGGATGAGTGAATAATCTTGTAGAGGTAGTTTTAACGCCTCCTCAGCTGAATTGGCAGTAACCACCTCAAAACCTTCATTCTCAAGGTTATATTGCAGTATCTCACAGATATCCTGCTCATCATCCACAATAAGTATCTTCATGATCCTTCTGTATTTCAGGGTGAAAATTACAGACTATTTTCTAAATAAAGATTGGATTTATATTACAATGCTATTACATCTTGATAATACAGCTGATTACAAATAATGTCACACTAGTATCGTTTCCCTGTGCTATAGTGTAAATAACAATCAGTGTCACACTAGTATCGTTTCCCTGTGCTATAGTGTAAATAACAATCAGTTTTAATATCTTTGCCGAACAACTTACATAAACTGAAAAATCAATGGATATAAAAAGGACTTTTGCATGTGCTCTTTTAGCCATGCCGTTACTGTTAGCATGTAACAATGATGATAAGATTGGTGATGATAATCAGCCGGCGGCCACCATTACATTACAGGATCTGGCAGGAGACTGGAACATTACACTTGTCACCCCCTATGAAATAAGCTCTGAATCATATTATATAAACCCCGATGGTTCATACCAATACTCATACATTTATTCTCCTTATGAGAAAGAGGAAGATGAGTATAAGCCATTCTACGAGTACCGCGACGAGGGCAAATACGGTCCTTTTGTTATTGGCAATCTTATCGTAGAAGACATCACAATGGCCAGAGAACGTTATGCTACAGATGTTGATGATATTGAGCAGGCCAGATGGGATACCATACCTGAAAACATCGTTACAGATACCACACGTATAAGCTTTCCTTGCCAAGGGTCAGTATTGTGTTTTGAATACTTCTATGATACGCCAACGCCTACATCTCAGGATGTAGAGAGTGTGTATCTCTATTTTAAGAAAGGAGCCACCAATCTGCCGTCCGATAAGTCTTTACTCCAGGGTACATGGTACTCCAAGGATAAAGATGGCGTTATAACAATGGCTTTACGCTTTAGCGGCGACAACGTTGATATTTATGACGGTGCTCTTGTAAGACTGTACAAAGGCGCATACACTTATAAAGACGGCATCGTATCTGTCGGCCAAAATGAAATGTTTGCGATCGATGGTGGGAAAAATAGCATTAATGCCGCAGATCCCTTTGACAGCCAGTGGCAGACTGCCCAATCTCTAAATGTTTATAACTTTCAAGAGAAAGGAATATCATTCGCGTTCATAGCCAACGACAAGACTGCATACACCTTATTTTTTGATCAAGGTTACCTATTCAACAAACAGTAACACATGATAATAGTACAATTGGGGACAAACCCCTGTGTATTATTTGTTAAAGAAATCGCCAAACGCACCGGGATTCTCCTGGATCTCCTGCATCATTCTCTGCAAGAAATCAAGTGTCTGCTGCGTGTCCTCCTGCGTTCTGCAGTTTTCCATCATCAGGCAACTTGTTATCAGGAATACATATGCCGCATTGAACACATGGTCGCCGCTGTCTGTAAAATCAGTCACCACCTTACAGCCCTTACGACTCAGGAACTCTGCCATCTTCTCACTCACGTGCCAGTTCATATAGGTGTCACCCTGGCTGTGCATTATAAAGAACTGCGTATCGTGGTTGGGCTCCCAGTCCGGCCCGTCAAACAGTGAATTCTGGCGGAACTTGTCATACATGGTCTTGCCTAGGCCTTCATTCCAGTTGCGGGCGGCAGGCGTGAGTATCTGGTCCACATTGCTGTCCAGTCCTATACGTTCATTGATGCCGTCGCTGTTATATCGCTTATCCAGAATCCACTCCTGTATGCTGTCACACAGTGGAGGCAGGAATATATCCTTGTAGTCCAACCCCAGTTTATAAGTCTCATTATATGCAACCATTATCAGGGGGAGGGCACATTTGAAAGTGGTATTGTTGCTCTCCACATAGTGCTGCCATACGGTGTTTATGTCAAACGGCGATGCACCACCTGCGGTAAAAGCCACCTTGATATCGGGCCTGTTCTCATCTATGAACCGTTGTATGCCTATGGCCTGCATTCCGGCACTGGAGTAACCTATGTTTGATATGGGCAGAGTGTCAACTTCAAAACCCTTCTCCTTGAGTATCTCCATGGCCGCATCCCAGCAGTCCATAGTCTCAACGGCGGTAATCTCAGGGCAGCAGTAGGCCTGGGGCTTATCGACGGAGAGCGTCCATCCGTACAGGTCCGATGAGATCGCAATAGTGCGCTGCATACCGTTCAGATAGAACTCCAACTCACTTTTGGTGTCCTGTGTCAGGCGCTCCCTTCGTGAGGCGTGTGTCCATTGTGTTATTATGAGCAGGTGCCTGGCATCGGCCTCCTTGTTGTACACATCAACAGGCATACTTATGCTGCCGGTCAGTCTTACCGGGGTAACCAGGTCAGGTCCTACGCTGTTGTACTCAAATATTATCTGCTTAACGTCCGATTGGAACTGGCCGCCGGCAAGATCCTTGAGGCAAGTAAACTGCCGTCCCTCATCTGTTATCTTCCAGTCAAGGTCATAGGTGCGCTGGGGTGTGCCGGCATTGACCTCAACCGCCGAGTTGACCAATTCCTCCAGTTCATCACATGATGTAAACGCTATGCCGCATGCCAGAACCAGGACAGTCGGCAACCACAGTTTATTTATTATCATAAGAACAAAGAGTTATATTCATCATAACCTGGATACCATTTGTTAAAGAGTATCTCGTCAACATATTTGTCATGCACCCGCATGAAAAACAGTGCGCCATAGTCTCCATGACTACCTACATCTGTACATTTGATCACTCTGACCGAATTGATACCCCATTTATCATAGACTGATTTCACGTTGTCATAAGGAACTACGGGGTCGTCACCGCCGTGGAAGAATGTGTATTTGGGGGTTACTTTAATTGAGCCCGAAAGTGGTCCAAAAGATAATTTCAGATAAACTGGATCTGCATTGTAATTGTAGTGAAGGCTGTTTTTCTGCAGACAATGCTTTAGTACCTCAAGTTTATGCCTTACAGATTCATCGGCAGGCAATGTTCCGTTAAGGAAATACTCGTAGGACTCCCTCCTGAAGGCTTCCTGTGCGCTCACCTGAGTACTGTCCTTGACATGCATGGAGCCCGGATTCTCATGAAGCACCCATTCACACTGAGTAGTGGTGCATTCTTTTGAGTTTATGCGCTCAAATATTCCTGAATTACAGAAATCAGCCGATAAGAAATCCGACACCTTAAGATTTGCCGCAATGGCATCGGGGTCTGTTTCACACATACCTTTAAGCATCAGCGCAGGAGCAACCGGCATGGTAAGCCAGTTTCTCTTGCAGTAATACTGTAATGTGGCAAGCGGGTCATACGGTCCGTCAGCGCATACGGCGCCTGCTATGGGTAACTTTTTGGCCCAACTGTCGTTAATGTGTTCCAGCCAGTAACGATAGGTTGCGGCTGCAACAGCTCCGCCCTGTGAGAATCCCTCTATCACAATCTTCATATCCTCATCAAATTCCTCACCATGCGGACCTGTAAACCATTCCATGGCCACAGTAAGCGCTTTCATGGTCTGGCGTGCCTGCACTTCCCGGTTCAGGTAGGGATGTGTGTAATCAACCGATGCACCGTATCCTTCATAGTCAGGCATAACCACCAGATAATTCCTCCAGGCAGTCCATTCTGCAGCCAACAGACAGGCATCGCTTAAACCGAATGTATTATCCATTGTGGGTATTTCTTTGTTGTCAGTTACGGTGTAGTGGCATCCCAGAATTATGTTTCTGGCATCAATGTCAAAGCCGAGTCTGGTTGGATATACTATCAGCACAGACATGACTTTCTCCTTACCATCGGCACCAATATCTCTATAATAGAGAACTTTACGCTCCATCTCCAGAATCTGTCCCGTGATAGCATCCAGACTGTTGCCGGGGTCCACGGCCATCATTGAGTCTACAGTATGATCAAAAAACGCTTTCATGCTGTCATATTTGGCCTGGTAGTATTCCAGCATGGCCACATCCTCATCGCTGTTGGCTCCGGAATGGTTGGCTATGCGTTTTTGCATCTCGTCAAGTATGTTGAAAGTGGTTTCCTCCACCACTTGAACCTCTGAGGCATCAAACTTAAAGTACTCGTTGAGTTGAGCCTCCTCGGGGCTTATTTGCTCTTGCGGCTCAACATCCTTTTCTTTAGTACATGAATAGAAACTTACTGTAGTTGCTGCAAAAGCAGACAGAAGGCACAGGTGACATTTAATAATCCTTTTCATAAATATTTAAGGTTTGTATTTTATAAACTCTTGCGGATTTGCGGTGTAAAGATTGCCAAAAAAGTCTGCATTTACAAGTTTTACATGCGAACCTATGGTGTTCTGCATGCAATACAGGTAAAAGTCACGGTACGGAGCGTCCGGCTTTTCCATCAGGACATCAACAACGTTCTTGGTAAAACGGTCATACATCCATGTCCCGTAGCGTCCCAGGCCATGGTTCCAGTTCTCGGCCCATGACTGTTCGTCACCGCTGGCACCTGACATTGCCAGCACTCCCGTCAGACCATGAAGCGGCAGTATCACGCCCTCACTGTAACAGGGCTCCACAATCGTGAATACCTTGCGGTATATCATCTGCTCAATAGTTTCACGCAGCAATGTGGCGGTCATGCCGTTTCCGGCCCCGGTCTGGCGCCATACCAGTTCATCGGTCCCTCCATGATGCACGTTGCGTCCGTGACCGCTCCAGTATAGCAGCACGTTAATACCTTCATCCTGCGGCAACACTGTAGGCACGTGGCTTGACATTTTGCCCATCAGTATATCGGCTATGTCACCTGCAGAAAGGGTGTCAGTGTCATAATCGGGCAGGGCGGGGGGATATTCCGGGTTATACAGACCGGTTGCATCCGGATTTCCTAACCATTCTCTCCATTGCTCATTCACCTGAGCATCGGTTCCGCCCAGCAGGTCATGTCCGGTCAGTGAGTTCCTTATTATTCCCGGTTCGTTATTGTCGGGGTTATTGGCCAAACCACCGTCAATAACAAGTATTATATGGTCATCGTCAAATCCGTTCAGGCGCAGCATCTGGTACATAGACAGCACATCGGCCTGGTGGCGGTAGTTGTTCATCCCGTTACTGCCCTGTACCAGTACTGCATACTGGTCAGTCAGTGCAGCGTAACGTATTTGAACATCCTCATCCTGTGCCATATCAGCAAAATCCTCCAGTGCCTCTGCCTCATCATAATGCCATGCCGTTCCTGAGCCATAGTAGTGCTTGTGCAGTATGTTTCCGTTATCAATCTGCCAGTTTACATATGTGGTAGGGGCTGTCTGCATGCAGGTTTCCTGATCATATTTTATGTAGCCCGATGCTCCGCAGAACGGCTCATACATAAAACCGTTTATAAGTGCCATATACTCACGCAGGCCTGCGCTATGCCATACGGGCTGTGTCTGCATAGGCTCCCTGTCGGGGTGATCGGTCCCTGACACCGATATCATGGTATTGATCCAATCGTTCATGGTCATCTCATAATCAGAGACCGTGGGTAAATATAAGTGAGTATGTTCATACATATAGGCGGCTATTCCTGCCAGCAGCAGTGCGTCATACAGTTTGCACTCAGCAAAGGTAGGCTTCACTCCATAACGCTGTGCGTAGGCCAGCTCAAATCCGGTGGCGCAGTCAGCATACGGTGAGAATCCGCTCACTCCCTGCAGTGCGTCGGCATTCTGAGTGCCCAGCGTAGCCAGACCCTCCTCACTGATTGATGAAAAGACAAAATATGTGTTTGCCGTATCAGTTATGCTTGCCGCCTCATAGAGTTGCCTTGAGTTTTCCACAATGCAGAATCCGGCTGCCTTAATCTGGGTCAGACTGCTTACCAGCTCATCGGTAGTATTATACCTCAGGTTGTTTTCAAGACTTACGTTAAGGTTGTTTGCATGGAAGGGAGCCCAGTTATAGAATGTCTCTCCGTATTTATCCTATGGAGCAAAGAAAGAGCATGACAAACCGGTTTCTTTATCGGCCCGGGTTACATACTGATTCAAAAGAGTCTCGGTAAAGGCCACATCACTCTGGCATAGCGGCCAGAAGAACCAATCTTTGTTTACCGTCTCTTTATTGCCGGCATTGGATACTGCGAAGCGGCGCAAAACATCCTCGCTTGTTACGGTCGGTGCTATAAGAGGCTTATGTGTCTTCTGGCAGGCCGGAGCAAACAGTGCCATATTATCATTGCTGAAAGGTCCTATTATGGCTATTATATCTTCCCTGCCGGCCAGTTCCTTGCTGAGTGCTTCCAGGTCAGTACTCAGTTCATCATACCATTCCGGTTCAAGTCTGACTTGTATTGAATCACCCTGCTGAGCTTCAATATAATTGGCGTCAAACCACCCGGCAGTACGTTCCATGCGCGTTTTGGTGGCAGCATCGCCTATGGGTGCCACAACTGCCACCTTCATTGCCTTGGTGGTTGTAGTGGGGGTGGGAATATCCGGAACATCATCACGCGAGCATCCTGCCACAGCAAATGCCATTATCAGCGTAAAGATGAGTTTATTTTGGATGTTGGTCAGTAACATTGCCTATCAGGTTAGTCCTTTTTGCAAAAATGATACAAAAGGGGTCTGTCCCCAATTGTATCATTTGTAGAGGAAACGGCGGATAGACATCTTGGGAGTTTTCTCAAACGGAACGGCCTGAATCTCTACTTTGGCCAACTGGCTGTAAACCGGGAGCTGACGGTTAGAGGTAAGACGTATGTTCTCCGGTATGGCATCCTTGGCCTCAGCATCAAGCAGAGCCTTGGCAATGGCCTGCTCGTCAAGATATACTAGGGCAACCAGCTTTCCGCCACGGTCCACAACCACAGACTCAATAACATAATCCTGATTGTTAACAACGGCCTCAACCTCCTCGGGGTAGATGTTCTGGCCGGAGGGGCCAAGTATCATGTTCTTGCTGCGGCCGCGGATGAATATGTTGCCGTCGGCATCCATTATGCCCAGATCGCCGGTCTTGAGCCAGCCATCATCGGTAAACGCATTGGCGGTTGCCTCAGGGTTGTTATAGTAACCTATGGTTATGTTTTCGCCACGAGCCTGAATCTCACCGACCACATGCTGGGGATCTTCTGAATCGATACGGACCTCGGCCACATCGACAGGCTTGCCGCACGATCCTGGTACGTATTTGGTCCAGTGCTCATATGCCAGGAGCGGGCAGGCCTCGGTCATTCCGTAACCTACCAGATAGGGGAACTTGATCTTCTTGAATATGCGCTCAACCTCGGGGTTAAGAGCGGCACCACCCATGATGAACTCCTCGCAGTTGCCTCCGAAAGCAGATATAAGTCCATCTTTTATCTTCTTGTAAATAATAGAGTTAACCCCAGGAACATGAAGCAGGAACTTTATGAGTGGCTTATCTATCATGGGCTTGATCTTGGACTTGTAGATCTTTTCCATAACCAGCGGAACGGTTATGAGCAGATAGGGCTTTACATCGGCAAAGGCTTTCATAAGGGCTGCCGGAGTGGGGGCGGCACCCAGCCAGTAGATGGATGTGCCGTTGCTGAGCGGATAGAGGAACTCTATTACCAGTCCGTACATATGGGCCATGGGGAGCATTGAGACCATCTTATCGCCTGCGGGAACGTGACGCTGGCTGTAATCCACTATGGATGAGAAGTTACGGTAGGTAAGCATCACGCCCTTGGGATCGCCTGTTGAGCCCGATGTGTAGTTGATGGTGGACAGGTCATCCCAGTTATCGGTGGGAAATACCACATCGTCAGGACCGAAACCGCCGGGATACTTCTTGTCAAACAGCTCGTCAAGATGGTCAAACCCGTATTGTATCTTATCATCGTTGCAGAACAGCAGTTTGAGTTCGTTTACGTCAAACACGGCACGTACATTGGGCATCTTGGCGCTGTCCATCTTTGCCCATCGGCCGGAATCGGTAAAGAGAACTATGCTCTCAGAGTGGTTGACCAGTCCCATTACGCTGTCGGGCTTGAAATCGGCCAGAATGGGCACTATAACCGTTCCGTATGTATTTACGGCAAGATAGGCGAATCCCCAGCGGGCACCGTTCTGTGCGCACAATGCTATGTGATCACCTTTCTTTATACCGGCATATTCAAATACTACGTGAAAACGCGCTATGGAACGTGCCATCTGGGCATATGTGAATGTCTCGCCTCCGATGTTGTTCAATGCCGGTTTGTCCCAATACTTGCGTGTTGCGTCCTGTAGTCTCTTTAAATAATGCGGATACTCTTTCATGTTCATATTATAGTAGTAAAATTCTTAATCCTATTCCAGGAACCATTCATTGGGCATAAGGAAACCCAATGTCAGACCTACCATTGACGGATTGCTGCTGGAGGTGGAAAGGTCCAGAAATGCATTGATGCATATCTTCTGGTATTGTGCCACAAAGTTCAGCTCACTGAGGATCTGGGTTCCTGTCAGCACATTGCCATAAGCAGCATATCCACCCATGTTTATGATGGGGCGGGAAGGCTGGAACAGATATACCTCAGATCTGAGATGGAAAATACTGTTTATTACCCAAATAGGCTTAATTCCTACCGCCATGTATGAGTTTGCCGAAAAATCAGGGTCATAGATGAACTGGCTGTTGACGGTAGGACGGAAACAACCGGTCTGCATCATTGTAGCCTGATAATTGGTTGAGAAGTTCCTTGACGAATAATAGGCCTCAACCAATGTTCCCAACGTAAAATGGGATGACATCTTAAAGTAGTGTTCAAGATTGGCCGAGATCTGAAGCCATGATCGGTCAACTGAATGAAACTCCGAGGAATACTTATTTTGTGGCCTGAAAAGGTCATTCTCAGTTCCGATAAACGCACGGATTGTCTCGGAACGCCCGCTGGTGGGATATTGGATGGCATTCAGGGTGTTGCCCGTAAATGTGACTGATCCGCCCAGGATATTGTGGCGGTTGCAGTCATACCTGAAATTGCGGATATTTATATCACTTTCCTGCGAATAGTAATCCTTATGATGAGCTAAACCAATCGAAAAAACAGCTTTGTAGTTGTTAAGGAAGGGACGTGACATCTTGACCTTTCCAAAGAATTCAATTGATTTATTCAAAGCCGGCATAAACTTGTCGGACGAGAAAATGAGCGCTCCCGAACGGAAATAGTTCATATTGTTGTATGCCAACTGCACTGACAATGACATTGGAATTACGGCAGCCATGTCAACCCTTGTAGTGAACTGTGCGTTGTTGTATGATCTGCCGAATTGTCCTTCGGCCAGATAAGACGCAGCCACTTCTCCTATGTTGCTGTATGATACGGAACCATACAACTGACTGGATATGGATGTTGAAAGTCCTCCGCCGAAGCTGAATGTGGGGTGGTCATCCAACTTTACATTAAGATTCAGTGTAAATGTGGAGTCTGATTCGGAGAACTCTGTATTCGGAATTATTTCACTGATTCCGTCATCCGACAACAGCTTGAAATAACCGGACTTGAAGTCCTCATAATCAAACTTATTGTCAGTTGCATTCAGCTCTTTCTTTATATAGCGTTTCTGGGCATTATTGACGCCTTGTACCTGAACATCGCGGAATATGAGTTTAGGGATGTGTGTCTTGAATTCCTGACGTCTTTTTTGGACTTCAAGGGTATCCCTACGGGCTGTGGTGCGGGACTTGATAGAGTCGATAAGCATCATGGTATTGTTGTAACCCAGCTCTGATACTTCATCAATCTTCTGGAAATCCAGCAGACTTACACTTCTCAGGTCAAATTCTATCTTTACACCCAGTTGAGGGTCAAGGTTATAGTCACTCTTCTGGATTATCATGCTGCTTACCTGACCCATGATGTCAAACTCATCGGGCACGTCTATCTCAGGCACTCCTGGTGCTACCGCAACTACACTGCCAATAATAAAGTCAGGCTTGAAATCCTGAACCATAACATCTACAGGAAAGTTATCATAAATGCCTCCATCATAGGCAATTATGGAATCTATCTTGATGGGACGGAACACGAATGGGAAAGACATGGATGCACGTACGGCATCACCCAGCATACCCTTGGAAAGGATAATGGAATTCTTGTTGAATACGTCCGATGCAACCGCCCTGAAAGGAACGAAAAGTTTGTTGAAGTCATTGCCGCACGCGGCCGATGCAGCCGAAAACACGTCGACAAAAGCTAGATTCATCTGCAATGGATCCACCAGGCTGTTCAGCATTGGCCTTATTACTGTCATGGAATCACGTATAGCCACCTGAGCCGATATTATTCCCGGAGTGGGAGGGTTCTGCTTGAAATAGAACTGATAATTCATATCCTTTGACCCCATATACCAGTTCTTGAAATCATCTGAGCGGATCAATTCTTCCATCTCATCAGGGGAGTATCCCATGGCATACAGGGAGCCGATGACAGCACCCATGGATGTTCCTGCTATATAATCAATCGGTATACTGTTCTCCTCAAGAGCACGTATAACACCGATATGAGCCATTCCTTTTGCTCCGCCACCGCTCAGCACAAGGCCCACTTTCTGTCCCTTAAGAGGAAGAGAAAGTGACAACAGAATGACAATCAATGATATACAAGCCCTCCTGAACATCAGTACAATATTGCCTTTCTGCAAATATATGTAAAAAAGGGCACTGATGTATTTTCAGTGCCCTTTTTATTGATAAATTAAAATATCAAATAAGGTCCACACTACGACGGATGAAAGCCGCCAACTGTTCTCCCTTAAGCATGCCGTTCTGAAGAAGTGCCAAGTCTATCAGTTCATGGACAATCTTACTTTCTGAAGCATACTCTGCATAAATACTTGATATCGTGTTCTCTGATTCTGATATCTTGGAGTCGATTTCCTTCATCTCATCCTTCTCAGCCTGAGGTACATCCTCATCCTTCTTGCCTTCACGCGCCTTGCGCAATTCAGCCTGACGGTCCTTTAAGGCATTGAGCTTGTCATCCTCGGGCTTTACCTTATCATTGCAAGCTTTTCCGGCATCTTCAAGAACACGCTTGATAAGCTTATGGTCCTTGTTGAGTATTACTGTGTACATATCGGGCATATCGCCGTAGAAACTCATTCCCGGCTGGATGGCAGCCATATCCTTCATTCGGCGCATATACTCGCTGCAAGTCACCATAACGGGTAGGGCGGATTCGCCCAGAGACTGGGCATCTATATGAAAATCGGCCTTCTCCATCTTAGGCATCTGACTGCTGAACACCTTAGTAATCATGCGTAGCTGGCCTGCAGGCAGGCTGGCGGTTTTGCTGTCCTCCTTGGCGATAAGATTATCTATGGAGTCGCTGTCAACTCTCTGGAAACGGCTGTTGTTACCGAACTTCTGCTCCAGCATGCCTATTACAGGAATATCCAACTGGTTGTCCATCAGCAATACGCTGTAGCCCTTGTTCTTAGCAGCCTCTATATAGCCGAACTGCTCTTCCCTGTTTGTGGCATAGAGATATATCAGGCTTTTGTTCTTATCGGTCTGGTTACCCTCTATGAGTTTCTTGTATTCTTCAAACGTAAAGTATTTTCCGTCAGTATCCTTAAAGAGAGCCACTTTCTCCATCTTGCTGTAGAAATCCTCCTCGGTAAGCATTCCGTAATTGATAAAGAGCTTTACGTCATCCCATTTCTGCTCAAACTCCTTACGGTCATTCTTAAAGATGGATGTCAGACGGTCGGCCACCTTCTTGGTAATATAACCGGAAATCTTCTTGACATTAGAATCACTCTGCAGATATGAACGGGATACGTTTAGCGGAATGTCCGGTGAATCAATCACACCGTGAAGCAGAGTGAGGAAATCCGGAACAATACCTTCTACGGAATCTGTCACGAATACCTGGTTGCAATACAGTTGTATGCGGTTCTTCTGAAGGTCCAGATTAGTCTTGATCTTGGGGAAATACAGGATACCGGTCAGGTGGAACGGGAAATCAACGTTCAGATGTATCCAGAACAGAGGCTCGTCCTGCATGGGATAGAGTTCACGATAGAATCCCTTGTAATCCTCATCCTTGAGTTCGCTCGGGGTCTTGGTCCACAGCGGCTCCACATTATTCATAATGTTGTCCTTGTCCGTCTCAACCTCCTTTCCGTCTTTCCACTCTTTCTTCTTGCCACAGGCAATCTGTACGGGAAGGAAGCGGCAGTACTTCTTGAGCAGGCCCTGTATGGTGGTCTCCTGGAGGTATTCCTTGCTGTCATCGTCCAGGTAAAGAATGATATCGGTACCGCGGTCGGCCTTATCGGCATCCGACAACTGGAATTCGGGCGAACCGTCACAGCTCCATTTTACGGCTTGTGCACCTTCCTGATAGGATTTTGTTATAATCTCAACCTTTTTTGACACCATGAAGGCCGAGTAGAAACCAAGTCCGAAATGACCGATGATGGCATTTGCGTCATTCTTGTATTTCTCCAGGAAATCATTGGCACCGGAGAATGCTATCTGATTGATGTACTTGTCAATCTCGGCAGCTGTCATACCTATACCACGGTCACTTACGGTGATATTGTCCTTACCTACGGTCACATGCACCGTAAGGTCGCCCATCTCACCCTTGAAATCACCCTTTGAGGCCAATGTCCTGAGTTTCTGGGTTGCATCTACTGCATTTGATACTATCTCACGCAGGAAAATCTCACGGTCGCTGTAAAGGAACTGCTTGATGATCGGGAATATGTTCTCGGTCGTTACTCCAATCTTACCTTTCTGCATATCTGTGTTTTTTAATATATTGTCCTGACCATAATGATACAACAAAAATGCCAGACGTTTATGCGTCTGACATTTTGGCTGAATAGCAATAGCTTGCTGACTCTATGTCTTTACGTTCAAATCACATTGTGACATTGAGTTCAGTTCCTTCGGCATTCAAGTCCACCTTCATGGTTGAACCTGCCGGACACTCTCCGTCAATCATGACTTCGGCAAGTTTGTCCTCCACATATGTCTGTATGGCGCGCTTTAGCGGACGGGCTCCGTATTCTCGGCTATAGCCCTTGTCAGACAGGAAAGACTTGGCATTGTCCGTAACATTAAGAGTATATCCCATGCCTTGCATGCGTGATGCCAACTGCGCCAGCTCTATCTCCACTATACGACTCACAGCCTCACGGTCAAGCTGGTTAAAGGTGATAATCTCATCTATACGGTTAATGAACTCCGGTGCAAACGACTTGTTCAGAGCCTTGCGAATTATATCCTGACGGGCCATATCCGTACCGGCATCGGATGTTCCGAAACCTATGCCGCGGCCATACTCCTGAATCTGGCGGGAGCCTATATTGGAGGTCATTATTATTATGGTATTGCGGAAATCTACCGTACGGCTCTCACTATCGGTCAGACGACCTTCGTCCATAACCTGAAGCAGGATATTGAAAACATCCTGATGCGCTTTCTCTATCTCGTCCAGAAGGACTATGGAGTAGGGCTTACGGCGCACTTTCTCGGTAAGCTGACCGCCTTCCTCATACCCCACATATCCGGGAGGAGCTCCTACCAGACGTGATACCGCGAATTTTTCCATGAATTCACTCATATCTACACGTATCAGGGCGTCACTGGTTCCGAACATCTGCTCGGCCAGTTCCTTGGCAAGAAGGGTCTTTCCCACGCCGGTGGGTCCCAGGAACAGGAACGACCCTATTGGTTTGTTGGGATTTTTCAAACCCACACGACTGCGCCGGATGGCTCTCGACAGCAGGTCTATGGCAGAATCCTGAGCAATGACTTTTGATTTGAGGGCAGGGGCCAGGCCTTTGAGACGTTCACCTTCCTCGCGGGCTATCTTCTGCACCGGGATGCCGCTCATCATGGAAACCACAGTGGCGATATTCTCTTCATCAACGGTCTCACGATGACTCTTGAGCGATTTCTCCCAATCCTTTCTCATACCTTCAAGCTCTGTCTCCAACTCCTTTTCACGATCACGGAAACGGGCTGCAAGCTCAAAGTCCTGACGGGCTACGGCATCATTCTTGGCCTCCCGTGCAAAATCAATCTCATGCTCCTTATCCTCAATCTCCTTAGGAACGGACAGATTTGAAAGGTGTGTACGCGAACCGGCTTCATCCAACACATCGATTGCCTTATCGGGGAATGCACGATCTGTGATGTAACGCTGTGCGAGACTGACGCAAGCCTTCAGGGCTTCGGCGGTATATGTCACGTTGTGATGTTCCTCATAGCGGTCCTTGATATTCTCAAGAATCTGAAGAGTCTCTTCGGCAGTAGTAGGTTCAACCAGTATCTTCTGGAACCTGCGTTCCAGAGCACCGTCCTTCTCAATAGACTTGCGGTATTCATCGACGGTTGTTGCGCCTATACACTGCACCTCACCGCGTGACAGGGCAGGTTTGAGCATATTGGCCGCATCCATAGATCCGGGAGCTGAGCCTGCACCCACTATTGTATGTATCTCGTCAATAAACAAGATGATGTCAGGATTTTTCTTGAGTTCCATGATGATGGAACGGATCCTTTCCTCAAACTGTCCACGATATTTGGTACCGGCAACTACAGCTGCCATATCAAGTGCAAGCACTCTTTTTCCAAACAGCATGCGTGACACCTTACGCTCCACAATCCGCTGTGAGAGTCCCTCTACGATTGCCGATTTACCAACACCAGGCTCGCCTATAAGGATGGGATTATTTTTCTTTCTTCGGGTAAGTATCTGTGCAAGACGCTCAATCTCCCTTTCGCGACCCACCACAGGATCCAGTTTGCCGTCACGTGCGGACTGAGTCATGTCGGTACTGAAATTATCCAATACAGGTGTGTTGCTGCCGGACTTTGAGGCTGTTGCAGTCTTGCCTGGCCTCTGTTTTGCCGCATCGGACTGTGATGCAGACATTTCATCATCCTCCTCATCATCACTGTCCGTGAGGCCCATACCCATCTGAATCTCTGCGGATCCGCCGTTTATGCGGTCCAGAAGACTACGGTAATCAACATTGTAAGAGGAGAGTATATCGGCCGTAGAGCTGTAACGGTCACGCACTATTGCAAGCAGCAGATGCTCGGCATCCACCTCTTCCTTTTTCTGAAGCCTTGCCTCAAGCATGCTTATCTTGAGCAGTCTTGTTACGGCTACTGAAAGAGCGATTTTCTCAATAGGCACCTTATCCGCATTTGCATCCGACGGTACTTGGGTTGATTCCAGACGCATACGCAAGTCCATCAGGTCTACACCCATTCCGGACAGCAGTTCCACCGCCTTGTTGCTACCGTCGCGAATCATTCCCAGAAGCAGATGCTCGGCTGATACCTCAGGCTGAAGCAGACGCTCAGCCTCCTCTTTTGACAGAGATAATATGGAGTTCAGTTTATCTGATAATCGGTATTCCATCATAACAATTCATATTGGGCCAATAGCCCGATATAGTGCAAAGATAATCGGTTTTGAACCCTGTTAATACCAGTTTTAGCCACAAGATATCAACAAATCACATACCAAACCGAAAGTATGCCATTTAGTCCGAAAACGTATAGAAGAAATTATCAACACCTTATTAAAAATATGCGCGTAAAGTTGCCCATGAACTATTTTCTGAGTACCTTTGGGAGATTTATGCAAGTAGGCATAAGAACTATTGTAAAAGACATAAAAAACAGGAAAATTGGAAAACCAGGACAGAATTATCAGGGTGAACATTGAGGAGGAGATGAAGTCCTCATACATTGACTATTCAATGTCAGTCATCGTGGCCAGAGCTCTCCCGGATGCCCGTGACGGTCTAAAACCGGTGCACCGCCGCATATTGTACAGCATGATGCGTGACGGCAATACATCGGACAAGGGTTACCGTAAATCGGCGCGTACGGTAGGTGATGTATTGGGACACTTCCATCCGCACGGAGACTCATCGGTATACGGTGCTCTCGTCCGTCTGGCGCAGGACTGGATAATGCGTTATCCTCTTGTTGACGGCCAGGGCAACTTCGGTTCTATAGACGGTGACAGCCCGGCTGCCATGCGTTACACCGAGGTCCGTCTGCGCAAGATAGGCGAGGAGATGATGCAGGATATAAACAAGAACACAGTTGACTTTGTACCCAACTATGACAACAAGGAGGAGGAGCCTACGGTTCTTCCCGCTACCATACCCAACCTGCTGGTGAACGGCTCATCCGGTATTGCCGTAGGTATGGCCACCAACATGCCGCCTCATAACCTTAAAGAGGTACTGAACGGCTGTATGGCTATGGTTGACAACCCTGACATCACTGTAGATGAACTGATGCAGTTCATAAAAGCCCCGGATTTTCCCACAGGCGCATATATATATGGTATCAGCGGAGTACGTGAGGCTTACGAGACCGGACGCGGACGCGTTATCATGCGTGCCAAGACTGAGATTGAGGCCGGCGAGCAGCATGACAAAATTGTAGTTACCGAGATTCCATACGGCGTAAACAAGGCTGAACTCATCAAGTTCATTGCAGAACTTGTTACAGATAAGAAGATTGAAGGAATCAGCAACGTGAATGACGAGTCTGACCGCGAGGGCATGCGTATAGTCATTGACGTAAAGCGTGACGCAAATGCCGGTGTAGTTCTGAACAAGTTGTTCAAGATGACTGCCCTGCAGACATCATTCGGTGTAAACAACATCGCGCTGGTTAAGGGACGCCCCAAATGCCTTAACCTGAGAGAACTTATCAAATGCTTCATTGACCATCGCCACGAGGTGGTTATACGTCGCACCAAGTTTGACCTTGAGGAGGCAAAAAGACGAGCTCACATACTCCAGGGTCTGATCATAGCATCGGATAATATTGATGAGGTAATCCAAATCATCAAGAAGGCCAAGACCCCGAACGATGCCATACAGAATCTTATGGACCGCTTTGGACTGGACGATATTCAGGCAAAGGCCATAGTGGATATGCGTTTGCGCCAACTCACAGGGCTCATGCAGGATCAGTTGCACAAGGAATACGATGAGGTTATGGCACGCATTGAGGAACTGCAGAGCATACTGGATGATCCCGAAAAATGCAAGCAGGTTATCAAGGATGAGATGCAGGCCATCATTGACAAATACGGAGACGAGCGTAAGACCGAGATAGTATACGCCAGCGAGGAGTTCAATCCCGAAGATTTCTATGCCGACGAACCCATGATCATAACCATGTCACATCTGGGTTACATCAAGCGTACCGCTCTGGCTGAATATCGTCTTCAAGGCAGGGGTGGAGTAGGATCGCGTGGTAGTGACAAACGTGACGAGGACTTCATTGAGCACATCTTCACTGCTACCACTCACAACTATATACTGTTCTTTACTCAGAAGGGACGTTGCTACTGGCTTAAGGTTTACGACATTCCGGAGGGAGGCAAGACATCAAAGGGTCGTGCCATCCAGAATATGCTCAACATTGAACCGGATGATGCTGTCAACGCATATATAGCCATCAAGAATCTGGGCGATGTTGAGTTTACATCAAACCATTATCTTGTATTCTGCACACAGAACGGCGTAATCAAAAAGACAATCCTCCAGGATTACTCACGTCCGCGTCAGAACGGTATCAACGCCATCAACCTCAATGAGGGTGACAAGGTTATCAACGTTCTGCTTACTGACGGTAACAAAGAGATAATCATAGCCAACCGTAACGGTCGTGCCATAAGATTCAATGAAAGTACCGTACGCGCAATGGGCCGCACATCTACCGGAGTACGCGCCATGACTCTTGATGAGGATGGAGAGGATCAGGTTGTAGGCATGATTGCTGTCGACGAGCAACCTGAAGAGACCATCATGGTGGTTTCAGAGCAGGGCTATGGCAAGCGTTCTGAGATTGAGGATTATCGCAAGACCAACCGTGGCGGAAAGGGGGTAAAGACACTGAATATTACCGACAAGACCGGCAAGTTGGTTTCAATTCAGGCAGTTACCGATGATAATGACCTGGTAATCATTAATAAATCAGGCATCACACTGCGTGTTAGCGTATCCGCATTCCGTGTAATGGGCCGAGCCACACAAGGCGTAAGGCTTATCAATCTGGAAAAGCGCAATGACCAGATTGGTTCCATATGCAAGGTTGACAGTGAGCCGATGGAAGAAGCACCGGCCGAGGGTGGGGAGGCTCCAGCATCAGAAACCGTTCAGGATACTCCTGCAACAGAGTGATTTTAACAAAAAGAAAGGAATGATATATTAATTATGTAAAACCTATAAAACTATTCAAAATGAAGAAGCTTATATTTGTTTTGATCGCAGCTCTGGGAATGTCATGCACATCATATGCCCAGATGTCTGAGAAAGAGCTTAAGAAAGCCACTAAAGAGGCCCAGAAACTTGTCAAGGAAGCCAGAGATGACATGGACAGGGATGATGTTCCAGACAAGAGAAACGCCAAAAGACTTATAGACCAAGCTATTAAGAATCCGCTTCTTAAGGATTGGGACCAGACATGGTATGAGGCAGCCAGAGTATATGAGAAATTCTACAATGATGAGAATATCAAATCATATAACGGCGCACATGACACAGTAGGTATGTACAACTATCTTAATGATTGGTTTACATATGCTCTCAAGGCCGATTCACTTCAGCAGATTCCCAACGCAAAGGGCAAGACATCAAACGAGGCCAGAAAGAACCTGATTCCGAGTGTATACAGGAATCTTAACTCCCTTATTAACGGAGGTGTATTCTATTTCAATCACCGTGGTGACTTTAAGACTGCCTACAAGTTCTTTGACAGGTATTTCACACTTGCTCAGAGCGAACTCTTTGCCGATGATATGGCCGAAGATCCCACATGGCAGCAGTACAGGTACAACTTCGCTTATTTCCCCGCATTGGCAGCATATCAGACAGAAAACTGGGAGAATGCCCTGAAATATGCAATCATGGCCCAGAATGATGAGGAATATGGCGAGGATGCCACAGAATTTGTATGCGAGTGCTACGGCAACATGGGAGACAGCGTCAAATGGCTTGAGTCTCTTAAGGCCGGTCTGATCAAGTATCCAACAAAGGATTATTATTACAGCAAACTGCTCAACTACTATAATCTCAAGAACGATATGAGCGAGATGGAAGCATTCGTTAAGGAGATGATAGAAGTTGATCCAGACAAGGCATACAACTACTATGTACTAGGTTACATCGCTCAGCAGGCTAAAGATTATGACAAGGCTATTGAGCAGTACAAGATAGCAATCGAAAAGAACGATGAACTTGCCGATGCATACAACAACCTTGGTCTTTGCATAATGAGCCAGGCTTCGGATTATATGGAATCCAAGTCAAATCTTGACTACCGTTCAGCTGCTTACAAGAACGCACTTAAGGAACAGGAGAATTACTTCAAATCAGCTCTGCCATATTTTGTAAAACTGAGAGAGCTTGAGCCTTCATCAGTTTCAAAATGGGGAGTTCCTCTGCAGACATTGTACTATATGCTTAAGATGTCAAAGGAGCTCAATGAAGTTGAGGCACGTATGAAAGAGAACGGAATGCTCTAATCATTTAACATACCAACAAAAAAAGACCTTTGCTCTAGCGAAGGCCTTTTTTTGTGTAGTAATATTAACTAATCTCTTAATGGGGAAGTATCAATATCACCTATTTAACATAATAGATATTATGCAATTTTTGGAGCGGCGAGAACAATATCAAGTTTACTTGAATAATGTCGAGTCGAGAAAAAAAAACAAGGGCGTTTATTTTAACGCCCTTAAATTTGATTCTTACTTCTTGGATTCAGCAATAATCTCAAGAGCTCTATCAAGAACTGTCGTGTCATCCAGGACAACGCATCCTCCGTTTGGTCCCGGCTCTATGTGGAAACCTACAGCTGAACCTTTCTTGTAGTCAGTACCGCCAAAGAAATTTCTTACTGTCTCTACATCGAGATTCAGCTCATCGGCAATTCTGTGAATACTGCCCTCAGGAAGTTGCGCTTTAATCTGGCGCAATTCGTTGAATGTGATTAATCTGGTCATAAGCATTAAAAATTAGTATATTTGTCAATCTGTTTATTTATGCAAGCCCCTGTGTAATACATGAACCTATAAGTATAACCGTATAAGTCCCGAAAAGCACACATATGAAAGTGAACACATCTCCTCGCATGAATCCGGATTTTGTGTATAAAAGACTCGATCCATGAATGTTACGACGTTCTCTGTCATTGCGTGTAATCAGGTTGTATATCCAGTAAAAGAAACTGCCGATCATGTATCCCAAAACAGCTCCTACAATGATATCACCCACAAAATGAACCCCCATATAAGTTCTTATAAATGAATTAGTTACAGCCCACACTATCACAGAAAGGCTGAACAATTTATCCTTAACAAGCCACATGAACAGAGTTGCCAGCCCGAACGAATTGGCGGCATGACTTGATATAAAGCCGTAAGAACCTCCACGATAACCATTTACGGTATCAATCATATTCAAAATATATGGATCACGTGTAGGTCTTAATCTATGAAACAGTGGCTTGAAAACTGAAGATGACAACTGATCACACAATAACACCGTCAGTGCCACCAGGATTAGTACCAAGAGCAACCTCTTGGAAGTTATATTCCTTATTAATAATAAGATAGCAAATACGGCAAGCGGAATCCAGACTAAGACTGAAGTATATAAATTGGCCACACCATCCCAGAAAAGGGAGTCGCTGCCATTAACTGACAGCGTGGCCAATCTGTCTGTCTCTATGAGACCCTGTAATTCAGTCATTCCATACTGTTATTAAATGATTTCCATTACATTTACCGGTATCCAACCTGTGTTTCCGTCCTCTAACCTTATCTCCACCCATTCCTTCATAGTGGAATCAAGTATTTTGACCTTACGTCCTTCATGAATAATGAACAGGTCTGTGCCGGCGCTGCTGGGTGTGCTCTTGACCGTAACACTTGGTGACATGATTATAGCAGTGTTGCGCTCTTTGATATTTCCCATCTGCGTTGTAGCGAAGATAAATGATAAAATGGATAAAAACAAGAAAAACGCACTAAAAGAAAAAGATAATTTGCGCATTCCAGTTTTCTTGGAGAACAAGAACACACCAGCCAGAAGTATGGTAACAGCAAACAGAATGACGGTCAGTACAGACCATTCATTTACATCAAGTAAAACCAACAGTTTCTTGAACCATACTACTATAAACAGTTCGTTCACCGGGTTAATCTTGTCAACGGTTTTGGTTCGGGCCAGTTCCAGATTGAATCTGATATCAGAATCAGAAGGATCTAATAGGTATGCTCGTTCATAGCATAAGATTGCCTTAGCAACTTCATCCCTTTTAAGCCAACAATTGCCCATATTCATGTATAATGTGGCATTTACTCCCTGATTATCCACTATCCATTCATAAATACTTATGGCTGTCAGGTAATCACCCTGGATATAAGCACTATCGGCATTAGCCAATGTAGGTATTGCATCAGTTCTTGTGGAATCTGCCACCAGATTCGTCATCCCGTTTTCTATCTGAGCATGAGCAAGGATTGGAATAACAATCAATATAAGAGCAAATATCTTTTTCATAAACATTATTTTACTTGATTGTGTTTTCTATTTGACCTATTACGGCAACAGCCTGATCGTACAGACGATCCATACGTCCTGTGTCATCTCCGGGGGCATATCTGGCAAACTCGCAGTCATCAAGCAGACCAATCACTTGACTAACCGGCTCATCAGGGACATTACGGTGTTTCAACTCGGATTCAATATTCTCCTTTGACAGATTTGCCACTGGAATGGACAGTTTGTCACCAAAATAGCCGTATAATGCACGCATCATCTCATCATAGAACTCGTTTTTCTTGTTGTCCTTCATGAGTTTATGTGCCACCTTCAGGCGCTTGGTCGCTACTGAACTAGCCTTTTTGACACGGACTTTTGCCATATTGGCATTATCTGCAATCCTTTTTCTGGATATTACTACCACAGCAAGCAGTATCACCAACGGCAATGCCAGTAACAACCAGAATGAGAATGAACCAAAGAACTGAGTGCTATCTGACTTGAGGCTCAAAGGTGTAGTGTGGAAACGGACATCCTGTCCTACAAACTTAAGGTCCTCCTTGTTTACATACGACACCGAAGTCTGGGACTCTCCCCCACCTTGACCTCTTGCTACAGTCAACGTGTATTCATCGGTCTTGACGGTTTTGTATGATCCGCTCTTGGGGTCAAAGTATTGGAATTCCAGCGATGGAATGGTATATTGTCCTGCATGACGCGGTATTACAAGATATTCATAAACCTTGTTTCCGGTTTGACGACCGCCTTTGATAGTGTATTTGTTCTCTACCTTAGGATCATAGATATCAAAATCCTGAGGGAATTTGATTTCGGGTGTCTTGACAAGCTTGAGATTACCGGTTCCGGACAGAATTACACGCACCGTAACCGCATCATTTGCAGTTACATCAGTAGCACTTATGGTAGAGCTGATACTATAGTCTCCCACTCCGCCATAAAAAGCAGAAGTCTTGCCCTGAGGTAGCGGTTTGACATTTATCTTGATGCTGCGTGTAGTCAGGTCTCTCTTTACCTCGACGTATCGTGAGGAGTTGAAAAACATATCAAATATATCACCGCTGTTGTTTTCCACACGTTGAGCTATGACGCCTTCAAAGGGAGTAGAAGGAATTTCCAGCTCGCCTGAATGCTGAGGAAACAGCAGATACTGGCTCCACACCATGGTCTTGTAGTTACGGCCGTTGTAGTGTTCAAGCTGGAATTCTTTCTGCTGCGGGAGCTCAACCTCCTGAACATGAAAGTTCTTAAGGTCTGGCATCTTGTTGCTCATGCTTGTCAGATCAACCGATGGCAACGCATATATCTTGAATGTAAGCAGGATTGCCTCCTGTTCATATACTGTAGTCTTATCTACTGTGGCTAGCATGAACAAATCATCCCCGTTTGAAGTTGATGATGATTGACCCGATGTTCTCTGTCCGCCTGATTGGGCGTTCCCCTGCCCTTGCCGGCCTTGTTGTTGCTGGGTTGTCTGATCTGGTGGTAACACCTCGATAGTCAGTTTGTTTGATGTTAACTGTTTCCCGTTTGCCTTAATGGTTGCACCATCCAACTGAACATCACCCTCTTGGGTGGCAGCAGCTGTGAATGTATATGTAATAGTTGTTGTACTTTCAACCTTTCCATTCATGAATGTGGTGCTGGACGAAGTCGAAGTGGCCGGACCAGTAATAACCTGAATGCTTTTCATATCTGGCGCACGGAACTCCTTGGCATCACGGGTGTTGACCCTGTATGTAATTCTAAAACGTTCACCCAATACCACAGCTTGAGGCGCCTGTGCAGTGAACGTCAAATCATCGGCAAAAGCCTGTACTCCGGCAACCAATAACAATAGTACCGGTAATAACACCCTTTTTGTCATGTCTGATATATTCATGTTACCAATCTTTTTCTAAAGGTTTTTTGGGCTGGACCTTCATCAGTTGTTCCTGCACCCGCTCCTGGATGTCTTTCTCATCCTGCATGGCAGCCTCCAGTATCTGCTCAGCATTCTCTTGGGACATATCCTGCTCCTGTTGCTGTTGTTGTTCCTGCTCTTGTTGCTGTTGCTGCTGGTCCTGCTGTTGTTGCTGGTCCTGCTGTTGGTCCTGCTGTTGTTCTTGCTGCTGTTCCTGTTGCTGATCCTTAAGCATGCGCTGAGCCAGAATCAGGTTGTAACGGGTTTCATCATCATTAGGATTGTTCCTGAGTGCCTGCTTGTATGCCTCAATAGCCTTATCATACTGCTCACAGACATGATATACTACACCTGTATTGTGATATGTCTTGGCCAGATCATCCTTGCAGCGGTTCAGCTCCTTGGCAGATGCAGACTGACTCTCAAGCAGTTCCTTCTTACGTGCCTCCAATGAATTTGCCGTCTTACGGTACTGCTCAATAGCCTCATTTGGTTTTTGTTGTGCAGTATATGCATTACCAAGATTGTAATATCCCTCATATAAATCCGGATTAATGTCTACAGCCTTGAGATAATTCTCCTCGGCCTTAATGAACAGACTGTCCTCAAACAACCGGTTGCCTTTGCGCACATAAGAACGGTCTGACCGTTGTGCAAAAGCTCCGGTAAACGACGCAGTCATAAGGCAAAATAATAGTATCTTCTTCATTGCTGTCTCTCCTCTTCTGTTTTGAAAAGACTGAATTTCCTGAGCCTTGGATTCCTGCTTTCGCAAATGAAAGTCTCAAGCAGCAGGATAACAAGTATCATCCATGCTATTATAGCGAACTGTTCGTCATATTCAGTATATACGGTAGTTTCAATATCCGCTTTGGCCAGTTTGTCTATCTCTTTCTGTAATGCTTTCTCTGCAGCATTTGAGTTATCCACATAAAAGTATGCACCGTTGCCGGCCGAAGCTATATTCCTACACATTTCTTCATTAAGACGGGTAACGACTACATTACCGTCTTTGTCCCTGCGGAACTCTCCTCTCCTGTCGCCCGGTATAGGTGAGCCTGATGGCAGGCCGACACCCATCACGTAGACAACATATCCGCTTTTGGCTGCAGCCTCGGCAGCTTCGACTGCACCACCCTCATGATTTTCGCCGTCTGTAATTACAATAATGGCCTTTCCCACTCCTTCATTTGGAGTAAAACTCCTGGTTGCCAATTCTATAGCTGTCTTTATATCTGTACCCTGACGGGTTATAAGAGCCGGACTGATGGCATTCAGGAACACTTTTGCCGATATGAAATCACTAGTAATAGGCAACTGAACGAAAGCGTCGCCAGCAAATACTATAAGACCCACTTTGTCGTCCTTGAACTGGTCAACAAGATTGGATATAATACGTTTTGACTTCTCCAGGCGGTTGGGAGTCACATCATCCGCAAGCATTGAATTTGATATATCCAATGCTATGACAGTCTCTATGCCTTTACGGTTAACCGTCTCCTGCTTGGAACCGAACTGAGGTCTGGCAAGAAGAAAACAGCTTAAGACAAATGATGTGAACAGCATCCAGAACTTGAAATTGGGTCTGCTGACCGATGCATCGGGCATAAGCCGTGACAACAGTTCTTCATCTCCGTATTCGGTTAGTTTACGATGACGGCGTATATTGGAGAATATATGTAATGCTACCAGCACCGGAACCAGTACCAGAAGATATAGATATTCGGGATTTGCGAACTTGAACATAATCACTCCTTCTTTATGGTATTGTACGCAAGACTGTCTGTTTAAGCAAAATGGCAAGAAGAAGGCTCAAAAGCAAAGCCAGTGCAAGCGGCTGATACTCCTCCTGATTCTTACTGAACTCCTTGACTTGCAGCTTGGTACGCTCCAATTTGTCAATCTCCTCATACACTTCCTTAAGCTTGCTGTTGCTGGTAGCACGGTAATACTGGCCATTAGCCGTCTGGGCAATCTGCCTGAGAACGTTTTCATCAATCTCAACAGCCACATTCACATATTGTTTGCCGAATGCGCCCTGTACCGGATAAGGTGCCGTTCCATTTGTTCCCACGCCGATAGTATAAACCCTGATTCCAAAACTCTTGGCCATTTCGGCTGCAGTCATAGGCGATATCTCACCTCTGTTATTGGAACCGTCAGTAAGCAGGATAATAACCTTGGACTTGGCCTGGCTATCCTTAAGTCTGCTTATGGCATTGGCCAATCCCATTCCTATTGCAGTTCCGTCTTCTATGATTCCCTTGGCGGCTATATCGCTGCTAACATTCTGGAACATATTCAGAAGAACGGCATGATCAACTGTCATAGGACACTGTGTAAATGCCTCACCGGCAAAAACCGTTAGACCAATATTATCATTCGGACGTCCGTTAATAAACTCCGATGCCACTTGTTTGGCAGCCTCTATGCGGTTAGGTTTAAGGTCTTCTGCCAGCATACTGGTAGATACATCCACGCAAAGCATGATATCAATTCCCTCTATCTCGGTATCCTGCCAGCGGTCTGTTGATTGCGGACGGGCAAGAATGAGTGATAGCAGGACTAAAGCTGCCATCTCAAGAATAAAAGGAAGATGAATCAGATAGTATTTCCAACTATTTGTCATACCGCCGTACATTGACGTGGTAGGGACAGAAAGAGTTGCACGTCTCTTGTTTACTCTGAGCACATACCAGATAACGCAAGGTATAACCAGAAGCATCAGAAGAAGATATGCACTATTAGCAAATGTCATGGCTCAGTCTTTAAAAGAACAGATAATACAACTTAAGGATAGCAAACACCAGGAACACCACTCCTGCAACAGATAACACAACACCCGACAGGAGGAGTGCAAGACGAGCGCCCTTGCTGCGTTTTACCTCAACTATGGTCTCCTCCTCCCTGGGCATCAATTCATCTTCAGGAACTTCAATCTTGGTCTCATTCACAAATTCCATGGCAGTGACCAGATTACGGTCATTCTCGTTCAGCATCGGCTTGAATTTGGCGAACTTGACCATATCGGATGTAGAAAGCAGGTCTCTCAGCTCATTGAGTGACTCTTTGTCGCGGCTCTCCTCCAGACGTTCAAGGATTTCATATGATGTCATCTCGGTGGCATTGAAACCGAATCTGTCATTGATATACTCACGAAGTATATCGGTGAGCCTTGTATAATAAACTTTGGAATCCTCACTGTGCGGACCTCCTGATTGACGCAGTTCCTCAATGCCAGAAATAGCCCTCACATGAGCCGGAACCTTTGGCTCAATCCTGATTTTCCTTATGATAGGTTTATCATCACGGTAACGCACAAGCAGATAGAATGCCATCGCTATGCCGAATGCCGCGAGCAGCCAGTAAAGCAGTAGGCCCTTTGTCTCATAGAACCTGACAGGTGTGTTCATTACACCTTTCGGACCGAAAATGTTCTTCTCTTCACCTTCGGGAATATCATAGCTCATGAAAGCCAAAGCCAACCTGTTTGATTCATACTTCTGTCCGTCAACAGTAACAGGTATGGAAGGAATATAAATCAGAACTGAATCAAAACATGTCACCGTATATCTGCGAGTAACTGTCATCCGCTGGCCGTTGTTTACATACTGTGTATCAGTGATTACAGGCGGAACTATCTCTAGATCTGTCACGATAGTATCCCGATATGCCGGGAACTCAACCTTTTGGCCTGCATCACATGTGACAGACACATGCAATCCTGTCTGCTGTCCCAACCACATCATCATGGAGTCAACCTCGGCAGTTACCACAACCGTCTGGGCCGATATCTGGGACAACGGATACAGACTCAATAAGAACAGAAATATGACGAATCTTTTCATTTTATTCCCGTTATTCAATTTCTCTTTGAAAAGAGTCCCATCAATGCCTTTACATAATCCTGATCAGTCCGGACTGATACGGAATCAACACTGCTTCGCGTAAGATAGTCCTGGATTCGTGACGTGTTGTCATCAAACCATTTCCTGTGAGCTGTACGGATCTTCATGGACGATGTGTCCACATACATCTCCTTGCCGCTCTCTGCATCAAGCAGTTTCATAAGTCCCACGTCAGGAAGTTCCTCCATACGCTTATCATAAACACGTATAGCAACAACATCATGTTTTCTGTTGGCTATTGTAAGAGCATTCCTGAAATCATGAGGATCAATGAAATCACTCAGTAGGAATGCCGTACAGCGTTTCTTAACGGCGCCTGTAAGGAACTCCAACGGGACGGTAAGGTCAGTAGTCCTGCTTTCCGGCTGGAAATCAAGCAGTTCACGTATAAGATAGAGTATATGCTTGCGTCCTTTTTTGGGGGGAATGAATTTTTCAATCCTGTCACTGAAGAACATCAAACCAACCTTATCATTGTTTTCTATTGCTGCAAATGCCAACGTAGCAGCAATCTCTGTAACCATTTCACGTTTCATCATGACCTGTGTACCGAAATTCAAGCTGTCTGATACATCAACCATGAGCATAACTGTAAGCTCACGCTCCTCCTCAAATACCTTTGAGTAGGGTTTGTTCATGCGGGCAGTAACATTCCAGTCAATATCACGAGGCTCATCACCATATTGGTACTCACGCACCTCGCTGAATGCCATACCGCGCCCCTTAAATGCGGTATGGTATTGACCGGCAAAGATGTTACTGGACAGACCACGGGTCTTGATCTCAATCTTCCGGACCTTTGATATCAGTTCACTTGTTTCCATATTAAACTGATTGAAAGGTATTTAAATCAAGGTACTTCAACCTTGTTCAGTATGCGGCTTACAAGTTCGTCCTGAGTTACGTTAGTAGCTTCTGCCTCATATGTCAGACCGATACGGTGACGGAGCACGTCATGTGCAACTGCACGCACATCCTCAGGCACTACATAACCACGGCGCTTGATGAATGCATATGAACGGGCGGCCAGAGCCAGATTTATTGATGCACGCGGAGAACCGCCGAATGAAATGAGTTCCTTGATTTCCTTAAGACCATATTTATCGGGATAACGGGTAGCGAACACGATATCAGCTATGTACTGTTCTATCTTTTCATCCAGATAGACCATATCTACCACATTACGCGCCTCAATGATATCCTCTGTGCTCATAACCGGCTTGACGGTACCTATTTCATGGTGTATCTGCTGGTGTATGATTTTCTTCTCCTCCTCAATCTTGGGATAATCTATCAATACCTTAAGCATAAAACGGTCCACTTGTGCCTCAGGCAGAGGATATGTACCCTCCTGCTCTATCGGGTTTTGAGTAGCCATTACCAGGAAGGGCTTAGGTAATTTGAAAGTATCACCGCCAAGAGTCACCTGACGTTCCTGCATAGCTTCCAGCAATGCGCTCTGAACCTTTGCAGGGGCACGGTTGATCTCATCAGCCAGAATGAAGTTGGCAAATACCGGTCCTTTCTTGGGAAGGAACACCTCTTCTTTCTGGCTATAGATCATGGTACCTACGACATCGGCAGGCAACAAATCCGGAGTAAACTGTATACGATTGAAACTGGCATCTATTAGTGATGCCAATGTCTTGATGGCTAGGGTCTTGGCTAAGCCGGGAACGCCCTCAAGCAGAATGTGGCCATCAGATAACAGTCCGATAAGCAATGATTCCACAAGATGTTTCTGGCCTACAATTACCTGATCCATTCCGGCCATCAGATTGGTAACGAATGCGCTCTGTTTTTCTATGCGCTCATTCAGTTCCCTAATGTCAACGTTTTCACTCATAAGATCATTTTTTAATCTGTTTGTCCAAGTCATGCCTGTATCACTCAAGGATACAGACATGGCTCAAATATATAACTATTTACACGCCGTTATAGGCTAAATAGTATTAAATAATATTGCTTTCAGTTAGCTTTAAGCATTATTTTCACTTATTGGCAAGTTTAGGTACCTTGATCTTGTAACCTATAGGCAATCTCTCAACCGATCTTGCATTCAATCCGTTGTATTTTGCTATATAAGGCCACAACTTCTTGGTTCCGTAATACCTGAGTGATATTGTTGTAAGCATATCACCCTTAGTCATGGCATGAACTGTCATTGTACCTGCAATCTTATAGTTTACGGTATCTGCAAAAGTAAAGAGAGAGAGGGCCTTGTCCTTATCAGCTTTGACAAGAGTGAATTTTGCCTCTTCCCTGGCAGCAGGTTGCGAAGTTGTTGTGGTACCGGAAGGCTGAGGTGCCGTTGTATTAACAGCCGGCTTTTCGGCCTTTTCCGGTGCTACTATTTCCGGAACGGGAGCTTTCTGCTGCGGAACGTTATTATTCATAACGCCTAATATTCTGCCACCTATTACAGGCCACAACAGGAATATCAGCAAAGCCAAAACAAGTATTATGGAAAGCAGCCAGATAAACAACCTGATGCATACATTGTTCTTCTTTTCCTCCTTGGACTCTTTATTGGACTCTTCCTTAGGCTCTTTCTTCTTTCCTTCATCTTCTGCTTCGGGCTTATTATCAACAGCTACAGCGGCTATTGCTTTACCGCCGGCAGATATATCATCGGATTGTTCCTGTTCCATCTTGCTGAGTACTTCGGCCTGTTGGGCAGTGATTTCTGTAGTCTCAAAGGCTGCAAACGGCTTGTTGATGCGCTCTTTAAGCTCTGCATCCGGTGTAAAGGATATCTTCTGATGTCCTTCTATCGTAAAACGCTCACCGGTGTTGACGTTCACGCTTTCGCGGTCCTCCATAAGTATAAGCTTGAATGTGCCAAGTCCCTTGACCTTGACTAAGCCATCGGCAATCACCTTCTGTGATATGATGTCAAAAAAGTTCTTGACAAACTGTTCTGATGCGGATTTTGATAATCCGCCAGCCTGTGACAGAAGATCGGCAAGCTGCGAGAGATTAAACTTCTTTTCCATAGCCGTACCTTATTTGAGTTTTTCCTTGAGCAATGAACTGGGCTTGTATGTAAGCACAAGTTTGGGCGGAACAAGCATACGGACTCCGGTTGTGGGATTTACCGATACGCGTTCGTTCTTTTTCTTAACTTCCAGAACACCGAACCCTGAAAGACTTACAGAGTCCCCATCCTGCCAGATTTTCTCCATGACTCCGAGCAGTGCCTCCACCTGACTGGCAGCCTGTTCCGAGCCAATCTGGCATTTGTCGGATAATTCATTCAAAAACTGTTTGTTGTTCATATGAGTAAAGGTTAGTTTATTGTTCCGGTTTTCCGTATAAGTCAAAAGCATCGGCCTCTGTAATCCTAATGTCCGCGAACTGTCCTATGCGCAGTTCCCTGTCAGCCTTGACAAGCACCTCAGGATCCACTTCGGGAGAGTCGAATTCCGTCCTGCCAACATAATAGTCACCTTCTATACGGTCAATCATTGTCTTGAAGGTCTTTCCCACCTTAGCCTCACTTATCGCAGCCGATATATCCTGCTGCACACGCATAAGACGTGAAAGACGGGCCTGCTTTAGCTCATCGCTGACATCATCCTTATAATGCATGGCTGAATAAGTGCCGTCAACCTCACAGTAGGCGAATGCTCCCATACGCTCAAAACGCTGTTCTTTTACAAACTCCACAAGCTGCCCGTAGTCATCATCGGTTTCTCCGGGAAAACCCACCATAAGTGTAGTCCTGAGATGTATTCCGGGCACTTCATCACGGATTCGGGCAAGCAGTTCACGAGTCTGCTGAGCCGTAATATTGCGGTGCATTCTCTTAAGAACGGGATCACTGATATGCTGAAGCGCTATATCCATATATTTGCACACATTATCACGCTCACGCATTACCGGCAGCAGGTTCATAGGAAAACTGTTTGGATAACCGTAATGCAGGCGCAGCCATTCTACGCCCGGAATATCCGACAGACGCTGTACAAGTTCTGCGATGGTCGGTTTGTGTGCCACATCAGTTCCGTAATAAGTAAGGTCCTGTGCTATCAGCTGTATCTCCTTCACTCCACCTGCCACAAGCTTATGGGCCTCGTCAAGGATATCTTCCTGACTACGGGACCGGTATTTGCCGGTCATGAGAGGTATGGCACAATAGGCGCATCTGCGATTGCAGCCTTCGGCAATCTTAAGGTATGCATAGTGTGACGGCGTGGTCACTATACGGTCATTTTCAAGTTCCTGATGCCACCGGTGACCGGTTCTTTTAACCAACTCATTCCAGTCAAACTTGCCGTACCAGCCGTCAACCTCAGGAATCTCTGTCATAAGCTCATCATGGAACTTCTGTGACAGACATCCCATTACGTATACACGTCCTATCTTACCGGATTTCTTAAGTTCACAGCATTCCAGAATCATGTTGATTGATTCCTCCTGAGCATCACCTATAAAACCGCATGTATTGATAATCACAGTTTCGGCACTGACTTTGTCCGGATCATGTCTCACTCTAAGCCCATTTGCCTTAAATTGGCTCATAAGTTTCTCTGAATCAACAAGATTCTTGGAACAGCCTAAAGTAATTATGTCCACACTTCCACGCCTCATGCCTACTCCTGGTTAAAGAGAGAATCCACAAACTCCGTCTTGTTGAAGACCTGAAGGTTATCTATCGCCTCACCCAATCCCACATATTTGACAGGCACCTTGAACTGATCAGAAATACCAATCACTACACCCCCCTTGGCAGTACCGTCCAGTTTGGTTATAGCCAGCTGGGTGACCTTTGTTGCCAATGTGAACTGCCTGGCCTGTTCGAATGCGTTTTGACCGGTAGATCCGTCAAGCACAAGCAGGACATCGTCGGGAGCTCCCTCAACAACCTTGTTCATCACATTACGTATCTTGGTGAGTTCATTCATAAGGCCTACCTTATTGTGCAGTCGGCCGGCAGTATCTATCAGGACGACATCAATATCATTTGCCAATGCCGAACTGAGCGTATCATATGCCACTGATGCGGGATCGGAACCCATTTCCTGCCTTATGACCGGAACATCCACCCTGCGCCCCCATTCCTGCAACTGCTCTATAGCAGCGGCACGAAATGTATCGGCGGCTCCAAGCATTACCTTAAGACCGCGTTTTTTGAACTGATAGGCAAGTTTGCCGATAGTGGTGGTCTTACCTACTCCGTTTACACCAACCACAAGCACCACATATGGTTTGCGTCCTTCCGGAATGCTGAACGGTTCTGTATCTTCATCCGGATTGTTCTCAACCAGAAGATCCGAAATCTCATCCCTTAGGATGTTGTTCAACTCAGCGGTGCCCATGTATTTGTCACGGGCAACACGTTCCTGGATGCGTTTGATTATCTTCAAGGTGGTCTCTACGCCTACGTCAGATGTAATGAGAACCTCCTCAAGATTATCCAACACCTCATCATCTACAGTTGACTTACCGGCTACAGCACGGGCTATCTTGGAAAAAACGCTTGACTTAGTCTTTTCAAGACCTTTGTCCAGAACCTCCTTCTTATCTTTTGAAAAAAATGAAAACAAACCCATATATTCGGTGAATACGGCAAAAATCGCCCTACTCAAATTGCAAAAGTAAATAATTCAAGCGATAAAAACAATAGGTTCGCGCGCGTAAAAAAAGAAGAGCAACCTTTTGAGGTTGCTCTTCAATATGTCGTGTCTAGATTATCTTACTTGAGAGCGTCCTTAAGCTGCTCATCGGTAACGATCTGCTCTGTAAACATGTAAGCACCGGTCTTGGGGCTCTTAACCATCTTAATGACCTTGGCCATTGAGACCTTACCCTGACGCAGGGTAGCAACTACTTTCTTTGCCATAGGTTATAACATATTACTTTATCTCACGATGGATAGTCATCCTCTTGAGAATGGGGTTATACTTCTTAAGTTCCAGTCTCTCAGGAGTGTTCTTCCTGTTCTTGGTGGTAATGTAACGGGAAGTACCCGGCATACCGCTGTCCTTGTGCTCAGTGCATTCCAGGATAACCTGAACCCTGTTGCCTTTTACTTTCTTTGCCATAGTAGTATGAACTCCTTTCTGTTATTACGCAATGATTCTGATGTCTTTCCAATCGCAATAGCCGTTGGCAACTGCCTCCTTGAGAGCGGCATCAAGACCTTTCTTGTTAATGATTCTCAGGCCGGCAGCACTGAGTTTAAGGCTGATCCAGCAGTTCTCCTCTACATAGAAGAACTTCTTGGTGAACAGGTTAACATCAAATGTCCTCTTGGTTCTGCGCTTTGAGTGGGACACGTTGTTGCCAACCATTGCCTTCTTTCCGGTGATCTGACAAATTCTTGACATATCTATCTGTTTTTATTCGTTTTTAGCACTGTTCTCAAAACAGGGTGCAAATTTACATGATTGTTTTCATTCTTCCAAACAATTATTTCTTTTTTTGTGTTAAAGGCGGGTATTGGAATAGATCGGGACGTCGATGGAGCAGAAATCCTTGTCCAGGTATTTGAAATAGCCTGTGCATGCTATCATGGCAGCGTTATCGGTGGTGTATGAGAACGGCGGGATATATACCTTCCAGCGGTAACGGCGCGCATGGTCCTGGAACGCCTCACGGAGGCCGGTATTGGCCGATACCCCACCCGCTACTGCAATGCGGTTTATACCGGTATCCTTGGCCGCCTGGCGCAGCTTTTTCATCAGTATCTCAACGATGGTACGCTCCAAGGATGCGCAAAGGTCCTCCTTGTGATGTTCGATGAAATCGGGATCCTCCTTAACCCAGTCGCGCAGATTGTACAGGAAAGATGTCTTGAGTCCGCTGAAACTGTAATTGTAACCGGGAATATTGGGCTTGCTGAAAGTGTAAGCCTTGGGATTGCCCTGACGTGCCAGCCGGTCTATTATCGGCCCGCCGGGATAACCGAACCCCATCACCTTGGAGCACTTGTCCATAGCCTCGCCCGCGGCATCATCGATAGTCTGCCCCAGAATCTCCATCTTGTTATATGATTCCACCTTGACTATCTGAGAGTTACCACCCGATACCAGCAGGCACAGGAACGGGAATTCGGGAGCATTGCCCTCCTCGCCCGGCTTGCGGATGAAATGGGCCAGGATATGTCCCTGCAGATGGTTGACCTCAATCATCGGAATACCAAGAGACCGGGCAAAACCCTTGGCAAACGATACGCCCACCAGCAGGGAGCCCATAAGACCGGGACCTCGCGTAAAAGCCACCGCGCTCAACTGTCCAGCGTCAATTCCGGCCCTTTTCAACGCTGTATCCACTACCGGAACTATGTTCTGCTGATGTGCACGACTGGCCAGTTCGGGTACCACTCCGCCGTACTCCTCATGCACCTTCTGGCTGGCCACAACGTTTGACAGCAACTCACCGTCATGAATCACCGCAGCCGACGTATCATCGCACGATGACTCGATACCCAGTATATAAATGTTATTATTATTCATCAGCCCATTTTTTTGCTTTCGGTCTGCAAAGTTACCACAATTATTCTCTTATTTTGCACCAATTTGAATACTTACCTATTTCATACCTATGATTTGGAACCATAAATTGGAATGTATGTCGCGTGACGAGATGCGCGCATTGCAAAGTGAGAAACTCAAGAAGATTGTAGCACACGCTTACAACAACTCGCCTTTTTACAAGAAAAGATTCGATGAACACGGAGTCCACCCTGATGACATCAAAAGTATTGATGACATCGTTAAACTGCCTTTTACGGTAAAGCAGGACCTGCGTGACAACTACCCCTTCGGGATGATGTGCGTCCCCATGACAGACATTCTCCGTCTCCATGCATCATCGGGCACCACCGGTAAGCCCATCGTGGTCGGTTATACCGCAAAGGACCTTGACAACTGGTCAGAAGCTGTAGCCCGCTGCCTCTCGGCATTCGGTCTTGGCAGCGATGACATGGTCCAGATATCATACGGTTACGGCCTTTTCACCGGCGGTCTGGGCGCCCATGACGGCGTAACCAAGATAGGCGGCACCGTAATCCCCACCAGCAGCGGCAACACCCAGAAACAGCTGCAGCTTATGCAGGACTTTGGCGCCACCGCAGTAGCCTGCACCCCATCCTACGCCCTCTATATGGCCGAAGAGATTCGCAAGCAGGGACTTGACATCAACAACTTCAAGCTTAAGGTAGGAATATTTGGAGCCGAGCCCTGGACCGAAGCCATGCGTAAGGAACTTGAGGACAAGCTCCATATCAAGGCATACGATATATACGGACTGACCGAGATAAGCGGCCCCGGCGTAGGCGGCGAGTGCGAGTGCCAGAACGGAACCCACCTTTGGGAAGACCTCTACTACCCCGAGATAATCGACCCCGTAACCCTGCAGCCTGTTGAGCCGGGCCAGAAGGGCGAGCTGGTATTCACCACACTGGATAAGTGGGGCATGCCGATGATACGCTACCGCACACGTGACCTTACATACCTTAATTATGATAAGTGCGATTGCGGCCGTACCGCAGTCCGCATGGGCAAGATCCTGGGCCGCAGCGACGACATGATGATTATACGCGGTGTCAACGTATTCCCGTCACAGGTAGAGTCCATCCTTCTTGAGTTCCCGGAGTACGAGCCCTACTTCCTTATTGAAGTGGACCGCGTCAACAATACCGATACATTTGATATCCAGGTTGAGGTCAAGCCCGAGTTCTACACTGACCAGATCAACGAGCTGGTACGTCTGCGCCAGCGCCTGACATCACGCATTCAGAGCGTCATCGGCATACAGCCCAACATCAAGATAGTACAGCCCGGTACCATTGAGCGCTCCACCGGCAAGGCCAAGCGCGCCATCGATCATCGCAAATTTGAGTAATAACCTAATACATAACATATTATGCTTATCAGACAGATTTCAGTTTTCCTGGAGAATGAGAAGGGAAAGTTTGCCGAGATAGCACGTCTGCTTGGCAACAACGGCATAAACATGAAGGCATTCACCGTATCCGAGACCCAGGATTTCGGTATAGCCCGCATCATTGTGGAGCGTGACCAGATAGAGCGCGCATTCAACCTTATCAAAGCAAATTCCTACGCGGTGACAATGACCCAGGTAGTCTATCTGGAGTGCGCCAATAAGCCCGGAGCAATGGCAGAGGCTATGGAGAAGCTCTCAGCCGCCGGAATATCAGTGGAATACATGTATGCGTTTGCAGACTCGTCATCAGAGTTCTCACGCGTAATAATCCGCCCCGACAACACCGAGCTGGCCAACCAGTTGATACAGGAGTTGTAATAAGGCCTGTAAGGCCGATGTTTCCGTCAGGAATTTAAAATATTCCGCTCTTTATACAAGAAAAGGCCGCCCGATGGGTGGCCTTTTCTTGCGGAAAGAGTGGGATTCAAACCCACGGTACGGCTAGGCCGTACGCCGGATTTCGAGTCCGGTCCATTCGATCACTCTGGCATCTTTCCAGGCGCAAAGGTATATAAAAATATAAACCGCTCTAATGTTGCCATAACTATTCTTAACAAAAATGTTCATAAAGGTCCGGTCGCATTGTTAATGCAATTCGGAGAGTTGTTGTAATTTTGCAGTCAGAATACTAAACACATTTACCTTAAACAGCAAATGGGCGGATTTTTTGGAGTCGTCTCTAAGGAGAGATGCATCAATGATCTTTTTTACGGAACTGATTATCAGTCACATCTGGGAACAAGCCGCGCCGGTATGGTAACCTTTCACCCTGATTTGGGATTCAAGCGCAGCATACACAACCTTGAAAACGATTATTTCAGGAGCAAGTTTGAATGTGAACTTGACCGTTTCTGCGGCGGTAGCGGTATAGGCGTAATAAGTGATACCGATGCACAGCCCATGCTAATGAACAGCCATTTGGGCCGATTTGCCTTGGTTACGGTGGCTAAAATCAATAATAAGGAAGAAATATGTGACAAGCTGCTTGCCGAGAACATGCACCTGAGTGAGTTCAGCAGCGGTAAGATAAATATCACAGAACTTATTGCACTGCTCATCATAAAAGGTAGGGATTACGTTGACGGCATTGAGAATGTATATAAGACAATCAAGGGATCATGCTCAATGCTGCTTCTTACAGAACAGGGTATCATTGCCGCCCGTGACTCATGGGGACGCACTCCTATCGCATTGGGTCAGAAAGACGGAGCAATAGCCGTTACAACCGAGACTACGGCATTCCCCAATCTGGGATATGAAACAAAGTTGCACATGGGCCCCGGCCAGATAATCAGGATTACTGAGAATGGCTATGAGGAACTGCGCAAGCCCAACAAGAAAAACCAGATCTGCTCTTTCCTGTGGGTTTATTACGGATTCCCCACCAGTTGCTATGAGGGTCGGAATGCCGAGGATGTACGCAATGAACTGGGCCGCGTTATGGGTCGTGAGGACGATGTTGAGGTGGATGGCGCCTGCGGTATCCCCGACAGCGGCCTGGGTATGGCTGTAGGTTATGCCGAGGGTCACAAATGCCCCTATGTGAGGGCTGTAGCCAAATACACTCCCACATGGCCACGTTCTTTCATGCCTACCGATCAGGAGAGACGTAACCTTGTGGCCAAGATGAAACTTATCTCCAACAAGGACATACTGAACGGCAAGCGTCTGGTGTTCTGCGATGACAGTATCGTACGCGGCACACAGCTCAAGGATAATTCACGCGACTTCTATGCTTCGGGCGTAAAGGCTGCTCATATGAGAATCTCATGCCCGCCGCTTATCTACAGCTGTCCGTTTGTAAACTTCTCAGCCAGCAAGAATGACCTGGAACTTATAACACGTCGTATCATTCAGGACTTTGAGGGCCCGAATCCCAGCCAGGAGACACTCAGAAAGTATGCCACCACAGGCACTCCTGAGTATAATAAGATGGTTGCTGAAATAGCTAAGCGTTTACAGCTTACCACGCTGAAATTCAGCTCAATAGAAGCGTTGGTTAAAGCCATCGGCCTTCCCAAGGAGCGTATATGCACACACTGCTTTGACGGCAGCTCGTTCTACACACTGGAAGAGGAGAACAGATAGTCTGTCTTTAGTTATCATATCCCGCAGGACGGAACTGTTTCTGATCCTCACTGTAAACGTATCCGGCATCGGCCAGATAACTCTTGAGTTCATCAAGCTCACGGTCAAAATTTATGCACAGAGACTCCAGTGAGTCAAACTCCTCGTCACGCAAAAGCATGTTGATGCTTGAAACAAGTATTGCAGGGTCTTTTGGCAGGTATTCCATTATTCTGATATTAATTCTCTGAACTTGCGCATTCCGGCTGTCGCCACATCCTTGATATGCACCACTCCGCTTACGTGTGCGGCTGCAGCAGGATCCGGATCAATCATGTAGATCTTACAGCCCGATGGAGCATATTGATAAAGTCCTGCTGCCGGATAGACCTGCATTGATGTGCCTACAATAAGCAGTATATCTGCCCTACTCACAGCCTCGGCAGCCTTCTGCAGATTGGGAACCTGCTCTCCAAACCATACTATATGCGGACGCAATTGGGTATTATGCGGACCGCCCTTGTCGCCAAGTTTTATTGCCTTATATCCGATGTCCTGCACATAGCGCTCGCTCCACCAGTCCATATCAGTATAGGTATCCTCGGGACGTACCTTGGTCAATTCACCATGCAGATGGATGATATTGGTGCTACCGGCACGCTCATGCAGGTTGTCCACATTTTGGGTTATCACCATAACCTCAAAATCCTTCTCCAGCTCTGCCAGAATGGTGTGCGCCTCATTAGGCTCAACGGTTGCCAGCTGGGCGCGGCGCTCGTTGTAGAAACGCAATACACGCGCAGGATCACGATACCAGCCGTCAATGGTGGCCACAGCCTCTACAGGCTCATTGTCCCACAGGCCGTTACCGCCTCGGAATGTGGATATGCCGCTCTCGGCACTTATGCCGGAGCCGCTCAAGACTACCAGTTTTTTCATTTTACTATATTCATCTCATCCAGCAGATAGCCGGCGCCGCCAAATTTATCCATCATCCACAGCACGTAACGGATATCAACGCAGATGCAACGCTGCAGTTCCGGCTCAAATATCACGTCACCGCTCATAGCCTCCCAGTTGCCGTCAAACGCCAGGCCGATAAGGTTACCCTGGGCATCCATCACGGGGCTGCCGGAGTTACCGCCGGTTATATCAAGATTGGTGATGAAACATGTGGGAACCTCACCGTCAGGACCTGCATACTGACCGAAATCACGTTTCTGATACAGTTCCTTCTGACGTGCAGGAACGCGGAACTCATAATTGGTGGGATCCTCCTTGTCAATAACACCCTTCATGTTGGTGTAGAAGTCATAATGCTTACCCTCCTTGGTGGTGTATCCCTGAACGGTTCCATATGTGAGACGACAGGTGGAATTTGCATCCGGATATAATTTTGCGCGCTTGTTCCACTCCATCAGTCCGGCTGTATATACCGTAGACGCCGAATCACGCAAATGGGCGGCATCGTATGAATATGATGCATTGATTCGTCCACGTGCTTCAGTCAGGCTGGCGTTCAAAAGTGTAGCAGGATCAAACGAGAACTCCAATGACTCGGTGGATCTGAACTTTACCGGATCCGTAAATGCACTGTTGGCAAAAAGGGTGTCAACATTCAACTTTGAAAGGTCCAGAGAATCCTTAGGGCTGGCATTCTCCATATAGAACTTAACCATAGCCTTTGTAATGTCACGGTCAAGCGAAGGGCTGTAATTACGGTAGAAGACCTCTCGGTCCGAGCCATTCATCTGAGCTATACGCAACAACTCAATGTTACCCAGGCTCTCGCTGAAAACGGCATTACGCAGATTATACTCCGTGTTCAGCTTGACATTGGTCTCAATGACGTCTATAGCGTTTCCGTATTTGGCCTTACGCTTTGACTTGGCATTTACCCATTTCGTGTAATCAGCCTCTTTCTGGCGTTGGCGGGCTATTACATCAAGATCGGCAAAACACTCACGCATACCCTGCCATTTCTTCCAGCCATTGGCCGATGAAGCATATTTGTTGGCATACTGAAGGCTGATGGTATCATTAGAACGCATACCCTTCCACATAACATCCTGACGCACGGTACGAGCGGCAATGCGTACATCCTGAACCTCCATCAGCTGTTCCAGCTGAGCGGCTGTCTGGAATCGCTGGGTACGTCCGGGATATCCCATAATCATGGCAAAATCACCTTCCTCAATACCTTTCAGAGAGATGCTAAGAAAACGCTTAGGCTTAAGCGGCACGTTATCCTCGCTGTAATCAGCCGGATTTCCATCACGGTCAGTATAAACGCGGAACATAGAGAAATCACAGGTATGGCGCGGCCACATCCAGTTATCGGTCTCACCGCCAAACTTTCCGGCCGATGCAGGAGGAGCACCTACGAACCTGACGTCACGATATACCTTATTTACCATGATATAACTCTGGTTGCCGTTATAAAAGTCAGTTATGGATACTGAACATCCGGGATTCTCCCTTCTGGTCTTGGCCAGTAATGAGTCTCTGGCAGCAGCTTTCTTTCCGGTTATGTCTATCATACTCTGAAGGAAAGTGACAGTCAGGCCGGGCACCGGAATCTCTTCTTCCAGGCTCATTGCCCAATATCCGTCCTCCAGATAATTATGCTCCGGAGTGGATAGTCCCTGAATACTGGAATATCCGCAGTGATGGTTTGTAACAAGCAAGCCTTTGTCTGAAATAATCTCAGCCGTACAGCCGCCGCCAAAATGAACTACGGCATCCTTTATGGAAGCCTTCTTTTCATTATAGATTTCATTTACATTGATTTTTAGGCCCTGTTTCTTCATATCGGCCCCATTCATCTTCTTTAGTGTAGGCAACATCCACATTCCCTCATCGGCGCTGACAGAAGTCACGGCCAATGCCATAACCAGAATAAGTACAACCTTCTTCATATCATTTATTGTTTTCATTTTTGCAAATTTAGCATTTTCCCGTATCTTTACGTCTGCTAACCGGTTTCTTTTTGATGATAAACAAATCACTTCATATCATACGTTTCGCATTCTGTCTTCTGATATTCATAGCCTTAGGTTCCGGCGCAAATGCCAGGAGACCCGAGAGACCTCAATGTGAGACATATCAGTTCGTGGAACGCGACACGTTCCTATGCCTTGATGTATATAAGCCGGAAACGCCAAGGGCCGACAAAGCCGCAGTGATTATGCTGTTCGGCGGAGGTTTCTTTAGTGGAGAGCGCAACAACATACATATGCAAAGATGGGCCCGTTCACTGACTGAACGCGGTTTTACGGTCATTTCAATAGACTATAGACTCGGTTTCAATGACAAGGAGATGGTGGCAGCCAACAGCAAGCTTTTCAAACTTACCGGACTGTTCAAATATTGCATTGATATTGCAGTTGAAGATTGTGCCGCCGCTGTGGCTTGGGTCAGTTTAAACGCCTCTATGCTTGACATCGATCCGTCCAAAATCATTCTGACAGGAAGTTCGGCCGGAGCAATCACGATACTTCAGCTGGATTACTACAGAGCCAATTCCATTGACGAGGCATCGGCTCTTCCTGCAGGATGGAAACCGGCAGCCGTAATACCATACTCTGGAGGTGTTATGTGCCGTAACAGCAAACTCAAATACTCCACAGACCCAGCGCCAACCATGCTTATGCACGGAAAGAAGGATAAGATTGTAACATATAAGAGTTTCGGACTGCCATTTTCAGACAAGATGCATGGCGGCAAGAAGATGGACAAAGCTTTGAACCGCCAGGATATCCCCCACTGGTTCATACGGTTTGAAGACATAGGTCATGAAGTTGCAAACTGGCTTCCCGGATCGGTTGACCTTTTCTGCACATTTGTGGACCTGACACTTGCCGGGCGTATAACCACGCTTGATGCCACAATGACAGACTCTGACCTTAAACCGGCAAGTTGGGCGCAGATGTCAATGCTTCAATTGTACAGCGGTCGCAGAAGCAAAAAATGATATTAACCTTACTAACTGAATATGAAAATAGGAATTATTGGAACAGGCTGGATATTATGAAGATTATGGACTCACTGCGTAAAAAGTGGGGCGTTGTAGATCCGATAGACTGAATCTGAACATGGAAAATCTACCGGTAATTAATATTGTTTTAATTGACTGGAATTATTCTTTTGGGTAAATTCGCGACCTTATTCAAAAGGTAGCGAAATGAATACTCACATAATCATGAAAACAATCGCTTCCGCGTTGCTGTCATCAGCCACCGGAAGCGTATCGGTGTATGCCGAAAACTCGGATTCTCTCTTTATAAGGACTGATGAGATAGAAGTTACAGCATCCAGAATCAGGACCACTTTACCCAAAGCGTCCCGTATAGCATATGTCATGACTTCGGATGAGATTGAGTCATATCCCGTTCAGTCCGTAAATGACTTACTCAAATACGCTGCCGGAGTAGATGTCCGTCAACGTGGGCCGATGGGCGCTCAAACCGATGTAGGCGTACGCGGCGGAAACTTTGAGCAGGTAGCTATACTGCTTGACGGTATTAACATCTGTGATCCCCAGACCGGGCACAACTCATTCGATTTTCCCGTTGATATGAGTGATATCGACCACATTGAGATTCTTGAAGGTCCAGCCGGACGCGCTTACGGCTCATCGTCGCTGATGGGTGCCATAAACATAGTCACAAAGAAGGCTGCAACATCATCGGGATCAGGCCATTTGGAAGGAGGAAGCTATGGTTATGCAGCAGGAGGAGCCAATGTTGCAGCTGTAACAGGCAGTTGGAACAACATGCTCTCTATTGGTTACAGTCGCTCCGACGGCTACAGCCGCAGTACACAAGGCAATCTGAACGCTGACATGGAGTACAGGAAGGTATTCTACAAAGGTTCATACGGCAACAGCCGCCTTAATATCAACTGGCATGCCGGAATTAGCGACAAGGATTGGGGTAGCAACACATTCTATTCCGCCAAGTTTGACAACCAGTTTGAACATACCTTCAAGACCTATACCGCCCTACAGGCTGAGTTCAAGGCCGGATGCATCCATATGCATCCCAGCATCTGGTGGAACCGCAACCAAGACCGTTTTGAACTTATACGCGGCAGCGAGACTACCGTTCCCTTCAATTACCATCGTTCAGATGTAATGGGAGCTGCTTTAAACAGTTGGTTCGACTGGAATCTGGGACGCACAGCCATAGGAGTGGAATTCAAGAACGAGAATCTGATAAGCGGCAACCTGGGTGAGCCTTTAGATGAGCCTATACAAATAAAAGAAACAGACCGTTACTACACAAACGGACTTGACCGTACCAACCTTAGCATAATACTGGAACATAACATCATTCTGGGACGTTTTGCAGCAAGCGCCGGTGCTGTAGGCGTAAGCAACACATGGAACGGACGCAAGTTCAGGATCTATCCCGGAGTAGACCTAAGTTACAGATTGTCAGACAGACTAAAGGCTTTCGCCACATACAACACATCACTCCGCCTACCCTCTGTAACCGAGCTATACTACAGCGTAGGAGGATACAAGGCCGACAAGCACCTTCGTCCGGAACAGCTTACCGCATATGACATAGGTCTGAGGTATACCGATTATGACGGCATACAGGCATCGGTATCGCTGTTTTACAACCAAGGTTCAGATATGATTGACTGGATAATGGATATTACCCAACCTGAGGACCAGCGTCATTGGGAATCCGTCAATTTCACACAAGTGAACTCATGGGGAACAGAACTCAAGGCTTCATTTGATTTTGAGACACTCATACCGCAGCAGAGACTGCTCAGGAGCGCCGACATTGCATACAGCTACATCAGCCAGGACAAGGTAGATGTAGAAGGCATCCAGAGTCGCTCTACTTTGGAGTATCTAAGACATAAGGCGGTAGCAGGTATCAGGATAGGTATCCTGCCAGACCTTGTATTGGGAGTAAGCCTACGATACCAGGATCGTGCTGGTTCATATACAGGAACTGACGGACTGGTATATGATTATGAACCATACGTGCTAACAGATGCTAGACTGGAATGGAAAAAGGGGCGGATAAAGGTATTCTTAGAGGGTAACAACCTGACAGACAAAACTTACATAGACTACGGATGTGTACCCCAGCCCGGCATCTGGGGAATTGCAGGCTTCTCTATTTCAACGGGCAGATAGCAAGTAAGATACTATTTACCAATATACTCGCGGGGAGTGAGGCCGGTAATTCTCTTGAACAGGCGGGTAAAATGGTGCGGATAGTCAAACCCAAGCAGGTGCGCCGTCTCATTGATATTGTGCCCGTTCATTAGGAGATTCTTGCCCTGCTCTATCACAAATGAATGTATGTAGCCGATGGCCGTGCCGCCTGTAGCCTTGTGCACCACATCGCCCAGGTATCGGGCCGAATACGCCAACTGGTCGGCACAGTACTGTACCGATGGCACTCCCAGATCCAATTGTCGCTGCTCAAAGTAATACTCCCGGAGCAGGCTGTTGAACCTTTTAAGCAGGTCCGATGAACTATTGTCCTCCTTGGAGAGCTGGCGCAGATATATCCTGTTACAGTATTCCAGAATAAGACGAATATATCCCAATATCACCGTACGCAGCGCCGGAGAATCCGCATTCTCCTGCAACTCATGCCTTAGTTGTGTAAGCAACTGGGTTATCCTTCCCCACTCCGATGTCTCCATCACCAGCGTCTCGGTGGCAAAATATGAGAAGAAACGGTAATCCTTCATCCTGGGCTCAAGGTCCGTACCGTGAATAAGTTGGGGCGAGAACAGCAATGCCCATCCGCTCAGGTAGAGTTCCTCGCCGTTATCCTCACGGCCGCCTATCTGACCAGGCTCAACGGCAATGATTGAGCCGTCGGGCGCATCGAACATCTTCATGCCGTAGGTAAGGTTCTTGGGGAAACTGCGCTGGATAAAGAGCCCGTAAACGCCGTACCGGTTCAGGCTGGAGTGTATGGGCGACACCTCATCGTAATGTACGATGCTTACCAGCGGATGCAACACCGGAGCGTTCACGAATCGGCCGTAAACATTAGGATCTGAGACCTGCAGGATATTCTTCATAATGCCCGTAAAGGTAGAAATTTTGTGCAAAATAAGCATTATTCTGCGAAATTGGTAGAAATCGGACAAAAATCGGTAATTTACTCTCTTTCCTGTCCGTTACCTTTGCATCGGTAATAAAAAATGACAATAGTATGAGACAGATCATTCTTATTATAACCGCAATGCTTATGGCTTGCTGCTCAAAGGAGAGTGAGATGACAGCCCAGGATACATTAGATTATAAGATGAATATTACAATTGACGGACAGACTAAAAGTGTTACTCTTGTGGATAATGCAGCCACAAAAACTCTGATAGAGAAACTGCAGCAGGGACCTGTAACCGTGACTCTGAACAGCAGCGGCGGTTTTGAGATATGGGGCGCTTTAGGTTTCTCACTACCCACCAGCAACCAGCAGATTACAGCCCAGCCTGGCGATGTAATACTCTACAACGGCAGTAACATCTGCATATTCTACGGCTCCAACTCATGGAGCTATACCCGCCTTGGTAAGATTGACGGTCTTACAGGGAATGAACTGAGCACGTTCCTCAAGGCAGGCCAGAGCAATATCAGCGTCACGATCTCGCTTACATCGGACGTAACGGCAGTTAATGAAATAAGCAATGGGACGGATAATACTGAATACTACTCTCTCAACGGACAGAAGATTGATAACCCATCCAATGGTATTTATATAAGGAACGGTAAAAAAGTAGCATTATGAAAAAGGTAATAGTAATCTCCACGAGCCTGCGTGGCGGCTCCAACAGCGATATGCTGGCCGACAGGTTTATTGATGGCGCAAAGACCGCCGGAAACGATGTAGAGAAAATCTCTCTGGCAGGCAAGAACATCCAGTTCTGCAAGGGCTGCCTGGGCTGCCAGAAGTTAGGACGATGCGTAATCAAGGACGATGTGAACGACATCATGGCCAAGGTACTCAAGGCCGATGTCATCTGCTGGGCCACCCCCATCTACTATTATGAGATGAGCGGCCAGATGAAGACCCTCATAGACCGCATGAACGCCATGTACTCTCTTGATTATCAGTTCCGCGATGTCTATCTGCTCACAACTGCAGCCGAGAATGAGGAGCAGACTCCCAAGCGGGCCGAATCAGGCCTGACGGGCTGGATAGAGTGCTACCCCAAGAGCCGTCTGGCTGGAACGCTGTTCTGCGGTGATGTTAACGACGCACGCGATATTGAAGGTAATCCCAAACTTGATGAGGCTTTTGAATTAGGCAGGAAGGTATGAAAAAGGTATTATTAGCAGCATTGATGGGCGGAATGTTCGTGGGCTGCACACAGAAGAGTAACAACAATCAAAACAACACAAATATGAATACAACACTGCAATTGACACAGGAGTGGGACAAGACGTTCCCCAAGAGTGACAAGGTTGACCACCGTAAGGTCACGTTTAAGAACCGCTACGGCATTGAGCTGGCGGCCGATATGTACACACCCAGGAATGCCAAGGGCAAGCTGGCAGCGATTGCCGTGACCGGCCCGTTCGGCGCTGTAAAGGAGCAGTCAAGCGGACTTTACGCACAGCACATGGCCGAGCGCGGATTCCTGACTATTGCCTTTGACCCCTCTTTTACCGGTGAGAGCGGCGGCGAGCCCCGCCGTATGGCATCGCCCGATATCAACACCGAGGATTTCCTGGCAGCTGTTGATTTCCTGTCCGTTCAGGATAACGTTGACCCTAACCGCATAGGCATAATAGGCATTTGCGGATTTGGAGGTATGGCCGTAAATGCCGCAGCACTTGACCCGCGCATAAAGGCAACCGTTGCATCCACCATGTATGATATGAGCAAGGTGAACGTGGAGGGTTATTTCGGCAGTGAGGACACTCCGGCTCAGCGAATGGAGAAGCGTAGGGCCATTGCGGCACAGCGCACAGAGGACTATAAGACAGGCACATACAAGCGTGCCGGTGGAGTGATAGATCCCCTGCCCGACGATGCCCCCTGGTTTGTTAAGGATTACCACGCATACTACAAGACCCCACGCGGCTACCACAAACGCAGCGGTAACTCCAACGACGGCTGGAACGTGATTGGCTGCCAGAGTTTCATGAACCAGCCTCTGCTGGCATGGGCACAGGAGATTGAGAATCCGGTGCTGCTCATCCACGGTGAGAAGGCCCACTCACGCTACTTCTCCGAGTACGCCTTTGAGCGCATGACCGGCAGGCATGTGGAGGGTGTATCGGCCGTAGAGGGAAACAAGGAGCTTATGATTATTCCGGGCGCATCGCACGTGGATCTTTACGATGACGTGGCAGGCGTAATCCCCTACGACAAGATTGAATCATTCTTCAAATCCTACTTAAAATGAGCAAATCAATTGTAATATTCTTTTCACACGCCGGTGATAACTACAGCGTGGGAGACGTAAAGGTTGGTAACACTAAGATTGTGGCCGATTACATTACCGATATTATCGGTGCCGACCAGTTTGAGATAGTAACACACAAGTATGACGGTATGTCCTACTCCAAGCTTATTGATTTGGCCAAGAAAGAGGCGGCCGATGGAGAACTCCCACCGTATGAGGGCAAGGCTCCGGATCTGGCTGCATACGATACGGTATTTATAGGCGGTCCCGTTTGGTGGGGCACCTACCCCCAGATAATGTTCACTCTGTTCAAGGAGATTAATCTGGACGGAAAGACCGTAATCCCGTTCACCACCCACGAGGGCAGCGGCCTGGCATCATGTGCCAGTGATGTAAAGAAAACCTTCCCCAAGGCCAAGGTAACTCAGGGATTCAGCATCTACGGCCATGAGGTCCGCTCCGGCAGATCCAAAGTTGAGAAATGGCTCAAATCTCTTTAAAAAGTGACGCAAAGGGGTCGTTTAAGAATGCGTCAAACGACGCAAAACGAAACGACCCCTTTGCGTCGTTTTTTATACCTTTGCACGTCGGTAATTGTTTATGAAAAGAATCTGTCAGTTTATATCCAAGTACATGGGTGTGCTGGTATTTGCGGCGGCAGTGCTGGCGTTCATATTTCCCGATGCGCTTTCAAGGATACGGCCCACGGTTATCAACTATCTGCTGGGCGTAGTGATGTTCGGTATGGGTCTTACACTCAACCTGGAGGATTTCAAGGTCGTGTTCAGCCGCCCCAAGGATATCATCATAGGCTGTCTTGCCCAGTTCACCATCATGCCCCTGCTGGCTTGGGTGCTGGCACGTGTGTTCAGGCTCGATGATGCACTGGCATTGGGTGTAGTACTGGTAGGATGCTGCCCGGGCGGTACCGCATCGAACGTAATCACCTATCTGGCCAAGGGTGATCTGGCTCTCTCCGTAGGCATGACCGGTGTATCCACCATCCTGGCCCCGTTCCTTACCCCTGTGCTAACATGGGCGCTTGCAGGCCATAGTGTCCATGTGAATGTGCTTGGCATGCTGCTGAGCATACTCTGGGTGGTGATTCTGCCTATTGTCATCGGGCTCATCATTAAGAGTCTGTGGCCAAAGTTTACCGATAAGGCCGTAGATTATCTGCCCGCATTCTCATCGGTAGCAATTGCATTCATTGTTGCGATAATCATTGCAGCCAATGCCGACAAGCTGTTGGCGGGAGGTATGATAATAGTGCTTGTGGTGATGCTCCACAACATATGCGGACTGGGACTGGGTTACTTTATTGGACGTCTGCTCAGACTGTCCGAGCCCAAGAAACGGGCCATATCGATTGAAGTGGGCATGCAGAACTCAGGTCTTGCGTCATCACTTGCTACCCTGCATTTTGCCGCCTACCCCTTGGCCACCATCCCCGGCGCCATTTTCAGTGTCTGGCATAACATCAGCGGTGCAATCGTAGCATATATTTTCAGAAAATGACGCAAAGTTAAACGACCCCTTTGCGTCACTTTCTGAAAGAGAGGATGAGCGGATAGATTTCCAGGCGGCCGGCAAGCATAAGCACGATGCTGAATAATTTGGCGGCTACGGGCATGGATGAGTAGTTGCCGAAAGAGCCCACATCACCGAATCCTGGCCCAACATTACCCATGCAGGCTATTGCGGCCGATATGCCCGAGCGGAAGTCCATTCCGGCTATAGTATTGAACTCTACGCCAATGAATATCAGTGCAAAATACATAAGTATGAACAGTCCCGCCTGATTGATCTCCACCGGATTACGGAGCCGTCCGTCAACCCTGTTGCGTCTAACCACGTAGGGATCCCTGAACTGATGGAACTGGTAATCTATTTGCTTGCCCACCAGCACCAGACGGTCAATTTTTATTCCGCCCGATGTAGATCCGGCGCATCCGCATATCAATGAGCACACTATAAGTATGCCAATGCTGAAATCGGGCCAGATGTTGGTATCGGCAGTGGCAAATCCGGTGGTGGTGGCTATTGATACGGTCTGGAAGACCGCCTGTCGGAACGCCCCGCCTGCGGTATCGGACATCATTCGGCCCCTCAGGTTCACGGTTATGAACAGCGTTGCTATTGCCAGAAGTATCATGAATACCCTGAACACCTCGGATTTAAAGATGTAGAAACGCTTGCGGCGGCCTGGTATGATCGTAGAATAGAGCAATGTGAAATTGACCGCTCCGGACAGCATGGAAACGACCAGGATTGTCTCAATCAACGGATTGTCAAAGAATGCAACGCTGCTGTTCTTGTTGCTGAATCCGCAGGTGCTGCAGGCCGACATGGCATGAATCAGGGCATCGAACCACCCCATCCCGGCCAACTTGAGACAGATGAAAGAGATTAGTGTGATGGATGTGTAGGTAATGAGCATCATCCTTACAAACCCGCGTTTGCCGCCCTTGAAATACTCTCTGGCCAGGCTCGATGTCTCGGTGCTGACCAATATAACCTGGCCGTTGCGGTCATCGGGAATAGCCAGGGTAATAAGCAGAACCACTCCGATACCCCCTATCCAGGCCGATGCAATCCGCCAGAACTGAAGCCCTGTCGGCAATGCCTCAATGTCATTTAGTATGGATGCGCCTGTGGTGGTGAACCCTGACATGCTTTCAAACAGCGAATTGACAAATGTGAACTCACTGCCATAAATAAGATACGGCAAAGCGCCGAACAGCCAGGCTGTAATCCACGATGCAAGCACTATCACATATCCTTCCCTGACATAAATGTAATCTATGGGACGGGTATATCTGACGGCCGCAAAACCACAGCCAAAAGCGGCCAGAAATGAGAATGAAAGCGGCCAGAAGCTGTTATCGGCGGGCTCAAAAAATGCTATAAGAGCTGACAACAGTATCAGTGCGGATATTATTAGGAGGGATATTCCGCAATGCCGTATTATCACGAACGGTCTCATTTATCAATTTAGGCAATGAACGGATGCAAATATATAGTATATTCGCAGAAAACGTAAACAGGATGAAAGCAATTAACCGAATAGCAGGCTTGATGTTTGCATTGTGCGCAGTCTTAATCTCATGTACCGGAAAGAAAGCAGAGACCGGTGCGCTAAAGCCCAGAATAGTTGTGATGACCGATATCGGCCCGTCGGAGGTGGAGCCCGATGACAATGAATCGGCCGTAAGGCTGCTGGCATACGCCGACCGGTTTGAAATAGAGGGTATAATCACCACAATAGGCTGGAACTGTGACCCTTACCCCAAGGACTGGGCGGTATATCTGACACGCGTAATTGATGCATATAAGACCGATGTGCAGAACCTCATGAAACGCTCCGGCCAGAAAAGGCACAAGAGCATAGAGCAGGAGAATGGACGTCAGGAACTTGGTTACTGGCCCAGTTATGAGTACATCAGCAGCCGTGCCATGATGGGCAGCACCCGAGCCGGCATCGGTGTAATCGGTCCCGATAATGACTCACCTGGAAGCAGATTACTGATACAGCTGGCCGATGAGGACGACGACCGTCCCATCTGGATCTGCTCATGGGGAGGCGCCAACACATTTGCGCAGGCCGTCTGGCGCGTTAAACAGGAGCGCAGCCCGGAGCAGCTCCGCAAATTCCTGAGCAAGTTCCGCCTCTACACCATCACCGACCAGGATATGCAATGGAGCATGCGCATGAACCGCGCTTACAGCTCTCACCAATGGCTCCGACGTGACTACGCACAGGAGCTGATGCTGGTTTGGGATGAGAGCGCCTGGCTTAACCAAAACGAGCTGGGCAAATCCAACTGGGACAAATACGAGAGCCTGATCCAAGGCAAGGGCGCCATGGGCAAGGTCTATCCCAAGTTCCTGTGGGGCGTTGAGGGCGATACGCCCAGTTTCCTGCACGTGATGCCCAACGGCCTGAACAATCCCGATGACCCCACGCAGGCGGGTTGGGGAGGCTGCCATCAGTTCGGTATATCACCTGATCGCGAGACCTACGCCTGGACCAACTGGCAGCAGCCGCTCAAGGACATATCTGACCATTATGAGCACAAGTTCTACCCCGATGAGTTCAACGATTTTGCCGCCCGCATGCAATGGGCTGATACCGGCAGTGGCAACCTCAACCCCGTAGCCGTCATAAACGGCAGTCAGGACCTTAAGCCTATGGAGTTATCGGGCAAATCAGGACAAGACATAAAGCTGGACGCATCCCGTTCCTTTGACCCGGACCGTGACAGGCTCTCATTCAATTGGTGGTTCCAGGAATTCCCGGATGAGACCGTCTATCCCCTTATCAGCGACCCTGCATCGGCCAGGATCACCATTACCCTACCCGATAATTCCAGCGGCAAGACCTACCATCTGGTCTGCGAGATTCACGACAACGGTCCGTTCAACCTTACCGCATACCGCCGTATAATAATTAGATGTAAATAAGATAAATATGAAGATTATTCTGACAGGAGCCACCGGATATGTAGGTGAAGGCGTGATGCTGGAGCTGCTCCGTTCCCCAAAGGTAGAGAAAGTACTTTCAGTAAGCCGCAGACCGGTTGAGATAGACAAATACGATTGCTTATCGGCCGATGAGAAAAGCAAGCTTGAGGAGTACATAGTTAATGACATGATGACCCTGAAGGAGACCGATCCCCGATTCCAAGGGTATGATGCCGTGTTCTTTATTGCCGGCATCAGTTCCATAGGTGCCCCCGAGGACATTTACAGGACCATCTCATACGATATCCCCACACACTTTGCCGATATCATGCCGGGCAAGGAGAATATGACATTCATCTACCTGAGCGGCGCCGGCACTAATCCCAATGGCCGTCAGTGGTGGATGAAGATTAAAGGTGCCACAGAGCAGTATATCGCCCAAGCCGGGTTCCGTTACGCATTTGCCTACAGGCCGGCATTCATGCGTTGGGCCAAAGGGCAGCGCCGCATCCAGAAGATGCAGTACTGGTACATCCCGTTCTACCCCATCACCCGTCTGTTTGGTGGCGGCAACAGCATGACCGAGGTGGCCCTCTCCATGATAGCCTGCTCACGCAACGGCTACCCCAAATTCGCCATCGGCCCACGCGACATCACCAGACTTGCAAAACTTGCGAATTAGGGTTGTTGCCCAATGCGGCGTTTTAAACAAGCGATTTGGTTGTCCAACGGCGGGATTTCCACCGGCGTATAAAGATCAGGCCGCGGATGTTCTCATCAAGGATAAGGGCGCACCACAGGGCAATCAAGCCGCCGTTAAGGCCGATGCCCAGCACCCAGCTGCCGCCTACGGCCACAGTCCAGCATACTATCATGCCCACCGTAACAGGGTAATAGATATCGCCGGCGGCACGCAGTGAGTTTACTCCAAAGAAATTGATGGCACGCCCTACTTCTACCATGATATCAATCCATAGCACGATTGTGCCCATGCGGATGATGTTCTCATTATCGGTAAGCATTGAGAATATGGTATGCCCCAAACATGCAGTAGTGAACGACAGCACAAACGTTACGGCCACCGATATACGCAGTACCCGTCGGCCCAACGCAAAAGCGGCAGCATACTTTTTCATGCCGGTAAGATGTCCTATCACGATTGCCCCGCCCTGCGCCGCCGCAAGCGAGAACAGGAACACAAACGTGGTTATGGTCTGGCCGTAAGTGCGTGTGGCCAACTCGTCGTTGCCCAGCATATTAATGAAATAGGTAACCACCACCATAGAAAGGCTGTACGACATCTGCTCGCCGGCCGACGGAATGCCAACCTTGAACAGCTTGCCGGTCTCGGCCCACGGGAACGGGTGGAACAGCCCCTTGGGCAGGTGCCCTATATACTTGCGGTAAAGCAGATACAACAGCAGGGCCGATGAAAGCGCACGACAGATAACCGTAGATATTGCCGCACCGCGGACCCCCATTGCCGGTAGCCCGAACTTACCGAATATCAGGGCGTAGTTGCCCAGAATGTTGATCACATTGACCAGGCCCGATACGAACATGGGATAATGCGCCTTGTCAACGCTCCGCAGGGCCGCTGCAGCCGACAGCGACACCGCCTGGAAGAATGCAAACGCACCCACTATACGCATATAAGGGAATCCTTCCACAAAAAGTTCATCCCTGGCGCCCATCATATTGAGCAGGTCCGATGCCCCGCCAAACAGGAACGCACTGAAAGCCAGTCCGATAAGAAAATTGAACAGGACCGATACGCCCATCACCTGCAGCACACGGTTACGCTGCCCTGCCCCCACATACTGCGAGCAGAGTATGGATGTGGCCATCGAAATGACCTGGAATATAATGAAAACAATATTGACCAGCTGGTTGACCAGACCCACCGCCGCCACGCTCTCATCGGAATAACGGCTCAGCATGAATGTATCGGCCGCGCCCAATGTCATTACAAGCAGGGTGTCAATGAAAATGGGCAATGCTAAAGTAGCCAGAAGTCTGGTAAGTTTTCCGTATCTCATATCCGGAGCGCAAAATTAGAAAATACGACTCAATTGGGGAGTTTAGTTTTGCAGTGTTTTTTTATTATATTCGCACTGATTACTAACCTTACTGATATGACAAACGAACAATTAAGAGAGAAACTTGTGTTGGCGTTGGAGGATATGAAATCCAAAGCCATTGAGATGGGAATACAGGGCGTGGCGACCGCATCAGTCCTAAACAGAGGTGAAACAATCGACTGGATTGGAGAAATGAAGGTTGTAGGTACTCCGTACAAACTTGAAGAGGGTTGGAATCTGGTTGCTATTGCATGGTCCAAGTGCGGCGAGGCCATAGCTACACGCGCTGACAGCGGCAATCCCGATCACAAGAAGATTGTGGGTGAACTTGGATTTGTAGGCGCTGCCTACGATGAATTTGAAGAAATCAGAATGGCATTCGCATTCAGCGGCGCACTGTCAGAGGAAGACCTTGAGGTGGCCAAATATGGTATTGAGAAGATGAAGGGCTACATTTCAGAATGTCTGCATCCTGCTTCAATTATCAACAAAGACCAGTTCATACAGGTTACCATTGTGGTCGATGACATAAAACGTGCTGCCAAGGCATGGTCCAGCCTGCTTGGTATTCCCGAACCCGACATCTGGGTGAATCATCTGGAAGGCAACAGCGAATATCCATACACATACCGAGGCAAAAACAGTCTCTGTAACCTGCAGATGTGCGTGATAGAGATGAACGGCTGGGTGCTTGAACTTCATCAGGTTGACCATGCCCCCAGCACATTCCGCGAGTTTCAGGACAAGCACGCTTTTGGTGTACACCACCTTGGTTTTGAGGTTGGCGAAGCACGCGACAAGGTAATCAATGAACTAAGGCTGATGGGCTTTGACACAGACCGCACCATAGGCATCTACCCGGGCAGCAGCTGGACCATAGTTGACACCGAGGACGTTCTGGGCGTTAACCTGAATATCAAGCCGGTAAGGTAACTACATAAGGAAAAACAGTGCCACGCCGGTCATGCTTACCAGCACGCCTATAACCTCCTTGAACCTGATGCGCTGCTTGTCAAACACGGCGGCCGGGATAAGTATCAGCACAGGAGTGAGCGCCATCAGAGTGGATGCTATTCCGGCATCAGTGTAACGCACTGCCATGAGTGAAAGCGACACTCCCACCACAGGGCCGAACAAGCTCATTATCAGAACATAAAGCATCGCCTTGCGGTCACGTCCGGCAACCTTGAGCTTGGGCAGTTCCTTGCTAAAAGTCATTAGCAGTATAAAGCCGATGCTGCCGAATATGGCACGTATCATGGTCGATGCAAACGGCAGCATGGTCTGCATAAGCTCCGGAGTCTGAGCCGGAAGTGCCGCCGAATAGTGCTCCAAGCCAATCTTGCTTAGTACAAGCCCTACGCCCTGCCCCGTGCCGGCTCCTATTCCCAGCAGTATTCCCTTAAGCGGCAGAGTGAATTTGAAATGGTGCTCGCGGTCACGGCTCAGGATTGATATGGCAATACCGCTCAGAGTGACGGCCATTGCCAATGCCGTGCGCCAGGAGAGCTGCTCGCCCAGCATAGCCCAGCCGGCAAATGCGGCCATCGGAGGCGCCAAGGTCATGAACAGCTGGCCGAATCGGGCCCCAATGGAGAGATAGCAGTTAAACAGGCACCAGTCACCGAAAACGTAACCCACAACGGCCGACAGCGCCAGCCAGAACCAGGTCTTGGCATCGGCATAAACGGGATACGGATAACCTATGGTAACCCACAGTATCATTGCCAAAAGGAATGTGGATAGTGTCAGGCGGAAAACGTTGGCTGACATGGTGCCAATGCGGTGACTGGCTTTGTCGGAATAGATTGCGGTGACTGTCCAAAGCACCGCTACAACTAGTGAAATTATCTGGCCAATGTGGTTCATGTTTTTCTTTCGTGTCAAAAGGCGGTGCAAAAGTAGTAAAAAAGATGCGTACCTTTGCGCCCTGAATGATATGACCGATACGTACGCACTCTTTTTTGATATTGACGGGACTCTGGTGAGTTTCAATACCCATCAGATTCCTCAGTCAACCGTCCGGGCGCTGACCGATGCAAAGGCTGGCGGGGCGCAGGTGTATATAGCCACCGGACGTCCGCCCATGATAATCACCAACCTGGGTGCAATCGAGCATCTAATTGATGGATACATTACCATAAACGGCGCGCTATGTTACATCGGCCGTGAAGTTGTGTGTTATCGGCCCATTCCGCAGCAGGATGTGATGACGTGCGTAAAGGATGCGCAGGACAAGGGATACGGCCTGATTGTAGTAGGCCGCGACCAGGTGGCGGTGCTGGACCCTACCGGCAGCGTGGATCGCATATTCCGTCAGTACCTGAATGTAAAGGAGTTCGATAACCCGTCACCGCTCCAGGAGTTGCTAGGCCAGGATGTCCTGCAGTTGACCGCATTCTTTGATGCCGATTATGAAAAGCAGATGCTCCGGCGCATGCCGCACTGTGTATCGGGCCGATGGCATCCCGAGTTCACCGATATCACCGCCCGTGAGGCCGATAAAGGCAAAGGCATCCAGGCAATTGCCCGCCACAAGGGCTTTGATCCCGCCCGCACCATCGCATTCGGCGACGGCGGAAACGACCTTTCAATGATCCTGCAGGCCGGAATAGGCGTAGCGATGGGCAACGCCACCCCGGAACTCAAGCAGCACGCCGACTACATCACCACCTTGGTCGATGAAGACGGCATCCTGAACGCCCTCAAACACTTCAACCTGGCAAAATGATACAATTGGGGTCAGCCCCCTTTTGTATCATTTTGTATCACTATTGAGCTTTTTTTGCTACTTTTAGGTAACCTGCAATAAATCAGAAAAGATTACATTTGCCCAAATTTTTCTAAATGAAATACAGCACGACATATCAGATCACATCGGCCCAGATGGATGGCCGATACAGACTTACTGTGGACGGAATCCTTACGTTCCATGAGAATACGATAGCCCGGTATCTCACCTCTCTTGGGCTGGCTGCATTTGACCTGCAGAAACAGGACCGCACGTGGGTGATATCGGAAATAAACCTTGAAATGCCAGCACCACCCACCATGTGGACCGAGGACATTGAGGTCCAGGTGTGGGTGAGCGAGATGTCATCACTCCGCATCTGGATGGAATTTACAATGAAGGAGGTTCATTCCGGCGTTCTGGCAGCACGCGGCAACAGCTGCTGGTCTGTCATTTCCATGTCCGAAAGGAAACTGCTGTCATGCGAAGGCCTTATTCCCGATGCCCAACTCATACCTGAACTTGCCGCCGGACCGCACAAGAAACGCGCTGTCATGAAATTTCAGAATGAGCCCATAAGCACGCTGCAGCATTCGGTAAACCTTATCGACCTGGATTTTAACGGGCACACCACCAATCGCAGATATGTCCAGCTGGCTCTGGTCTGCTTTGAGCCGTCATTCCTTGAGGCTTACAGGCCTGACTCGCTTAATATCCGCTTCATTCATGAGTCCCGTATGGGCGATGAACTGGCTTGCCAGACACATCCTGCCGATGCCCCACAAACATTCGTAGGCAGAATCATCAACGGTTGCGGGCAGGAGATTTGCAGAGTAAGCAGCCACTGGGTAAAAAGGGAGCCCCTACCCGACATAGCATCGGTCAACCTTATCCGCCATCCCCAAAAGTGACGCATTAATGACGCAAAGGGGTCGTTTTTCAACCCTTAAAGGTAAAACCGGCCTTCTCAACTGCCGCACGGACAGCGGATTCATCGGCCACGCCTGTAACGGTCAGGGTCTTGGCCGATGCGCTGGCTTTTGCCGACGTTATACCCTCTATGGATTTGACGGCGCTCTCAACAGAGGCCTCGCAGTGGCTACAGTGCATTCCTTCTACATGATAGACGGTGGCGCCGGCCGGAACAGTTTCTTTACGGAAAATCTTGCTGAACAGTTTCATAGACAGAGCAAATAGGATTATAAGAGTTAACAATACGGTGCAGATGAGCCTGAATGTTCCCGGCATGACTGAGTCCGATGTACAGCATGCATCACCCATGACAGGCTGTACATCCATACCGAATGCGTTGATAATCAGCCCGAACAGAACTGAGAATACTATGATTGTGGAGAGGTAAATCCAAGTAAAACGGCTACCCAATGCCTTGCGCACCACCAGTATGGAGGCTATGTTGACCGCAGGTCCGGCCATGAGCATGACAAGCGCCGCACCCGGTGAGAGACCTTTCATTATAAGTGCCGCCACTACCGGGATGCTGCCTGTAGAGCAGATATACATGGGGATAGCCACAATCAGGATTATGAGCATCTGCAGCAACGGCGATGAGCCCAGATTGAGGAAAAACTCATCGGGCACAACCACATCGATAAGGGCAGCCAGAATGAGTCCGATAAGCAGACGCAGACCTATATCCTGCATCATGTCATAGTAGGAATACCTGAGCACTCTCCATAACCTGTTACCGCGTTCCACCCTGCACGATGACTCAACCGCCGGGTCATGGTCATCATCTTTTACAAAACGGTTTACCAGCAGACCGCCGCATACACCGGTAATCAGTGCCGCCGCCGGGCGTATTATGGCAAAACCCAGACCCAGCACGGAGAATGTAGCCAGAATGGAGTCAATGCCGGTTTGCGGGGTGGCTATCAGAAACGATGCCACAGCCCCCTTTGATGCACGCTCATTCCTGAGCCCAATGGCCGTGGGTATTACTCCGCACGAGCATAGCGGCAACGGAACGCCTATCAGGGCCGCATAGAGCACCGACAGCCTGTTGCTGCGGGAAAGGTATCGGGAGTAAAAACTGCCTGGAACAAAGACGTGCAGTATGCCTGCTATCAGGAAACCCAGCAGCAGGAACGGACTCATTTGGGCCGTCACTGTCAATAATGACCGAAAAAACTCATTCATATAACGCCAACAAAAGTACTCTACACTTCAAAGATACAAAATCACCAATAGTGAGGATTTAAAAAATGACGCAAAGTTAAACGACCCCTTTGCGTCACTTTTTCACCAAGGTCTACCGCCCGGACCGCCGGGACCGCCACCGCCTGGGCCAAAGCCACCGCCATTGCCGCCTGTGTAGGATGACAATGAAACCTGGGAGCCTCCGCTTACTGATGCGTCCGTAATTATCATGCCCTCCATTATCGCCGTGCCGTCTGTAGCGGCCACACCAGTCATAAGAATGGGGGCCGACGCGCCCGATACCACCAGGGGCGTACCGCCGCTTGACGGAGTCCTGAATGCAATCACATCATTTCCTACCTTAAGCGAATATAATGTGTTTCTTGTCCATGAAGATGCCTGATAGCAGTTCTGAGAAAGGCTTGCGCCAGACTCCAGCCCTCCGATGGCAATCAGTGTACCGCCCATGACATAAAGCTTGTATCCGCCTTCAGTATTGGCATCTATTGCAACTTCGGGCTGTGTAGAGCCTATGGCATATACCATACCGCCTTTTATATAGAAGTTGCCGTTGGCGTCAAGACCGTCGTTCCTTACCGCATATCCGCATACATATCCGCCCTGAATGGTGAATGTACCGGCAGAATTCATGGCATCATCGGCGGCCGAATAACTGTAAACAACACCGTCAGTTACGGTAATGTTGCCCTTTGACTCAATGCCCTCATGCGCAGCGCAGTTTACAATAACAGTTCCGCCGTTAAAGAACAGGTTTCCGTCAAATTTTATGCCTTTGGCCGATACGCTGTTTGATGATCTGGACTGCGGAGGCCCCATAGGTCCGCCTCCACGCGAGCCATAATTAGAGCCAATGGCGTTAACACGTACCACGCCCCCGTTGAAACAGGCCGTGTTGTCACCGCTGATACCCTTGCCGCCTGTGCCCCAGTTTGTTATTGAGAGCGTGCCGCCATTCATCTCAAACCTGCAGTCCGCCTTGATCCCGGCTGTACCCTTATATTCCTGCCCCTCTTCATCATAGGCCGCCGAACCAGTTACATTGATTATCGTAGAGCCGCCGTTAATGCTTACCAGCGAATCTGATGCTATACCTTTCTTCATATCGGCCGATACCATAACGCCTATTGAACCGCCCGATATCAAGACGGCTTTTTTGCCACGTATTCCGTGTCCTGCCGTTGAAACCACGTTTATGGTTGCTGAATCCGTAAACTGCACATAATCATCGCTTATAATGCCGGACTTACCATAAGCGTTTACCGTGAGGGAGCCGCTGCCGCCAAAAAGAAGCTGACCTTCACTGAAAAAGGCAGCTTTTTCATCCTCACCGGCAGGAGTGGCGGAATAACATGTTCCATCAGTCAAGACATTTGTACCCTCGATTAAAACATGACATTTTTTCTTACTCTGGATGTTTATTGCAGCTCCTGTTGAGTTTGTCAGGTAAAGGTTGTCAAGTACCATTGCCTGTCTCTTGTTACTGTACACTCTGACTGATCCGTCCATAGCTTTCCCTGAAAAGCGGTAAATAACCATCTCCTCTGATTTGTTGTCAACAGTCACATGATTGCAGTCAATCGTTACAGTCTTGTTTATATCTCCTGCCACATTTACACCGTCATCAGTAAACACAATACTTATAGTACGGTCAAAATCATCAGGATCAAAGATTTCACCTGTATCTTTTCCAGAATAGAGTGGTGATTTACCGCTTGTAATACTGAGCGTGCTTTCTGTCACAGTGCATTCAGGATTGTGGCTGTCGGCATCGGACTGGTTACAGACGGCAAAAGGCAGAATAGCAATGAGAATAAACCTTGTGTTCATTGTCAGGACCTAAAACGAATACTTATATCCTATACAAATCTGTGGCATTATGGTACGCTCATACGTGAGTGACTTGAGCTTGGTTCCGCTACTATTTGTATCAATTTCTTTGTCATAGCAGTAGTCAAGCATCAGCGTAAAGTCTATGGAATTATGCTTATCCAGTTCCCATTCCAAACCCAAAGCTCCGCGGAGTCTGTTAAAATACACATCGTTGTATCCCCCAAACGAATAGTCGCTGTAGGCGGTTCCGTTCCAATTTGCTGTACAGGCAGGATCGTTAAGTGCCGTGCGTGTTTCAAGGAAAATATATGGATCAACAGATGCAAAACCCTTGTATTCGGCCTTTATCCTGCTCTTGAGAGAAAGGGCGTTTGGAGTAGTCTGATATACGTTCACTCCACTTCTGTGCGTTAACTGTAGCTTTTCCTTTAGTGAGAAATGCCAGTCTCCGCTTTTGAGTGTGCCGGTAACATCTGCATATATTCTGTGCCGCGGATTCCACTCTCCCGAAGAATTCTTTACGCTCATATATACATACCCAAGGCCAGCCTTAAGGTATGAATTTATTTTATAATTACCACCTATCGTAGCCTGATAACGGCCTATTGCATTGAAATTATCCTGTGTGCGTAACTCTGCATCAGCATTTATATGCACGCCCTTCTTTATCTTATAGTCCAGTTGCACTGATGCACGTCCTCCAATACCGGTTTCAATATCGCCTACAGTGCCTTGTGCCAATACCGGAGTATAAAGTATGGCAAAGATTGCAATAACTGCCTCATATTTAAACTTTGTTTTCATATCCATTACTGTTCTACGAATTTTTTTGCTTTGGTCAGTTCACCTATTGTTGCCGTCTCACCCTTTTCTAGCGTATAGTAGAGTTTTATGAAAGCTGCATCCTTTAAAAAATCAACATGACCTATCTCAAGCTTGTCAATCTTTATACCGGTGCGTTTCTCCAGGTCCTCCTTGAGCTCCTCACGCTTTTCAGGGACTATCATTTCAATACGGTCATAAAGCACCAGTTTTGTCGATGTGTGTTTTATCATCCTCTCGCTCTCCAGAATACCTATAAGAGCCACCACCAGCATGTTTGAGATTAAGGTTATTGTCAGTGCAGTGGATGAAAGTTCATAATGAGGATGCTCAGTAACAGCCCCTACTGACTTGTATATAGGTGCAAGGCCGTTCATGGCAGCAAGCGCTATAATTACGAATAAATAGGTCATTTCACGTATAGGCACAGTCTCCGTACGGTATCTTATAACTCCGAATATGGCAAAAAGTCCTAATGTCAGACCAATGCCCACCTCAGAGTTGCCCATTACATACAGTAACATGAGCATTGCAGTTGAAAAAACCATGAAAGTGAAAAAATAGTCACGCCTGTGGCTCTTGGGATAATAGAACAGCCTTATAATTACCCAACACACTATCAGGTTAAGAAAAAACTTTATGCCAAGTTCTATCATACTCTGTCCGGTGGACATCATAGACTCGGTTATGGTCTGGATGTCAAATGCATCCTCATCGACGATATTGTAATCGCCCAATTCTTGAATTGAAATCATAATAATATGGCTTTTTTGTTAATGATCTTTTCAATTATATGCACTTTTTGTTTGAAACGTCCGGGGCGCACACCCGGATCAGTCATTGTGACCGCGACACAGTATTTGCTAACCCTGCGAGGTTTTACCCTGAGATTCAGAAGTATGTTCTTCATCCTGCTGACCGCACGTCCATCCTGCTTAAGTTCAATTATCACAGTGTCACAAAGCGATGCCTCCAACCCTGTCCGATGATTCTTGAAGTTAAGACAAGTATCAATGGTAAGACGCTCTGTCTTATCAGGATTGACAAGCGTGATCCTGAAGAACAGAGTCTCAACCACAGGATTCAGCTCATAGGCACTGAAGTCAGAATGTTGAGCCAGATAGCTTGTTGCCTCAGCGTTCCTGCTATAATTATTGAAATCACTTGAAGGAATGCTTATACGTTTCTTTTTAGTGCGGCCTTTGTTGTTCTTGCGTTTTATCTCAAGGAAAGTCATACCCGATGTCAGATATGAGCGTGTACGCACTTTCTGACGCACCAGTTTGCGGTTACGGTGGTCATAGTACATCTTGAGTCCGTCGGTATCATAATAGAGCGAATCATACGGATTAATACGCAGTCCGTCTGTCTCAAGTACCATGTAACCGGCAGCACATGCCTCCCGGAGTATCTTTACAAGTGTTTCCTCATCAGTAAGATACTTTGTATCTATCCTGTTCATGAGTTTTACAGAATCCATCTCCTCAAGTGAGATAGGGGCAAAGCCGTCCAGTAGTTCTACAAATGATATGTGGTTGAATTCAGGCATCTTGCGTGATATATTCAAATACTTTAATGGATGTCAAATTGCCTTTGGCATCATAGGTATATTGGGTCTTTTTCTTCCCAAACTCGTTGTACTCAAATTTCTTGTAGTTTACAAGTGAGTTTTTTTCATCATACACTATCTCCATTTTCATCTTGCCGCTGTCATCATATTCATAGCGTTTACGCCATTTCTGGGCTTTATCGCCATATTCTATCTCCTCAACCTTCTTTCCGTCAGGATTGTAGGTTGTAACATGATCAAGCATCTTCCTGTTGGTCTTGGCATCGGTCTTCCATTCCTTGACCACAAGGTTCTTTTTGTTGATCTTCTGGTTCTCCTGGGCACCGGCCGATACAGGAATCATCAGCACCCAAATAACAAATAATATCTTCTTCATACCCGCTTCTCAATTATGTAACTTTCTTCTATGATATCACCATCTGCCGCCACCGGGGCCACCATTTCCGCCGGGACCGAACCCGCCACCGTTACCACCTGTGTATGATGAAAGCGAAACCGATGTGCCGCCGCTTATTGAGCCTCCGGCATTCACCATTCCCTCAAACAGGCTGGTACCGCCTGATACTGTAACACCCGTCTTGAGTGTGGGAGTTGATGCACCCGATACCACTAATGGTGTCCCACCGGTAGATGGAGTTTTGAATGCCACTACATCGCTTCCCACTGTAAGAGAATACCAGGTGCTCTTATTCCATGATGAAGCCGAATAGCAACTCTGCGTCAGGCTTGCCCCGGATTCAAGACCGCCAACAGCTATCAGGGTACCACCCTGTACATAGAGTTTATAGCCGCCTTCAGTGTTTGCATCAACAGCCAGCTCAGGTGATGTAGTACCAATCGCATACACCAGACCACCCTTTATGTAGAAATTTCCGTTGGCATCAAGTCCGTCATTGCTCGTGGCGTAGCCGAATACCTTGCCACCCTCTATCGTAAAGGTACTTGCGGAGTTTATTGCGTCATCGGCAGTCGAGCAACTATATACCACACCATCCTTAACGGTTATCGTACCCTTTGATTCTATACCCTCATGTGCTTTGCAGTTTACAACAACCGTTCCACCGTTAAAGTACAGGTTACCGTCAAACTTTATACCCTTGGCCGATACGCTGTTGGATGATGAACTGTTACGTCCTCCTGATGACTGTCCGTAGTTGGAACCGGTGGTAGTAACCTTTACGGTTCCACCATTGAAATAGCCTACTGCATCACCGCTTATGCCCTTGCCGCCTGTTCCTGAGTTGGTTATGATAAGGCTGCCTCCATTTATCTCAAAACGCTGGTCGGATTTTATGCCGGCAGTTCCCGTATATTCTGCATCATCACTGTCGTACGCGGCAGAGCCTGTTACCTTAATAACGGTTGAACCACCATCTATGCAGACCAGTGAATCTGATGTGATACCTTTTTTCATGTTGGCCGACACTTCAGCGTTTACATTGCCGTTTGAAACTATCACGGCATCCTTGCCTCGTATTCCGTGACCAGCCGACGAAACCACCTTTACCGTGGGTGATGACATGAAACGGACATAATCATCACTTGTTATGCCTGATTTTCCGCTGGCGGTTACCGTAAGAGAGCCGTCACCGCTGAAAATGAGCTGCCCCTCGCTGAAGAAAGCAGCCTTCTCATCCTCGGATGACGGGGTATCGGAATAAGACGAGCCGTCGGCAAGCGTATTGGTTCCCTTAACAACCACAAAGCAGCGTTTCTTACCCTGGTTGTTTATGGCGGCACCGTTCTTATTTGTCAGATTCAGTCCGTTAAGTACTATAGCCTGTTTCTTTGAACTATATACCTTAAAGAAGCCATCCGATGCAGTTCCGGTGAGTTCATATATGATTTTATCACCCGATGTATTGTCTACTGTCACGTCATTACCGCATACCGACACTATGCCATCTACATCACCGCTCACCTCGGCGCCGGATGATGAATAGGTCACGTATATGGTACGGTCAAACTCTGTATTGGAGACATTGTCCTCGCTGTTCTCAGTGTCGGAACTCTCTATAATTCCGCCCCCGGATTCCCCCTCTTGAATTACTGTAAGTATGGCTTTTAAATCGCCGGATGTAAAGGTAATATATCCCGTGCGTGCGATACCTTCATTTGCCTGAGCCGTAACGGTGACCTGTTCAGAACCTTGAGTTCCGGATTCGGCCGACAAGCTCAACCACTGTTCTGACATTACAGCCGTCCAGTCGTCACCGGCAGTTATGGTAATGACAGATGAACCACCTTCTTTTGCAATCCTGACAGAACTCTCAGAGAGTAATATCGAACTTGCACCATCATATTTAGGCAGGTTAATACTGATTCCGTCAGATAGTGTCACATACACACTGTCAGCATCATCACTCAAAGCTGTGAAAACCGGAATGCTGTTTCCTTCTAATATCGGATATACCTTATTCCATATCCCGCTGTAATAGGCGTACCAGTAACCGTCAGCACCCTTAATGCGTAGCAATTCTGATGAGAATTCAGAACTCACCGCGCTACCGTCAATCAGCCAGTTTGCCATTTTCACTCCGATTGTGGGGTTGGCATAACTGAAGCCGTATGCCGAACGAACCTTTATCTGAACCGTATTACCCGATGAGAATGTCAACCTACCGTCACATATATCAGTGACGGTACTGCCAGCCACGTACTCATTTGAAAGAACCTGCAAAGTTGATATGTCAGAGTTGAGCTCCGAGCAGTCAACTGACACACCTTCTTCCTGATTCTCAATGATGGTGATCTCATCACCGCTACAGCCGCCCGTCATGAGCAGAACGAGCAAACCTGAAATTAACACCTGCTTTTTCATATAATTCTGTTTTTTGATCGTTTTCTGCCACTAAGGTATTCCAGGGCGCTCCCGTATTAAAAAAAATTCAACAAACACCACTATTTCTTCAACAAAAAGGGTTTACAGTAACATAAAAAAGAGTATATTCGCAACTATGGAGCCAGTACAGCAAGGACTGATAAGCCAGATTTGGCAGATAACGCTACAGATTTTTCCATATCTGTGCTTGCTGTTGCTGCACCATTTTCTGCTGGCTCCGCTGTTTTTCAGCAAGAAGTATCTTGTTTACATCCCTGTTACAGTAGCGTTGATGATTTCTTTCGGATTCTACTGTTACAACGTGGGCAATCCTGATAATTCACGCCAAGGTCCACCGGATTTGTTTCAAGGTCCGCCACCTATGATGGGCGACGGCAATATGCCCCCACCTAAACCTGAGGGTGGAATGTATCCCCCTATGGAAGGGATGGCCCCACCTCCCAATGAAATGCGTCCGCCCCAGATGCCGGGAGATGGAAACCGCCCCATGCGCCCCGAGACCATGAAATTCTTGATGGGTCTGCTGCTGATAGGTGTGGATTTAGGACTTATAGCTTATATCCGTAGCCTTCATCACGAGAAACAGGTTACAGACCTTCAAGCCGAGAACAGGCAACATAAGGATAAGATTGAAGAGCTTAACCGCACAGTAGATAATGTGCAGAAAGCTGAAAGTGAACTGATATTTAAGACTGATTACAAGCAGGTGCGCATCAAACCTGATGACATCCTGTACATAGAAGGGATGGCCGAATACCTCAAGATAAACTATACCGGCTCTCCCACTCCTCTCATAGTCCATCTGAGCATGAAACGTCTGCTGGAACAGTTGCCCGATGACCGTTTTGCCCGCGTTCACAAGTCATACATAGTGAACCTGAACCGTATCATCAACAACTGCCGCACACAGATCACCATGGAGAATGCCATTGTCATACCCATTGGAGAATCCTACCGTATAGCAATCTCCAATCGGCTCAAAGCCAACTAAAGTGACGCAAAGTGATGACGCAAAGTGAAACGACCCCTTTGCGTCATTTTTGATATTAAGATTATGTTACAATTGCCTTCCTGCCTTTTGAAAACTGAGAAAAACCTATATTTTTGTACTGAAATCAAGAGGTAAAGATGTTAATTGTATTGAAGCTATTAGGGTCCATCGCCCTGCTCATCTATGGTATGAAGGTCATGAGCGAGGCGTTGCAGAAGATGGCAGGCCCGCAATTGCGTCACCTGTTGGGCGCAATGACCACAAACCGTTTCTCTGGGGTTGCAACAGGAGCACTTGTAACAGTAGCAGTCCAGTCATCGGCAGCAACGACGGTTATGACCGTCTCATTCGTTAACGCCGCACTGCTCACACTTAGCCAGGCCATATCGGTCATTATGGGTGCCAACATCGGTACTACGCTGAGCGCCTGGATCATGTCGGCCGGTTTCTCCTTCAACATAGCCAATCTGGTATGGCCGGCTTTCCTGATAGGAATCATACTTATACAGATAGGCAAGCACCGTTATGTGGGCGATTTCCTCTTCGGAATCAGTTTCCTTCTGTTTGCCTTGGGCATGCTTAACCAGACCGGCCGTGAGATGGACCTGGCCAGCAACCCGACGGTAGTGAACTTTTTCGCATCATTTGACTCCGGCAGTTACGGAACTATTCTGCTGTTTCTTCTGATAGGAGCCATTCTGACCTGCATAGCACAATCATCGGCAGCGCTTATGGCCATAACAATGGTGCTTTGCTCAACCGGAGCAATATCAATATTCCAGGGCATTGCACTGGTTATGGGTGAGAACATAGGCACCACACTGACTGCCAACCTGGCTGCGCTGTCGGCCAACACACAGGCCCGCCGGGCCGCTATGGCGCACCTGCTGTTCAATGTGTTCGGCGTAATTTGGGTGCTCATAATATTTTTCCCGTTTGTACGTACGGTATGCCGCGTTGTAGGCATTGACGTTACATCCGATTCCGTTGACCCGGCCAGACTTACATTCGCGTTAGCCACGTTCCACACCACGTTCAACGTAATAAACACTTCGCTGCTGATAGGATTCATCCCGCAGCTTGAAAAACTGGTATGCTACATAATCAAGTCAGGCAAGGCAGACGATGAGGATGAGTTCCGTCTGCAGTTTATCCGTGGAGGTATCATGAAAACTCCTGAGATATCCATACTCCAGGCGCAGAAGGAGATTGTCATATTCGGCGAAAAGATGCAGCACATGTTTGATCTGGTTAAGGATCTCTACACGACTACCGATGAGCAGGCATTCAAGAAACTGTTTGAACGCATAGAGAAGACCGAGGAAGGCAGTGACCGCATGGAGCAGGAGATAGGCAAGTATCTGGGTGATGTGAGCGATGCGCATCTGTCGGATGACACCAAGGAGAAAATCCGCGCCATGCTCCGCCAGATTGGCGAGCTGGAGTCAATCGGTGACAGCTGTTTCGGACTGGCACGCATCATGCGCCGCAAGCAGGAGAACAAGATTGAGTTCAACAAGAAACAGGAGGAAGGAGTCAGTCGGATGTTCGGACTCCTGGACCAGGCGCTTACCCGTATGAATGAGTTACTGGCCGGCCGCAGGGAGGAGTATGACATAACCTTGTCGGAGGAGATAGAGAACAGCATAAACGCCTGCCGCAACCGTCTGAAACAGGAGAACATAAACAATCTGGACCAGCATACATACGGGTATGGCAGCGGAACGGTATTCATAGACCTGATAAGCGAATGTGAAAAGACCGGCGACTACATCATAAACGTAGTGGAATCCCGCTTAGGTGCCGCCCGTAACGGAATCCGCTACAGAGGAATCCAGATTGACACAGACAGCAAGGAGGTTACCGTTGACGGCAACCCGGTCTCTTTTACCAAGACAGAGTATGAGTTGCTCAAGCTGTTCATGATGAACCGCGGAGTGGTCTATTCACGCGAGCAGCTGCTGCAGGCCATCTGGCCCGATGACGTTGTGGTAAACGCCCGCACAGTCGATGTAAACATAACCCGCATCCGTAAAAAGATTGAGCCGTACGCCGACTGTCTGGCCACCCGCGCCGGTTTCGGCTACTGCTTCCAGGATTAACTCAAAGGTCACAGACGGGATATACCTTTTGTGACCTTTTTTAATTTTTTTCCGCTTGATTAGTTAATTTATCAAAATATCGTTTGCGATATAATTCTTTTGTCATATCTTTGTATCGTAAACGATATAAACAAACAGAAAAATAAAGGTTATGAAAAGGATTTATGATTACAAAGCACTGAATAACAAAGGTGTTGAGACAGATTTGGCACAGTATGAAGGAAAAGTGCTCATGATAGTGAACACTGCCTCAAAATGCGGTTTTACTCCCCAGTATGATGGATTGGAGGCCCTTTATCAGAAATATAAGGAACAGGGACTCGTCATATTGGGTTTCCCATGCGATCAGTTTGCACATCAGGAACCGGGAAGCGATGCTGAAATCGAAGAGTTCTGCCGTTTGAATCATGGTGTCACCTTCCCTCTGATGAAAAAGACCGATGTGAACGGAGCACAGGAACATCCTGTATTTACTTTCCTTAAAGAGATGGCTCCCACCGAGGAGTACAAGGGACTCAAGGCCAAGGCAACTCATAAGATGCTCAAGACCTTAAGCAAGAGCGTTGAGAAAGAGAGTGACATTCTTTGGAACTTCACCAAATTCCTGATTAACCGCGACGGTACACAGATAAAGCGTTATGCACCCATAGTAACACCCGATGATATTGAAAAGGATTTAATTGAAATGTTGTAATGGAAGAGCAGTTCAAACTGGACAACCAGCTTTGTTTCAGACTTTATACAGCGTCACGCCTGATAATTCAGGCTTATCATCCGCTTTTGTCGGAATATGGTCTTACGTATCCGCAATATCTGGTACTGCTGGTTCTTTGGGAAAAGAATGCTCAGCCGGTCAATGACATAGCCAAACGGCTTATGCTGGAGACCAATACGGTAACCCCATTGCTTAAACGCATGGAGACAGAGGGTATCCTTACCCGTACAAAAGGAGACAGTGATGCCCGACAAATAATCGTAAGGTTGACAGATAAAGGTCTTAACCTTAAAAAAGCGTTGTCCGATGTCCCACTGAAATTAGGCAGTACCGTGATGTGCAATAGCATCACTCCGGAGACCGTCCCTATTTTATTCGGTATGTTGGATGACTTGATTGGCAAGCTTAAGTAGTTTTCATTACCGGACATTCCATCCCCACAAGGCAATAAAGGCTTTGTGGGGATGTTTTGTTTTCACTAAAAGTGAGTATTGCGACGGCTGTTCTTAATAAAGACCTTTGCAGCGTAAAAAAATACTAAGGGATAATGAGAAAAACATATGCCGCATTCATTGCATTAATAATGTGTCTGACCTGTGCTCATGCACAAAACCGGCAGAGCGGGCTTACTATTGGCGGTTATGGCGAGATTACCATGAGCAGGAATTTTTACAGTGACAACGTATACCGATACTCCAATCCCACCAAATACAAGGATGATCCGAGCCACGGACGATTTGATATTCCCCATGCTGTAATATATATGGGCTATGACTTCGGTCAGGGTTGGTCCATGCAGACCGAGATAGAGTTTGAGCATTCAGGTACAGGCAGTGCAGTAGAAAAGGAATTTACCGAGGCTGGAGAATGGGAACAGGAAACAGAGAAAGGCGGCGAAGTGGCGCTTGAGCAATTTTGGCTGCAAAAATCATTCAAACCATGGCTCAACTTGCGTATGGGACACTTTGTTGTGCCTGTAGGTGCTCTAAACAACGCCCATGAGCCTCTCAACTTCTTTACCGTTTACCGCCCGGAAGGAGAGTCCACCATTCTACCATCCACCTGGCACGATACCGGAATCAGCCTCTGGGGTAATGCCGGCTGCTGGAGTTATGAATTACAAATGATATCCGGACTGGATGCATTCATGTTCAACCGTGACAATTTTATTAAATACGGCTCTGCATCACCTTATGAGTTCAAGGTAGCCAACAACTACGGCTTTGCTCTCAGAATTGACAACCGCTCAATTGAGAAACTTCGGCTGAGTGTGAGCGGTTATTATGGGAACAGCATGCACAATTCGTTTCCAAACGACCTTAAGGACACCAGATACAAGGACATTAAGGGTCGTACATGGATAGGCAGTTTTGATTTCAGCTACAAGGGCCGCAACCTGATTGTACGCGGGAATGCCGATTGGGGTCATGTAAGTGATGCTGTTACAATAAGTACAATAAAAAGGAACATGACATCAAATAACGCTCCTTACAAGAAGACGCCTGTAGGAGAATCAGCCATAACATACGGAGCAGAAGCCGGTTATGACATTCTCGGTCTGTCTGACAGAATTCAGGACAAACTCTTCCTGTTCGGCCGATACGAGTACTATGACCCTTACATCCCCGCATCGGACCAGCAGGACTACACCTTTACCGACGTTCACCGTATGGCAGCCGGCATAAATTGGATGCCTTTACCGCAGATTGCTGTCAAAGCCGAGTTCTCGGAACGTTTCCGCAACGAGCGTTACAATAACGAGCCGTCTGTTTCGATTGGCATTGCATACATGGGATTTTTCAAATAACTACGAATTATAATAACAATGAACAAGAAACTGGTTTTTGGAATGGCAGTAGTTGCTATGGCACTCACTGCCTGTGATGATGAGAAGAAAGGTGAGAACTCTGTTGCTCTGGACAATGACATCAAGGCTGCCGTAGAGCAGTATGTTCCCGGCGTGGTTTATTCCACCTATAATGATCTGGCCAAGGAATCAGACGAGCTGTATAACCTGCTTGCCGATGCAGCCCAAAAAGGTGTAAATGCCCTTAATCAGGCTGAGGTTGACGCCATATGCGCCAAGTTCCTCCAGGCCCGTCAGTCATGGGAGGAGTCTGAGGCATTCCTTTATGGTGCCGCTACAGATTTCGGTATAGATCCGCATATTGACACATGGCCTCTTGATGTTGAGGCTCTTGCCACCGCTCTGAGCAACTCTGAGCAGGTTGCCGCCCTTGAGGGTGAAGATGGTATCGCCTATGCATCGGCCAAACTGGGTGCCGAACTTCTGGGATTCCACGGCATTGAGTTCATACTGTTCCGTGATGGCCGGAACCGCACTGTAGATGCCTTACGCGGCAATGAGGATGATGAGGCATTCAGCGGCAAGACCGTAACCGGAGCACAGGAACTGATATATGCAACTGCTGTGGCCGGCGACCTGCGTGACAACTGCTATCGTCTTATAGTATCATGGAATCCCAATGCCTCCAAGTCTTACCAGGAGCGTTGCGAGGAGCTTGAAGTACCGGTTTCAATGACCGGATCTGACAAGACCTACGGTGAGAATATGCTGGGAGCCGCAAAAGCCGGAAGCACATACGCCACATGGCAGGAGACAATGGCTTCGATATTGGTAGCCGGATGCTCCAATATATGCAATGAGGTTGCCAATGTCAAGATGGGTAACGCCCACAGCGGTGAGGATGTCAACTACATCGAGTCACCCTACAGCAAGAAGTCATTCCAGGATTTCATAGACAACATTCTCAGTATTCAGTATTCCCTTTACGGAAAGGCAGGCGCCAAGGCTCCCGAGAGCAAATCAATCATAAGTGTACTCAAGAACTACAAGTATGACGGTATCGTTGCATTGCAAACCAAGCTGAACGCATCGGTCGATGCTCTTAAGGCATGTCAGGCAAAAGGTGCATTTGTGGATATCTACACTGATGACCTGGTTCAGGATGCAATGGACGTAATCAACGAACTTGACGAAGAACTTAACAAAGCCGCCGAGTGGATTGTTAAACAGTAATATGATATGCAAATAAAAGGATTTAGCGCCCTATTCTTAGGGTTGACCGTTGCCGTCGGATGTACCGACGGCAATAGCGGTATTAATGGGAACGTTAATACCCGTGAGCCCGATGCCAAGTACGTTGGCCTGGCTGTAGGTAATTTCAGTGCAAGCGAGTGGTATCCGGGAGGTGAACTCGGAACTACCACAAATGTAACCGCAGGATGCTATGAGGATGAGACTCCGTCTGTTGAACGCCAGGGGCTTATGACAGCATTCAATCTGGGTGAGGCTGCTTTTGAGCGTAAGTACACGACCTCTACGGCTCCTTTCAAGGGACTTGGCCCGGCTTACGTACGCTCATCATGTCTTGATTGCCATCCCGGCTACGGTCATGGTAAACGCCAATCACAGTACCGTGCAGAGTTCGGAAACGGATATCTGTTGGTTATCTATCATCCCGTAGATGGTAAAAACAGTGATGACGGTCCTTACGTTTCGGAAGTGACAGGTATGCCTCAGACCAAGGCCACATATCCGTTCCTGCCGCCTATTGACGAGGAGCAGATTGATATTAAGTGGCTGCCGGTGACTGCCATGGAGAGCGGCCTGCCCATGACGTTCCCCGATGGCGAGGAATACAGCCTTATATACCCGGAACTGACTATTCCGGAAAGCGCCTTCAACACCAGTCCTACACCGTATGAGACAGGTGCCGTCGCATTTAGACTGGAATCGACCATCGGTATCATAGGTTCAGGCCTGCTTGATGCCATTCCTCAGGACAGCATCCGTGAGCAGTATCGCAGGGAAGCTCAGCATGCTGACCTCAATCCGGCTTTCTGGGATAAGGAGGCCAATGACTTTGCACCCACTGCATGGTATACTCTGGCAGATGGACAGTTTGCAGACGGAACTCCCGCACCTGCAGGCACCAAGCTGCTCAAGCGTTTCACATATGCAATGACCCGTGCTTCATTGCAGGACGGAGCTGGTGCCAACGCCATCTGGAACATCACTAATGTATCACGCAGCGACCGCCCCAAGCTGTATACTACAGCAGCATGGGCCAAGGCTATGTCAGAGAACGCACAGGTGATAGCAGCCATCAAGGCCGACCCCACATCGCCGTATTATGCTGACGGAACCGATGAGGGCATAAAGGATGCGGTTCTGCACCTGCTGGACCCCAGTACAAACCAGTTTGACAACCAGTGGCACAACTTTACCCCAGAGATGAATGATGACCAGTACTACAACTTCATGGTATGGCATCGCGGTCTCTCTATCCCCCGTGCACGTAACCTGAACCGTGAGGACGTACAGAAGGGTAAGGAGTTATTCAACCGCATAGGATGTGCCAGCTGCCATCGTGCTTCATGGAAGACCAAAGAAGATAACTACTGGAAACCGGCCGTTTATGCCGATAAGGAACTGCCTCAATATAAGGAGCAGACCATCTGGCCTTACACCGATATGATCCAGCACCGTCTGTATATGGTAAACGGTATTCATGGAAGCTGGTGCCGCACCACTCCACTCTGGGGACGCGGGCTTTCACGTTCCAATACCGGCGCTGAGGACCGTTTGCACGATAATCGTGCCCGTAATGTCATAGAGGCCATAATGTGGCATGGATACAGTAAGGAAAGTGATGCATACTGGTGTACCGAAAAGTTTTACAACCTTCCAAAAGAAGAACGTGATGCAGTTGTAGAATTCATCAATTCAATTTAACTTAGCAGAGTGAAAACCAACAGAATCCTCAAATACACAAGCATTGGTTCAGCGACTGCCGTCATTCTGATGATGGCAGCCGCAACCATAGTAGAGAAGTTGCAAGGAACAGCAACAGCATTCCAATATGTCTATCACAGCCCCGTGTTCATTGCCCTTTGGGCTGTCACAGCATTTTCGGGAGTATTACTTCTGATAAGGCTCGGCACAATCAAGAAGCCTGCTACATTTATGCTGCACATATCATTTGTACTGATACTGACTGGCGCTCTTATAACCATGATTTCCGGAAAGAACGGTATTATGGAACTACGCCGGGGCCTGGTTACCAGCCAGTGGAGTTCAAGTGAAGGTCTCAGGCAGAATTTACCGTTTGCCCTGCAGTTGAAGGAATTCAGAATTGAATATTATCCCGGTTCAGATGACCCGTCTGATTATATCAGCACGGTGACCATCATTGACAGTCGCAACGACACGAAAACAGAGTATACCATATCCATGAACAGAATACTCAAATATGAGGGTTACAGGTTTTATCAGTCCAGTTATGACGACGACCTTCACGGTAGCGTTCTGGCCGTAAGTCATGACCCCTGGGGTGTTGGAGTGACCTATACAGGCTATATACTGCTCCTCATATCAATGGCCGGCTTCTTTTTTCAGAAGAATTCCGGTTTCCGTAACGCATTAAAACGTTTGAAAAACTATGGAAACTCTTTATGACAACATATGCCGCCCCATGGTGCCGTTCATGGCATCCATCACTCTGGGTATAATCTTATTTATCATGAGCGGGATACTAATGGCTCGCGGACGCGGATTCTCAAAACCAGTAAAGATTACGATGCAAGTGCTGACCATTGTTTTGTTCGGCTATCTGACTCTGGTGCTGGGACTACACTGGTATATTTCCGGACACATGCCACTTGTGGGAACATATTCCGTAATGATGCTCATGGCTTGGCTCACCACAATTGCCATGACCGCGATGCGCAAGAGCCTCCCAATAATACAACCCGTGGGATTCATACTGGCCGGATTCACCATGCTGGTAGCTTCGCTGTCTTTTGCAGATCCCAAGGCACAGAATCTGGCTCCGGTCCTAAATTCTCCGTTACTTGGAGTACACGTACTCTGCATGATGGTATCATACACGCTATTCGGCCTAACGGCACTGATAGGAATCATGGGGCTTATACAAAAGAATGATGATTCACGCTCTATGCTGCGAGACATAAGCCTTACAATACTCTATCCTGCCGTCTTTATCCTTACTACAGGCACATTCATAGGAGCGGTATGGGCAAACATATCATGGGGAAGTTACTGGTCTTGGGACCCCAAGGAGACCTGGGCACTCATAACGTTGATGGTATATGCTGCAATGCTTCACGGAGGTGTGATATCAAGGTTCAACCGCCCAAAGTTCTTCCACACTTATGCCATCCTGGCGTTTCTGACAGTGCTGATTACCTATTTTGGAGTGAATCTTCTTTTGGGAGGCATGCATTCTTACGCCTAGAACGGCAATACTTGAGTAATTGTACTATCTTTGTAGTCTACATTAACCAATTATAGCCTCTTTATATGAAAACCAAAAGACTAACCATCATCACCGCATTGCTGATCTGCGTGACATCTGCATTTGCACAGGCACACCAGTCCGAAGCCGCTGTACGTGCCCTCAAGGAGGATCCCACACGTGCCGGCAACAACACCAACTCATACGAGTTTAAGGAAATTCATGACACCAAGCCTCCTAAAGGCTACAAGCCATTCTATATCAGCCATTACGGTCGTCATGGTTCACGTTCCAACTGGGGAGGAAGTTCATATGAGAACGTCATAGCCGTGTTGGATACTGCAAAACAATTGGGAATTCTAACTCCCGGTGGCGACTCCCTGCTCGTGGCAGCACGCAAAGTCCTGGAATCATATAACGGCATGGACGGCCGATTGACACAGAAAGGAGTACGTGAGCATACGGCCATAGCCGAGCGTATGTACAAGCGCTATCCGGAAGTATTCAAAGGAAACAAACAGGTACGCGCTTTCGGAAGCACAGTTCAACGCTGCCTTATCAGCATGAACGCGTTCACCACATCGCTTGTACGCCAGAATCCTAAGATATACTTCTACCTTGATACGGGTGAGAAGTTCATGGACTATCTGGACAACGAGCGTGGATGGCAACAGAAATCATCGGCTGCATCAAGAGCTGCAAGAGAAGCCCTACGTGGCCTCCCCGATGATACATTAGGTGTATTTCCCCGTCTCTTTACCGATGTGCCAAGGGCTCGTACATTTATCAGGAGCGCCAGAAGCTTTACTGAGAATGTCTGGAACACAGCTATCATAGCCGAGGATTTTGACGTAGAGGACAATCTTTTCAGGTTCCTGCCCTTTGACGCCATATACAAACGTTGGGCGCAGAGCAACGTTTCACTTTATACCGGTCATTGCAACTCCGTCGAGTCCGGCGATGACCGTGTTCCTATGGCACAATCCTGCGTTGAGGATATCGTAGCCAAGGCCGATGAATGCATAGCAACCGGCAAGTATGCCGCAGACCTAAGGTTCGGTCATGATTACCCACTTATGGCTTTGGTAAGTTATCTTGGCATCGAGGGTGTCGGCGAACGCATTCCCGCCGATGAGATTTGTGACCGTTGGCTCGGTTTTTGGAACATACCCATGGGCAGCAACCTTCAGATGATATTCTACCGCAACAAGAAAGGTGACGTACTGGTTAAGTTCCTCTATCAGGAACAGGAGACACGTCTTCGCGGTCTGGAACCATATGTCGGTCCATATTACAAATGGGAAACCGTAAAGGCTAACCTGGAAGGTTACAAGAGGTAATCAATACTCATTTTTAAGTATTAAGGCTTATACTTAAAACTTGTATTTTTGCAGTCGTATACTCATTGTTAGTTATGAAAAATGAATACACCCTGCAAGATAAGATGAGGGATCTGATTGATGACAACAATCTGATTCTTCTGGTATTGAGCCGTTTTGGAATACACTTTGGATTTGGTGACAGTACAATCGGTGAAGTATGCCGTGAGAACGAAGTTGATTGCCCCACGTTCCTTGCCGTAGCAAATCTTATAGCAGGAAGAGACTACACAGGCTACAATGTATCTCTTCCTGCTCTTATAGATTATCTCAAACGCGCACATACCTATTTCAGTGATTTCATACTGCCAGGCATACGCCGCAAGTTGATTGAGGCTCTCAACTGTAATGACGTGAATGATGTGGCATTCCTGATACTTAAGTTTTATGATGACTACACCATTGAGGTTAAGAACCATATGAATCATGAGAACGACGTTATTTTTACATATGTGGAGAAACTGCTTCATGGCCAGCCAACCGGAAGGTTCAACATAGCCAGGTATTCAGTGGCTCATAATAACGGTTCAGAAAAGCTTAAGGAGCTTAAGGATATAGTCATACGCCATTACCGCCAGCCCAACAACGACCAGCTCAACTCCGCATTGTATGACATAATAAACTGTCAGAACGACCTTATCTCACACAGTGAGATTGAAGAACGTTTGTTTGTTCCTGCCGTTATGAAATTGGAGAAATCAGCCCTTACAGGCAGTGAGCCTGCTCAGGACAAAACACCGGAATACAATGCTGGATCTGTGGCAATTCTGAGCGACCGGGAAAAGGATATCATCAGATGTGTGGCACGCGGCATGTCCAACAAGGAAATTGCCGACAAACTGTTCCTCTCTATCCATACTGTGACCACTCATCGCCGAAACATCACGGCTAAACTACAGATTCATTCTCCTGCCGGCCTGACCATTTACGCCATAATGAACAATCTGGTTGATATTGCCGACATAAACCTGCAGTAAATCACGTATGTCCACAAAGCCTCACTGGTGTTCAGATATAGACTATTCATCCTGCAGATTCTTTATCCGCAGAATGGACACAACAGCTAAAACCGGAACCGATGAGATTCCTTCGGCCAGTCTTCCGCTCATCGGGTTCATATTTGTGACTAAAGGAGAAGTTTTGATTGAGGCCGATGGCACCCCATACCTATGTCAACCCGGTCATTCTCTGTTAATACCGGCCAATTGTCCGTTCTCTATTCAGTACTATCATGAAGCAACCGGTTATACCGGCGCCTTTTCAACCTCATTCCTGACCGACTCCAGACCCCTTCTTTATCTGACCAAACCGATTCATCAGGCCTTCTGGTTTGACGAGGGCGTGTTCATGTGCGAGCTGTTCAATATGATCATGACATCATTTGAAAAGGCTGACTATGTATTCATAGAGAAATCACTTGACCTTTTCCTTTCCCGAATCAGGTCCGGCAAGGCAATTGCAATGCCTGAAATCACAAAGAACTTTCTGGAGTCCGTTTTCAACAACAGTCAGTCCATAGGTACCTTGGCTTCATACGCTCAGTCTGCCGGTATCAGTGAAAATTATCTGAGCCGTCAGATTAAACAATATACCGGACGGAGTGTCGGAGACTGGATAAATGCCGTACGTATTGTCAAAGCCAAACGGTTGCTCGCTGAGACATCGGCCCCAATCATTGATGTGGCAACCGCTGTAGGGCTTGATGACCAATCATACTTTGCCCGATTCTTCAAACGCGAGACTGGTCAGACTCCCAGTGAGTTCCGCAAGGCCATGCAAGGATAATCCTAATTTCCGCAACTGCCGTTCTAAAAACAAAAGCCTTTTTTGCGGAACTTTGCAGCCGCAATGAAAGCCTTGGTCCTTATATATATTTTAGCACTGGTATCGCCATCTGACGATACTATAAAGCAATATCTCCCTCCTGTTACAATAAGTGCCCTGAAGGATCAGATATCAACCGGCAAGAAGGCTTCGGCCGTATCGGAAATATCATACTCTTCATTAGAAAGAAATGGCATATATCGTCCTAACAGACTTTCATCGGTAATTCCAGGTCTGCATATCCCGGACTACGGGTCATCTATGACATCATCCATATATCTGCGTGGTATGGGATCCAGGATGGAGAATCCGGTGATGGGACTGTATATAGACGGAATACCCATTCTGGATAAGAATACGTATGATTTTGACTGGCAAGGCATTAATAGTGCCATCATGCTGCGAGGTCCCCAGGGAACCCTGTATGGCCGTAACAGCATGGCTGGAGTGTTGTCCCTCTCCACGCTCTCTCCCACCGATAATGCAAGACCTGTCGTCAGTCTGGAATACGGAAACGCCAATACAGTAAGGGCAGGATTATCATTCATAACAGGAAGCAACGTTCTGTCAGCTACTTACAGACACACAGACGGATATTTCATAAACACATACAAGAACAGTCCGTGTGACCCTTATGACGGCATTGCATTGCGTTGGAAATGGCAAAAGCAGTACTCCCAAAGCATGTGTCTTTCTAACATCATTTCTGTCAACGCATCAAAAGAAGGAGGATTTGCCTACGGACAGTGGAAAGATGACACATTGCACTCTGTTTCATACAATGATGACGCAAACTACCGTAGGTTATCAGTAATTGAAGGATTCAGGTTTTACCATTGTGGTAATGCCATAATTACCGATGCCGTAGCCTCACTTCAATTGCTGTCTGATGACATGAACATGGATCAGGACTATACCACAAAATCCATTTTCACCCTGCAGCAGAAACAGATGAGCGGATCCGGCACATTGGAACTGACACTTCGTAGGGCAGATCCCGATGCGACATGGAAGCCCCAGACCGGATTATTCGGCCTTTACAAGCGGAACAGCCTTTATGCTCCTGTCACTTTCAAGAGGGACGGAATAGAGGACCTTATCCTAAGTAACGCCAACAGCCATATACCTGAAAATATAGGCTATCTTGATATTTCAGACACCAAAATGCCTGTCAACTCAGATTTTTTAATTGATACCTGGAACGTGGCGTTATTCCATGAATCCGTATTTGAGTTTGAGCGATGGCTGCTTACAGCAGGCATACGTCTGGACTATGAATCGGGTTATATGGATTATGACTGTATGGCTACCTTACATTACCGTTTTGCTCCAATCATGATTCAAGACAAGGAACTGGCAGTACCATACTCCGGTACAGTCAGTCACAATCATCTTGAGGTCATACCCAAACTCTCAGTCCTGTTCAAGGCAACAGATGAGGCTACGCTCTACGCTACCGTTTCAAAAGGATACCGCGCCGGCGGATTCAATACACAGATATTTTCTGATATACTCCAGAATCTCACCATGAATGAAGTCATGAGTGATATGGGAGTATATTTGGACAGACAATTCGTATCTGTTTCGGCCGATAACACAGAATACGATCCAGAGAACGCATGGAATCTGGAACTTGGCACACGCCTACGCAAAGGCTCATTCAATGCTGGTGCATCGGCATACTATATGAATGTGTATAACCAGCAGCTTACAGTATTCCCGCCTGGAATGTCAACAGGACGTATGATGACTAATGCCGGACGCAGCCGCAGTATAGGAGCGGAGGTAGAATTGGAGTGGAATCCGGAACAGTTTCGCTCACATATCTCATGGTCATGGTGTGATTCTCGTTTTGTAAGTTACGATGACGGCAATAACAACTATGCAGACAACCCCCTGCCCTATGTACCCAGGTATACGCTCCACATAGGCGCAGGATACAGCATCAGGCTAACAGACAAGACGCTTGATATTGATGCAAGCCTTAATGGTGCCGGACCGTTCAACTGGAATGAGCTGGGAACACAGCAAGAACCATTCCGTCTGAAAGCCGGCTGCCGCATTGCCTTGGTATTTCAAGATTGGGAGGTATACATCAAGGGTGACAATTTAACCGACACCCATGGCCGCAGCTTCTATTTTAAGTCTATGGGCAATGAGTTCTTTGCCACCGACAAGCCAAGAACATTAATGATAGGAACATCTATAAAACTATAAAACAATGAAAAAATCAATCTATTTTATGCTTGCCTTTGCGGCATTTCTTGTGAGTTGTGATCAAACTGAGAAAGAGGATGATCAGAAGACCACTTCAGAACTTAAAAGTACCGATTATTCAGGCACTCTTAACGTTGAATCATCAAGAGGAGCATTTCAGCTGGACAGCACTAGGGTCAGCCTAAACGTTACCCAAAAGAGTGATTCGGTTTCAATCACCATGTATAAGGTAAAGTTCTCATCTTTTATGCCTATAACAATTGATGTTACAATACCCGGCATTGATGTGACTCCGACAGAGAAAGGCGCCTTTCTAAGATGTGACAGTATTATACCCCTGGCTATGGGAGGAGAGTACAAAGACTATCCTGTAACCAAATTCGAAGGTGAGATTGTAGATGATGAACTGACGTTCTCTCTAAAATTCGGTTCTACTCCCACATCTTACAGCGGAAGAACAGTAGATTAAACCTTCTCCTCACCAATCATTAGGAGGCGGTATAGATTACAGCCGATGAAATTGCCAGCTACAAGACAGATATAGAGAAGCAGAACATTCCAGAAGTTTTCTTTTATGAAACCAAAGGGAACGGTCAGGTAGTAGAACGCATCGGCTATGCAGTGAGGGAATCCGCAGAGGATGAACATGGGGACTGCAAACAGCAGCGGAAGCCACTGGTTACGGCGTGCAAAAGTTACGGCTGTGGTCATCAGGAATCCGCAACCTATAGCCAGCAGGCCGGCACGTACGGGACCTATCGCCAATCGGCCTTCAAGAATCTTCTGGGCAGCCTCCTGCAAAGGCATAGGTGAAACCCTGGCCAGCAGTGATACCAGAAGGCAGCCTACAATATTACCCAGCAGGATAAGCAAAAGGTCGCCCACCTCACCCTTGACTATGAATCCGGCAGTACCGGTATAGAGCTTTAGTTTATAGCAGACTACGGTTATAAGACCGAACGCGAACATCACGGCGCCTACCACGCCACCCAATGCAAGAAAACCGAATCCCGCAATTCCGATGCAGATTCCGGCCAAAACTGAAGACTTGAATATAGTAACTATCTTTCCCATAGCGCAAAGATATAAAAATAGTACAAAAGGGGACAGTCCCCTTTTGTATCATTTTAGATGTATTCGTCTATGCGCTTGATAGCAAGGCCGTCAATGCCTATCTTGCAGAAAGCGTAGATAAAAGCACTGGCCTGACGGGCGTTGGTAATGAGCGGAATGTTGAAATCAACCGCCGTACGACGTATCTTGTAGCCGTTCTCAAGCTCACGCGGAGTGTTGTTCTTGGGAATGTTTATGGCCAGATCAATCTTTCCGCCGCGCATGTAATCAATCACATTGGGCTTCTCGTCCGAATCCGGCCAGTGCAGCACCTCCTGCACCTTCACCCCGTTCTCCTCCAGAAATTTGGCCGTACCGCTGGTGGCGTAAATGTTATAGCCGTAATCATCAAGGATACGGGCGGCATCCAGCAGGTCAATCTTGGACTTGGTGGGGCCCGATGACAGCAGTATGCCCTTATCCCTGGACGGAACGCGGGTGCCTACCGATATCATACTCTTGAGCAGAGCCTCATGGTAGTTGTCACCTATGCAGGCCACCTCACCGGTGGATGCCATGTCAACACCCAGTATGGGATCGGCCTTGAGCAGACGCGCAAACGAGAACTGTGAGCACTTTACACCCACGTAGTCTATATCGGCAAACGTCTTGCCGAAAGGCTCCACCTCCTTGCCCAGCATAATCTCCGTAGCCATACCTATAAAGTTGAACTTGGTTATCTTGCTTACGAACGGGAAGCTTCTGGAGGCGCGAAGGTTGCATTCGATGACCTTGATGCTGTTCTCCTTGGCCAGGAACTGTATATTGAACGGGCCTGATATGTTCAGGGCTGCTGCAATCTTCTTGGAGATCTTCTTTATCTGACGGATAGTCTCATAGTAAAGCTTCTGAGCCGGGAACACCACTGTGGCATCGCCCGAGTGTACGCCGGCGAACTCTATATGCTCACTGATTGCGTAGCACTTTATCACGCCGTTCTGTGCCACAGCATCAATCTCTACCTCCTTGGCACGCTGCAGGAACTCGGTTACAACCACCGGATGCTCCTGGCTTACCACAGCTGCATTGTTCAGGGCGGTCTCCAACTCCGCACGGTCGCTTACCACACGCATGGCGGCACCGGAAAGCACGTATGACGGACGGATAAGCACGGGCAGACCCACCTCATCCACAAAACTCCAGATATCGTCCATGCTGGTAAGCTCTTTCCAGCGCGGCTGGTCAATACCCAGCGAGTCACACATCTCGGAGAACTTCTGACGGTCCTCGGCCATATCTATGCTTTTGGCCGATGTACCCAAAATGTTGATTCCCTCATGGTACAGCAGCAGAGCCAGGTTGTTTGGAATCTGACCACCAGTAGATACTATCACGCCCTTGGGAACCTCCATATCACAGATGTCAAGCACACGTTCCAGTGTAAGCTCGTCAAAGAACAGACGGTCACAGGTATCGTAATCGGTACTTACGGTCTCGGGGTTGTAGTTTATCATCACGGCGCGGTAACCCATCTCCTGGATCTTCTTGACCGCAGCCACACCACACCAGTCAAACTCCACGCTGGAACCAATGCGGTAGGCACCGCTGCCCAGCACAATAACCGATTTGCCGTCCTGCTCAAACGTGACATCGTACTCCGTTCCGTTATATGTGATATAGAGGTAGTTGGTGAATGCGGGATACTCGCCTGCCAGCGTATCAATCTGCTTGACTACAGGCAATATACCCAATGACTTACGATATTTACGTATTGCTGCCTGTTTCTCGTGAGGATTCAGTTTATCGCCCTTGATGGTGAGTTTACCTATCTGATAGTCGCTGAATCCCATGCACTTGGCCTCACGCAGCAGATCCTCACCTACATTCATTAAATCACCGGCCTCGGAGAGCTGCTCCTTGATGCGGTGTATGTTGTAAAGGCGCCACAGGAACCACTTGTCTATCTTGGTAAGGTCGTGCAGTTTATCTACGGTATAACCCTGAGCAAAAGCCAGTTCTATGGCCGGCAGACGGCGGTCAGTTGGATTCAGCAGCTCTGCCTCGATATCGGGTACATGCACATTGTTGCACACAAATCCGTGCAGTCCCTGACCTATCATACGCATACCCTTCTGGATAGCCTCCTCGAAGGTACGTCCTATTGACATAATCTCACCCACCGACTTCATGCTGGAGCCTATAAGACGTGATACGCCCTCAAACTTACCAAGGTCCCAGCGAGGAATCTTGCAGACCACGTAGTCCAGAGCGGGCTCAAAGCAGGCCGATGTAACCTTGGTAACGGAATTGGGAATCTCATCCAGACCGTAGCCCAGGCCCAGTTTTGCGGCCACAAATGCCAGCGGATAACCGGTAGCCTTTGATGCTAAGGCCGATGAGCGGCTCAGGCGGGCATTGACCTCAATCACGCGATAATCATCGGAGTTGGGATCCAGCGCATACTGTACGTTGCACTCTCCCACTATACCCACGTGACGGATTATATCGATTGCAATGCGGCGCAGCTTGTGATATTCATGGTCACTCAGAGTCTGTGACGGAGCTACAACCACGCTCTCGCCCGTATGGATGCCCAGCGGATCAAAGTTCTCCATGTTGCACACGGTGATACAGTTGTCATAGCGGTCACGCACCACCTCGTACTCAATCTCCTTCCATCCCTTGAGTGACTCCTCTACCAGTATCTGCGGGGAGTATGAGAATGCCGATGCAGCAACTTTCTTAAGTTCATCGTCATTGGAGCAGAATCCTGAGCCCAGACCGCCCAGCGTATATGCGGCACGCACAATAACCGGATAACCTATCTCCTTGACTACTTTAAGGGCCTCCTCCATATTGTTTACAGCCTCGCTGCGCGGGGTCTTGACACCTATGGAGCGCATCATATCGGCAAACAGCTCACGGTCCTCAGTGTTGATGATTGCCTGAACCTGAGTACCCAGTACCTTTATGCCGTATTTCTCCAGTATGCCGCTCTTGTACAGCTCAACGCCGCAGTTCAGGGCGGTCTGGCCGCCGAACGCAAGCATAATGCCGTCAGGGTGCTCCTTCCGGATTACCTTCTCCACAAATGCGGGAGTGATGGGCAGATAATAGATGGCATCGGCCACACCCTCGGATGTCTGGACCGTTGCCACATTGGGATTTATAAGGATTGTGAACTTGCCGTCCTCGCGCAGTGCCTTGAGTGCCTGCGATCCTGAATAGTCAAACTCACCTGACTGACCTATCTTGAGTGCTCCTGATCCGAGCACAAGTACTCTCTTTACCTCTTCCATAGCATCATTCATTTCTTAGAGTATTGTATCATGTTCTCCACAAACATACCGAACAGATTGCCCGTATCGGTAGGTCCGCTAGATGCCTCGGGATGGAACTGGGTTGAGAAGAAGGGCTTAGACTTGTGCTTAATACCCTCATTCGTGCCGTCGTTCAGATTCTCGAACATACGTTCCCAATCAGCGGGCAGTGTGCTGTCATCTATGGCAAAACCGTGGTTCTGAGATGTCACAAAGCACTTATGGGTGCCAGGAATGCGTACGGTCTGGTTATGTCCGCGGTGTCCGTATTTGAGTTTGTAGGTCTTGGCTCCTGCGGCAAGCGCCAACAACTGGTTGCCCAGGCAGATTCCCATTATGGGCTTGTCCTGTTGCAATGCCTTGCGAAGATGCTCTATTGTTTCGGTGCATATTGCGGGGTCACCAGGGCCGTTTGATATGAACAGACCGTCATAATCCTCACCGCTGAAATCATAGTTCCAGGGCACACGCTTTATCTGCACGTTATAGTCAAGCAGACAGCGCAGGATGTTGTTCTTCATTCCGCAATCCACCATCAGGACTTTGTAACGGCCGTTTCCGTATTGCTTTATCTCTTGGCATGATACCTGGGCTACCAGATTGTCTTTGTTGGGGTCATAGAAAGGTATATCCTCATCGCCGAACACTATCTTACCCAGCATGGCTCCTTTCTCTCTCAGACGCTTGGTCAGCGCACGGGTATCTATTCCGTAGATGCCTGGTACCTGCCATTTCTTGAGCCACTCGCCCAGACTCTTCTCTGAGTCCCAATGGCTGTATTCGGCCGAGTACTGAGATATGACAAGAGCCGAACACTGTATCCTGTCCGACTCATAGAATTTGGAAATACCATTGACAACCTCATCACCAGGAACTCCGTAATTACCTATCAAAGGGAATGTAGGCACCAGGATCTGACCTTTGTATGACGGGTCGCTCAGACTCTCGGGGTAGCCGGTCATGGCTGTGTAGAACACTAATTCGCCCGATACGGACTTCTCGTATCCGAATGAGCGGCCTTTGTACCTTGTTCCGTCTGCTAATATTAGTACGGCTTCTCTCTCCATTTTTTTAGTTTTATCAGATAAGAACATATATAGGGGTCTCCCAACCTACGGCCCTTCGGGCCTATCCCTCCCACGCCCTATGGGCGCGGGCCCCTCCCTCTGACGCGCCGAGGGTGGCGACGGGTTTGGAGACCCCTATATATGTTCTTATGCATACTTTATCACTTTTTTGATTCTTTCCATTGCTTCAATTGTACGTTGCCTATCGGCGAAGGACGTAATTCTAAAATATCCCTGACCAGCGGGACCAAAACCGCTTCCGGGCGTTACCACCACCTGCGCTTTCTCCAACAGGATATCAAAGAACTCCCATGAATCCATACCATCGGGTGTCTGAGCCCAGATATATGGGGCATTCTCACCACCTTGTGGATTCAATCCTATCTCCTGCATACTTTCACGTATGATGCGAGCGGTCTCAAGATAGTAGTCTATGGTGGCTCTTGTCTGGGCTCTGCCCTGGTCTGAATAGACGGCAAGGGCTCCGCGCTGGGATATGTAGGAGGCTCCGTTGAACTTGCAGCTTTGGCGGCGCTCCCAGAGGGCGTTCAAACTCACCATCTTACCACTTTCATCCTTGACCATAAGTTCTTGTGGGATAACAGTGTAACCGCATCTTATTCCAGTAAATCCTGCGGTTTTGCTGAAGCTGCGAAACTCTATGGCGCAGTTTCTGGCTCCATCTATCTCGTAGATGGAATGCGGTATCTCGTGGTCGCGTATGAATGCCTCGTAGGCTGAGTCATACATTATCAGGGCTCCGCTTTCAAGGGCGTAGTCAACCCACTGTTTGAGCTTGGCTCTGGTTATTACGGCACCTGTGGGGTTGTTGGGATAACAGAGATAGATTACATCCAGTTTCTCCTCAGGTATATCGCCTGTAAAGCCGTTATCCGCGCTGCATGTGATGTACTTGATTATATTGCCGCGCATAAGGTTGGTATCAACATATACGGGATACACGGGATCGGTAATTCCTACCACTGTTCCGGGTGCAAGTATATCGCCTATATTGCCGGTATCACTCTTGGCGCCGTCATTGATGAAAATATCATCGGGATTCATCTGTACGCCAAACGGCAGGTAATCGCCCTTGACTATTGCCTCACGCAGCCACTGGTAGCCGCGCTCGGGGCCGTAGCCGTGGAATGTCTCCTTTGAGGCGCAGTCATCTACCGCCTTGTGCATGGCCTCTATTACGGCAGGAACCAGCGGACGGGTCACGTCGCCAATTCCCATGCGGATTATGTCGGCATCGGGGTGTTTCTCACTGTAAGCCGCTACCCTCTTGGCAATGTCCAGAAAAAGGTACCTCTGCGGCAGTTTTGAAAAGTTCAGATTAGCTTTAACCATTATTCTGTAACAGTTCCGTCAAATACAAATTCTGCGGCACCGGTCATCAGGACCTCCTTTGTGGCAGGATCCCACTGGACCGTAAGCGTACCGCCGTCCATTTTCACATCACAGCCGTCGGGATCGGTATATCCCTGCATGGCCGATGCCACCGCCGTAGCGCATGCACCCGTACCGCAGGCAAATGTGATACCGCTGCCGCGCTCCCATACACGCATACGTATATGTTTACGGTCCAAAACCTGCGCAAACTCAATGTTGGCACGGTCCGGGAACATGCTGTGGTGCTCCATAAACGGCCCCACCTCATCAACACGGGCCTTCTCAGCATCCTTCACGAACATTACCATATGCGGATTCCCCATATCTATGGCCGTACATACGGTAGGTCCTTCACCCACATTGAGGGTCTCGCCTACCAGCGTGCCTGAGCCGTGATTCACCTTAAGCGGCAGTCCCTGACCCATATTGACAGTCACGGTATCAACCGTTCCGTCCTTGGCCAGATGCAGCTTGAGTATCTTGATACCAGAGAGGGTCTCAAGCCTGATCTCGGTCTTATCGGTCAAACCCTTGTCATGAAGGTATTTGCCGACACAGCGCGCTCCGTTTCCGCACATGCGTGCCTCAGAGCCGTCAGCATTGAAAATGCGCATGCTGAAATCGGCAATGCCGGACCTGCCTATCATGATAAGTCCGTCAGATCCTATTCCCTTGCGGCGGTCACTCCAGCGTATGGAGAACTGCTCCGGGTCGGCGATGGGACACTCCATGACATTGACATAGATGTAGTCATTGCCAAGGCCCTGCATTTTGGTGAAACGGATCACGCCCATATTACTTGTTCTTAAGGTATGCGTCAACCTGAGCTGCTACTTCACGGCCGCTTGCAAGAGCACGTACCACAAGGCTGGCTCCGTTCTTTGCGTCACCTGCCAGGAATACGTTCTCAGCATACTGCGGATGCTCAGGCTTGAGGAATCCCATAGCCAGCAGCACCATATCGCACTCTATTATCTCCTTGTTGCCTGTAGGTTTCATCTGTGGGCGGCCACCGTTAGGATCCGGTATCCACTCCACGGTCTCAACCTCAACGCCCTTAAGGTTGCCTTTGCCGTCATCCAGGAACTTGTTGGAAGTAAGGCACCAGCGGCGCTCACAACCCTCCTCATGGCTTGTTGTGGTCTTAAGAATGTTGGGCCACTGCGGCCACGGGGTTGCAGGATTGTAACCTACAGGAGGCTTGGGCATTATCTCAATCTGGGTAACGCTTACGGCACCCTGACGATGGCAAGTACCGATGCAGTCGCTGCCGGTATCACCGCCGCCTATCACAAGCACCTTCTTGCCCTTGGCCGATACTGTCTCCTCCTGGCTGAACTCCTGTCCTGCCAGACGCAGGTTCTGCTGTGTAAGCATCTGCAGTGCAAAGTATACGCCCTTGAGTTCACGTCCGGGAATCTTCAGGTCACGTGCGGTTGGAGTTCCGTTGGATATGATGTATGCATCAAAGCCCTCGGGCAGTTTGTTTAAGTCAACGGGGGTGTTGAACCTGAACTTTATTCCCTCCTGCTCCATGATCTCCATACGGCGGTCAATCACGTACTTGTCCAGTTTGAAGTTAGGTATTCCGTAACGCACCAGACCACCTGCAGAAGGCATCTTGTCAAACAGGGTTACCTCATAACCCAGTGCGTTAAGACGAACCGAGGCACTCAGTCCTGCAGGACCTGCACCTATTATGGCAACCTTCTTACCGTTACGCTGATATGTCTTGGGCTGGATGTAACCCTCACGGAAAGCATGTTCTATAATGGAGCACTCGTTCTCGCGGATAGTTACGGGAGCATCGATGCAGAGGTTCAACGCGCAGCTCTTCTCGCAGAGTGCGGGGCATATACGTCCGGTAAACTCGGGGAAGTCATTTGTGGCTGAGAGCAGTTTGTATGCCAGCTCCCACTTGCCTTTATATACTGCATCCTGCCATTCGGGCTGCTTGTTGCCTAACGGGCATGCCCAGTGGCAGAACGGTACGCCGCAATCCATGCAGCGTGAAGCCTGCTGCTGACGGCTGCTGTCGTTCAGGGTCTGCTCCACCTCACTGAAATCAGCTATTCTCTCATGTATCGGCCTATGACCGGCTTCCTGTCTGGGCACGGTCAAGAAAGCTCTTGGATTTCCCATAGTAGTGTCACTTTAAAGATTTAATAATCACGCTGAACATTGTCAATCTTCTGCTGCAGCGCTTTCATCCTCTCCTCCTGCAGGATACGGCGGTACTCGATAGGAGTAACCTGTATGAATTCACCTACATACTGACTCCAGTTGTCCAGAATCTTCTTGGCCAGAGCAGAGCCCGTATATTTATAGTGTTTTTCTATCAATCCGCGCAACTCGTCACGACCGGCCTTGTCCTCAATCAGGTCAAGCTCAATCATATCCATATTGCAGTAGTAGTCAAAGTTGTGGTTTTTGTCCCATACGTAGGCCAGACCGCCTGACATACCGGCTGCAAAGTTCCTGCCTGTGGTACCAAGCACAACCACGCGGCCGCCTGTCATATACTCGCAACAGTGGTCTCCTGCGCCCTCAACTACGGCTGTGGCACCTGAGTTACGTACAGCAAAGCGCTCGCCTGCACGGCCGTTTATGAATATCTCGCCGCTTGTGGCACCGTACAGGATGGTGTTACCAGCTATGATGTTCTCGGATGCATCGAACTTGGATTCAGCGGGCGGGCATATCGCTATGCGGCCACCGGAGAGGCCCTTGCCGACATAGTCATTGGCCTCACCTTCCAGCCTGAAGCTAACACCCTTCATCAGGAATGCACCGAAACTCTGTCCTGCCGATCCCCTGAAGCTTACGTTGATGGTATCATCGGCCAGACCGTCATGTCCGTAACGGCTTGCTATCTCACCGGAAAGCATTGCGCCTGCGGCACGGTCAGTGTTTATGATATCGTATGATAGCTCAACCTTGCTGCCGCTCTCAATTGCCTTGGCGGACTCCTTTATAATCTTCTGGTCCAGTACCTGACTCAGGTCATGAATCTGGTCCTTAACCTTATAAAGGTCACCGTCAATCTTGGTAAGCATACGGCTGAAATCAAGACCCTTGGTCTTATCGGTAAACTTGGCGGAATCAATCTCAATAAGGTCTGTACGGCCTATGATATCCTCAAACTTACGGAATCCCATCTGAGCCAGCAACTCCCTTACGCCCTGAGCCATAAACATATAGTAGTTGATAAGGTACTGGCTGTGTCCGCGGAACTTGGCCCTCAATGCGGGATCCTGGGTAGCAACACCTACCGGGCAGGCATTAGTATGGCACTTACGCATAAGCAGGCAACCCAGAACTATCAGCTGACCTGTTCCGAATCCAAACTCGCCGGCACCCAGCAGAGCCATCGATATGACGTCACGCGGGGTCTTGAGCTGACCGTCCACCTGTACCTCAATCTCACCGCGCAGGCCGTTCAGGACCAGAGTCTGCTGTGTCTCGGCCAGACCTATCTCAGGTGATATACCTGCATAACGGATTGATGATGCGGGTGATGCACCTGTACCGCCCTCGGCTCCTGATATTACCACCAGGTCAGCCTTGGCCTTGGCAACACCGGCTGCGATGGTACCTACTCCGCTCTCGGCCACCAGCTTGACGCTGATCTTGGCTTTGGGGTTGACGTTACGCAGGTCATAGATGAGCTGTGCCAGGTCCTCGATCGAGTAGATGTCGTGATGAGGCGGAGGTGATATGAGTGATATTCCGGGAATTGAGTTACGTGTACGGGCAATGATCTCGTTCACCTTGAATCCCGGAAGCTGACCGCCCTCTCCAGGTTTTGCGCCCTGGGCAACCTTGATCTGGATCTCCTGTGCGTTGACCAGATACTCGGTAGTGACACCGAATCGGCCCGATGCCACCTGCTTGATACGGCTGCTCAGCGATACGCCATCCACATCTGTGTGGAAGCGCTCGCTGTCCTCACCGCCCTCACCGGTGTTGCTGCGTGAATCGAGCGTGTTCAAGGCAATGGCGATAGCCTCGTGAGCCTCCTTACTGATGGCTCCGAATGACATTGCTGCACCGATAAAGCGCTTTACGATATTCTCTGCCGGCTCAACCTCATCAACGGGAATCGGGTTGGTCTTGAATTTGAAGTAGTTACGCAGGAACAGCGGCTCCTGCCGGTCATCTACTATGGAGCAGAACTCCTGGAATTTCTTGTAGCTGCCCAGGCGGGTAGCAAGTTGCAATGTTGAAATGGCTTCGGGTGTCCACGCATGACGTATGCCGTCCTTGCGGAATGCATACTGGCCGATGAACGGAAGCACGCCGTCGGGCTCGGCCTGGCCGAATCCCTGCTGCTGCATGCTTACGGCATCCTTGCAGATCCTGTCAAAAGATACGCCTCCGATTGTGGATGAAGAGGTTCCGAAATACTTGGAGAGAACCTCCCGGCTTATACCTATAGACTCGAATATCTTGGCACCGCGGTAAGAACGTATGGTGCTGATACCCATCTTACTCAATATTTTCTTGAGACCCTTGTCAACAGCCTTGATGTAGTTGTGCTGTGCGGTCTCATAGTCAAGTTGTATCTCACCCTTCTTGACCAGGTCATCGATAACTGCAAATGCCATATAGGGGTTCACGGCACTTGCACCGTAGCCCATGAGAAGAGCCACATGCATAACCTCACGTATCTCACCGCTCTCAACAATCAGGGCGGTCTGGACACGTTTTTGGATCGATACCAGATAGTGGTGTATGGCGCTTACAGCCAGCAGTGAAGGAATGGCGGCGTGAGTATCATCTATTCCGCGGTCACTCAGGATGATGTAGTTGATACCTGCATCGACAGACTTTTCGGCTTCCTTACAGAGGTTCTCAATGGCATCGGCCATACCCTTGGCACCCTTTGATTTCTCAAACAGTATGGGCAGCACCTCAGTATTGAATCCTTTGTAACGGATATTGCAGAGGGTATCCAGTTCTGTGTTGGTGAGTACCGGTTGCGGCAGACGTACCATCTTGCAATGACCCTCACTGGGAGTAAGGATGTTCATGCCTACTGCACCGATATACTCGGTAAGCGACATTACAAGTTCCTCACGAATGGGATCGATAGGCGGGTTGGTAACCTGCGCAAACTGCTGACGGAAATAGTTGAACAGCAACTGGGGACGCTCCGAGAGAACAGCCAGCTGGGTGTCGTTACCCATTGATGAGAGAGGCTCCTGAGCCGTCTGGCACATGGGAACAATCACACGGTCAATATCCTCACGGGTAAAGTCAAATGCGCGCAGACGGCGTGCATAGTCCTTTACGTCATTTGCTGCCTTACGTCCGCTCTTGAGCTTGCCAAGCTCCACACGGCCGGCGCTGAGCCACTCGCCGTAGTTGAACTCACTGGCCAACTTATCCTTTACCTCATCGTTGCGGAATATCTGTCCGTTATCGGTATCTATAAGCAGTATCTTACCGGGCTGAAGCTTGCCTTTCTCTGTGATGGTGGCGGCATCCACATGGATGCAACCGGCCTCGGATGCCATGATGAGCATGCCGTCGGATGTGATAAGATAGCGTGACGGGCGCAGACCGTTGCGGTCAAGCATACCTCCGGCGTAACGGCCATCGGTAAAGAGCATTGCGGCGGGTCCGTCCCACGGCTCCATAAGTATTGAATGATACTCATAGAAAGCCTTGAGTTTGTCGCTTATGGGGTTTTTCTCATTGAAAGACTCAGGGATCATCATGGCCATTGCATGCGGCAGGCTCATACCTGAACGCACAAAGAACTCCAGCGCATTGTCAAACGATGCACTGTCGCTCATATCGGGCTGAACAATAGGATGAATGTCCGATACACTGCCAAGAGCCTCTGATGACAGAACGCTCTCACGGGCCTCCATCCAGCCGCGGTTACCGCGAATGGTATTGATCTCGCCGTTGTGAGCCAGCATTCTGAAAGGCTGGGCCAATGACCATGTAGGGAATGTGTTGGTGCTGAATCTGGAATGCACCATTGCAAGACCGCTGGTAAAGTTGGGACTGCTCAGGTCCGGATAATACTCACGGAGCTGTGTCGATGTGAGCATACCTTTATATACCATGATGCGGCTTGACAGTGACACTATGTAGAAGTCACGGTCACTGATTCGCTGCTCGGTATGCTTGCGGATCTTGTAGAGAAGCGTGTCAAGACCTTCTGTCTGGGTGGCACCGGTCACGAATATCTGCACTGTGCAGGGCTCGGTTGCTCTTGCTGCCTCACCCAGGATATTGCTGTTTACCGGAACCTGACGCACGTTTGACAGTTCCAGACCCATCTTGGCAGTCTCTTCACGGATAATGTCAAGATACTGTTCCTGTTTTGACTTTTCCTGCGGCAGGAAAACCAGTCCTGTACCATAGTGAAGACGCTCCGGAACGGGAATACCCTGAAGCAGAATGAACTCATGAGGTATCTGGACCGTGATTCCGGCTCCGTCACCTGATTTATTGTCGGCTGCCTCGGCGCCGCGGTGCTTCATATTCTCAAGCAGCGTCAGAGCCTCATCAACCAGTTGGTGCGTCTTGTTTCCCTTCAGATTGACCATCATGCCTATTCCGCAGGCATCATGCTCGTTCTGAGGGTCATATAATCCCTGTGTCTTTTTCATCAGATATAACTATAGTAAAGTAAATGCAACGGTTGGTTTTCTCAAAACAGATCTCCCCCTTTCCGGGGAAGACCTGTAAGTGGATTCTTTAGTTTATAAAGAGCAGCTCACGATACTTGGGAAGCGGCCACATATCGTTGTCCACAATCTCCTCAAGCTTATCGATGGTCTTGCGGAGCGGGAACAGGCTCTCTGCAATCTCGTGATAAGCCAGAGCCTTCTTGTACTCATCCTCTATGACGTTAGCTGACTTACGTGCCTGTACCATGCTGTCAACCTGCTGACGCAGATCTGTAACAAGTTCCGATATACGGGTAACTATACCCATGCTTACACCGGCCATTGCTGAATACTGCTCACCAAACACATCTTTCATAAGGTCAATGTTCTTAAGCAGTTTGGTCTGATAAGCCAGAGCTGCGGGAATGATATGGTTGATTGCCATACGGCCAATCACGCGTCCCTCAATCTGTACCTTCTTGGTATATGTCTCCCACTTGACCTCGTTACGGGCCTCAAGCTCCTTTTCGCTGTAAACATCAAGTTTGGTAAACAGATCGATAGCCTTCTTGGTTGTGAAAGACTTGAACATCTTTGGAACGTTGGTCTCAACATCCAGACCGCGTTTCTTGGCCTCCTTCTTCCACTCATCGGTATAACCGTTTCCGTCAAAGCAAACCACATCGATTATGCTCTTGATGATAGGTTTAAGGGTATCCATGAAAGCTATGTTCATGGGCTTGCCGGCCTTCATCTCCTTATCCACATCCTTCTTGAATGCAATCAGCTGCTCGGCAACGGCGGCATTCAGGGTTGTCATGGCACCAGCGCAGTTGGCGCTTGAACCTACGGCACGGAACTCAAAACGGTTACCGGTGAATGCGAAAGGTGATGTACGGTTACGGTCGGTGTTATCGACAAATATCTCAGGTATCTCAACCAGGCCAAGAGACTTGCCCTTCTTGCCGGCAATCTCGATAGGAGTATCGGACGGAACCTCAAGCAGTTTCTTGAGCACAGCTGTCATGGTACGTCCAAGGAAAGCTGATACTATTGCGGGAGGTGCCTCGTTGGCGCCCAGACGGTGTGCGTTGGTGGCGCTGGCGATAGATGCCTTGAGCAGGTCATTGTGCTTCTGTACGGCAGCCAGAACGTTTACAAAGAATGTAACGAACTGCAGGTTGCCCATAGCGTCCTTGCCGGGAGCTAGCAGCAGTGTGCCGGTATCGGTACCAAGTGACCAGTTGTTGTGCTTACCGGAACCGTTTATACCGTCAAAAGGCTTCTCGTGGAACAGAACCACAAATCCGTGCTTACGGGCTATGCTGTTCATCACGTTCATCATCTGCTGGTTCTGGTCGTTTGAGAGGTTTGTCTCACCATAGATGGGAGCCAGTTCGAACTGGTTGGGAGCAACCTCGTTATGACGTGTCTTTAGCGGAATACCCAATTTGTAACCTGCAATCTCAATGTCACGCATAAAAGCGGCAACACGTGAAGGAATAGCACCAAAGTAGTGGTCATCCAACTGCTGATTCTTGGATGAAGCGTGACCCATCAGGGTACGGCCTGTAAGCATAAGGTCGGGACGGGCTGCGTAGAGATCCTCATCAACCAGGAAATACTCCTGCTCCCAGCCCAGGTAAGACATAACCTTGTTTACCTTGGGGTCAAACATACGGCAGATAGGCAGGGCTGCGTCATTGACAGCCTTAAGAGCCTTCTTGAGCGGTGTCTTGTAGTCAAGAGCCTCACCGGTATATGATATGAATACGGTAGGTATGCAAAGTGTATCATCCTGTATGAACACAGGTGATGTGGGATCCCACGCTGTATAGCCACGAGCCTCGAATGTGGCGCGGATACCGCCGCTGGGGAACGATGATGCATCCGGTTCCTGCTGAACGAGTGCCTTGCCGTCAAAAGTCTCAATCATTCCGCCCTTGCCGTCATACTCCATGAATGAGTCGTGTTTTTCGGCAGTACCGTCGGTAAGAGGCTGGAACCAGTGAGTAATGTGTGTAACGCCGTGCTCCAGGGCCCAGGTCTTCATGCCTGCGGCAACGCCGTCGGCAGTGGCTGCGTCCAGATGAGCACCGTTGTCGATGCAGTTCACCAGAGCATTGAAAGTCTTGGCATCAAGATACTTGTGCATCTTGTCACGGTTGAATACCAACTCTCCGAAATAATCGGAAATCTTGCCTGCGGGTGTCTCCACAGCAGCTGCCTTCTTCTTGAAAGCATCCTGCACCACATCAAATCTAAGTTTACTCATAGCTTTATGTTTTTGGTGTTTTTATTTGTCTGCGTACAAAACGATGCAAAATTAAGCATTATTACTACTTTTTGTACACAAAACGTTAATTATATTCTCAAATTGATACTTAAAATATGTTTAAATTGAAATATTGTCACTTTACGCACTTATTTATAGGCATTTTCATGCACACCCTTTACCGCACGTCCGCTGGGATCATTCAGTTTACTGAAACTCGCATCCCATTTGAGAGCCTCGGCAGTAGAGCAGGCAACGCTCGGAACACTGGGTACACAACGTGCTGCAGACTCACTTGGAAAATGCTCCTCAAATATTGAGCGGTAGTAGTACTCCTCCTTGTTCATGGGGGTGTTGATGGGGAATCGCTCTGCTGCATGAGCCATCTGTTCGTCACTTACGGCTGCTGCGGTTATCTCTTTGAGAGAGTCTATCCAACTGTACCCCACTCCGTCACTGAACTGCTCTTTCTGGCGCCATGCAACGCTCTCGGGCAGCATATCGGCAAATGCCTCACGTACAACACGTTTCTCAATCTCCCGGCCCGGACACATCTTGGCCTCAGGATTCATGCGCATTGCCACATCCAGAAACTCCTTGTCCAGGAAAGGTACGCGACCCTCAACACCCCAAGCGGCAAGTGACTTATTGGCACGCAGGCAGTCATAAAGGTGCAGTTTTGATATCTTACGCACAGTCTCCTCATGGAATGCCTGGGCATCGGGAGCCTTGTGGAAATAGAGATAACCTCCGAATACCTCATCGGCCCCCTCGCCACTAAGCACCATCTTTATACCCATGCTGCGTATAACGCGGGCAAGCAGGTACATGGGGGTGCTGGCACGCACCGTGGTAACATCATATGTTTCAATGAAATAAATCACGTCTCTTATAGCATCCAGACCCTCCTGAACCGTGTAGTTTATCTCATGGTGAACGGTACCTATATGCTCTGCCACCTCACGCGCCTTGGCCAGATCCGGAGCGCCTTTAAGACCCACTGCAAACGAGTGCAGACGCGGCCACCATGCCTCCTGCTTATCATCGGTCTCAACACGGCGTGCGGCGTTTTTCTTGGCAATGGCCGATATCACTGAACTATCCAGACCGCCGGAGAGCAGTACCCCGTAAGGCACATCGCACATAAGCTGGCGCTTAACGGCGGCCTCAAGGGCGCCACGAAGCTCCTGCACATCGGCCTTGTTGTCCTTCACGGCATCATACTTGAACCAATCACGTGTGTACCAGCGCTCCACCTTTCCGCTGCGGCTGCTCAGGAAATGTCCGGGCAGGAACGGCTCATACTCTGTACAGATTCCCTCCAGCGCCTTGAGCTCACTGGCCACACAGATATGTCCCTCCTTATCCTTACCTATATAAAGAGGTATAACTCCTATCGGGTCACGCGCCACCAGATACTCGTCACGTTCGGCATCATAAAGCGCAAAAGCAAATATGCCGTTCAGACGCTCCAGCATGCGGATAAAGTCCTCCTGACTGCCGCCTGCACGCACGGCATCGCGGTAAAGTGCCAGGATAACCTCACAGTCGCTTCCGGTACTGAATGTGTATCGGCCCTCATACTCGCGGCGTATAGCCTGATGGTTGTAAATCTCACCGTTGACGGCCAGCACCTGCAGACGGTCCTCGCTGAAAAGGGGCTGACCGCCCGACTGGGGATCTACGATACTCAAGCGCTCGTGAGCCAGTATGGCTGATCCTCCGCACCAGATTCCGCTCCAGTCCGGACCGCGGTGACGTATACGGCGGCTCATCTCAAGAGCCTGCTGACGTAACTGCTCCGACTGCTGCTTAATCCTGAAGATTGAAACTATTCCACACATAGTATTTAATGTTTTTGTTGTTTATCCCTCTTGCGGTATGGAACAAAAAAAGACTGATCAGATTGACCAGTCTTTTATGTTTTGTTCTTTATTTACCCTGAATGATTAGCTTTCCCGCTGGCCAAAAGAAGTAACCATCCGAACCTGATTATTCTGGTTCTGATTCTGGTTATTCTGATTATTATTGGCGTATGCCAAAACTTTAGCCATACCTTGTTTCACTAATTACGGATGCAAATTTAATCACTTGTTTTTATCCGCCAAAACAATTGGCAAGAAAATATCACTTTATCACAATATTTTTTATGACGATTGCATTTTGCCACCTTTATATATAATATACTTGCATTTTGTCAAACAACATTCAGGCGGTTTTCCAAGACATATCACATAGGGCATTTTTATTCTCCAACTGGGAAAAATTTTTTCTCTAGCTAATGAATTTGTTTTTTCCTTAACCCGCCCTGTTCCCAATCTGCTTTACACGGCAGAGACAAAAATGACAAAATGTCAAAACAGGTTTTCTCCAATTTGATTTAACATTATCGGCTGATTGCATATCTTTACATCGACAAAAACCAAAAATAAAGACTTTAATATGAAAAAACTGTTCCTTTTAATGCTTACTGCCATTGTTGTTGTGTCAGTATCGGCTCAGACAAAGAAAGTTTCCATCCTGGGTGATTCCTATTCCACATTCCAGGGCGTAAACCCGGAGGGTTACAATCCGTTCTATCCCAATGACCGCAATGATGTGAAGGAGGTAAGCCAGACCTGGTGGGACCTTTATATCAAGGCAAAGGGTTATGTTCTTGAAAAGAATGATTCATGGGGCGGCACAACCATCTGTGGAACCGGATATGGCCGCATGGATGCTTCACGCAACAATTTCATTTCACGCGTTGACAAGCTGGGTAATCCCGACATAATCTTTGTATTCGGAGGTACCAACGATGCATGGGCTCGCGCTCCGATAGGTGAATACCAGTACTCCGACTGGACCAAGGATGACTGCAAGAACTTCCGTCCGGCTCTGGCATGTCTGCTTGATATGCTCAAGAAACAGTACCCCAAGGCAGAGCTCTACTCTATCCTTAATTCCGAGTTGAATGAGGACGTAAACGAGTCTATGCGTCAGGTCTGCAAGCACTACGGCGTACAGCTTATTGAGCTTCACGACATCGAAAAGCAGAATGGTCATCCTTCAATCAGCGGCATGAAAGCCATCTGCGACCAACTACTGGAGGCCATAAAGTAAAGTCTGAAAGGAAAGACTCATACTAAAAGAACGGACTTGTTTCCAGATGGAATACAAGCCCGTTCTTTTATCTTCAGTCTACCGTGATCCAACAAGTCATCCCTTATCGATACTCTCCTCTACAAGTTTGAGCAGGCTCTTGGAGTCAAGTTGGCTCCGCAAGGTTTCATCATGAAAGTCTGTGAGGAACTTGATCAGATAATCCACGATATTGTCCGAGAATACACCGCGTGAAGTGTAAATGACACGGTCCTTGGCAAGTTCCTTCGCTGCTTCGACACAGCAACCCGGAAGCTGTTCAAGAGCCTCCTGTACGGCACGGTTCTTCTCATCGTGGATATTTACGCCAAGGCCCACGTATGTCTTGTCGGCCACAGCCAGGCCGTCGGGTATCTCAAAGCCGTGACGGGCTGCACAACACAATGCTGCCATCAGCAGGTAAGTATCGGCAAAACCGTCACTGGCGCGCCACTCGAATGTCTGCTTGTCACTGAAGTCCTTGTCCTGCGCCTTCTCTTTGGGGTTACACTTGGCGGCCATATCCATTCGTTTGAGCCATCCCAGCGGTACGCGAACCAGAGCACTGCGGTTGGAGAATGACCAGCAGAGAGAAGTGGGAGCCTCCTGATGCGGAACCAAACGCATGAACGAGAGCGGATGCGGGTTTCCGAAGGCGGGCAGTGATGTTCCGGCTACCATGTATCCGGCTATTGCCTTGCGGCACTCCTCAGTAAGTTCACCGTTTTTGGTCATAACAGACTTGCCGTTACGTGTAAACTTGCAGTGAACGTGCATACCCGATCCTGCCTTGCCCACGGTAATCTTAGGAGCGAAGGTGAGGGTTACACCGTATTGGTAAGCCAACTGACGCATCACCCACTTGGCAACTACCAGTTGGTCGGCAGCATCCTCTATATCGGTAGGCAGGAACTCAATCTCGTTCTGCTCATAAATCTTGCCGTCCTGCGTAAAGTTACCCACCTCGCTGTGGCCGTACTTGATCAGACCGCCGCACTGGGCGATCAGCTTCATGGCCTCGGTGCGCAAATCCTGGAACTTGCAGAAGGGAGCACTCTCGTGATAGCCGCGCTGATCGGGAGTCAGGTAGAGATTCTCGGCCTCTGAGATTACATAATACTCCAGCTCACCCATCGCCTGCATTTCCAGACCTGTCACTGCCTTGAACTCATTGTGAGCCTTGTGCAGGATGTACTGCGGACTGCTCTCAAACTGGTTTCCCTCGCGATCAAAATATGAGCACAGCAGGTCAACCGTGGGAACATCGGCAAACGGGTTCACGAATGCGGTCTTGTAACGCGGCAGTACGTAAAGGTCACTCTTGCCGGCCTCGATAAATGGGAACAGGCTGGAGCCGTCCACACGCTCGCCGGCCTGAAGTATGTTCTCAAGATGCTCTGCACTGTTGATCACAAAGTTCAGGGTTTTGAGCTTGCCGTCCCATCCGCAGTAGTGCAGATTTATGAACTGGACCGCATTCTCGCGGCAGTAGCGGATTATGTCATCGCACGTAAATTCACTTGCGGGCTTGCCCAAAAAGCGCACCAGCAGGTTAGGGTTCATTTCAATGTTCTTATCCATAATGATCTAATGATGTATATCTGATTCGGTTTCGCGAATATAAACTTTTTTCATGATATCTCACACTGCATTAAAGAAATTCGGCAATCAGTACATATTACATGCCTGACAAGAATCTCATTCCATAAATAATATGGTTTATGGTATAAATTTTCCATAAAAAACATTCCGATTGGAAACAACATACATGTTATTTACCTTAGCATCGGCGAAGTGGTATTTCATGAAGACAGATACAATCATTAGTATCCGATTATTCCAATGGCGGAGCCGACAGGAGCCAAGTCGTGAACATAATAGAGCAAGTACAAAAAATACAAGAAACAACATCCTTTTTATGAAAAAGATTATTGAACCGGTAAGCAAGGATCTGCTGAAAGCACAGTTGACCAAGGATAATTTACTCCGTACCACCAATCATGGCGGGAACGAGATATATGTAGTCGACAACCAGAACGCCCCGGATGTGATACGGGAGATAGGACGCTTGCGTGAAGAGGCCTTCCGTGCGGGAGGAGGCGGAACCGGACAGGAACTTGATATCGACAGGTTTGATACCGATCCTGCATATGGTTACAAGCAACTTGTACTCTGGGACCCCGATTCAGAACGGATAATTGGCGGATATCGGTACGTACTGTGTGACGACATTGTATATGATAAGTACGGACAGCCCATACTCACCTCATCCCATATGTTCAGGTTTTCCAGGAAATTCATCAGGAACTATCTGGAGCATACCATCGAACTGGGGCGTTCTTTCGTAACAGTTGATTACCAGAGTTCCAAGGGAGGAGCCAAGAGCATTTTTGCTTTGGACAACCTGTTTGACGGTCTGGGAGCTCTCATGGTCATGTACAAGGGGAGAATGAAGTATTTCTTTGGAAAGATGACCATTTACCGCCAATACCCCACTCCGGCACGGGAAATGATACAGGTATTCCTGAACAAATGGTTCGGTGCCGCAAAAATGCGTCGTGTAATACTAGCCAAACCCGCCAAAGTAAAGCACCCGGGCAAGTATATAAAGATCCTTAAAGGTCAGACCTTCAAGGATGATTACCGTCTGCTCAAGGCATTCGTATCGGAATACGGGGTCAGCATACCGCCACTGGTAAATTCCTACATGAACCTTTCACCCAAGATGCAGTATTTTGGCACCGGTATTAACGATGAGTTCGGCGACATATACGACTCCGGAATACTGATACCGTTCAAGGATATGTCCGATGACAAGATCAACCGTCACGTCAAGACAGTAAAGCCAAAACTTCTATACAGGCTCCGAAACATTCTGCGCCGAAGCTAAAACGGCCACAGCACCTGACTGTTATCTTAATACGTGATATGAGAAATGTAATATTTTGAAAACCATTTATTACATTTGTTGCATATTTAGGAAACTAACCTGACTATGAAATTCTCATATTACTTTTCAATTATTGTGGTGATGGCAACTGTAGCCATGCCTGCAACAGCACAGATTACCATAAATGAGGTGCTGGCATCAAACGGCAGCACCAATACTGACCCGGATTACGGTGCTAACGCCGACTGGATAGAGCTTTATAATGCGGGGCAGACCGATGTAGACCTGGGCGGATGGTCAGTTACTGACAATCTGGGCAAACCCGGAAAATACATACTGCCCCAAGGTACATCCATCAAGGCCGATGGCTATCTGTTGATTTGGTGCGATGACAATGGAACCGGCCTGCACGCCGGTTTCAAACTGAGTGCTGACGGCGAGGAGGTTGGTCTTTTTGATGCGGCCGGAAAAATTGTTGACAGCATGACTTTCGGGCCACAGTATGGAGATATAAGTTACGGACGCTCCAAAGACAATCCTGGCATGAACGTATTCTTTATGATTCCAACGCCAGGTGCAGCCAATACCACCCCTGGTTATACAGGCAGATCCAACCAGCCGGTTATCCTGACACAGGGCGGAGCCTACGCGGGATCGGTTACGGTTACCATGACCAATGATCAGGGCGGTACAGTTTATTATTCCACCGACGGTTCTGAACCCACAGAAGAGTCAAGCGTATATACAGCTCCGCTTACGTTTACCCAAACTACAGTGCTTAGGGCGCGTATTCTTGAGAACGGCAAGATGCCGGGTGAAACCAAAACCATGACATATTTCCTTAACAATGAGTTCCAGGGACACAGTCTGCCGGTGGTATCGCTGGCGACAGAAAGCAGTAATTTCTGGGACTCCGAGCATGGAATATACGGTTGGACCAACGCACATAATGAGAAGGCCGATTTTGAGATTCCGGTAAACATAGAACTCTATGAGAACAACGGCAGTGACAGGGCAGCATTCAACGAGCCTGCGGGCGTAAAGATAAACGGTCTGTATGCATGGCAATTGCCGCAAAAGATGCTTGGAGTATATTTCAAAAAGAAATACGGTGAGAGCAAACTGTCATACCAATTGTTCCATGACGATGAACGCACTACTTTTGATGACTTTGCGTTGCGTGCATCGGGCAATGACTGGAACTACACCATGTTCCGTGACGGACTTCTGCAGCAGGCATGCCGCAGGGGCGGGCTCAATCTTGCCCTTCAGGCGTTCCGTCCGTCGGTAGTATACCTTAACGGAGAATTTCTGGGAATCCACAATATCCGCGAGAAGGTCAATGAGGAGTACATAGAGACACGCTACGGGCTTGAAGCCGGTACATTTGACATGATTGAAGGCGATCAGAATGTCGAGGCCGGCGATTGGGAGGAGTGGAACCACTACAAAGAGCTTTGGCAGAAGGACCTGAGCGCGCAGACCAACTATGACGCCCTGACCGCTATAATGGACGTGGAGAACTATACGGATTTCATGGTGGCTCAGATATGGAGCCACAACACATCGGTAAACCACAACCCTATGGCCTGGAAGCCCAAGGAAGGCGGAGTGTGGCGTTGGATATTCACTGACGGCGACCGTGGTTTCAACAATTATGCCGATGACTATACCGACTGGTATGCCGAAAAGACCAACATGCCTTTCGGGTCAATGCTCAAGAATGAAGGTTACCGCAGATATTTCTGCAAACGGGCTGCCGACCTCCTTTTTACCGCATTCAATCCCGAGGAGATACAGCGTCAGGTTACAGAGCACAGCAAGGATATTGAGCCGCTCATGGAGCAGCAGGTTCAGAGGTGGCTGGGCACCAGCAGCTCATACAGCGGCAATGCCCTTACATCAACCCGTCAATGGCGAAGCCGTATCAGTTATCTGCGTGATTTCTGCAACGGCCGCCCGATAGTGCTGTTATGGGATATGTATGAGAACTACGGTGCCGGAGCGCCCGCCTTGCTCACCCTTACCGGCAAGACGGGTTTTGAATTCAACGGCCTGGCCATCAACAAGGACAAGTGGAGCGGATCTTATCCCACCGATATGGAAATAACCCTTACAGCCAGACAGCGTGTGGGTTATACGTTCAAGGGCTGGCGTGAGAATGCCGTAAAGAAACTGATAACAACCGGCAGCCAATGGAAATATCTTGATGACGGAAGCAGTCCTGCTTCATGGTATGCAACCACATTTGATGACTCCGGATGGAAAGCTGGTGCATCGCCACTGGGATATGATACCGACAACAAGATGACTGACCTGATAAAGACTACCGTGAACTACGGATCGGAAAACTCCAAATATGTCACCACATATTTCCGCCGTAAATTCACTGTCGATGACAATCCCTCATCTTACCTGCAGATAAAGCTCCGCCTTCTGCGCGATGACGGTGCGGTTGTATGGCTCAACGGCAAACAAATCATCCGCAGCAACCTCAGGGAGAACTTCGAATCGAATCCGTTGGCAGACAATTATGCCGTTCCCAAGCGTGCAGCAATAAGATATCTCACGTATGATATAGATCCTTCCTGGCTCCGTCAGGGAGAAAACACACTGGCCGTGGAGGTTCACCAGACATCCAGGAGCAGTTCGGATATCATAATGGATGTTGAGCTTCTGGCGGTACTTGACCAGGCGGCATTACAGAATCGACTCAGCGGACAAACCAGCCCCACTATAAAACTGTCCATTGATTCCGATATGGCGGTAGAGGCAATGTATGAATCATCCGGCCTCAACATGCTTCCCGACACCATATTTTCCGATATGACCCTGCTCAAATCCAAGTCGCCCTACTATACTGCAGCCGATGTCACTGTCATAAAAGGCGCACGCCTTACCATTGAGCCGGGTGTAGAGATAAGGTTCGCGCCCAATTCCTGCATGATAGTGCACGGAGGCCTTACCGCTCAGGGCACCCGTTCGGACAGCATACGATTTGTGCTCAATCCGCAATATGCCGGACAGTCCTGGGGTGCCGTCTGCTTCATAAACAGCGATTCCAGGTCCGCGCTCAGCTATACCACAATGCGCGATGCAAATCAGGGACCGCGCATGTACAACTGCGTTGCGGCCATATCGGCTTACAACTGTCAGCAACTGGTGCTTGACCATCTGAACATTACTGATGTGAACAGCAATCCCATCGCTGCCCGTTACAGTGACGTGACGCTCACAAACAGCATAATACACAGCCGTGTTACGGGTGACCTGATCAACATCAAGTACGGCTCCGGACGTGTGGAGCATTGTACTTTCATTGGCAATGACCAGGTTGACACCGATGCCATAGACTTTGACGGCATAAACGGCGGTATCATCAGGGATGTGGTGGCTCACCACTTCCTTGGAAGCAACAGCGACGCCGTAGATATAGGTGAACAAGCCCTAGGTGTGGTCATTGACAGCCTGCTGGCATACACTATTACCGACAAGGGCATAAGCGTAGGCCAGCGCTCAACCGTAAAGGTGAGCAACTCAACGTTTATTCAGACCAACATGGGCATTGCCGTAAAGGACTCATGTCATGCCGATGTGGATAGGTGCACATTCTTTGCCGTAGCAACTCCGGTGGCCTGCTACGAGAAGGTTGACGGTCGTCTGGGTGGAAATGCCGTAATAAATGAATGCATTCTTTCAAACAGCTTTGACCAGACTTACCTGTGCGATGCCAAGTCCAGCATCAGGTTCAGTACTTCACTTTCAGACGGTGACACGCTCTCCATGGACAATATGTTCGGTGATCCGCAGTTTACATCGGCCACCGGCTACGTGTTATCGCCTGCCGTCCTTAAGATTGGCTCTGACTACATGCCTGAGACCCCGCAGCTTGAGCCCGTTATAAGTGAAATATGCTACCATCCCATGCAAGATACCGAGTCCGAGTACATAAGGATATACAATCCTGCTGATGTTCCTTTTGACATAAGCGGATACATTCTCAGTCAGGCATTCGAATTTACATTCCCTGAAGGAAGTCTTATACCGGCACATGGAAGCGCCTATGTAGCAGCCGATGCCTCCAAACTCAGGACGATAGTCAAGGATTGTCAGATATGGCAGTGGACTGATGGAAAACTATCTAACAACGGAGAGTCGGTGCGTTTGAGCAATGCGTCGGAAATAGTTGTTGACCAGGTAAGTTATATGAGCGTGTCTCCTTGGCCAGTATCTCAACAATCCGGCACAACGGTACTGCTGCTTCGTGACCTGAATTCCGACAACCACATGGCTGCCAACTGGATCCTTAAGCAGTATCCCACTGATGTGGAGCTGATACCCACTACACCGGGTTCTGATATCATTTATGACATCAACGGACGCACAATAGAGGGTCAGCCCTGTGGCATAGTTATAATAAACGGCAAGCTCTATTATTACAGGTAATCCCTGATCATAACAAAAAAAATGAGCAATTGGGTCTTTCTCCCAATTGCTCATTTTTATAACTGATGTTTGTTTTATTCTTAGTTGGCAGGGAATTCGTAAGTCTTTATGATATCCGTCTTTTCATCAGCCACATTGGTCTTGCAGACATTAACAACCGCCTTCACAACCAATGTGTCACTCATATGAGCCTGAGCTATAGAGTCACATTGCTGGATAAGATAATCATTATTTTCAGTATTATCTTCAAACGGTGTGGTACTCACTACCATAAATCTGATTTGAAATGCCGATGGCTGTGTGAAAATGCCAAGTTCTGATACAGATTGATAACCGGCTATAGAAACCAGACTGCGTCTGGCAGCCTTGTACACTTTCTCATCAAGTGAAGCCTTCTTGCTTTCAAGTTCCTCAAATGCCTGCTCGGAATTTGATGTAAATGAGTATGTCACATACGGAGTTGTCAGAGCCTTACCCAAGAGCAGGCAAATATTATCAGAATGATATACCCAACACCAGATATGCCATTTCCGTACATGGGTTGACTGTCACCGAAGCCGATATCGGAACACTGAAACTCTCTGTTACGGCAATTGACTTGGCGGCAGAAAGCGATATGTTCGTCACGGCAAATCCGTCTGTTCCGTAAAATGGCGTAGCAAAGGGGACAAATCCCAAGCTTGCAGTCCAGTCTAAACCTGCCCCACTGAACGGAACGGCCACCTCACAGTATGAACTGCAAGCACGACTGCCGTCGTCTTTGAAGTCATTACCTGCAAAGTTGGTGTACCAGCTGATTGATGCAAAACCCAGATCATACCCGGCAAATGCCTCAAACACATGGTTGGTGGTCTCCTTTTCATACTTGAAATAACGCCCATAAGGTTCCGGGCCTGCGCTGAACCAATAATCGGTAACGCCTACACTCAGACCGGCTATTCCATAACTGAGAGTTATATCCAGTTCTTTGGTATCGTTAGAGTTTACAATCCCGGTGCTGCCCCAGAGTGACAGGTCAAATCCGGCTGCACTGACACCAAGTGTGGGTTGTATTGCAGCCTCACCCAGATCGCATCCACGCCATATATATCGGCTTACGATATCGGCGCCAACTGTAGTTTCAATCTCTGCGTGCAACGGGCTTACCATTGCCATCATTATTATTGATATTGAGAAAATCTTTTTCATAGTTTTATTATTGATTATGGTTATTGATTTAATTATTAAATAATTGAAAGCCGAATCCAAAGAACCGGGAATTAATTCCACCCAATCATTATGGACATAGTAAAGATTTTAAATACGAATCAAATACGGATCAAACAAACTCCTGTATCTCATAATCCGGCTTTCAATTAAAGGAATCAGATGTTGTAGGCTGTCTCTCCGTGCTCATAGATATCCAGACCCTCCTCCTCTACTCTGGGCTCAACGCGGATACCGTGAACCTTCTTGAGGATTATGAATGTAAGCAGTCCAAGACCGAATGACCATACGCATGTTACAAGCGAGCCTAGAGCCTCAACACCCAGGAAGTGCCAGCCGCCACCGTAGAACAGGCCGCCGTCAACGGCAAACATTCCGGTCATGAGTGTACCCAGGATACCGCATACTCCGTGAACCGATACAGCACCAACGGGATCATCAATCTTGCAGACCTTATCAATCAGGGCAACTGAACCTACCATTGCAACACCGCAAACAGCGCCGATGATGGCAGAACCGCCTATTGTAACCATGTCGCAACCGGCTGTGATACCTACCAGACCTGCCAGGATGCCGTTGCATACCAGTGAAAGTGAAGGTTTGCCGTATACCAGCCATGTCAGGAACAGGACTGAAAGACCGCCTGTAGCAGCAGCCATATTGGTTGTGCACATTACGTGTGAGATGGCGATTGCATTCTCAGCACCTTCGGCAGCCAGCTGTGAACCGGGGTTGAAGCCAAACCAACCGAACCAGAGCAGGAATACGCCCAGAGCACCGAATGTCAGGTTGTGACCGGGGATAGCGCGTGATTCGCCGGTCTTGGAATACTTACCGATACGGGGACCAAGCACCATAGCACCTGCCAGAGCAATCACACCACCGCAAGAATGCACAACTGTGGAACCTGCGAAATCATGGAAACCAAGCTCGCTCAGCCATCCTCCTCCCCAAGTCCAGTGGCCCTCAATGGGATAGATAATTACGGAAATAATGATCGAAATCAGAACGTACATAGAGAACTTGGTCCTCTCGGCCATACCACCCGATACTATTGTAGCGGCAGTGGCGCAGAATACGGTCTGGAATATCAGTGTACACTCTGCAGGAACGTTTGAGTCACCTATGAACGACCAGTCAAACAAATGCAGACCTCCAATGAATCCGTTGTTTGCACCATGCATCAGACCGAATCCTATCATCCAGAAAAGGAATGAACCGACCATGAAATCCACAAAGTTTTTCATCAGTATGTTAGCCGTATTCTTGGAGCGTGTAAAACCTGCCTCCACCAGCGCAAAACCAGGCTGCATAAAGAAAACCAGCATTGCCGCAATCAACACCCAGACTGTATCCAGTCCGCTGATTCCACTCCCACTTACAGTTGTAATAATGTCTTCCATAATTGTAATGATCTAATTTGTTGCTACTTACTTTTTATCTCTCAACACGGTATCACCATGTTCTCCGGTACGGATTGACCATGTGTCATCAACAGGACTCACGAATATGCGTCCGTCTCCCACCTGACCTGTACGTGCCGCACCTATTATGGCATCAATAGCCGGCTGTACAAACTGATCACGGCATATAATGGTTATCTCTATACGTGAAATGATATCAGTGCTGTACATCACGCCACGGTAGATACGATCCTGACGGGCCTGACCTATGGCATGAACCTCTGCGTAAGAGAACCAGTTGATGTCGGCCTCAAAAAGAGCCTCCTTCACATCTTCAAACCGGGTTTTCCGGATGATTGCTTCAATCTTTTTCATTAGTGTTTTGTTTTGAGGTTAATTATTGTGTTTTGATGCATCGTTAAACAAATAAAGGCCGGTCTCAAAAAGACCAGCCTTTAAATTCTCTACTTATTTTTAAACTAACAGTTACATACCTGACCGGTCAAAAGGTATAACCATCGGAACCTGATTATTATTCTGGTTCTGATTATTCTGCTGCTGATTATTATTATTGTTCAGCACAGCGGTTATATTCTTAAGTCCGATAAACATAAACTGCTATCTTGTTTCAATTTCTGCCGCAAAGATAATCACATTTTTGATACATTGTTCACAAATAGCGGAGAAATATTACTTTTTTCTATCAAATTTCCAAAATTTCCAACATTTAGAAACCTCAGCTTTCAAATTTACAGCATTTTGCTGCGGCTATAAAAGCTTTGAACAGCGGATGCGGATTCTCGGGAGTGGATTTGTACTCGGGATGGAACTGCGAACCTATAAAGAAGGGATGCACTGTCTGCGGAAGCTCTACAATTTCGGTCAGACCGGTCTGGGGATTGTGGCCCGATGCCACCAGACCTGCCTTTTTGAAGTCCTCTGCATACTTGGCGTTGAACTCATAACGATGGCGGTGACGCTCTGATATGAGAGTCTTACCGTAAATCTTGTATGCAAGCGTATCTTTGGTGATTTGGCAGTCGTAGGCGCCCAGACGCATGGTGCCACCCTTCATGGTGGTCTTTTTCTGATCCTCCATCATGTCGATGACCGGATGCGTGGTATCGGGATTGACCTCAGTTGATTCGGCATCCTTAAAGGCCAATACATTGCGGGCAAACTCAACTACGCACATCTGCATTCCCAGGCAGATACCCAGAAAAGGAATCCTATTCTCACGGGCATACCTTATCGCCTCCACCTTACCCTCAAGTCCGCGTGATCCGAATCCCGGGGCAACCAGAACGCCCTTCATGCCCTTGAGCTTTTCGGCAACATTGGCAGCGGAAATCTCCTCGCTGTTGACAGAGTGGACATGAACTTTGCAGGAGTTGGCGGCACCGGCATGCACAAGAGCTTCAAGTATTGACTTGTAGGCATCCTGTAGCGATACGTATTTGCCGACCAAAGCCACATCGACCTGGGTTTCGGGGTGTTTCAGGCGCTCCAGGAACTCCTCAAGCAGCCTTAGGTCAGGCTGATTGAAGTTCTCGATGCCAAGTTTGCGGACCACAAGTTCGTCCAGATGCTCTGCATGCATATTCAGAGGCACCTGATATATGCTCCATGCATCGATGCTCTGAATCACGTGGCCGGGCTTGACGTTACAGAACAGAGCCACCTTGCGGCGCAGCTCTTCACCAAGCGGATGCTCCGTGCGGCAAATAATCACATCGGGCTGGACGCCGGCCTGCTGCAACATCTGAACCGAGTGCTGCGTAGGCTTGGTCTTGAGTTCCTTGGCGGCACTCAGATATGGTACCAGCGTAAGGTGAATTGACATGCACGAGCCCTCTGGCAGTTCCCACTGCAGCTGGCGCACTGCCTCTATGAACGGAAGCGACTCCATATCGCCCACCGTTCCGCCTATCTCGGTAAGCACCACATCAAACTCTCCGGTCTGTCCCAGAAGCAGCATGCGGCGCTTGATTTCATCAGTGATGTGAGGGACTATCTGGACCGTCTTGCCCAGATAGGCACCCTCACGCTCCTTGGTGATCACGGTATTGTATATCTTTCCGGTGGTTACGTTGTTGGCTTTGGATGTATGCACGCCCAGAAAACGCTCGTAGTGGCCCAGGTCCAGGTCCGTCTCGGCACCGTCATCGGTCACATAGCACTCTCCGTGCTCGTAGGGATTCAGCGTACCCGGATCAATGTTTATGTACGGGTCAAACTTCTGGATTGTAACCTTGAGGCCGCGAGCCTGAAGCAGTTTGGCAAGCGATGCGGCAATAATACCCTTGCCCAGCGATGAAACAACTCCACCGGTAATGAAAATATATTTTGTCTCCATAATTCAGCTTTTGTGATTGTAAAGGTTTGTCGGATAATCGCCGTTAAAGCAGGCGGTGCAGAGTTCGCATCGGCCCATATCCCTGCCCGATGCCTTATAAAGTGATTCCAGTGACAGGTAATAAAGCGAGTCGGCGCCTATGTAGTCACGTATCTCCTCCACGGTATGGCTGGAGCCGATAAGTTCCTCGGATGTACCCGTATCAACCCCGTAATAACAGGGATATGCGTATTTTGGACTGGCAATGCAGACATGGACCTCGGTAGCCCCCGCTTCACGCAGCAAGCCCACGATACGGCGTGACGTGGTACCGCGCACAATGGAATCGTCAATAAGAATCACACGTTTGCCGTTCACTATGCTGCGAACAGGCGACAGTTTCATACGGACGCCCTTATCACGCATCTCCTGCGTTGGCTGGATGAACGTGCGCCCCACATACTTGTTCTTGAGCAGACCCATCTCATACGGTATGCCGCTTGCCTCGGCATAACCCATGGCGGCGCTCAAGCTGGAGTCCGGCACACCCACCACTATATCGGCTTCAACAGGATGCTCCTCATAGAGCAGACGGCCCGACAACTTTCGGAACGAGTGCACGTTACAGCCCTCAATATCGCTGTCCGGACGCGCAAAATAGATATACTCCATCACGCACATACGGTGGCTGCGGAGTTTTGAATAGTCATTGGAACGGATTCCGTGATGGTCTATAGTAATAATCTCACCAGGATTGACATCACGTATGAACTCTGCACCTATGGCGTCGAATGCACAGGTTTCGCTGGCAACGACATACCCTTCGCTCAGCTTTGCTATCGAAAGCGGATGAAATCCGTACTTGTCGCGGCAGGCATAGATGCGGTTTGGAGTCATTATGACCAGTGAGAATGCGCCCTCAATCATGTTCAGGGCATTGATAAGGTTTATTATGCGGTCCTCCTCGGTGGGATCCTTCTTGATAAGGTGCGCAAACAGTTCACTGTCCGATGTGGTCTGCAGCAGACTGCCTCGACGCTCCAGATACATGCGCAACTCACGGGAGTTGATTATATTTCCGTTATGGGCAATGGCAAAATTTCCCGTATAATGATGGAACGTGAACGGCTGAATGTTCTCCAGACCGCCCACATTGGTAGTGGGATAACGCACATGACCTATGGCTATGTTGCCTGTCAGTTCATCAAGGTGTTTTTCACCGAAAATCTCTATTACCAGACCGGCACCCTTGTGCAGATGGAACTGCCCGTCGGCATCGGCCGATACTATTCCGCACCCCTGCTGACCGCGGTGCTGCAGGCTGTGAAGTGCATAATAGGCATACTGTGCGGCATTCTCCACACCGTAAATGCCAAACACACCGCATTCGTGATGCAACTCTTCCATATCAGTGGAATTATTCAACGGTAACTGATTTGGCCAGGTTACGCGGCTGGTCCACGTCACGCCCCTTGGCTATGGCAATATGGTATGCCAGCAGCTGCAGCGGAATGACACTCAGCAGCGGCACCAGACACTCCTCGGTATCCGGAATCTCAAACGAGTAGTCCGATATGCCCTTAACGTCCTTATCGCCCTCGGTCACTATGCTTATCACCCTGCCCTTACGTGCCTTGACCTCCTGTATGTTGCTCAGGATCTTGTCATAATGACCGCGTTTGGGAGCGATAACCACCACAGGCATCTCTTCATCTATCAGGGCAATCGGACCGTGTTTCATCTCGGCTGCCGGATAACCCTCGGCATGGATGTACGATATCTCCTTGAGCTTGAGTGCTCCCTCCAAGGCTATGGGATAGTTGTAACCGCGACCCAGATAGATAAAGTTGTGTGCGTATGTAAATGTCTTGGCCAGTTCGGATATCTGTTTGTCATGCTTTAGTATCTTCTCAATCTTGGCGGGAATGCGCGGAAGTTCGTCAATTATTCGTTTACGGAGATCGTCCGATACGGTTCCTTTCTCCTGTGCGATGTTGAGCGCAAGCAGCAGAAGTGTTTCCACCTGTGCCGTAAACGCCTTGGTCGATGCCACTCCAATCTCGGGGCCGGCATGGGTGTAACAGCCCGTATCGGCCGCACGCGCAATCGATGAGCCCACCACATTACATATTCCGAACAGGAACGCGCCCGATGCCTTGGCCAGCTGCATGGCAGCCAGAGTATCGGCAGTCTCACCGGATTGTGATATGGCAATCACCACATCATCCGGATAGATAACCGGATTGCGGTAACGGAACTCCGATGAATACTCCACCTCAACCGGTATACGGGTAAGTTCCTCAATCATGTATTTGCCTATGAGCGCTGCGTGCCAGGAAGTTCCGCAGGCGCATATTATGATGCGACGGGCCTTTAGCAGGCGGTCCTTATGGTCAATCACACCCGAAAGTTTTACTATTCCCAACTCCGGATGCAGACGGCCGTTCATTACCGTCCGTGCGGTATCTGGCTGCTCATGAATCTCCTTGAGCATGAAGTGGGCAAAACCGCCCTTCTCTATCTGACTCAGGTTAAGTTCCAGTTTTTTAATGACAGTTGTCTGCTCCACACTCCGTAAATCCGTGATCTTAAGTTCCTTGCCGCGTTCAATAAAGGCAATCTGCTCCTCGCCCAGGTAGACTACGCGGTCCGTGTATTCAATGATCGGGGTGGCATCGGACCCTATCAGGAACTCGTCGTCGCCCACACCTATTATAAGAGGGCTTCCCTTTCTGGCGGCAATCATACGGTCGGGCTGTGTCTTATCCACAATCACAATGGCATATGCGCCTATCACACTGTTAAGAGCCAGCGGTACAGCCTCCTCAAGGGTTATTGAGTGACTGTCCATGATGTATTGGATAAGCTGGATTATCACCTCCGTATCGGTCTCACTCTTAAAGTGATAGCCCTGGTTCTGGAGCTCGGTCTTAAGTGAGCGGTAGTTCTCTATGATACCGTTATGGATTAGCGCCAGATTCCCGGATTCCGAGAAATGCGGATGGGCGTTGATGTCATTGGGCTCTCCATGAGTGGCCCAGCGTGTATGGGCTATGCCAACGCTGCCACTGATATCCTTACCCTCGATGGCCCGTTCCAGGTCTGCCACCTTACCCTTGGTCTTGTAAATGACCAGATTGCCGTTGTCATTGATAAGCGCCACACCTGCGCTGTCATAACCGCGATACTCCAGGCGAGAAAGCCCCTTGAGTAGTATCGGGCATGCCTGTCGTTTACCGATATAACCTACAATTCCGCACATAAATAACCTTCAATAAAGGGTGAAGGCTGATTCTAACTGAACCAGCCTTCACTCAAATTATCCAATAAGTATTTCCAAAATCTCCGTCATATTATCCGACTGGTGAAACAACACGGGGAAACAGGAATCTGATTATTATTCAGATTCTGCTTGTCATTCATCTGGTTAGACAGACAGTTATATGTAACCTTTCCCTCCATTATTATTTCAAATCGTCGCAAAAATACGCAGAATATTTCAAATTGCAATCAAATCAGATAAAAAAGTTTCAATGTGTCATTTTTTATTTGGGGTGAGACGATACATTGCCACATCATGACCGGGAACCGTAACCTTAAGAGCCTTCTTGGTATTGCCGACCTTAGCTTTTTTAGCATTCTGTTCCCACAGGTTCTCTATATTATAGGTAATGGCATCGAACGATGTTGAAAGATGGCTAACCTCATCATCGGTCAGGTTGTAATCCTGCCAGTTGATGTTGCACTCCACCGACTCGGTACCGCGGTTGAGCAGGCAGACAGCCCAGTCGCCGCCCTCCAGAGGCTTGAACCAATACTCTATATCACCATCGGTCTTGTAACGCAGTCCCTGAACACCCAGCTTGTCCTGGTCAATTGCTATCACCTTTTTGTTAAGGATTATGGCACGGGTGTCATCGGTCATATTGGATAGGTCATTACCCAGAATAAGCGGAGCTGCCATCATGCACCACATACTGAAGTGGGCGCGATCCTCGTTCACGCTCATGCCGTTGCCAACCTCAAGCATATCGGGGTCATTCCAGTGTCCCGGACCTGCATACTTGCGCAGCGGAGCGTTCTGGTCAATGATGCTCAGTACGGTCTGTCCCCAGCCGCGCTGACGCGGGTTGCCTGCAAAACGGGCGGTGATATCTCCTGTGGTACGCCAGGAATGGCCTATGTTCTCGGCCCATTCCCAGGGCTTGTTGCTACCCCACTCGCACATACTGAAGAATATTGGACGGCCTGCAGCACGCAGGGCGTCACGCATCAGGGCGTATGCACCGCGCGGGTTGATATTCTCGCTTGAGCACCAGTCATACTTGAGGTAGTCAATGCCCCAGCGTGCATACTGCAGAGCATCCTGATACTCATGACCAAAGCTGCCTGTACGTCCGGCGCAGGTCTTGCGGCCCGCATCGGAGTAAATACCAAGTTTCATTCCTTTGGAGTGTACGTAATCGGCCAATGCCTCAATTCCTGAAGGGAATGTCTTGGGGTCCGGCTGAACGAATCCGTCGGCATCACGCTCGCCGTGCCAGCAGTCATCCATATTAAGATAGATGTAACCAGCCTCCACAAGGCCTTCGGCCACCATTGCGTCAGCCTGCTCACGGATAAGTTTCTCACTGATGTTCTGTCCGAACTTGTTCCAGCTGTTCCATCCCATCTGGGGCGTATCGGCCAGACCCTCCCATTTCTGTGCTGTTGCTCCAAAAGGAATAACAGCAACAGCTACAAGATACAATAACTTTTTCATTATCATCATTTTACAACCACAATCTTAATGCGTGCCTTCTCCTTGCCGGGGATAACCTGCATCTCCAGGGTACCGGTGGTCTTGGCACCCTCACCCAGCAGTGTAAGCTTTGAGGTTACGGTAGGTTTGGGATTTGCCTCGTTTGATATAACCTGTGCTTCGGTGAGCTGACCTGACCATAGCACTGGACCGTAGGAGTGGCTCAATGTCCATGTTCCTGCGGTGATATCATCAAACCAGTACTCATTGACATTCTCCTTGAGCATGATGTACCTGGTGCCTGCACCCTGGGCATAGCCTGCATTACCACCGCCGCCGCGCTGTGCAATCTGCAACTCGGCACCCAGACCTATTGTCTCACGCGGGTTCTCGCTGTATACGGGCAGACCGCTGGTGAATGCCTCAACCTCAAAGTAATACTCGGGCTTGGTATTCATGCTGTGCATGTAGAGGTCATTCTTGCCGTAGACAATGTAGCTGTTATAGAGTTTTTTCTTCTCAATACCGTAACGTACTATGTAACCGTCGGCACCTGCCACAGGTTCCCATATCACGTTGGCTTCACGACGATCCTCAGGATTGCGTACGGCCATGAACTTGGTTACCTTCTGGGTCTTCATCTTGGGAGTGGTACCGAATATGCGCAGGTCCTTTATGGAGAACTTGGCATTATCATATGTAGCAACATTTACAACCTTGACATAGCGGGCCTGTACAGGTTTTTCCAGCTCATTGTAGTCATGCTTGAGTTCCATCTTGTTCTGGGGCTTGCTTATGACCTTGGTCCAATTGGAGTTATCGTCCGAAACAAACACCTCATAGCACTGATAGAGACGCTCTGCCTGAGCCTGCTGAGGTCTGGCTCCGCCCATCATACCTCCGCCAAATCCGCCACGGCCTCCGGCACGCTGTGCGCCTATATGGTCCCAGTTGAGTTGTATGGCGTTGATGTTAGCCTTGTCACCCAGGTCAACGGTAAAGAATTCACCTGCATCGCCTGTGGCTGCAGCCCAGCAGGTCTTGAAGTCCTCATCCAGAGCCTGACTTGGAGCGTAGTTTTCAAAGGTTGATGACACAATAGCTTTCTTGTTTACTGATAACAGTTTCCAGTCAACATAATTATCAACTCCACCCACCTTGCGTTCAGCCGGATAGAACTGCGGATAGTCACCAAGAGCTGTATTGGAGTACATCACACCCTGCTTATCAACTGCGGTTGGATAAATAGCAAGCTCAGATCCGCGGCCACCCTCACCGTACTGTGCGGGTATCATGCAGATGGTCCAGAAATTGCCTTTCTTGTCCTTGAAGGTGCTGCCGTGTCCGGCTCCCACCTGGAATCCGCTAGTCTTGAAGGTAAGCGGGTTGTGCTCACTGTAAGTGAACGGGCCCATCGGACTGTCAGATACATAAACGCCATGTGAATAAGAGATGAACTCAAGGCCGATGGCTGCATACTGCAAATAGTACTTGCCGTTATGCTTGATCATGTAGGGACCCTCAATCCAAGGCAGTTCCTCGGGGCCGTAATCGCGGCGCCCGTTAAATATGGAATAGATGACATCCTCGGGCTTGCGGACCTCAAATCCGTGGTTCTTGATATCGCTCCAGAACAGGGGCTTGGGCTCACCCTTCTCCTTGAATGTGGTCTTGTCCAGTTCAACTACCTGGAACGGCATTATCTGTGACCAGCCGAAGTACATATACAGGCGGCCGTCATCATCCACAAACATATTGGCGTCACCGTAGCGGTCGCTTGACAGTTCACCTATCTTCTCCCACTCTCCCTTGTACGGGTCAATGGCACGATAGACGTTGCGGTTGTTCATGGAACAGCCTATCAGCTTTCCGTCCATCTCTACCACCGATACCACACCGGCAGGATATCCGGGAGCATCAACATAAGTCCAGTTCTGGAAATCGGGAGAATACCAGTATCCGCGTCTGTGGGATACAAAGAGGAAATAATTGTCCTCAAAGATTATAACCACCGGTTCACCCCCACGGATAGCCGGTTCGTTACCCACCACCACGTCTAGCGGATTACAGAATGTGTGCCTTGTCTGAGCAGGTACATCAATGAATGCCAGTATCATAGCCATGCCGGCAACTGTCCATTTAAATAACTTTTTCATATTGGCTGTAATTTAGGTTAGCAATGCAATAATGCAAACTTAATTAAAAATAGCATTTACAAGTTCCTTTTTTTATAAAAAAGTGCCAACTTTACATTTCGTAAAAAGATCGGTAGTTCAAAATAACTCTAATATGAAGAATTCAACAAATTTCTGGGGATTGCTGGCACTGGGTGTCTGCATAATCCTTGCTGTCGGCAAGTTTACCGGCACAAAACGAGTAGTCAATGTGAAAGGTCTTGCCACACAGGAGGTTTTGGCAGACCATGTGATCTGGCCTCTGGTCATCCAGGACGTGGACAATGACCTTATCAAGCTCTACTCTACAATGGAGAAAAAGAGCAATGAGATCGTTAAGTTCCTCAAGGACGGCGGCATTAAGGACAGCGAGATAAGCACCACTGCACCAACCGTTTATGACCGTACAGCAAACCGTTACTCAAACGAGTATATTGCCAACCGATATCAGATGCAACAGGTGGTTACCGTAAGTTCCGATAACGTGGACCTGGTCCGTCAGCTCATACTCAAGCAGGGCGAGCTCCTGAAGAAAGGAATTGCCATCGGCGGAAATGATTATGAGCATCAGATACAGTATGACTTTAACGGCCTGAACGAGCTCAAGCCACAGATGGTCGAGGTTGCCACCCGTAATGCCCGTGAAGTTGCCCAGAAATTTGCCGATGATTCCGGCTCCAAGCTGGGTAAGATACAGACCGCTTCGCAGGGTCAGTTCTCCATCTATGACCGCGACAGCAACACCCCGTGGATCAAGAACGTAAGAGTAGTCACCACGGTTACCTACTACCTTAAATAAATGGACCTGATAAGGAAATATTTCCCCGACATGAGCAGCCTTCAGTATGAACAGCTGGAGGCTATCGGTCCGTTATATACAGACTGGAACAGCAAGATAAACGTAATTTCGCGTAAGGATATAGACAATCTGTATGAGCATCATGTGCTCCACTCACTCTCTATAGCCAAAGTGATACGTTTTGCTCCCGGTACCATGATTGCCGATGTAGGCACCGGAGGAGGTTTTCCCGGCATACCTTTGGCAATACTCTTTCCCGATTGCGGTTTTACGCTGATAGACAGCATCGGCAAGAAAGTACGTGTGGCACAGGATGTGGCCATGCAGATAGGCCTTAAGAATGTGGAGTGCCGTCATGAGCGTGCTGAGGATGATAAGGACAAGTATGAATTCATATTGTCTCGCGGAGTAATGCCCCTGCCCGACCTCTGCTCCGTAACAGGCCATATGCTTAACCGCAAGACACAACGCAATGCCTATCCCAACGGAGTGATCTGCCTCAAGGGCGGAGACCTGAATGCTGAGACTTTAAAATTCCGTAAGGTGACCGAAATCACGGAGATAAGCAGATATTTCCGGGAAGAGTTCTTCAAGGACAAGAAAGTTGTATACGTCCAGATATGATGAACATCAAGTGTTTTGAGTTCAATTTCCTGCCGGTCAACACGTATATTGTGTGGGATGAGACGAACCAGGCTGCCGTTATTGATCCCGGATGCTACTATCCGGGAGAGACGGATCAACTGGCCTCATTCATAAGCGAAAATAAACTGACTGTCAAGTACCTGCTCAACACTCATCTTCATTTTGACCACGTGTTCGGCAATCAGTTCGTTGAGCAGACTTACGGAGTCAAGGCTCATGCCAATGACCTGGATATGCCCTGGATAAATACCATCGGTGCAAGACTCTCTGTCTTTGGTATCAACTTTGAGGGTCATGTAAACCCTATTGAACCGGAGAACGTACTCCATGAAGGTGATACCGTTACGTTCGGGAACACCACCCTTCACGTCCTTCATATTCCGGGACATTCGCCGGGTAGTCTTGTATTCTGGAACAAAGAGCAAAAATGCGTTTTTACCGGCGATGTTATTTTTCAGGGAAGTTACGGCAGGACCGATTTCCCCGACGGCAACCATGAGGCACTGATGAACGGTATCCGCACCAAACTTCTCACAATGCCTGACGAAACGGTCATTTATCCCGGTCACGGACCGGTCACCGACATAAAACACGAAAAAGCATATTACTGACATGAAAACTAAAGCTACGCTAACCTTATTCTTTTTATTGACATGTGTTTGTCTGCAAGCACAGGACGAACCTACATCGGCAATGGTGTTTGACAGCTATGAATGGGATTTCGGTCCGATCAATGAGGCCGACGGACCCGTATCGCATACATTCCGTTTTGTAAACATATCAAACAACCCCATTCAGATAGACAATGTGGCAACCAGTTGCGGCTGCACTACCGTAAATTACTCCACCGAGCCCATCCATGGCGGCGAGGAAGGTCAGCTTACCGTAGTATTTGACCCTGCCCGTACCGATGGCCGTGTGTTTCGGGAGGTAGAGATTCTCACAAAAGACAGGCACAACTACGCATCACTCTCTATTTTTGCCGATGTCACTCCCATCCCAATGGGGCTTGAGCAACTGTATCCGCACCTTTTGGCCGGAACAGTCAAGACAAACGCCAAGCGCTGCACTTTTGGCTACATCACCCAAGGAGACATAGTAACCAAAGTGGTCCGCATTGCAAATGTGGGTGACAAAGCTGTAAAACTGTCGGCAGTAACCACGGGGAACCGTTACGGTATGAGTGTGGATTGCCCCGAAAGCATAGCCCCTCAGGAGGTCTTGAGCATACACATCACATATGACATACCCAAAGGCAAGAAATACTTTGGTATGGCACGTGACACCATCTGGTTGGTAGCCGACGGTATCAGAAGCCGGGAGCCAATTGCAGTGAATGCTCTCAGGGTGGAAAGTTTCAATGCTGATGATAGCAAAAAGCCCGTCATGAGGATTGAGCCCGCGTATGTAGAGTTCGGCGAGAAAGCTCCCGGAAAGATTTACAAGAAGACTATCGTTATAGGCAATACCGGTAATACAGACCTGATTTTCCGCAATGTTGAGCCTATGGAGGGTACAGCCATCAGCATAGAGAGCGGCCAGGTAATCAAGCCCGGAAAGGAGCTTAAAGTCACTGTGGCAATTACCAACTCCCGTGAGCCTCACACTTCTACCCTGGGATCCATAAACCTGACCACCAATGACCCCACACGACCGTTCCGTGAATTGAGATTACAGATAGATACCAAATAAGAAGAAGGCCGATTCAAATGAACCGGCTTTCTTCTTATTTGGTTACAATCGATTACTTAACTACAAAATCGAGAGATTTCAGATCCTTATCCAACGATGACGGGCCGTACAGTATCTTGTAGCGGCCGGGCATTGCTGCCAGCTCATCAATCTTCTCATCATAGTACTCGAATGCCTTGGGTTCCAGGGTAATCTTGACCTGGGCGGTCTGTCCTGCGCCGATGTTGACGCGCTTGAATCCCTTGAGTGACTTGATGGGTGCCTGCGGGTTGTCAAGTGACTTGATGTATATCTGAACGACCTCATCGCCGTCACGCTTACCGGTGTTGGTAACAGGAACGGTGATATCCACAGTACCGCCGGCCTTGATGCTCTGCTTGGACAGGGTTGCATCGCCGTATGAGAAGGTGGTGTAGCTCAAGCCGTAACCGAAAGCGTACAGAGGCTCACCCTTGAAGTAACGGTAGGTAAAGCCGTCATCCATATTGTAATCCTCTACATTTGCGGGCAACTGGTCTGTGCTCTTATAGAAAGTAACAGGCAGACGGCCTGCGGGGTTGTAATCGCCGAACAGTACATCGGCTACAGCCAGACCACCGGCCTGACCGCCGTACCATGCCTGCAGCAATGCCTGATACTGGTTCTCGACAGCACCGAATCCGATGGCCGATCCTGAGCAGTTGACCAGTATGACTGGCTTGCCGGTCTTGTACATAGCCTCCAACAGGTTCAACTGAACCTTGGGCAGCTCAATCTTGGTGCGGTCACCACCGGAAAATCCATCATAGTTGACACGCATTTCCTCACCCTCAAGACGGGCCGATATACCCGATACCATGATGATTACATCAGCATCCTTAACCTTCTGAGCCACAGAACTGAACTCGGCAAGTTTGCGCTGGCTAAGGTCGAATGTCAGATAGGCCGATCCGCTCTCACCCTTAGTAAAGTCAAGCTGGATATTGTAGGTCTGGCCTTTAACGACCTTGAATGAAGGAGTCTGACCCTGACCTCCGCGGCCGCCGCGACCTTGTGCCGGCTCTTTCTGCTCAGCTATCACCTTACCGTTCACAGTCAGCTTCCAGGTGTCATTGCCACGCAGGTTATAGCTCATGTCGCCGGTAAAGTCAGCCTTGTAGGTACCAGTCATGCGGGCAGAGAAGTTGGTAAACTCAACACCCTCGGCAAAACGGTAGTCACCCATGGTGCGCATGTTGATCTCATTGTAGAAACCGGCGTTTACTGGCTTGCCGCTCATGGTGGTATTGTTCCAGAATTCAACATAAAGTCCACGGCCGTTATTCAGGTCAGCCAAATGGCTTACGGTCAGATACTCATCGGCCAACTCGCAACCGCGGTCGTAGATAATGTTGGCATTTGGAGCCTTGGCTTTGATGGCCTGAAGGATTGAAATCTGATTCTCACGTGTGGGAGTACCGTTGTAGTTACCGTACTGCATCGATACGTTATCGGCATTAGGACCTACTATGGCTATTGTCAGGCCCTCTTTCTTAAGAGGCAGTATGTTACCTTGATTTTTAAGCAGAACCATAGCCTCATCAGCAGCCTTATGTGCCAGAGCAGCATGTGCGGGACTACTGATGTCATCGGCACCCAGATCCTTCCAGGGATCCATCTCAACGGGATCATGCATGCCCAACTCAAAGCGCGAGCGCAGAATGCGGCGCAGTGAAACATCCAGATCAGCCTCGCTTATTTTTCCTTCCTTCATAGCCTGAACCAAAGCGTTGTAGCTGGTTCCGCACTCAATGTCTGTTCCTGACAGCACAGCATCCACACTGGCCTCAACGGCATTGGCATGAGTCTCATGCTGGCCGCGGTTGTAGAAGTTGTTAATGGCACCGCAGTCCGATACCACCAGAGCCTTGAATCCCCACTTGTTACGCAGAATATCGGTCAGCAGACGGTCGCTACCGCAGCAGGGCTCACCCTCATATGCATTGTATGCGCACATCACCTCCTGAACATTAGCCTCGGTCACCAGAGTCTTGAATGCAGGCAGGTAGGTCTCCCAGAGGTCACGCTGGCTTACGCTCACATTAAAGCGGTGACGGTTAGCCTCCAGACCGCTGTGAACGGCATAGTGCTTGGCGCAGGCGTGAGTCTTGTAATACTTGGGATTATCACCCTGCATACCTTTTACAAGAGCGGTACCCATCTTACCTGTCAGATACGGATCTTCACCGCTGGTCTCCTGGCCGCGTCCCCAGCGTGGGTCACGGAAAATGTTGATGTTGGGGCACCAGAAAGAGAGTCCCTGATGCCATGCACCACCGGTAGCGCGGGTCTTGCCGAACTGGTTGTGGTCCGATGTATTCCAATGTGCGCGTGCCTCATCCGACACAACGGTATAGACCTCGTACTGCTGAGCATCATCGAAAGTGGCAGCCAATGCAATAGCCTGCGGGAATACGGTTGCGCCGTTCATGCATATACCGTGACATGCCTCCGACCACCAGTTGTAGGCGGGTATGCCCAGACTGTCAATGGAGATGGAGCCGTTCATCATAAGACCCACCTTCTCCTCGGGACTCAACAGCGAGAGCAGGTTTTCAACTCTCTTCTCAATTTTGAGGTTAGGATTCTGGAACGGATACTCGTACTTGGAGTTTCCGCCTCCACATGCCGTAAGCGACAGCGCTACTGCCCCCACAGCCAAAACATTAAAGATTCTCATAACTGGTTTATGTTGGTTAATTTGGTTAGTACCCCAAAAAAGTACAATTGGGGACAGGCCCCAATTGTATCATTTTTAGTTTGTAGCTGTGTTTATCTCCTGGCGGAAACTGCGGCTTCTTGATGATGAGGGCTCCTCAACAGGTGTATCATCATGAGCTTTATAATCCTCCCAGTAGTCAATCTTGTCCTGATAGAACTTGCGCACATCCTCCCAGCGGTAGTAGGGGCGCTGCTCCCTACCCTTGGCATCCTTGTAGAACGGAACTGCTTCAGGCAGAGTAGCCTCCTGCTCGTTCAGCAGGAACTTGACAATCACCTCGCCCTTCTTGTTACGAAAGAACACCCACTGCACGTTACCGCCCATATAAGCCAGATTATAGGCAGCCCAATGGTCAGCCACGCTCTCCAGATCATCAGTGCTGTATTCTGAACCGTTCAGGGACAAGAGTGAGAAGTATGACATCAGGGTAACCTCATGGCCGTAACGCAGCATTACGCTCACACCATTCCCTGCAAGAGCCTCATCGGCAAAATCCAGGAAATTCTGCAGAGTCACGCAATGGCCGTAAGGCACCACATTGTCTGTCAGCGGCGTGAAACCTCCTTGTGAGTACCAGCGCATGTTGTTCATAAGGAACAGGTCATACCACTCATCGTATGTAAACACGTCATTCAGGTCAACGCCCGGATCCGATCCCTGTACGTATGATGCCACATCATAGAGCGATGTATAGAGGCTGCCGCTCTGGTCGCGTCCGCCGGCAGTCTTTATGTACTCCGGATCCTTGAACAGGGCCTTCATAAGGCGCTCCGGATGTGTATGGCGCTGGTTGAACTCCGATACAGCGGCACTGGCCTTACGCTTATGGGCCGATACGCCACGGTCCTCGGTGTACATCCAGGGCTCATCGTGGTTGCTAGAGTCATAGTCGAACTTAATCTTGGGACGCATGCGCAGTATCTGCATCAGGGCCGAATACTCACTCACCAGCACGCGGTGCGACGTAGTGGAACGGGCCATAATGGTCTTGTCATTGGTAAACAGCTCCGGATAGTTCTCAACCATACGGCGGGCAATGTCACGGTGCTGCTGCATACCTTTCCGGGTAAGGTCACCGGCACGTTGGTCGGCCTCGGCACGGATAATCTCAAGGCGGCGCAGCACATCCTTTCCGAAAGTGGTCAGCGCCCCGGCGTCATCGGCCTCCTTTAGTATGTTATACGGACGATCGTAGTTGGATGCGTTATCCAGAAAACGTGAACCGTGACGCCCGAAATGTGTCAGATAAACCGGTTTAAAACCTTTGGGAGCAGCTGTGAGCGGTTCCGTAGGAGCCTCATACGCATACACAGAACCAGCCATCTTCTTAAGGTTATCGGCATTGACTTGGTCCCTTTTAATAATCTCGGCCTTAAGGCAAGTTGTCAGCAATATAACCGACAAAACTATAAATATCTTTTTCATATAGCGATTAGTAATTGCTTGTAAAGATAAGATTATTGGATTATTTTTGCAATAGAATCAATAGAATAAGACCTATTATTATGCTAACCGAAACTATTGCCATAACAAGAATACTTATCAGTGCCCTTCTGGGATGCTGCATAGGAATAGAACGTTATATTCACAAACACCCTGCCGGAGTAAGGACATTCATGCTCATCTGCATGGCGTCAACACTGGCCACCCTCGCTTCTATATGGATCTGTCAAACCAATCTGAACCTTATAAACGGTGACCCCGGACGTATAGCGGCTCAGGTAGTGACCGGCATAGGTTTCATAGGCGCCGGCCTTATCATAAAGAACAAGTACGATGTATCCGGACTCACCACGGCCGCCAGTATTTTCGCTACAAGTATAATAGGTATTGCTGTTGGCGTAGGACTTATTTGGGTATCTGCACTGGTAACATTCATCACCATACTGGTGCTGGCATCATCGTTCCTTTTCCATGATAATAACTCCCGTCAGCTGGCAATGGAACAGGAGGAGAAGGAAAATGCCGGTAAGGAAAACGCCCGGAAAGAGGATTTTACCATAAACGATTGATAATTAATTTTATACACATAATCAATGAAGTACAAATTACTGACTCTCATTGCTGCAGTGCTTGTGGCATTGCCGCTCAAGGCCCAGCAGCCTGACCCCAATTTCTTTATCTATCTCTGCTTTGGCCAGTCCAACATGGAGGCCGGCGCCACACCCGCTGAGCAGGACCGTGACTGGAACGACCCCCGTTTCCAGTTCGTATCGGCCGTGGATATGCCACGGTTCAATCGCAAGATGGGTGAATGGTACACCGCCACACCCCCTATCTGCCGCCAGAGCAACAACCTGGGCCCGGTGGATTTCTTCGGGCGCAAGATGATAGAGGAGCTGCCCAGTCAGTATCGCGTAGGCGTAATCAACGTATCAGTAGCCGGCGCCAAGCTGGAACTCTGGGACAAGGATGCCTGTGAGGAGTATCTGGCAATGGAGGCTGCCGACCCCAGCCGCAGCTGGCTGGTCAACATGGCCAAAGAGTATGACATGAGCCCCTACCAGCGCATAGTGGATATGGCACGCATTGCCCAGAAATCGGGCGTAATCAAGGGAATGCTGGTACATCAGGGCGAATCCAACCCCGATGATGACCAGTGGTGCGGCCGACTCAAGAAGATACATGATGACCTCTGCGCAGACCTGGGTCTCAACCCCGACGAGATACCCATCCTGGCAGGCGAGCTCAAGCAGGCCGAGCAGGGAGGCGTATGCGCCGCATTCAATGAGGTTGTCCTGGCCAACCTGCCCAAGGTAATGAAGAACGGATACGTAATTTCATCACTGGGCTGCGAAAGCACCGGCGACCAGTTCCACTTCAGCACCGAAGGCATGCGTCTTATGGGCTACCGCATGGCCGAGAAGATGCTCCAGCTGCAGGGATTCAAGCCAGTCCAGGAGCGTGAGGTTACCCTCAACCTCAAGAAGAAGGGTCTGGGTATAGAGATAAGCCCCACCCTGGCAGGTATATTCTTTGAGGATATAAACCAGTCACTTGACGGCGGTATATGCGCTCAGCTCATCCAGAACCACTCTTTCCAGGCTTACAACGTGCCCGATGCACCAGCCCGTGACAAAGCAAAGGAATTCTCATATTCCGATACCGTATTCTTCGGCTGGACAGTCATCAAGAAGGACGGCGCAATTGGCGAGGCCCATGCCGTTGCCGACAAGCCTCTGGTTAAGAATCTGAAGCGTTACTACGACTTTGATCCAAATGACAAGTATGATGATGAACTGCGCTATGCCCAGTACAGCGTAAAGTTTGACATTGAGGATGCCGGTCAGGGATTCGGAATAGCCGCCAACGGCTATGGCACCGCCCCCAATGACCGCCGTGGATACTACTCAAACAACACCCAAAAGGCATCCATACCCGCCGTACAGGGCGTAAGTTATGACCTTACGCTCTATCTGGCCGGTAAGTCGTATCCCGGTACCATTACCGTGCAGCTGGAAGACGAGAACGGAAATGCCAACTCAAACGCAATCACAATTTCACGTTTGGGTAACGACTGGCAGAAATATACCGGCCAACTCAAGGCCGAGCGCTCGGTTGAAAGCCGTCTCTCAATCATAGCCGATAAACCCGGAACATTCTGGCTTGACTACGTAACCCTGCTGCCGGAGTCCTCGCAACTCTGGCAGGACGGCAAGTACGGCCCCTTCCGCAAGGACCTGATGCAGGCTCTCTCTGACCTTCACCCCACATTCATGAGGTTCCCAGGCGGATGCGCCAGCGAGGGTACCAACTACTTCGGACAGCCTTTCTGGAAGAACTCCATCGGCCCGGAGGAAGAGCGAATAGGCTTCCGTAACCACTGGGGGTACTGGACTTCGCAATACGTAGGCTTCTATGAGTATCTGCTTATGGCCGAGTCACTGGGTGCCACGCCGCTGCCCGTGCTAAACAACGGCGTAACTTGCCAATTTGCTGGCCATCAGTACATTGCACCGCTAGAAACAGAGGCCGACCGCAAGCGTTTCCACGACATATTTGTGAACGACGCCCTGGATTTCATAGAGTTCTGCAACGGAGGCACCGATACCAAGTGGGGTAAGATGCGTGCCGATATGGGACATCCGGAGCCTTTCAACCTCAAGTACCTGGGTATAGGTAACGAGAACAAGGGACCGGAGTTCTGGGAGCGTTTTGACATCATATATAAAGAGGTACAGGCCAAGTACCCTGACATCATAATCGTATCAACCGCAGGTTCTGCCGCCGACGGCCGCGAGTTCAACGAGAACATGCATGAGATAGACACCAAGTATCAGAACACCGTGGTCGATGAGCACTACTACCGTAACAACCAGTGGTTCTACACCAACGGTGACCGCTACAATGCCGATAAGGTTCGCGGTGCCGACGGCCTGACCTATGACCGCAATCGCCCCACCCGCGTATTCGTAGGTGAGTTTGCCAATAACAACAGCAACAATGACTACGCATCAGCCATGGCCGAGGCCGCTTACTGGACCAGCCTGGAGCGCAACTCTGATATGGTTGTAATGGCAGCCTATGCTCCCCTGCTCTGCAAGAAGGGCTACAACAAGTGGAACTCCAACCTGATCTGGTTCGATAACCGCGGCATGTGGCGCACCACCAACTACTACTATCAGGCCCTCTTCAGCGAGGCCGGCAACCGCGCCTTCCAGATGACCGATGTCATGAACGGCTCCGAGGCCGATGCCACCGTCTACACATCACCGACCGTTGACACCAACACCGGTGAGATTTACATCAAGTTCGTAAACTCCGAGGCTGTGGACAAGGAACTCACCGTCAACATGGGTAAGGGCCAGAAGCGCAAGAAATATACCGCAACCGTAGAGTTCATTTCATCACATGATACCAAGATAAAGAACCAGGGAGACCTGAACAGCTTTGCCGGTGCACAACCGCAGGCACAGCAGCTTCAGGGAGGCCGCCCCGGCCCGTTCGGAGGATTCGGAGGTAACCGCAACCGAGTAAGTTACACCGAAGCCGTAGTACCTCACGCCAAGAACTACGGAACCATCAAGAAGCAGTTCACCCTAACCATGCCCGAAAACTCCATCGGCATAATCAAACTCACTCCCACCAAGTGAATTGATAATTGATAATTCAAAACAGCGCTCGAAAAATATCGAGCGCTGTTCTTTTTTAGTCAGGATGGAATAGTTCCTGTTTTGCACAATTAGGAAAAAGGGGTATGGGGTTCTGGGGAGTCTCGCACCCACGCGTGACCAGTGGGAGGGCATTCTCCCCAGTACTCCATATCCATTTTTCCAATTGTGCAAATTGCAGACTCTCCCCAACCACACAAAAGAAAAAAAATCAGGGGACCCGAAAGAGCCCCCTGATGTAAGGTATTGTACAGATGCTTAGAACATGCCGCCACCGAAGCCGCCGCCAAAGCCGCCGCCCATGCCGCCGCCGAAGCCGCCCATGCCGCCGCCAAAGCCGCCCATGCCGCCGCCGAAGCCACCCATGCCGCCACGGCCACGAAGCTGCTGACGTGAGTTACGGTCACCCATGAGTGACAGACGGTAAGTCAGAGTTGCCATGAAGTAGCTGGTAATGTTCTTAGTCTCTGAATCAGTACGTGAAGTAGCGCTCATTGAACGGCTAACTGTACTGCGCTGATGCAGAATATCGTATGCTGCAAGTGAAAGGCTTGCCTTGTTGCCCTTCAGGAATGAGAATGACATCGAAGCATTCCAAATGAGCTCGTCTCTGTTCATGTCACCATCATAACCACGACGGCTGTTCATGTTAAGGTCAGAACCCAGACGCATGTTTCTCCAAGGAATGTATGCCATAACACTGGTACCATAGCTGTAATCATATGTATCCATATTACGGCTGGGATCAATATCATTGGTTGAGTGCTGATAACGCAGGCTACCGTCAAGAGAGATTGTCAGATAGTCATCACGGTATTCAGCTGACAGGTTCTCATTTGCACCGGTTGTCTTGGAAGTTCTAAGTATGGCTTCCTGATTAAGCTCTGATGCCCAACCTTCCTGATGGCTGAAGTTACCTGAAGTATTTGATGTAATCGAGTAACGGTCATCGGGGAATGTATAGTTGTACATGAGGCTTGCATTCGCATTCCAGTTAGCCCAGAAACCATCCATATTGACAGGCATGCTCTCGCTACCACCATTCTCAAGCAGGATAGACTTGTTAGTGATCTGACGCATGGTGTTACTGATGCTTGTGTTAATGTTGAAGCTACCCATTGTTACAGGATTGTACTTCTGATAACCCAAGCTCAACTGGTTGTTGAAAGTAGGCTTCAGACCGGGGTTACCGCTGGATATTCTCAACGGGTTGCTGTCATCACGTATAGGAAGTAACTGCTGCATTGAAGGCTGGCTTGAACGTCCGTTATAACGGATGTTGATCTGCTCCTGACGGGTAACTCTGTAACGGAACTGTACGGTAGGAGTCCAGTTAAATACTGTACGCTCCAGAAGGGTATCGGTAAGACCCATACCGGTGTAGTTCATCTTAGAGTGCTGAGGCAGTATTGACAGACCTACAGTGAAGTTGTATGACTGGTCAGTAGCGTTCTTGCGGAACTGCAACTGGATTGTCTGGTCGTAGTTGTAATAGTATGAGTTGGTACTCAAAGTTGAGTCACGGTCTTCAAGACTCTTGGCGTAATCCCATAAACCGTCTACACCGAAATTCACATCAGGAACGTTATAAGTGGCACGGTCACTGTTCTGCTCACTATATGAATACTGGTAGCTGAACTGCAGATATGTACCTGTTCCGATAGGCTCAGAATAAGTACCCTGGATATTGAAGCTGTTGCGGTCACTCGGGTTGTCATTGAATCTTCTGATCAGGTTATTTGTTGTGCTGATAGCCTGAGTCATAGGATTGACATTGTAATAAGTCTGGTCATTACGCTGTTTCTGCTCACTGTCAGAATGGCTCAAGTTATATGAACCACGTACTGAAACGTTACGTCCACGGTTTCCGAAACGTCTTACAAACTGAAGGTTACCGCTTGCTGACTTACTCTTGCTGACGCTGTTGTTGGCACTGTTCTGGGTGTTCCAGATAGCCTTGTTGTAATAGTCTTGCAGAGAGTCAACAAAATCTGCAACAGGATCAAGGCTGTTGGGATCAATGTCAAAGTCTGCATATGGATAATTGCTCCTGTCATAGATAGAAGTTGTGTCAAGAGGATCTGACATTATCTTCCAGGGATTGCTTCTGAACTGAGCCGACTGAGACTCACTCCAGCTGTCTGACTCACTGTATGAGAACTGAGGCTGGAACAAAAGGCTTGTATAGTTGTCCTTATTCCACTCAATACGAAGCTGACCGCTAAGGCTGTTGCTGCCGCTTCCGTTTGCGCTTACACTTCTGCTCCATGTCTCAGAGCTTGCAAAAGCATTCCAGTTGTTGGTCTTGGAACTTGACTGGTTGTCACTGTGGCTCCAGTTTACGCTACCACCTACTTCCCACTTGTAGTTGTCTGAAGAGACCTCCTCACCAAGGTTCATAGCGAAGTTTGCACCACCTGAGTAGCTGGTATTGACACCGCCGCCTCCGCCGCCCATCATGCCGCCGAAGCCACCGCCCATACCGAAGCCGCCCATGCCCATGCCGACACCACCGCCCATGCGCATGCCACCCATGCCGCTCATGCCGCCTGAAGACTGGCTGGCTGAACCCATGATGGTAAACTGCTTGTCCTCATCAAAACGGTTAAGTGAAGCGTTAACCTGATACAGAGCTGCTACATCAAAGCCCTCCTTCTCAAGAGGAGCACCACCGCCTACAGAAAGGTTACCGAACCAACCCTTGGCCATACCCTTCTTAACCTGAAGGTCGAGCACTGTCTCTTCTTCACCGTCATCGATACCTGTCTGACGAGCCAGATCACTCTGCTTCTCATAAGCCTTGACCTTCTCAATCATATCGGCTGTGAGCTGTGTCAGAGCAACGGTCTTGTCATCATTGAAGAATTCCTTACCGTTTACAAGGATCCTTGATACAGACTTTCCGTTTACGGTGATGTTACCGTCACTGCCAATCTGTACGCCGGGGAGCTTGCGGATAAGGTCTTCAACTGAAGAACCTTCGGGAAGCTTATAAGCGGCGCTGTTGAACATAACAGTGTCATTAATCATCTGAACCTTTGCCACAACTGCCGATACGGCAACCTCTTCAAGCATCTGACCGCCCCTCATGGTAATCTTACCAAGGTCGGTTACACCAGAACCTGATCTGAGTGAAAAGTTCTTGTCCGCATTGTCATAACCCATGAATGAAGCACGTGCAACATAGTTGCCAGGACTCAGGTTGTTTACTACGAACGAACCGTCTTCTTCAGTAGAGGCACCATTGATGTAAGTGGAGTCTGTTCCTGAAATCTGGAAAATCTGCACATTGGCAGGATACATCGGCTCAGCTGAATCAAAATCATAGACTGAACCCTTAACTGAAAGATTCTGAGCGAACATCACAGTTGCTGATGTGGCCAGAAATGCAAGCAGAGTGGCAATTCTTTTCATTTGAATTTGTTTATTATTTTGTTTTGATTGTATGCACATAAACAAAAATACACCTTTACTATAAAGTTCAGTGCGGTTGGTTAAATGTGAAAATAACAAATTAACAATAAATTTACATTTTGATTAAAAAAGTGCCCTATGGTTTAATCATAACAATATTTTCTAACTTTGTAGCGTATAACGACAAATAACATAATAACGGGTTTTGGTTATGAAAAAAATATCTTATCTGTTGATACTTTCATTTTGCTCATTATATCTCTTCGGATCGTGCCGGGAGGTATCGGAACAATCTGAATTCAATGAGTTTGATATTAAATGTAACGACGGAACAGTGCGTTCCGGAGGCATTTACCTGCCTAAAGGAATCAATTCAAATGATAAGCTTCCGGTTATATATATGGGTGACGGTCTGGTATTCAAAGACTGCGGATTCCGCAGGATGATGGATTCCCTTATTGACATCAAAGCCATTAAACCCGTCATAATTGCCTGTTCATACGAGAATAAGATGACGGTTCCGGGCTATAATCTGGCTTACCGTAACGCCGAGTATGTTGAAGCACTGGCCAAAAACGACAACACGCTGGCCACCCTTTTTGACAATCACTACCGTTATTTCATAAATGAATTCATACCTTATATAGAAAAGCATGCTCCGGTATCCAAGGACAGTAAGGACCGCATATACTTCGGCACATCAAACAGTGCCGATTTCGGTCTGACATTGAGTCTGCGTGAACAGGGTCTGATTGATGAATACTGGTGTTATTCACCTGTTTACTCCAATATCAGCGATTACGGTATGCTTCAGGTCCCTACCACATACAGGGTCTGCTGGGGTGCCAAGGAAGAGATAAACCAGTTTGACTATTTCCCTAACCTTATGAAGGATATCAGAAAACGGGGCGGTGATGTCAATTCATGGGTGTTCAACGGCGGACACGACCGGGAATGGTGGAAATACTGGTTCAGCGAAGAGCTGAAGCGCCGGTTCCCGTACAAGAACTGATAATTCTAAAAATTTCAACCAAATATGAGAAAACTAACCTTATTTTTTGCCTTGGCACTGACTGTGTCTTTTGCCATTGCCCAGGACAAACTGTACCACAACACTTTCAACCTGAATCAGGTAGAGCTGCTTGAAGGACCGTTCAAGCACGCCATGGACCTTAACGTGAAGGTCCTGTTGGAGTATGACACCGACCGCCTGCTGGCTCCGTTCCTCCATGAGGCCGGACTGCCCAAGAAGGCGGAGTATTTTCCCAACTGGGCCGGTCTGGACGGACATGTGGGCGGACACTACGTATCGGCCCTGGCCATACACTACGCCGCCACCGGCAACAAGGAGTGCTATGACCGCCTGGTCTATATGATCGATGAGCTGGAGCGCTGCCAGATAGCCAACGGTGACGGCTACATAGGCGGTGTACCCAATAGCAAGGAGCTGTGGGGTAACCTTAAGAAGGGAGACTTCGGGCTGTTCCGCGGCGCATGGGTGCCCTGGTACAATGTACATAAGATGTACGCGGGCCTGCGCGACGCGTGGCAGTATGCCGGCATTGAGAAGGCCAAGGATATGTTCATCAAGTTCTGTGACTGGGGTCTTACCATATTTGCTGATCTGGATGACAACCAGATGGAGCAGATGACCGGCACCGAGTTCGGCGGCATGAACGAGATTTTTGCCGATGCTTTCCAGATTACCGGTGACCGCAAGTACATAGAGGCCGCCAAGCGTTTCCGCCACAAGGACATATTTGAGAACATGGCCGATGGCCGCGACAACCTGGACAACAAGCATGCCAACACACAGGTACCCAAGGCCGTAGGTTACGCCCGCGTGGCTGCACTTGACAACGATGCACGCGCCCGCAAAGCTGCCGAGTTCTTCTGGGACCGCGTAGCCAACCACCGCTCGGTGGTTATAGGCGGTAACAGCCGCAGCGAGCACTTCCCTGCAGCATCGGACTACAAGAGCTACGTTGAGAACCGTGAGGGACCGGAGTCCTGTAACACAAACAACATGCTCAAGCTTACCGAGTTCCTCTTTGCAATAGACCCCAAGGCCGAGTATGCCGATTTCTATGAGAAGGCCATGTACAACCACATCCTCTCAACCCAGCACCCAGAGCACGGAGGTTACGTATATTTCACCCCCATGCGCCCGGCTCACTACCGCGTTTACTCCGCAGTTAACCAGGGTATGTGGTGCTGCGTAGGTACCGGTATGGAGAACCACGGCAAGTACGGTGAATTCATCTACACCCACGACGGTGCACAGACACTCTGGGTAAACCTGTTCGTGGCATCAAAGCTGAACTGGACCGATAACAAGGCCACCATCACCCAGGAGACCCAGTTCCCCTACTCCGAGTCATCAAAACTGACAGTCAACCTTAAGAAAGCCCGCAAGTTCCGCCTTATGGTTCGTTGCCCGGAGTGGGTGGCCGGCGGTTACAGTGTAAAGGTGAACGGTCAGGAGTATGCCGCCGATGCACAACCGTCATCATACGTAGCCATAGAGCGCAAGTGGAAGAACGGCGATGTTGTTGAGATAAGCCTGCCCATGAATACCACTATCGAGGCCCTTGACAACGAGCCGGAGTATCTGGCAGTCAAGCACGGCCCCATTGTTCTGGCAGCCCGTACAGGCACTGAGGGCATGAGCGGTCTTGTAGCTGATGACGGCCGCTGGAGCCACATAGCACACGGACCTCTGGTACCCGTTACCGAGACTCCCATCATGATAGGAACACGCGCGCAACTGGACCAGAAGGTGGCAGCACTCAAGCCAGTACCCGGCAAGCCCCTGCACTACACCGCATCAGGCCTGTTTGACAGCAGCCGGTTCCCCAATGTCGAGCTGGAGCCGTTCTACAGCCTGCATGACAGCCGCTACGCCATCTATTTCCTGTCACTCAGCCAGAATGATTACAAGCAGATGCTTGATAAGATCAAGGCCGATGAGGCCGCGATGCTGGAGCTGGACCGCCGCACTGTGGATGCCATAGTACCCGGTGAGCAGCAGCCCGAGGCCGACCACAAGATACAGAGCCAGAACTCAATGACCGGCAATCAGGACAACAAGCCCTACCGCACTATCCGCCGTAACGGTTCGTTCAGCTATGACCTATATACTGAAGGCAACACCAACCTGAGCCTGTGCATAGGCTACTGGGGTGCCGAGAACAACCAGAACCGCGCCATCGAGATACTTATCGAGGATATGCCGTTCATTACCGAGACCGAGTTCCCCGCAAACGGTGAGGCCGGGATAGTACGCAAGGAGTATGATGTGCCGGTAGGATTCTACCTGGGCAAGGAGAAGATACGCGTCACTTTCCGCTCGGTTGAGGGCAAGCAGGCTCCACGCATTTTTGATATCAGATTCCTGAAATAACTGATTATTGATATGAGATACATTCCCAGTTTTTGCTTTGCATCTTTGGGCTTAGCATTGACCCTTAACTCATGTGGTACCAAGGAGCAGGATCCTGAGTTCATGGAGAATCTGCCCTACTATGTTGAGAACCTTGAAGTATTCGGACTAAATCAGGAGCCGGGACGTGCATTCCACATTCCGGAGCGTAACATCTCACTTAACGGAACCTGGAAGTTCAACCTTTATGAGAACCCTCTTGAGGTGCCCAAGAATTTCTTTAAGAGCTCTTTCAATGACCGCAAATGGGGAACCATAGAGGTTCCGTCCAACTGGGAGATGCAGGGTTACGGTCAGGCCATGTTCCGCAATGTGGCAGCCCCCTTCCCCAACGGTCAGCCCCTGTCCATGCTGGAGCGTTACCAGAAGATCCTGGATGACCCGGATGCATCCGAGCAGCAGAAACGTATGGCCCAGAACCGCATGAACCTGTCCAACCCCTTTGCCGTTCGTGTACCCAATGTTCCGATGGATGTCAACCCAACCGGTGCATACCGCACGGAGTTCACCATTCCGTCAGACTGGAAAGGCAATCAGGTATTCCTGCGCTTCGAGAAGGTGGCATCCGGATCGTTCGTATGGGTGAACGGCCGTCAGGTGGGTTACAATGAAGGCGCACAGGAGCCCAGCGAGTACGATATCACACCTTATATAAAGAGCGGTAAGAATACTTTGGCAGTGATGGTGCTCAAGTTCTGCGACGGATACTATCTGGAGGGTCAGGACTACTGGCGTCTGGCCGGTATTTTCGACGACGTTACCATCTACTCTACACCCAAGGTAAGAATATATGACTGGTATGTCACCACCGATTTCGGTCCCGATTTTATTGATTCGGACCTCAAACTGGCCATGGACGTACGCTCATACGGACTTGAGGGCAGCGGCTACAAGGTTAGGGCCACGGTTTCAAAGGATGGCCGTGAGGTTGCAAGTATGGAGAACGGTCCTTTCAACGTAAAGGACGGCACCAGCACCATCAACCTCTCCGCCAAGGTCAAGGCGCCCAAGAAATGGACCTCCGAGACTCCTGAACTCTATGACCTCACGATGGATCTCATCGGCCCCGACGGAAAGGCTGTGGATCATATCGTAAAGCGCATGGGATTCAAGAAGACCGAGATACGCGACGGCGTGTTCTACCTGAACGGCCAGCCGCTCAAGGTAAACGCCCAGAACTCTCACATGCAGCACCCCATTTTGGGGCACGCTATGGACGAGGCCACCATACGCCGCGACATGGAGATACTCAAGCAGTTCAATTTCAACGGTGTGCGCACATCGCACTATCCTCCTGTAAACGAGTATCTTGACCTGGCCGATGAATACGGTCTGTTCATTATCGACGAGACCGGCGATGAGGCTCATGCCACCGAGTATGTGAGCAATATGCCGGAATTCATTGAGATGTACCGCGAGCGTGTACGTCAGATGGTACTGCGTGACCGCAACCATGCCTGCGTCCTGTTCTGGAGTGCCGGTAACGAGAGTGGTGAAGGCGACGACATCCGTGAGGTGGTAGAAGAAGGAAAGAGATATGACGCCACCCGCTACTGGATGTACGGCGGCAATGCCGCGGTTCATCCGGCCGAGGATATTGTAGGCCCGCGTTACCCATCTCCCGAGGAGCATGAGCGCCGCTACGGCCGCGACACCCGCGATATGCGTCCCTCATTTATGGATGAATATCTCTCTGTGGCCGGAAACGGCGGCGGCGGTCTGGATGACTATTGGCGCGTTATCTACTCCTATCCCAAGCTGATGGGCGGTGCCCTGTGGGATTTTGTAAGCCCCGGCCTGGAAGAACCTGTAAGACTGCTCAAGGACCAGTCGCCCTACAAGACTCCAGCCCATATCATGGGCCGTGCCACACTTGAGAAAGGACCAACCGGAATGGCACTTGACCTGCACAAGCAGGAGCAGTGGGTTCAGGTCTATAGGGCCGACAACGTGGAGATAAGCGGCAATAAGCTTACCCTCACCCTGGATATCTATCCGCGCCTGTTCAACCGCAGCGGCGGTTACCTGATCTGCAAGGGCAGCAACCAGTACGGTCTTAAGCAGCAGGGATCAGAGCGTCTTGACTTCTACATCGATAACGGCCGCCGTCAGACCCTGTCGGCACCTCTGCCGGAGGATTGGGAGAACCGTTGGCATAACGTGACAGCTGTCTATGACGGCAGTGAGATGAAGATATTCATTGACGGAACACAGGTTGCATCACAGGCAGCATCGGGCAATATCCGCAATCTGCCCCTGTCACTCTGCATAGGACGTGACGAGCAGTCATGCGGTCAGGATGCCAACCCCTACATCTGCGACGCCATGATTGACAACGTAGGCGTATTTGCCGATGCAGTGCTTCCCGGCAGCTTTGATCCCGCCAAGGCAGCCCTGTGGCTTGACTTTGAGGAGGAGCAGAACCAGGGCACATTCTACACATACGGACAGGGAGCCCGCACCTACGGTTCAATCTGGCCAGACCGCGTACCCCAGCCCGAGATGTGGCAGATGAAGAAAACCGTCCAGCCGCTCTCATTCACACTGGTTGACCTTGCCCTGGGGCATGTTGAGATATGGAACCGCAACCACTTTACCAATGCCTCAATCTATAACACCAAGTGGTCACTCATGGCCGATGACAAGGTTATAGAATCCGGCACACTGAATCTGGATGTGGAGCCGCTGACCAAGAAAATGATAACTATCCCGTTCCACAAGCCCGCCCGCATTGAGCCCGGTAAGGAGTACCGCTTGGAGATAAGTTCATCACTTAAAAAGGATGAGGTCTGGGCCAAGGCAGGTCATGAGGTTGCATGGGATCAGTTTGAACTCAAGTCATGGTACAAGCCTGCCCCAGCCGCTCCCGCACCTAAGGGTAATGTAACTCTTACACAGGGCAGCAACGGAATAGTTGTAAGCGGACAGGGATTCACCTACCGTTTCAACGCCGTGAGCGGCGCTCTTGAATCAATGAACGTTGACGGCAAGGAGATGCTCAAGGCTCCCGTTACACTGAATGTATGGCGTGCTCCCGTAGCCAATGAGATTGACGGATGGAACGGCAGCGGTGCCGGCCAGCCCTCTATCCAGGGTTACGGAAACATAGGCGCCAATACCGTTCTGGCCAGCCATTACTATGCAGCCTCATTAGACAAGAGGACTCTTGCACCTGTATCGGTCAAGGCTACCAAGAATGGTGAAACTGTAGTGATAGACGTAAAAGAGAACTCACTCTCCACCAATGCTACCGATAACCGCTTTGAGAATGACTGGCACTGGGTCGTAAATTCTGACGGAACCGTCACCGTACGTCATAAGGTAAGCCCCATGGGCAAGATGCCGCAGTGGCTGCCCCGTATCGGTGTGACCATGAGTTTAGACAAGTCACTGAGCAAGGTTGAATGGTACGGCCGCGGACCTCAGGCCTCATATCCTGACCGCAAGAGCGGATACCGCGTGGGCATATACAACACCACCGTAAATGATATGTATGAGCCCTACCTCATCCCGCAGGATTACGGTCTCAGGACCGATAACCGCTGGGTTCGTCTGACCGACAACTCAGGCAAGGGTCTGGAGTTCTCAATGGATCAGTACTTCAACTTCAACGCATACGACTGCACTACCGATAACCTGACCAAGGCCATCTATCAGTACCAGCTGCAGCGTGGAGGCGATATTACCCTGAACCTTGACTACGCCACCTCCGGTGTAGGCTGCACAGCCCGCGGCATATTCAACCAGTACCGCGTCCTACCCGAGCCCTACCAGCGCACCATCACCATCCGCCCGCTGCGCTAAAATAGTACAAAAGGGGACAGTCCCCTTTTGTACTATTTTCATGAAAACTGCGGATACTCTTCCGCAGTTTTTTCTTTACAGATAAAAATATTGAATTTAGTTTGCAAACTAAGAATTTAGTTTTATATTTGCATCGTTAATTTGAAAATACAATGGACAGCAGTAAGCAAAAGATGCAGGAACTCACCAGGGCTGAGCTTGAAATAATGCAGGTTATCTGGAAGATAGGCAAGGAGTTTATAGTACGTGACGTGCATGACATGATGCCGGAACCAAAGCCGGCTTACAACACCGTATCCACCATGGTCCGCATACTGGACACCAAAGGAATCCTCACCCACAAGACATACGGCCACACCAATATATATAAGGCGGCCGTTAGCAAGGACGACTATACCGGACGTTTTATGCAAGGAGTGCTGAACTCTTTCTTTGAAGGCTCTGTAAGCCGTTTGGTCACCTTCTTCTCAGACAACAAGAACCTCTCAGTACAGGAGGCCGATGAGATACTCAAAATGCTAAGCAAGAAATAACAACAAAACCTTAATAAACTATGTCTTCCTTTGTTTTCTATTCCTTTTCAGTAATTGTATGCAGCGGAGTTTTCATGCTGCTCTATCACCTTTTCGTGTCACGTAAGGCCAGCTATACATTTTGCCGCAGGTACCTTATGTCGGCAATGTTGCTATCGGTTGTCATTCCGACCCTCAACGTACCCCTTTACCACAAGTATGTTAAGGTGGAGCCTACGCCTCAAATGGTCTATAAGCCAATTGAAAGTTTACCGTTGCCGGAGTCTTCGGCTCCCGTTCAGACAACAGGAAATGCCATCACCGCAGTCACAAATGCAGAGCCTGCCGCTGCAAGTGCCGATGCCACACCTGAGCCTGTACTGAACCGGAACAACAGCCTTAAGATTCCGGGGTTCATAAAATGGAGACTTGCCGTTTTTGCAGTCTATCTGATTGGCGTTCTTATATCTTTGGGATTGATTCTAAGGAGTATAATCTATATCTCAAGAATCAGGAACAGGTCTGTCATTACAGCAAAGCAAGGCTATACGCTGGCAGAGAATGCCGAAGTCAAATCACCTTTCTCATTCCTGAACACCATTTTTATGGGACGTGGGTACAGCGACAGCGTGCGCAGCCAGATATTGAGTCATGAAACCAGCCATGTGCAGCACCATCATTCTTCCGAAAAACTCATCATGTCTGTAATCCGCTCCGTGTTCTGGTTCAACCCCTTTATCTGGATGGCCGAGAAGAACCTTGAGGAGGTGCAGGAATGGCAGGCCGATAACGATGCCCTGTCATCGGACGGCTACAATGTCGATGATTACCGTGATACTGTTATACGTATGCTGTTAGGCATGAGCCCGCTTACCACAACCGGCATGGGCACATCCTTTACCAGAAAGAGACTGCTCAGAATGAACCAGAAGGAGTCAACCGGCCATACCCTGACTGTAACTGTCATGTCGGTTGCCGTTACATTGGCCCTGTTCTTATGTTTCGGATGCAAGGCTGTGATAGAACAGAAATTGACTAACGACGATGACAGGGAGATTCCGGGTTATCCCGATTTCATGAAAACCGAAGGCCTGTACCGTGAATACCTGAGCAAGGAAGACAGGTTGTTCTTCAGCGTGAATGACCTTATTTATGCCGCCAAAGGAAACGAGCCTGAAAAGAGAACCTTTTTTGAGGAACAGCTCGATGCATTCGGTATGACAAAAAGAGGTTTGGAGATTCTGGAGCGCCCCGGAATGGAGTCCCTCCCCACCCTGATCTGCATAAATGGTTACAGGAGTGCTGATTTCCCGTCATCGAAAGAACTCAAATGGGTCGATGACAAGACTATTGTAGTAATAGGAACTGAAATCAGTAGTGTTGATGAATTCAGGAAACTCAAGCCGGAGGATTATCTTGCCATAGTGTATTACAGGCCTGAGTCAAAGCGTAAAGATATCCCGTCAGTTGTATATGCCATAACCGGCCAAAGCCTGGAATATACCACCAATTATAACTATCCGGCCATGATCAACAGCCCGGAAGCTGATATCCCGGAGGTTATTGAACCCGGCGGTTTCGGCATTCACGGGAACTATTTTATCTGTCAGGACGAGTACAACATAGCCATCACCCGGAACTTTGCCGTTGACGGACGTCTGGTCAGTCTTGAAGAATTCAAGGATTACTATAAACTCAGGAACTGGCGTTATCCCCTGGTTTTGAGGAACTCTCAAGCCGAAAGAAGATTCGGGAAAGGCATTACGGAGGTTGCTGAACTAAGAAGCGGACAGAATGTCAGAGTACATTTTTCAAATCTGAACGGACTGATCATGACCGTTATCAACGGGCAGGAGCACCCTCTCTCTGAACTGAAGAATCTGTCAAATATACTTGGAATAAGCCAGGAGATACGCGAGAATGATCCGCTCACCTATGTCCAGATTTTCGTGGATCAGGAGAACAACAAATGGATTACTGATGAAGTAGTGGAGCTTATAAAGCAGTATATCCCCTGGAATGACCCGGCGCTCATCATCAATGCGTTCCGCAAGGTATCATTTGAAGTAAAGCCTTCCCGTGAATCAGGCTACAACAGATACATAAGGAGCAGATTAATACCTATCAATTGATTTACAATCCTTTAATCAACCAATAATTATGAAGAGTATAATGCGTTTCATTTTCTTGTCACTGACAGTCTTGTTCCTGAACAGCTGCCGCAAGAGTGATAATACAGCAATTGTCACATTGGCGTGACTCCAAAAGCGGTGACTGGATAATCAGTTTCCACGATGACTTTGCAATAGCAGATAATAAGGTATGGCAATATGTATCGAAGCCAAACGGAACCAGCGGCACAATAAGCCTTACGCGTGACGGAGAGCAGCTTGAGAATTGATAAAACGCCGCATTAGGGTCGTTTCCTAATGCGGTGTTTTTATTAATTTTGCAGTTGGTATGAAAAGAACTCTGTTGATATTTGTTTTTCTGTGTTGTGCTCTGCTTACATACGCTAAAGCAGCGGCAACAACTGTTGAACAAAATGCAGCAGGTAGTATAACTCCAGATCAAAATCAGGCTGTAGCATTGATGACTATCAGCCAGTCACAGACTGCCTTACCTGTCAACATAGAGGATACAAACGCTTGTTCTGTCGTTCTGCATTCCGTGAACAGTCTGATACAACGTGAAGTAAGACGCTTACAGCGCTTATTGAGTTTTTCTTTCACGCTTAGGAACAGGACTGAACTCTCCCAATGCTTTATTAGCACCCATTTTTTTGCAACCCAAAGATTCTCAGGCGGTCTTCATATCTACGGCCGCCATCAGTTGCGCTGTTAGCGGTATTGTAACATATTAAAAGAACTATTGCCCCAATAACATCATTATATGGGCAATGATGTGTTTATTAACTTTTTATTGTTACAATCAGACTTAATTATTATGAAAGAGATAATTAAAAGCCTGGCTGATTCCGTGTCGGGCATAGAGATAAAGAAAAAACTGTTCTCAACAAGAGTGTCAATCTATGGAAACGAGCTCAAACACTATACGCTTTATTTTGGTGCCGATGCATCTGCCCGGATAAATGATTATATATCAAAAAATGATGCCCAACTGTTGGAGAAACTTATGCCTGTAAACTACGGCCCCAACATGATTGAGGTGTTCAAAGCCCTGGACAACAGCATATCCGTTTTCAGGATTTTCCAATATGTCCCGCACCAATATGAACCCCGCTCAGAATGGATTATATCGACCGATGCCAGGACATGCCATGCATTAAACAACCTTGTGTCAGGTATTAGATAAACCGGCTCAAATAAGATAAGTCGTATGACTGTTATCTGGCTGCTGATTGCATTGGGACTCATAATCATGGGGGCTTCCTGGCTGGTTGAAGGCGCATCTTCAATAGCCAGGAAGGCCGGCATGAGTGAGTTCGTAATTGGTCTTACTATAGTAGGATTCGGCACTTCATGTCCCGAGTTGGTGGTAAGCCTGACTGGCGCATTTGAGAGTAATGCAGATATCGCCGTCGGCAATGTAATAGGTTCAAATATCTTTAATGTGCTGTTTATTCTGGGACTCACCGCATTGATTTGTCCGGTTTCCATGAGCAGTGACAACAGGAAGATTGATATTCCTGTCACACTGACGGTGACAACCTATACCGGACAAAAGGAACGTATAGACCGGTTGGAAGGTGCGCTGATGCTTATGCTGTTCGGAGCGTATTACACATATCTTTTTATAAAACTGTAAATGACAACTCTTTTTCTCATCCTTATAGGCGTCATCATAATGATGTGCATCTGGCTGAACAATGTTTCATCCCGAATTGGTATCCCTACCCTGCTGGCATTCATAGTGCTTGGTATCCTGTTTGGCAACAACGGTCTTGTACCTCTGCATTTTGAGGACTATGATTTTGCCAGGGAGACCTGTACCGTGGCTCTGATATTCATTATGTTCTACGGTGGTTTCGGTACCAGATGGGACGCGGCCAGACCTATTGTGCGGGAGGCTACGCTGCTGGCATCGGTGGGCGTTATAATCACGGCTGGACTGACCGGACTGTTCTGTCATTTTGCACTACGCTGGGGATGGGCTGAGAGTTTTCTGCTGGGGGCGGTAGTGAGTTCTACCGATGCCGCATCTGTATTCTCCATACTCCGCTCCAAGAAACTTGGCCTTAAGAACAACACCGCCCCTATGCTGGAGATGGAAAGCGGCAGTAACGACCCTTTTGCCTATATGCTTACGGCACTGATGCTCAGTATCATGACCGGTAACGCTACCGGACCAGGCATCTCTTGGATGCTGTTTGCCCAATTGGCGTTTGGAGCCGGATGCGGTGTGGGCATAGCCAAACTGGCATCAATGATACTGGACCGTGTCCGTATCAAGGGCCAAGGCTACAACTCGCTGTTCATACTGTCTGTTGCAATCCTGTCATACGCCATCCCGGACCTTATCGGGGGCAACGGTTATCTGAGCTCCTACATAGTGGGAGTGATATTGGGTAACACTGACTTTCCCGGAAAGAAGGCTTTGGTTAACTTCTTTGACGGTATAACCGGACTGATGCAAGTGCTGATATTCTTCCTGTTAGGTTTGCTGGCGCGTCCATTGCTGCTCCATCGGGCCATACTCCCGGCATTGGCCATATTTTTATTCATGCTGCTTATAGCCAGGCCGCTGGCCGTGACAGGAATCCTTTCTCCATTCAGGAAATATGCACTCAGACAGCAGATACTGGTATCATTTGTGGGTCTTAGAGGTGCTGCGTCAATCGTATTTGCCATTATGGCCATGACCGACAATCCGCTTGTGGAGAACGATATTTTCAATATAGTATTCTGCATAGTGCTGATTTCCATCTCACTGCAAGGTTCACTGATTCCCTGGGTTGCCCGAAAACTTGATATGGTTGATGCCGGGTCTGACGTAATGAAGACTTTCAATGATTATTCCGAAGGCACACAGATGCAGTTCAGCAGCATTGACATCACCCCCGGCAGCAATTGGGACAGCAAGAAGGTAATGGATCTGGAGTTGCCCGGGAATGTGCTGCTGGCACTGGTACTACGTAACGGTGAGCGTCTGGTTCCACGCGGAGATACGCTCCTTATGGCCGGCGATAAGGTTATAATGGTGACCAAAACATTTGAGGACACAGAGACATATCTGGTGGAAAAGACTGTCAAGAAAGGCGGAAAAAGGGACGGGCACACCATTAGCGATATTTCAGGCGATGGCCTGGTCCTTTTAGTACGTCGCGGCGACCAACAGATCATCCCGTCCGGTGACACCTGCCTCCATGCCGGCGACAATCTGGTCATTCTCAATGTGACGCATTAGGGTCGTTTAACAATGCGGCGATTCAGGATTCTTCGTTGAAGTAGAGCTTGTAGAACTTGCCGTGCTCATCCTCGCCCTGCTCTATCAGCTGGCGGCTGCCGTGCACGTAGATGTGGAAGTTCTTGTCCAGTTTGATTACGCTCTTGTAGAGGCGGTTCTGTTTCTTTACGGCGCCCTCGCTTACGTCAAACTGGTCCTGGAGCTGTATCTGACGCTCCTGCTCGTAACGGTTGCGGTAATCATCGAACATACCCACCACCTCGGGCTGGGATATTACCTGCTGCTCAAATGAGGGCATATCAAACTTGGGGTTGTTCTTGAAGAATCCCATGGTGCGGCTCAAAAGGTCGGCCTGATCGGCACGATTAACATTGAACTGCTTGGGCAGCTCCTGCGCCACAAAGTTGCGAGTCAGTTCCATCACGTTCTGTGTCTGGAAATAGGAGTCCTGACGGCGCATCAGATGCAGATAGTCATCAATCCAATAGCTGGCACCCTGGGTGTTGGTCTTATCGACCACAGCCACCATGTAACCCTTCTCGCGCTCGTAGTTCATTATGAGCGCACCCTTGTCAAGACGGCGCAGGTTCACGCCATCCACGGGCGATATGTCAAAACCATCCTCATCGTGCTCAAAGGTAAGGAAGGTCTCCTTGTTCTCTATCTTGAACAGGCCGATAGCCTCGTTTATGTCACGCCCGATGCCAAGTCCCGTGATATGGGCCACGATAAAGTCGCCGCCCTTGATCTTGGGATGCTGGCAGTTCTCATACAGATGTGTGGCCAAATCTACCGAGAAGTCATATAGCATGCCAGGATTATCGAATATGTCACTTACCAGCCTATAGACACGGTTATTCTCAAGCCCCAGGTCATCATGGAACACAAAACGCTCCTCACTCTTGAACGAGCCCACAAAGTATTCCGTGAGCAGGGTGTTCATATCCTCGCTCAGCGTAAACAGTTTCTTGGAGCATACAAACGGCTCCTCATTTGCCTGATTGCCCACATAGTGCAGCGCCAGGCTCTCTATCTTCATTTCAGACATAATTCGTTTTCGGTACAAAATAGTACAAAAGGGGACTGTCCCCTTTTGTACTATTTTTGGGCGCCGGCGGCAAGGTCAAGTATTTCGTTGGTAATGGCCTGCTGGCGAAGTTTGTTGTACTGGAGTGTAAGCTCGCCAATCAGGTTGTCGGCATTCTCGGTGGCGGCCTGCATGGCTATCACACGCGCGGCCTGCTCGCTGGCGTAAGAGTCCAGCATGGCGCAATATACTTTCATGCGTATTACCTTGGGCAGCAACACTTTCATAAGCTCTGTGGCCGACGGCTCCAGAATGTAGTCACTCTCCTGCTCCGCCTCACCTGCCGGAACAGTAACCGGCAGCAGCACCTCATCCACAATCTGCTGTGATCCGGCACTTTTGAAGTGTGTATAGGTAAGCACCACCTTGTCTATATGGCCGTTCAGGTACATATCCATAAGGTCATCAGCCAGTGATGCAGCCTGCTCGTAACTGCGGCTCTGCATCATGCCAGCGTAACCGGTGTTAATGGTCAGTCCCTCCTTGCGGAAAGCATCGGTTATCTTCTGTCCTACTGTATATACCAAGGGAGTCTGGTCAATCTGGTAGAGTTCATTGTAAAGTGAGCGGCTGTGACGTATGATATTACCGTTAAAACCACCGCACAGGCTGGAATCGGACGAGAAGCAGACCATAGCCACCTCCTTGACATCACGCTCCACCACTAACGGTGACGCCTTGCGGGCCTCAGGGTCGGACGAAAGGCGTTTAAGGATACCATCCAGCTGATTCACGTAAGGCACGGCAAACTGTATGTTCTGCTGAGCCTTGCGCAGTTTCACGCTCGATACCATCTTCATGGCCGATGTGGTCTTGCGTGTATTGCTGACCGACTGGATACGGGTCTTTATCTCCTTGAGTGACATTACTTATCAGATTCCTAATTCCTGAATGGTCTTGTCGGCAGCCTCCTCAATGAGTTTGCCAACCTCATCATTCATCACGCCTTTGGACAGCACATCAAGTATGTTCTCCTTGTACTTGCCGCGAACAATCTCCACATAACGGTCCTCAAACTCAATGACACGGTCTAGCGGAACCTTGCTCAGAAGACCGTGTATGCCGCAGTAAAGCACTGCAATCTGCTCTCCTACCGGCATAGGTGAATACTGAGGTTGGATAAGCAGGCGGTTGTTCTTGCGTCCCTTGTCAAGCACCATGGCGGTCACAGGGTCCATATCGCTGCTGAACTTGCTGAATGCCTCCAGCTCACGGTATTGCGCCTGGTCAATCTTAAGGGTACCGGCCACCTTCTTCATTGACTTGATCTGAGCGTTACCGCCCACACGTGATACCGATATACCCACGTTGATGGCTGGACGGAATCCCTGGTTGAACAGACTTGACTCCAGATAAATCTGACCGTCGGTGATTGAAATCACATTGGTAGGAATATAAGCCGATACGTCACCGGCCTGTGTCTCGATGATAGGCAGAGCGGTAAGCGAGCCCCCACCCTTGACGTGACCTACCAGTGAAGGCGGCAGGTCATTCATCTTCTCTGCCACCTCCTGCTGGCTGATTATCTTGGCTGCACGCTCAAGCAGACGTGAGTGCAGGTAGAAAATGTCACCGGGATATGCCTCACGGCCCGAAGGACGCTTCAGAATAAGTGACACCTCACGATAGGCTACAGCCTGCTTGGAGAGGTCATCATAAACTACCAGGGCATGACGGCCGGTATCACGGAAATATTCACCTATGGCGGCACCTGCCAGCGGAGCGTAGTACTGAAGGGCTGCGGGATCGGCAGCGGTTGCGGCCACAACGATGGTGTAATCCAGAGCGCCGTGCTGACGCAGAGTGTTCACTATGGTAGCAACGGTTGAGCCCTTCTGTCCGACTGCCACGTATATGCAATAGACAGGATCACCTGCCTCATAGTTCTTACGCTGGTTGATGATGGTATCAATGGCAATGGCGGTCTTACCTGTCTGACGGTCACCGATTATAAGCTCACGCTGACCGCGGCCTATGGGAATCATGGCATCGATGGCACGCAGACCGGTCTGCAGCGGCTGATGCACCGGCTCACGGAACACCACACCGGGAGCCTTACGCTCCAGAGGCATCTCAAAGAAGGGACCCTCTATATCCTTAAGACCGTCAAGCGGCTTACCCAGTGGGTTAACCACGCGGCCCAGCATGTTCTCACTTACATTTATGGAGGCAATGCGGCCTGTACGGTGCACGGTCATGTCCTCCTTGATCTGATCGGTAGGACCCAGCAGGATGGCACCTACGTTATCCTCCTCCAGATTCATCACTATGGCCTGGATGCCATTGTCAAACTCTATCAGCTCATCGGCCTCGGCATTCTTGAGTCCGTATATGCGGACCACGCCGTCGCTCACCTGGAGCACGGTTCCAACCTCCTGGAAACGAGCGCTGGTGTCAATGCCCTTTAGCTGTTCCAGAAGTACCTCCGATACCTCACTTGCCTTTATTCCGTTTGCCATTATATGATACGGTTATTCTTTTCTATAAGTTCCTTGCGGATTCTCTGCAGCTTGCCCGCCACGCTGGCGTCAAGGCGGAATCCGTCAACCAGAAGCACAAATCCGCCGTCAATTGACGGATCTACCGTGTGGGTCCATTCCACGCGGCCGTGCTCTACATTCTCTACCAACTGTTTGAGCCGCGCCCTGCGTTCATCGCCCACAGGGGTGGCTGTTATAAGCTCAACCGGCACGATACCATTTTTGAGGCGGTACAGATCCTGATAGCTTACGGCCATAAACAGCAGGCAGTCACCGCGTCCGGCACCCACAGCAAGCTTGAAGAAAGCCTGTGCAGAACCGCTCAACGGTTTCTTTCCGTCCGTGACAGCAGTCTCAAGCAGGCTGCATTTATCGGCCACACTTAACGTGGGGTCAACCAGACGGTCATGTATGGCACGAACAGCCCGCATCCGTGAGGCAAGCGTCTGCATCTCTACATACACCTGCGCGGCATCACCCTGCTCCACCGCATACTGCAGTAGCGCCTTGGCGTATCGCACGGAAACGGTTCCTGTATTCATACCTTACTTTCCTGTTTTGACATCATCTATCATACGGTCTATCAGAAGCAGCTGGTCCTCATCGGTTGAGAGTTCCTTAAGCACGACCCTCTCAGCCACCTGGACCGACAGTTCCGCAACCTGACGACGCAGGCTGCGAAGCGCCTCCTCCTTCTCCAGACGTATCTGTTCGCGTGCATCGGCGATGAGTTTCTCACCGCTTTCCTTGGCACGGTTCTCTGCCTCTGCAATGATCTCATCACGCCGGTCGGCTGCCTCCTTAAGGATACGCGCCTTCTCGGCACGGGTCTCCTTAAGCAGTTCATCACATTCATTCTGGATACCGGCCAGACGCTCGTTGGCCTCCTTGGCCGCCAGGAGCGACTTGTCTATATACTCATTGCGCTCGTCAACCATACGGGTAATCATGGGGAATCCCCACTTTACCAGTATAAAGAAGACAATTCCGGCTGCAATAAGCATCCAGATGATTGTACCGACTTCGGGAATCAGAAGGTCCATTACTTAGCGTAAAGTGCCAACAGACAAACGATTACGGCCAGAAGTGACACACCCTCCATGAAGGCGCCGATAAGAATCATTGAACTGCGGATATCACCTGCAGCCTCGGGCTGACGAGCGATTGACTCCATTGCTGACTGACCGATACGGCCCAGACCCATAGCTGCACCTACAACTGCGATAGCGGCACCGAGAGCGATACCGGCGTTACCGAATGCTGCACCGACGGCAGCCTGCAAGAATGTTGCTAACATCATAACGTTGTTATTTTTAAGTTGTTAATGTATTATCAGTTTTTGTTGCTATCTCCTTCTTGGCATGATGCTCCTCAGGTCGTGAAAGGCCGATGAACACAGCACTAAGCATAGTGAACACATAAGCCTGTATATATGCCACCAGCAGTTCCAGCAAGTTCATGAATATCATGAAGAATACAGACAGGACTGTCATCGGGGCACCTATCACCGGTCCCATCTTTGCTGTTATGAATATCACGCAGGTAAGCGACAGTATGATGGCATGACCTGCAGTAATATTGGCAAACAGACGAACCGTAAGGGCAAACGGTTTGGTGAATATACCCACAATCTCAATGAACGGTAACAATGGTATGGGAGCCTTGAGGAATATGGGTACATCGGGCCAGAGTATCTCTTTCCAATACTCGCGGTTACCGAACACGTTGACCGTAATGAAGGTTACAAGCGCCAGAGTGAGCGTAATGGCGATATTACCCGTAACATTTGCTCCGGCCGGGAATATGGGAATAAGACCCATTATGTTGCTCAGCAGTATAAAGAAGAATATGGTGAGCAGCAACGGCGTATAACGTTTGTAATCCTTGCCTACAGATGGTTTTATGACATCATCCACAATCATGGCAATTACATACTCCATAAGGCCCACAAAACCGCCCGGAGCGGGATCAGTAGCGCTGTGACGCCTGTACCAGCGGGCCGTGCACATCACTATCACGCAGAGCAGCAGGCTGTTTATTATCACGGCCAGCGCTATCTTGGTAAGCGACAGGTCAAGCGGCTTGAGTTCAGTGCCGTCGGGCAGCGTCTCAACAAGTTTGCCGGCATGGGCACCGTCACCCGTTATATGGAAACCCTCATAACTGACTGTATGCTCCAGTTCACGTGAAGAGAAGAAATGCCAACCCGATACCTTGCTGTAAAGAATAACCGGCAGATGCAGGCTGATCTCCTTATCACCTATTGTTATTATATGCCAGTGATAGGAGTCCTTAAGATGGCCGAATATGATGCCCTTGACATCGACAGTCTCATCCTGGGCAGTCTCCTGCGCCATGGCCGGAACCGCAATCAGAAACATCAGTGACAATATGGCGATTATCTTTTTCAACCCTTTTTCTCTCCTTTCATAAACAGTACCGTCTCAACAGCCGACAGGCACAGGTAATATATCATGAATACAACTGCAAACGACAGCAACTGAGTTCCGACAGATGTGAAATATACCACAAGCAGAACAATGGCAAGCAGGATCTTTACCACTCTGTAGGTAAGGAAGAATATGCTGCGGTCCTTGCCCTTTCTCTCGTTTGAGCGTTTTAGCAATACCATAACGCCAAGCATTACCGCATAGAACAGCGGAATAATGAAAAGCAGGGACGGATACTGATCTGGCCAGGCCATACGCAATGACAACACTGCTACAACAGTCAGTACCGAAAGTACTACCAGATATGTCAGAATGAGCTTTTTCATATTTCAACACAAATTGAGAGGATGTTGTGGCTAACCTCAGCGAACCCCGACCTTACAACTATATCAGTCTGTCCATTCGCGTCCTTGTAGCTTATCTTACCATTATCAAGCGATGAGATTATAGGGGCATGACGGTCCAGGACAGTGAAACTGCCCACTGTACCCGGCAGGGTAACGCTTTCAACCTCACCCTCAAATACCAGTCTGTCCGGTGCTATAATCCTAAGCTTGAGCATGATTACTTCTTCAATTCCTCCTGTAGTTTCTTGGCTTTCTCGATGGCCTCCTCAATAGTACCTACATTTAGGAATACCTGCTCGGGCAGGTCATCCACCTCACCGTCCAGAATCATGTTGAATCCCTTGATGGTATCCTCAATGCTTACCATTGTGCCCTTGACTCCGGTAAACTGCTCGGCCACGGTGAAGGGCTGTGACAGGAAACGCTGCACACGGCGTGCACGTGCCACGGTCAGCTTGTCCTCATCGGACAGTTCATCCATACCAAGGATGGATATGATATCCTGCAATTCGTTGTAGCGCTGCAGAATCTGCTTTACGCGCTGAGCGGTATCGTAATGTGCCTTGCCAACGATATTGGGATCAAGGATACGGGATGTAGAATCCAGTGGATCAACAGCAGGATATATACCCAACTCGGCAATCTTACGGCTCAGCACGGTAGTTGCATCCAGGTGCGAGAACGTGGTGGCAGGTGCCGGGTCGGTAAGGTCATCGGCCGGAACATATACGGCCTGTACCGATGTGATTGATCCGTGTATGGTCGATGTGATTCGCTCCTGCATCTTACCCATCTCACTGGCCAGCGTAGGCTGATAACCTACGGCACTCGGCATACGTCCCAAAAGGGCCGATACCTCACTTCCTGCCTGTGTGAATCGGAAGATGTTGTCAATAAAGAACAGGATGTCGCTGTATGCGCCGTCACTGCCGGCACCATCACGGAAAGACTCTGCAACGGTAAGACCTGACAGAGCTACCGATGAACGTGCCCCGGGAGGCTCATTCATCTGGCCATATACAAGAGTGGCCTGTGACTTGGCAACCTCGTCATAGTCAACCTTGCTCAGGTCCCACTCACCCTTGGCCATGCTCTCCTTGAAGGCATCACCGTATTTTATAACGCCGGACTCAATCATTTCACGCAGCAGGTCGTTACCTTCACGGGTACGCTCTCCCACTCCTGCAAACACCGAGAATCCGTTGTTCTTCTTGGCAATATTATTGATGAGCTCCATAATGAGCACGGTCTTTCCCACGCCGGCACCGCCGAACAGGCCTATCTTTCCGCCCTTGCAGTATGGCTCCAGAAGGTCAATGACCTTGATACCGGTAAACAGTACCTCTTCTACAGTGGAGAGCTCCTCAAACTTGGGCGGCTGACGGTGTATTGGGAACGCGCCCTCCTTGTCCAGGGGTTTGAGGTCATCTATTGGCTCTCCCGTAACGTTCATCATACGGCCCTTAATCTGCTTGCCCACAGGCATCGTGATAGGACTGCCGGTTACGCGTACCTCCATTCCGCGACGCAGACCGGTGGTAAGGTCCATAGCAACGCAACGTACCATGTTCTCACCAATATGCTGCTGAACCTCAATTATAAGTTTGCGGCCGTCATCACGGGTTATCTCCAGAGCGTCATGGATTGAGGGCAGGTCATCACCTGTCTCAAAAGCCACATCCACCACAGGACCGATTATTTGGGCTACATGCCCTGAAACTGCTTTCATATCGTCAATTTTACGGAATGCAAAGATAACGAATTCCAGCGTACCTTATTATCCATTAAAGTGACCTTTTGTATCCAAACGGGTTATATTTCACACTTATTTATACTAATTTTGCGGCATGATTTTATCAGATACTCTTTGGGCAGTTATCAAATTGCTTGCAGGATTTGCAATGCTTTTCTTTGGTGGAGACTGGCTTGTTGACGGCGGAGTTGCTCTGGCACGCAAATACCGCATATCGCCACTTGTTATAGGTATGACTATCGTAGCTTTCGGGACATCGGCTCCGGAGTTGCTTGTCAGTATGATTTCGGCTATCAAAGGGAACTCAGGTATAGCAATGGGCAACGTGCTCGGTTCCAATATTGCCAACATCGGACTTATCTTGGGATTGACGGCAATTCTCTGTCCTATCCCGACTGATAACCGCAAGGTCCTTAAGAACGGCCTCATTATGATATTCTCATCGGTGCTTCTGCTGCTATTCTCTCTCAACTGCGGCATATCCAGAATTGAAGGTCTTATATTGTTTGCAGGCATAATCCTGTTTACCGCCCTCTCCATATGGAAAGGACGTACTGCCAGGTCTGACAATGATTCCGATGTTGATATTCAAGCCAAAAGTATGTCAGTGCCTGTTGCCATACTGCTTGTAATACTCTCCTGCGCCATGCTGGCTGTGGGAGCGGATTTCATGGTAGACGGAGCAACTGTTCTGGCTAAATCAATGGGAGTCAGCGACAAAGTTATTGGTCTTACAATTGTGGCACTCGGAACAAGCCTGCCCGAACTTGCCGCATCGGTTGCCGCCGCCATCAAGAAAGAGATGGATATATCGATAGGCAATATCATTGGCTCCAACATATTCAACATACTGTGCGTACTCGGTGTATCGGGTTCAATAAGTCCCATTCCATTCGAGTACGCACAATACAGTGCTGATTTTATCATTATGCTGGCCTTTGCAATCGCACTTGTGCTATATACACAACCCTGGAAGCCTCAGGGGCATCTGGGTCGCTTGGCTGGTGCGACCCTGTTCATGGCCTACATTGCCTACGCAATCTCTCTATTCTAATCGTTCTTACGCTTCATAACACTGCGTACAAAGTACCATATCAGTACTGCGTACATGATCAGTGACAGCCACTCGGCCATATGAGATCCAGTCCAGGAATCGGCCATGAACAGATCCAGGCCGGCAAATCTGAGTGCAGCGCTTACCACACCCATCAGCGCACCACCGGCAATGAAACCGGAAGCAAGCAGTGTTCCATGCTCTACACGGGCTGTATTTACAGCCGGATCGATAGAACGGGTCCCAACGTACCAGTTGATGAATCCGCCTACCACAAGAGGAATATTGAGCTGGAACGGTATGAACATACCCAGAGCGAACGCCAAAGCCGGAATCTTGCAGAAATTCAGTATCAGTGCAATCACTGCACCCACGGCATAAAGCCACCAGGGAGCGCCTGTACCCGACATGAGCGGGTCTATGACGGCAGCCATTGCATTGGCCTGAGGAGCCACAAGAGCGTTCTCACCTACAAATCCGTAAGTCTTGTTCAGGATAATCAGCACACCGCCCACGGTCAGGGCCGATACCAGAGTACCCAGGAACTTCCATCCCTGCTGAACAGCCGGAGTTGAACCCAGCCAGTAACCAATCTTGAGGTCGGTAATGAAACCGCCTGCCATAGAGAGTGCAGTACAAACCACACCACCCATAATCAGGGCCGATACGATACCGGGAGTGCCCTTAAGACCTACTGCCACCATAATCACAGAAGCCAGGATAAGAGTCATCAGGGTCATGCCGGATACTGGGTTGGTACCGACGATTGCGATAGCATTGGCAGCAACAGTAGTGAAAAGGAAAGCTATTATACCTACTACCAGAATACCTACCACAGCATGCAGCAAGTTGAAATCCATCACGCCAAAATAGAAGAATGCAAACACTGCAACCAGTGCCACAATTATGCCTATTATTACAATTTTCATGGGAAGGTCACGCTGTGTGCGTTCTACCTCGACATTAGCCGAACCTGCGCCACCCTTGAGTTCACGTCCGGCCAAGCTTACAGCGCCCTTGATTACCGGCCACGACTTGATAATACCCAAGATACCCGCCATTGCAATACCGCCAATACCGATATGGCGTGCATAACTGGAGAAAATCTGTTCCGGCTCCATCTGTGCCACAGCATCAGTAACGGCAGGATTCAATGACTGCAGGAAAGCATCACCCAGCAAAGGCAGGATGGGAACTATCACGAACCAAACTACAGCCGATCCGGCTGCAATGATGCAAGCGTACTTGAGACCTACAATATAACCAAGACCCAGCACTGCGGCACCGGTATTGATGCTGAACACCAGTTTGGCCTTTGTAGCCAGGGCCGATCCCCACGCACATACCCTTGATGTAAAGTTCTCAGTCCAGAGTCCGAATGTGGAAACTATGAAATCATAGATACCGCCAATGATACCTGATACCACCAGCGGTTTGGCCTGACCGGCACCCTTCTCTCCCGATATAAGCACCTGAGTGGTAGCGGTAGCCTCAGGAAACGGATACTTTCCGTGCATATCCTTTACAAAATACTTACGGAACGGAATCAGGAACAGGATGCCCAAAACACCACCAAGCAATGAACTGATAAACACCTGCATGAAGTTTACCGTCATGTCCGGGTACTTAGCCTGCAGGATATAAAGCGCCGGCAGTGTGAAAATGGCACCGGCCACAATCACGCCCGAACAGGCACCGATGGACTGTATGATGACATTCTCACCAAGCGCGCCTTTGCGTTTGGCAACCGACGAGACACCTACGGCTATGATTGCGATAGGTATGGCAGCCTCAAACACCTGACCCACCTTAAGGCCCAGATAAGCCGCTGCGGCCGAGAACAGCACCGCCATAAGTAAGCCCCATCCCACTGACCACAGATTGGCCTCGGGATATACCTTGCCTGGCTTCATTATGGGCTCGTATGATTCGCCCTCCTTCAACTCACGATACGCGTTTTCCGGCAATTCGACCGGTTTTTTCTCTTCTTCCATATATTCAATATTTGTCAGTTCTCAAATTGGTTTTGCGAATATAGTTAATTTTTGAAAAAAAGGGATTACATTTGATGCAGAAAACCTATTCTTCTAATTAATAAATGGTATGAGAAAAACTTTATTCTTTGTTGCCACTGCCGTATTGGCTATGGCAGGCATGTCAGTTCAGGCACAGAATTCGAGAATCGTCGAAGACGGCGGTACAGGCCCCTACAAGGCTATCATGATGGAGGAGGCCTCTCTTGCCACACACACCATTTTCCGTCCGCAGGACCTGAGCAAGTTTGACAAGAAGAACCTGCTCCCGGTTGTAGTTTGGGGTAACGGCGGTTGCGCCAACTCTCCCAGCGGCCATGTCAATTTCCTCAATGAGGTTGCATCTCAGGGATTCCTGATTGTAGCCATTGGCCCCAGCAACTATCAGCAGCAGGAGGCTCCGCGTCCCGGTCAGACCGGTGATGTACCCCGTATGGGTCAGGGCGGCGGATTCCCCGGTGGCGGTATGCCTCCTATGGGCGGTATGGGCGGTCAGCGTCCTCAGGGTGCTCCCGGTCAGGGTGCTCCTCAGGGAGGCGGTATGCCCCGTATGGGCGGTGGAATGCCCGGCGGTATGGGCGGCGGTATGCCACAGATGGGTGGCGGCGGCATGTCCATGGGTGATCCCACAGGCCTAAAGCAGGCTCTTGAGTGGGCAATCGCTCAGAATGCCGACAAGAACAGCCCCTACTACGGCAAGTTGGATGTTGACAACATCGCTGCTGCAGGTATGTCATGCGGCGGTCTTCAGGCTCTCCACATGAGTGACGATGCACGTATCAAGACCATCCTGGTCATGAACAGCGGTTATTTCGGCTCCGATGAGAGCGAGGACAAGGCCAGCCTTGCCAAGATGAAGCAGAAATCAGTCATATGGATCCTGGGCGGATCGACCGATATCGCTTGGGAGAACGGCAATGACGATTTCAAGCGTATGTCAGGCACGATGCCCGCATGTCTTGTAAGCCTGGATGGCATAGGACACGGAGGAACTTATATGCAGCCTCACGGCGGTGACTACGCAAAGGTAGCCGGCGCATGGCTCAAATGGTGGCTCAAGGGCGACAAGGAGGCCGGCACAATGTTTACCGGTGCCGAACCTGGTGTAGGCAAGATGGAAGGTTGGATTTATGAGCGCAAGAACATAAAGTAACCATTGCACACCATATAAAACTGAAACGCGCTCCCTCACCGGGAACGCGTTTCTCTTTCTTTACTCCTTTGTGAACTTAACTGTTTATAGTCTAAAGAAAGAATAATATACCTTATCGGCCATAGCGGTCAGCTTCTGTTCATTCAAGTAGTTGAGTTTCTGGAACTGGTCACGGTCATAGCAATATACCAACTCCTTGTCGTTCAACTTGCAGATATGAGCTTTCTTGGTTATGGTCTCGCCACCGTCACACTCCTCGCAAAAAGTGAGACTGCCATCAGGATTGAGTGAATAATGCCCCTCCATAGTAACCATGTTTGCAACCGTCAAAGGTGCATCACCATACATCACATACGAATTGGGACTAAGCACAAGATTCCATTTGCGCTTATTAACTGTGGTGTTTTTCTGGATTTTCTTGGAGTCACGATAATATTCAACATCCGAGAAGAACCAGTTACCCTCAATTCTGCGTTTCCAGTACATAAACCTGAGTTCCTGTACATAATTCCAAATCTTCCTCATAGCAATTCCTCTTTTTATTTTTCAGTCCTTAGAAATAATTCTCTCCTTCATTCTCTCGTTCATTCATTATCATAATCCATGATATGTCCATTGAACTTGGCTTCCCAATTATCCACTGTAGCTGCAAATTCAATAGGCCTGTAAACAGTACAGATATTCATACCTAGAACAAACGTATATTGCAATCCTAATTCCATTATATCGCCGGGAATAACTCCAGCCAATGGAATTATCTGTGACTTGCCGGTCACGCCACGATAATGTGTGCCGTAATAATCAAAAGACTCAACATCAAAAATAACCTCAACATAATGCTTGCCTTCTTTCAGTTCCTCCGGTACCACATAGAATCGGTTACAATCCTCACTGTTTTCAGACAGCATTGACTCAGTAAGGAATCCGGCATTTTCAATACCGCATTTCACATTATCATCACCTTCATAAAAGACAATGTTCTGACGCTTTGCATTAGGCACCCAATGTCTTTCAGCGCCATCAACCACATACATACCTTCCGTAGGCATTCCGTGCAGGACAACCTTGCGGACATGCATCAGTCCTTTGAGTTGCTCATCCTCAGTAATATCGCAAACTTTGAATCCGATACTGTTGGAGATGTGATGGAACTGAAGATTTACCGTCTCATGTTCCTGATCACACCTCATGACAACAGCATTAGAGGCCAAAGGGCCTTTCATAATATCATTGGGCGTGAAAGATATTGCATATGAGCCATCTTTGTGATAACTCACGCTACTTACATATGGATAATATGCACTTACATTCATCAGACCACTCGATGACTGGGATGTTATAAGTTTTGCAGTCCTTACTCCTTCCTGCTCATATATCGGTTCATTGTCAACAAGGACGTCCATTGTCTCTTTGTCCGTGCCAACCAATCCGAATGCTATATCAGAATCCAGAAATGCGTTTTTCCTTACAGCATCATAGTCATATACCGTTCTGGTGTCATTTTCGGATTTTGTATCATTATCGGATATGAATTCATTATCGGACTTGGTCTCCTTATCTGTTGACTTAGTCTTGGTCCTGGTATTCCTGGCTATGAATATATTAAATACGGTATTGGTCTCCTGATTAAGATCGGGCATGACAAAAAACCTTTCCTCTCTTGAACAAGAGGTGAGCAACACCATAATAGATATAGCTGATATTAAAAGCCGTTTCATCTGATTTGTTTTGATTTCCGAACCAAAGATAAAATAGTATTTGAGGTAACAATGTTGGAAATTAGGTGGACTTGCATATTCTGATTAAAATTATTCATCTGATTGAACAAACCTGATTTATATTCAACCCTCTTTTGGACGATATTGAACAAAAGTTTTCCGCCATCCATAGCTATTTGTTATTTTTGCACACATAAAAAAAAGTAATATGAATATCCTGATAATCAACGGCACAATATTGCCAATGAACACATCTGACGGCAACAACGCATATTTCCGCGGTTTTGTAGGTATAGAAAACGAACGGATTTCATTTGTCAGTGAAGATAAGGCACAGGCCGATGATTTCATGTCAAGACATTCCGGTGACTACACCCTGATTGACGCTACAGGCAAAGTTGTAATGCCAGGTCTCATCAATACTCATACGCATGTGGCGATGGCCTTGTTACGTGGTATTTCAGATGATGTTCCCTTGATGGAATGGCTTGAACAACACATATGGCCAATTGAAGGCAAGATGGGTTATAAAGAGGTATATGACGGAGCCAGACTTGGAATGCTGGAGATGATGATGGGCGGAACGACGACCCTGGTTGATATGTATCCGTATGAGGAGGCTGTTGCCGAAGCCGCTGAGAATGCAGGGATACGTGCTGTGGTTTGCCCGTGTCCCATGGATTTCAGGATGGAACATTTTGAGAATGACTGGCGCAAGGTTAAGGAGCGCTTCCATGGCAGCAGTCTTGTAACCATGTGGATGGGTCCACATGCCATATACACCTTATCAGATAAGAATCTTCAACGATCTATAAGTCTCTCCAAGGAACTGGGTATAGGCAGCCATGTTCATCTGGCTGAGACACAGACCGAACAAGACAACTGTATGTCTCAACACGGCATGAGTCCCACCGAATATCTTGAAAAAGAGGGATTGTTCAACACAAAGACCCTTGCCGCCCACTGTGTAATAATGTCAGACCATGATATAGAGATTCTTGCCAAAAACGGGGTATCTGTTGCGCACAACCCTCAAAGTAACATGAAGCTGGCTTCGGGTGTAGCACCGGTAAAGAAGATGCTGGAGGCCGGTATTAACGTATCAATAGGAACCGACGGCGCATCATCTAACAACGACTTGGATATGTGGGAGGAAATGCGTACCGCTTCACTGTTGCAGAAAGTCTCAACGATGGACCCCTGTGCCATACCTGCATATACCGCATTACAAATGGCTACAGTCAACGGAGCCAAGGCCATCGGCCGCCAAGGAGAGCTCGGTATTATCAAAGCCGGAGCACTGGCCGATATCATACTCGTAGACCTGGATAATGCCCACCTCTATCCTCATACCAACCTGGTTTCGGAGCTTGTTTACAGTGCACACGCATCGGACGTGGATACGGTAATAGTAAATGGAACTATCGTGGTTGAAAACCGCAAATGCCTTACAATGAACGCCCAAGAGGTCTGCGCCACCGCCCAAAAACATATAGACTCCTTGCTAAACAAATAAAAAGTACCTGAGAGAATAAAAAAAAGTAGCAATTGTTTTTGCAAGTATCCCTAAAACCACTACCTTTGCACCGCTTTCACAAGGAAGCACGTTCTTTGAACAATTTTGAAAAATTTATCTGAGTGGAATAACTGAAAATGTTTCCCTGAGAGCTTTGCGGCAGTTTTGGTGCGAGCCGAGAGCAAAGGGAAAGCTTGTTTTCACTTTGCCGAGGCGAAGCCCAAAACCGCCGCAGGTAAATTTTTCGAAAAAAAATTTACCTGCGGCAATAGCTCAGTTGGTAGAGCACGACCTTGCCAAGGTCGGGGTCGCGAGTTCGAGTCTCGTTTGCCGCTCAAAAGTAGATCTTTGATTTATTTTGGAAATGCCCAGGTGGCGGAATTGGTAGACGCGCACGTTTCAGGTGCGTGTGCCGCGAGGTGTGCAGGTTCGAGTCCTGTTCTGGGCACTTCTTTGGAGAGATGGCGGAATTGGTAGACGCGCTACTTTGAGGGGGTAGTGACAATTATGTCGTGTGAGTTCGAGTCTCATTCTCTTCACTATCTGCGGCAATTGGCGCCAAGCCGAGAGTAGAGAAAAGTCCTTTTCTATATCGAGGCGCGAAAGCCAATCGCGCATTTGCTCCGCAAATGCGGCAATAGCTCAGTTGGTAGAGCACGACCTTGCCAAGGTCGGGGTCGCGAGTTCGAGTCTCGTTTGCCGCTCCATTTTATGAATTACTAAGCAGCTTGTCTTTAACAGGAAAGGCTGCTTTTTTTGTTGAACAACGAATGAAAAAAACTACAACATTCCTACTGTCAGTATTGTCAGTACTTTGTTTGCAAGCACAAAACAAACATACCATCAGTGGTTACATCACTGATAAGGCAAGCAAGGAAACCCTGATAGGAGCCACTATCCTTGACCTTAAGAGCGGACGTGGAACTATCACCAACGAATACGGATTCTACTCGCTCACCCTGCCCGACGGTCCTGTTGAAATGCGTACAGGTTACGTGGGATACAAGCCGGTAATCATTCATCTTTCGTTGTTTCGTGACACATTGATAAATATTGACGTTCCCACAATTGATGCTCTCAACGAGGTTACCATTTACGGGAACCGCGAAATCCTGGGCGTGCGCGGATCACAGATGAGTGCCGTAGACATACCCATAGAGCAGATAAAGGCCGTGCCGGCCATGTTCGGAGAAACCGATGTCCTCAAGGCTCTCCAACTGCTTCCCGGCGTTCAGGCCGGAACCGAGGCAACAGCAGGACTCTACGTACGCGGAGGCAATCCCGATGAAAACCTACTGCTTCTTGACGGAGTTCCTGTATACAATGTAAATCACATGTTCGGAATGTTTTCGGTATTCAACCCTGATGCCATCAAGAACGTGACTCTCTACAAGGGCAGTTTCCCTGCCCATTACTACGGACGCTTGTCTTCGGTAGTGGATATCCGCATGAAAGACGGTGACCTTAACGATTATCACGGGAACGTATCCATAGGACTGGTATCATCCAAGATAAATCTTGAGGGGCCAATAATAAAAGGTAAGACTTCATTCAATATATCTGCCCGCCGTACCTACTCCGACATAATGCTCAACTCTGCCCTATGGCTTAACAAACAGTTTAATTTTGCCAACACAGATGACCTGAGCATGGGTTATTACTTCTATGACCTGAACGTAAAGCTGAACCACAAATTCAATGACCGTGACCGTCTGTATGTAAGCTGGTACAGCGGTGATGATGATATATATTTCAACTACAGGAGTTCGGGAGGTTCTGTAAAGGAGAAGACAAAACTAGATTGGCGCTGGGGTAACACCGTGGCAGCCGTTCGTTGGAACCATGTGCTGGGGCCCAAACTCTTTATGGACCTAAGCGCCAACTATACCCAGTACCGCCACAAGATGGGCATAGGCATCAAAGAGGATGACAGGGTTAACAAATATAAAGGCAGCATGGGGATAAGCATGAAATCCGGCATATACGACGCCTCTTTCAGAAGTGATTTCCATTGGTCCCCTTCGGCCAAACAGGACATCAGGTTCGGAGGTAGCTACACGCATCACAAGTTTACTCCCGATGTGATGGAAATCTCCATGAACAGCAAGGAGACCACGGAAAACGATTCTGTCAAGACAAGTAAATTCGACCAGGAATACGGCTCAAAAGATATCATGGCGCATGAATACCAGTTATATGTGGAAGATGATATAGAACTGACGGATGTAGTAAAGTTCAATATCGGTACCGGCTATGCAGGATTCAGCGTAAACAACCGCTACTACAACTCATTGGAGCCCAGACTAAGCGCCCGTTTCCTCATCACCGATGACCTGTCTCTCAAGACGGGCTATGCATATATGACACAATATGTGCATCTTCTCTCAAACAACGTAATAAGCCTTCCAACAGACCTATGGGTACCGGTGACAGAAAAGGTTGAACCGGAGCACTCACACCAATGGGCACTGGGAGCCGCTTACAGCATTGAGGGATTGGCTGATTTCACTCTTGAAGGATATTACAAAAAGATGAACAACCTGCTTGAGTACAAGGAAGGCTCCACATACATGTCGGGCGATACGGACTGGCAGAACAAGGTGGCTATGGGAAAAGGCTGGAGTTACGGAGTGGAATTAATGGCACAGCGTTCAATCGGAAGACTGAACGGATGGATAGCATATACATGGAACAAATCACAGAGACGGTTTGACCGCCCCGGCATGGTTATAAACGGCGGACGCACGTTCGATGCCAAGTATGACCGTCGCCACAAGTTGGACGTTACTTGTAGCTACAAGTTCAGCGATAGGTTTGATATGTCTGCCACATGGCTGTTTGAGACAGGTAACTGCGGAACCATATACACCCAATACTATGATTCCGGGATATTGGCCGATGAGAAAGATGAACAGTATCCCAGCACTACCACTCTGGGGTATTATGAGAATCGCAACAATTTCCGTCTCAACCCCACACACCGCCTGGACCTGAGTTTCAACTGGCACCGCAAGTTCAGCGAGAAGGTAAGCAGGACTATGAACCTGAGCATATACAACGCATACAACAACCGCAATCCGTTCCTTGTATACGTTTATACTTACAGCTATTATAACGGAAACGAGTATGTAGAGGAACGCACACTTCGCCAGCTTACCCTGTTCCCCATCATCCCTACAATAAGTTACGCCATATCATTCTAAGAGTATGAAACAGTACATAACCATCATATTGACAGCAGCAGTTCTGACCACTGCATGTACAAAGGACATTGAGTATAAAGGTCCTGACAACGAACGCATGCTTATAGTAAACAGCATCACTGAATCCGGAAATATGCCGATATTCAAAATAAGCCACAGTGCATTCTTCCTGGATTCATATTATTCCGGCAATACCATCAGGAACGGAGTCGATGTAACCGTTGATATAAATGGCGTTACACGCGGCGCAACATATGTGGACAGTCTGAATGGCTATACTGACGGCCGAATCATATCGGACGGCGACATCATATCAGTAACAGCATCGCATTCCGTTTACGGAACCGTAACCGCCTCAGACACAGTTCCCCAGGCGCAGGATGTCAACTATTCCGAGTACACAAAGGAATTTGTGCCTGCCCACACAATGAGCGAGATGTTCGATGACTTTTTCTATGATTTTGATCAGGATGCCGTGGATTCTGTATTGGTAACCGAGTTCGAGATAATTGGCAACAACAACCAATCAGATTTCTACATGATGACTGTTGAACCATCCATGACCTATTTCCTCTACGATGAGTATGAAGAGAGGTATGACACCATTACCAAGTATCTGCATTTCAGAATACCCGCCGAGACTAAAGTACTCATGGGGTTGACCGATGCCACAACTGCAGTCTTGGAGGACACTGAGGCGGACAGCCAGTATGAGTACGGATCCAAAAGTTTCATATTTGATGACTTGTACATCAAAGACGGGAATAAGCTAAATTTTGACATCCTGATGGAAAAACCGGACACTACGGCCTGGATATTCACCTGGAATGAAGATAATTATGAAGCCGGCAATCCTCCCCACTCCATTGCAAATCTTATTAAGGATGAGGTAATCTACACAGTAGACGTAAAACTATACGTTCTGTCCAATGCCTATTACTACTATCACAAGTCTGTGACTGACTTCAGATATGCTGATGACATTTCGTTCCTGTCAGAACCGGTCACCATACTACATAACGTCAAGGGCGGAGCCGGCATACTGGGGACATACACCGGTAAGGCTTTTCACTCGGAACGAGTCTGTAAGTTCAAATAATCACCACCTTCCTGCCGTTATGCAGATACACACCGCCTGAGGTAGGCTTACAGTCCAATCTGCGTCCAAGAAGGTCATACCATTCGTCATCCTCATCGGATCTGACTTTCTTTACCTGTGTGGCCGGACCTATGAAACTGAAAGAAACTGTCCCATCCCGATACTGTGTGATATTCTCCACCGATGAATCCAGATAGTAGGTTCCGTTTGCATTCAGATTAAAGAATTTGGCCGCCGGTGTGGTGCTGGGGCCGAACGCATTAACGGTATCGTATGGGAAAGTATCATGTGATGCGCCCTTTTCGGAAACGTATCGTTCGCCCTGAATAGAATCGAACTGACACACGTTATCTGCCGGTACCCATGTCATGCGCTGGTGGTCGGGGTCATCATTGGGTCCGTTTGACTCCCAGGTGGATTCATCATAATCAACATGCAGGATAAGCAGTCCCGAAGCCGGTATGTATGCATCCCAACCTGTTTTTTGTCTGTTTTCCAGCAGAAAAAATTCATCACGATGTCCCTTATTGAATATTACATATGTATTACCTCCGTCCTGAAGGGACTTCATGCCAAGCACGTTTGTGGTTTCTGTCAGTTCTACAGGCGTATTCCATCCTGCAACCCAGCGTTCGTAGCCGGTATAACCGGCAGGAACGAAACCATCGCCGTTATATGAACCGCTGCTCATGATATCCCATGTGTACATGCCTTGCCCACCGCTATAGTCTATGTCATAAAAATCCGGGAAACCAAGGCAATGGCTGAACTCGTGACACATCGTACCTATTCCCGCTATTCCTCCATCTCCATTCAGTTCACAACTGCAGGCATACGTGTTTATCATAACACCATCAAGAAACTGGGGCCCATTACCTTGATGATATTCTGATTTGGCCGAATACAGGTCCCACTCATGCGGCCATACGGTATCGGAGCTTCCGCCGTCAGCTTCACCTTTTCCGGCATACATCACATATACCTGTTCAACCTCATGGTCACCATTCCAATCATAATCATTATAATTCACTGAACCATTAGCCAACTGCAAAGCCTCTATAACCATCAACGCGGCTCCGCAGTCATCATCATTATCTCCAGTATTCTTTCCGTAATGAGCAACACTGTCACTCAGCGTGTATGGCCCCACAACATCAAATGTAAGCTGGAACTGTCCCTCACTCTGATCATAGAAATAATCATAGACTGAGCCTTTAAATTCATCCTGTGTATAGTTCTTCTCGTTGGCTATCCTCTGATACAATGCATTGTCATGCTCGGACTTGAAACTGCAATCCTTGAAATTTACCAGAATAATAAGCCCCTTCTTTCTACCTGAAATAGCCGTTCTATTCGATGACTGTCCACGCATCGGAGCCAATCTGGATTCACGACTCCTGTTGTATTCATTCCGTCTCGTCGAGGCTTTCTTTTCCATAGACTCACGGTCCATCGGTCTGAATAAGCCACCCTCATCCCTATATGCCGTTCCATCTTCTCCCAACCAATAGTGGAAAAACTCATCACCTACAAGCATAGCTGTCACTTTTGTGCCATCGGCAAGTTCAAGTACTCTTTTCTGCCCGGGCCTGGCGGGAACGGCACCTGCAGCAATACCCATTATCAGGCATAACATCAAAAGGCATCCCTTTCTTAACAAGTCCTTTTTGTGGAGAAGCATAATAACCGGTAATTAAAAATCAAAACTATTTCAATAATTTATAGCGGGCAAATTTCAGGAGAAGGGTTTTCTCGCCAACATTAAGGAACTTGATACGGGCTTTTGCATTATCACCCGTACCCTCAACGGCAAGTACCGAACCTATCCCGAACCGTTCATGTTCTATAACATTGCCGACATGGAGATTTGAGTCAGAAGATGGTGCTGTATTCTTTAGCATAGACTCCGTAACCACTTGAAACTTACCTTGCTGCCAAGGCTTGCGCTCCGGTTTCGCCTCAAATTCAGTCTTACGCTCAAATCTAGCACCGGTGGCTGTCCCTCCTCCAAATCCAGTCTTCCGCTCAAATCGCGAGCCGGGGTCTGTCCCCTTTTGTTCCAACTGAGTCTTACTGATATGATAATTTTTCCCGGAACAAAAGGGGACTGACCCCAAATTCCCGGGGACTGACCCCAAATTCCCCCCAGGTACACTAAGGTATCTAGCATCTATATCTTTGAGGAAGCGGCTGGGAGTACAGAAATCCACACTACCGTATTTGAAACGGGTAGTTGCAAAAAGCAGTGTCAGATATTTACGGGCGCGGGTCATAGCAACATACATCAGGCGGCGTTCCTCCTCTATCTCACGCTCGCTGTCACCGCTCATATCGCTGGGAAAGAGGTTCTCCTCAAGTCCCACAATGAATACGGCATCAAACTCCAGACCTTTTGCGGCGTGAACGGTCATGAGAGTGACCTTCTCCAGGTCCTCATCGGTCTCGTTATCCTGATCTGTCATGAGTGACACCTCGCCCAGATAATCGGTCATGAAACAACGTTCATTGCCCTCCTCCTTGCGGTCCAGGCAGAACTGGGCGATATTGGCAAGCAGTTCCTCAACGTTATCCTTACGGCCGATGCCCTCGACGGTGGTATCGGCCTGGAGCTCACGCATAATACCAGTCTCATTGACTATCCGCTCCGAGAGTTGCTGTGCATCAACGGTGGAGGCATCGGTCATGAAGCTCTCCAGCATTGTCTTAAAGGCCGATAACTTGGCCGCGGTGCCGGAATTCACATCAAGACGGTAATCGGCGGGATTGCTTATAACGCTCCAAAGACTTACACCGTTCTCCATTGCCACCGAAAGGATCTTGCCTACAGTGGTCTGACCTATTCCGCGGGCCGGATAGTTGATTATGCGCTTGAACGCCTCCTCATCATTGGGGTTCACGCTCATGCGGAAATAGGCTATCACGTCCTTTATCTCCTTGCGCTGGTAGAATGACAGGCCTCCGTATATCTTATATGGCAGACCGCGTTTTCGTAATGCTTCCTCAAGCGGACGCGACTGGGCGTTTGTGCGGTACAGTATGGCTATCTGACTCCATGGTACGTCCTTGAAGGTATGCAGGTCAAGCATGCGGTTTGCAACCATCTCGCTCTCCTCAAGGTCTGAGTGAGCGCACAGCACCTTAATCTTGTCACCCTCTTCATTCTCCGAGAAGACTTTTTTGGGAATCTGGGCGTGGTTCTTGCTGATGAGTGTGCCTGCCGCCTCCACAATGGTCTGAGTGGAGCGGTAGTTCTGCTCCAACTTGAACAGTCTGGAATCCGGGTACAGCTTGGAGAACTTGAGCATGTTGTCCAGGTTGGCTCCGCGGAACGAGTATATGCTCTGGGCATCGTCACCAACCACGCATACCTTGGCACCGTTACGGGTAAGTTGCCAAACTATGCAGTGCTGGGCGTAGTTGGTATCCTGATACTCATCTACCAGTATATATCTGAATGAGGTCCCGTATCGCTTAAGCACATCCTCATGGTCACGGAACAACAGGAATGTGTTGAGAAGGAGGTCATCAAAATCCATAGCATCAGATTGGCGGCAGCGCTGCTCATAGCGCTCGTAAATCTTGCCAACCATAGGAATGCGCTTGAACTGGTCATGCTTGTAGATATCGGCATTCTGCACGTAACCCGATGCCGTTATCAGACGGTTCTTGGCATTGCTGATACGGTTATGGACCACACTGGCCTTATAGGTCTTGTCATCCAGCTGCATATCCTTGACAATGGATTTGATCAGATTCTGGCTGTCCTGCTGGTCATATATGGTAAAGTTTGAGGTGTACCCAATCCTGTCAGACTCCGAACGCAGAATTCGGCTGAAAATGCTGTGGAAAGTTCCCATCCAGAGATATCTGGCCCTATTCTCTCCCACTCTGGCGGCAATACGCTGTTTCATCTCACCGGCAGCTTTATTTGTAAAGGTAAGCGCCAGTATGGACCATGGATCCACACCATCCTCCAGAAGATGGGCTATCTTGTACGTAAGTACACGTGTCTTTCCGGAACCTGCTCCGGCAATGACCATGCTGTCGCCTTCCGTATATAGCACGGCATCACATTGGCTCGGATTGAGTTCTCTCTGGTAGTCTATCATATTATTCAGAACTTGATTGTTTCTTGATTTGGGCAGGAACACCTGCAACTACGGAATAAGGAGGAACATCTTTGGAAACTACGGAATTAGCGCCTATAATTGCTCCGTCACCTATACTTACGCCAGGCAATATCGTTACCTTATCACCTATCCACACGTTATTTCCTATAATAATCTGGCCCTTGCTGGAAACTGTCCTTTCCAATGGAGGCAACTTAAGGTTGTCAAAATCAGTCAAACCATGACTGTTGTCGATGACAGAAACCCATTTGCCGGTAAGCAGGTTGTTACCTATCACTATCCTGTTAGCCGCCGATATATGATTGTAATCCCCTATTGAGCATCCTGAGCCGATTTCAATCACGACATTCTTCGAGTCTCCCGCTTCAGGCCAGGCGGTCAGGGTGACATAATCTCCTATAAACGTAGAATCTCCGATGGATATGCTTCTCATTCCATGCAGTACAGGACGCTTTCCGATAAGGACATTGTTGCTGCAACGTCTAAAATTCCTTCGCAGCCAATATGAGCGCAATCTTGAAGCTATGCGTCTCTTTGAGTAATGTATTTTATATGGGTATATAAAGCTGATTATATAGCACAAAAAACTTAATATCGATTTGAAAAAAACTTTCATAAGCATATTCCAGAGCACTATACAAAAGTACAAACTATCTTTCATAGACAAGTAATATGGAACTGATTTATTAGTATATTCGCATCATGAATGGAATTATGTTAAGCCTAAGGCAATTATTCCCTATTACAGACAGTATTTGGATTTGCTTTGTAGTCTTGTCTTTAGTCCTGTTTGTGCCTATTGTGTGCAAACGGATAAGGTTTCCCCAGATAGCAGGCCTTATCCTTACAGGCGCGCTTATCGGACCGGGATTGCTCAACATACTTCCGTTAACCCCACAAATCCAGTTTTTCAGCCGGATAGGATTGTTATTCATCATGTTCTTTGCTGGTCTGGATATTGACCTGGAAGAGATGAAACGCAACAAGGTGTGGGGACTGCTCTTCGGTATTGGCACGTTTACCATTCCTTGGGTGCTATGCTATTTCTCTTGCATATATCTACTAAAACTGATGCCAATGACATCGGCCATCCTGGCTTGTATCATGGGTTCTCATACATTGATATCATATCCCATAATCAGCCGATATGGTTTGGCCCGGCGAAAAAGCGTGACGATATCCGTGGCCGGCGCACTCATTGCGATACTGATGGCCCTTGTAATATATGCTGTAGTGATGTCAACATACAATCAAAGTGTATTCAATCCGCTATGGTTTTCCGTTAACATCGTCTTGTATCTATTGTCTGTCATTCTGATATACCCGCGTTTGGCACGCGTTTTTTTTCATAGGGTCACAAACAGTTTCTCTCATTTTCTCTTTGTGATGATTCTGTTGGCTCTCGCATGCGGTTTAGCTCAAGTCATCGGACTCGATTCAATAGTTGGAGCATTCCTTGCTGGCATAATTCTCAATAGATATATCCCCAAATCATCACCGCTGATGAACCGTCTGGACTTTGTCGGCAACACGTTGTTTGTGCCTCTTTTCCTTCTGGGTACAGGACTTATGATAGACCTTTCCGACGTGAACGGCAACTTGCAGTTTCTGACAGTCTTCCTGATATTGTTCACAATAGGTACACTTGGCAAATGGGTTGCCGCACTGCTTGTCCAGAAAGCTAACGGATTCATCCGGAACGACAGGCGTATCATATTCGGTCTGAGTGAATCTCATGCAGCCGGCGCTCTGGCTATAGCTATGGGTGCATATGCAGGCGGCCTCATGGACAACACCACCCTCAGTGCCACTGTGCTCATAGTATTGTTCTCATGCATACTTAGCAACATCATAACCGAGAACGGATCGGTAGCATTACATCAGAACGAGCAGTCAGAATTCAATGAATCCGGATCCCGCCTTATGGTTATGCTCACCGGTTCCAATACTCTGCAGGCTCTGATGGATACTGCCATTACGCTATATGACAGGAACAGTCCTGAACTGGTTGGCTTATACGTTACCGTAAACGGAGAACACGCCCCCAAATATATGCAGGATGGCAAGGGACGTCTGGAAGAAGCATCAAAGATAGCCGCATCCGCCGATGTCCCGTTCATAGCCCACAACCGGTTAGGAAATAATATTATTGACAGTATCCTTCACGCATCCAATGAGTTCAGTACCGACCGGATGCTTATGGGACTACCTTTACGGCATAGCATAGATCTGCCATATCTAGACAATATAATCAGCCCGCTTAATGACGGATTTCACGGACAGATAGTGCTTCAGCGTTTTGTCACACCCATAAACACAATCCGCCGTATTGTAGTGTTAGTTCCCGGCCCGGTTCTTCAGGATGATTCGTTTGAGAAATGCATGAAAAGTATATTCAGCATAACAATGGCCATAGGCTGCGTCACCGAATTTTACGGTAAAGATCAGCCAATATCGGCCGTTCGCGGCACAGGGCTCAATTTCTCAAGCGGACGTGTGTCGTACAACGAAGTCAGTGAAACTGCCGATATGCATTGGGTAATCAGCGGCTTAAAGAATGACCATCTTCTCATTATTGTAGGACCACGTGACAGCGAGAGCCATGCCGGCCGTTCATTCCGCCACCTCTACGAACGAATACACATGCCGGAAACGGATTTCTCCACTATGCTTCTGTTTCCGGAGACAAAGACACTCAAGGGAAAAGAAGAAGCCACGATCCGTACGGAACGTGACTTCCTAAAAATGCTCAGGATGTAGGATATGCTGCCTACAAACAGTTATCTTTCTCACGTTTCAATGCCTCAAGGTAACCCATGCCGTATCTTGAATCGGGCTCCATATAGTTGCCTTCACCCCATTCGTTCCATGATTTAAGGAACACCATTCTGTTTTTCTTATCCCGCACCTGCTCAAAGACGGTTCTTGCCTGACTGGCAAAAACTTGGGGTGTTGTACATGTAAGTACAGAACCTTTTGAACCGCTTCTTGGGGTATGATCCCAATTTGGGAGCAATGTAGGACAGATGAACTCATCCTTACCGGCATCGGTCATCATAGAGAGAATCCTTGAATATCGTATCTTACGCGGAGTTCCCGAAATAATCTGCCAGATCCTGTTGATCCATTTGATGATACGGTTCTGTTTGGCCCATGCATCCCACAATCCGAAATAATTGACGCATTCCAAACCGGTATTGCGCAGTTTTTCCATATCGGCTATATGGATGGTCTGGCCGACGAAATAGAAACCGGGCAGTCCGTTCTGCTTTGCCAAGTTGTTCCATTGGTCCATGAAAACTTTCAGTCCGGGCATATCCAACGGCTTGAAAATCATGAACAGCAGCTTGCCGTCTACCATCATATAACGTTCATCCCTGAAGGCATCCAGCAAAGCATAGAAATGCTTCTCGTTGTCCTCAGTTCCGGGATAGGTCTGTTCTATAAGCAGTTTTTTACTAATTATTGAACCGTCTTTTGACCAGAACTTATTATACCATGTCTCATTAGCCCAACATATACAGAAAGGGATATCAATACTTTTCTCCTTAACCATGTTATGAAGGGGCAAGCCCATGAGTTCCGTTCCTGAGAACCAATAATTATAGTAACAGAATCCATCCACACCATATTGTCTGGCCATTTCTGCCTGTACCTTCTGGACACTGGTCTGACGGAGGTCATAATAGCCCAAGCCGGAAGGTATCTTGGGCTGGTAATGTCCTCGGAACAATGGCTTAGCCTTGGTTACATTACTCCACTCAGTGAAACCCTCCCCCCACCATTCATCATTTTCCTTAAACGGGTGATATTGTGGAAGATAGTATGCCAGAACAATAGGTTTACTCATGAAGTCCTGTGTATGACAGGCATATGTCTCCGTAAAAGAGGTCTTTTACGGAGACATATGTACTGTATTGATTCTTATTTGAAAATCAGCTGGGCGAACTTGTAGAGACCGTACTTCCAGACAACAAAGTTGTGCTCACCGTCAGGATAACTGATCAGTGTGCAGGGAATTCCGTTCTCGTCGCAGAAAGCCTTGAGCTGTGTGCTGTTACCAATCAGACCGTCACGGCTGCCGCATACCATCCACAAAAGCTTGTTCTCCTTCTTGACCTTCTCAACATCAGGAATGAGCTGAGCTGCACGCTGAGTGTTGGGAGCTGATGAGAATCCGCCTACATAAGCAAACTTGTCCATGTTGGCAAGACCGAAGTTAAGAGACTGGCCGCCACCCATGGACAGACCTGCGATAGCAGTGTGCATCTTATCACCATAGGTGCTGAAATGGCTGTTGATATAAGGCATAAGGCTTCCGATAAGGTCCTTGTCAAATACGCCGAAAGCACCGGCAGAACCCATACCGCCTTCACGTGAGTCATTGACTGCAGCACGTCCGTTAGGCATTACTACAATCATATCAGCCACTTTACCGTCAGCATAGAGGTTATCCATGATGATGTTGGGTACACCGCCGTCATTCATCCATTCCCACTCGTCACCGCCTATTCCGTGGAGCAGATACAGCACGCTGTACTTCTTCTTGGGGTCATACTTGGGAGGCAGATAAACATTAGCCTTACGGGTTGTGCCTACTGACTCTGACTTGTACTCAATGAGCTGAACGGTACCACGGTCGATACCTGCACGCTCCTTGTCAAAGCCGTCAGGGGCTGCTACATACTCATCAAACTTGACATTGGTCTGCTGCTGACCGCCAAAACCACCGAATCCGCCACCGAATCCGCCGAATCCGCCACCCATTGTGAAATTGGGTTCCTGTGCGCTGGCACCTGCTGCTAAGAGGGCCAGAACTGCTGTAAACAAAACTTTCTTCATTAATGTTGTATTTTAGTGTTAATATAAGACTTATATAAATATATTACTTACACACATATTGTTAAAGCTGCTCTTTTACGATATGACTTTTTCAATCCTTTTCAAACCGGATGAAAAAGAGAAGTATCTTGTATAGCAGTCTATTATATCCTTAGCCTGTAAAGAGCCTGATTGAATCAGACTTTTCATAACGTTTACGGCTTCTGAAAAATCATCAGGTCCGGTAAAAGAACGGAAGAAAGGTGTGGCGGACATTGATTCATATCCGCGTGCCGCACAAGTGTGGGCTATCACCGGCAACCCGGCTCTCAGGCCGTCCATTATACGGAGTTTAAGGCCACTACCCATATATGCAGGGCAAATATAGACATCACCTCGCACTATCACATCATTCATATCGGAAGGATTCGGAATCAAGGTCACGTTTCCATGACTTTTACAAAGCGATACTACGGTTTCAGTTGGATTCAGCCCCGCAATCAGTACCTTGCAGTCAGTTGGAAGCAATCCGTAAAGATATTCAAAGAAATAAACAATACTGTCTTCACCTTGAGTATTGCATAGCAATCCGGTAATTATAAACGTAAGGGAAGTATCCCGCTTCAAGAGTCTTTCAGGAACCTGCGTATCGGCGTGTTCGAAAACCCCTGTAACGTTGTTATTACTTCTCAAGCCGTATGTTTCCTCATATTTATGACAGTCATTAATGGTGAGAAATAGATTGACATCACTATATAAATAGGCTTTTTTCTCCAAATTCCTGATATGTAAAAGCATTACTTCACGATATATTGGGGTCTTGAAGTTATCCCTGAAATAGTCCCTCTCAAAATTATGAAACACCGTCACCACCTTGATCCCGTTTGACTTGAGCCTACGGACCAAAGAACCGCTTTCCCTACAACCGTTGATAACCGCCATAGAATATAAGCCTCGGTTCTTACGTATATGTCTCAACACGAAACCAGAATAACGGTCAATTCTGCCAGTAATGAATGATACGACCTTGGACAACGCGGACCTTCCGGGAACTCTCAGAATATTGACATACGGAATGGAATCGTCTGTCACAAATTCGCTTTCAGCAGGAATACAGATATCGGCATTTCCATCAAAGCAGATGCTGAATGCTTTGGCGTATGCCCGACAGGCAAAACTACCCCCGCCTATGCCAAACGGATCTGAATGAGAAACGATAAGGACCCTACCCTTCAGCATGTCAAAAACTATATTTTTCCCTGTAATTGAAACTGTACTTGAGTCCGCTTTTCCTCTCAGACATATGTCTGGCCGGAATGCCTCCTACAACAGTCATGGAAGGTACATCCTTGGTAACGACAGCGCCACATGCTACGACAGCCCCCTTGCCAAGTGATACGCCGGGAAGCACTGTAGCTCTGGTCGCAATCCATACATAATCGTCTATATGAACGCTCATCTTGACAAGCGAATGCATATCATCATTGTAATCATGCTGTTCTGTAAGGATATATACACCCTGAGCAACATCTACATTGTCACCTATAACAAGACCTCCCCTGCCGTTAAGTACACAATCCCTATTTATTACGCAATGACTGCCAATGCAGATGTTCATTGGCTCCTTTACTTCCACATTCCTGCCTATGTATGTTTTGCGCCCCAATGATTTGACAAACAGTCTCAGATACCACCGTCTTAAATCTGCAAACGGCAGCCATAGGAAGAACGGGCTCGTAAGATTGAATACCACGTTATGGAGAGTCTGAAAGAAATGTCTCATTTATGGTCAGATAAAGACTGAAAATAATTCAACAGTTTCTTACCGGTATAAAAAGGCATGAACACAAAGACAAACATCAATATCGACCCTGCCTTAGAATAACCTAACACATTACGATAGATACTGACATTGTATTTGATCAAAGATAACTTATTCCTGGATACTGAGCCGGCATGTATCCTGTATGTGGCAAGGGGTTCCTTAACACCATAAGCGATACCGCATTTCCTTATAAGCATTATGTTAAGCCCCCAATCCTGTCTTTTGCGAATTTCGGACATCATGAAATCACCGGTAACCTCTCTGTCATACATCATAGTCAGGAAACCTATACAGTTGTCACATACAATTCTTCTGAACGTAACCTTTCTGCGACATCTGACCATTCCCTTTACCATATCATTCCCGTCACAAACGAAATAACTGGAATAAACCACTCCGCACTTTCTCTCTTTCATGAGAGAAAGCTGTTTCTCCAGTTTATCTGCAGACCAGAAGTCATCACTATCCAGAAATGCCACATACCTACCTCTGGCATTATTAACAGAGTTGTTGCGTGCAGTTCCTGGACCGCCGTTGGTTTCGAGTCTTAGGAGACGGATCCTTGAATCTTTGGATGCGTAAGATTCAACTATAGCCGGACCGTTATCTGTCGAACAGTCATCAGTGATTATCATTTCCCAGTCAGTATATGTCTGAGCAAGCACCGATTCTATAGCCTTAGCTATATATCTTTCCGAATTGTAAATCGATGTGACAACCGAAACCATTCCGTCAACCATATCCCAGAGCTGTCTAACTAGTAATGAATATGTTGCAAAGATAACATTTTTTAATGTTTCGGCAAGACTTTCAGGATAGTTTCATAACATATATACCCCGCTTTCCGGTCCGGCAACTGTCAAACAGCACATATCTGCCGTCACGTGAAACTCGGGGATGAAGGTCGCAAGCTATATGTCCTTTGCGTGTGCTTGACTGAAACCTTGCTGGCGAATAGAGCGATGCCAGCAGTTCAGTCTTTCCATCTATGATGTTCACCCTGTACAGTTTGGCCATCCTGAATTTATCCGGATATGTATCCGTTATGAATATATCATCCCCCACAAAACTCTGGTGACCATCCGAATTAAGCACATCTGGTGATATCACTTTATATGCTCCCGGATCTTTCATATCAAAAAGAACATGGCAACTTTTTCCGTCAATGACGCATGACGCTATCAACTGATTCCTTGAATTCCAGACATAATGAGAACCGGATATTTGTGTAGGCAGTTCTATCAGGTTCCCCGAAAAACGGTCATAAACCATTATCCTGGTCCATCTTTTAAGATCAGTTCCGGTGCGTCTGCGCCACCTGTGAAGGAATGATACGTATCGGTCATCGGCCGAGAACTCTGAATGCGTAACATAATGCATGTATCCTTCACGGAACTCCTCCGGAGAACCGTTTGCCAACATAGACAAAGGAACCGCCAGTTCCCTGGTACCGTCCTTGAGGTTTATCAGGAACAAACCGGTTTCCGCAGGAGCGTCAGTATCCATAAATGAATCATCGGAATACGGGTAACCGTATCCGTGCATACAGTGTTCAAGCCTCTCGTAACTGAAAGAGGTGGCACACAAAGCATCGTGACTGACTGTATCCATGGGATAACCAATATACTGTACATCTCCGTTTTCAAGCCTTATTATCTCCGATACCGTCTTTCCGTCCATGGCAGTGTTGAATATTACTCTGTCATCGTCCAGCCATTGCAGGCGACAGCCTTTATGATAATTCCAAGCGGCAGTTTCGGCAAGCATATGGAATTGCCCCAGTTTTCCATCGGAATCCAGATCCATCCAACCTACCTTCTCCTTTTCATCTCTTGCAGGCATTCTCAAATCAAAAGAAAGCTGCTGAACCAGGAGTTTTGTGCCATCGGCTGACATCTCCTGAAGATCATGGAAACCAAAATAATACCCCTCCCTGAAATCCATGGAATACCTGATATACTCCTTCTTCCTTGGCAACAGGTCAAAAAAGCTCTGATAAGTGTTCCTGACGAAGTTTTTTATTGTCGGATTGCCACGTACTACCTTATATACTACCGATTCAATCCAGTTCATTTCAGTACCTTCAAAAAATCCTCAAGTTTTCCAAAGAACTCATCATTGTCCAGTATACAATCATTCTTGTCAATGTTCCCGGCATTTGATGCCCTTTCAATCAAGCCCTCTCCGGTAAGTGATGCAATCATATCTCTAATATCTGCGTCATCCATTGCATCCACACTGTAACCTATTCCCATCTCCTCTACCCTTTGTGACAGATAAGTTCCTTTTGACACTATGATAGGAGTCTCAAAATAGATTGATTCGTATATTTTATTGGGTTCGGCATATCTCACATTGTCGAATCTGGCATCGTATGTGGAGAGTACAATATCAATTTCGGAATAAATGCCCGGCAAATCCGCGGGATTTGAAAACGGTCCATGAAAATGACAATTGGCATATTTTTCCAACTGATTAAACTTTTCATCAACAATATTGCCGTAGAAATGGAACTCGTGATTAGGGAAAGAGTCACACACCACTCTGGCAAAATTATAAACACTGTCGAATCTGATACTGCCTACAAACGCAATCCTCAGATGATCCAAATCCGGTTTACGGGACTTTATATATGGGTATTCGGTTATGCCCGGATTCAACTTGTTGAATATGTATGTGACATTATCTGGTATCTGATTGTCTTTGTAATGATACTTGGAGAAACCCTTGGATAGGAACACCGTCAGCAACGATTTACAAATGATTTTCTTGTCCAATCGTTCAAAAAGGCTCCTCAATAATCCTGAGCCGAAATAGGTGTGCCTCAAATCAGCCTCCTCATACACATACGGCCTTTTGCCACCAATAAGATGATATAGCAGCGCCATATCATTGTTTATCAGATAATAAACAACATCCTGGCCTTTCATTGAGGCGACCACCTTCCTGACATCCTTATATTCGGAAAACAGTCTCTTAAGATATGATGACGAACCTCTGCCTACATTGCCAAGTATGTGATACTCCACCCCTTCTTCCTTTCTGAACGGACGTTCCGGATCCCTACAATAACAGAACACCTCCAGTTCATAACCACGTTCCCTGAACTCCGCTATCCTGTTGGGGACGCGGGGCTCATTTATATTGCTTGTCAGAAAAACCAGTTTCTTCATCTATAATGCCGATTGTTATACCACTTCTTGACTCCGCTTCAAAACCCGTTCTGTAACAAACGGTTGAACAACGCCATAAGGCAATAGGCACAATCCTGTTGACAACACCACGATATCCCATGTACACGAATGGCTTGCACCAATGAGTATAAGCGCTATCTTGAACGGAACCGCAAACAGGAAGAAAACCAATTGCAGGTTCAGTTTGTTCAATCCTATAACTATAGCTGATTGTACAGACACCCACATTCCTGTTATGCTGGAGAACACAAAGACAGCAGCGACTGAATAATCTACTACAATAGCCTTATCCCCCAACCAGAAGTTAACTATCGGCTGAAGGAATACCGCCAGCAATATCTGTACTGCCGATGCCAGCACGGTCAGCACATACAGTATTGCTTTCATCTTACCTATCCAGTCAATCCTCTTCTCCGCAAACGCCTTTGTAATTGCCGCGATTATCGGCATAAGGATAAGCATGAATATATTGGTAAGTGCTTGAAACAACCTGTTGTATATCTGATATTCTACCACATCATCGGGAGAGAAGAATTTTGATACAAACCATTCATTTGTGACAGTTATTATCATAAACATGATCTGTAGAACAAAAAACACCACTCCCACATACATAACACCTTTCATGGCATTACGTTCAATATATCTGAAACCGGGAGCACAACCCCTCAGAACAGGCAGATTGAATGTAACCACAGAGGCTAAGACAAGAGGAACATTCACGATTATGCAGTAAGCCCAGGACATCAGGAACATTCGGTCAACCGTGCTACCTGATGGCTCTGTTACCAGGAGCCAGACTATAAGCAGCAACGATGTCATGAAAGACAATACATTGTTTATGACCGGAAACTGTATGGCGGCATTGACCGAAGTTATTATCCTTAAGAAGAAGGATACGACCAGCCCTGAAATAGTAATCATGACCACCAGTCTCAGATCTGCAGCAGGTATTATTTCATCCGAGACATTGAAGAATGAGTTCCAGCCTATATATTTGGAGACGCCACACACGGCAATCATAAGCACGACTGTCACTATTCCTAGTATGAAATAACCCGACGAAATGATCTGCCGCATCTTTATCCGGTCTTTCTGCGCTATCGCAATAGTGAGATTGTTCCTTAAACCGTTACCCACTCCAAGATCGAATGAAATAATCCAGTTTATGACTGACAGGATTGTAAACCATACACCCAATACAACCTGATTGTCAAAGTAATCTATATAGAGAGGCATAGAGAACAGGCTGAGTATCAATCCCATACCCTTCAGGAGCAAGACACCCGCTATATTCCCGGCCAGAAGTTTATTGCCGACCAATGCGTTCCTTATGACTTTCAGATCCGGTTTCATTCCTCTACATCGCCTTTAACAGTATACGGGCTGTGTTTTACATTATAATAAAAACGCTGTGAGTATGATGGAAATTCGCCCTTTAGAGCATACTCTACCACATTGCTGTAGGGAACATATCGACCGGAACTGGTTACCCTGTCAAAACAAACGTATGATGAGACTAACAGCAAAACGGACACATACATCAGTCTTGAGCGCCATTCAAATGAGAGAATCACCAGACCAATGCAAACACACACATATACCGAGAAATACAGTTGGAAACGCATGAATATCTCTATAGTCATGGTAAACCTGACCAATAGGAAATATATCATGGCGGCATTGAATGCAAACAGACCTAATTTGGGACCTATCTGGTTCACAATCCTCTCCTTGTTAAGCAATACAAGCACAAACAGGAGAGTTTGCCAAATCATTCCGAAAGAGAAAACCTTACCCTGAGTAAATACCGAATCCATCAGGAAATAAGTAATTACCTTACCCTGCAGGAAAGGAATCATGCCGAACAATGAAGTTATGATGTTGATCAGCATATCCCTGTTGAGGAATACTACATTGATTACCAGGAACAACACGGCATATACCCATTTCCGTATATCACGCATCAGGACAGGATACACGAATAGAGCGAAGAGGGCGGTTAGATGGAATGATGCGGCCAGCATAGTCAACCAGAAGAATTTCCAGAACTTGCGTTCAATTATATACTTGGTTGAAATCATGAATATGCCTACCGCAATGCAGTTCCTGAGGGGATTGTCAATAAAGAAATATAGGCCGAACCACGGAAGATAGTACATCAGTGACAGCCAGACACTCTCCTTGCAATATTCGTACATGCTCTTGAATACCAGCAGGAACAAAAGACACTTAGTGAATATCAGATACGGCCAGAACGGGATTCCCAACTTATTCATGATCATCATATAGACATAGTATCCCGGCTCGTTCATGTAGCCGTAATAGAAACGGTTAAAATCCAGATTATCATACCAATACTCATATGCCTTCCAGTCTGTACCTGTCATGTATCCGAAACAGAAGAACAGGCACAGGATAATTCCCATCATTATTGTCCACCGCCTGTTGTCCGACAACTCCCGGGAAACGGCGGAAACCAGACATATAAGTATCGGAATGAAATAGATGGCCATTTCTTAAGTACTAAGATAATATACAATACGCCTGGATGCCTTTCCGTCACCATAAGGATTGACTGCGTTGCTCATAGTCAGGTAATGAATCTCATCATCAAGGAGCCGTGAGACCTCTGACACTATCTTACAATAATCCGTTCCGACAAGACGTACAGTGCCTGATTCAACAGCTTCGGGACGCTCGGTCGTATCACGCATGACCAGAACCGGTTTGCCCAAGCCGGGAGCCTCTTCCTGAATACCTCCGCTGTCTGTTAAAACAATCGTACTCTTTTCCATCAGAAATACGAACTCAAGGTATTGTAAAGGTTCAATGAAGAATATGTTGCCTAATCCGGTAAGGTTTTCGCCAAACACCCTATGGATAGGTTCACGCACGTTGGGATTAAGATGCATGGGATATACAAAGTCAACATCCGGATATTTGGCCGCAAGGTCTCTGATGGCAGTAACTATATTCATGAAACCGTCACCGAAGTTCTCTCTCCTGTGACCGGTTATAAGCACCAGCCTGCGGTCATCGGACAATCTGGATGTATCATATCCGGCATTACATAATATATCATGCTGCTCCGCAGCAAGTTCCGGATTGGAGTTAAGACGCTCAACAACCATCCTCAAAGCATCTATTACCGTATTACCTGTCACGATTATGTCGCCATGAACATTCTCTGACTCAAGATTCTGTCTGGACAGCTGTGTGGGGGCAAAGTTATATGTAGCTATACGTCCTGTTATCTGCCTGTTGATCTCTTCCGGCCAAGGACTGTAGATATTACCGGTACGCAGGCCAGCCTCAACATGCCCGACAGGTATCTGTTGATAGAAAGCTGCCAGTGCCGCTGCACTGCTAGTAGTGGTATCGCCATGAACAAGGACTACATCGGGTCTCACCTCTTTAAGTATGTCACGCATGCCAAGCAGCACCCTTGAAGATATATCATACAGATCCTGGCCTTGCTGCATGATATCAAGGTCAAAATCCGGAACGATATTGAAAATACGGAGTACCTGATCCAGCATCTCCCTATGCTGACCTGTCACGCAGACACACACTTTGAATTCTTCAGGATATTTCTGAAGTTCCTTGACCAGAGGAGCCATTTTGATTGCCTCGGGACGTGTTCCGAAAACAAGCATAATACTCTTCATAGACTTATTCCTCTGATTTAGAAAGTAAATTCGAGATACTGATATTGTTCTGTTTTACCAGTACCCACAAACATGCTATTATTCCTCCTATAAATGCGAACAGGATAGCTCTCAGTGATTTCTTGGGAGCGCAATGCCATTCTGCAAGACGGGCCGGCTCCAGAATGGTGAAGGCTGGCGTCTGCTCGAGCACCTTTGCTCTGGTCATAGACATGTGGTTGGCAAGCTCCTGATATATGCCGTAAGCGATATCCATCTCATTCTCCAAACGTACAGCTTCTGCCTTGGAGCTCTCGCGTGTCAGGTTGACATTCTTGTCAACAAACTGGGAGTAAGCTAATTGAGCCTTGATGTACTCACCTTTTGCCTCTTCAAACATACCGGTTATGGATGCCAGTTCATTTCTGGTCTTATTGGTCTTATAGGCAGTAATATATTCCTGAAGCTTACGACAAAGGCTGTCTGCCACCGTACAGGCAACCAGCTTATCCTGCATTTCGGACTTAAGTGTAATGACACTGGTCTTTACATCCACATCACAGGTAACATCACCATGGAAAGACTCTATCAGACGCATCTGTTTCTTACTGATGCAGTATGCATCAAGGACATCGGGCATTCCGGCTGACTTCTTGCTGAACTGCTTCTTTACAGCCATTTTTGCCCGGCTCCACCATGGACTTTTCTGATGATATGCCAGATAGTGGTACAGGTCTCCCTGATATGATGAGTCCATTGTGCAGACCTGTATTCCAAGCATCTCCACCGAGAAAGGTATGGTGTTTATGATATCCGGATACAATTCAGGATATATCGCGTCAACCCCGTTGGCTCCCATACTGATACCCAGCATTGATGTAATTGACGAAGCCGCCGATGCCAGATCTGACTCCGAAGACTCCGGCGCCAGAGTAATAACAGTCTGATATCTCTTGGGGATATCCAATGCCAGCACAAATCCCAACACGCCGCTTATGAAAGCCACCAGGATAATCATCCATTTACGGCTCCACAACTGTGCGATTACCTTTACCAGGTCCATCTGTGGCAATAATTGTTTTTCCTTGTCCATAGCTGTCATTTCAACAGGTTCATGAGTGCCAGCACCACCGTAGCAAGAGAAGCCGATGTCGAACCTAAACTCAGTATCTCCGCAGGTTTCAGACCTTCACGCTCCTCACGAGCGGGAACCACAATCTCACAACCGGGCTGAACCAGTTTGCTTGAACGTTTCTTGGCTTTGGCTACCGAACCGTTCATATAGACTACATATGCCTTGCTTTTTTTAGCCCTCTGGGAATATCCGCCGGCCTTCTCTATATAATACTTCAAACTCTTTCCCTTAACATACGGAGTAGTGTTGGAGAACATCACTTCTCCGTTGATCTTGACGGTATTGGTGAACACCGGAACAATTATTCGGTCTCCGTCACGCAATACGATATCGGCAGCGCTACCGGGTTTATCGGTGGCCTCTTTCAGATTGATACCTACATCGAAAGTGGTAACTGTCTCCAACTTCTCAAGTGCCTTGGCCAAGGCTATAGTATCATTTCCGGCCAGAATCTCTGCAATGTCATGCATCCTGATTCTCTCGTCATCAGACATTTTGCGCTCCAGACGGGCACCTTCGGGATAAGCCTCAGGGCTGAACTGCCCCACTCTGTTCATGATGTCGCTCAAACGTTCGCTGTTGGTTGCCAATGAGTAATAGCCGGGGAATGTAACCTCGCCCTCCACAATGATACGGCGGTTGACGGCATAACCCGGACTGCGACGCACATATACCTCGTCATATGGCTCCAGACGGAAATCATTATCCCTTATGGACAGATCCTCATTGATGCTGAACGAGAATGTCTCAGCCAGTTCGCTGGTTTTCTCTACGGCATCCTTGTTACGGTTACGGCGTACCACATCAACTTTGGTCAGTGAAGCGTCCTCCTTCAGACCGCCGGCCTGCAGTATCAGATCCTCAATGCTTGTATTGTCGGCATACTTGTAATCACCGGGGAACAGGACCTCACCATATACACTGAATGTTTTAACCTCACCCACATCGAATAGACTAGGGATAAACAGCACATCGTTATTACGCAGCTCTTCATCCCGGGCAGTACCTTCCATCAGTCCTTTTATATCTACTGAAAGATTGGTCAAGGTCTTGTCCGGATTGGTGCGGCTCAGCAATGCCCTTGACGGGAATGCCTCCTCCTTAAGGCCGCCGGCAGCCTCAATAAGCTGACGTACAGTGGTTATGTCTCCGTCTATCTGGAACTGTCCGGGACGATAGACCGCACCTCGGACTTCTGCCATATTTGCAAATGTAAGCTGTATGGAATCCACATATACCGAATCGCCGTCCATCAGTTTAAAGCTTGTCTGCTGTTCCTTGGACACTGTAAATATCTGGCGCTGGAACTCTCCCATCCGAATCACACGGACATCCTTTCTATAGGCATCCGATTCCAGGCCACCTGCGTAATCTATTAGGTTTTCCAGGGTCTCATCCTCGGTCATTTCATAAAGCATTGGACGACGTATCCTACCGTCTATGTTTACCAGCAGTGAATGAGGTGAAACTATGACTACGTCATTGTCATTCAGACGGATATCATCCTGTACTTTGCCGTTCCTTATATAATCATACATATCAACGGTGGCAACCTCCCTATTCTCGCGATAGAGCTTTATGTTGCGCAGAGAACCCAGATCGCTGACACCGCCAGCCATGTAAATCGCATTGAATACGGTTGCAAAAGATGAAACCTGATATGTACCGGGATACTCAACATCACCCATCACATTTACAAGTACTGAACGGTTCTGTCCGAGAGACAGCTTGATGTTGGATTTTGAATCCGCCCCATCCAGTCCCGAATAAATTTGGCTGAACACCTTCTTTATATAGACGTCGGCTTCCTGTACTGTCTTTCCGTTAAGATAAACAGGACCGAGCCCCTCAACCATGATATTGCCGTCAGGAGAAATGATCTCCTGGATGGACGTCTGTGAATCTCCCCATATATCAATAATCACCTCATCACCGGGTCCGAGACGATAGTTCTGAGGCGTTGCCAGGTTTGCGCTCGGTTCAAAAGTCATGTCTCGGTTCTTGAAAATATCATGACCATAAATCTCTTTCTTTTGAGGAAGAAGAGACATCTTGAGCAGGTACATGGAATCCACGAACAGGAACATGGACTCTTCATACAACATCTGAAGCTGTTCCTTTTCACGTGCCTCCTTATCCTTATCGTTCAGTTTCCTGACGGTCTTGTCCTGTTTCACAGGTTCAGCAGGTTTCACTATATTGAAGCCGTCAGACTGACGTACTCTGGTCCTGGATATGGAACCGGCATTATCCGTAGTGTTTCCCAACACTCCTGTGGATTGCTGTTTGTCATATTTTTCACGCATGCGTTGCAACTGCTGCATACTCACACCTTTCTTGTTCAGGTCAAAAACGATTTGTTCCTGCGAAATACCTTTAGCCTGCTGTTCCTTTATGTACTCTATTACCTTTTCATCCGACATCTGTGCTGATACGGCAATGCCGGACAGGATGAACAGCAGCAAAACGAGGACTTTTCTCATCTTTAAAACAATTAGAATTTCTTTCCACTGAATACGGAGAACCCGGTCTTGATGATGATTCCCAAATCAGTAAAGACATTACGGTTATCCAGATAGTCCAGATCATATTCCAAACGCTTCAGCATCTTATCCATCGTATCTGTATAACCGTTGTATATGGTTGCGTATGATGTGATTCCCGGACGCATCTGATAGATATAACGGTAATCATCAGTCTCACGGTTTATCTGGTCTATGAAATACTGACGTTCCGGACGCGGACCCACGAATGACATATCGCCTTTCAGAACATTCCACAATTGAGGTATCTCATCAAGATGATGTGCGCGAAGGAAACCGCCGAAAGGTGTCAGATATTTGTTTCTCTCTGTCTCAAGGCGGGGTATTCCGTCCGATTCGGCATCAGTACGCATTGTCCTGAACTTGTAAATCATGAATGGTTTCCCTCTATAGCCTATTCTCTCCTGCTTGAAAATAACGGGACCTTTATCATAAAACAGCACTGCCGAGAATATGACAATCAGCGGAAAAAGAATTATCAGACCCAGTACTGCAAAGATAATATCGAAACAACGTTTCAACCCAAGCTGAAAGCCACCCATAGCATCAGAATGCTCCATACGGTAGAACCTGCCATAAGTCTGAATGTTGTAGTTTAGCATAGTAATTCTGTTTGTTTATTATATAACGCGCACAAAAACCAATAATTGTGTAACACCTCAAAAAAAACCTGGGAATAACAATCTTGGCATCCGGAATGATGACTACTTTTGCACCAACAATGTTTTTGAGCACGCATTCTTATTGGAAAAGTTGTGCGAATTTACAAAAAATCTTTGAACTATTATTTGTTTCAGATATGAAAGCATATGTATTTCCCGGACAGGGTGCCCAGTTCCCGGGCATGGGTAAAGACCTGTATGACCAGTTTGACTGGGCAAAAGAGTTGTTTGCAGAGGCCGATTCCATCCTTGGTTTCAAGATTTCAGACATAATGTTCAGCGGCAGTGATGAAGACCTGCGCCGTACAGATATAACACAGCCTGCAGTATTCATCCATTCGGTAGCAGTAGCCAAGTCTCACGGTGCTGATTTCAAGCCCGATATGGTGGCAGGACACTCCCTGGGTGAGTTTTCAGCCCTGGTAGCCTGCGGTGCTCTCTCTTTTGAGAGCGGCCTCAAACTGGTTGCCAAGCGTGCCGGTGCCATGCAGAAGTGCTGTGAGAAAGTACCCGGTACAATGGCCGCCATCATCGGTCTGGCCGATGATAAGATTGAAGCCATCTGCGCTGACCTGAACGCCAAAGGAATGGTTGTTGTTCCTGCAAACTACAACAGTCCCGGTCAGGTGGTTATTTCCGGATCCAAGGAGGCAATCGCCGCTGCCTGCCCGCTCATGACAGAGGCCGGCGCCAAGCGTGCCCTGCCGCTCGTAGTAGGCGGTGCTTTCCACTCACCCCTCATGACTCCTGCCAAGGATGAGCTTGCACAGGCCATAAGCGAGACACAGTTCAACACACCGGTATGCCCCATCTACCAGAACGTGGATGCCAAACCGCACGTAAACCCCGATGAAATCAAGGCAAATCTGGTAACTCAGCTCAACTCACCGGTACGCTGGACACAGAGTGTGCTCAACATGATTGCCGATGGTGCCGAAGAGTTTACCGAGTGTGGTCCCGGTGCTGTACTGACAGGCCTTATCAAGAGAATCAGAGGTTGATTCCCATGAAAAAAGCCGTCATCTACCAGATATTCACACGCGTCTGCTGCAACAGCGGCGGGCAGAATATTCCTGGCGGTGACATCAGCACTAACGGCTCAGGCAAACTGAACAGTTTCACTCCCACCGTACTTGATAACATCAAGGCGATGGGAGTTACTCATATCTGGTTCACCGGACTGATAGCCCACGCATCCTGCACCAGCTACAGGAAGTTCAGGATTCCGGAATCAAACCCCAAGACCGTAAAAGGTTGTGCAGGTTCGCCCTACGCTATCCGTGACTATTATGACATAGATCCGGACCTGGCAGTGTCTGTTCCGGACCGAATGACAGAGTTCCAGGCTCTGTTGGACCGCGTCCATGCCGCCGGTATGAAATTCATAATGGATTTCGTGCCCAACCATGTGGCCCGCCAGTATCATTCAATCAAAAAGCCCGGAGGCGTGAAAGACCTGGGGCAGGATGATGATGTAAGCATGCATTTCTCGCCGCAGAACAATTTCTATTACATGCCCGGACAGACACTTGGCGGAGAAGTTGATTGGGGTGATTACAAGGAGTTCCCGGCACGTGCCACCGGCAATGACCAATTCACTGCAACGCCTTCATATTCAGATTGGTACGAAACCGTAAAACTAAATTACGGAGTTGATTACACAGGCGGTGGCCGCCACTGCTTTGACCCTGTGCCGGACACATGGCACAAGATGCTGCACATCCTTCTATACTGGGCTTCGAAAGGCGTGGATGCATTCCGTTGCGATATGGCCGAGATGGTACCTGTGGATTTCTGGCATTGGGCAATAAGACAGGTTAAGCAGTCGCATCCTGACATTCAGTTCATTGCCGAGATTTACAACCCCGGTTCTTACAGCAGTTATGTAGATTGGGGCGGGTTCGACTATATATATGATAAGGTAGGTCTTTATGACACGCTTCGCGCTGTAGTGGAGTCACGTGAATCGGCCACCGCAATAACGCGCTGCTGGCAGCAGAACGGTCAGATAGGCCCGAACATGCTTCACTTCATGGAGAACCACGACGAGCAGCGCATAGCTTCCCGATTCTTCGGTGGAAACGGGCAGAAAGGACGTCCGGCTATGGTTGTTTCGGCCCTAATGGACTGTTGTCCCGTAATGGTGTATGCTGGCCAGGAGGTCGCTGAGCCAGGCATGGACCGGGAAGGATTCAGCGGGCTTGACGGACGCACTACAATATTTGATTACTGGGCTCCCGATACTCTTACCCGCCTCTATAATGACGGCAAATGGAATGATGAGCGCCTGACAGCCGATGAGCGTAAGTTGAGACACTTCTACTCCACTCTTCTGGGCATGTGCAATAAGGAGAATGCAATACGTAACGGCAAGTTCTTTGACCTGATGTACGTCAATCCGCAGTCATCGGATTTCAACCCTCACCGACAATTCGCTTTCCTGCGCTCCGACGGGAATGACGCAATACTGGTCGTGACCAACTTCACTGACCAGCCGCTCTACACCGCCGTAAACATCCCGCAGCACGCCTTTGACTACATGGAACTTAAGGAAAAGGATGGCGTCACTGCCAAGGAACTCCTGTCCGGCCAAACCTTCAAGGCCAACATCCATCCCGACACTCCCATCCGAGTGACCGTCCCTGCCCAATCCGGCGTCATCCTCAAGTGGCAGAAATGATACAATTGGGGACAGACCCCTTTTGTACTATTTTCAGCCTAAGTCTAATTAGGATCAAAATGCGAATAGCCTCCAGAGTATAGTCTAGAGGCTATTTTTACAAAATAGTAGAAAAGGGGGCTGTCCCCAATTGTATCATTTGAAGCTGTCCCAACTCTTGATTGGTATGTCGTCGATATCCACGGTGCAGAAGGCATTAATGAACGAGCTGGCCAAGCGGGCGTTGGTAATCAGCGGGATGTTCAGGTCAATGGCGGCACGGCGGATCTTGTAACCGTTGGTGAGCTCATGCTGAGTTAGGTCCTTAGGTATGTTCACTACCATATCTATCTCCTTCTTGTGCAGCATGTCAAGAGCCTGCGGCTGCTGTCCCTCCTCGCTGGGCCAATATACGCGGGTATTCGGCACACCGTTCTCCTCCAGGTACTTGGAGGTTCCTCCTGTAGCATAGATATTGTATCCGTTGCTGCTCAGCATCTTGGCGGCATCAAGCATGCTAGCCTTCTGCTTGGCGGTACCGGTTGAGAGCAGTATGTTCTTCTTGGGAATGCGGTAACCTACCGATAACATTGACTCCAGTATGGCGTAGCGCTGGTCATCACCAAGGCAGCCCACCTCACCGGTCGATGCCATATCAACACCCAGCACGGGATCGGCTTTCTGCAGACGGTTGAACGAGAACTGTGATGCCTTTATACCGACGTAGTCAATATCGAACAGGCTCTTCTCGGGTGCCTCTACAGGTATGCCCAGCATGATCTTGGTTGCTATCTCAATAAGGTTAATCTTCAGAACCTTGCTTACGAACGGGAATGAACGTGAAGCGCGCAGGTTACACTCAATTACCTTGATGTCGTTCTCACGGGCCAGATACTGGATGTTGAACGGTCCGCTTATATGCAGCTCCTTGGCAATCTGACGGCTGATGCGCTTAATGCGCTTAACTGTCTCAACGTAAAGTTTCTGCGGCGGGAACTGTATGGTAGCATCACCTGAGTGTACACCGGCAAATTCAATATGCTCACTGATGGCATATGCAATGATTTCACCGTCCTTGGCAACGGCATCCATCTCAACCTCCTTGGCGTTCTCGATAAAGCGGCTTACCACAACCGGATGCTCCTTTGATACCTCGGCAGCAAGCTGCAGGAAACGTTCCAGCTCCTCCTGGTTACTGCAGACATTCATGGCAGCACCTGAGAGCACGTATGAGGGACGTACCAGTACTGGGAATCCCACCTTGTCAATGAACTTGCCAATCTCCTTCATTGAGGTAAGCTCACTCCACTCGGGCTGATCAACGCCTATACGGTCAAGCATGGCCGAGAACTTCTCGCGGTCTTCGGCGTTATCAATGTCTTTGGCGCTTGTACCCAGAATAGGCACGTTCATGGCATCCAGCTTCATGGCCAGGTTGTTGGGAATCTGTCCGCCGGTTGATACAATCACGCCGTAAGGATTCTCCAGCTCTATGATATCCATAACGCGCTCAAACGTAAGCTCGTCAAAGAACAGACGGTCTGTAACATCGTAGTCAGTACTTACGGTCTCAGGGTTGCAGTTGATCACGATGTTGCGGTAGCCCTCCTTACGTACGGTATTCAGAGCCTGAACGCCGCACCAGTCAAACTCTACCGATGAACCTATGCGGTATGCACCCGAGCCGATAACAATGATAGACTTCTTGTCATCAAAGAAAGGTATGTCGTGAGCGCAACCGTTGTATGTCATATACAGGTAGTTCTCCTTGGCCTGATACTCACCGCCCAGTGTATCAATCTGCTTAACGAAAGGAACTATGCCCAGGCTCTTACGCTTGTTACGTACAGCGAGCAGACCGACCTGTGTGCCCAGTTTCTTCTCCTCACCTATGGCACGCGCAATCTGGAAATCGCTGAATCCCATCTTCTTGGCCTTGCGCAGCAGGTCTTCGCCCAGAGCATCAATGCCCTTAACCTTATGCAACTGTTTGGACAGGTCAACAATACCCTTCAGGCGGTTCAGGAACCACTTATCGATTTTGGTAAGTTCATAGATACGGTCTATGGTGTAGCCCTCGCTGAATGCCTGGCTTATAGCGAACAGACGCTTGTCGGTAGGCTCCTTGAGCGCCTTGTCCAGATCGGCAAACTTGATGCTCTTGTTCTCAACGAATCCGTGCATGCCCTGGCCTATCATACGGATACCCTTCTGGATAACCTCCTCAAAGCTGCGGCCTATAGACATAACCTCACCTACGGACTTCATTGACGAGCCTATCTCACGGTCCACGCCGTGGAACTTGCTCAGATCCCAACGCGGAATCTTGCAGACCACATAGTCAACCGAGGGCTCAAAGAAATCGGTAGTATCCTTGGTGATGGAGTTCTTAAGCTCATACAGGTTATAGCCCAGGCCCAGCTTGCAGGCCACGAATGCCAAAGGATAACCGGTAGCCTTTGATGCCAGGGCCGATGAGCGGCTCAGACGGGCGTTAACCTCAATAACGCGGTAATCCTCGCTCTGGGGATCGAATGCAAACTGGATATTGCACTCACCTACTATACCCACGTGACGGGCTATGCGGATGGTCAGCTCCTCCAGTTTCTGCACCTCGTGGTGAGTAAGTGTCTGTGTGGGAGCAACCACGATACTCTCGCCGGTATGTATGCCCAGCGGGTCAAAGTTCTCCATCGAGCAGACTATGATAGAGTTGCCGCTCTTGTCGTTCACACACTCAAACTCAATCTCCTTCCAACCCTTGAGGCTCTTCTCAACCAGAATCTGCGGTGAGAACGAGAATGACTTTTCGGCCAGTTTGTTGAGTTCCTCCTCATTGTCACAGAAACCGGAGCCCAGACCGCCCAAAGCGTATGCAGAACGGATGATAACCGGGTAGCCCAGTTCACGTGCGGCTGCGCGTGCATCGTCCATGGTCTCAACAGCGTGGCTCTTGATGGTCTGTACGCCTATCTCATCCAGACGCTTGATAAAGAGGTCACGGTCCTCGGTATCCATAATGGCCTTAACCTGGGTGCCAAGCACCTTTACCTTATATTTGGCCAGAACACCGTTCTGTTCCAGAGCCACACCGCAGTTAAGTGCGGTCTGACCGCCAAACGCCAGCAGGATTGCATCGGGACGCTCCTTGGCAATAACCTTCTCTACAAAGAACGGGGTTACGGGGTAGAAATAAACTCTGTCAGCAACACCCTCGCTGGTCTGAACCGTAGCAATATTGGGGTTGATAAGGATGGTCTCTATGCCCTCCTCCTTCAGGGCCTTAAGAGCCTGTGAACCGGAGTAATCAAACTCGCCTGCCTCACCTATCTTGAGTGCGCCCGATCCAAGCAGCAGCACTTTCTTATATTTCTTCAATGCCATATCCTTAGGGTGTTAGAGTTTTGAAACAAAATCATCATATATAAACTCAGCATCAGTGCTTACCTGATCGCTCTCCGAGTGGAACATCACGCCCACCCAGGGCTTGCGTGTATTGTAGATTCCCTCTACCGATCCGTCGTTCAGGTTCTTGAGATATACCTTCCACTGACCTACTACAGAATCCTCACGTATTGCGTAGTTGTGGTTCTGGGTGGTTATGTAGCAGCGGTCTGTACCCACCAGCTGTACCGGCTGGTTCTGGGTGTGGTGTCCGAACTTAAGCTTGTATGTGTCCATACCACCGGCAAGTCCCAGCAGCAGGCATCCCATACCTATACCCAGTATCGGGGTATCATTCTTAGCCATGAACTTCTGCAGGGCTGTAACCACCTCACTGCAGTAGCTGGGGTTACCCGGGCCGTCCGATATCACCAGACCGTCCATCTTGATATTTGAGTAATTATAGTTCCAGGGCACGCGGACAACCTTGAGATCCTCATTGATAAGGCAGCGTACTACACCAGCCTTGACGCCGCAGTCCACCAGAACCACAGTCTTTGCGCCGCCCTCGTTGTATGTAACAGGCTCTTTGACCGATACCTCCGGCAGCATGTTGGTGTATGCGTATTCAGCGGGTTTCTGTTTTCCGTCAAACAGTATCTTGGCGGTCATGCTGCCGTGATTGCGGATATGCTTGGTAAGCTCACGGGTATCAACTCCCTCTATGCCTACAACCTTCTCGCGTTTCATCCACTCCTCAAGTGATTCGGCAGCGTTCCAGTGACTGTAGAAATCACTCTTGTCACTTACTATCAGGGCGCGGGCCTGTGCATGCTCACTCTCAGCGTTTGTGGGCAGCCCGAACTCATCAGCCGTCATAGGCTGAATTCCATAGTTACCAATGACCGGATAGGTCATTACAATCAACTGGCCACGCGATGCAGGCTCAGTCAGCAATTCCGGATAACCGGCCATAGCAGTGTTGAATACAAGCTCTCCGCTCACCGGATGCTCGTATCCGAATGACTCACCCTTAAAGCAGGTGCCGTCGGCCAAAATCAGTGATACTGTCATCTCTTTTTTATTTTGTTTTAGTCTCTATCCCCGTAAGTAAAAAAAAGGAGAAACTGTAAAAAACAATTCCTCCTTCTAAAAAATATTTCTCTCGGAAACATTATCCCCACCTGTCTGCTTATGCTTTGGCGAGCAACTTATATTTCCTCCTATTCTCAACATGCTGCAAAGATACGGCTTTTCGGCCAATCCCCACTAAAGCAGCGTATAAGTTTTCAACAATTTTAGCATTATTATTATTATTCTATCTGCACCGCCGTACTATCCCTTTGTGGGACGCAACGTTCCGTGACTACTCCGAACCCCTCCAAGACCTAAACATCGATCGCCTCCGTCTTAGCCACCTAAAGGTATCTAACCGTCGTTGAACGCAACGATGTTCTTAACGGCCTTTCCAGGGCTCTACGCTTTACGCCACTGCACTGATGGTCCCACAAAAGCATAGTCCGGCTCCTGCAAGTGGAAACGTAGGTTACGGGCAGACGGGACGAATGGAGGAACCGTAGATACGAGGGATGGATCTTATATCGGCGTTGCCTTCAAAAAAGCAGAGGTAAAACGCAAAGTCCTGCTCATCATCACCTAGCGAACTAGACCAATAATAGCCGCAGACACCCGCATCTTCAGGGTAACCATAATATAAATAGCAGTATCCGGCTACAGGAAGGAAAATAAACCGGTCTGTATAACCTTCCAATTTACTGGTTACCTTATACCCTGCTACGCCTCCATATTCAGAGTTACCTCTACTATACCATTCCCAAGTACAGTTGTGGACTAGTTCATCCTGCTCTGCCTTAGTGGGCATACGCCAACTGCCACCCCACTTGACGTGAGCTACATCGTCTTCCGGATCGAGAATGGTATCGTTATCTACAATGCCGTATTCACTTTTTGTATTGTACTTTGTAAAATTCAAATTGCCGTATGAGTTAACGCCCGTGCAGAAACTGTAATTCTCCCACGAATAAAATAATTTGCTTTCCAACTCACCCCAAGCAAAGTATTCACCATAATCCTCTGGTTTTATGGCACCAACATTGATTGATGCCCACTTGACACTCAAGCCTAAATCAACATACTCATGTTCTATTTCTGATTCATCAATCACTGTTATTGTGCATGAAACCGTCTTGCCTTCCAGCGATGCGGTAATAGTAGTAGATCCGGCCGAAACACCTTTCACCAAACCGATTGTGCTTACAGTTGCAATAGATGTATCTGAAGATGTCCATACGACTTCTCTATACAGATCTTCTTCATTAAATTTCACAGTTGCTTTAAGAGTATATGTACTACCTATAAATAATGATTTTGAATCACTATTTAAGACTATTGAAACAGCATCCGACAGGCATACTGGACGAACTGACCAGCCACGATAGCGGTCATATGGAGCCACACCTTTGCCTCCCGTTCCTGTAAGAAAATATACGAAATAAGATTTGTAATCATCACCCGGTGTGGATGACCAGAAATCACCATCATGCCCGTTTTCATAATACTCTGCTTCTATCCATTCGGTGCCAGAATAATAGCCTGCAGCAGGAATGAATATACTGTTACCATTGGGTCCTGTTATCTTGAATCCATCTACGCCGCCTACACTTTCCCTAGTCCATGAACAATTATTAGTCAATTCTTCTATCTCCCCTCTAGTAGGCATGCGCCAATTACCACCCCACTTAACATGAGCCACGTCATCCTCAGAATCAAGCACAGACTTGTCATCAGTATAACCGTTGTAACCATATTCGCTGTTGTTACAATACTTGGTTAATGTGTTTTCTGAACCGTTGCACCATTTGTATGTTTCCCAACTGTAATCGGTTTTGGTTTCAGTCTCGCCCCAGGCGTAGTAATCACCGTACTCCTCGGGCTTAGTGGCTCCTACGTTGAAAGTGGCCCAGTATACACTCAGCCCTAAGTCAACATATTCATATACAATCGGACGCCCAGTAACAACTATCTTACAAGTATAACTTACGTCTTGGTATGTTGCAGAAATCACAGCAGTTCCAACTGACAATGCAGTGACCACGCCATTGGAATCTACAACTGCTATAGAAGCATTGTCTATTGACCACGTGACCTTATAATCAACTATTATCTTGTCACCGTTTCTGACAGTTGCGATAAGTGTATCCAACTCATCCACGTACAATGAAAGGCTGTCACAATTAAGTGTGATGCTTATCTTAACACTGTCTGCCGTAGGTATGCTGTCTGTTGCCGCAGGGTTATTTTTTTCCTCACTCAGAATTTTGTTTTCATCATCGCATCCCAAGAATGAAAGCAATGACACAATGGCTATTGCCAATAAGAATAGAATCCTTCTCATAACATTTCTCAAATTGAATAACACCTCATTATGTCTGTTCTTGTCTCCAAGAACACTACAAATATAGTGAAAAATCTGATTATTGTCATATTTATAAAACAAAGAAACCTGCTATAGGAAGCAGGCATTTATAAGAAACAGAACCGACAGTTTGACTTAACAACACGCACTACTTAAGTACAATGAAATCATAATCTAATACAACTGATAACTTTGCTATGGTGGCAAGCGTAAAGTTGTGTTGGCCGGAAAGCCATCTGGTTACCTCTGATGGCCTATTTCCTGTCATTCTGGCCAAACCTCGTTGAGAGATGCCGCGTTCTTTCAATGTGTTTATTTATCTGTGCAAATATGATATCTATTCTTTTAACTTGCACACTTTTATGCGTACATTTGTTGTAATGCTTGTTATAATCGGCTTTTTTAGTATATTCGCGAAACAAGAATAATCATTGCTAACCTTATTGTATTATGAAGATTGGAATTATTGGAGCGGGCTGGATAGCCGATAAGATGGCCGAGACTCTTACGGGCCTGGACAGTTCAATGAAGTATGCCATTGCTGCACGTGATGCTGACAGAGCAGCACAGTTTGCCAGCCAATGGGGATTTGAGAAATCATACGGATCTTACCGGGAGCTTGTTGAGGACCCCGATGTGGATCTGGTGTATATAGCTACGCCCCACTCCCACCATTTTGAGCATGCAAGTCTGGCCATAAATGCAGGAAAGCCCGTACTTTGTGAGAAAGCATTCACCGCTAATGCCCGTGAGGCCGATGCCCTTCTCAATCTGGCACACAAGAAAGGCATATTCATAACTGAGGCCATCTGGACACGCTATATGCCGTTATCGCTCAAGGTAAAGGAACTGCTTGACAGCGGAGCTATCGGCACACCCCGCCTGCTTAACGCCAGTCTCTGTTATATGATGGAGTTCAAGGAGCGCATACTGCGCCCTGACCTTTGTGGAGGCGCTCTACTGGATCTTGGCGTTTACAGTATCAATTTCTGCCGCATGTATTTTGGTGCCGATGTAATAAATGAGACCTCAAACTGCATCAAGGGCACTACCGGAATGGATATGCACAACTCCATAAGCTGGTCATACAGTGACGGCCGAATAGCCAACATCCAATCAAGTGCACTCTGCCTGTGCGGCCGGATAGGCCAGATATGCGGCACTGAAGGCTATCTGCTTGTAGATAACATAAACTGCCCGCAGAGCATCACCGTTTACAATGATTACAAGCCTGTTGCCAAGTTTGACAAACCGGCTAACCAGATTACCGGATATGAATATCAGGTGCTGGCCTGCAAGCAGGCTCTCCAGAACGGCTGGCTTGAATCACCCTACATGCCGCATCAGGAAACCCTAGACATCATGAAAGTGATGGATAGCCTGCGCCAAAAGTGGGGAGTTGTATATCCTATGGATTAAACGAAACAGGCCGGTTCAACGCCGGCCTGTTTTGTTTTACTTTAATGGTATATACTTGAAATTCTCAAGTGTGGCACCGCCATCCAGGAAGTAAGCGGGACGCAGGGCAAAGAAGCCTTTATAGACGTTGTGGTGGTATTCTGAGACGTCATTATCCTTGTTTAAATCAAACCAGATCTGACCGTCCAGACTCTGTGAAACAGATACCTTGTTGTTGTCGTTGATTATCTTGACGTATAGAGTACTGCTTGCATCATGTTGGGTGCCTATTGTTACAGTGCCCTTGTTGTTATGATTATTGAATGTAGTCTCCAAATCGGTTCCCTGTACACCAATGTAAGCATCCTCATTATAGAATAGGTAGAGTCCGGCACGGCCTCCATCCTTTATGTTGAACTTGGCGGTAATCTCATATTTGGTATCAACGGCTGTGGTGGTCATAAGGGTGCCGTTGTCAAAGCCGGGCTCCCACTTGGCCCACATGAGAGGATTCTCATAGTGGCGCAGGTAGTCATAGTCCTGCAGGCCGCCGTTCTCCCATTTGGCGCCGTCTTTCTCGGCCAGTACGGGCCAGCCGTCCTTGGTCCAGTTGACGCTCTCAATTATTGTGCTTCGGCCCAGGGTGTGGAATCCGTTGCGGTATGCGTGATATACTATGTACCAGTTACCTTCCGGGTCATCAATCAGGGTTCCGTGACCTTTTGACCACCACTCCTCATCAATAGTATAGGTGTGTACCAGCGGGTTGTATGGGCTGTTCTCCCAAGGACCGGTAACTGACTTGCTGCGGGCCACTACGCACATGTGGCTGGTGGCAGGACCGGCTGTGCCGCCCTCGGCGCTTACCAGATAATACCAGTCGCCGCGTTTGAGTATCTTGGGTGATTCAAGCCACATGCCCTCGGTCTCCCACTCCTCGGGGTACTGCCATGGATCATATACCTTCTGGTTACGGCCTGTGATGCTCAGTCCGTCGGCAGACAGCGGAGCCACATGACCGTCATTGGTATAAAGGTAGCGGTTTCCCTGGTCATCGATAGCATGACCGGGATCTATTCCGCTTACACGCAGTTTGACCGGTTCACTCCATGGACCTTCCATCTTATCGGCGGTAACCACAAAGTTCTCACCGCTGCTGGTGGGATAATAGATGTAGTACTTGCCGTTTACCTTGCACAGGTCCGGAGCATAGATTGAATAGTCATGGCCCTGCACCGCACGTGCTATAGGCTCCCAGTGAAGCAGATCGGTGGAGTGCCAGATAAGCAGTCCGGGATAATAGGTGAAGTTGGAATGGGTCATGTAGTAGTCACTGCCGTCACGCAGGATGGTGGGATCAGGATAGTCACCCGGGAATATACACACTTTGATGGGAGCTTTCTGCTCCTTGCAGCCTGCCATAAGCAGAGACAATGCTGCCATAGCCATAACGGCAAAAGATCTGGTCTTCATAAGCTTTATATTGGTTATTAAGTTCATTTTGCTCCGTTTACACGCTTGATTACCCGGCAGGGATTGCCCACGGCCACGCAGTCTGACGGAATGTCCCTGACTACAACGCTACCGGCACCTATAACGGCACGGTCTCCTATTGTCACTCCTGGACAGATTGTAGAGTTGCCGCCTATCCAGCAGCGCTCTCCTATCCTTACCGGACGGCACATCTCGAACCTGGAACGGTCTTCGGCATCAGTGGGATGCTCGGCCGTAAATATCTGTACGCCGGGAGCTATAAGTGTTTTACGTCCGATATAAACACCGCCGCCGTCAAGTATGGTACAGCCGAAATTCATGAATACGCCCTCCTGGGCATGAATCAGATAGCCGTAGTCACAGTAGAAAGGAGGTTCGACATAGACATCGGGAGCCGAATTCGGCAGCAGTTCACGGGTAATGGCGGCCATAGTCGGCTCGTGATACTCAGTGATATTCAGTCTACGCAAAAGCTTCTTTATCTCACCGCGCCATGCCAGCATCTCGGGGGTGTGAGCATCATAGGGCTCACCGCTCTGCATTCTTCTAAGTTCATCCTGGAGCGCAGGATTCTGCAACAGTTCTTGGCGTGTCATTGGCAATTTTCAATAGGGTTGGAGTAAATACCCAGGAATATATCACCCAAAGCCGGATCGTCGCTGAATTTGTTCAGTTCTGTCATGTGAGCCACAAACGCATCGTACTCATCCTTGGTATAGCGGTCCGAATAACGGGTATTTCCATAACGCAAGTCATGAGCAATATATGCATTGGGGAACAGATGGTAGTTGCTGCAAATACGTCTATCCAATATCTGAGCTACTTCACGATGGAACTGAACATTGGGCACGTCGCTCAACGCTTCCAGCTCCTCACGGCGCAGTGGATCGCAAATCTGGAAGTGTACACGGCCTTTATCCTGCATGATGCCGGTAAGGATGCTGTTCAGGTCCTCGCCCGGTTTCTTTATGTAAGGCTCACCATTACGTGATTCATACAATTCCAGAGCCTTAAGTATGTCGCATGACTCCCACTCGTAAGAGACCGATACGGGCACGATATTGAGTTCATCAAGTGCATCCACCCGATCCTTGGGACCGCTCATGCCGAACATCTTTATTACTCCCTGATCAGTGCGGTCAATGCCGTCCTTGGTGCGACCGTTACGCTGGGCTATCCAGACAGACTGGTACTTTTCTGTGATGGCGTATCGGATATATTCCGACAGATGGACCGATGTGCTGTACAGCTCACGCGGATTACGGCCACGGTCCACACGGAACATCTTGTTGCTCTTGCCTATGTCAACCACCAGTTCACCCTGCATGAGGTTTGAGCCGAATGTAATCTCACCCGTATCATGACCTTCAAGATGCAGGGCGTACATGAGTATACATGAGTCCAGGACTATATCCCTGTGGTTACTGACATACAGATAGCGTTTTGACGGATCCAGTTTCTCTGCACCTCCCAGAGAAAATTCCGTGATTGTTCCCTCTATGACCTGTTTGTTCATGGGAACCATGGCGCCAAGCTGGAAATCATGTATGGTCTTGTAACCACGTACCTTCTCGGCAGCCTGTTCAACAGTCAGTTCAGGATAGACAAATTGAGCAACCAGCGGGAACGAGCGGTTGGATGCAATGCGCTGCATCGCAGCCGGAATCTCCTCGTCACGATACGGACGGATATCATCAAATTTATGGTAATCTGTCATTTTCTCTGATCTATGAATTTGACCGGTTTGCGGCCCGTTGGAGGATAATTAATTTTCTGGATCTCATCAACGGGACATATCTCTATTTCCGGTGCCACACGGATGCGTGAGCGGAAACTGTCCTTAAGTTCCTTTATGACATCAAAGCCGGGCTCATTCTTGAGTCCCACCTTGACCAGCACATCATCCGTTCCGGCATTGCTGTTACGTACTATCACCACATAATTCTCCACATAATCCGTGTTGTCCAGCACGTCGTTGATGGCAGGCGGATATAGAGTGGTTCCCTTCAACTTGATCATATTGTTCTTGCGTCCCAACAGCGGCGACAGGCGGTATGACCAACGGCCACAGCGGCACTGCTCCACATGCTTGCAGGCAATATCGCCCGTACGGAACCTTAGCAGAGGCATACCCTCAACGCCCAGGGTGGTAACTACCACCTCACCCGGCTGTCCGTCGGCCACAGGCATTCCGTCATCTCCTATTATCTCCACTATTATGAGTTCCGGATGCACGTGACCGCCCATACCGTACTCGCACTCACTGAAAGTAGCTCCCATCTCGGTCGATGAATATGTGGCAAAGAGTTGAACCTGAGGCCATTTCTCATGAATCTGACGACCCAGCAGGTTAAGCTCGAAGTTCTGGTCACGCAGTCCCTCGCCTATGCCTATGATGCGGCGTATGCTGCTGGAGCGGTAATCTATATCATGTGCCTCGGCATACTCTATCAGTTTGAGTATGAATGACGGTACGCACATTATGGCATCGGGATGGAAACGGCGTATGGTATCCCACTGGAGTTCCGGGATTCCGTTACCTACGCGGATAACACCTGCACCCATCTCACGGAGCCCCAGGAAATATGCCATACCGGCCATGAAACGCTTGTCGAGAGTGGTCATCAACTGGACAACGCTGTCACTGGTCAGCCCGGCACACAAGAATGATTTCTTCTCATTATACGCCAAGCGTTGCAGGTCCTTCTCCGTACAGCCGAACAGCACCGGATCACCCAGAGTGCCCGATGTGGTTATGTAGTCGATGATCCTGTTTTTGGGAACGCAGCAGAAATCATCGTTGTACAGCTGCAGGTCTTTCTTTTCGGTGAAAGGAATGCGCGTCAGGTCCTCCAGGTTCTCAATCTTACTGATGTTTATCCCATAGCTGTCAAAAACGCGCCTGTAATAGGGCGAATTCTTCTTGAGATAAACAAGATGCTTGTGCAGCAGGTCCTCCTGAAAAGCCTTTATCTCTGCAGGCGATGAAAACTCTATGTCATTCATACAACTCACTTAGCCAAACCAAAAACTCATCTTTCCATTTGCGGCACTCCGGAGAGCCGTAAATGTCACTTACCCCAAACCCGTGCTTACCCGTCTCATACAGGATATACTTATGTCTGACACCGGCATCGGTAAGAGCTTTGTCCAAAATTACTGAATTATGCCAATCTACAACAGGATCGTCCTTACAATTTATAAGAAAGACCGGTGGACAGTCTTCAGGAATGTTCTCCTCGATGGACATCAAGTCCCTTTTCCTGCCGCTGTATACACCCCACTCGCCCAACAGTCCGCGTCGAGAACGCTTGTGGACGTACTCACCGTTCATTGTGACCACGGGATATATGGCACCCACGAAATCGGGTCTGAGCGAAACTTCCGAAGGTCCTTCGGGAAGGTTGGTATAGTCCCTGTCACTGAAACAGGCAGACGACATGGCCAGATGCCCGCCGGCCGAAAAACCCATCACTCCCACACGTTCAGGGTCGATACCCAGACTGTCCGCATTCTCACGCACGTATCGGATTGTACGCTGGACATCACATATCATATCGGGATGCTTGCGGCCACGGAACAGGAACCGGTAATGCCATATGAAAGAACCCAGTCCTGCGGTTCGGTATTGTAGAAGTACTGCATTGATTCCGTTATCCTGCAGCCATTCGGCCACCTCAATACCCTCGCCCTTGACATCCAGCCAGTGATAGCTGCCTCCGGGACAGACAATGACAGTAGGTGCGTTTCGGCTGTCATCTGCCAGATAAGGCGTAATCATAACCTCATCGGCATGCCTTTCCAGATCAGCCCAGGGAGCAATGGTCTTGCTGCTCGGGATAATGACGGCCATAAAACTGAACAGCAGGCTTGCAAGCATCACTTACCCAGAAGTTTGAGTAACTCTTCCCTTGTCAGCTGACGGTATTTGTGCTGAGGATCGGCTTCAAAGTCTACCTCAAAATACTCCTCGTCGTAGAACGAGAGCTTGGAGTTTGTATTGGGATTACACTCCACATATACCATATCGGCAGGGTTGATACCTTTGGCCTGGCATATCTGGTCAGCCAGATTCTTGCCGGCATATGTAACCGATGTGCCAGGATTGTCCTGATAGAGTTCTGTAACTATAACATATTGCCTGCCTTCTGATTCACGGATCTTGAGGCCGCATGATGAGGGCATATCCCATTCGCCCTTAAAGTCAAATATCTCGTCGTAATAATCAGGTGATACTTTCATGAATTCACGGTTTTTATGTTTCTGACCACATCCTTACCGAATGACTTGTTGGCAAGCCTACGGTCACGCGGGCGGTAAGTACCCTCCTCCATCTCACGCAGGGCCACATTGCAGAACAGACGGAACATCTTCTGCTCCTGGCTCTCATCGGCATAGAAACTCTTCCATGCGTAGTCATAGAGTTCCTGAAGGCGCTCCGGACTCATGTGCTTGGGCTGGAACACCACCTGACCGGCATTGTAATGGTTCCAGTCAAAGTCAAATATGCGGCCCTGTCGCAGCAGGTCATCATATCCCTTGGTGTGCGGGAACGGGGTCATTACGGTGAACTCGGCCAGGTCCAGGTCGATCTCGCCAAGGAAATCAATCAGACGCTTTATGTCATCCTCGGTCTGGTTGTCAAGTCCCAGAAGGATCGTTCCCTCCACACCTATTCCGTAGTCATGATAGCGCTTGACACGCTCCTTGATATAATCCGATGTGTCATAAACAGCCTGATAAACATACCATGCGCCTGCCTTGGCTGCCAGATCCAGCACCTCGGGGTCATCCTCGATGGTGTGGCTAATCCATTTCTTCTTGAGCGGGGCAATGGCGGTAAATAGTTCCTTCTCCCACTCCTTGTTCTGGGCCAGAGAGTTATCCACTATGAACAGGCGGTTGTTGTCGATGGCAGCCATATCCTCAACCACCTTGTCTATTGGACGCGGACGGAACTTGCGGCCGCCCAGATAAGAAACGGCGCAGGGATAGCAGCTGAACCTGCATCCGCGGCTGGCATGGAACAGATCCACCATCTGCACGCCCTTATGGTTGTAGAGTTCACGTTTGTAGAGGTCACGGCGGCAGGGACCTACAGACTCAATAGGAGGCATGTTGCCCATATAGTTGTAGAACTTGCGCAGCTTACCGTTCACCCAGTCCTGCATCACCTCCTCCATGCGTCCCTCGGACTCACCCAGAAACACGCAATCCACATGCTTTACCATATCCTCGGCATGGAGCATGGTGGAAATACCTCCGGCCATAACCAGTTTGCCGCGTTTGTGGTACTCATCGGCTATCTCCCATCCGCGTTTTACCTGAGTGCTGAGCATCATTGAAAGAGCAACGCCGTCGCACTCTTCATCAAAGTTGATGGCCTCCACATTCTCATCGGTAAACGTTACCTCAACCCACTCGGGGAGTGTTGCGGCAAATGCCACAGGTCCGTGAGGCGGCAAGTTGAATGTAGTCTGTCCCTTGAGTTTCTGCCACTTGGGATAGATAAGCTTTAATTTGAACGGTTTCATATATTGTCCTTTTCTGTTTTTACTTGTTTGATATAACTTTCTTTATTCCGTCAAGGACGGATTCATCTGCAAATATAGTCTGAATGGTTTCAATTGCAGTCATCGGAACCCCACCAATTCCGTGCATATTTACATTTTGTCCCGTAAGAACCAGGTTTTTTACCTTGGTTTTGATGGGAATGAGCGATGCTGCAATGTTAGTACTGTCCTTGAAAAGACCGTATGCACCGGCCCTACGGGTGCCCATCCAGTCACGGAACGTAAGCGGTGACGATGCAAATATGTCATCGGCTGCCTCCCTGATTCCGGGATAGCGTTTCTCAACCAGAGCCAGCACTCTGTCGGTACGCTCCCTCTTCCAAGCCTCATAAGCATCTCCGCGGTGTCCCGTACGGGTATTCTCCCACTCCTGGACCTCGGCAAAGTCCATAAGGCAGTATGCGGTAAGGTGTGATGCAAAGCCGTCCCTGCCCTCACCAAAGAAGCAGTTCACTCCGTGCGGCCATTCATCTTTTCCATACTGAGCCATCTTCCATGCATTATCCGCACTGTCAACTATGCTGATCGGATGTCCCGGAAAACGAACCTTTCCAGGCTTGAGCCTTAGATACACCTTAAAGGCCGATGCCGTATCGGGGATACTCTCAATACGTGCACGGTAGCCCGATGTGAATGCCTTGCCCTCGATAAGCGGGAACAGCGATGCGGGATGGATATCGGATATATACCAGTCTGCGCGGTACTCACGTCCGTTCTTATCCACGACGCACTCCACACTCAGATCCTGTACACGGACCGATGCCACCTCGCAGCGGGTAAGCACACGGCCGCCGGCAGCCTCAATCACATCTTTAAGTACATCGGCCAACTGACCCGAACCGCCCTCAAACCAGCAGGGGTTCTCCATGAACAGGGCCGATATCATTATGTGGATGTATGCCGGAGAGTGTCCCGGAATACCGGCATAAAGCGGATTGACCGATGCCAGTAAGGCACGGAGTTCAGGATCACTGATATACTTGGCTATGAATGCATCGGCCGGCATGAAGAACTCGTCGGAGTGGTCACTGACACCGCTCATGCTCTCCAGATAGAAGAGTTTCTCCTCATGTGATACGCGGAACACGGCATCCACGTAGCGGAGTATGTTATCTTTCTGGTGGGGGAACTTATCGGTGAGATAGTCTATGAAGGCCTGGCGGCCGGCAGGAAGGTCATAAGTGCGCCCGATGTCGGTGTAAGTAACGCTCAGCATCATGTCGGACTGCCTTATCTTGAGCCTGTCCATAATGCCAAGATAGCGGCACAGGCTATTCAGGATGCCACCCTCGTTGAAACCGCCCGCCACATGCATGCCGGTCTCAAAGGTTTCGCCGCCACGTGCGAATGTCTTTAGTCCGCCACCTGGCGCACCATTCTTCTCAAGTACTGTAACGCGAACTCCGCGTTTGGCCAACAGCGCTCCGCAGAACAATCCGCCCATTCCCGCACCTATAATCACAACCTCCATAGTCAACTCTCCAGCTTGTTGCACATTTGGGCGTACCACTCCTGATAGAACTTGTGGAATGCCTTGGTACGTTCTCTTGCATCGGCCCCCCAACTAAGGTCATCGGGTGCCACACGCTTGCCTATGGTTACGGTGATATGTCCGGGACGTAGCATGAACTCCTCCTTGGGCAGGGCGTAGCCTACTCCGTTCAGACATACCGGCAGGATATCCAGACCCAGCTCCTGAGCCAGATGGAATGCGCCCTTATGGAAGCGCAGTATGGAGCAATCGGCCGACCGCGTACCCTCGGGGAACACCAGTATGGAATATCCGCGCTCCACAAGACTGCGGAACTGCGGCATGTACTCCTCAATGCCCTCGGCCGCCGGCACAAACTCGGCACGGCGAATCAATGCCCCGTAAATGGGATTGCGCCATACCCAGTCATTGGTAACCACTATCATCTTGGGTGTGAGCATCATAAGGCACATCAGGTCCAGGTGTGACTGATGGTTGCTTATTATCACGGCGGGCTTGCTGAATGTCTCGCCAATGCTGTTATCCAGCGTGAATTTAACTGCCGGAACACGGCGTATTACCAGATTTGCAAACCTGTAGAGCAGATTGTGCAGGAACCGGTCCTTCCACTCCCGCTTGCGGCCAATGAATATAACCAGCACAACAGGAGTGCAGATAATGACCGATATCAGCAGGAATCCAAAAGCCCATGCACTGCGCAGTATACGCATTATGCTTACAGGCACCTCACGCTTGCGGCCGTTCTTGAGGGTCATCCACTGGAACAGCCACTCGGGAAGGAAATGCGCCATAACAACCACCACCAGCATACCCAGAATGGTTATCTCGGCCAGAGAGTGCATGGCAGGATGCTTGGCAAATATGAGTGTACCTATGCCTATGAACATTATCACGGCCGATATTATGACGCTCTTGCGGCGGTCATCGACAGTCCTTACACCGGTCTTGTACTCGTGCAGCAGACCCTCGGTAATGAAGATGGTGTAATCATCGCCCTGACCGAATATGAACGTGGCCAGTATGATGCTTACTATATTGAACTGTATGCCCAGCATATTCATGATGCTCAGTATCCATATCCAGCCCACGGTCAGCGGCAGGAATGATATCAGAGCCAGTTCCAGTTTTCCGAACGAAATCCAGAGGAAGGCAAACACCACGAATCCGCACATGAACAGCACCTTGTTGAAATCATCGGACAGAGACTCCACCAGGGTTTTCATTACATCGGCCATGCTCTCCTGCGTGAGGTCCTCCTTTGATATGAGTTCAGGCTGAGACTTTATGGAGTTGAGGAACGGAGCGAATGCATCATTGGAGAATCCGTATTCACGGCTGCGCTCTTTAAGTTGCTCAATCTGATCGCTGTGAGCGTTCCAGAATGAAAGCCACCGGCCTGCATCCTGATCGGTTTTTGAAGGCAGCATGGATGTCAGTACGGATAGCTGGTCCATGGAGCCCTGGTCGACACCGCTCGAGATCAGTTCCAAATCCGTTTTCTGCTGCGGGGTCATGTAGTTGATATGGTTCAGGTCCGTATCGAATCCGGCGCTACCGCCCCATATGAGCATGACAACCGTTATTAGCATCACCACACGCGATATCATACGCCCGGTGCGGTTCAGACGGGGCTCCACCTTCTCCTCACGGGGCTGCTCACCCGCAGCAAGCTTTCTGGGCTTTACAAAAACGGGCAGGAATACCAGCGTAAACAGAATGGTTCCAACCAGCATGAATGACCCGAACAGAGCCAGGTCATGCATAGCCTCGGCCTTAAGGAATATAAGGCAGAAGAATGCGCTCACGGTGGTTATATTGCCGGTAAGCAATGGCACCACCATATCACCTAGGCTGCGGCGGTTATCGGCCGTATCATGCAGCGAGTGCAGGAAATGGAGCGGATAATTGGCTGCTATACCTACCAGCACTGAGCCCAGTCCTATGACTATTATCGATATGCTGTCCTTGAACAATCCGGTCAGGCCCAATGCAAACAGGCCTCCAAAGAGCAGCGTAACCACCAGCCACAGCATATCGCTTATGCGTCTGAATGAGAACCAGAGTACAATCAGGATTCCTATCACAGCCAGTGCCACAGCAAGGATACTGTCTTTCTTGATGCGTTCCGCATTGGAAACTGCGATAACCGGAGCACCTATCTCTGATACCGCAATGCCCGTCTCGGAGGCAACCTGTGCACCTACCCTCTCCACAAGAGCCACCAGACCTGCGTTGTGGTCCGATTCGCTCTGCCCGAACGGTGAGTCAAAGAACAGCAGTCCCACAGGAAGCGTGGAGTGCATCATATATCCGTCTGCCGATACGCTGAAACCTGTATTTCCGCCAATCTCAGAGAGTCTTAACAGTAACGGTGAGAACAGGTTGAGCGGATCATTAGGAATAAGATTCTTGGTAAATCCGCCGGTAAGCATCTGCAGTGAACGGCGGTCGGCCTCCAACTGGCTGTCCACATATCCGGGCTGTGAGAGCAGTGAATCCATGCGGCCGTAATCGGCCTCGGTCAGGAAACTGGCCGTATGCTCCTGCACAAACTCTATCAGTTCCATAGCCATGGACTCATCAGCCAGAGCGGACATATCGGGCACCAGACCTAAGGTATCATAATCAAACCAGAGCTCCTCAAAACGGTCCATGGCATCGGCCAGAGCACTCTCAGGCTCATCACTGCCGTCATAACGGAATATCACCGCTATTCTGTTCTGCTCCTGCAGGCGGTCCATCAGTTCCGTCTGGCGGCTGTCACGGGTGTCCAGGGGCAGGAATCGGGCTATATCCTCCTCATAATCCATACGCAGTGCCGAGATTACAGAGAGCAGCATAATGAACACGACCATAAGGACCGCAACCGTCTTGCGTCCCGTCAGCCAGTCATATATGCTCAGGAATAACCGTCTCATAGCCTTATCCCTATCTTACGCAACAGAGCCAGCGGTAACCCAACCAGCAGTGCGCCAAAACACAATATCGTATTCAGGACACTTATCCTTAAGAAATCCCAGAACGGGCGGAAATGCGATACTCTCTCGCCGACAGGTGCATACCATACGTGAACAGGCACTCCCTGAACACCCACTCCGTGCCATGCGGCAAACACCAGCAGTTCCAGTTCGGCCTCATAACGGGAGGTTATCAGGCCCATACCGTAAAGAGAATCAAGCGGATAGATACGGAATCCGGACTGGGTGTCCTCCAATTTCCGTGTGGTCTGCAGGCGGAACCAGAAGTTTGAGAACCGGTTGGCAAAGGTATTCTGCCGCGGCATATTCTCGGTAGTCAGGTTACGGCATCCCACAATTATGTCATCAGGATGCTGCAGGGATGCCTCAATCATGGCCGGAATATCCTCTGGAAAGTGCTGTCCGTCAGAATCTATAGTCACGGCATGTGTAAACCCGTTCTGCGCGGCATATGCCAATCCTGTCTTAAGGGCCTTACCTTTGCCACTGTTACTGTCGTGATTAAGTACCGTCACGTCCAGACCACACAGAATGGCCTGTGTATTGTCCGTACTGCCGTCATTTACCACAATAACATCGGTGCATACCTTAAGCGTACGCTCCACCACATCGGCCAGTGTGCCGCTGTTGTTGTACGTGGGTATTATGACGCAGTATCTTGTTGTCATGTCAGAACGGTTCCTTTACAAGAAATACTGAGAACTTAAGGAACACATCGGCCGCATTGTCGGGACGTGCCACCACGCCCTGGGCCTTGATACCGCCCTCCTCAGGGGTTACTGAACTAAACAGGACCGATATCCTGCGGTCAGTTAGAGGCAATATCATACTGGTGAATTTCGCATTCTTTATCTTATTGATAAACAATGGCATATCCATCTCTTCTGAAAGTAGTTCCTGAATCATCTGGAGTATGCAGACACCAGGGGTTACCGGCTGTCCGGGAAAGTGTGCCTTATAAATAAGATGGTCAGGATTCAGAATGATGTTGAACCCTGACTGTCCCTGTGGCAAGCTCTCCAAACGGGACTCTATACTGTAAAAATCACCATTCAGCCTCATAGTCCCCGTTCAGTTTCACGTTGCTTATAAGTATCTCCGTACTGCCTCCTCCGGCCTCCTCCATACGCAGGCGTTTCAGGAGTCTGGTATCGGAATCAAATCCCAGTTCAATACGGTTGAACATCTTCTTCATGTCACGGCGCTGCGGAATCATTACAGCCTTCCACTCCGCTCCTTCATCGGTCACCGATACGCTGAATGTGCGGTTGTCCTTAAGCATCTGCCCCGACATGCATCCCAGGATCATGCCCGACATACCCTTGTACAGACGTCCTGCATCACCCGATGCCTCCTGTCCGGAGCCAACAGTGACATTATCTCCGTCTACTTTGAGTTTCCACTCAAAAGGCTCAGTGTAATTAAGACAGAATCTTGAAGGCTGTATATAAATCATTGTTCCGGATGATTTCTGAGGCTCGTCCATGAGCGGAACAGTGCGTATCTGGCTTATGTCACACTTCATGGAACGCATATCGGAGCAGGCCTTGGCAATACTCTCAATAATCTCATCCTCAGTCTGTTGTCCGCTGAACGGTACAGCCCACACTCCCACTGCCAGCAGCAGGATAAGACCGGTAACTATGATATACAGCCTCTTCATATCATCTGCTTATGAATGCCGCGCCAACCAGGATAAGGCCGATGCCAATCCAGCGGCCCAGCGGAATCTGCTCACCCAGGAACAGCATGGCTCCCAGCATTCCGAACACAAAACTCAGGCAACTGAGCGGATATGCCACACTGAGCGGGAAATTCTTCATTATGTAAAACCACATAACCGTAGCGCCGCCCATTGATATGCCGCAGCCCAGCCACCACCAGTTGGTGAGTTCATGGCCTATAAAGCGCCAGAACCCCTGATACGGGCTCATATGGTTCAGGGCCAGCTTCATCATAAGCTGACCTGCAGCCAGCAGAAGGCTCTGCAGCAACGAATATGGTATTATCTTCCACATACCGGTTTGAGTAATGAGAATGAATAATGACGGCCCTCAACCACGTTTACCACCAGAATGCCCTTATCGCAATCTATGGCCTTGCCCGATGCAGAAAGTACAGCCGGTACACTACCCTTCTTAAGGCAGCATGCCGATGCATAGAATCCGGTGGCCGATGACGAGAAGTTAACCCCGAACAGGGGCTTGTATCTTAACTGTGGAACACCCGGAAGCATTGCATCCAGGAATCCGTACCATGAATCGTTCTCAGCGTTGCCGCTCATGCCCGTCATCACAGCGTCTATACCACCCGCGGTCATATCGGCCAGAACCTGCTTGAGAGCATCCTGAGAGGGTGTGTCAAATAGTTTTACGCCCTCAAGTGAGCAATATGCGGCATCACCGCTGTCTGCCAGAAGTACCGATACGGCAGCCTCGCTGCATATCTCACCCTCCTTGACATGACCGGCTTTACGTACAAAACCGGAGAATACGGGTGACATCTCATCGTGACTGCCCACAAGTGCCGACTTGATCCTGCCAATGCGGAACTGCATCCAGGCATCATACAGGGCACTGTCAAACGAGAAACCCTTCTGAGAGTATGTTGAGTTGTAGCCGTGGCATTTGGTATGTATTCCTATCAGGGACGATGCGGTATTGTGTGTGGACTGCATGAACTGCGTGGGTTTGAGCAGCTGCTCACCCTCACGTACCAGCGCATCCAGGAACAACTCCGTATTCTCAATGCTGCCGAATCCCGTACCGGTTATAATGGCATCAGGATTCTCAATACCGCCCTCCTGCAATGCTGAGAGTGATGTTGCAAGCGCCCTCTTGAGCAGTTTGCCCATACGGCGCGCATCGCCGGCCGATATGAACTGCTTGAAATCGGGGTCAACTGCACGTACATAATCCTCTGTGTAACTCAGGGGATTCTCCATCCACTCCTCCGAGAGAGGATTCTGGATTGATATCTGCTTGGCAGACAGAATTTTAACAGATGTCTTTTCCATAATCAGTCCACTGCCGATATTACCAACGATGAATCATTTCCGCCGAATCCGAACGAGTTGCAGAGCACATGACGCAACTTGCAGCCCTTATGCAGATCCATGTTAGGCACAATGCCGTTCTCCATAGGATTGCTGAATCCGTAGTTCACGGGCAGGAATCCGTTCTTAAGAGCCAGAATACAGATAACCGTCTCAATTGCTCCCGATGCACTTGTGGTATGTCCGGTCATGCCCTTGGTCGATGACACCGGTGGCAGATCCTTGCCGAAAACACGCATCATAGCCTGGCTCTCGCTCTCGTCATTATTGGGAGTTCCCGTACCGTGAGCGTTCACGTAATCTATGTCAGACGGCTTTAAGTCTGCCTCCTTAAGTGCTTTGCTCATAGCAAGATATGCACCTTCTCCATCAGGTGATGAAGCGGTCTGGTGGAAGGCGTCACAGGCATTTCCGTAACCAGAGAGACGTGCCAGAGCCCTGGCATTTCTGGCTGCCGCATGACCGGCCTCCTCAAGCACCACAAAGGCTGCACCCTCACCCAGATTCAGACCTGCCCTCTCAGCATCGAACGGACGGCACTGGTTATGGTCCAGTATCATAAGTGAGTTGAAACCGTTCAGATGGAACTTGGTTATGCACTCCGATCCTCCCGCCACAACTATATCGGCCTCACCAAGACGAATCATATCGGCAGCCATCTCAATGGCATTTGCGGCCGATGAGCATGCCGTGGATATGGTGGTTATCATCTTGAAGCGGCCAAAACGGTCGGCAATCATCTCGGAGCACGAACCGCAGTCATGTGTGCTGATGTAAGCGTTACGGCTGTCATTCTCAATGAAATCCAGATAGTACTGCTCACTCTTGTCCATACCGCCAACTGTAGTGCCGTTTACAAAACCGCACTCCTTGAGGTCATCACGGTTCAATCCGGCCTGCCCCAGAGCCTCATGAAGGGCAATCATTCCCATCAGTGCCGTACGGGTTGTGGGAGAACCCGGAGCAATACCCATAAGGCGCTCCATCTCCTCATCGGACAGTTTGACCTCACCTACCGGAAACTCCGTATGCTCAGTCTTGAGATACTTGAGAGGCCCCACGCCGGTACGTACCTGCAGGAGCGAATCAAGCACCTGTCCGCAATCCTGGCCTATGGCACTCACAATGCCGCAGCCGGTTATCAGCACTGACCTGTTCTGAGTCATTATCTGGTGCGGTTTTTCTGAATGTAATCAGCCATCACATTGATGGACTTGAATATCTCCTTGCCCTTGGCAGGATCCTGCAGCTTGATGCCGTAGTTCTTCTCCATGAGTACGATAAGTTCCAGTGCATCAATTGAATCAAGGCCAAGACCTTCACCAAACAGAGGGGCGTCGTTATCAATCTCCTCGGGCTTGATGTCCTCAAGGTTAAGTACCTCAATAATCTCCTGCTTAAGTTTAAGAATCAACTCTTCCATAATATCATTTGTTTAAGTTATTAATCATCACTTGCAATTGTCCTGCCAGCCACTCGGTATCGGCCGCATCCTCCCTGCTAATCAAGGTCATAAAGACCTGGAAATCATCATTCATACGGCTGTCCACCCATCCGGCAAGTATGCTCTCAGTCTCGCTGTCCTGGAATGCGCAGGCCAGATGAAACGCCATCTGTGAAGCATTAGGCTCCTCCAGAACATAGAATGATGTCTCGCCGCGCCAGTGGTTGCGGATGGCTATCTCGCCCGTCACGATGTTGGGCAGTGTATATACAAACAGTGCCGGACTTGGATAATAATTATCCTTGTCCTGTATTGTTTCCTGATAATTGCGGTCGGCGCAAAGTGAGGCCGTCGAGCCGAATAGCACTATGGCACGGCTCCGGATGAACTCTTCGCTGCTACATCTACACTCACCTACTTTCCTGAGCAACAACTCAGTAGCCACAAATCCCGCCTTGCTCAGGGTATCCATCTTGTAGAATTTGGGCCAATCGCCTATATGAGTGCGATACAGCTCCGTCAGTTGGGCATTACCCTGATTCAGAACAACATATTCAAGTCCTCTACTCTCCATACCTACTCCACGAATCTGTATAACAGAGCGGCATTGCTTCCGCCGAAACCCGACAGCAGTTTTATGAACTCGCTGCCATTGCACTCTCTTGTCTCGCTGCTTACGCTTACCGGGTAAGTTGTTCCCTGCTCCCGGTAACCGCGTGTGGCAAGCACCGTATTGTCACGCACCGCATACATGGAAAGAATACTCTCCATTATACCGGCAGCGCCCATTGTATGTCCGTAATAGCCCTTAAGTCCTGTTACCGGTACGTTTGTCAGTCCGGCACGGTACAAGGCTATGGATTCCATCTCATCATTATATGCGGTTGCGGTTCCGTGTACGTTCACAAACGCCAGTTCCTGGCGGCGGCACTCCTTAAGCACCTCCATAAGACACAGATAACTGCCCTCGCCCGTACGTGACGGTCCCGAAATATGGTTGGCGTCATTGCGTATGGCTCCGCATACAAGTTCCCAACCGCTTTTTTTCTGGTCCGATGCCTCCAGCACCACCGTTGCGGCGCATTCACCCAGATTCAGACCCTTACGGTCCTTGTCAAACGGACGGCACGGTTCATCGGATATGGCCTTGAATGACAGGAATCCAGATATTATGAACGGTGATTGCTCATCGGCCCCAATCACTACGGCGTAGTCGTAACGGCCGCTTCGCAGTGCACGCATGGCCTCTATCTGTGCGCATACGCCCGATATGCAGGCGTTGCATACCACAATCGGTTTTCCGGGATTGCCAAAGAAACGCATTACCTCACGTGCGGCCTTGGCCAGCAATACACGCTCCTGCTCCACTCCATCCTGAGGCTGTCCCAAGAGTGAAACATTGCCCTTGGTGGTGGATATGATAAAGAGTACCCTGTCCGATGAGGCATCTATGCCTGCATCCCTTACTGCCTGGACCGATGAGCACAGCAGGAACTTCTCAAAGAAGGTATAATTGCCCTGTATGCCAAGTTCGGCGCAAAGACCGTCAATTACAGCGCGGTCCACACGTGACAGGACGAAAGGCGTGGTGATATTGCCCATGGAATCATAACGCGCCAGTCCTGACCTGCCGGCCTTGACACTGTCGTAGTTGGCACGTGAAGTTATTCCCAGCGGCGACACCACGTTATCTGCTATGCACCTTATCACTCGAGCCATTTTTTCTTCCACTCCTCATAGAAATCCGGATTGATCCATACCAACTGGTAGTTCAGGTCCATGAACACCTGCACGGAATGGCCCGTAGCAAGCACATCACCCGTCTCCGGATTCTTTATCTCATAGTCAAACACTATCTTGGCGGCATCAGTCGGCCTATAGGTTATGGTTATCTCCGGCTTCATATCATATGTGATGGGGCTCTTGTACTTGAAAGAGATCTCCACCAGCGGAGCATAATAACCGTTACCGAATATATCCAGATAGGCTAACCCGTACTCACGTCCGAACGCCTCGCGGGCATCCTCAAAGTACATCATGTATGAGCCGTGCCATACAATGTTCATTGAATCCACCTCGCTGAAGCGGATTTTCAAGGGTACGGTTGCCTTAAGTTCTTTCATATCAGTTCTTTTATCAGTCTTGCAGTGCTATCTTGAGGTCCGTTTCGGCAATCAACTCATCACCCACTCTAACCGTGGCGTGAACCAGTGTAACCTGAAACACCTCCTGCACTACATCTATAGTCGTTGTCAGCACCTCACCCACCAGTGGAGTACGGCTAACACTGAAATTGGTGATGGCGCCTATCACTCCAATCTTTACCCTGTCGCCCGATGAAAAACTTATGTACCCCATCCTGGCGGCACAGGTCTGCGCTATGTTCTCATTCAGACCGGCCACACTCAGGTGCCCTTCATCGGCAAATATGTTGTCAGGCCTGACCTGCAGCGTAGTGACGGTACGTACCGGATCATAATGGACCAGACGGTCTATCATCACAAACGGCTCCTGCTGCGGCAGGAGTCTGTGCACGTCAACGCTCTCAAACTCATTCATCAGTCCTTCCAGAAATCGTAGTAGTTGAACCACTGTGTGGGATACATCCTTACAACTTTCTCCAACTCTGAGGCAAAATTCTGGGCCATATCGGCCATACGTGCCCTGAGCGGGAGCGATTCATCCTGTCTTATATCCCTCACATAGACCTTGTACACTCCGTGACTACGCATTGAGAACACTGCTAGCATGGGAACCTCTTTCTGCACTGCCAGGGCAAACGGACCCATGGGGAACTGCGCCTCCTTGCCCAGGAACATGCATTTGATTGACTTGGCCGATCCGAACAGGCGGTCACCCGTCATGCTCACAATCTCACCGCGGTCTATGGCCGCATTCATGTTGAAGATGTGTGACATGCTGTCATCGACCTCAATCAGGTTCACATTGTGCATGGCCAGGATTTTACGCCTAAAGTCCATCATCACCTGGGTCTCACCGCCGTAAAACAGACCGTTTACCCTCTTGGTGGTCGATGTCAGACCGTAACCTACCATCTCATAGTTGCCGGCATGGGAACTCAGCTGAACAAATCCGCGCTCTCCGCCAACCAGTTCCATGAACCTTTGGTTTCCGTCCAGTTCAAACCGGAACTTCTTGCCCGCAAATGCCGCATAACGGTCTATGATAACCTGACCAAAGCGGAAATGGTTTGCGTAAACCTTGAGGAATGACTTTATTCGGCCGTATCCGAATCGCTGTCTGAAAAACCTGTAGATGGCCAGATAGCCTTTATGGTTAAACAGCATGTAGAAAGGCACCACTACTGCCATAAAGCAATATATGACGCGCCTGTCTATCACTTTCATCAGCACCACCAGCGACCGTATCATCCACGGCAGGCCGTCGGTCTTGCCCTTCCACTCCTTGGGTTTACCCCCTCTCTTAGCCAAGCTTGCTCTCCAGATAGTCACAGAACGCGCTGAAGGTCTTAACTCCAGCCATCTCCTCACTCTTGATCTTGACTCCGAATGTCTTCTCAACAATCACTACGATGTCAATGAAGTCCAGGCTGTCTATGCCCAGGTCTTTCTTGAGCAGTGCATCGGGGCAGATCTTCTCCTCGTCAATTTCAAGATCCTCAATCATGAAATTCCTGACTTTGGCTTCAATCTCTTTTCTGTCCATATGTTATTACTTGTTTGATTATTTCAGTTTACAAACCATGATACTGTGACCTCCCTGTCCCAGATTGTCATGTATGGTCTCCACCTTCATGCCTGCCTGCTCCACCAGACGCTCCATGCACTCAGAGTGGTACATCTTGCTGTTTCCGTTGGCAATGGCGGTGAAATAGAGGCTTGTCATGGTCAGGCACAAAGCACCCGGTTCAAACTTCTGGCGGTCCCAGAATGTCTCCATTATGTATAGACGGGTATCCTTGTCCATGGCACCGGTGGCACGGGTAAGTATGCTCAGTATCTCATCCTCCGAGAAGCAGTCCAGAAACTGGCTCATCCAGATGGCGTCAAAGTGACGGCCCTGAGGGAACTTCTGATTGCGATCCAGCAGGTTTATGCCGAATCCATCTATACGGTCAGCGCCCTTCTGTCCGGCGGTCTGACGGCGCATCATCTCAAGCTGCTGCGGCAGGTCCATTATGGTAACCTTAACCTTGTCGCTGTAATCGACGCAACGCATAGCCCATCGGCCGGTATTACCGCCCACATCTACCAGAGATTCAGTCTGACCACCGTCAAACACAATCTTAAGAGCCTCGTCAAACGAGTGGTCCGAGTAGAAATGGTCAAATCCGAACCAGCTCTTCTGTACCTGCTCAGGCAGCTGAGAGAGGCCCTCATATACCGTAGGCCAGCTTCCAAAGTGCTCCAATCCGGCGGGACGGCCCTCCTTGAGAGACTCCTCAAGCCTGAACCAACCCTCATAATTGACATCGTGGTTAAAGTCTATATTTACACGGGTTATGGGATTTGTAAGCAGGAACCAGCCTGTCTTGGACAGACGGAAACGGTCCGTATCAGGGTCCAGCAATACTGTGCCTATAGAGAGAGAGGCTTCGGTCAACACCTTTACGGCGTAGAGAGACAATTTGGTCTTATCGGCAATCTCCTGCTGGGTAAGACCGTCAACGTTATCACGCAGAAGGTCCAGTATTCCGAACTTTATCATCAGGCGTGATGCCTGGAAAACTATCGGGCCCCAAGCGATGAACTCAGCCAGACGCTGTGCGTCACGGGCGCTGAGATGCTCCTTGGTATATGCCTCCTTCAAGGCTGGTGACAGATTCATATCTTCTTGATTACAAGTGCACTGTTGGTTCCTCCAAAACCGAAGGAATTAGACAGTATAGTCCTTAATTCAGTCTGTTTGGTATCGGCCGCAATCTTTAGTTTGGCCGAATACTCATCAGGGTTCTCAAAGTTGATATTAGGAGCCACAAAGCCGTTGTTGAGCATGAGCGTGCAGTAGACAGCCTCACTGGCGCCTGCCATCCAGCACTCATGACCGGTCATTGACTTTGTGGAACTTATCCATGCCTTGCGTCCCTCAAAGAGACGTGCCAGTGCCACAGCCTCAAACATATCGCCCTGAGGTGTGGATGTGGCATGCGCATTGATATAGTCAACATCATCTGGCTGCACACCAGCCTGCTTGAGGGCACGGCTCATAGCCAGGAACGATGCATCGGAATTAGGTTGTGATATACCTCCGGTGCCGTTTGATGAGAATCCGTAACCGGCAACCTCGGCCAATATCTTTGCGCCGCGCTTTACGGCGTGGTCATAATCCTCAAGTACCAGGGCAGCAGCACCACCACTGGGAACCAGTCCGTCGCGGTCACGGTCAAACGGACGTGAGGCCTTCTGCGGCTCATCCATGCGTACCGAGAATGCTGACAGTGCGTCAAACGATGCCATAGAGAGATAGTTGGTTTCCTGTGCGCCACCGCAAAGAACCATATCCTGCAATCCCTGCTGTATCATCATGTACCCTATTCCTATAGCGTGCGATCCGCTGGCGCATGCGGCACTCAGCGTAAAATTCACACCGCGCAGATGGAATACGGTGCTCATATTCATGTTTACGGTCGAGTTCATGGACTGGAATATCAGGCCCGATCCAAGCATGGCGCTGTCCTTGTACTCCTCCATGATACGGTTGGTCTCAATAACAGGTTTGGCCGATGAATCATTGCCGAAAATAACGCCAACCTCATTGGAGAGCAGGTAATCATCATCGACACCGGCATTTGCAAAAGCCTCACGTGACGCCATGAAAGCATACTCGGCCTCCTCGCTCATACCGGCACGCAGACGGCGATCAAGCAATCCTTTCAGAACCGGCTGTTCCACAATACCTGTCAAAAGAGAACGGTAACCGTATTCCTTACGTGCCAGGTCAATGCCGATACCTGATTTTCCAGCAAACAGAGAGTCCCTGACCTGGTCCAGACCGGTACCAAGACAACTCCATATGCCCATTCCTGTTATAACTACCCTTCCCATCGTAAATACAATCAATTACCATTCAATGCCAAGACGAATTCCAATGCTTGAAAGATTAATTCTGGTAGTGGTATTAACATATGTGCTCGTAACATTATCCCAATAGGTATCATCCAGATCAAAAGGAGCATAATAAGATGCACAAGCCTGTATGGAGAAGGCAAAATCATGGTCGGATGCAAATCTGAAACCGAATGACAGGTCTCCGTACGGTTTTGCCCCTTCATAAAAGAAAGAACCCATCTTCATCTGAAGCGTAGGAGAAACCTTTGACCTATTGTTGAATATATACTTGGCTGCCGCATACACAGGGACATAACCACCATCTGGGGCCACATGCACACCAAAGCCAAGTCCTACAAACATATTTGGTGTATAGTAGAATCCGTGAGTGGTTGAAATATCCATAGCCGTACCGAACCCATCCAGATAGAACAGATTTGAGTACTCAATATGGCCCTGATATCCACTCGGGACACGTACTCCGTTAACAACATCCTGAGCATTGGCCGAAAATACCATTGCAGCAAACAACAAAGAAACTAGAACTTTTTTCATATAATGACAATTAAACTATTGTAAATCAAGTGTAAAGACCTCCATTAACCGAAATTACCTCACCAGTAATATATGCAGCCTCATCCGAAACAAGAAAGCCAACTGCAGCGGCAACCTCATCGGGATGGCCGAAACGTCCTACGGGAATCATCTTCTTAAGTTCATCCTCAGGAAGTTCCTTGGTCATATCCGTAGCTATAAATCCGGGAGCAACGGCATTGACGGTAATCTTACGGGCAGCCACCTCCTGAGCCAAAGCTTTAGTGGCACCAATCAGCGCAGCCTTAGCAGCCGAGTAATTGGTCTGACCCGGCAAACCCTTGATGCCTGAAAGAGAAGCCATATTCACAATCCTGCCCCAACGCTTTGAAAGCATATTCTTTAGCACACGTCGTGTCAGATAGAAGAAACTGTTCAGATTGGTGTCAAGAACATTGTTCCAGTCATCATCCTGCATGAAAATCATAAGGTTGTCACGGCGAATTCCGGCATTGTTCACAAGAACGGCAATATAATCCTCCTTATGATTCTCCTGCCATTTATCAACAGTTGCCTCCACATCGGCCTGAACGGATACATCAAAAGGTATCAGTTCGGCCGTACCTCCAGCTTCGTCAATAAGACGCTTGGTTTCAAGAGCAGCCTCTGAGTTGGATTTGTAGTTTATCAGAACCGGATAGCCCTGAGCTGCCAGCTTGATGCAGACTGCCCTTCCAAGCCCTCTTGAACCACCTGTAACCAAAGCATATTTCATATTACTATATGATATTAATATATTATAGATATATTAAATTGCAAAATAACTCAAAAATGCCGATATAGCCAAATAATTTTTACTACCTTCGCGCCCGAATCAGGCCGAAATAGCTCAGTTGGTAGAGCAACGCATTCGTAATGCGTAGGTCGCGGGTTCGAGTCCCGCCTTCGGCTCAACAAAAACAGGCGCCCTATTGGACGCCTGTTTTTATATTGAATTGATGTTAATCAGAAGATATAGCCAAGTGATACTGAAAGAACATTGCTCTTCCTTTCAACGTTATCGCTCTTGTCTGTATCCATCAGACCGGCCTTATAACCAACCTTGATGCGGAACTGCTCCTGGATGTCCAGCCAAACACCGCCACCCATCTGGATGTCAAAACGGCCCATATTGCCATCATCCTCATCATAATAGTTGAATTCATTATCATCATAGGTTGCCTTTGACATAATTCCCAGATTGAAAGTGGGACCGGCAAAAACAGATAATCTCAGGTTGTCACCCAGACCAAAGCCATAGTTGAAATCAAGCGGAACATAGACGCCGAATTCCTTATACTTCCAATCTGCACCAAGCAAATCGTCAAATGTAGCGAATGAGAGTTCCATGCCAGCGCCCAATGATACATTCAGGTCACCTGCAAGATTGATATTGTCATCCAAACCGATAGTGAAACCGTTGATGGTCTTGTCTCCACCTTTATAGTCAACGTCCCAGTTTGTGTTGATGTAACCAAGTGAGTAAGTAACCTGTGCACTTGCAGCGCCGACTGTAAGGAGAGCTGCTGCCATTAAGAATAATTTCTTCATAATCCTTTTTTGTTTTAGTATTTGTATGGCAAATATAATCAGTTTTTATTAACTGCATGCAACATAATACAGGAATTTTAACGCCGGACTTGACTTATCAGGCCCGGCGTTAAAATAGCATTTCAGGAACAATCACTTTTTGAATAGGCCACCCAGCATTGAAGTTGCAGTCTTGAGAACACCACCCTTGCCACCGTTCAGAGCCGCCAGGAAATCCTGAAGGTCAATATCACCGTCTCCGTCCTGATCCTTGATGAATGATGACAGGCTTCCCATAACTCCCGGAATCAGTCCGGTCAGTGATGATGCGGCTGAGCCCAAATCTATCTTGTTCAGAATGTTCTGGGTAAACAGATTTGTAGCAAGTGATGTAACCGGACTGGCAGCAGCCTTTGTCTTGCCTGTAACCAATTCCTTGATTGTCTCTATGCCGCCCGTCTTGGCTGCAGTCTGGGTAAGGCTGCCAAGTATCGAATCTGACAGACCTCCCAACACCTTTTCCTTAAGATTTGACGGAATATCAACCTTACCTGCCTGTGCAGTAACCTGCTTAAGAATAAAATCTTGAATTGATGCCATAGTCTTTCTCTTTTTATAAATAATACATTAAAGTAGTGTCATTAAAGGTCCAACTCATAAACCGGCAGCTTATCAAGTGCCGGAGTCTCATAGTTGGATATACGCAGACGGAAATTGCGCAGTTCTTCCAGAGTATGCTGAGGCTTGGTGCAATCGGCCGGAATCTCCATATTGGAGAACTGCTGGAAATAGAGCATCAGAGCGTCACGCCACCAGATGGCATCCTTGGCCTGACGGATCAGCTTGTCATGAATCTGGCCGTAACGGTACGGATCAACATATTTCTCTACACTCTCCCATGTGCTGATAAAGCCGCGCGCCTCCTTGATACCCTCTTCAAAGGTGTAGCAAAGCTCATCCCAAAGGGTGCGACCGCTCTTCATCTTGTAATCCCAAGGCAGATGGTGGAACCACAGTATAAGCTCCTTGGGGCATGTCTCCACATTGTCATAAAGTGAACGGAGCGGCTCATGGTACTGGCTTACGGCATCGGTACCGGTCTTGGAGGTTCTGTCAAAACCTATTCCGTCGGCAGCAGCCTTATGATAGTATGCAGGCTCCCAGTCGGGACGTGATGAACGGTCCCAAGGTCCGGGGCCGTAGTGTCCGGCACCTGAGAAACAGTGGTGCAAGCCCATGGGCATCTCGTATTTGACGCAAGCCTCACGTGACTCCAGCAGCATTTTGGCCACCGGTTCCACAAACTTCTTATCGGCAGTAAAGGTCTGCTTTATCCACTCATCGATAATCTCTTCCGAACTCAGGTCCGGATTCCATGCCATACGGCCGAATGCGTACCAGTTGGACTGAGCCATATGGTGTCCGCACCAGTTAACGCTGTCGCCAATGTTGGTCACGCCGGCAATTGCGCTGTATTTTGTATTGCCATGCACCTTGCCTAGAGTCTCAGCTGCCACGGTGCTACCCTTTCCATTCTGATATGTATCGCTGTCCAGGCACTCCTTCCACATGGGGTGCAGATAGACCATGTGGTTGCTGTGGCCCAGATACTCCTGAGTAATCTGCATCTCGGCCATGACATTGGTCTTCTCCATCTGACCGAACAGCGGGCTGAAAGGCTCACGCGGCTGGAAATCAACCGGACCGTTCTTGATCTGAATAATCACATTGTCACGGAACTGTCCGTCCAGCGGCTTGAACTCCTCAACTGCCTGCTTGGCGCGGTCGGGTGACTCCGGAGCATAGACAAACGCCCTCCACATCACTATGCCACCGTAGGGTTTCAGGGCATCAGCAATCATATTGGCACCGTCGGCATGGGTGCGGCCGTAGTCCTGCGGACCTGACTGACCTTCGGAATTGGCCTTTACCAGGAATCCTCCAAAGTCAGGTATTATGCTGTAAATCTCAGCCACCTTATCGTTCCACCACTTGATTACTTCCTTATCAAGCGGGTCGCTGGTCTTGAGGTTAGCCAAGTGCTTGGGAGCGGCAAAGTTGAGTGAAAGATATACCTTGAGATTATACGGACGGAATATATCGGCCAGCACCTTAACCTTTTCAAGATACTCGCGGCTGAGCATACGGGCATCGGCATTCACGTTATTGAGAACCGTACCGTTAATACCGATTGATGCATTGGCACGTGCGTACTCCTCATACTCCGGACGTATGGTACCGGGCAGTTCTTCCCATTTCCAGAGAGACTTACCTGCATAACCACGCTCCACGGTACCGTTGGGGTTATCCCAGTGGTTCAGGATTCTGTACTTGAAAGCCGGAACCTCAACAATCTCATTATTCAGTTTTGACAGTTCACCGCAATCACCCAAACGCTGAAGATGATATGTTCCATACATCAGACCAATCTCGGTGTTGGCATATATTACGGCAACATTCTTCTCATTACGTTTAATACGGAATCCCTCATCGCCAAGTTCCTTGTCATACTGGCTCAACAGTTCCTTGTACGGAGCATTTACCGCAGCCGTGATATCACCCAGCCACAAATCATGGCCACTCTTGTTAGCCGGTCTGGGACCATCAGTGCATGACTGCATTCCCATAGCCAATAAGGCTACAAATAATCCAATAGTAATTCTTCTAGTCATATTATCTCATTTTTAACTCCGTTGACTTTTGTCGCGACTCGGGATAGCCTAAGCGAGCTTAGTCTCTCCTCTCACTGCTCCAAAAGTTCAATTCTCAATTTTCAATATTCAATTCTCTAACCGCTTGGGTTTCTGCCACGGCATTAAGCCGCGACTCAAGTTCATCGGCCACTGACAGCTTAGCCCTCAGCACCGTCTTACATTCAAACGCCCGGTCACACCCTTCTGTCATAAAAGAGCCATAATCCTGGCTCACAATCCTTACATCCAGATCCTTAACGGCTTTCATGACCATATTGGTCATATTATATGTAAACAGCACAGTCACGTTACGCTCAACATACGCTATAACCGTTTCCGCTTTCTCAATAACCTGTGCCGCCGCCATCCGGTATGCCTCTGTAAGGCCCGATGTACCTAACTTGACACCTCCAAAATATCTTACCACAGCTATCAGCACATCACTCAACCCCGCACTGTTTATCTGCCCAAGAATGGGTTTTCCGGCTGTTCCTGAAGGTTCTCCATTGTCATTTGCACGCCAATCAGTACGCTCCGCACCCAGCATATAGGCATAGCATATATGCCGCGCATCATAATACTCTTTCTGCAACCCGGCAAGACACTCCTTAACCTCATCGGCCGTATTTACATGCCATATGAACGATATGAAGCGGCTGCGCTGCTCAACAAACTGCGTCTGCGCACCACCCTTAACGGTCAGATATGTATCGGTTGCCTTTTCCATTTCAATTCTTACATTACGGATGAACCGGACGCACGGTATATCCGGAAAAACGGTTTCCCGATATAACTTTTTGTTGTCTAAGGAAATACGCAATCCTTTCAGCAGCCAGAGAACTTGACCAGTATGTTATATAATCACCAGGACTCGTAACAGGAAGGAATATGTAGTTATCAGTATAACCATTTTTCTTGCCTGATATTTTATAACCTTTCACACCATTCATTGTAGTCCAGGTCCATGTGCAGTCTGATATCAGTTCCACAAACTCTGCCTTGGTCGGCATACGCCACCTGCCTCTCCATATTACACTGGCAACATCATCCTTCTTTTTGAGTACGCTCTCTTCATCATAGTATTTTGTCATTTCACCATTGGAAGCCTTGACAAACTTATATGATAACAATGAAAAATCATTCTTTGTACCCGTCTCACCCCATGCATAGTAATATCCGGATTCTTCCGGACTATTGGCACCAATGTTACAGGTAGCCCATTTCACGCTCAATCCCAAATCAACATAACTATGCTCATCTTTCAACAAATCATATGTCTGTAAAATCTGGGTGTCTTCTTTTACAATTACTTTTTGCTCCTTAACCTCAAGTTTCTTCTTTTTTACACGGACATAATGGTCACCTACAAGAACATCATTAATAATCAACGGAGTCTTGCCCTTTATCTTTCCATCCAGATAGACTTTGCCCTTGGGCGGATTGCTTTCAATCTTCAAAGAGCCATAGACAGGAACCGGCTCCAACTTCAAGGTAAGTTCTTCCTTTGGAGCCAATGTGATTTCCTGTTTTACCGTTTTATACGAGTTTTTACTAACCTCAACCACATATACGCCAGGATCCAATTCAATAGTATTGTTCTTGTATGAATGATTTGATATAATAATCTTAGCGTCCGGAAGGGTGTTGACAGTTAGCTTGGCTTTAGCTGATTCCAGTATTATCTGTTTGGCCACCCTCTCTGACTGCACATCAACAGAACCAGACTCAGAAAGGAAAGAAGGAGCTGTAACCTTATATGTATGAACTCCATGCTGAAGACGTATTGACAGCATACCATCGCTGTCCAGAGAACGGGGTTCGTCATCATCTATATAAACGACTGCACTCTTGGGCTCCACTTGAAAGACGACGTATTGTGAAGTTATTGATTCTTCCACAATAGTACTGACTCTGCCAGAAGTCAACTTCAGTTCATATGTTCGTCCGCCCTCAATCGGTACGGGAAAATAATAATCACGCAGAACGCCCAGATCAGAATGTGTAATTGTTATACGTTGCACTCCACTTGGCACATAAACCCATATCTCACCTTGCTTTTGCGATGTAGCTACCACACCCATTATACCCACGTCAAAACTGAAATCCTGCTCCGTTGTAACCACTTTGATAAGAGCAGCCACATCACCGTTCTGGTCAAACTTCATAGTGCCATTGGCTTTGGCAGAACCATCATCGTCCAAAAGACGGAAACCCACAACTGACAATGACTGGGCCGATGCCAGACAGCACGGAATTAAAAACAGGATATATAACAGCAACCGGATATGCTTCATAATTTCAACAATTACCTACGGACAGACAGGACGTATGGACAATCCATAAGAGCGGAAATCTGTGAACTGGCCTTTTGATTGGGAACTTATATATATACCATAGGCATAATTCGGACCATTTTCGCCTAACTGGCTTGACCAGTATGCACCAACTTCATATGCGTTTCTCAGCCCCGCTTCAGTACGGTATCCGGCAGCAGGAAGAAAGATAGAGCACTCAGAATAACCTGTTTTTTTACCTTTTATAAGGCAACCGTTTACACTGTTCATTGTTGTCCAGGTCCATATGCAACTATCCATCAGCTCCTGAAACTCATCAATTGTAGGCATTCTCCATCCACCCTTCCAATTGATAGCGGCAACATCATCAGCTATTCCCAGCACCGTCCTGTCATCTTTTTGACCATATCCGCTCACATCGCAGTATTTTGTCAGAGTCAAATAAGAACCCTCACAATATCTATATCTGCCCCATGTATATTCAGTCTTGTTTTGAACCTCGCCCCATGCGTAATAATAACCAAGTTGCTCAGGAGTTTCTGCTCCCACATTACAGGTGGCCCACTTTACACTCAAACCCAGGTCAACATACGCATGTCCTCTCTCCTCACTTTTCAGTAATGATATTACATGGCTGTTAAGTTTGCCGGGATCAACAAAAATCTCCAACTGCTTTAAGGAGTAACCTTCTTTCTGCATAAGAATCTTATGCTTTCCCGCGGTTATTTCTTTCTTTATGAATGGAGTCTGGCCAATAAATTCGTCATCCAACCAGATATTGCAGTTTATAGGGTCACTGTCAATTTCCAAGGAACCGTATAAAAACACATCATCTCCCATAACAACTGTACGTAACGAACCCGACAGAAGTTTCAGTTCATATGTACGGGCACGTTCTATAGGTATGGGAAAATAATAGTCACGCAAATCGCCTAATTGGGAATGGGTAATTGTAATGCGTTGAACACCACCGGGAACATAAACCCATATCTCACCTTTCTTCTGTGATGTGGCCACCACTCCCGTGCTGCCCAAATCAAAGTTGAAACCGTTCTCTGTAGTTACAACCTTGATTAAGGCCGCAGCATTACCGTTTGCATCATACTTGATTGTTCCAAACGTATTGGCTGTGAGGTCATTCTCCAAAAGCCGGAAACTCTCAACTGACATTGTTTGGGCCAGGACATGACACCAAGACACGGACAATAGAATCAGCAACAGGAATCGGATTCGTCTCATTCCAAGTCAGTTATTTTTAATTAAGTCTGAAATTAATAGGCACTGTATATTTGACACGTACAGGCTTGCCCTTTTGCGTGCCGGGAATCCAATTGGGCATAATTGAAATCACCCGTAAAGCTTCCATGTCAAGTTGGGGATGTACACTTTTTACAACCTCCGGGTCGACTATTTCACCATTCTTGTTCACCACAAACGTCACCAACACCCTACCTTGAATATTATTTTCGCGACATATGGCAGGATATCTGACATTTTTACGCAGAAAAGCCAAAAGTGCCTCTGTTCCGCCAGGGAATTCCGGAGCACTTTCCACTACCAAATAAACATCCTCTTTACGTTCCGAAGGAGCATTCGTATTATCAAATTCTATTGGAATAGAGATATTGTAACCTACCGGCTCGCCGTTTCTTCTGGCCGGATTCCATACAGGCATTTCTGAAACCAGACGAACAGCCTCAGCTTCAAGCGATTCATCCAGGCCAGTATCAGCGACAGGATTATGGATGGTTCCATCTGATTCTACCTGGAAACTTACATCCACATAAACAGACTTGCCACGTGAAGGTGACGGATACTTGTTGTTTTGCTTCAAATAATCCTTCATAGCCTGAATTCCACCGGGAAATTCAGGTTCCGAAACCCAATCCCTTCCCACATGATGTGCTTCAATCTTCATATCATCAAAATAACAGACATTACCCTCATTAAGGTCTGCCATATTCAAGGCTATTGTTTGTGTTCCGGAATTATTGATAAGGAATTTCAAAGTATACTGTAACCAGTTCACATCGACATCTGAACTCCCAGATGGAGAATACAAATAACTGCCAGGCGTTGATTGAAGTTCTGTGGTGAACTTCTGTTTTGCCCTACCCTTGATCTTTATTGAGAAAAAAACCGTATCACCAATTTCAAACGGTCGTTTACAATATAAAAGCAATTGCGATTCTCCCCTTGATTTTGGAGCTCTGTTGGTAATCAATGAAATGCATTTATTTGTCTCATCTGCCGGATCGTTCACCACTTGTGGTGATGCCATTCCCCTCTCATTTCCATGAATATTCAAAAACAGTGATGTAAATGACATTCGCTCAATGCGTTCTTTTCTTTCAGAACCGCTCTCCTTAACCATCTCATCCAGACGAAAGTTGATAGGCAGTGAATATCTGACACGCACCGGCTCTCCGTCTTTTATTCCGGGTTTCCAGTCCGGCATAATAGAAACCAGGCGTTTTGCTTCAATATCCAGCGCTTCTTGCAGAGTCTTGACAACCTTGACATCAGCCAATGAACCGTCACGTTCCACAATAAACTGCACAATGACACGCCCTTCTATCTCATTCTTCTTAGCAATAGGCGGATATTTGACATTACTGCGGATAAACTCCAATATAGCCGCATTTCCACCAGGAAACTCAGGCTGTTCATCCACTATCTCATAAACTTTTTCACCCTCTGGCTCAACATTTACGTAATCAACATTCTCAAGGTCAACCCATTTTACCTGGTCCTCTACAGAAGGCATTATGTCGTCGTCATCCTCAACAATTGTTATTATTTCCGAATTCTGATTGTTAACTTGCGCTGAAGCAACAGCAATGTTGATAAACAGCGCTATCGCCAGTATTACACTGAATCTGAAATATGAATTCTGTAGCATTAATCAGCCCTTTTGCGGTTCCGACTCCCAAAACCATTATTATTTACAAAAAGTGTGGAGCCGATTTCGACAATGCGAAACACTCTAACCAATATACACTGCAAATATATGAAACAGATTGTTAAAAGGCAAACATTGAATACAACGTTCCTCCATATGCGGCTATTTATTTATTCCACTATTCTGGAACGCGGTATTGCTGACAGTGGCAGGCCGGTTGGATACACTCTTTAGAGCTTTGCAGTTATGAAAGGCGTAACTGCCTATTTTTTTTGTGTTTGAAGGCAATGATATACCTGTAAGGTTCTCACAACCGGAGAACATATGGTCTCCAATTACATTGTCAGTCGTAATGTATGAAGCATAGTAATGACCGTCATCACCTTTAAAAAGCAGAACGCTTTCAAGTTTCTCAAGACCACGTCGGGTTATCTCAGCCCAGTCATCATCAGTTAACTCCGCCATGTTGTAATTATATGAGAAACGGCCCGACGCATTGCTCTGATAACCTTTCAGCACAATCCCGTCGGCTCTGCGTACCAGATAGTTGCAACCTCCTTTTATCGTTGCTCCCGAAAGATCCAGATTCATCAAAGAACCGGTTTCATAACCCCCTTCAGTAGCGACACCGGCCATCCTCCTGATGCATTTCAGGTCTTCACCGTCAATCATGCCAGTCACAACAAGCTTTGTAACAATGCTTTGGGTTGTCGTATCCAACAGTGTGGAAAGAGTTCCTGGCTCACTTACGTAAACACTCATTTCAACGGCCTTTTCCAATGGACGCACGCCTGTCAGGAAAGAGCCGAAAGGCAACTGGTTTTCATTTACAGAAGGATCTGCCAACATTCTGTAATAGCCGTTGCAGTGACCGCCCCATCCCAAATTGAGATGCAGATAGTCTTCTGTATAGCCATCGCATATAAAGATATGGGATTCATCAGATAATATAACGGGCCGGCCACAATCTATCTCACCCAGAATCATGGTCAGAGCATCATAATTGTATCGGCCTTCAATCATCCTGCACTTTGGACTGTAACCCCAGTAATTAATCAATGCCGATTTAAAATCACTCAAGGAACTGGCCGTACCGTACGGACTGATTTGCGCCGATACACTCCCGGCGCAGTCAATCATCAGCGATGCGATATCCTTTTCGCTGCCATCCCATCGGACCGGATAGTCACTCAAATCTATTCCGTAACGTTTACCGGACTTGGAAGTAAGAACGGTATTACCCTTAAGGTCCACAGGATTGCTATAATACATTAATGTCTGAGCCAATGCTACAGGACCGCAACCTGCAATACAACAGGAATCCTTACCATTGTATTTTTCTTTGGGAAAATACTTGTTGTACGGATAATCCTGACCATATACCATATCACCCAACAATGGCTCAACCCCATCCTTGTTCAATGCAACTGGTGACAAGACATGCGAATGATAAACCTCATCTTTATCACGTAAACGCTTGAGCAGACGTTCATACTGTCCCAAAATGGCATAAATGGTATTATCCTTATCCGTACGTTCGCCATTCCACATGGAGTTGCCCATTCCATATGCAAGGACTGGTTTATCCAGATATCGGGCATAGCTTTCGGAAGCTGTTATCACAAAGCACTTGTTCTGGTCATCAGCAAAAGCGCATAATGTCTCAGTACCGTATTTGTAAGCTAGAAGTGGTGATATAATCCCCTTACCGGTAAGAAAATCCTGCGCAATCTGCCACTGATTACCGTATTTGGGATTGGGCATCACATCTATAACCGCCTCATCAGACAGCACTTCGCTTCCATCTACAGTTGCGCTCATGGGTTTAACCCTTAGCTTTCCGGCACCATAAACCTTGAACGTAGCAGTTACTCTTATCCTGCGGGCGCCTTCAATTTCACTCTTCTCCCTGTCAAGTTTTTCTATTTTACCAAATTCCAAACCTCCGGTAAAGGACTTGATTGAATAGTTTGTGGCATCCAACTCATACACAATCTGAACGCGGTCGCCTTGAACAACCTCCCCGTCAGGCACATAGACCCTGAATCCGAGTAACCCCGATTTCTCATCCTGCTGTGCCCATACACACAGACACAACAACAAAAAGGATATTAATGAGCCAATGCGCCTAATAGTCATTCAGACTTAGTGTTATTTGCCTGCTATAGCCTCAATCTCCACAAGGGCGCCCTTGGGTACAGCCGCCACCTGATAGCAGGCGCGGGCAGGCTTATCCTGCGGAAAATACTCTGCGTATACTGCATTCATGGCCGCAAAATCCTTAAGGTCGGCCATCAGCACCGTAGTCTTTACTATATCATTGAATGTCAGCCCTGCCTCGTTAAGGATAGCACCTATGTTATCCAACGCCTGGCGTGTCTGGAGTTCAATTCCGGCGGGAATTGTTCCGTCGGCAGGATTTACAGGAAGCTGGCCCGATACAAATACCGTTCCGTTAAGATTCACACCCTGTGAATATGGCCCTATCGCAGCCGGAGCCTTTGCTGTAGCTATTGTCTTTCTCATTTTGCTTATCAATCAAAAGAACTTTACAATCTCAGATGTTGACTTACGGTCAGGACGATTGGGGTCCGATGCACGGTAACCCAGGCTGATGACTGCCATGATGCACTCGTCATCGGGAATGGCAAACAGCTTGCGCAGTTCGTCGGAGTCACGCATACCCATAATCAGAGTGTCAAAACCGCGCTCACGGGCTTTCAGGATAAAGTATGCGTTGCTCAGACCGTTATCATATGCACCCCAGCCGTCACCGATCTCATTGGCAGGATTCCCGCGGAAGAAACCTGAACGTCCCTTCACGTAGGTTGAAACAATCATTACAGGAGCACCTGCGGTATTGCGCTTGTTACCATCGCCTACCAGATTCTTTACGGCTGTCACCTTTTCCTCACTCATGGCAACATAATACTTGGAAGGCTGCTGGTTAGCCCATGACGGAGCCTCCTGGGCACATTTTATAAGTTCCATGACCTCCTCCTGGCTGATAGGCTTGGAGGCGTCATAGTCACGTATACTGCGGCGTGAAGCCACGATATCGTCAAAACTGTTTACAGCGGCGGGCTTCTGGCCACAACCTGTCATCAAAAGGCATGCAACTGCAAGTTGGCTTAGAAAAAGCAATCTTTTCATATAATTATTGTTTAAGGTTTGTTTCTGATGCAAATATATAAAAACAAAACGGGTTACAGGGAAGGCTTGACAGGCACAATCGTACCGTCAGTATTGAAATACATCCGGTCTATGCAGATTTCACGGTTATAGCCGCCCGACAGTCCCATCTTGATGCCCTCCGGACGGGTAAAACGGTGATACACCATATACCACTCATCAGTCCCGGGCTTGCATATTACCGCATTGTGTCCGGTACCGAATATCTGCAGGGACGGATCCTGCTGCAGGATTATCTGCTCCTCCACCTTGGCCGGCTGGCCGTTGCGGACAAATTCCGTGGGCGAGTCCGATATCAGATAACGAACCCTGTAATAGGCCGAGCGGGTAATGTTCTCGGACCACATGAAATAGTAGAGGCCGTTGCGTTCAAATACATATGTCCCCTCCAGATAGTGATACTCGCCTATCCTTCGGCGCGGAATAAGTTCGTGCATTGTGCCGGGAACAATCGATATCATATCATCAGCCAATTCTGCCATCCACAGGTATGAGTTGCCCCAATACAGGTAATACTTGCCGGTCTTGGGGTCCATGAACACATCCGGATCAATAACGATATTGGGTGCGCCAATCTCCTCCTGGGTAAGGAGCGGACCGCCTATGGCATCCAGGAACGGGCCTTCGGGACGGTCGGCCACAGCCACGCCTATGGATTTGTTGGCCACAAAGTAATAGTAGTACTTGTAGCCCGTAAACTTGGGCTTGCGCATCTTCTGCAGCAGCCGCGGGTTCTTATATACCGGTTTCTCTATGATACACGGCGCCCATGCGTACTCTTTGCCCCACTCCAGGTCCTGAAGGTCCAGTATCACACCCTCATCAGTCCAGGTCTTAAGGTCGGCCGATGAGAAGCATTTGAAATCATGGTTGTGCCACTGGTAGCTGCCATCGGTTGTAGGATAGATATAGTATTTGCCGGTCAGGTTGCTGTAAAGCACTTCAGGGTCAGCATGCAGGCCCTGGAACACCGGATTGTTCACATCGGGCTGCAGATGCAGCGGCTCCAGACGGTCGCTCCACTCCTGAAGGCGCTCATACTCTGCGCGCGTCAGACGCATGAAAGAGCCGTGCTGCGGACCATCCACACCCTCTATGTTCTGCGGCTGTGAGAAATTGCGCATAAACCTGTCGGCCTTACAGATGCGGTAGTTATGCGGCCGGCTGGAGTATTCTATATAGCCTATTCTCCAGCCATCCTCGCCGGCAACCCTGAATGCCGATACGCCTTCGCACTTCTTATTACCTTCAAAATTCACATAGTCCCGGTTGTCAGGCTCGGGCCAGGGACCGGTAAGTTCGGACGCGGCCGATGTAAAGAGTCCGGGCTGCCCTCCCTCCTTCTTTATCATAAGGTGGAACTGACTGTCCGATTCCAGCCAGTTTATATCGGCATCTATGGTGGCGTACCCCCAGTCAAACAGCAAGCGGGGCTGGGTAAGATGTGTGAATGACTCATCGGCATGGCAATAATACATGCGGTCATAACGCTCCTCGGCGCGGTTGAGCATGGAAAAATAGACCATGTAACCGCCCTTGGTGCCGTCGGGCCAAACAAACGCATCATCCCAGATTACCTGCGGAGCCCACACCCTGCAAATCTTGCTGAAATCATTATAGGCCGGCTTTATTGATGACAGGTGCGCATCGCTGAAACAGTACGGTCCATTTCGGAAATCTATGCTCACTGATTTCCAGTTTATAAGATCATCGCTGGTAAGCAGGTCTATTCCGTAATTCTCCCACTCGCTCTGCTTGCCCAGCCGGCGAGTGGCCCGGTTGTTCATATCGGTTGTTACCATAAGATAACCATTGCCGTCATGACGCCGGCAAATGTAAGCATCGCGCGTTCCGCCCTCAATCTTTGCCATCTCTGATGCCGAAAAGATGGAATCTCCACACAGAAGGTCATGGAAATGGAGCCCGTCCTGGGACAGAGCGTATGCTGTCCACTGCCCGTGATCTGACATATGGCAGTACATGTATCCGTAAACATCCTCATCGGGCACGTCATAATTGCCGCGCTGGGCATTAACTCCACAAAATGAAACAGCCAACAGGGCTGTCAATGCAACAAGACGTAAGTGTTTCTTCATAATTCACATATTTAGGTCCGCCTGATACGGTTCAAACAACTCCTCCTGGCGATGCCAAGGGTTCCAATCCGCATATATGCTCCAATGCTCCGCCATAAACGCAAAATTAATAAAATGATACGCATGGATAATCTTTGTCACATAAAAACAATTGATTATTATTGCATATCATTATCAGAAAGACTGTTATGGGAAAATACTCTTTTATTATCGCAGCATTGCTTACAGCATCAGCTACACTTACAGCACAGACCGTACAGATGGAGGCCCGTATGGGCAGCGAATCAACTATTAGTCCACTGCCCAAGGAACTGACCAATGACGGGAAGGCGTACATGACGGTATTTGATTTTGATCATAATGGAAAGAAATCAGAGATTGGAATCTATGAGAGCCCCGGGCCGCAGGGCATAAAACTGTCTATTCCCATTCCACTGCAGGAGTCATCGGACACATACTATCAAAAGGCTGAAGGTATAGTTGAGAACGTCAGGTTTGATAAAAAGTTCTATGACAAGTTTACGGACAAGGACACCACCTACACCATATCCATGATTCCTGAGATAGAGGCTTTTGTCCGGAGACTATGGGGATACGGGGAATCTTTCCAGCTGATTGAGTTCTTTGATGCCGACAGTATGAAAGCATTGATGGGCAACAATCTCAGGGATGATCAATTCTATCAGTTTGAGCGTTACGGGCGCAAATATCCGTACGAGTTCTGGGGTGTAAGCGAGGACAGTTGTGTCTGCATGTACCACTTCTTTGGTTATTATACCGAACTTGATACCACAAATGCCGCATGGACCAAAGACCTTGATTATTCCGTTGAAAACGGTTATTACCAGTATGAGCCAAACCTGGAAGGATTCCTATATCAGGACATTGACAACTCATTCTATCCTACAACCACCATCTATGCCAGCCAGAACATATTCAACGATGATGACAATTGGGAGTATCTGATAGCTGACATAGAGCTGATACCCAGATTTGGTGATGGATGGATATGTGATGATTGGGTAATCCGCAGAAGTGTAAACCAGTCACGCAAGTACAAAGGTCTGAAGGTCATGAACAGCAAAGGCTCACAACTGGCATACATCAGTTTGCCCGATGAAAAGGACGAAAACACCACATATCTAAGGGTGAATTCCGTATCTGTCATGAATGGGCTTGTTTACATACTCACGTCCGAGGATGTACAGCAAGGATCGGGCAATTACTACCATTGGAAAACATATGAAGGAGTATATGTTATTAACCCCACAACCACACAAGTCATGTCCATATCTCGTTCTCCTTCAAGGATGGGAATAAGCCCGACAGTGATAGAGCAAGGAAGCCGTTTGGATATTCATGTTTCAGAATCTACCGGCAATGACAATGTGATTGTATCTGGGATGTCAGGTCAAGTACTTGAATCATCCGTCGTCAAAGACGGCACAGTATCATTTGACACATCGGCTATGCCTAAGGGGATATACAACGTATCATTACGCGGGCCAGGTGGCACACACGAAAACCTGAGGATAATAATCAAATGACACAATATTACAAATATGAGCCGTCATTCAGTTAAATAAAAATTGCACAATTGTTATCATAGACTGTTTATGTATATTTGTAAAATAATTTATTAATGACAATATGAGAATCAAATCTTTTTTACCTATTGTGGCTACTTTTCTTTTGGCTGTAGCCTGCGAGGATCCTGAATCAGAAGAATCTGTAAAGGACGAGATTACTATCACAGAAGAAAGTATTGATGTGTTTTCAAACAACGTTTCATTGGATGCATCAGAGCACTCATTTGAGGTGAGTTTCATGGTCAATGGATCATGGGAGATACAGATAAATGAAACTGAGGATGTCAGTTGGTTAGAAGTCAATCCAACCAATGGTGCGGCAGGCAATGTAATCATAAAAGTACAAGTGAGTGCCAATAAAACCGAAAATCCCCGTGAGGCTACAGTCACAATAACATGTGGCAGTGCAAAAAAATCATTCAAGATAATACAAGAGGGCAAGATTCTGCTAACTATGGAAGCTGTTGATCTTGGCCTTTCCGTAAAATGGGGCGCATGGAATATTGGAGCAACAAAACCCGAAGAGCCTGGAGATTATTACACATGGGGGGATATTGATACACATTATAGCAGTCTGGATCCTCTGACGTGGAAAGAAGGAAAGACCGGATATGATTGGCCATCATACAAATGGTCTGGCACACACTATTATCCTGACGTATTCGGATCAACTTCTCCTGCATTTACAAAATACTGTTCATACAGGATCAAGTGGCAGGACAACACTATGTATTCATACTGGGATTTTGAGGGCGAAGCCGACGGAAATACTGTCATTGATTCTGAAGATGATGTTGCCAATGTTCTATTAGGTGGTAACTGGCGTATGCCTACATCTGACGAATTTTCTGAGCTTCTCATTAATTGTTCCTATTCCTGGGATGAGGAAAAGAAAGGTTTTGTTTTTACCTCCACCAGGAATGGCAACAGTATATTCATTCCTGCGGCAGGCTTTCTGTGTGACGAGATTGAGGGCTTATATGAATTAGGAATTACCGGCCGTTACTGGTCCTCTTCACTTGATGTAGATGTACCAAGCTATTCTCATATTCTTGATTTCGTTCATTCTCAATATTTAAATAAAGCTCAAATGTCTTATATTCTTCGCAAGGTCGGCTTATCTATCCGTCCTGTCTTGGAATAAATTGTCATAAAAGTAGTATTTTTGCGACATATGACAGACTCAGAAAAAGAGCAAAAATACACACAACTGCTCAAGGAAGCAGCTGCTCTGTTGGACGGAGAGAGTGACCTGATTGCGAATATGGCCAATCTGGCGGCTCTCATCCATGAGACAATGGGATTCTGGTGGACAGGATTCTATATAATCCGCAAAGGCTCCGACGGCAAGGAGCAACTGGTACTTGGACCTTTCCAAGGCCCTATTGCCTGTACAAGGATAGCATTCGGCCGCGGAGTGTGCGGAGCGTCCTGGCAGCGCCGCGAGACTATAGTAGTACCCGATGTGGAGCAATTCCCGGGACACATAGCCTGCAGCAGCGAGTCCCGCAGCGAGATAGTAGTTCCCGTATTAAAAGCCGATAAGGTATTGGCCGTACTTGACATTGACAGCAGGTATCTGAGCACCTTTGATGACACCGACACCTGCTATCTGGAGCAGATTGTCAAACTGTTGAACTGAAACACGTTATGGATATAGAACTGTTCCGCGAATACTGCCTGAGTCTGCCGCTGGTAACCGAGGATATGCCGTTTGACGATACGGTTGTGGTATTCCGTCTAAAAGGCAAGATATTTGCCTGCATTACTCTAGACAAGCCCGATATAGTTGTCCTAAAATGTGACCCCGACCGCGCGCTTGAACTGCGTGACCATTACTCCGCAATAGAAGGCGCTTTTCACTGGAACAAGAAATACTGGAACCAGATACGTCTGGACGCCGATGTGGACCGCCCGCTGATAGAAGAGCTGACCCGTCACGCCTACAACGAAGTCAACGCCAAACTCCCCAGGAAAGACCGGGCCAGATCATTATAACAATAAAGGCTTGCGATTGATTCGCAAGCCTTTATTTTCTATCAGTCAAGTGAATGGATTACCAATCCGGAGCGAAGTTTTGGCTCAAACCAGGTGGTCTTGGGCGGCATGATGTTGCCCGTATCGGCTATATCCATGAGCTGTTTCATTGAAACAGGATAGAGTGCCAGAGCCATCTTCATCTCACCGCTGTCAACGCGGCGCTTGAGTTCTCCAAGACCGCGTATACCGCCAACAAAGTCAATCCTCTTGTCGCGACGCAGGTCCTTGATGCCCAGCAGCTGGTCCAGAATCAGGTTCGATGAGATTGTCACATCCAGAACACCTATAGGATCGCTGTCATCGAATGTACCCTTCTTTGCGGTCAGCTTATACCATTCTCCATCCAGATAAAGTGAAAATGTGTGGAGTTCTGACGGCTTGAATATATCCTTACCCTTTTTCTCTACAACAAAGTTCTTCTCAAGTGCCTTGAGGAACTGGTCCGATGTCATGCCGTTCAGATCCTTGACCACGCGGTTGTAGTCGATGATTGTGAGCTGTGAAGCCGGGAAGCAAACTGCCATGAAGTAGTTGTACTCCTCATCACCACGGTGGTTGGGATTCTGGCGGGCCTTCTCGGCACCTACCAGAGCAGCGGCTGCTGAACGGTGGTGACCGTCGGCTATATAGAGTGAAGGAATACCGGCAAACCTCTCGGTTACGGTCTTGATATCCTCATCCTTATCTATTATCCAAAGCTGATGACGGAAACCGTCGTCCTGGGCAACGTAATCGTACTCGGGAGCCCCCTTTACGTACTTGGCAACAAGCTCGTCCAGAACCTTGTCATCGGGATAGGCAAAGAACACCGGCTCAATGTTGGCGTTGTTGACGCGAACATGTTTCATGCGGTCCTCCTCCTTATCGGCACGGGTCAGTTCATGCTTCTTGATATTGCCCTTGAGGTAATCCTCAACGTATGCGCAAACCACCAGACCGTACTGGGTCTTGCCCTGCATAGTCTGAGCGTAGATGTAGTACTGCTCCTTGCTGTCACGCTTGAGCCAGCCCTTGTCCTGGAACTTCTTGAAGTTCTCGGCAGCCTTGGCATACACACGGGGATCGGTCTCCTCGGCTATGGGATCAAAGTCAATCTCGGGCTTGATTATGTGGTACAGGGACATCTCATTGCCTGCAGCCTCGGCGCGTGCCTCCTCTGAGTTGAGCACATCGTAAGGACGGCTCTGCACCTTCTCGACAAGTTCCTTGGGCGGACGGATTCCCTGAAATGGTTTTACTATAGCCATTATCTGTTAACCATGAACTTGGTTATACCCTCCTTGATGAATCCCACAATCTGGTTGGCAGCTGCGATACCGGCGTTGATGTTGGCCTCGGCAGTCTGAGCACCCATCTTCTTGGGAGTAGCAAAATAACGGCCTGCAAACAGCTCCTCAAACTTGGTGGCAGCGGCAGGTGCTATATCTGATACGAACTTAAGGTCCTCACGCTCCTGCATGAGCTGGATAAGTTCGTCCTCATTGATAATCTCCTTACGGGCTGAATTAACCAGGACAGCGCCCTTGGGCATCAGGCTAACCAGTTTCTTACCGATTGAGTTCTTGGTCTCATCGGTTGCAGGCAAGTGCAGTGAGATGAACTGGCAAGTTTTGTACATATCCTCCACGTTGTCAACTGCATGTACGCCGGCAGCCTCGATAACCTCCTTGGGGCAGTAGGCATCGAAAGCGTAGACCTCCATACCAAATCCCTTGGCTATGCGGGCTACGTTGCGGCCTACGTTACCGAAAGCATGGATACCCAGTTTCTTACCCAGCAACTCTATACCTGATGTGCCGTTGTAGAAGTTACGTACAGCGTAAACCATCAGACCGGCTACCAACTCGGCAACTGCATTGGCGTTCTGACCCGGAGTGTTCATTACGCATACTCCGTGTGCTGTGGCCGATGCCAGGTCGACATTGTCATAACCTGCACCTGCGCGAACCACGATCTTAAGCTGCTTGGCGGCATCAAATACCTCAGCATCTATGATATCGCTGCGGATAATTATGGCGTCAACATCGGCAACTGCAGCAAGAAGTGCTGCCTTCTCAGTATATTTCTCAAGCAGTACAAGCTCATAACCTGCACCCTCTATAACTTCACGGATTCCGTCAACAGCAACCTTAGCAAAAGGCTTTGACGTAGCAACAAGTACCTTCATATCTGTAACTTATTTAGTCCATAAATCAATGTTTTGCCTCAAACTCCTTCATGCATGCAATCAGAGCATCAACACTCTCCATAGGCAGAGCGTTGTAGCATGATGCGCGGAAACCGCCCACTGAACGGTGACCCTTGATGCCGACCATACCCTGACTCTTGGCAAAGCTCATGAACTCATCCTCAAGCTCCTTATACTCGGGCTGCATAACCCAGCAGATGTTCATGTAAGAACGGTCCTCCTCTTTGGCGGTACCTACAAACAGCTTGTTGCGGTCAATCTCACTGTACAGCTTGGCTGCGCGGGCCTCGGCACGCTTGGCCATCTCCTTTACACCACCCTGAGCCTTAAGCCAGCGGAGTGACTCCAGTGCTGAGTAGATAGTGAATGTGGGAGGAGTATTGAACATTGAACCGTTGTCAATATGAGTCTGGTAGTTCAGCATTGTGGGGATGTAACGGTCCACATGGCCCAAGGCATCGTTCTTAACGATTACGAAAGCCATACCTGAAGGAGCCAGGTTCTTCTGAGCGCCGCCGTAGATGCAGTTGTACTTACTTACATCAATGGGACGTGAGAAAATATCAGATGACATATCTGAGATCAATGGAACAGGGCTGTCCAGGTCCTTACGGATCTCTGTACCGTAGATGGTGTTGTTGGTTGTATAGTGGAAATAGTCTGCATCGGCAGGAATTACATAATCCTTGGGAATGTAGGTATAGGTTGATTCGGCCGATGAAGCCACCTCTACAACCTCACCGAAAGCCTTGGCCTCCTTCATGGCCTTCTTGGCCCAGACACCTGTGTTCAGGTAAGCGGCCTTCTTGTTGAGGAAGTTATAGGGAACGCGGCAGAACTCCATGCTGGCACCACCTGCCAGGAACAGTACTGAATAACCCTCGGGTACATCCAGGATCTCCTTGATGAGAGCTTCGGCCTCATCGACAACGGGCTTGAACTCACTTGAACGGTGGCTGATAGAGAGAATAGAAATGCCGGTGCCGGCAAAATCATAGACAGCCTGAGCTGATTTCTCAATCACTTCCTGCGGAAGAACAGCAGGACCTGCGCAAAAATTATGCTTCATAACAGAGTATATGTGTTAAAGTTTTTGATTCGTGGCGCAAAGGTAGCCCCTTAATTTGGGTAAAACAAATATTTTCAATGAAAAAAGTGATAAACTTTTGAACAATATACAAATATTTTGCAAAGTCAAAACCTCCTATTGTTTACACTTTGCAACAAATCGATTACAATCATTTTCATTTTGTCAGTTTTTACGTAAACCCTTCCGAAAACCATGACAAAATGTAACCTACAGATGCTTCATATTGGGCATCGGTATCAAGATGCTCAATAATCATAGGCATATGCGGATTCTCCGCGTCGGCCAGGCTTATGTACTTTTTGATGTCAAGGGTACCCTGCCCGCAGGCGCACTCCTCCAGCTGGAAAGTGTATTCCTGCTTTAGAAGTATATCCTTAAGATGGCAACTCACAATCGTGCCGTGCAGTTTGCTGAAACACTCCTCAAGGAACTCATCGTTATAGAAATAGCGTCTTGGCGAAGTAATCATGTTGACCACATCCAGATGTGTGCCGAATTCCGCGCGGTCCACATCCTCAATCAGACGCAGGTATTCATCTGGGCCCGACGGAATCATCCAGGGCATTGATTCTATACAGAACTTGGTCTTTTGCGGATGTACGGCATCAATAATCTGCTGTATCATCTTTACAGCAATTCTCCACAGTTCATCTGAGAAATTGTCGCGGTATCCCCCATCCCAACGGGGTCCGAAAGGCGTACCTATCACATTCACGCAGCAGGAGGCGCCTATTGCATCGGCCATCCGGAGCTGTTCTATGGCATACTCAATCCAACGTTTGCGCTCAAAAGGGTCTGCAGCCAGCGTATTGCGCCAAATACCCACCTCAGCTATCAGAAGCCCAGCATCTTGGGCAGCCTTCCGGTATGCCTCAATCTTATCTTGGCCGTCGGTACAGCTAATTGGGAAATTAACGCATCCAAGCCCCAACGATTTGTGCCTGGCCGCCCACTCCTGCGGTGTCTTATGCTCCAGGGCCGATGATACTCCAAGCAGCATATCAGAAAGTCCTTTTATGAATTACAGTGGGGTCCATCCTGTCAAGTGAACCCACACCCGTGCGGGCCATCACGCCTGCCAGTTCGGCTGTCATCCCGTTAATACGCTGGGCCACGAATTCGGGTCCCTGCTTTAGCAGCGGCATAAGATGTCGGCCCACCGATACCGCTTTTGCGCCAAGCGCCAGACACTTGTAAGCGTCCATTCCGCTCTCAATGCCGCAGTCCACAAATACGGGAATGCTGCCTCCTATGGCCGATATAATATCCTGAAGCACCATAAGCGGCGGCACGGAGTACTGCATCATGCCGTGATGATGTGAAACCACGATTCCGGCACAGCCGGCATTGGCACATCTCTCAGCATCATGCGGGCTCAGCACACCCTTTACTATGAAAGGAACACCTGCAGCGCTCACAAACTCAGCCAGTTCCTCAGTGCTCTTGGCCTTCATGGGCAGCCCGAATACGCTGTCGTATCCGCCCTCCGAGTTGAAGGCGTGATCTATATCCATTCCTACGGCAAAACAGCCTACCTTGACTGCATGCTCTATCTTGCGCAGCACCTCGCGGTTATCGGCATGAGGCTTAATTATCTTTATGGTACGGGTACCTGTGGCTACAATGCGCTCCAGCTCCTCATCGGACCCCATCCCTACCCAATGGACCGCTCCGGCAAAGGCTGCTCCCTGGGCGTATGTGACCATTCCGTCAGGAGCGGTGTTGTCCAGATGAGACAGTGCGGCGGTCATTATGGGAGTTCGGAACGTCTCGCCGAACAGGGTGAACTGAGTTGAGGGAATGACCGCATCCACATATCTTGTCTCCAACAGAAGGGAGTCAAAAAAGTCGCGGGTTATTACATCGGGGTTAGAAGACAAATTCATATATGATTACCTTTTTGATATTTCCATGTTTATCTCGTCCATCTTCCGGTCCGTCAGTTCATACTTGCCTATAACGCGGATGGAGAGCAGGAACAGCAGAGCCGGAATGAGTGTCACCAGCCACAGGATTCCCTGCTCGGCAAGCGGAGTCTGCACCTTGAGATCGGCGTTGAAGCCCACTGCAGCCAGAACAAGGCCTGGAATTACGCCACCCAGAGCCATTCCTGCCTTTAGGAAAATGCAGATTATGGCGTTCACTATACCCGCCACGCGGCGGCCTGTAGTGTATTCGCTGAATGTCACCACCTCGGGTACCAGAGCCCACATATAACCGGTTGCCACAAGAATACCGGTGCTCTTAAGGAACTGCACCACGCACAGCAGCAGGAAGCAGGATTTGAGTGCGGGAATCAGTACGACCACATACATCACGACCATACTCACCACCGATATCCCCAAGAACAGTTTGAACATTCCGTTCTTACCTATCTTACGCTTGATTGCCGGGACAAGCGGCAGGAATATGAATGCCGGAATAGTACCCAGCCACATGAACGCTGTGGTCATAAATGGGGTAGCACCAATATTATATGTCATGAAGTACGAATCGGCCGCATTGCTTATGCTCATGGTGGTGAATGCAATGATAAAGAAGGCCGACAACACCCTGAGCGGACGGTTACGCACCAGTTCCATCCAAAGGTCGCTCACCTTTACGTGCTCCGTTTCACTGGCATCCATCACAATACGCTCCTTGCTCTCAAAGAAGCAGAAAAAGAGCAGGGCCAGGCCCGTAAGCGCAAATATGCTCATGGTGATGAACCAGGCCGATGCGGCATCAGGAGTATTATAGACCGCCTCCATCCTGCCCGTCTCAGGGTTGAGCGCCTTGGGAGCAAAGAGTGATATCACAAGCGGCAGAGTCTTGATAATAAGACCGGCCAGATTTGCCAGGATCATACGCACGCTGGTAAGTATGGTTATCTCATCGGTATCACGGGTAAGTGATGAGTTCAGAGCCCCGTACGGAACGTTAATCAGCGTAAAGCACATGCTCAAGCCTACGTACGTTATGTACGCATAGACTATAGACCCGCGGAACCCGTCCCAGAAACAAAGTATGGCGAACAATGCCAGCGGAAGACCGCCGAATATGAGCCATGAGCGGTATTTACCCCATCGGGGATTAGCCTTATCTACCAATGCCCCCACTATGGGATCCCATATCACATCTATTATCCTTACTACCAGGAACATGACCGCAGCCACGCCCGGCTTCAGACCGAATACGTTGGTGTAATAGAAAAGCAGCCAGATGCTTACCGTCTGGTAAATGATATTCTGGGCCAGGTCACCGGAGCTGAACCCTATCCTCTCCCTCCAACTGAGCTTGTAACAACCGTCTTCCATAAGCAATGTTAAAAACGACGCAAAGGGGTCGTTTCACTTTGCGTCGTTTTTAATGAATATTCTGTTTTATTTGAATATCAGCTGAGCAAACTGGTACAGGCTGCGGCGCCAGGTATGCCACTCGTGGGCAGTGCCCTCCGATATGTAACCTACTGCCTTTACACCCATACCGTTAAGAGCCTCGGCTGCCTCCATAACCCTGGGGTTCTCCTTGCTTCCGGAACTCATGAACACCAGTTTAGCGGTATTCTTGAAACCGTTTGCACCGTTTACATCATCCGGGCTGATGGTGCCACCGCTGAACATACCTATATATCCGAACTTGGTGGGATTAGCCAATGTGATACGACGTGTCTGGCCGCCGCCCATTGACAAACCGGCCATACCGCGGTGAGCGGCATCGGTATAAACACGGAACTCCTTCTCAATGAACGGGATGATGTCATTCATCAGCACTACAGAGAAAGCGTCGTTGCTGGCACCGCGGCCACCCTGTCCCTGAGGCTGAGCCTGAGGCTGAGGAGCATACTGACCTTTCAGATGGATATTCTGGCCCTGGCCGTAATCCATCACTATAATGAACGGAACAGCCTTCTTGGCTGCAATCAGGTTATCCATAATCTGGCCGGTGTGGCCCTGAACAGACCAACCGTACTCATTCTCGGCGTTACCGTGCTGCAGATACAGTACCGGATACTTCTTGTTAGGGTTCTTGTCATACTCATTAGGCAGATAAACATAGCAGTGACGCATGCTCTCAGTGGCCTTTGACCAGTAGTATTTCTCAACAATTGAGCCCTGAGGAACATCCTTAACCTGCCAGAAATCCATATCGTCCGACGGGATCTCAATACCGCTTCCCCATCGGCCTGCACCAAAATAAGAGATGGTTCCGGGATCGGGCATAGCCGTTCCGTCCACAATCAGCTGATAGTAGTGGAAACCTACATCCTGCGGGGCCGATGTACCCGTCCAAACACCGTTCTCATCCTTGGTCATCTCATAACGGCGACCCAGATCCAACTGAACCGATGTAGCACCCGGAGCACGCAACTGTACGCGTACCGCACCCTGCGAGTTTACCATCGGATACTGACGGCCAGGCTGGTTTGTGATTACTGAAGGCTTGAAATCCTCGACTGCGTCCGCAAATGACGGAACGGGAGCATTGTTTCTCTGTTGCTGGGCCGATACAGACAGTGCGGCCAGCATCATGACTGAAAGAGCAATCCTTTTCATTTCCTTAATTATTTGGTTAGTAATATTGTTCAAATGCGAACATAATACTTTTTTTTGAAAAATGACGCAAAGGGGTCGTTTAAGAATGCGTCATTTCATATTCCTTGAGGGAGCGGATAGCCGCGGGACACAGAATCAGCACCGATATAACAGTCACCCACGCCATCAGACCCACGCCTATGTCACCAAGCTGCCAGACCACATCAGTCTCACGCACAGCGCCGAATACAACCGCAGTCATAGTGATAACCCTCAGTATATTGATGGCTATGCTCTCCCATTTGGATTTACCTTTCCTGAACAGATAGATAATGCTTGACTCCGAGTAAAAATAGTAAGCCATAACCGTACTGAACACAAAGAACACCATCGCAATGGAGACAAACCGCCCGCCGAATCCCTTAAACACCGAATCCACTGCGGTCTGGGTGTAACTCACGTAATTGTTGGCAAGTTCCGGAGCACCTGCAAAAATCATCTGGCCCGTGGAGTCAAAGATATTGTATATGCCCGATGACAGTATCATCAGAGCAGTAGCCGTACAAACCAGCAGCGTATCCACATAGACCGAGAAAGCCTGCGCCAGACCCTGCTGAGCGGGATGAGCCACATCGGCCGATGCCGAAACGATAGCGCCTGTGCCCTGCCCCGCCTCATTTGAGAATATGCCGCGCTTAACTCCCATGGCGATAGTGGAGCCAATGATACCGCCGCATACAGGATTGATTCCGAATGCATTGGTAAAGATAGAAGCAAATATACCCGGAACAGCCTGGATATTGATGCAGATAACCACAATGGCCATAATCATATATCCCAAAGCCATGAACGGAGTGACAATAGCAGCCACACGGGCAATCCTCCTGACTCCGCCAAATACAACCAGGCCCAACAATACAGCCATTCCTATGCCGCTGGCAAGCGTTGAGACCGAGAATGCGTTGCTGAGCGCCGTAGAAGCGCCGTTTGACTGAACCGTGGGAAGGAACACGCCGCAAGCCACCAGCGTAATGACCGCAAAGGTCTTACCCAGCCAAGGCATCTTAAGTCCGTTCTCGATGAATGACGCCGGGCCGCCCCTGAATCCGGTACTATGCGAGAACTTATATATCTGTGCCAGAGTGGATTCAACAAAGGCAGTCGATGCCCCGAAGAAAGCCACCACCCACATCCAGAACACAGCGCCCGGTCCGCCAAAAGCGATAGCCGTAGCCACACCTACTATATTACCGGTCCCCACACGGCCCGAAAGAGCCAGACAGAATGCTTCGAAAGATGATATACCGTTATTGCCAGCCTTCCTGCTGAAAAGCGACCTGAGCATGGATCCAAACTTGCGAACCTGCACAAACCTGGTCCTGAAAGAGAAATAAAGACCAGCCAGAATCAGAAGCCCAACCAGCACAGGATTCCAGACAATATCATTAACCTTAGAGACAATGTTTTCAAGCATAATGCCCCAAAGTTACAAAAAAGAGATAAACTAATTGCAGACGGGACGTACAGATAAGCCCAAGTATCGGAAGACACAGCCATATGGCACGAATCTTGTCTTAGTAAAACTTACTGAGTAACATTCAAACTGGTTCGAATAAGGATTGAGAGAAGATGATACGTAATCTATACTAAAACTAACGCCTGTAACTTTGTGTGCAGACAGTCCTGCAGCTGGCAGAAAGATGGAGTGGTCTGTATAACCGGGCATATTGCTGGTTACATAAAAACCATAAACGCCATTCATATTGCCCCAGGTCCAGGTACAGTTCTCTTTCAATTCATTCCACTCCTCAATGGTTGGTATCCGCCAATCACCACCCCATTTTACATGGGCCACATCATCTTCAGGATCCAGAACAGTCTTATTATCCACCAAGCCATCATAACCATATCCTGCATTGTTGCAGTATTTGGTCAGAAGCATCGTTGAATCATTTGTCTCATCGGATATAAACCACTTACTGAATCTGTAGTTTGAAAGCAGATACTCAGATTTGGTTTCTGTCTCACCCCATGCATAGTAGTTGCCCAAATCCTCAGGCTTATCGGCCCCCACGTTACATGTCGCCCATTTTACGCTCAACCCCATATCCACAAACCTGTGCCTTCGGTTCCTTCCGTCACCACGCCTTACCTTTCTGGCATCAAGGTCAAGTACCGTCTCTTCCCTACCGTCATCTATTCCGGTTTGACGGCTCAGGTCACTATTCTTCTCATAAGCCTTGACCTTCTCTATCATTTCGGCGGTGAGCTGAGTAAGGTTCTTAGTAGAATCTCCTGCAAAAAACTCCTTGCCGTTAACCAATATCCTTGAAATACTCTTGCCGTTAACGGTAACATTTCCGGCACTGTCAATCTGCACTCCCGGCAATTTTCGGATAAGATCCTCTACCGGTTCGCCCTCCGGCAATCTGTAGGCAGCCGAGTTAAACATTACAGAATCTCTAACCATCTGAACCTTTGCCACAACTGCATTAACAGCAATCTCAGAAAGCGGCATGCCACCTTTTATGGTAATGCGGCCAATATCAGACAACTCTTCACCCGGACGTATAGTAAAGTTCCTGTCAGCGTCATCATACCCCATAAATCTGGTGCTGGCAACATAGTTGCCCGGCTTAAGATTACCTATCACGAACTCACCGTTTTCATCAGTTGAAGTACCACCTATATAGGTTGAGTCAGCGCCGTCAATCTGATAAATCATCACTGCGGCAAGATACATAGGCTCAGCCGAATCAAAATCATAAATACGACCTTTGACCGAAGAGGTATTCCGCGCAACCATTCTTGAATCAACAGGTTTTGGTTCGGGCTTTACCTCAGGCTTGACTTGCACTATTTCAACCTGCGGTTTTTCAATCGTGATGCTGTCCATCTCATTTGCCAGACTGTCTGTGGTAATCTGTGATTCTGACTGTTCGTTCTGTGAAATATGATTATCCGGAACAACAGTCTTAAATGGCATCAGGAACAGCAACAGCAGGACTGCAGCTGCTGCAGGAATCGATATCGCTGCCGTAATGAATCTGCGACGACGCTTTAGCGCTAAGTCATGAGAGGCTTTCCTGGAGAGGAAATCATTCCAGTCAGACTCCGGCAGCTCTGCCTTTCGGCTCAACTGACGTTCTTTAATTATGTCTTCCCAATCCTTCATAGTCCTGTCTTGTCTATATAGTTCATCAATGCCTTCTTAAGGCTGGCGCGGGCCTTGGCCAGAACCGATGTGGAAGTTCTCTCCGTTATGCCCAATGCCCGGGCAATATCGTGATGGCTGTATCCGTCAATGCAATACATATTGAACACCGTACGCCTTACCGGAGGCAATTCAGCTATCAGTTTATCAAGCACACCGTCAGGTATCTTCCTGACTGATTCAGCATCGGGCTCCAAAGCATTCTCCAACTCATCCCCGCTAACCTGTTCAAAAGGAATCTGCCTGAACCGGGAGCTCTCTTTAAGACGGTTGATAGCCATATTGACGGTAATCCTGCTAAGCCATGCATAAAGTGAACCTTCGCTGACATATCTGAAAGACTTGAAGTTATCCATAGCCTTTATCATACAGTCATGCATCAGGTCTCGCGCCTCCTCCCTGTCTTCAATATATCTGAGACATATTGCATATAGTCTTGATGAATATCTGGCATAAAGCTCCCCCTGTGCATCCCTATCATTACGGACGCACCCCAAAGCCAGTTCCTGCTCTGTTAGGAAGCTTTTCCTCATCACTATTTCAAGCCTTTCCGCTAAATAAACCGCAATTTACTCAAAATGCGTCTCGCAATATAGAAAAAATCTATCCGCGAAGACGTATCTTAGGTGCTATGTTGATATGGTATCTGTTTCCAGTTATTGTAATAAGTGGAACATTGTATCGGGTGATATCATATCCGATAAACAGGAAATCATCAGGATCCTTTATGACAAGTGAGAAATTGCCATCCCTGTCTGTCCTTGTTGTGGAAACGACCTTACCGTTTGAATCTATTTCAGCTATCATACAATCGCTTACCGGAGAGCCTTCAACCAAAAGTGCCCCTGAGACAGTGCCATTTGCCTTTGGCTTGTCTCCCGATACAGTTGTTTCAGTCATTCTGTAACCGTAATTGTTCCGGGCCCTTTCCACATTCCGTCGGCCAAGCTCTACATCGGCCTCATTCAGATAGGGATTCTTTTTCATGGTTATTTCTATCCTGGTACCTTTGATTGCCTGGTAAACGCCATGATATCCGGGACATTGTACTTTGATATGGTCACCGGTATAAGCAAGGCGGAAAGCCAGACGTCCGTCTTTGTCGGTACTGCCCAAAACGCGCATGGCCTGCTTTTCATTCCCGGGAAGGTCAACCGTTGCCATCAACGGACCGTTCTCATCCTTCACTTCAACAAGAATGACATCACCTTCCTTAGGTTGTTTTCCGGAAACTTTCATTTGGGAAACGTAGTTGTTTTGATTTGTATGTACTTCAAGGACTCCGTACTTTCCACGGCTTCCCCACGCCTTGATAGCATCGTCATCCTTAAGATACCTCACTTTAACAATATCTTCCGGATTAAGATTCAGGAAATCTGACGCCTTCTTCCTGAGTTCCGAGTTTTTTTTACAGTCAAAATAATTACTGTCATAAAAATCGATGTCCCAGCTGATATCATCCATAAATATAAGGACTTTCTCTTTCAACCTGTTAATCTCCGACACACTCAGTGAAGCAGGTCCGTTTGAACCTGTTACTGCTCCGTTGCCGGTATTACCGGCATTTTGTGCGGCAGCGCTGCTGCTGACCGATAATATGAAACAGGCAAGCAACGCAACAGATACATTTCTCATAATGTTTTAATTTAAGTTATGCTGCAAATTTAGATTCAAGTATCTCCCGAAACAACAAAAAGCCGTTGCAAAAATGTTGCAAAAATAAATTTGCCGATATCGGCAAGAATTACCATATTTGTAGCCGGAACAAACGATATTTTGCCGATAAAAGGAAATGGATTACATAACTGTCAGTCAATTTGCCGATGAACACGGCATATCAGAACGCACCGTCAGGAACTGGTGCGCAGCAGGAAAGATTGAAGGAGCCTTTCTGTCAGGAAAGACCTGGAACCTCCCTGCCGATACTTCGGTCCCCCGAAAAGGCAAACGTCCGTTATCCCCTCTCCTGAAGCGGCTGATCCAGGAGAAGGAAGGAAAGATAAGCGGCGGAATCTATCATCGGACCCAGATTGACCTCACATACAATTCAAATCATATGGAGGGAAGCCGTCTGACCCATGAGCAGACCAGATACATTTTTGAGACCAATACAATAGGAATAACAGATGAAACCGTGAATGTGGACGATATTCTGGAGACCACCAATCACTTCCGATGCATAGACCTGATCATAGACAAGGCACAGGACAAACTGTCGGAATCCCTGATAAAGGAATTGCACCGCATACTCAAGTCCGGAACCTCAGACAGCCGCAAATCTTGGTTTAATGTGGGCGACTACAAGCAACTGCCCAATGAGGTTGGAGGTGAAATGACCTGTCCGCCCCAGGATGTCCACGCCCGCATGAAATCCCTGCTATCCGCATATAACGCAATACAGGACAAGACGCTCCGGGATATCCTGGACTTTCATCAAGAATTTGAATCCATACATCCTTTTCAGGACGGTAACGGCCGCGTGGGACGTCTTATCATGTTCAAGGAGTGCCTGGCCTACGGAATAGTGCCATTCATAATAACCGATGAACTGAAGCTCTTTTACTACCGGGGACTCCGTGAATGGGGGCACATAGACGGCTACCTGACCGACACTTGCCTGACCGCCCAGGACAATTACAGACTACTGCTGGACTACTTCAAAATCAGGTATTGACCAATAAAAGTGTCTTATCTGGCCAGCAGACCGGAGTCCAGACCGCGGATAGTCTTGAACCGCATCTGGCCTTGCGGATCTATTATTATGGCTACGCCGGCCAGGTAATTGATCCATTTGCGGTTTACCCAGTAATGCAGGTCAACCTGTTTGTCCGATGCATAGATAGCCATCGGGGTCACCATATAATCATGAGATACAAGCACGTTGATGCGCTTCATGGTAGGAAGATGAGCCTTGAGTGAATCCAGCCACTCCTTGCTGCGTTCCTCAAGATTATAGAAGCCCTCTTCCTTGCCGCCTTCATAGGCCCATTGTGAGAGTGACTCCCAGTTATCCCAACCGTTACGCTTTAGAGCCGGAATATCCTTGCGGTACCAATCGCCATTGAGTATGCCCCACTCCTCATGAATGAACTCATCGCCGCGGCCTATGGCAATATTCTCGCAGGTCTGTATGGTGCGGCCATAATCAGAGTGAGCGTAGAAAGCCTGCTCACCGCTCTTGATCTTCTCGCCCACCATTCGGGCCTGAGCCTTTCCGTTCTCGGTCAGCAATCCGTTCTTGGAGTAATCACGGCCGCGCTCACCGTGTCTGACCAGAAACACCACCGTCTCATTGGGCTTAACCTCTGCAAACACATCGGCAATATCATTGAAGCCTATATCTGTGTATGTAGGCTGAGCACTCAGATTCGTCACACCGCAAAGCAAAACAGCGGCCACCAGAAACATAACTTTTCTCATAATCATTATCGGTTCTAGGTTTATCAACCGCAAACATACAAAAGTCTCTCCTACTTTTACTTTCATTGCCGTAGTTTTTTGGGGCTTCAATTGAAAAATCCTTACACCTCCACAAGAGCCATATATACGCTCCAACTAAGGAGAATTTACTCCCTAACTAGAGAATTTTTTTTCTCTAACTAGGGAATTTTTTCGCGCCAGATAGAGCGCTATTGACGCCTCCTTTGTTAGTGGTAAAAAAATCCGATATCGCCCGGACAGTGAGTTGTTTTTTTCTGCGTCACATGACACAGGGAAACGATCCTTTAGTGTAATTAATTCAGGCGGAAATTGACTGGGACGGTGTATTGCACACTGACGGGAGTTCCGTGCTCCATGCCGGGTTTCCAATTGGGCATTGCAGATATTACCCTCAGGGCTTCCGCATCAAGCAAAGGGTGTACACTTTTCAGCACGCTTGAATTTTTAATGGAGCCATCCTTCTGTACTACAAAAGTAATAAGCACACGCCCTTGTATTTCAGCCTCTCTGCACTGGGCCGGATAATTGACATTTGCCTTGAGGTAATCCAGGAAAGCCTGCCTGCCACCCGGGAACTCAGGGCTGATTTCTGTTACATAATAAATGGAATCAGGATTGATTTTCTCTTCTTTGTCCACGTCAAAAGATTCAACTCTGATATCCGGATTATCCGATGCTTTGGCATCAGAGAGAATAGCCATCTGATCATTCCAGTTCTTGTCCGACAAACGGTAAAACATATCAGGCCAGGAGTATGCCATTTTTCCGGGCTTAAGTGCATATATGACATCACCATCATAGAATATGCTCTCTATTATTTCAACATCATCTGTTTCACCAATCTCTACTTTCTCACTTCTCTTCCTGGCATCCTCTATTTCAAAATCCCTACGCTTCTGGGCTTCACCTATATTTCCGTCAACCGTCTTCAACAATTCTTTTGCCAGCGTAGCGTCAATCTCTTTTGTCTTGGCAATTCCAGGTTTTATATATACCAGTTCATACTTATCGGCCTTCTTTACAACATACATGCTGAAATAATTGTTACCCCAGGCATCATCCACCACATAACCGCAGACAAAGCCCTCAGGTGCATTCTTCTGCATATTTTTAAAAAGCCAGGACTCAGGGTCAATCAACTCCCACGAACCATTCAGGGGGTATCCGGCCGCAAGAGCAAGCCGTGACATCATTACAACACTCAAAAACATAAAAGACAACTTTCTCATAATGCAGTTTATCAGGTTGTTCATCTTCTAAACGGCAAAAATCTCTGAATACGTCCTTATTTCACATTGAACTTGCCCACTTCTTCATTCCAGGTTTCATCCGGGAGTTCTGTCGATCCGCCTGACTCTAATATTCCAATCATGCCTGGTTTCATTGCATAGATATAGTTGCCGTCATAGAACCTTATCACCTGAATTCCATTACCATTTGAATTGCTTGTCTGTTTTGCCTCAGCCTCCTTTTTCTTTTCCGCTTCAGTGAAACTGATGTTCATTGATTCCTCAAGCTGTCTGGCCAACTTCTTGCTTACTTCCCTTACCTCCTGATAATCTCTTATTTTCTTGACCAGTTGATATTTCTTTCCGTTTTTAATCAGGTACAGTCTATAGACATCATCCCCCTGAGGATTTTTTACCACATATCCGCAAACAAGACCTTCAGGGGCATTCCTTTGCATATACCCGAATGTCCATGAGTCAGGATCCATCAGCCCCATTGTTTTTTTGGGGGGATTCGAAAGGGTTTTACGAACCGGGACGGAATAACCTGCTTTTTCATAACTTGGATCTGATATAATATCAACTGCAGACAGAGCAGGATTTTCTTTCATCTTAATCTCAAAATATGTAGTGTCAATAGAAATAGAAACAGGCTCATAACCTACATACGTAACCTTTAAACTATCTTTGGGATGGACCAGTTTAAAAGAGAATTTACCCTCAATATCAGTAATGGTATGAGCCACAATACGGTCTGCTGTATCCCTTTCCGTTACGTTTACCATAATCATGGGACCTTCCATATCTGACACGATACCCGATATTATATCACCGGCCTTGGGCTTACTCTGAGCAAACACAGAAATAGCCGAATGCAGCAGAACTGCCAAAAGAACCAAACGCTTTTTCATAATTCATTGATTTTTGCAACAAATGTAAGTACTCCCCTATCATCAAAACAACAAAACAGCGCTGCAAAACTGTTGCAAAATGCTTTTCCCAAAAAAAGGTTGACTCGGATTGTCTTATTCCTGATAGAAGTTGACTCTGGTTATTCTTATTACTGCTATAGGTTGACTTATGGTTGACTTGATTCGTATGCAACCAGAGCTGGTTGCAAAGGTAATGGGAACTCTGTGTTTCCCTATAAAAGCCCTCCCTGCACTAGTGAGAAAAAACACTCTGTTGCGTATTTCTCAAAATCTCCATTATTTGTGCGGGAGTAACAACTGAAACAAGGACGTTGGTATCAATTACTGCGTGTATCATGGTTCTTATTTCTTTTTCTCTGCTCGTACTTTTCTTATTTCTTCATTTATCTCTTCCAATAACATATCCTGCACTCCATTAGCTTTTGCCTCATCACGCAAAGCGTAAAATGCAGTCAAACCATCCATATAGCCCTCTTGAGGAGCCTTAATCTGAAAAGGAATACTCCTTGTTATCACCACAGCGTTAGCAAATATATTCATAGCTGTGTTGGCGCTCATGCCAAACTCACTGCAGAGTCTGTCAAATGACTGTTTGAGCTGTGAGTCCATCCTCACTGTCATAGATACTTGTGCCATAACTAATAATATTTACGCCACATATATATATGATTTATTTCATATTGACATCATAATGACATAAAACATCATTATATTATCTTATTTCTGACACAGCACATGGCACAGGGAAACGATACTTCTGTGTCACAAACGTGTCACTTTCTTGCCGTTTACGTAAACATTCTTGAGACTGTCTATGGTTACTCCGGGGAGTTTCAGGATAATATCCTGGACAGTTGTTCCTTCGGGCAGACGGAAAGCCTCCGGATTGAATTCGGGGCCACAATCAAGATGTATTTCTGATGCCTGAATTTCAATAAGCAATGATATCATCTTTTCTACAGTAAGGTCACTTTCCTTAAGTTTGATTTCAAATTGCTTCTGGTCTTTGCTGACCTGGGGTTTGGTCACTCTTTCATCAACAATGAATGAAAAGTAATAACCATCATCAGCAAAATCAGACAGGGCATAAATCTTGTGTGCAACCTGCCGGATGGCGCTTTCATATTTTTCACGATACAGTTTTCTATACTCCTCCTTGAAATCCTTGTCACTGAATGTAAAAACCACATCAAGGTTGTTACTGAATATATCGCCGCCAAATGACGAGTATAGACTTAAGTGTTTAATGGGTGCAAGTTTGTTGTCTTCGGTCCAGGGAGTTGAAACGGACACTGTTACTGGCCAGCCTTGTTCAGGATAAAAGGTCTTGATCAAACGGCGCAATGAATCTGCCGCCGAAACCTGTTTTTCCATACGCTTGATGTCATTGTCTCTGACAGCATTCATCACTTCCTTGAATACCGTTACTATGTCACTGCACATTCCATATGGTGACCAGCACCATGCACCGTCAGATTTATAGAACATGAAATACATCTGACCGTCCATACCCATATTTCTGCTGGCGTATGAAGATGTCATAACCGTATGTTTGGCCAACAGCTTCAGAGAATTATACAATTCCGGGCTACACTTTATACTATACTCTTTCCCTTGTTGCGAAGTTACCTTTATTATACCCCCATACATCACCAATGATTCCAAGATGGATGGTGATATAATCATATCAGAAGGCATAATAAGGTTTACATCGGCAGATTGGGTGTAATATTTGTCAATATACTTGCCCCAAAAATCATAATGAGACCTGGTAATTGGTGAAAACAGATTCTGGGCACCGGCATTCAGGCTTGTCAGGGCCATTATCAGCAAGAGGCTCAATAGGTTAATCTTTTTCATCAGTCCTGTCTTTAATATTAAGGTAATAACAAGTTTGTTATATTATTGTGACACAAAGATACGATACTTTTGTATCCTCGTCAAAAATCAAACACCCAGTTGGCCGGTTTCTTGTCAATACGGAGCAGATAATACTCGCGGTACGGATCCTGGAGCTGTGATGCATATTTCCCAGTCAGGTTTTTGATGTCTTCAAGTTTGGAACTGATCCTTTCAGTATCCTTATATCCGATGGCATTATACAACGCTTTTACGATTGCCACAAGCGCAGCATTGTTACCACCCCCTGGCGACCAGCACTTGGCGCCGTACCGCCTGTTGAAGAACTTATATGTGGTGCCGTCAAGACCAACGACCGATGCCATCACCCCATCACCTGACTTTAAGTTATCCAACTTCTGCTGCATCCATTCCTTGTCAGGAAGGTTACTGGCAGAATACACAGCCGCATCAATCAGTGTCTGCATCCTGTATGCCGTCTCCTCATCTATATCCAGGACATGGGGATTCTGCTGATTCTGGACCATCAGTTCAAGCCTGAACTTCTCCGACTGCCGGTTGTAAATGCACTCAATCTCATAGCTCTCCTCAAAAGAAGGCTCCTCCCTTATGCTCCAACACTTGGTGTCATACGTTCTGGGGTTATTTCTCATAGACTCCAGATGGTTCCTAAAACCTTCAGGATCCTCAAGTATGTTTCCCGTATATACCGCCTCAAATTTGGGGAGAATAATATCGCAAGGTTGCAAATGATCACCCGTTCCCTGTGACATAACCGGCATTGACAACGCCGTCATCAGGCTGAATACAGCCACATTCAGATACTGTCTCATAATCATTCAGTCTTTATTGGTTTAAGCCTTATCTCATATGTACCCCGGTCAATCGGGCATCTCATGGTCTCATACCCTTCGGCCTCAAATGTCAGATAATTGTCCGGATTCTTAATACCAGACAAGTTAAAGAAACCGTCTTCAAGCCCGGCACCTCCAATAGTAACGGCACGGTCCACAATATCGCGCTCACAAATCTTAACTTCTCGCCTGACAGGGTTGCCGTCAACATCCAGGACATGCCCGTTCACCCTGCCACCCGCTTTTGGGGCCGAAACTATCGGTTTGCGCATATCTTCAATAGATTTACGGCGCATGGAGTCCAGCTGCTCACTGCTCATCTGACTCAATCTGCTTACAAATGCAAGTGTCGAATCCAGCCTTGCCTGCAAGTCAGCGCTGTCTTTTGCCGCATCCGTCTGTTGTGCTCCAACCGGAATTGAGACAGACATGAATACGGCTAATATCAGAATAATCTTTCTCATACTGTTTTCAAATATGTTCTGTTATCTAAACAATAATATTCTGAAAATGCGTCTTCTGTTAAAGAACTAATTTCATTTTTATTGATTCTGACACAGGGAACTGATCCTTTTGTGTCTTATGGGCAGACGGCCCGGACAGAACGGCTGAACTGCCGGCCATATCCGTACCAGTTTACCTTATCGGATGTGAACATGAGGATATAACAGGAGGATGGATAATCTGGGCTGAGTGAACTTGACATATATTCACCTTGAAAGCCTACGTGGAATGGAAACAATCCGCTGTAATCATCACATGTGGGGAGAAAGATATATCTGTCCTCATACCCGGGTATCCTGCTTGTGATTCTGTAACCATACTCATTGTTACAAGTAGTCCATGTCCAGGTACAGTTCATGCACAACTCCTGAAACTCTTCAACAGTAGGCACTCGCCAGCGGCCACCCCATTTTACATGTGCCACATCATCTTCCGGATCAAGAACGGTTTTATTGTCAGCAAAGCCATTATAACCATAACTGCTTACAGTGCAATACTTTGTCAGTTCATCTTCAATTCCCTTGCACCATTTATAGTTTGACCAGGAATATACATACTTCTGTTCTGTTTCAGCCCAAGCATATAGATTACCAGGATCATCAGGTGTTTTTGCGCCTATATTACAGGTAGCCCACTTTACACTCAGTCCCAGATCAACATACTCATGACTGCGGTGTAACTTGGGCGGGTCTTTTTTCCTGGATTGTTTAACTACTGCCGTATCAGGCTTTTCTATCAAATCAATCAGATAATATGCCGTGTTTAAAGGCAGATTTACGGTCTCATAACCCATACTGTAGAACTCAATCCTATTTGCCGGATTACTCAACCGGAGAGAGAACTTTCCATTACTTTCAGTCAGATCATGATCAATAATCCGTCCCTCTGAGTCAAGTTCCTTGACATAAACCATATTGACCGGATTACCGTCAGAATCACGTACCACGCCCCGAATAATATCACCGGTCTTGAGTTTTTCATGAGTGGCAGCATCGGCAATGGCATTTTCCAACAGCATCAAATCAGGAAAAGCCCCATTACCAACGGACATATGCAAATAGTTTGAACTGCCTGTATAGTTGATTGTGATTTTCTTCAGGTTATTGCAACCCGCAAAAGCCTCGGCACCTATTTCGTCTATAGAAGATGGCAGGACCAGTTCTTCGAGAGAAGTACAACCATAAAAATAATACCGGCCGATATAGAAACCTTTTTCTATTACCACTCTCTTAAGCGATGTACACCCGGTAAATAATCTGCTACCGTTTTCAAGATTAAAACCGGACCGGATAACTATCTCCTCAAGTGATGTGCAGTTCTCAAACACCCTGTCGGTAAGAGCGCAATTCCCTGGAATGTTTATCTGCTTGAGATTAGTACAGTTACGGAAAGCCATTCCGCTCAAAAACCGCAGGCTGTCAGGAAGATGCACCGTTTCAATATCGGTATTACCGTCAAAAGCACCGGTGGAAACGCTTGAAACCTTATTCATCAATCCGTCAACGGATATGGAGTCAGGTATAACAATATGTGTCTTAACAACACCATCGGCAAGAGATTTTACTGACCATGTTTTATGAGAACCGTTGTCAGTATAGATGATTCCGTCAATGGTTACTGTTCTGACAGATTCAGTCTGAGCAAACATGGAAACTGTGGCAGCTTGTATAAGCATGGCCGACAAGAGGACTGACATTTGTTTCATACTCGTTTTTTTAGTTTGTGGGACAAATGTAAGTGCAGATAGCTTATCAAATCAACTAATAGGCGTTGCAATTCCGTTGCAATTTTGGAGTCAACTTATTTCAGCGCAAGACACCTAAACTGGAATGTACAGGTGATTAAAGGTATAGAAAAACTAAACCCGATAGCTTGAATTGCTTCAGGGGCTACCGGGAATCAACGATGCAAATATACGTAATATTTTTGATTAAGCACAGAATTCATGGTTTGTTCTGGTTGTTATCAACGCATCCTGTCACTATTCACCTGGATGGGAATAGAAACAAAATCTCTGTTATACGTGACACAGGGAAACGATACTTCTGTGTCACTTCTTCTCTTCGGTTTTTTCTTTTTTTACCTCGCTGGCCTCGTAGCCGAACTTGGAGAATGACTTGATCAGATTGTCGGACGAGGTCTTGTCGGCATCGTATTCCAAGGTTACGGTCTGGTCTTTGATACTGGTTTTAATTTTCTTGATACCTTTCTCAAAGCGCAGATTGTCCTTGATTTTCTTTTCACAGTTCTCACAGTGCATCTGCGGTGTTGTGGTTACAATGACTGTCTTGATGTCCTTTGCCATTAAGGTGGCCGATACCAGCGTGATGGCTAACAATAGAAGTACTTTCTTCATTTTATCTGTTTTTATAGTTTATAGTCTTCCTAAATTGATACGTATTCCGGCATATCCCATAGCACCCTGTACCGGGCCCCAAACCATTGTGGGGTCAAAGGTGCTGCTCCAGGGATCAGATGCGTTGATGATGGTCTGTTGCTGACGGAAACCTGTCAGATTCTCCCCGCCCACGTATATTGAAAAGTGTCGGAACCAGCGGGTAATTTGTGCCGATACCTGTTCATAGGCATTGAAACTGCTTTGCCATGAGGGACTGCCGTCAGGCAAAAGGTAAGGAACGGGCATACGTCCGCCGCCGTTAAGCTGAAGTGTAGCGTCAAACTGCCACAGGCCGAGCGGTGTCTTGTAGCTTGCGGTAATGAGTCCCTTGTAGCGGCTGTTGAGCGGCTTCTCCATAAGCTGGCCGTTATAAGTGCATTTCACGTCGTTCATTCTCCATGCGGCGGTCAGTTCCAGCCCACTTAGAATGGGGTATGACGCATCAACCTGTATGGTGTTGGAGTATGATTCTCCATCAAGGTTGGCTATATGTAACTGTGCCGGATTGCTGTCATAGTCTATGATTGTCTGGATGATGAAACGGGTATGATAGTATTCGGCATTCAGTTTAAGAGTCTTTCCAAAGAGCGGTATATTGAATATTGTGCTTGCCCCCATGTTCCAGGCACTCTCCTGTTTAAGGTCATCAATTATCAGCGTGCGCCCGCTGGCCAGAAGATTGTTGTTCTCAGCCAGTGCATGCGGGCTGCGATAACCTTTGCCGGCCGACAGACGAATGCTGATGGCATCGGCCGGATTGATTTTTATATGGACACGCGGTGTAATGAAGGTTCCGTAAATGTTGCTGTAGTCTGCGCGGATACCTGCCATGGCAGTGAGCATAGTCCCGGGAGTGTATGTGTATTGGGCATATATGCCGGATGTTGTCTCAATCTCATCGTGGAGATCAAGATTTGCATTGGCTATTGTCTGTTCCAGATTATCATGATTCAGGGAAAGCCCCGTTGAAATGCTATGTGACTCATTCAGGTTGGTCTCAAACATCAGTTGAGCGTATGCGTTCCTGTCATTTACGGAATACTGTCTGTTACCGTAACCGGCATCTGTCCTGTGCATTGAAACCGTACCCATAAGGGCGATGTTTGTACCGTGATCCGGGTCAAGTATGAAAGCGTGTTTCATATACCCTTCATATCGGTCGGTATTGATCCCTATCTGATAGAGATGATGTCTGTCCGGGGCAGTATGGTGAGTCTGGCCTCCTTTACGCTGTTCTTTCATAAGGGCTATGCCTCCGTGGAACAGGTAAGTGTCACCTTTGTACTTCCATCGGTTCTGCAGATTCCATTGCCGTGTGTTTGGCTTGTCCAGAAAACCGTCGTGATTTATGTCATGATGCCCCAGGTCATTCTGATATGACAACAATACCTCAGTGCTCAAGCGGTCATTCAAATGAACGTTGGCATCAGCGTTTGCCTCTATGCGGCTCATGGTGTTGCCGAAAAGGTTCACGGTTACGCCTTGGTCTGCATCAGGTTTGAGATATTCCACGTCTATCTGCCCGGTGATGCTTTCATAGCCGTTACGGACTGATGACGAGCCTTTTGATACCCGGATACTGTTCATCCACGGGCCCGGAATGTAGTCAAGAGCGTAAGGGGCGGCCGCACCGCGAAAATTGGGCAGGTTTTCTGTCAGTAACTGAACATAAATGCCGCTTAATCCTAACAGTCTGATCTGTTTGGCACCGGTTGCGGCATCGCTGTAGTTTACATCAACTGACGGGTTGGTGGTAAAACTCTCCCCCAGATTGCAACATGCTGCCTTAAACAACTCCTCCCGGTTGATTACTGTTCCGTTCTCAGCTCCTGTTACAAGTCTGGTTCCTGGCCGACGTTCAGAAATGGTAATGTCATCAAGGCTCAAGCTTTGCAAAGTGTCACTTGTCTGTCCAAAGAGAGGCAGACATAACAGACATACAGAAGTGATTACCAGACTCCTTTTCATATGGGGCAAAGGTAGCCATCAATTCTGCAAATAAAATTTTAAAGTCTATAAATTTTATGTACTATTATAATGGCACACAGTGGCACATGGAAACGATACTTTTGTGTCATGGGCAGACGGCACGGACAGAACGGCTGAACTGCCGGCAATATCCCTCCCAGTTTACCTTATCGGATGTGTGTTTTTCCCTAAAAAACCTCCCAGTACCACTGGCACAGGGATACTATCCCTTTGTGTCATGTGTCAAGAAATAAGTATTTTTGCAGCCGATTAGGACTCAATCGTTTATGAAGAAGCGCAAATGGACATACAAGCTGTTAGTAAGGCTACCCCTACTCTTTATAGCCTTCAGCTTTGCCCTGGTGCTTCTGTTACGATACGTTCCCATAAAATATACTCCGCTCATGCTTAAACGTTCCATCGAGAACCGTAAAGTGGAGTCATTTAAGAATCAGCACACTTGGGTAAGCCTGGATAAGATATCACCTCAACTTGCCAAGGCCGTAGTTCTGACCGAGGACCAGAAGTTCTATCAGCATCACGGTTTTGATTGGGAAGAGATACGCAAGATGCGTGATGATCACCTGAACAAAGGGACCAAAATCCGTGGTTGCAGCACCATATCGCAACAAACCGCAAAGAACGTATTCACATTCGGCTCCCGCACCGGCGCCAGGAAGATATGGGAAGCTTACTGGACAGTTCTGATAGAACTACTCTGGAGCAAGGACCGCATAATGGAAGTCTACCTTAATGTGATTGAGGTGGGCCCCGGCATCTATGGTGCCGAAGCAGCCGCCCGGCATTATTACAATTGTCAAGCCGACAAACTTACCCGCAGACAAGCCTTATCCATCGCCATTTGTCTGCCCAACCCGCTAAAGAACAATCCCACCAAGCTGACTCCCTACCTCCGCAACCGATGCAATACTCTGCTGGAGCAGATGCAATGAGGAATCTCTCCAAAGGGAACAAAAAAGCGGCCCCCGCAAAAGAGAGCCGCCTTTCCTGACACAGGGATACGATCCTTTTGTGTTATTTTTCTAATCTACAGCCCACCACCAGTTGTTTGGTTTCTTGTCTATGCGTAGCAGATAGTATTCGCGGTAGGGATCCTGCAAAAGGGATGCGTATTTCCGGGTAAGGCTTTTGATATCGTCCAGTTTGGACTTGATTCTTTCAATGTCTTTATAGCCGATGGCATTGTATATGACATCGAACAGATTTACCAGGGCTGCGTTGTTTCCATCATGCGGTGACCAGCAGTATGCACCGTAATTCCTACTGTAGAACCGGAATGTTGTACCGTCTAATCCCACAGATGATATATTCCCTGTGCCGTTTTTCAATGCTTCCAGCTCCATCTTCATCCACTCTTTGTCCGGAAGGTTCGTGGCCGAAAACACCGCTGCATCAATCAAAGTCCTTATCTGATAAGCCATATCCTCATCTATTATAAGAACATGTGGATCCTGCTGGTTCTGGACCGTCAGTTTAAGACTGAATTCATTTGTCTTGGTATTGCACCAGCACTGGATTTCATAACTCTCGGCAAAAGATGGTTCCACCTTCTCACCCCAGCACAGCACATTATCCCCGCTGCGTGAAATCTTACCTTTGTAATCACATGGCTTGAGATACTCATTGGTCCGTTGCGACATTACGGGCAACGCCAGGGTCAGCATCAGACCTATTACGGCCAGTTTGAAACTCTTATTCATAATCATTGTATTTTTTGCAGTCCGATAACATAATTAGATATCTCAATGGTAGCGGTAAAGGTTGTGTATCCGTTCAGTGAAACCTTAAGCGTATTACCAGGCTTTACTATTGTCAGTTTGAACTGTCCATTCTCTGTTTTGGTACTGGCCACTACATTGCCGTCACTGTCAATCTCCTCTACCGGCACTCCTCCGGGATTACCCCAATTACCCAATGATACACGGCCGCTTATCACATCGCCCGGTTTAAGAGTGCGGGCCGCGGGTTTGAGTCTTATTTGATATGTACCGCGGTCAAAAGGCAATGTCTGCGTCTCATACCCTTCGGCCTCAAATGAAATCTTGTTGTTTACATCACTGATTTTGATCATATCAAAGAATCCGTCACCGCCTGCATACCATTCCATTACAGCACGCCCCACAACATCACGCTCACACGCCTTGACGTCACGATACTGAATAGGATTCCCGGTCTCATCCAGAATAAAGCCGTTCACTCTGCCTCCTGTAGCGGGAACTGTTTCTATCGGCTTGCGTCTCTCTTCATTCATCTGCCTGATCCTGGGATCATTCTGCAAACTCTCAATCCCTATCATTCTGTTCGTCTCTTCTATCTCCTTAAGCCTCTGGGCCTGGTCAGGAGGTAGTTCCTGAGCCGACACTGAACACACAACTGCAAACAAGCTGAATGCAGCACAACTTAAAACAAAGGATAATCTATTCATATTACTGTATTTAATAAATTGCAATAATTGGTCTTGGTTGTCTGTTATCTAAACAATAATACTCTGAAAATACGTCTCCAGTTAAAGAACTAATTTCATTTTTATTGATTCTGACACAGGGAACTGATCCTTCTGTGTCTTGGAAAAGGACTGAGAAGGCTGGTAGCGATACTGGCTTTTTCTATTAATACAGATAAGAGGATTAATTGTCTTCTAATAACCGATACTGTGTTTCCCTAAAATAGTTGACTCAGGTTCTTTTAATGGCCATCTCGCCAAAGTGTCCCACACTCGCCCTATCGACAATACGTTCTGACGCGGGTTGGTGTGGGACACGAGCCTTAGATGAGGGTGTATCCTACGCTCATCGGCTCCACAAAGCCCACAGAGCCGATTACTGTGGGACACTTTGGCGGGCGAGGGAAAAGGGAGCAAAAAAAAAGCGGCTCCCGCAAAGAGAGCCGCCTTTTCAATTCATGAAAATGATACAAAAGGGGTCTGTCCCCTTTTGTATTATCCGCCAAAGTTATCGTACATGATTGATGCGGGATCAACGCCCAGGTTGTCCAGCATTCCGGTAACGGCCTTTGACATGGGGCCGGGACCGCACATGTAGTACTCGATATCCTCGGGAGCCTCATGGTCCTTAAGATAGGTCTCATACATAACGTTGTGAACAAATCCGGGAGTGTACTTAACACCAGCTGCATCGGCTGCGGGATCCGGACGGTCCAAAGCCAGATGGAAGTGGAAGTTCTTGAACTCCTTCTCCAGACCCAGGAAGTCATCCAGATAGAACACCTCATTAAGAGCACGTGCACCGTAGAAATAATGCATCTCACGGTCAGTGGTCTTAAGAGTCTTGGTCATATGCATGATCTGAGCACGCAGAGGAGCCATACCGGCACCGCCGCCAACCCATATCATCTCCTTCTTGGAGTCAAAGATAGGATGGAACTCACCGTAAGGACCTGACATGATAACCTTGTCACCCGGCTTGAGGCTGAAGATGTAAGATGAAGCCACGCCGGTGGGAACATCCTGGAAACCAACCTCCGGTTTGGGTTTGAACGGAGGAGTAGCGATACGTACCGTCAGCATGATGCGGTCACCCTCGGCCGGATAGTTGGCCATAGAGTAAGCACGTATGGTAGGCTCCTTGACAACAGACTTAAGGCCGAAGAGACCGAACTTTTCCCATGCAGGCAGATACTCAGGGCCGATGAGGTCCTTATCTATATCCTTGTCATAATCCATAGAGTATGCGGGAATCTTGATCTGAGCGTAGCTTCCGGGCAGGAAATCCATGTGCTCTCCGGGAGGAAGTTGCACGATGAACTCCTTGATGAAGGTAGCCACGTTCTTGTTGGAGATAACCTCGCACTCCCACTCCTTGACACCAAGTACACTCTCGGGAACCTTGATAGAGAGGTCACCCTTGACCTTGCACTGGCAACCCAGACGCCAGTTGTCCTTGATCTGCTTGCGAGTGAAATGGCCCTTCTCAGAGTCCAGAATCTCACCGCCGCCCTCAACGACCTGGCATTTGCACTGTCCGCAAGAACCCTTACCACCGCAGGCTGAGGGCAGATAAACGCCGTTCTCGGCCAGGGTGCTCAAGAGGCTTGCGCCTGAATTCACCTCAAGTTCCTTGTCGCCGTTGATTGTTACCTTGACCTTGCCTGAGGCAACCAGGTAGCTTTTGGCCACCAGCAGAATTACTACCAGCAGCAGTATAACGGCCAGAAAAACTATAATACTTGATATATAGATGTTGTTCATAATATTACCTTTTTAAATTGCCAGACCTGAGAAGCACATGAAAGCCATAGCCATCAGACCAACGGTAATGAATGTAATACCCACACCCTTCAGAGGCTTGGGAATATCGCAGTATTCCATCTTCTCACGGATGGCAGCCAGGCAGACGATAGCCAGAGCCCAACCTATACCGGAGCCCAGTGCGTATGCGATTGAGTCACCGAAAGAGGTGATAGCCTGAGTGTTGTCCGGATCCATTCCGATACGCTGCTGCATGAACAGGGATGCACCCATGATGGCGCAGTTCACAGCGATAAGCGGCAGGAATATACCCAGTGAGTTGTAGAGTGACGGTGAGAATTTCTCTACCACCATCTCAACCAGCTGAACTATACCGGCTATAACAGCGATGAAAAGGATGAAACTGAGGAATTCCAGACCCATGGGCTCAAGGACCTTGGTCTGAAGCAGATAGTTTACAGGAAGTGTAATGAGCTCAACAAAGATTACGGCTACACCAAGTCCCAAAGACGTCTTTACGTTCTTGGATACGGCCAGGAATGAGCACATACCCAGGAAGAAAGCGAATATCATGTTGTCGACGAATATCGACCTTACGAATAAACTGAAGAAATGTTCCATAGTTCTTTACGCTTTGAGATTAGTTTTCCTGTAAATCCTTGTTCTTGGCGCGATGGTACCATATGATGCAGCCGGCCAGGATAAGAGCCATAGGCGGCATGATCATAAGACCGTTGTTCAGGTAACCGGCCTCATAGCAGGCCTGCGGTATAACCTGGAAACCGAACAATGTTCCGCTACCGAAGAGTTCACGTACAAAAGCAACCACCACCAGGATGGCAGCATAACCCAGACCGTTACCTATACCGTCCAGGAATGATGCCCAGGGACCGTTCTGCATGGCAAATGCCTCTAAACGACCCATAAGGATACAGTTGGTAATGATAAGACCCACATAGACTGAGAGCTGAACGCTTACATCGTATGCAAAGGCCTTGAGAATCTCGCTTACTATAGTAACCAGAGCAGCTACCACCACCAGCTGGATGATGATACGGATACGGTTAGGAATAGTATTGCGCAGGAGTGAAATGATCACGTTAGACATAGCCACGATGACGGTCACTGAAAGGCCCATCACGATGGCAGGTTTGAGCTGAGCCGTTACGGCCAGAGCCGAACATATACCCAGAATCTGAACCAATACAGGGTTGTTAACCCACAACGGCTGTTTGAAAGCCTCACTGTTCTTGTTTGCCATAATCCTATCAGTCGTTAGAGTTTTCATCGCAGCAATCCTCACCTTCCTCGCAGCCGCCTTCCTTGCAGCACTGCTTGGTCAGGAACGGGATGTATGCTGACAGCACCTTATTAATCATCGTATTCACACCGGTTGATGTGATGGTAGCACCTGTCACACCGTCAACCTCAAACTGTGAGCCCTTGTCGGCCTTGCCGTACTTGACCACCTTGAGGCCAACCTCCTCACCGTTAACCACCAGCTTGCCGGGGAAACGGTCCTGGAATTTGGTTCCGGCTATTTCACCGCCCAATCCGGGAGTCTCGGATGAGTGTGAGAAATAGACGCCATAGACTGTGTTGCGGTCCTCATTCAGGGCAATGTAACCCCAGATGGTACCCCACAGGCCAAGTCCGTTCATGGGGATGACAAACTTGCGCTCGCCGTTAACCTCGGCAACAAAAATGTGCAGGTTACCATTGTCGAACTCACTCTTATAAGAGGTGTTGAAATCACCCTCATACTCAGCCAGCTTGCCGTTGGGCTGCATCAGGGCATCGTTCTTGATAACCTCTGCATATGTGCCGGCAACATCGTGCAGGTCACGCATATTCAGGGCAGAGAGGATCTGCTGCTTTGTATCGTTGATTACGTTGGCGGTCTGACGATCCTTGAGAGTCTGTGATACGAACACCAGCAGGAATGCCACGATAACAACCATTATGGCTGCATAAACGATGGTATAAACGTTGCTGTTGGTATTGAGACCCTTCTTGGCAGGAGCAGCACCCTCCTCTACAATCTCTTCAAACTCACTCTGAGGTGCCTGACACATGGGGCACTGCTCAGGAGCCTTATCTCCTTCGTGGACATAGCCACAAACCTTACATTTGAATTTTTTCGTAGCCATAATCCTTATTTGTTTATTCTGTTAAGACGTTTGTTCACGTTACGCTGTACTACGCAGTAGTCAATAAGCGGAGCGAAGCAGTTCATGAGCAGGATGGCCAGCATCATACCTTCGGGATAACCGGGGTTCATGACGCGGATTGTGATGGCCATGATACCGATCAGGAAACCGTAAATCCACTTACCCACCTCTGTACGGGCCGATGTAACCGGATCAGTTGCCATAAATACGGCACCGAAGCAGAAACCGCCCAGGCAGATATGCTCGTACCAGGGCATCTGAGCCATTGCGTTGTCGGGACCCCACTGGTTATATACCAGAGCCATAAGGATACCGCCCACGAATACTGAAAGCATTGTCTTCCAGCTGGCGATTCCGGTATAGAGCAGAAGCAGGGCGCCCAGGGCGATTGCAATCACGCTGGTCTCACCTACTGAGCCGGGGATGAAGCCCCAGACCATATTCATATCAAATGCAGGAGCGGCAGCGGTTGTAGCGGCTGTACCCAGAGCGGTAGCGGCTGTCATACCGTCAATATCGGCACCCAGACCGCATATTGCGTGGTCAACCACCCAAACGGTCTCACCGGTAATTACCGATGGATAGGCAAAAAATATGAATGCGCGGGTAATCAGGGCAACGTTCAGGAAGTTCATTCCTGTGCCGCCGAATATCTCCTTGGCAAATATTACAGAGAATGCAACGGCTACGGCAAGAATCCACAGAGGTGTGGTTGCGGGTATAATCAGGGGAATGATGAAACCTGAAACCAGGTAACCCTCCTGAATCTCCTCGTGTTTCCACTGAGCCACGATGAACTCTATTGTAAGACCAACTACGTATGAAACGATCAGTCTGGGCAGTACGGCCAGGAAGCCGAACCAGAACTTATTCCAGAATGTAGCCTGCTGGAGCAGACCGGCCAGAGCAAAATGCTGATAGCCTACATTGTACATACCGAACAGCAGTGCGGGAACCAGAGCAATCACAACCATGATCATCATTCGCTTGCTGTCGAATGAGTCGTGAATGTTCACACCGCTCTTGGCAGTGTCGTTGGGAACATAAAGGAAGGTCTCGAAACCTTCAAAAACCGAGCGGAAAGCGTGCAGTTTGCCACCCTCCTCAAAATTCGGCTTAATCTTGTCTATGTAATTTCTTAAACTCATGACTTCCTTGGGGTTTAGGCCATTTCGGCACGCAGGTTATTCAAGCCCTCACGTACTATACGCTGAAGCTCAAGTTTAGATGAATCTACAAACTCGCACAGTGCAAAATCCTCGGGGGCAACTTCGTAGATACCGTAAGCCTCCATCTTGTCGATATTGCCTGTTATGATAGCCTTGATAAGGTACTCGGGATAGATATCCATGGGGAACACCTTATCGTACTCGTTTGACATAATCATGTGGCGCTCGCCGCCTTTGATGCGTGCATCTATGCTGAACTGTTTCTTGCATGCAAGCCAGCTGAAGAATGTGCGGCTTACGCTGTACTGCTTGAAACGGGGAGCTATCCAGCCCATGAACTCGTTTACGTCGTCACCCTCGGGGATAACGGTCACCATGTTGGCAAATGCGCCCAGGTAATCATCCTTGGTGCACTTTACACCGGTCAGCACGTTGCCGTTGATTATGCGGATGTGCTCGGTCCTGTTAAGACGACCGTCCACGATTGATGAGATCTTGGCACCTGCAATGACCTTAAGGTACTGGGGATTCACAATCTCCTCGCCTGCTACGGCAATGACGCGTGTCATATCCACAACGCCCTTGTTGAACAGACGGCCGATGAAGATGACTGCCTCGGGATCGATTGTCCAAACCACCTCACCCTTGTTGACTGGCTTGATGTGGTTGATCTGTACACCTACGTTGCCTGCGGGATGAGCACCCTTGAATGCATACAGGTCAACGTTCTTGGCGTCGGTAAGGGTCTCGGCTGTCTGGCTGGCGCTGATGCTCAGTGTTGTGGGAGCAATCTTGGCGATTGCGCTCAGACCTGTGCGGAAGTCCACCTCGTTGCCCTGGAGTACGAACTCAAAGTCAGGAGCAAGCGGTTTGGAATCAAATGCCGACACGAATATGCCGCGGGGAGCATCGGCGGGGTTAGCGATCACGTCGTATGGACGCTGACGGAAGAATGAAAAAAGACCTGACTCCAGGAGAGTGGCCTTTACCTCATCACCTGAGAGCGACTGTACGCTCTTGGTGCCGAACTCTACATAGGTCTGCTTGGCATCGGGCTTGACCACAATGCTCATGACCTTGCGGCGTGCGCCACGGTTCACTGCCACGACCTCACCGCTTACAGGCGAAACGAATTTCACCTCAGGGTGGTTCTTGTCAATGAACAGAGCCTCACCGGCCTTGACGGTCTGCTGTTCCTTGACGACCGGCTTGGGAGTGACTCCGGTAAAGTCTTCGGGGCATAACGCGTAGGACTCCGCAAGACCAACCTCTGTCAACTCCTTGACGGGAGCGCCCAGCAACTTGATGTCCAGACCTTTTCGTAAACGAATGATTTCTGCCATTTTGTTGTTAGTTGAATATATAGTTTAATATTATTCAAATTTTCGGGCGCAAAATTACTAATAAAAGAGATAACTACAGACTTAATAATACCAAAAAAGAGAGAGCATTTATCAACATGTACAAAAAAGGCCCATTTCATCGGCAAATAGGACTCCAAAGGCACCTCAGATATGCCCAGATGCCACATTTTTTAAAAAATTCATCATAATCAGTTGCTCGTTGTATTGCATAGTTAGCTAAATTTGCATATTGTGAAATCAGGCAAGGTAGTCCATATCCTTCTGGTCGTCTCTACCGCAATATTCATGACCGGCCATATTCTGCTGAATGACAAGAAGATTCAGCAGGAGGCTGCCGTGCACATCACCAAGATAGCCAGTTCAGCATTGGGAACCCGAGTGAATGCAGGCCGGGTACAGTTTACCTACCCCTTCGGAATCTCCATCGACGACCTTACTGTCTATGACCTGCAGAATGATACCCTTGCCCACGTATCATCCGTATCGTTAAGGCTCAAACCTGAGAAACTGCTCAAGAGAAAAGTGAGCATTACTAACGTCAGGATAAACAGCCCCAGCATAAAGTTGTACAAAGACAGTGTCCAAGGAGAGCCCAACTATGCGTTCCTGACAGCTCTTGCCGGCAATAACAGCCAACCGATGTCATTCAGGGCAAATTCGGTACTTATCAGGAACGGAGCTGTCCGTTACGATCTGAGAGATGCCGAATGGTCTGACAGCGTGTTCAACCCGAACCATATCGGAATCAGCGGGCTCAATGCCAATCTGTCTCTCAAGGAGCTGAGTCAGGATTCTGTTTCAGTGATAGTCAGAAAGTTCGCCGTTGCCGAGCAATCCGGTTTCAGGATTACGAAAGCCAAGGGAACAGCAAATATTGGCAGAAACCGCACCAACCTGTCGGGGTTCGTTTTTACTACTCCTGCCGGAAAGATTCAGGCCAAGCGCCTTTCGGCCGATGCAGGATTCAAATCAGAACTGTCAGGCCTGCCGGATATGGACATTGATCTGGATATCATCTTTACCGGCAGTGACTATAAAGCCCTATATTCCCCATTTGCTTCCATGACCGATCCCATCAAGTTCTCTCTCAAAGGAAACGGAAGGAAGGGAGACTTCAACCTGAATGCTTTGTACATGCATGCTCCGGACAGTATATTTGACCTTGGAATGAGCGGTACGCTGTTGCTTGACAGCGCCCTTCGTATAACCGGGTGCAGATATGCCGAGGCTCACGGCTCTTTCTCAGACAGTCTGCCGCAATGGACAAAAGAGCAATTCAGCGGATTCGGGATAACCATCCCAAGACAACTCGCTTCACTGGGCAAAGGTTCTTTCAAAGCCAATCTGGAGAAGTATAACGGTATCTTGTCATCCGTTCTGGACATAACCAGCCAGGCCGGTACCGTTAATTGCAGCATAAACGGACGGAACGATTCTTACACAGGTAATATTTCGGCATCCGATGTCAACCTTAAGGCAATTACAGGCAACACTGACCTTGGGAACTGCTCCCTTTCCGCACATGCTGACCTAAACAGGGACGACGACGGTCTGACCGGTAACTTTGACGGGCACATAGGCAGCATAAGATTCAGGAATTATAATTATCAGGATATCAACATAAACGGCTCGGTAAACCCGGGTTATATTCTGACAGACCTGAAATTCGCCGACAGGAACGGAGCCTTGGACCTGAATGCCGCCATAGGCACAGGCAGCACACCATTCTACTATATCCAGGCTGATGCCGATTCGCTCAACCTGGCAGCCTATCATCTTGCAGGAAAAGACAGTTTATCCCTAACCGCCACCCTGACTGCAAATATCTTCGGAAGGGATTTGGATTATCTTGTAGGCAAGGTTTCTGTAGACAGTCTGTTTTATGCCGATAAATCCGGTTCGTGGGAGATGGATAACATGACAGTTACTGTAGGACAGTTCAATGAACTGATCAGGGTTACCAACGTTTACAGTGATTTCATGAACATATCGATGGTGGGTTGCTACAAGACATCAACCATTCCGGCTTCTCTTACCAAAGCATGCTCCCAGGCTCTGCCTACCATAGGAAAACTTGTCGGTGACAAACTCGGAACCGGCAATTCCGACAAGAGTTTAAATGATTTTGCCATCAACCTGAATCTGGATAACACAGACTTTATGGAAGCAGTATTCCATAAGCCTGTCCATATAAGCCAACCGATATCCGCCAAGATGACATTCATTGACAGCAGGGAATCCTACTCAGGAACTGTTTCTGTTCCCGACATCACTATGGGCAATCAGACTCTGACAGCCAACCGCGTTGATTTGGACATGTCTGATGGCGAATGCAAAATCGATCTGTCGGCTACTTACGGCAATGAATCTGACGATGGAACCACTCTTGACGCTTCATTCCTGGCTTTTTCAGACATGGTTGACGCCAATTACTCCTGGGTTAACCGGTCAGGCACCATGAGCGGAACAGCAAACACGCACTCCCGTTTCCTCAAGTATGACCGTCGCGGCGGACTGCAGTCAACCACAGTCATTGACACAACCGATGTAACCGTAAACGGAAGCATTTGGGAGATGTATGCCGCTGATATATCCACAGACAATCACAAGGTTGCCATATCTGACATGTCTGCCAGCAACAACAATCAGTATGTATATGCCAACGGCACCATTTCGGCCGATTCCAGTGATGTATTCGTGCTGTCAGTCAAAAACATAGACGTTGGTCACATACTGTCTGAGTTCCATCTGAATGATAAGATAAAGCTGTTCGGCATTGCATCGGGTAATATATACGTAAGTGAGACATTGGCAAATCCTGCATTCACTGGCACATTCAGCATCGATGATCTCCGGTTTATGGATTCATATCATGGAAATCTTGTGGCAGATTGCCGATGGAACCGCGAATCCCGTCAGGTTGAAGTGCAGGGAACAATGACTGATGAAGGCGTATCCTCAACAACCGTCAACGGATTATTCATACCTCAGACAAAGTATCTGGATGTCAATTTGGTTGCCGACCACACGGACTTGCATTTCCTGAACACATGGACCAAAACCGTATTCAGGGAGATTGGCGGACGTGCCACCGGTAACTTGCGTATTTTCGGCAATCTACCGGGCATGGATTTGGAAGGTGAAGCCATTCTGGATGACGGTTATTTTATCCAGGAAGCCGTAAACGCCACCTTTAAGGTCAAGCATGACACATTATGGTTTGAACCCGGCAGGATGCTGTTCCGGGACGTTGAAATCTATGATGAAAAGGGACATGACGGTATTATGACCTGCATATTGAGTCATAACAAGTTCAAGAACTGGAGAGTAGACATGACGGCCGATGTTGCCGACATGCTTGTGTTCCAGCAACCCAAGAATGAAAAAAGTGACATATACGCATCCGTTTATGCCGAAGGTTCCATGAATCTCAGGTTTGACGAGGCCACCGGTTTGAGCATATCGGTCAATGCCCGTACAGCCCCGGGAACAAGATTGGGATACAGCCCTTCCGCCAGCTCTGTGGCCGACTACAACTTCCTTACAATCGTAGACAGAGGTACCGTAAATATTGATGAAGAGGCTGTCAAGAGGATTATTCCTCCCAAAGCCAATAAGAACAAGCATTTCAATCTGGATTTGAACGTTGAATGCAGTGAAGACGCTCTCATTGAAATGTCTATGGCTTCACTCAACGGATTCTTCCGTGGAAACGGGAATCTGTCTATCAAATTCAACCCCAAAGACGGTCCGGTGGTGAACGGCATCTATAATCTCAGCTACGGTCAATGCGCTCTGTCCATCGAGGATATCATACGCAAGAACTTTACGCTCATGGAGGGAAGCTATGTAAGGTTCAACGGAGCGCTCATGGACACAGAGCTAAATCTTCAGACATATCACACCGTCAACTCCGCCTCGATCTATGACCTTGACCCAAGTGCATCGTCAAATAATAAAGTACATGTACGCTGCCTTATGGGTATAACCGGCCTTCTCAATGATCCCCGCATATCGTTTGATATTGACATACCAAGTGGAACGCCGGAGGAGAAAGCCGTATTGGCAAGCGCCACCACAACCGAGGAACAGCGTAACATCCAATTCATGTATCTGCTGGCCATAGGACGTTTCTACACATATGATGTTGCAGCCATGAGTGACGGTTTTACTCCAAGTACCATGGAATCTATCGTGAATTCAACCGTAAGCGGACAGATAAACAATCTGCTGTCACAGGTTCTTGATAACGAGAAAGTATCCATAACAAGTAATGTGAGTGCCAGCAGCTATCTGACCAACGATGCCACCAACCTGAGCAACAAGGAGTTGGAAGGTATTCTGGAGGCTCACTTGCTCAATAACCGCCTGCTTGTAAACGGTAATTTCGGTTACAGGGAGAATACCATCAACAACACGTCCAACTTCATAGGTGACTTTGAATTCAAGTATCTGCTCATTCCCGACAAGCGTGGTAAGGGAATAAGCATCAAGGGATACAACAAAGCAAATGATAAGTATTTCTCAAAGACCACGCTGACCACTCAAGGTGTAGGACTGGTATTCGAGAAAGACTTCTAAAAAATGATACAAAAGGGGACTGTCCCCTTTTGTATCATTTTTATCAATATGAGCGGGCAAACAGGACTCGGCGGGCTGCGGGTTTGCCGCTGTAAACATCAGTTCCCGGCTCCTCCTTCATTCCGAAAGGCAGACAGCGGATAGTAGCCTTGGTCTCCTCCTTGATCTTGGCCTCGGTCTCGGCAGTACCGTCCCAGTGAGCCAGAACAAAGTAACCGGCCTCTATCTTTTCCTTGAATTCATCGTAACTGTTAACCTCGACCATACGTGCGTCAAGCCAAGCCTTTGCTTTCTCAAAGATTGCGGTCTGCATATCATCCAGCATATTCGGGATAAGTTCCTCAAGACCATCAAACGGAACGGTCTCCTTCTCCAGAGTATCACGGCGCATGATTTCACATGTACCGGCCTCCAGGTCACGCATACCCAGGGCAACCCGTACGGGAACACCCTTGACCTCATAATCGGCAAACTTGAATCCGGGACGCTTGTTGTCGGCATCGTCATACTTGACGCTTATTCCCTTCTTCTTGAGAGCCTCTACCAGAGTGTCAACCTTGGCGCTTATCTGTGCCAGGTCATCGGCATTCTTATAGATAGGAACAATTACTACCTGTATGGGAGCAAGTTTAGGAGGCAGGACAAGACCGTTGTCATCGGAGTGAGCCATTATAAGCGCACCCATCAGACGTGTTGATACGCCCCATGATGTAGCCCATACATACTCCAGTTTGTTCTCCTTATTAATAAACTGTACATCAAACGCCTTGGCAAAATTCTGACCAAGGAAGTGTGACGTTCCGCACTGCAGAGCCTTACCGTCCTGAGTCATGGACTCTATGGTATAGGTATCAAGGGCACCTGCAAAACGCTCGGTCTCTGACTTGACGCCACGAACAACCGGAACGGCCATATAACCCTCTACAAAGTCAGCATAGACCTGCTGCATGCGGCGTGCCTCCTGCTCGGCCTCCTCACGGGTGGCGTGCGCGGTATGACCCTCCTGCCACAGGAACTCGGCGGTACGCAGGAACAGACGCGGACGCATCTCCCAGCGCATCACATTGGCCCACTGGTTGCACAGGATAGGAAGATCTCTGTATGACTTGATCCAGTTCTTATATGTAGCCCAAATAATTGTCTCTGATGTAGGACGGACTATCAGTTCCTCCTCAAGTTTGGCTGCGGGATCCACTATTACGCCACTTCCGTCCTCGGCATTCTTGAGGCGGTAGTGAGTCACTACGGCGCATTCCTTGGCAAAACCCTCAACATGCTCGGCCTCGCGGCTCAGATATGACTTTGGTATAAGCAGCGGGAAGTATGCGTTCACGTGACCGGTCTCCTTGAACTTGTCGTCAAGGGTACGCTGTATCTTCTCCCAGATTGCATAACCGTAAGGCTTGATGACCATGCAGCCGCGAACAGGTGCCTGCTCGGCAAGGTCAGCCTTTACAACCAATTCATTATACCACTGCGAGTAGTTCTCGCTTCTTTTGGTAAGGTCTTTAAGTTCTTTAGCCATATCCGTATCAATTTCGGGATGCAAAGGTACTCTATTTTTACAAGCAAAAAAACAGATTTCACACTAAGATTCATTATCTTTATGCCCTGTATAAGGAAAACCGGAATTACAGGCTTGTTTTTTAGGACTATTATTCAGCCTGCATGATACTCTGAACACCTGTACAACCTTCATTCCAGATACAGAACCCGAAAGCAATGAAAAGACTGACCCTTATAACCATTCTGGCGGCAGCTGTCTATACGGCAGTCCTCACGGTGTGGCATCTATACGACCCCGGCAAACATTTTACCGCATTTGAGCCGGGTGCCGACAACCGTCCCCAGGGAACCGCCCGCAAGGCCGATGATGTGGTTATAGGTGAGTTTTTCATGAAATACGATGCCGCTCCCCCCACCGGACTTACCGGCAGCTGGACCGGATTCCGCGGCCAGAAGAAAGACAACATCTGCATAACAGGTACCAAACTCAATCTCCCGGAGGGTGATTTCAGCGAAATGTGGTCACAGAGCACCGGCGAAGGTCATGCCGCCCCGGTGATTTGGAACGGACGTGTCTATGTCCTGGATTACAATGAGCAGCTTTCATCCGATGCCCTGCGCTGTTTCAACCTTCTTACCGGTGAGGAGTTATGGCGCCGATGGTACCGCGTACCCATGAAACGCAACCACGGATTCTCCCGCACCATACCGGCAGTACATGACGGCAAGGTGGTCTCCATCGGCCCCGAGGGCCATGTGATGTGCTGCGATGCCGTTACAGGCGATATGCTCTGGTCCATGGACATGAAGAAACTCTACTCGTCCGAGATACCGTTCTGGTACACCGGACAGTGCCCGTACATAACTCCGGAGGGCGAACTCATCCTGGCTCCCGCCGGGACCGATGTGCTGCTGACCGGAATTGACATAAAGACCGGAAATGTGCTGTGGAGCACCCCCAACACCATAGGTTTCAAAATGTCACACTCATCGGTAATGCCTATGACGCTGGGCGGCAAGCCCACCCTGGTATATGCAGGTGTAGGCGGCGTGTGCGGCGTTTCGGCATCGGGCTCCGACAAGGGCACCCTGCTATGGTATGAGGACAAGTGGCAGCCGTCAGTGCTGGCCCCCTCGCCTCTCCAACTCAGCGACAACCGCATATTTCTGGTAGCCGGATACGGAGCAGGAGGCGCCCTGCTGCAGGTGGACCGTAACGGTAACAACTGGACGGCTACCGTGCTGGAGCAGTACAAGGCCGACCGCGGACTGAGCAGCGAGCAGCAGACCCCCATCCTGTATAACGGGATGATAATCACCATAATCCCCAAGGACGGCGGCGGAATGCGTGAGCGCCTCTCAATCTACTCTCCGCGTGACCTACACCGTTCCCTTTGGAACTCGGCATCCGACGAGCGCTTCGGACTGGGTCCCTACATGATAATAGACGACCGCCTCTTTGCGTTCAAGGAGAACGGCGAACTGTTTGTGTATCAATTGGAACAGGCATCCATGAAACTGCTCAGGCGGCAGCGCATAATTGAGGATGGAGCCGATGCTTGGGGCCCCATGGCATATGCTGACGGCATGCTTCTGGTGCGTGACGCCAACTCAGTAAGATGCCTCAAGATAACTGAATAAACACTGACCTATATGGACAACAATAACGATGACAAGAAGATAACCCGCCGCGGGTTCCTTAAGGCCGGAGGCTCCGTACTTTTTGGAGCAGGTGTAGCGGGAGTGGCAGGACACAGCGTGTGGAAGATGCTCACCAACCCCGATGACATATTCTACAATAAGGAATCAGACAAGAAAAAGGTTCCCGATGCAGAACAGCTTGTATCGCCATACCGTCTGACAGGCGCTTTTGAGGTGCCAGGTGTCATTTCCGGCATGGAGGTACTGCCTGACGGTCATATCCTTCTGGCTATGGCCACATCGGTCAGCATCTATTCGGCAACGGGTTCACTGACAGAGAACTTCAAGGTTCCGGGCGGAGCCAGGGATGTGGCTGTCTACCGTGACCGCATCTACCTGCTCTACCCCGACCGCATAGAGATATACGGCAAGCACGGTGAGGAACTGGGCGGATGGAAAGCCTGCAGCGACGATGCCGACTACTGCTTCTTTACCGTATTCTCAGGTGGAGTCTTTGTGACCGATGCCAGTGCCAAGAATATCTGCAAATACAATCTGGACGGCACTCTGGCCCGGTTCATAAACAGCCCCAAGGGATTTGTGGTTCCCAGTTACTCGTTCGGAATAACCAATATAGGCGGTAAGGTGTTCTGCTCCAATCCAGGCCGTCATGTAGTGGAGCAGTATGATGCCGACGGCAATTTCATAGCCTCGTTCGGAGAGCCCGGCGCCGGAGCCGGACAGTTCTGCGGATGCTGCAACCCTGTACAGTTGACAGGTAATAACGCCGGTGAACTTCTGACCAGTGAGAAAGGCATACCACGCATCAGTTGCTACAGTCTGAACGGCACATTCCGCAGCATACTGCTTGACACCACCGCACTTGGCGGCGGAAACGACGCCTATGAGATGAGAGTATTCAAAGACCGCCTTATCGTGGCTGGCCACAAGCGGGTATCCGTATTTCAGTATGATGACCGTATGGCCGCCGATACCCTTTGCGGCAGTTGTACCGCACCCTGTCCCATGAAAGTAACCGTCTGATTATGGATAGCAACAAACAAGACAAAGGATTGAACAGCCCCATGCAGCGCAGGGAATTCCTGCGTAAGTGCGGTACCATCCTGGCCGGCGGCAGCCTGGCTACGCTGGGAGGAGTGCTGGGCAGCAGGGCCAAGGCCGGCAGCGGTGACACCATGTGGCAGATAGACCCTGAACTCTGCATCCGATGCGGACGCTGCCAGACTGACTGCGTGCTGCCCGTATCGGCCGTAAAGTGTTTCCACGCCAATCAGGTTTGCGGCTACTGCGACCTGTGCGGAGGTTACTACCGCGCCAACGTGAAGGAACTCAACACCGCGGCCGAAAACATGCTCTGCCCCACCGGCGCCATAACCCGCAAATTCATAGAGGAGCCCTATTTTGAATACACCATAAACGAGGACCTGTGCAACGGATGCGGCAAATGCGTGAACGGCTGCTCATCGTTCGGCAACGGATCCCTGTTCCTTCAGATACAGCAGGAGCTCTGTCTTAACTGCAATGAATGTTCCATCTCAAAGGTATGCGTATCGAACGCCATACAGCGCGTTCCGGTAAGCAGTGCCTATAAACTAAAGGATAAGGCATGAATACATTTCTGATTGCCCGATTCCCCAAGCCCGACTTCACGTCCGGCTACCAGTATCCCGAGATTGTCCACGGACTGCCCTATGAGACATTCTGGTCCTGGATGGATGTAGCAGTGCTCGTTATCATGCTCAGCATTGCCGGATGGGCTGTACATAAGCGCCGCAGCCGCGGTGTGCTGTTTACCGAGAGCATCATTTCAGTGCTCTATTTCGGATTCTTCAGGAGCGGATGCGTATGCAGTGTAGGTTCCATACAGAATGTGGTGCTGGCTTTGAATGACAGCAGTTACAACCTGCCGCTAGCCGTGCTGTTTCTGTTCCTCATACCTCTGGTATTTGCCCTCTTCTTTGGGCGCGTGTTCTGCGCAGGGGTATGCCCCATGGGTGCCCTGCAGGAGATTGTAAACGTACGAAACTTCAGGCTCAGCCGCGCCGTCACCAATGCGCTGGGATTCATTCCATGGATATATCTGGCATTTGCCATCATGTATGCCGCTACCCGAAGCCAGTTCATAATATGCCGTTTTGACCCGTTCATCGGTATTTTCCGCATGGGCGGCGACATAGGTATGATAGTTTTCGGAGTGATCCTGCTCTTGTTGTCGGTATTCATGGGCCGTCCGTTCTGCCAGTTTCTCTGCCCCTATGGAGCGCTCTTGGGTCTGGTCAGCCGTGTATCGGTCCGAAAGGTGGAGGTTACCTCCAAGGAGTGCATAAACTGCACCCTGTGTCACAACGCCTGCCCTGTGGATGCCATACGTCCGCCCCATGCCAACCGTCCAGGTGAGACCCGCATGACGGGCGTAAAGCGCATTCTGCTCTATTTCGTGATGCTGCCGCTGCTGACCGTAGGCGGTGCCCTGCTTTTGCAGAGCCGCAGCGAGGTCCTGGCCGGAGCCAACAAGGACGTTCGCCTTATGCGTATGCTTAATGAATATGATGCCGCTCCCGATGAGGGTATGACGCCTGAGGTTGAGGCATTCTATGAGATGGGCCGATCAATCGATGAACTCACCGAACGGGTGGATGCCACCATGCTGAGTTTCCGCCACTGGTCACTCATAGCCGGAGGTATGATAGGACTTGCACTGGGATGCCGTCTGATAAGGCTCTCGCTTAAGCGCACCCGCAAGACATATGAGATAGAACCTGCCGCCTGTGTGGCCTGCGGCAAGTGTTTCAACTATTGTCCACAGAATAAGTCAAAGATCAAATATGAACCGCAAAATCTATAGGAATCTGGCCGTAGTGACGGCTGTGTTCGCATTGGCCCTGGCAGTCATGCTTACCGTGAGTTGGGTGCAGTTGAGGCGTACCTCACCGCTGCAGACCCAGGTCATGGAGACCCTTAAGGAACTCTACGAAAGCAACCCTGACAACGAGCAGTTGGGCCAGGAGATACGCCAGCTGGACCTGCTCTCCCGCCGTGCCTATTTCACTCAGGAGAGCCAACTCAAGAGCGGAATATGGATACTGTGCATAATGGGAGCCATACTGGCATTCTCACTCAGGATGTACTACAAGGACACCATGAACCTGCCCTCCAAGGAGTTGGATGCCATAGACGAGTGGATAAGCAAAAGCCGGTCCCGCCGCTACCTGAACTGGGGCGTTGCGGCGCTGGTGGCAGTGACACTGCTCATAGGAGTATTCAGTTCCGACCGTTTCAAAGCCCTGTTCCACTCATCAGAGGCCGATGAGCAACTGGTAGAGGAACCCGCCGAAGAATCCCAAGAGTTCTATGCCGAGACCCCCACTCCTGAACCTGAGCCCGAACCTGCGCCTGAACCAGAGCCAGAGCCCATAGCCGAGCAACCCAAGCCCGATGCCCAACCGGCCAAAGCCGAACCGGCACCTGAACCGGCACCCAAACCTGCACCCGAGCCGGCCAAGACCAGCGTAAAGACCGCCCCCTGGCCCTCATTCCGAGGTCCAAACGCAAGTGCCCGTTCCACTGTACTCGGCATCCCTACCTCATGGGACCTCTCATCGGGCAGCAACATAGCCTGGAAGACCCAGGTACCCAAACAGGGATACAACTCGCCCGTAATACACTCGGGCAACATATTCCTTACCGGAGCCGATGAAGACTCCCGTGAACTCTACTGCTTTGACCTGGCAAGCGGTCAACTGCGCTGGACCGCAAAGGCCGACGGCATAGCCGGCTCACCATCCACAATGCCCAGTGTGAACGAAGACACCGGACTTGCAGCATCCACAGTAGCCACCAACGGCGATCAGGTTTGCGCCATATTCGCCACAGGTGACCTTCTCTGCACCGACATGGAGGGCAAACGCCTGTGGGCCAAGAACCTGGGCGTCCCCGATAACCACTACGGATTTGCATCATCACTCATAATAAGCGGTAACCGCCTGATTGTCCAGTATGACAACAATGACAAGGCACAGCTTATCTGTCTGGATACCCGCAACGGCAACCAGCTCTGGGCCAAGACCCGTAAGGACCGCATAGCATGGAGTTCCCCCATCATAGCCCAGGCTGCAGGACAGCAGGCCGTTATAGTGATGGGTAATCCCGCCATCACCGCCTATAGCCTGAGTAACGGCACCGAGCTCTGGAGAGTGGAGTGCATGAGCGGCGAGGTTGGAGCCAGCCCCTGCGCATCGGACGGAATAGTGTTTGGAGCCAGCGAGTACGCCACCGTAGCCGCCATAGACAGCAAGGACGGCACAGTGCTCTGGCAGTCCGATGAGTGCATGCCCGAGTGCTCCAGTCCCGTGGCAACCAAGGATATGCTCTATGTAGCCACCAGTTACGGAGCCGTATGCGCATACAATGCCTCCAACGGAGAGGTTGTGAAACAGCATGAGTTGGACACCCCGTTCTACTCATCGCCCGTGATTGCCGACGGCAAGATATGGCTCTTCAGCAACAGCGGAAAATGCTACATATTCTCCACCGGTGCCGATTTTGAGCTGATAACCAGTTTTGAGACAGGCGAACAGACATTCGCAACCCCCGCATTCACCGATGGAATGATGGTGATTCGCAGTGAAAAGAGTCTTTACGTGGTAAAAAAGAGTTGACTGTAATGGCTTGCGCAGACTGTAACATACACTCCCCCGAGGAGGCCCGCCAGGCCACCATACGCCGTACCGATGCAATAATAGACCGCATAGGCCGTGAGCGGCGTCATATCATCCCCCTGCTCCAGGCTCTGCAGGACGAGTTCAGTTATCTGCCGTCGGATGCGTTGGAGCGTGTCTATGAGCGTACGGAGATAGACCGGGCCCAGATGATAAGCGTGGCCACATTCTATGCGCAGTTCCGCATGATTCCATACGGACGCCATACCATCAAGGTGTGCTGCGGAACGGCCTGCCATGTAAAGGGAGCCAACACCGTCTATGACGCTTTCAAACGTGAGCTGGGCATAGGCGATGATACCATAACCACCGCTGACCGCGAATATTCCATAGAGAAGATAGCCTGCCTGGGCTGCTGTGCGTTGGCTCCGGTGGTTCAGATTGACAATAAGATATACGGGCATGTGCAGCCCGGACGTGTGGATGCCGTGCTCCAGGAGTTTGAACGTGACTCTGCAGAACAACAGAAGGCCGCCGTAGAGCGAGCCAACCGCCAGCCCCTGGGTGAGGTCCGTTTCGGTATGGAGAACTGCTGCCAGGCCAGCGGCACAGCCCAGATAAAGGAGGCTGTGGAGCAGGCCTGCCGTGAACTTGGCATAGACGTCGATATCAAACCGGTATCATGCGTGGGAGCATGCAATCAGGTACCGCTCATAGACGTAGCCATGCCCGACGGCTCCATAACCCGCTACCCCAACATTCAACCCGATCAGGTAAAGGAGATACTGCTGCACCACTTCCGCCCCGCATCGGCACTGCGTCGTCTCAGGAACACCCTGCTCAATCAGGTTGATAATTTCCATACAGACCAGACTTGGGACAACATACTCTACCTGAGTGAGAAACAGCGTACCCAGAGCATAAACTCCTTCCTTGACGGACAGAAACGCATATCCACCGAAGGATACGGACTCATGAACCCGCTCGACATAGACGAGTACATACGCCGTGGCGGATTTGACGCCCTTAAGAAAGCCCTCCAGACTGACCGCAGCGAGGTTATAAGCGAGGTGCTGGCCAGCGGCATTCGTGGCCGCGGAGGCGGCGGATTCCCGTCGGGCCGTAAATGGAGCCTTGTGGCCGGTCAGCCCGATACCGTACGTTATGTGATCTGCAACGGCGATGAGGGTGATCCCGGTGCATTCATGGACCGCATACTGCTGGAGTCATATCCGCTGCGCGTAATTGAGGGAGTGATAATTGCGGCATACGCCGTAGGAGCACAAAACGGTATTTTCTATATCCGTGCCGAATACCCGCAGGCCGTAATCCGTGTACGCCGTGCCCTGGAGATGTGCCGTCAGAAAGGACTGATAGGACAGAATATTCTGGGAAGCGGATTCTCAATTGACATAAGCCTCTTTGAGGGAGCCGGTGCATTTGTTTGCGGTGAGGAGACCGCACTTATAGCATCTATAGAGGGCAAGCGCGGATTCCCCCATCTGCGTCCGCCCTATCCTGCCGAGAAGGGTCTATTCGGGCACCCCACACTTATAAACAATGTGGAGACCCTGAGCCAGATCCCGTTCATAATAAGGAACGGAGCGCAGGCATACGCATCGGTTGGAACAGAAGGGAGCAAGGGTACAAAAGTATTCGCCCTGGCCGGCAAGGTACGCCACGGCGGACTGATTGAGGTACCTATGGGAACCACCCTGCGTGATATCGTCGAGAAGATAGGCGGAGGCGTGGAAAAGGGTGAGCAGTTAAAGGCCGTACAGACCGGAGGCCCGTCGGGCGGCTGCATACCGGCCAGTCTCTGTGACACTCCGGTTGATTTTGATGCCCTGAACCGTATGGGGGCCATTATGGGCTCCGGTGGTCTGGTGGTGCTCAGCGAGAGTGACTGCATGGTCGATGTGGCGCGCTACTTCCTCAACTTCATATCGGGCGAGAGTTGCGGCAAATGCACATTCTGCCGTGTAGGTGCCCGCCGTATGCTGGATCTGCTGGACAAGATAACCTCCGGCAAGGCCGAGATGGCCGATATAGACCGTCTGGAGGAACTTGCGCTGAGCGTAAAGAAAGCAGCCCTGTGCGGACTTGGCAAGACCGCCCCTAACCCGGTACTCTCTACCCTGCAGCATTTCCGTAATGAGTATGAGGAGCACGTACAGGGAATATGCCGTACCGGTTCCTGCAAGCAGATGGTTAAACTGACCGTTACCGATGACTGCATAGGCTGCACCAAGTGCGCCCGCTGCTGTCCGGCCGATGCCATCCCGTTTGAGCCCTACAAGATACACACCATAGACACAGAGAAATGCACCCTGTGCGGTCTCTGCATAGATGAATGTGACTTCAATGCCATCAAATATGAAAATAAACGTAAACAACCAGCCGTTTGAAGTGTCGGGCAACAAGCCTCTAATTGAGGAGTTGCGTGCCGCCGGCATTGAAGTGCCGTCACTCTGCTATGCAGGCGGACATGTGCATCATGCATCCTGCATGGTCTGCATGGTCAAGGACGTCCGTACCGGACAGATGCTGCCCTCCTGCTCCACCATGCCGCGTGAGGGTATGGAGATTGATACTGACAGTCCGGAGGTAAAGGAGTTGCGCCGCATGTCGCTGGAACTGCTTCTGAGTGACCACCGTGCCGACTGTGAGGCCCCCTGCACTCTGGTCTGCCCCAAAGGCATTGATGCCGCCCAGGTTATATGGTATTATGACAACGGCATGAAAGCCCAGGCCAAGGCTCTGCTCCAGGGCCGTGACTGCAGTGACTGCGCCAAGACCCCTTGCATGAAAGCCTGCCGCCGCGGAACAGTTGACAGTTGCGTTGACATAAGCGGAATAATAAATTCTCTTGCAGCCGATGACTCCATCCCCGCCGCTACCGCCATATCCATGGCCGATACCGGCAAGGAGACATTCAACAGCCGTATGGGCCGTTTCACCGACAAGGAGAAGGAGCAGATGAAACTGCAATACGCCCAGCCCTCGCGCTGCCTCCACTGCGCCTGCAATGGACGTGACAAATGCCGTCTGCGCCGTTTCTCGACTGAGGCCGGCATCAAGGCCACCCGCTACGGAGTATCATCCGAACTGCCGTTCAAGCAGGAGACCCAGATTACAGGACATCTGTGGTTTGATCCGGCCAAATGTATCCGTTGCGGACTCTGCGTCTATAACACCGCCGACGGTTTTACATTCCAATACCGCGGCTACCGCATGCAGGTGATAATCCCCGATGAAAGCAGGGATAACGTAACAGAAGAGATAGCAGGTTTATGCCCCACCGGAGCGCTCTATATAAGCAAGGATAAATGAGATCAAGGTTACAGTTCATAGCAGTCTGCCTTACAGCCCTTATGATAACGGGTTGCAAGGGAGGTGTTGGTACCGGCCAGAAAGACCGTGCATCGGACTGGACCATGTTTCGCGGCGAGCCTTCACTGAACGGCTATACGGACCGCCGTCTGCCGTCGGACCCGGTGCTGCTGTGGGAGTACAAGCATGGCGTAAGGACTGTGGCATCGGCCATAGTATATAAGGATGTAACCTATTTCTGCGATAAGCACGGACTTATGCTTGGCATAGACCGTGAGGGGCAAGAGGTGTCACGCATAGATCTGGATGCGCCCATGGAGGCATCGTTCATGGTTCTGGACTCGGTGATCTATTTTGGCATGATAGACGGTGACGTACGTGCCGTATCACTGGCAGGCGGCAACCTGCTCTGGTCCTATCAGACTGAAGGACAGATAAATGCCGCACCGGCACTAACCACTGTAAAAGGCCACCGCTATCTGCTGGCAGGCAGTTATGACAACAACATGTACACCATAGATGCCGCAACCGGCGCACTCAAAGGCCTGGCATCTACCGGATACTACATAAACGGTGCTGCAGCCGTTTGGGGCGAGTATGCACTATTTGGAGGCTGTGACTCATGGCTCCGTATGGTAAACTGCACCACCGGCACAGCGGCCGACTCAGTAAAACTGGATGCTTACATACCCTCATCACCCGCCATAGTGGATGACATGGCGTATGTGGCCGATTACAACGGCAATGTATATGAGATAAGTCTCAACGGAGGCCGGTTCAGTTCATGCCGCAAACTGCGCACCGCCGCCGATGATGAGGGCGCCATGCTCTCCATGCCAGCCGTAGGCCGTAAATACCTCTATGTACTGGCCGATGAACGCTACATCCAATGCCTGGACCGCAAGGACGGAACTCTTATCTGGCAGCAGACACTCAAGAGCGAATCGGGCGAGAGTTCTCCGCTCATCTGCCGTGACCGCGTGATAGCCAGCACCAAGAGCGGAATAATAACAATATACGATGCCGCAACAGGTGAGCGTCTATGGGAGTACGAGACTGGTGAGCAGATCATCTCCACCCCCGCTCCGCTCTCAGACCGATTCATGATAATGACCGCCAGGGGCACACTGCTCTGTTTCGGCAACAAAAAGGAATGATATGGGATTCATAGAACTTAAAGTGATAACAAAGAGCTTTAATGACGGCAGTGGCAGCCGCAAGGTGCTGGACAACCTGGACCTGAGCCTTGACAAGGGTGATTTTGTGGCTGTTACCGGCGTTTCCGGTGCTGGCAAGACCACTCTCCTGAACATTCTGGGCACTCTGCTCACCCCCGATGAAGGCAGTTACTTTATAGACGGTACTGATGTCCTGGCACCTGGCACAGACCTGCTACGCCTGCGCAACCGCCGCATAGGGTTCGTATTCCAGGACCACCGGCTGCTGCCGCAGTTCAGCGTAATGCAGAACATACTCCTGCCGGCACTTGCCGAATGTGATACAGTACAACCGGACGTTAATGAATGGGCCGCTCAACTGGTCCGCATAATGGGAATTGAGGATCTGACAGCCCAGTTGCCCGACACGCTTTCCGGAGGAGAGAAAAGCCGCGCCGCAATATGCCGTGCCCTTATCATGAAACCTGACCTGCTGCTGGCCGATGAGCCCACAGGCCAGTTGGACGCCGGTCATGCCCGTGAGGTAGCTGAACTTCTGTGCCGCGTAAACCGTGAGTTGGGCACAACCATAGTTCTGGTGACACATTCCGATGCTTTGGCCCACAGCGCATCACGTATTTATCAGTTAATGGAAGGTAAACTGTCATGAATACCAACCGCCAGAGCCGCCGCCATTACCGCCGTTTCTACAGACTGGCAGCCGCAGCAGTCATAGTCATGACAGCCGTGGTTACCGGCAGTCTGATTCTTGGCGACTCTGTAAGGGGTACTCTTGTGGACAGGGTTCAGGAGCGTCTGGGTTCCGCAAGGACCGTCATCACATCAGGCACAGGATTCATGAGCCACGACATCATGGATGAGACTCTGCTCAAGGATGCCCGCTGCTACCTTATAACCGAGGGATTCATATCGGACTACGGACGCATGATTCCGGTAATGGTCTGGGGTACCGATGACGGCTCTCTGAAAGATGGCGAGGCACTGGTTAATAAGCCGCTTGCCGACCGCTTGAGCAGCACCGACGCCGTGGTTCTGCATCTGCCGTCAAACAACCTGGTGCCATCGGGCTCACTCTTTGTGTCCCAGGCTTATACCGGCACCCTCAGACTGACAGTCAAAGGCATCAGGAGCGCACAGGACGGAGGTAACATGCTGCTGCGCAACGAGCAGATACGGCCGCTCAACATATTTGTAAACCGCGATGAACTGGCAGATATCATGGAGTTGGACAACAGGATCAACCTCATAATGTCCGATAACGAGATTACCCATGAGCAGTTCGCCGAGATCTGGACCCCTGCATACTCCGGCATAACCCAGCATGGCAATACGGTTACAACTGACCGTGTCTTCATGCCCGCCGCCATAACCGCAGCCCTGCAGCCGCAGTCACGTTATCTGGCATACTTTGTAAACAGCATAGGCTCCATTCCCTACTCCTTTGTCACCGCCACAGACGCTCTCAAGGATAATGAGGTGGTGCTGAGCGACTATGCGGCAAATCTGCTGCAAGCCGCTCCGGGCGATGAGATAAGCATGGAGTATTTCGTAGTGAAAGGTCTTAAACAACTGGAGACACGCACACATACTTTCCGCGTAAGCCGCATTGCACCCCTGAGCGAGTTTGAGCAGAACCCTCTGCTGACAGCCAGTTTCCCCGGCCTGAGCAATGTGGAGCGCTGCACTGACTGGGACAGTGACCTGCCCATAGACATGGACCTTATAACCGATGCCGATGAGGATTACTGGACCGCTCACCGCCAGACCCCCAAGGCTATTGTCTCATACAGCGCCATTGAGCAGGACTGGGCCGCAAGCATTGGAAATGCCACAGCCATCACAACCAATCTCAAGGCCGATGAGGTGCTGACCCCTGAAAGCGCCGGAATAACCGTTGCCCGCCCGCGTGAGGCGGCCATCGAGGCAGCCCGCACCGGAACCGATTTCTCATCACTGTTCCTGGGACTGGGATTATTTATAATACTGTCGGCCATATTGCTCATGGTAAGTCCCATTGCCGGAATGCTCCGTCTGCGCACCCCCGAGACAGCACTCTACTCCACACTGGGTTACAGCAGCCGCCGGATATTCCGCATACTGGCCCGTGAATCCATGCCTCTTGTCATGACCGTATCTCCCATAGGTGTACTGGCAGGTATAATATATGCGTTCATCTCACTGCAGTTGCTGTCGGGAGCATGGAGCGGAGCCACCCAGACACAGGATTTCGGACTGCACTGCAATCTTCTGACCATCGTCATAGGATGGGCATCTTCCCTGATTATCTGTATCACGGCGCTGCTTCTTACCATACGCAGGTCTGTAAAAGGATATAACTCCACTTCAGGAAAGAAAAACCACAGCCGCATAGGACTGACCATCGGCCTTTGGGTTGCAATCATCCTGGCCATAATTCTTAACTTCCTGCTATTTAGGAGTATAGTTATATTTGTAATATGCGGTGTAATGTGGATCGTTGCAGCCGGAATGGCAGGCAGGGAGTTCATAAACCGCAAAACGATTTCTATGGGCAATGACGGCTTTTCACGTATCGGACTGTTCTGGAGTTCTCTCCGGGACGGACTTCCGCGTCACCGCCTGGCTTATTGGACTCTGGCCGCCGGAGTATTCACCGTATTTGCCGTAGGCCTGAACCGTCCCGATTTCAACCGTTCACAGTCTGTTTCCACCGGTGGATTCAGCCTCTATATAGACTGCCGCATACCTGTACAGTATGACCTTAACGAACCCGGTGTAAGACGGCGTATGGCACTCCGCGACCTGCCGGACGACAGCCGTTTCCTCCAACTCCAGAGACATACGGCCGATGAAGCCGGCTGCCTGAACCTGAACCGCGTCACCACCCCTTCGGTTATCGGTATGGAGCGGGATGCAATGTCCCTGTTCGACATTGATTCTGCTCTCACTGAGCAGTGCAGTCCCGATGTGGTACCCGTAATCATTGACAGCGAGGCACTGCTGTGGAGTCTTATGATGAAAGTGGGTGACACCATCACCTATCGTACCGATGACGGACGATCCGTAAATGCCGTGATTGCCGGCACCTATCCCACCGGCATACTGCACGGGTATGCCGTTATGGAACAGGAGGCATTCCGCTCCCTGTGGCCGCTTGAGACCGGCAGCAGCATAATACTCTCAGAGTCCGATGATGACATGATGCTGGCAACCGCCCTGAGTGATTACGGTCCCGACATCACCACCACGACCGAGAGACTTGAAAAATTCTTCCAGGTTACCGATACATATCTCAATATATTCTTATCTTTGGGCGGCCTTGGACTTTTGTTAGGCATTGCCGCTCTGATAATTGTGATACGGAACAACCTGACATACCGCACGGCTGAGATACGTATGTACCGTACTCTGGGATTCGGCCGTGACAGCGTATCGGCCATACTCAGGCGGGATAATCTGGCGGTTCCGGTATTCGCGGTCATAACAGGTGCCATAGGCTCACTAATAAGCATAAGCGCCAATGCAGGAGGCGCCGGATGGAGTACGCTGCTCACAGCGGTAGTACTGTTCATCCTAATCCTGCTGTTTACAGTGATATTAACCAACAGAATGATAAACCTTAAAGTATCAGAAGAATGAAAAGACAATTGCTTCTTTCGCTTGCTTTTATTGCCGCAAGCGTATGTGCATCGGCCCAAAGCCCCAACGGATGGCGCGGCCCTGAAAACAACGGATCTTACCCTGACAAAGGACTGTTAAGCAAATGGCCCGACGGCGGCCCACAGATGATTTTTGAGACTACCGATGCCGGTAAGGGCTACTCCAGTCCCCAGGTGGTAGGTGACCGTATATACATAACCGGACTCAACGATCAGGAGAACAAGGAACAACTGAGTTGCTACACCCTTGAAGGCAAGAAACTCTGGTCAGTGGAGTACGGCAACCCGTGGCGTCAGTCTTATCCCGAGGCCCGCACCACTCCCACCTACTCCGACGGCAAACTGTACGTAATAAGCGGTATGGGTGAGATTGCCTGCATCAACGCCAAGGACGGAAAGATTGTATGGACTGTTGACGGCGGTCAGAAATACCAGCGTCAGACCGGCAACTGGGGAACCAGCGAGTGCCCTCTGGTGTATGACAACAAGGTTATTTATACCCCTTGCGGCAATCAGACCACCATCGTTGCCCTGAACAAGGAGACCGGTGAGGAGATATGGAAGAGCCGCGCCCTGAATGAGAAGAGCGGTTACATCACTCCCATCCTCATTACATACAAGGGCAAGCGCCAGATCATAGGCTCCACCAACAAGACCGCATTCGGCGCCGATCCCGAGACCGGCGAAATCATGTGGACATTCGATAACTGGGGTCCCAACTTCTATGGTGGAAACGGCGGACGCAATGATAATATCGCCCCCAACTCAGCCCTGTTCAAGGACGGTCGCATATTCTTTAGCCACGGCTATAATATCAACGGATTCCAGCTCCAGTTGGCCGATGACCTCAAGAGCGTAAAACTGACTTGGCGTACCGATGTTCTGGACACCCATCACGGTGGTTATGTTCTGGTTAACGGTTACATCTACGGCTCCAACTGGGTCAACAACAACGCCGGCAACTGGTGCTGCCTGGACTGGAACACCGGTGAACTCAAGTATGAGACCGGATGGACCGGCAAGGGCAAGGGCTCAATCATTACCGTTGACGGCAAACTGATCATTTACGATGAGCGTCGCGGCACCGTTGGTCTGCTCACACCCGATCCGGCCAAATTCGAGGTAACCAGCGAGTTCCGCATTGCCAAGGGCAGCGGCCCCTACTGGGCACATCCCACCATCAATAACGGAAATCTGTACATCCGCCACGGAGAGGCTCTGTACGCTTACAAACTTAAATAGTTTGCAGGCGTGAGGCCAGCCGGTACTGACTGTAAATGAAAATACTGTTCATAACCCCCGGATCAGGCGACGGTTACTATTGCGGCAACTGTTTCCGTGACAACCTGCAGGCGCAGGCTCTGCATCATGCGGGTCATGATGTGACCATCATGCCGCTCTACCTGCCGCTTAACTACATTGGCCAGTTACAGGGAAACTCTCCCATTTTCTTTCCGGCCACATCATTCTACGTGGACCAGATGCTTAAGGGCAAGTCTCCCGATTGGCTGAGCCGGATGCTCAGCGCCCGCCCGCTGCTGAACATGGCATCTGCGTTGTCGGGCACCACAAGTGCAAACGGTATGGAGGGCATGACCCTGAGCATGATTGAGGGCGATGACCCGGCATTCATAAAGAGTTGTGCCCAACTGGTGGATTATATATGTCAGGAAAAACCGGATGTGATACAGCTATCATCCACCCTTATCATCGGTATAGCACGTGAAATCAGGAAAGCGGTGGATATCCCCATAGTATGCTCCATACAGGATGAGGAGGTATGGCTTGACGGATTGGAAAAACAGTATGCCGACAGGGCGTGGAACAGCATTACGGAATATTCCCGCTATGTGGACAAGTTCATAACCACCAGCCGCTATTATGCCGATATTGCAGCCAGGCGTATGCCCGGCCTGCCACAACCTGAGATAATCTATCCGGGTATCGACACGGAGCATTATGCTGCACAATCCTGGCCCGAGCATCCCACCATAGGATTCTTCTACCGCATGAACTCTCTGGACGGACTGGACTTACTGGCCGATGCGTTCGTGCTCCTAAAGCAGCGCGGCACCATACCAGACCTGAAACTACGCATAGGCGGCGGCTATATGAGCCCCGACAAGAGCCTGATGCGTCAGGTACGCCATACTCTCAAGCCTTACAGCGAAGATGTGACGATAGAGGAAGAATACAGTTGGCTGCGACATCCCGGATTCTACAGGGATATTACAGTTCTCTCCAATCCGCTCAGATTCAATGAGGGAGTGGGATTATACCTGTGTGAGGCGTTTGCAGCAGGACGTCCCGCGGTTGAGCCGGCCACCGGTTCATTCCCCGAGATCCTTGACGGAGCCGGGCTTACCTACTCGCCCAACACACCTGCCGCTCTGGCCGATGCCCTGGAGCGCATACTGACAGACCGCGACCTTTTTGACCGCTCATCGGCCCGTGCCCTTGAACTCAGTCAGACCCGTTACAGCGCCTCCTTGTACGCCCAATCCCTGGCCGCCCTCTACTCCACTCTCTGAAATAAGCACAATAAGAACAGTCCCTACTGCGCGAAACCGTGCAATAGGGACTGTCCATAATGTGCAAGTCTGTTATTTGAACAGCAGAGGAGCAAATGTGTTCAGATAGAGGCGCCAGTTGGCCCATACGTGACCTCCGTCTGACTTGTAGAAGGTATGTTCCAAACCGCAGTCGGTCATGGTCTTGTCCAGGGTAACTGAATTATCCCACAGGAAATCACTGGTGCCGCAAGCCAGGAAATAGAGCTTTACACCAGCCTTCTTGAGGGCTGTTATCTGCTCGGCAGTAGAGCTGCCAGCTGCCGACAGAGGGCAGATCCAGTCAAACATGGCGGGATACAGGTTTGTTGCGGTGATGGTGTGGCCGCCACCCATTGACAGACCTGCAATGGCACGTGACTCAGGCTTTGCAATAACGCGGAAATTCTTCTCTATGAAAGGAACTATCTCGGTGCAGAGACTCTTTACGTAAGCATCGGCCATAGCGGGATCACGACGGTCAATCTGCTTTTCAGGCAGGCCCAGAGGCTGTGCTGCCTGCTGTCCGGGGTTACCATTCGGCATAACCACAATCATAGGCTGAGCCAGTCCCTTCTCAATCAGATTGTCCAGAATCTGGGCGGTACGGCCCATTGATGTCCAGGCCTCTTCATCACCGCCTGCTCCGTGAAGTAAATATAAAACGGGGTATTTCTTGCCGCTGGTCTCATATCCGTAAGGGGTATAAACGGTCACTCGACGGTTTATACCCAGTATCTTGCTGTCATACCAACGATATGTTACAGTACCACGCTTATTCGCCTCAAAATAGTTCTCTGAACGCTCTCCGGGAACCATGAGCATGTTCAGGTAACGCGTTCCGTCACGCTGGACCATAAAGTTCTGAGGATCATTTACCGATACGCCGTCTACCACAAAATTATATGTATAGATTTCGGGGGAAGGAGTATCAACAGTTACTTCCCAAACGCCGTTCTGGCCTTTCTGCATCGGGATGCTTCCGTTCTCCATCCAGTTTCCCTGCAGATTAACCACAGTAGCATAATTCGCATTCAGGCGGAAAGTAACCTTTTCACCATTGATTTCAGGTGACTTTACCTGTTGTCTGCCGCGATTGAAATTACTCAGCTCCTGCGCTGATGCCGGAGCAAGCATCAATGTCACAAGGGTGACCAATGTCAGAACTCTTTTCATAAGCTTGATTTTTAAGTAATTGATTATGGTTTGTAATTTGAGAGCACATATATGGTTACTCCTACAAAAATAACTATTTTTGGAATAAAATGGCCAAATACATAAATGTTTGAATAATAGAATAACCAATATGACAATATCCCCTATGCGGTTACGTTATTACATATGAGATGAAAATACTACGGTCTGTATCAAGAGTATGCCTGACTGCACTACTGTTTCTGGCTTCTTCAAACGCACAGGCGCAATGGTTCGGGAGTTCGGATAACCGGATCAATACCTTGCGCATCATTGTGAATGATGACTGGCAAAGGATGCCCGTAGCCAAACTATCGTCCGATGAAACCATAGAGTTCTCATTCGATGAAATGTCACATGAATACCACCGCTTCACATATCTGATCCAGCACTGTGATTCTCGATGGGAGCCTTCAGATATCCTGGAGTCAGATTATCTGGACGGATTCAATGACCAGCCTATCGATGATTGGGAAAATTCCATCAACACCACATTCGATTATACCCATTACAGTCTGACCATTCCCAACAACAATATAAAGCTCAAGTTGTCAGGAAATTACAGAATCTCAATACGAGAGGATGGTCAGGAAATCGCATATTTCAGGTTCTGCCTGACGGAGGGAAGGGATTTCATATCGGCAAAGGTTGACGGAAATACCGACATTGATGCCCACGAGTCACATCAGCAGGTCATTCCCACAATCAACTATGCGGATCTGACAGTGAGGGATCCCAATAAGGAGCTTTTTACCGTAGTGATGCAGAACGGACGTACAGATAATGCGGTTGTCAACCCTACTCCCACCTATGACACAGGAAACCGTCTGTCATATGAACACTGCCGAGAACTGATATTCCCGGCAGGTAACGAGTTCCGCCGTTTTGAGATTGTCAACATGTATGACTATTTCCTGAATGTGGACAAGATCGGTTACCATGACCCGTTCTATCATGCCACACTGATGACAGACTCGCAGCGTCATGCATACAAGTTTGATAATGACCATAACGGACGCTATCTTATAAGATACAACCAGGCAGATGACAATGACACTGAAGCCGATTACCTGTTCGTTCATTTCAACCTGGCCGCCCAATGCCTCCCTGAAGGCAAACTTTATGTTTCAGGCCGTTTCAGCGGTGGAAACCTCAGTTCCAGATATGAGATGAAATACAACGAACAGCAGAAAGCCTATCAGGCTGTCATCCTACTCAAACAGGGAGCCTATGATTATCAGTACCTATGGATTCCTGATGGAGACAGCGCTGGCCAGACCAAGCCCACAGAGGGTGACTGGTATGAAGCAAAAAACGAATATCTGATTCTACTCTACTATCGTCAGCGCGGCTCACGATATGATCGCCTGGTTTCAAGCCTCGAGATGCAGGAGTAATTATTTCCTGCCCCAAAGAGCATCCATACGCTCTTTTATCTTTTCCTCCTGAGAATTGTTCTGCGGCTCCCAGAAACGGGCATCCTTAATCTCATCGGGCAGATACTGCTGGTTTACAAAGTTTCCCGCATAATCATGGGCATACTTATAATCCTCACCATAACCCAAATCTTTCATGAGTGACGTAGGGGCATTCCTCAGATGCAGGGGCACCGGCAGATTACCGGTCTCTTCCACCTTACCCAAAGCATTCGCTATACCCATATAGGCCGAATTGCTCTTTGGACTGGTAGCCAGATAAACGGTAGCCTCGGCCAGTGGAATACGTCCCTCGGGCCATCCTATCTTCATGACAGCGTCAAAGGCGGCATTTGCCAGGAGGAGTGCGTTGGGATTGGCCAGGCCCACATCCTCGGAGGCTGATATAACCAGACGGCGTGCGATGAAAGCCGGATCCTCACCTGCCTGCACCATACGTGCCAGCCAGTAGAGTGCCGCATCAGGATCGCTGCCGCGGATTGACTTGATGAAAGCCGATATGATATCATAATGCATCTCACCGTCCTTATCGTATGCAAGAGGATTCTGCTGCAGGCGCTCATTCACGATTTCATCGGTAATAAATACCTTATCTGAGCCATCGGCCTCTACAACCAGTTCCAGGATATTTAGCAGCTTGCGGGCATCTCCTCCCGAAAAACGCAGGATGGCCGTAGTCTCCTTTAGTTCTATGTTACGCTCCTTGAGTATTACATCTGTCTTAATAGCCCTATCCAGCAGTTTGAGCAGGTCTTCCTTCTCCAATGAATTGAGCACATATACCTGCATGCGTGAGAGCAGCGGTCTTATAACCTCGAATGACGGATTCTCGGTAGTGGCACCTATCAGTGTAATATCACCTCTCTCCACAGCCCCCAAGAGGGAATCCTGTTGTGCCTTGTTAAAACGGTGTATCTCGTCAATGAACAGGATCGGGCTACCCTTGGAGCGAAACAAAGGATTGCTGCGGGCACGGTCTATAACTTCACGGACTTCCTTGACTCCTGCCGTGACGGCGCTCAAAGTGCTGAACGGAAGTTCCAGTCTGGTGGCCACAATCTGAGCAAGAGTGGTCTTACCCGTTCCGGGAGGGCCCCACAGTATGAATGACGAAAGCCTGCCGGAATCTATCATACGACGCAGAACCGCACCCGGACCTACCAGGTGTGTCTGCCCCACATAATCGTCAAGAGACCGCGGTCTCATTCTTTCGGCTAACGGCTGCATAGCTTACAAAACACTGATATAGCAAAGTTTATACAATGAAAAAATCCTCAACTTGGGTTTTGGCCCCAAAAGGTTTCTTTCCATACTCTTTTGGAAAAATGCCCAGATAAAACGGAATACCCACTTCATCTTTATATTCCTTACCTTGTTGTAATTGGTAAGCAGCTTTGAACTGTCACCTATCTCATCCTGATGGTCAAAAGCATTCTGAACAGCCTGACGGGTCTTGTCCAGATATGATGCACTGTCATCCAATCCCAAATGAGCCAGCGGATTATCGATATGAAGGATACTCACGCCGTTCTTCTCCAATTCATGTCCGAACTGCACATCCTCATATCCGTACCGGACATATGACTCATCGAATCTTATTTTCATGAACACATCCCTTTCTATCATAAATGAGAACGATGTGAACCTGAGATACGGATTCTGGCTCCTGAAACCGGCGGAACGTTCATATGCCGCATTCTTCTCATACAGATAACGGAGTTCCATACCTTTTTGGGGTATTTCATCAGGATGAGTCAGTCCACCGCATACGACCGATGCCTTATGTGAAGCATCCATGTACTTCTTAAGAAACCGCTTGTCCTTCACCTCGGCATCACAATCCAGGAACAGCAGTTTTTCAAATTTGGACTGATCTGCCAGGTAATTTCGGATGGCAGCACGTCCTATATTATGCGGGAGTTCAATGTAACGGCAGTTTTCATGAGTTTCGGCTACCAGACGGCTCTTATCCTGAAGATCCTTGTCTGTTGAGCAGTCATCGGCTACGATTATCTCGTATGGAATACCTAATGTCAGGCCCTGAAAGTGCAGGTCCTTTATCAACCTGGTGCAATCCCAGTTAAAAACAGGTATGAGTATCGATAAAGCTTCCATCCAAATTAACCGATGTTTTGCAAAAGTAATTATTTTTGTGGAGCAGAAAACAATCAGCACTATGAATGTTGGACAAAAAACAGTTGACAGGCAGAAGGAGATTTACAAAGTGACTCTGCTGGGCGGTGCGGTCAATGTAGTGCTTTTGGTATTCAAGTTCGTTGCCGGTATCTTAGGACATAGCGCCGCTATGGTGGCCGATGCCATTCATTCCCTGTCTGATTTCATTACAGACCTGGTTGTACTCATCTTTGTCTACATAAGCGGCAAGCCCCAGGACAAGACACACGACTACGGACACGGTAAATTCGAGACTCTTGCACTTGTTTTCATAGGCATAGCACTGCTGGCCGTTGCTATCGGTATATTTACAAGCGGCGCCCGGAAGATCATTGACTGGTATCATGGTGAGCAGCTTACCGCCCCAGGAATGCTGGCACTTTGGGCTGCACTTATCTCAATCCTGCTCAAGGAGCTGACATACCGATACACCATACTTAAGGCAAAACAGTTGGATTCATCGTCAATGGAAGCCAACGCCTGGCATCACCGAAGTGACGCCCTGTCATCCATAGGAACCGCCGTAGGTATAGGCGGAGCCGTATTGCTGGGCAAACGCTGGACCGTTCTTGACCCGTTGGCTTCGTTGGTTGTAGGCGCATTCATAGTCAAGGTTTCTTTTGACCTGATAATCAAAGGCATGAGTGAACTGATGGAAAAATCCCTACCCGATGAGGTCGAGGACGAGATAATGCGCATAGCCGTGTCCGAGCCCGATGTCATTGAGCCGCATGACCTTAAGACACGCCGCATCGGCAACCGCTATGCCATTGAGCTGCACATCCTTATGAGCGGAGACATAACTCTGGCCAAAGCTCATGAACATGCAGATTCCATAGAGAAGCAGCTAAAGGAAAAATACGGGGAGAACACCCATGTGGCCATACACATGGAACCCAAGGAGACCGAGAGTCCTACATAACCTGACTCCCGTACAGGGCAAAGTCACCGCGTGCGGGGTCTTCAGGCCAGATTTCAATCATTCTACCGGTAATTTCAATACTTGTCTTAAGGTCGGCACTACGTCTTGATGTAAGTCCCAAAGACCTGGCTACGGTATATACATGAGTGTCCACAGGTACCAGAAGCTGCGCCGGAGATACCCTGTTCCATATTCCAAAATCCACAGGACTTCCCTTGCGCACCATCCACCTGAGGAACATGTACAGTCTCTTGTTGGCCGATGTGCTACCTGCCACGGGAATACCGTTAACCCCTTCAAACTCACCGCACAGTCTGACAACACCATTATCAAGCGGCTCACCGGGAACGAACAGTTCTTCAAGGCTCTCAAAACGCGAATAAACATCTGCCAGTCTCCGGCAAAGCGCGATGAAATCGGCCCATTTGTAAAACCTGTACAGACAGCCCTCATTTTTCAGACTACGCCAGGATCCGGATACTACGAACCTGTACGGACCACCAGCTCCGTCCATAATCCGGTGAAGCCTTTCCAACACTTCCAGAAACACCTTGCGGCTGCCGTATGCCATCCATGCCGAGATAAACGCCGATACCTCAATATCCCGTGCTTTTCCGTACCTGTGAGGGAAACGTATGGGATCTCCTTCTATGAAAGACGGACATTCATATTTGTCGGCGGCCGTCTTTAGCCGTGAAATAATATTGTAATCCATATTGGAAGGCCTGCTTATTGGTTGCAGTCGCAAATATACTTACCTTTGCTGTATAAAACCTCTGTTATGAAAAAGATTCTGTCTTTGATCATCATGATTTCTGTCATGATTTCATGTCAGGACCAGCAGGATGACGGGATTATCATTCAAGAACCCGAATACCAGATACTGAGTATCTCTGATAACGGAGCCATCCAATGCGTATATTCATATCCTTCCGTAGATGAGAACGGTAATGAAATCATGCTTTCAGCAGCACTGGTTGCCTGGAAACCGGCCCAAAAGAACAGTTCGGGAACCATAAAATCCGTTATTATCGGCTGCCATATCACCATTACATCCGACAAGCAGTGCCCCACCTCTGTAAACAGCAGTCCTACGAGCGGAGACGCCTTGATTATGTCCTCATTTCCCACTCAGGCCTCCATTCCTGAACTCAGACAGAGTATTGTAATCATGCCTGATTATGAAGGCTATGGCATAACAAGAGACCGTGTCCATCCCTATCTTGTCCAGGAACTTACAGCCCGACAGGTTGCCGATGCTGCAAAATACGGTCTGCAACTCTACAAGAGCCTTGACAATGCCCAACCGCTTGCAAAAGACTGGAAAACCATTAGCATGGGATTCTCACAGGGAGGTGCAGTTGCACTTGCAACCCATAAGTACATTGAGCAGCATGCTTTGGACAAGGAGTTGCATTTTGCCGGCAGTTTCTGCGGAGACGGTCCATATGACCTTATGCAAACTATCAGTTACTACTTTGAGGACGATGGCCATTCATTCGATGTTGAGACTCGTCACAAGCGTGGCACCACTCCCGAGCCGCTTGTCATCCCTCTTCTTATAAAAGGTATGCTCAACTCTGATTCCCTCATGAATAAGCATAAAGTCAGCGACTATCTGAGCAAACAATTCCTGGATACAGGTATTATGGATTGGATTGAAGACAAGGAACTCAATACTGATCAGATAAGGGAAAATTTCTATAAAATCTGTGTTAACGGACTGACTGCATCCGACGGTACATACTACTCTCCGGAGCAGATGCACGAACTGTTCCCTGAATACTCCCACATTAAAAGCCTGTTGGGAACTGACTTCCATGTTTCGGCAGACCTGTCACGAATGTTCACACCTGAATTTATGGATTTCTGGAACGGCGAAGCCCAGCCACCTGTCAAGGAAGGAAATCCGTATTACGATATGGCAACGGCTCTTGTCAGAAACTCACTTGTCCAAGGGTGGAATGTCAGGCACAGGATTGTATTTGTCCATTCCAAATATGACACCACGGTGCCATTCAGCAACTACCAGGAGTTTTCGGACCATCACCCTGAAGCTCAGATCAGGTTCATCCCATATGGCAATGAGGACCATGAGATAACCGGAACCAAACTATTCATATCGCTTTTAAGTTCGACATTCCATGATGACTTAACATGGCTTTTTGCCGAAAAACAGTAATTTTGCAATCTAAAAACAAACAGATACACTATGGCAGAAAACAGTATAGTTGAGAACAGTGAGAAAAAGAGTCTGAACTTCATTGAGGAGATGGTTGAGAAGGACCTGGCTCAAGGTAAGAACGGAGGCCGCGTACAGACCCGTTTCCCGCCGGAACCCAACGGTTACCTTCACATAGGTCATGCCAAGGCCATATGTCTGGATTTCGGTATGGCCGAGAAGCACGGAGGTATATGCAACCTGCGTTTTGATGACACCAATCCCACCAAGGAGGATACCGAGTACGTTGATGCCATCAAGGAGGATATAGAGTGGCTGGGATTCCACTGGGCAAACGAGTTCTATGCATCAGACTATTTCCAGCAGCTGTGGGATTTTGCAGTTGACCTTATAAAGGAGGGCAAGGCCTATATTGACGAGCAGGATCAGGAGACCATCCTTTCGCAGAAAGGAACCCCCACCCAGCCGGGCATCAACAGCCCTTACCGCGACCGCCCCATACAGGAAAACCTGGACCTGTTCTACAAGATGAACAGCGGTGAGCTTGAAGAGGGCTCCATGGTATTGCGTGCCAAGATTGACATGGCTCACAACAACATGCTGTTCCGAGACCCCATCATATACCGCATAGTCAAGACTCCGCATCACCGCACCGGCACCAAGTGGAAGGCATACCCCATGTATGATTTTGCACATGGTCAGAGTGACTATTTTGAGGGTGTAACCCACTCTCTCTGCACGTTGGAGTTCGTACCTCACCGTCCTCTCTATGACCTGTTCATTGACTGGCTCAAGAAAGGACAGGACCTGGACGATAACCGTCCGCGTCAGACTGAGTTCAATAAGCTCAACCTCAATTACACACTATTGAGCAAACGTAACCTTCTGGCTCTGGTTCAAAACGGTATGGTATCAGGCTGGGATGATCCCCGAATGCCGACAATATGCGGTTACCGCCGTCGCGGTTACACTCCGGAGTCCATCCGAATGTTTGTGGAGCGCATTGGATATACCAAGTTCGATGCACTTAATGACATGGCCCTGATGGAGTCTGCCATCCGCGAGGACCTGAACCGCCGCGCCACCCGTGTATCGGCCGTAATCAACCCGGTCAAGCTAATTGTGACCAACTATCCGGAGGGTAAGACCGAAGAGCTGGATGCCATAAACAACCCGGAGGATCCTGAGGCCGGTTCACATAAGATTACTTTCAGCCGTGAACTATGGATTGAACGTGAAGACTTCATGGAGGATGCCCCAGCCAAGTATTTCCGTCTGAGTCAGGGACGCGAGGTAAGGCTCAAGAGTGCGTACATAGTGTTATGTACCGGATGCAAGAAAGCCGCTGACGGCACCATTGAAGAGGTATATTGCGAATACTTACCCAACACCAAGACCGGAGAGTCAGACTGCAACCGCAAATGCAAGGGTACCATCCACTGGGTAAGCGCAGCTCACGCCATCAAGGCCGAGGTCCGTCTGTATGACCGTTTATGGAAAGTGGAGAATCCCCGTGATGAACTGGCCCGCCTGCGTGAAGAGGGAATGGACGTAATAGACGCCCTCAAGGAGATGAAGAACCCGGATTCTCTTGAAATCCGTGAGAACTGCTACGTGGAACAGTATCTTTCTGACACCAAGCCGATGGACCATTTCCAGTTCCAGCGCATAGGCTATTTCTGCACCGATAAGGATTCAACTCCTGATCATCTAATCTTTAACCGCACCGTATCACTCAAGGATACATGGAGTAAAGTAAAAGACAAAGCCTGATGAAAGACGACTCGGCATCATACTTTGACAGTCAGGAATTCATTGACCTCCTTGATATGTATGAGAACATGCTGTCAGACGGAGAGTCCGTCTATTTTGACAGCATGGATATTGCAAACATTGCCGAGTATTACTCCATCAACGGCCAACTTGACAAGTCTGACAGTGTAATAGAGTATGGTCTGAGTCTGCATCCGTCAGACTCAGACATTCTTATATCAAAGGCAAACAACTTGCTTCGCCGGGGCTTCAAGGACGAGGCACGGGTATTGTCAGAGTCCATTCATGACACTGACAACCAGGAACTGCTCTATCTTAAAGGAGAGATTGAGTTGGCTTTTGACCGTATTGATGAGGCTGATGCATTGTTTACACAGGCGGTACAACTTAGCGACGATGACCCTGGAATGCTCAATGACATTATCGTCAAGTATATGGACAACCGCAACTACGACCTATGCCAGAAATGGCTGGATATGGCGCTGCTCCTATCACCCGATTCACGCAACTTCATAGAACTTCAGGCCGACCTCTATTTTGATACAGGTCAGACCGACACAGCCATCGAGTGGTATAATCACCTGCTTGATGAGTTTGCCTACGATATCTATTACTGGGAGCAGTTAGGAAGAATATACTATGAAAAGAATGACTTTCCCCAGGCAAAGGAGTGTTTTGAGTTTATAGAAGCGATTGAGCCCGACAACAAATCGGCCCGCATGATGAAAGCCAGTTGTCTGTTCAGCATGGAAAACTGGGAAGACTCATATACAATCTACAAGGAGCTTCTGGCCGATGACAAGACTTCATATACCCTGCTCTACTATTGTGGACGATGTCTGTATGAGATGGAGCAGTTTGACCTGGCATATGACCATTTTATGGACACTCTGGCCATGCTCATGCTTGACACTGATGTACCGCAGGAGATGTTTGTTGAACTATACTATTATCTGGCCGACAGCGCATACAATACAGGAAACACCGAACGTGCCTGTTCTTTTCTTTACCAGGGACTGGCACTGGACCCTGAAGATGAAGACTTGCTGAAACTGTCCGAAAAGATCCTTCCCAAGAACATATGAAAAAATACCTTATAGTTTTTCTTATTTCCATGGTTCCGCTCATTGAACTTCGCGGCGCCATCCCCTATGCCGTAGGTGTGGAATTACCAATTGTACCCTCAATAATAGTGGCTATGGTAGGTAATATGCTTCCGGTTCCGTTCATATTTCTTTTTGCACGTAAGATACTGGAATGGGGAAAGGACCGCAAACTGATTGGCGGTTTCTGCCGCTGGTGTCTGGAAAAGGGTGAAAAAGGCGGACGCAAACTTGAGGAGAAGGCCGGAATGGGACTTTATGTAGCTCTGTTGCTTTTCGTGGGAATTCCGCTCCCTGGTACAGGTGCGTGGACAGGAACATTGGCAGCCAGCCTGCTTGACTTGGATTTCAGGAAAAGTATCCTCTACATACTGCTTGGTCTGCTGCTCGCCGCCGCAATAATGCTGGCAGCCAGCTTGGGCGTATTCGGAGCAATCTCCCTGGTAAAATAACACCAAATGGGCAGTTAGCCGAAATATCAATCCTTAAAATAGAGCGAGAAGGTTTCGGCCGAAATCTTGGATTTCAGACGTGACTTAATGCTGCGCATATTGGAACGGGAAGTACACATGATATCGGCAATCAGCTCCTGATCAAAGCCCACCAATGTGCAGAATATCAGGTTAATGTCCTGTTGGCCTAATTTACCGGCCTCTTCACGCAGGGCGGCTATGGGATTTGCGAAATAGAGATTGACATCATGTATGACCACATCCCTCTCCTCCTGTTTGAATGAACGTTTCTGCAGCGCCACATCATTTACAAGATTGAAAGCGATACCGGTACGGAAAGCTTCACACGCCTCTGCAAGACGGTTTCCTTGGGCACTTGCCTTCTCCTCCATCTTTTTCTTGACCATCTCCTCGTACTTACCAAGGTAATAAGCCTCTCTCTTGCGGTCACGCTGGATGCTGTAAATGATCAGTACCGCTATGATAAGTATGATAAGGCTTATGCTCACAAGTATTACCCTTGATACCTTTGAACGGAAACGCTGATTCTGTATCTCATCATTATGCTGAAGCTGGATCTGTGTAATCTCTGACTGGTTTGACATCCGGTTCTGTTCCTCCTGGTACTGTTTGTTCAGAATCTCTGCGTTCCAGGCTGCCTGATACTGCTTCATTTGGGTGGCCACCCACTCCAGTCCTTTGATTGCAAGAATCTTGGTACTCAAATTGTCCGACAGCCTGTGTGCTTTCTCCAGATAGACAAAAGCCGAATCATTCTCATGCAGATAATAGAGCGCTATTCCCTTCATGGCGTATCCCGGGACTCTGGATTTCTCAGTCGTGCACCCGGAGAGATACCTCTCCACAAGCTCAAGTTCCTTTTCACCTGAATCCTTGCCGTGAAGTCCGTTCTCAATATGTGCAAGATAGAGATAGCATGAGTTCCTGTTGGACGAACTGAGGTTGCTGTCATAAATCAGTTTTTCAAACATTGACCGTGCTCTGCTATAATCTTTCTTACCGAAATATGCTGTCGCGATGTTGAAATCGGCCAATGCTATCAACTGATTGCTATGCTTTAGAACATACAGCCTCCTGCATACCTCATATGTACTTATGGCATCATCAAAAAGGCCACGGTTATTATAATGGCGGGCAAGCAGGTCCAATGTGGATACATATTCCGTTGACAGTGTATCGGTAAAGAGTTCCTTTGCTTTGAGAAGCGCATATATGGCCTCCGGGTCCTTATTCATACGTGAATATGCACAACCCAGCGAGTACCAGCTCATAGCCTGACGATATCCTTTGGTGCGCCAGCCATAGTAATCCGTAGCAATGCGGGCCAGGGAATCTGATTCTATCATCTTACCGGACATGTAATCTGTCTGTGTTCGCAGAATTGCATACAGAGCCTGTTTCTTACCTTTCAGGCTTGCAGAATCTATACTGTCAAGACGGATTCCGGCTTCGACCGGATTCACAAACAATGACTTCTCGATTGATTTAAGGCTATTGTTTACATCGTTACCTGCACAACCGGCAACAGCAAACATAATGGATAATAACAGACAATACTTTTTCATATATTGCCAAAAATAGCCATTTATCGGGAATTATCATTATTTTTACGACACATAAAAATATACAGATATGATATTCCTCCAATCCATTCCGGTTGAACCTGCCGAGGTAATCAACGTGAATGACTCGATCAAGGCTGTCACAAGCGACATCATAACACAAGTTAAGGATGACCCAAACACATTCCTTCAGGACCTTCTTCAGAGTGCCATTGATTTCGGGCTCAAGTTATTGGCGGCAATAGTCATTTACATAGTAGGTGCATGGATAATCAGGAAAGTCAAGATTTGGCTAGGCAAGGCGTTTGTAAAGCGCAATACCGAGACTACCCTTGCAACATTCATTACCTCACTGGTGTCAATCACGCTGACGGTTCTGCTCATTATAATCACAATCGGCACATTGGGTATAAACACCACTTCCCTTGCCGCACTTCTGGCTGCAGGCGGAATGGCAATCGGTATGGCATTGAGCGGAACGGTCTCTAACTTTGCCGGTGGACTTATGATTCTGATTTTCAAGCCGTTCAAGGCTGGTGATTTCATCAATGCCCAAGGTTATTCAGGAACCGTAAGGGAGGTTTCGATAGTAAACACCAAGATAGTCACTCCCGATAACCGCGAGATTATTATTCCCAACGGAGCACTATCCAACGGCAATATAGACAACTACTCAGCCAAGCCTATCCGTCGTCTGGACATAGAGCTGAATATGGCATATAAAACCGATGCGGACAAATGCATCGCTGCAATACTCTCAATCCTGAGCTCAGACCAGCGTGTCCTTGACTCCAAGACCGAAGGAGCATCTGATCCGATGTCAGTCATCAGTTCCATGAATGACAGTACTGTAACTTTCCTGGCACGCGTATGGGTCAATTCTTCAGACTACTGGCAGGTTAAGTTTGACCTGAACAAGACGTTGTTTACAGAACTGCCCAAACAGGGATTCACCTTCGAGTACCCTCATATGAACATAACCATAGACAATTGAAATGGTTATCCTCATCACCGGCATAACATCGGGATTTGGCCGTGCAATGGCCCAAAAGCTGGCACAGAAAGGCCATAAGGTCTATGGAACCCATCGAAAAGATTCCGACAGGATTCCAGGCGTTACATACCTTAAAGCCGATGTTCAGGACGCCGAATCCCTTAAGGTTGCCGTCAACCGTGTAATTGAAATTGAAGGCAGCATAGATACACTGATAAGCAATGCGGGTATTGGCATAGGCGGCCCGCTTGAGTTTACATCAATCGAGAATGCAAAGCTACAGATGGATGTCAATTTCATGGGTATGGTCAGACTCATCAATCTGGTAGTACCCATCATGCGCAATCAGCATCACGGGCAGATAATCTGCATCAGTTCAATAGGCGGACTGATGGGCCTGCCATATCAGGGAATGTACTCAGCCAGCAAGTTTGCCATAGAAGGCTACTGCGAGTCCCTGCGCCTGGAACTACGCCAGTTCAACATAAACGTTACCGTCATCAACCCAGGCGATTTCTTCACAGGCTTCACCGCAAGCCGCAATAAGGTGTGCAACACAGAAGCTATGGCCGCCTACCCCAGCTATTCCGAATCAATGCAGAGCATCGAAAAAGACGAGAAGACCGGTCTAAAACCCGAGCGCCTTGCCCGCCGCATCAATCGCATAATATTGAAAAAGCATCCCCGCAACCGCTATATCATAGCCACTCCCGTACAGAAAGCCTCAGTACTGCTCAAAAGGATTATACCCTCCTGGTGGTTTGACCGCATCCTTGCTTCCTACTACAAGCTATAATTGAGAATTGAGAATTGAGACAAACGTATTTGCATAAAAAAGGCCTTGCGTATCCGCAAGGCCTTTTATTCTCAATTCTGAATTCTCAATTGGAATTAAGCGTACATGGCAACGATAGCCTCGTACAGTTCCTGCTTGCCGCTGGTCTGCTTGGGCTCGTCTACCTTCTTGCCGTACTCGTAAGCCTCCTCGAAGGTCATCTTGCCCTCCTCGAACTTCTTACCCATACCGCTGTCGAATGAAGCGTAACGCTCCTTCTTCATCTGGCAGTAAGGTGACTCCTCAAGCAGCTTGGCAGCTGACTCAAGAGCACGGGCCATAGCATCCATACCGCTGATGTGAGCGATAGCGATGTCCTCAAGATCGGTTGAGTTACGACGAGTCTTAGCATCGAAGTTGGTGCCACCTGTGCCCAGACCACCGTTACGGATAATCTCCATCCAAGCCTGAGTGAGCTCGTAGTTGTCAATGGGGAACTGGTCAGTATCCCAACCGTTCTGGTAGTCACCGCGGTTAGCATCGATTGAACCCAGCATACCGGCGTCAACTGCGCAAGCCAGCTCATGCTCAAATGTGTGACCGGCCAAAGTAGCGTGGTTAACCTCAATGTTTACCTTGAAGTCCTTATCCAGGCCGTGAGCCTTGAGGAAACCGATAACGGTCTCGGTGTCAACATCATACTGGTGCTTTGAAGGCTCGCATGGTTTAGGCTCGATCAGGAATGTACCCTTGAAGCCCTTGCTGCGTGCATAGTCACGGGCCATGCCGAGCATGGTAGCCATGTGCTCTTTCTCACGCTTCTGATCTGTATTGAGAAGGCTCATATAACCCTCACGACCGCCCCAGAATACATAGTTCTCAGCACCCAGCTCAATACCTGCATCGATAGCGTTCTTGATTTGAACGATAGCGCGTGCTACAACGTCAAAGTCAGGATTGGTTGAAGCACCGTTCATGTAACGCTTGTTACCGAACACGTTGGCGGTTGACCAAAGCAGCTTGGCACCGGTCTCTTTCTGCTTCTCCTTAATGTAAGCAACGATAGCCTTCATGTTAGCCTCATACTCTGCTACGTTCTTACCCTCTGAAATCAGGTCAACATCGTGGAAGCAGAAATAAGGGATACTCAGTTTCTGCATCAGCTCAAAGCCTGCATCAACCTTGTTCTTAGCGGTCTGAAGAGCATCATCGGCCATCCAGGGGAATGACTTTGTGCCACCACCGAACTGATCAGCACCCTCTGCGCAAAGTGTGTGCCACCATGCCATTGCAAAGCGCAGCCAATCCTTCATGGTCTTGCCCATGATAACCTTGTTCTCATCATAGTAATGGAAAGCAAACGGATTCTTGCTGTCCTTACCCTCAAATTTGACTTTCTTCAAACCGGGAAAATACTCTTTTGCCATAATTGTTTTTTTATTAATAAAGTGTGAATAAATACTCTAAATCACGCCTTTCCTTGCGCGAAAGGCAAAGTTACGCTTATAATTCAAATAATCAACTTTTCAGCAGCTATTTTTCAAAATTCATTCATGTACATTGTAAGTATACGCTTCCAGCGTGCGTATGCCTCCTCATACTGCGGTATGAGCTTCTTATCCGGCTCTATCACGTTGATCTTCTCCAATGTAGAGAATGCCTCATTGTGATCCTTATAGACACCTGCACCCATACCTGCACCCTTGGCGGCACCTACCGAACCGTCCGTATCGTATAATTCGATAGTAGCACCCGTGATACCGGCTAGTGTCTCGCGGAATACGGGATTCAGGAACATGTTGGCATTGCCTGCATGTATCTTTGAAATCTCCATGCCCATCTCAACCATAACGTCCATACCATACTTGAATGAGAATACTATACCCTCCTGGACGGCACGGGCCAGATGATTGCGGTTATGTATGTTAAAGTTAAAGCCGTGGATGCTGCAGCCTACGTTACGGTTGCCCAGCACACGCTCTGCACCGTTTCCGAACGGAAGTACTGATACGCCGTCCGAACCTACAGGAATACTTGAAGCTATCTTGTTCATGTCACCGTACGAAAGGCCCTCAAGCATGATGTTACGACGGGTCCATGCATTCAGTATACCGGTTCCGTTAATACAAAGCAGTACACCAAGACGAGTCTGCTTGTTGGTGTGGTTGACGTGAGCGAATGTGTTCACCCTTGACTGTGGATCAAAGTTAACGGCACCGTTTACGCCATATACCACGCCCGATGTGCCGGCGGTTGCGGCAATCTCGCCCGGCTCGAATACGTTCAGCGACAGAGCATTGTTGGGCTGGTCACCTGCGCGGTAAGTAACAGGAATGCCAACCTCTAGTCCGAGTTCCTTAGCTGCTGCAACCGATACACGTCCCTGTTCTGAGAAAGTAGGTCTGATCTCGGGAATCAGAGTGCGGCTGAATCCGTAATAATCCAACAGGAAATCGGCCACATCATTCTCCTTGAAGTTCCACATCATACCCTCCGAAAGGCCAGACACTGTGGTGCATGTAGTGCCGGTAAGACGCATTGCAATATAATCGCCGGGCAGCATTATCTTGTCAATCTTCTCATACAGTTTGGGTTCGTTTTCCTTTACCCATGCCAGCTTGGCAGCAGTGAAATTACCCGGTGAATTGAGCAGATTCGTCAGGCACTGGCCCTTACCTATCTCACGGAAAGCCTTGTCACCATAAGGAACAGCACGTGAGTCGCACCATATTATGGCAGGACGTAAAGCCTTGCCGGCCTTATCCACGCATACCAGGCCGTGCATCTGATATGAGATACCTATAGCCTCAATGTCATTGCCCTTGGCACCTGACATCTGCATAACCTTGGCTGTTACATTCTTGAGATATGTCCACCAGTCATCGGGTTCCTGCTCTGCCCATCCCGGATTGAGAGCCTTAATGGGGGCCTCCGAGTCGGGGTAGAAAGCAGATGCAACACTCTTTCCTGTCTCAATCGACACCAGGCTGGCCTTCACTGAAGAGCTGCCTATGTCATAACCTAACAGATACTTCTTCATAGCTTAATGTAATATTATAGTAATTATCGGATTCCCAACGCATAGTCAATACGCCTGCCTGTATAATCCACACCTACTTGAATGACGGTGTCGGGCATATGATAGCGTATATTGAGTTTTCTTTTGTGTATCATTCCGTCAAACTCACCCTGACGCTTGTCAAAGGTAATGACACAACCATTCTGGTCCTCCACAAAGGAGACCGGTATTACAGAGTATTTGTCATCCAGATATGAGTCTGTAATTCCGTCATCCTCGTAGAGCAGGAACTCCCCGTCACTTCCGGCATAAAGGTCAAGCGTTAGTTCGTCTGCAGGGCGTTCATCCACATAGTTAACATCCGGGCCCGAAATCAGGATAGCCCCCGAAGGAACAAACAACGGGATACGCTCGTATGGAGCATCGGCAGAGATTGTCTGGCCGCCGGCAAACACAGAATCGGTGTAATAGTCATACCAGTAACTACCCTCAGGAAGATAGACATCCCTTGAAGTTGCTCCATATTCATAAACCGGACAAACCATCAGAGATGGTCCGAACATATACTGATCAGATACATTCCTTGCTACAGGATCATCATTATAATCCATTACCAATCCACGCATCATGATATTGTCGTAAAGCCGGGCATGACCTACAAGTGAATAGATATAAGGCATCAGCCTGTACCGCATCCTATTGTAGAATACTATTGATTTGTATGCCGGATGATCGGCCGGAGCTATATTCCACACCTCACGTAGAGGGAACTGTCCATGTGCGCGGTACAGAGGACAGAACGTACCGAACTGATACCAGCGCGCCTGCAGTTCCCGCCACTCCTTAAGATCTGCATTCTCCACATGTGAGCGGTCATAAAAGCGCTGTGCATTGGCATAACGGTTCTCCACGCAGAATCCACCGATATCCATTGTCCAGTACGGATTTCCACATAGTGAATAGTTCATTCCGGCTGTTATCTGAGAACGCATATCCTCCCAACGTGTACCTATATCACCACTCCAGGATGCAGTGGAGTAGCGTTGCAATCCCGCAAATCCGGAGCGTGTAAGTTGGAATACACGTTCGCCGGAATCTTCTTTCATAAGTCCCTCATAGATTGCCTGTGCGTTCATTAGGGAGTATGCCATGAGATATTCCGTAGATGAGCCAAGAGCTGTAGGTCCGCACAACGCTTTCCAATAATCCATAGGGACGCAGTCGCGTATGTTGGGTTCACTGGCATCCATCCACCAGGCATCTATTCCGTATCCGTACAGATGGTCCTTTAGCTGGTTCCAGAACAGTTCCCGCGCTCCGGCCGAATATGCATCGTAGAATGAACCTATGTAACCCGGCCCCACCCAATCACGGATGCTGTCCTCAACAGCGCGTCTGTACATCCATCCCTGAGAATCAAATTCCCTGAAATGTTCGGTAGAAGCATAGAACTTGGGCCACACGGAAATCATCAGATGGGCATTCATGTCATGAACGCGGTCTACCATACCTTTGGGATCGGGATAGCGAGACTTATCAAATTCATGTGAGCCCCATGAATCCTCTTCCCAGTAGTTCCAGTCCTGGACAATATTGTCCAAACCTATTCCGCGTCGGCGGAACTCCATTACAGTCTGAACCACCTCATTCTGGGTACGGTAATGCTCACGGCTCTGCCAGAATCCCATAGCCCACTTGGGAATCATAGTGGGACTTCCTACCAGTTTGTGCAACCCTCCTATCACGCCGTCCATGTCTTCGGCTGATATGAAATAATAGTCAGACTCCTGCACCATCTCATTCCACATAGTCAGTTTATCCGCTTCCTGCCTGCTCACAGGAGCATAAGCTCTCAATCCGCAATACGATGTACCGCCGTCAGGACGCCACTCAATGCGCAGGTTATACTTCTGTCCCTGTTTCATTTCAAAACTGAACTTATATGAATTGGGGTTCCAGGCCGTGCGCCAACGTTCCTTTACTACCTCTTCGCCGCCCAGGAATACACGTATGTAGCCGGCATAATAGAGTATAAAACTGTATATACCTGATTCCGGTGCCTCAAGTGCTCCCTCGTAAACAACGGATTGTCCCAAACGGGGCAGATTCTTAACCGTCTCCGAATCCACATAATAGATGGAATCCTCATTCCTGGTCTGGGTGCGTCCACGCATGCCGGCAGAATATGTACCCGTAAGACTACCTGGATTTCCGTCTTTGTCATACAGTTTAAAAAGACGGTTCAGTTGTTTATACGGTTCGGTATTGCCGAATCTTCCTTGTGAGTATGAGTCCCAAAGTATACCGTACCCTCGAGACGATATCACGAACGGTATGCTGATCTTGGTGTTGTACTGATAGAGCTCCTCATTCTGCCCTTTGTAGTTCCATTGGTCAGACTGATGCTGTCCCAAACCGTAAAGCCCTTCATCGTCCTGTGTCTCAAAGCGATTCACGGTGCTGTAGCCATGAGTCTCATCCACTGTTATAGGTGTAAACCTGGCAGGCTCAGTCTCATTTATGATTGCATTTCCGCCGGCATCGGCAAAACGGACTCTTCCATCGGTCTTATTGACGAAAGCACTCAACCCGGCGGTCATAAGTTCAACCTCATCTCTGCTGTTACGTACCGAAAAACCGGCATTCTTTGCGGCATCCGGCAAGATTATAAGACTGTTTCGGTCTCGGAAGGTTTTATCTGGAGTGGCGGTTACACGTATGATACGGTCAGACATCACGGTCAAACGAACCTTTAGCGGGCCACCCTCAACGGGTTCCCTAACGTTGACCACAACGCCGTTTTCGATAGTCTTGTATTCATTCCCCGAACATGATGCCAGTATAAGAACTGCCAGAACAGGGAGGACAGACAATGAACGTAATTTCATACACACAACCTAATAAGTTTACAAACTTAATGATTTTTCGGGATTACAATGTTTTCTGCCGCCTTTTTATTAATAAAAAATAATGGAGGGGACCGTCTTGTCCTCTCCATTACCGTTAATATGTGTGTTTATGGTGAGTCTTACTGCTGCAGGAGCTTGCCGTCTGAACCGAGTACCTCCACGATCTTGTGGATGTACATCTTCTTCATGTTCTCGCGAGCGGGCTTGAGATACTGACGGGGATCAAAGTCTCCGGGGTGCTCAGCCAGGTGCTTACGGATGGCAGCTGTCATGGCCAGACGTGAGTCAGAGTCGATGTTGATCTTGCATACAGCGCTCTTGGCAGCCTTACGGAGCTGCTCCTCGGGAATACCGATGGCAGCCTCAAGCTTACCGCCGTACTTATTGATGGTGTTGACCTCATCCATGGGAACTGATGAAGATCCGTGCAATACGATGGGGAATCCGGGAAGTTTCTTCTCAATCTCGGCCAGAACGTCGAATGCCAATGGAGGCGGAACCAGAACGCCGTTTACAAGTGTGCACTGCTCGGGAGTGAACTTGTGTGCGCCGTGAGATGTACCTATTGAGATAGCCAATGAATCGCAACCGGTGCGGGTAGCGAAATCGATAACCTCCTCGGGCTTGGTGTAGTGAGACTCTGCTGAAGAAACCTCATCCTCAACACCTGCCAGAACGCCCAGTTCGGCCTCAACTGTTACATCATACTTGTGAGCATAGTCAACAACCTTCTTGGCAAGAGCGATATTCTCCTCATAAGGAAGGGATGAGCCGTCAATCATAACTGATGAGAAACCCATGTCGATGCAGTCCTTGCAGAGCTCGAAAGAATCACCGTGATCAAGGTGAAGCACAATTTCGGGATGAGCGCAACCCAGCTCCTTGGCATAGGCTACTGCACCCTCAGCCATGTAACGCAGGATAGTAGCGTTTGCATAGTTGCGGGCACCCTTTGATACCTGCATGATAACCGGTGACTTGGTCTCGACTGCAGCCATAACGATAGCCTGCATCTGCTCCATAGTGTTGAAATTGAATGCCGGAATTGCATAACCGCCCTTGACGGCTGCGGCAAACATTGCGCGGGTGTTAACAAGACCCAGATTTTTGTAGTTTACCATAGATTTGATGTATTTTTTGTGATTAATAAACTCTCTATTCAAAAACCGGACACAAAATTACATTCTTTAATCACCAATTAAAAATGTAAGAGGCGGAAAGTTATCAACTTTCACAAAGTTTAATCAGTTATCACCCCAACTGCAAACATCACATTACAATAACAGCCCGAATTAACGGGAGCAAAAAACAAACGGGAACATTTGGTCATTTAAACAAATAACACTACCTTTGCGCGCTGAAACCCCCATAATGAGATGCCCGCCTATATTCCGGTTGGCCATAAATGGAGTAATTAAAAACAAAATAAGTTATGAAAAAAGGTATTCATCCCGAGAACTATCGTCCTGTAGTATTCAAGGACATGTCAAACGGTGATTGCTTCCTGTCACGCTCAACCTGCGCCACCAAGGAGACAATCGAATTTGAAGGTCAGACCTATCCCCTGATCAAGATTGAAATCTCTAACACTTCTCACCCGTTCTTCACCGGCAAGTCAAAGCTGGTCGATACCGCCGGACGCGTGGACAAGTTCATGAGCCGCTACGCAAAGAGCCGCGGTGGCAAATGATACAATTGGGGACAGACCCCTTTTGTACTGTTTTCAAAATAAAAGGTTCGGACAACAATCCGAGCCTTTCTTTTTTCATAAAACACGCAAAACAGTACAAAAGGGGTCTGTCCCCAATTGTATCATTTTATTTGCGTTTGAAACGCTTTCCGTTCCAGACATAGACTATGGGGTCCGATTTGAACCATGACCTGAAACGGTCAGCATCCTCACCGATATAGTCCAATGAGGTGTAACGGAACTCCAAACCACCGTCAACGGCCGTAGAAGACTGAAGCCTGAGCAATGACAGTTTCCTGAGTATATCAAGCGAATCACGTTTCAATGCATTTTTTGTAAGATAATCGTCAAGCCGAGGGAGTTCTATAAGGTTCTTGCTGTCTACAGGCGTCCAATCCTCGTTGTAAAATGTAATGCGAGAATCATCGTATCGCGCCGTAACAGTCTTAATTATGCATATAAGGTTCTTTCCGTTCCTAAACGGAAAAACCGCAATCTCCATGCGGCCCGACCGTGAGGTCCTTACGGTCAGAGACCGGTCAGACAGAGCAGTCATTTCACTCTCACCACCCAGTTTATTCCGTACGCGGGCCTTCATGCCGCTGTCCATATAGTCCAGAAAATCCATACGCTCGCTTTTGGTAAGCGTAGGCAGGATAGAATCTGGCATGTTGACAAACAAGGTTCGTAGATCTTCAGCACTCACAGAACCTGCGGTCATTATACCTACAGCCAGAACGGCCAATACTCTCTTAATCATATGTAAAACAGATTATCAGGGTAAACTATCTTATATAGGAACAGCCCCTGTGCCGGAGCCGAATCACCGGCACTGCACCTGTCCTTATTCTCAATTATCTTACGGAATCCGTCTATGGTCAGTTTATGGCGTCCCACTTCCATCAGGGTACCCACGACAGCGCGGACCATATTCCTGAGGAAACGGTCTGCAGTTATGGTAAACACCCATCTGCCGTCATTCAATGGCGTCCACAAAGCCTCGCTAACATGACAGTCATTGGTTTTGGTATCTGTATGCAGTTTGCTGAAACTTGTAAAATCCACCGTATCAACCAGCAATTGCGCCGCCCGGTTCATAAGATCAAAATCAGGCTCATTCGGAAGGAACCAGGAATAGTTGCGGTGGAATGCGCTCTTATTCAATGTTACATAATACTTGTAAGTCCTTGCAGTGGCGTCAAAACGGGCATGAGCTTCCGGCTTGACGGGAACTATCTTATGTACAGCTATATCCGGAGGCAATATGCCGTTCAGTTTATTAAGCATCCAGCCACAGTCACCGGGTTCATCCAGGTCAAAATGCGCCACCATCCGGGATGCATGAACTCCGGCATCCGTACGTCCGGCACCTGTCACGCTCACGTTTTGGCGCAGGAACAGAGCCAGAGCCTCCTCCAGAGTCTGCTGCACCGACGGGGAGTGCGGCTGGATCTGCCATCCGCTGTACGCGCTACCGTCAAATTCAAGATATATAAAGTATCTCATTCCCTGCTCTGTCCTGCCAGATTCATAATATGTACCGCCACGAGTGCCGCAGTCTCCGTACGCAGACGTGACGGACCGAGAGATATAGGCTTAAAGCCGGCCTTAAGTGCCATATTTATCTCCTCGGGGCTGAAATCACCCTCCGGGCCGATAAGCACCAATGAATTATGCCCGGCCACTACCGCATCCTGCAACAGCACCTTACTGCCCGGTTCACAGTGAGCTATGAACTTATCCCCGTCAAAACCGCGTTCAATGAAACTGCGTAAAGGTGTCATTCCGTTCAGTATAGGCAATGTGGCTTTCTGCGACTGTTTCATTGCAGATACTGCAATCTTTTCAATACGGTCCATCTTTATGACGTCACGTTCTGAGTGATCGGTCTTTAGAAAAGTAATCTCATCCACACCTATCTCCACAGTCTTTTCTACAAACCATTCGTTGCGGTCCATAAGTTTGGTGGGAGCAACGGCAACATGCAGATGCCCGCTCCAAAGCGGCTCCTGTTCCACCTTATTTTCAATATGTACAAAGCAGCGTTTGCCCGACACGGCACTGATAACCGCATCATAAAAACAGCCCTTTCCATCGGTCAGACGGATTTGGTCTCCCTCTTTCATGCGGAGTACGCGTATACAGTGTCCGGCCTCCTCCTCCGGAAGTTGCATGTCATCCTGTATATCGGGAGCATAGAATAGCCACATATGATGTCAAATTAAGTCCATATCAGATTCATCGGCCTGTCCGCGACTGTTAATCTCATCACGCAGACGTGCGGCAAACTCATAATTCTCGGTAGCGATAGCCTGCTCCATTGCCTCCTTGAGCACCTTGGTACTGGCCGTGGTGATAGGCAATGAATATGCACCGTCGGATTGCAGGCGCACGCAGTTGCGCTCCAGCAGATCCTCTTCAATATAAATAGGTGTATTGTTGCGTACCGCCAGTGCTATGGCATCCGATGTACGACATGTAATGAAAGAGGTATTTCCGTCACGCTCAATGAACAGATGGGAATAGAAAATACCACCGCTTATCCTGTATATATCCACCTCTGTCAGATTACCGTCAAACTGTTTTAGGGTATTCAGATAAAGTTCATAGATACCCGGATGCGGGATACGGTGACGAAACAGGCTCACTATGATGGCCTGCGCCTCCAGCGGCCCGACCAACACAGGAAGGCAACGCAACCCCTCGCCCTTACCATCCTTCTCCTTGAGCAATGCAATCAGCGCCAGATCGGACGGTTTACGGTTCAGGATCTCACCCACTACAAGTTCTATCTTCCTCTTCTCACTCATACAACCACAAAGATAAGGAAAAATGGTATTTAAACACTAGTTTCTGCTTTTGGCGGATAATCCGCCAAAAGCAGAAAACGAGTTGTCATCCCGACAACTCGTTTTCAAATTAAATCTAATACCATGAAAAACACGTAGCAAAGATATGTCTTTAATTTATATACAACTCTTATTCAGAATAAAAATCTCCACATTTAACAATATTTCACATTATTCAACCGATAGGACAAGCCCCTTCAGATATTCCCCCTCGGGATGAAATATATTGATAGGATGATCTGCGGGCTGGTGAAGCTGATAAAGAATCTTCACACTACGGCCAGCCTGGGCTGCTGCGGTGAACACTGCCATGCGGAACTGGTCTTTGGAAACCACCTGTGAGCATGAAAAGGTAAACAGTATTCCACCCGGACGGATTTTCTCCATCGCCTTCTGATTGAGACGTCTATACCCTATCAGAGCATGCTTGAGAGCATCCTTATGCTTGGCAAAAGCCGGCGGATCCAATATTATAAGGTCATAGACAGGGTCCATCCTTTCCAGATACTTGAATGCATCCTCAGCATAGGCTGCATGTCTATTGTCACCAGGAAAATTATCCTCAACACCGCCTACGGTAAGTTCAATGGCGCGGGCAGAGCTGTCAACCGAGTGCACAAGTTTAGCCCCACCCCTCAAGGCTGCCAGGGAGAAACCTCCAGTATAGCAGAACATATTAAGTACGGAACGGCCATTGGAGTAACGTTCCAGCAATGCACGGTTCTCACGCTGGTCTATGAAAAGGCCTGTTTTCTGGCCGCTTATCCAATCCACAGGCATCTTCATCCCGTATTCCAGAGGGACATCATCGGTAGGTCCACCTATTATATAACCGTTTCCGCGGTCTAAATCGGCCTTGAACGGAAGCGTGGTTTCGGATTTGTAGTATATGCCGTTAATTCGGGTACCCATGACGCGCATAAGCGCCTGAGCTATATCCATCCTATTGCAGTGCATACCCACGGAATGGGCCTGAAGCACTGCCGTATGTCCGTAGACATCAATCACCAGACCTGGCAGGTTGTCACCTTCGCCATGGACAAGACGATATATATTATGGTCCTTACGGTCTGTAAGCCCCAGTGAACGGCGCAACTCAAACGCCACTTCAAGACGCCTTAACCAGAAATCAGCATCAATCTTTTCCTGTTTGAAAGAGAGCACGCGCACTGCAATGCTTCCCACCTGAATATGACCCACGGCAATCCATTTGCCCTCATGGGTATAGACATCTACGATATCGCCCTCGTCCGGAGAACCTTTGATATCGGCAATGGCACCCGAGAATATCCACGGATGGAAACGCAAGAGCGATTCCTCCTTACCTCTCTTCAGTACTACACTCTTCTGCATCCTTTCTGATAATTGTATATTGGCCTGTCTTTTTGAGTTCCAGTATAAAGCGGTAAATTTTCAGGCACGCCCATGCATCAACTGCAGCATACTGGCGTTGTCCCTCAGTCAGACTGTCTATCTCCCAGTTGCTCAACTGCTGGTTCTTTGATATGCGCTCATTGAAAAGAAGACCGTACAATTTCTGAAGTCCCTTCTCCTCAATCCCCATTTCACCGCACAAATCCTGCAGCTCCACAAAGCCGGCAGGTTTCAGATCACGGCGGCTGGACAATGAATGGAAATCATCCTTTATGGATATGCCTATCTTCTTTATATTAGGATTACATAGAAAATCAGCCACACAGTCCGGTATACCTATCTTATTGAGTCTTATCAGATAACAGTACCTGTCTGTAGAGAGTTGAAGCAGGGCTATCTTGTGCGCCACACCTTTGGTAAACGACGGTCTGGTCTCTGTATCAAAACCTACAACGGTCTCCTTTGACAACACACCGATGGCTTTTTGAGCCTTCTCCTCGGTATCAACCTCCTCTATGATGCCGTCAAACACCACTTTAGGTTTGTCAACCAGGTCTTTCTTGTCTATCTTGTTAGGCAGTTCAATCATAAAGTGAGGTTTCATCATAAGAATCGTCCGAACCGAAGACATCCTGATAACGGACATTATGAACGGCACGAAGCGTGTTGGCCAACGTCTGACCCCAATAAGAGCGGAACCCCTCGGCGCAAACAGCCACAGCCTCGGTCATAACCTCTTCCAGACCGCTCCGGTATGACTGCACAAAGTTTCGCAGAGCCTGATATATATCCGCCAGGTCCTCCGATATATACTTGATTACAGGAGTATCGCTGTATTTCATATCCTCCACAAAAACCTCAAGGTAATCATCGTATTCACCGAGCTTTTGTGCCAACTGGGCACGTATCTCATCATAATCGGCTTCGGTAACGGATTCCTCCATGTACAGTCCCTCACTCTCCACAGCAGGAAGCATAGTTGCCTTAAGGTATACCAAAGGCAGTAGTTTGCAGAGTACATCCAGAACTCTCTCCGGCTCCTTGTCAAAGAGCTGTTCCAGAAAGGCGCAGTACTCGGCAGCCACCGTCACGAACTCGACCGTATTTTTGTCAAACGCCGCTGATGATTCCATAAACTCAGGTTTTCAGTCGCGAAATTACTCCTTTTTCCGCTATAACCCACCCTTTTTGCTCTTTTATTATTAACTTTGTCACCTTAAATGCAAGTATTAGCATGGGACTCAAAAAGAAAGATACAAAAACCCGCACAGGGACACAAAAGCCTGAGATAAAGTTCAATCTCAGCACTATTTCAGATACGTTCCGCAACGAGACTTTCCAGTTCGTAAGCGGTGCGATATTGGCTATACTGGCCATTTTCTTCATAATAGCCTACATTTCGTTCCTGTTTACCGGAGGCACCGACCAGAGTGCCATATTGAGCGGTGCCCAGGAGATTGAGAACAGCACCGGTCTGCTTGGCGCACGGGTATCCGAATCGATTGTGAACGGATGGTTCGGCTTCTCCTCCGTTCTCATACCCGTCTTTCTGATAGTATGCGGCCTGAACCTTACCCATATTACCCATTTCAAACTATTCCGTTGGTTCGTAAGTTGCGCTTTCCTGATGCTCTGGTGCTCGGTATTCCTGCAACTTGTGCTCGCACCCGTCATGCAGAACTCATTCATCATTCCCGGCGGTTGTCACGGAATGAATCTGACAAACACCCTCAAAGGTTACATAGGAGTTCCCGGACTGATACTTGTCCTTCTGCTTACCATGCTCCTGTACTGCGTCTATCTTACACGTCGGACCATACAGGTAATCCGTGAAGGTGCCGAGGGTCTGAAGCGCGGAGTCAAACGTAAAGAGAAATCTCAGGACGGCACTGTGGCAGACATTGAGGCCGATGAGGAAGAATACCCGGAGCAGGATGCTGCAACGGCCGTATCTGACAGCAATGAGGTGTTTGAACAGCCCGCCCCGGTTGCCGACGATGACGAAGATGATATTGTAGAAGGTCCGATCAAGCAAATCCGGCCGGTCCATGAAGACAATAAGGATGCCGTACAGGAAGCCGATATCAAAATGACCATCACCACCGCCAATGAGGTGGAGAAAGCCGAAGGCAAGATTCAGGAGCCATATGACCCGCGTCTGGATCTTTCACACTACAAGTTCCCCACTCTGGATCTGCTCAAGCACTACGATAACGACGCTCCAGCCATTGACGAGAAGGAGCAGGAGGCCAACAAGAACCGCATAATAAAGGTTCTGCTTGATTTCGGTATAGAGATAGAGACTATCAATGCTACTGTGGGTCCCACCATCACGCTGTATGAGATAACCCCAGCCGCCGGTGTGCGTATCTCCAAGATCCGTAACCTGGAGGCCGATATAGCACTGAGTCTGGCCGCATTGGGCATCCGCATCATAGCACCTATCCCTGGCAAGGGCACCATAGGTATCGAAGTACCTAACGCCAAACCCGTAATGGTATCAATGGAGTCCATACTCAACAGCAAGAAGTTTGCCGAGAGCAAAATGGAACTTCCGGTTGCATTGGGCCGCACCATCACCAATGAGGTATTCATGTTTGACCTGGCCAAGATGCCGCACCTGCTTGTAGCCGGTGCCACCGGTCAGGGTAAATCCGTAGGTCTTAACTGCGTCATCACATCCCTGCTCTACAAGAAACACCCGGCCGAACTCAAGCTGGTCATGGTTGACCCCAAGATGGTTGAGTTCAGTATCTACTCTCCAATAATCAGGCATTTCCTTGCCAAGATGCCCGATGTGGATGATGCCGATGCCATCATAACCGACACCACCAAGGTCATCCACACGCTCAAGTCACTCTGCATAGAGATGGACAACAGATACGAGCTACTCAAGAACGCCAACGTACGTTCAGTGATCGAGTACAACAACCTGTTCAAGGAGCGCAAGCTGAATCCCGAGAAGGGACACCGATACCTACCTTACATAGTTGTGGTTATTGATGAGTTCGGTGACCTGATAATGACCGCCGGCAAGGATATAGAGATGCCTATAGCACGAATTGCCCAGAAGGCCCGCGCCGTAGGTATGCACATGATAATAGCAACCCAGCGTCCTACCACCAATATCATCACGGGTACCATCAAGGCCAACTTCCCGGCCCGTATGGCGTTCCGCGTAAGCTCCATGATAGACTCCCGTACCATTCTGGATAAGCCGGGAGCCAATCAGCTCATCGGACGCGGTGACCTTCTATTCCTTTCTGGCAGTGATCCGGTACGTGTGCAGTGCGCATTCGTGGATACTCCTGAGGTTAACGCCATCTGCCAGTATATAAGTCGTCAGCAGGGATACACCGAGGCCTATCCGTTGCCGGAGTATGTCGATGAGAATGAGAGCGGACCTACGGAAGGAGGTGTAGAGATGGGTAAGTTTGACCCGATGTTCGTCGAGGCAGCCCGTCTGATAGTAGCCAGCCAGTCCGGCTCCACCTCACTTATCCAGCGCAAATTCGCCATCGGTTACAACCGCGCCGGTCGTCTTATGGACCAGCTGGAAGCCACCGGAATTGTGGGCAAGGCCGACGGTAGCAAACCGCGTCCTGTCCTGGTTATGGATGATACTCAGTTGGACCGCATACTCGAAACTTACAATCTGCTCTGACAATGCGTAAATATCTGCTATACATATTTGCTTTCTGCATTCTGCCACTGTCGGCTCAGAACAATGCGGACAGACTGTTGCAGAACACCGTCTCCAAACTTAAGAAGGACGGGAGCATCTCCATGACCCTGGATGCGGCGGTCAAGAATGAGGGTACTACTGAGCACATGGAAATGGTGATCAGGATGTCTGGAACCGGTTTCTACGCTCAGATGGAAGACAACACGCTATGGTTTGACGGAAAGACCATGTGGAACGGCAAAGACTTTGGTGACGGCATTGAGGAGATATACATCACTGAGCCTACCCCCGAAGAGAAAGCCCGCTACGACATAATCAGCCTGATTGAGAAACATCAGGGATTCAGCGTAAGCGGAAACGGAACGGATACGTTCGTTCTGACAGCGTCAAATCCGGAGCGCAGCGTTGAGGGCATCAGCAAGGTCAGTATAAAAGTTGATGCCGGCACATACGCAATCCGGAACATTCAGGTTGAGTTTGACGAGGGACTTGGCGGCATATCGGCAACGGCCAAGGTTACTGAATACAAGCCCGGGCAGAAGTTTGACAAGGCTGTATTCACCTGTCCTGTAAAGGATTTCAAGGATGCCGAGATCATTGATTTGAGATAAAACAGAACGATATATGGAAAGAGTAAAATGCCTTATCATCGGATCCGGACCTGCCGGATTCACCGCAGCTATCTATGCTTCACGCGCCAATCTGAACCCCGTGCTCTACGAGGGTCCACAGTCAGGCGGCCAGTTGATAACCACCACCGTAGTTGAGAATTTCCCGGGCTATCCGCAGGGAGTGAGCGGCTATGACATGATGGAGGATATGCGCACACAGGCAGCGCGGTTCGGCGCCACAATCCGCATGGGCATTGTAACTGCAGTGGACTTTGGTTCGGCCCCCTACACCGTCACCATCGATGACGGCTCACAACTGCAGGCAGATACTGTGATCATATCCACCGGTGCCACAGCCAAGTACCTGGGTCTGGAGGATGAGAAGAAATACGCAGGTCGCGGAGTGAGCGCCTGCGCCACCTGTGACGGATTCTTTTTCCGCAAGAAGGTAGTTGCAGTTGTAGGCGGCGGCGATACCGCATGTGAGGAGGCATCCTATCTGGCCACACTTGCCAGCAAGGTTTATCTTATAGTCCGCAAGAACTACCTTCGTGCCAGCGACATTATGCAGAAACGCGTGCTTGAGAACCACAAGATAGAGGTCCTCTTCGGCCATAACACCGAAGGCCTTACCGGAGAGAGTAAGGTGCAGGGCATCAAGCTGGTCAAGGATCTGGGCCTGCCTACCGAGCAGCACTACGAGCGTGAAATTGACGGCTTCTTCCTGGCCATCGGCCACAAGCCCAACTCGGATGTATTCAAGCCCTGGATAGAGACCGATGAAAACGGCTATATCAAGACCTTGAACGGTACTCCCGTAACCAACGTTCCGGGTGTGTTTGCCGCAGGCGATGTGGCAGACCCCGTTTACCGTCAGGCCATCTGCGCCGCAGCCAGCGGATGCAAGGCCGCCATTGAAGCCGAGAAATACCTGAACAAATAATCCAAATCCAATAACAGTAATGAAGATTTCAGAGATTCTTGCCAAGAAAAAAACCCTTTCATTCGAGATTTTCCCTCCCAAGAGAGAGGAGGACACCTTTACGCTGATAGACAAGACCATCAGGCAGTTGGGCAAATACTCCCCCGATTACATAAGCGTAACCTATGGAGCGCTGGGCAACACCCTGTCCAACACCGCCATGATAGCCAAGACCATAAAGGACAACACCAGCGCACAGCCCCTGGCACACCTTACCTGCGTGGCATCCACACGTGACAAGGTGGACAGTGTCTGCAATGAACTCATGAACTATGGAGTTGAGAATATCCTAACTCTGCGCGGAGATATACCCAAAGATACCACCACCCCCATATTCTCCGATTTCAAGCACGCCAGCGACCTGGCATCGTATATAAAAGGCAAGTATAATAGCAGTTTCGGAATAGCCGGAGCCTGCTACCCCGAGAAGCATCCCGAGGCAGCCAACCTGTCCACTGACATTGAGTTCATGAAGATTAAGCAGGATGCCGGAATGGAGTTCTTTGACAGCCAGTTGTTCTTTGACAACGAGGTATTCTACCATTTCCTGCTCAAGGCCCGCAAGGCCGGCATCACGGTGCCCATAATCCCGGGCATAATGCCCGTAACCAACTACGCCCAGCTGGACCGCATGATACAGGTTACCGGATGCAACGTACCGCTCAAGCTGCGCAACTATTTTGACCGCTATAAGGATGACAAGGCCGCCATTGAGGAGATAGGCCTTATATTCACCAGCTACCAGATTCTGGACCTGATAGCCAACGATGTGGACGGTATCCATATCTACTCCATGAACAAGAGCGAGTTCATAGGCAAACTGATGGACAACATTGGCTACGTGGCATCGGGATTCTTCAAATAACCACCTGAAAGACAGAATGACAATAGACAAGATACAGATATTTGACGGCGCCCAGGGAACCGTCCTGGCCGATGCCCGTGACCCCGAGCACAAGCATCAGGGAGTAGCCGCACTCAACATAACCAATCCTGCCCGAGTGCAGCAGATGCACCGCGACTATCTGGAGGCCGGAGCGCAATACATCACCTGCAACTCTTTTGAGCTTAACCCCGCCAAGTGGCAATCCAAGGAGTTCACATGGCAGCAGATAGCCGATGCGGCCATACAGAACGCCCGCACCGCCGTAGGTAACCGCGCAATGGTGATGTTCGATGTATCCACATCGGGCCAGCTCATGGAGCCGGTAGGCCAGTTCACCTTTGAGCAGGCGTATGACAACTACCGTCAGGTGGCAGAGTACACCAGTGACCGCGTTGACGGCTACCTGCTGGAGACATTCAGTGACCTCTACGAGCTGCGTGCCGCCATACTGGCCATACGCGACGTATGCAGCAAGCCCATATTCGCCACCATGACATTCGATGAGCAGGCCCGCACGCTTACCGGCTCCACCCCGGAGATTGTGGCGCTGACACTTTCATCGCTCGGTGTCGATGCTCTGGGCGTGAACTGCTCCACCAACCCCGCAGGCGTGATTGAAGTGGTCCGCCGCATGAAACCGTTCGCCACCTGCCCTATTCTGGCCCAGCCCAACAAAGGTCTGCCCGAGATGCGTGATGGAGAGGTGATCTACAACTGGACCGATGAGCAGTTTGCCGCTGCCGCCAAGGACCTCATTGCGGCCGGTGCCTCCATCATAGGCGGCTGCTGCGGTTCATCGCCATCCACTATCAAGGCCATATCTGTCTATAAAGGACAGCCCGCACCGGAGATTTCAAAACCGGACGGCACATATATCTGCTCATCCACCATACTGCTCAAGCTTGACAAAGGCCTTATTTGCGGTGAGCGACTCAACCCCACCGGCAAGAAGAAGCTCAAGGCCGCCCTGGCCGAGGGTAACTTTGAGTACCTCCAGCACGAGGCACTTGCCCAGAAGGATGCCGGAGCCGATTTTCTGGACCTTAACTGCGGCGTACCCAACTCCGATGAAAAAGCGCTTCTGTGCCAGGCGGTACGTAAGGTACAGGAAGTCTGTGACCTGCCGCTGCAGCTTGACTCATCCAACCCCGAGGCTATATCGGCCGCAATACGTCTGTATAACGGTGTACCAATGATCAACTCCGTGAACGGCGCAAAAGAGTCAATGTCACGCCTGCTGCCCATCATAGCACGCTATCAGGCTCCGTCTGTAACTCTGCCGCTTGATGAACGCGGCGTACCGGAAAGCTGCGAGGGCCGCATTGAGATAGCCCACCGCATCATCCGGGAGGCAGAAAGTATGGGAATTGACCGCCGCCTGCTGGTATTTGACGGTCTGGTTATGGCCATATCGTCCAACCCTCAATATGGCAAGATTACAATCGATACGCTTTCTGCTCTCAAGAAACTGGGGGTTCTCACCACAATTGGCCTTTCCAACGTATCATTCGGACTTCCGGAGCGTGGCACACTGAACCGCAACTTCCTGGCTATGGCATTCATGGGCGGACTGGATATGCCTATCATGAACCCGCTTGACCGCGAGACAGTAGCCACAGTGCGTGCATCGATGGCGCTCACCGGAAACGACCCAGGTTGTGCAGGATTCATATACTTCAACACACAGGCATCCGACGAACAGGTGGTAGACAACCTCTACAACGCTGTCGCGCAAGGCCTTAAGGACCGCGTAAAGGAATGCATAGAACGCGAGATGCCCGATCTGGGCAAGGACCGCATAATAAACGAGGTTCTCATTCCGGCACTTGGTGATGTAGGTGCCCGTTTTGCCCGCAACGAGGTGTTCATGCCCCAACTGATACGTTCGGCCGAAGCCGCCAAGCTGGCGTTTGCCGTCATCTCCGAGCAGTTCGGCACCAAAGGTGATGACGAGCCTTCAAAGGGTCACATGATCATTGCCACCGTCAAGGGCGATGTCCATGACATAGGCAAGAACATCGTGAAGGTGGTGGTGCAGAGCCACGGATTCAGCGTTACGGACCTAGGCAAGGATGTTCCCAAGGAGACCGTGCTTGAGGCAGCTGTAAATGAAAAGCCGAATGCAGTAGGACTCAGCGCCCTGATGACAACCACCGTTGACTCCATGAAAGAGACCATTGAGTATCTGCGCGCCAACGGTATCACCTGCCCCATCATTGTTGGAGGTGCCGTAATGACCCCCGATATCGCATCGGCAATAGGTGCAACCTACTACTCAAAAGATGCGTTGGAAACGGCACATCTCATGCAGGAAATCTGTGGTGCAAAATGACCAGGGATAAGCTTTGGAACGCCAATTACATAAAGATATGGACCACCAACTTCCTGGTCCATTTCTCTTTTATGCTCATTGTTCCGCTGCTGCCACTATACCTTAGCGAGACATTCGGTGCAACCAAGGATACCATAGGAATGGTGCTTACCGGCTATACCATCATGGCACTGATCATCCGTCCGTTCAGCGGCTATATGGTAGATAGTTTTCCGCGCAAGACGGTGCTGGTGGTTTGCGGTGCTCTCTTTTTCAGCATATTCGTGGGCTATATAGTAGCAGGTTCACTGGCTGCATTCGCCATATTCCGCACCCTGCACGGCGCTCCTTTCGGGGCCACCACCGTTGCGGCCAGCACTGTGGCCATTGATGTTGTACCCTCTTCCCGCCGCGGCGAGGCCATAGGTTACTACGGTCTGAGCAACAACCTGGCAATGGCACTTGGACCTGCCCTTGCAATCGTACTTCTGGGCGCCTTCGGCGGCAGTTACAAGGCGCTTTTCTGGGTTTCGCTTGCCGCATCGTTCATCGGTCTTATTCTGGAACTCTCCATACGCCTGCCCAAGCGTGACTTTGTTACTGAAAAGAAAGTGCTCTCACTGGACCGTTTCTTTCTGCTTCACGGCTGGCGTGAGGCTATTGGCATTGCATGTTTTGCATTCAGTTACGGAGTGCTCTCCACTTACGTGGCCATTTACGGCAAGGAGGAACTGGGAATTACCGGTGGAACGGGACTTTTCTTCGGTCTCTGCGCCGCCGGACTCATACTCTCACGCCTTACCGGCGCTCATGCCCTGCGTGAGAACAAGGTGTCCCGCAATGCCGCCATGGGCGTATCGGTCAGCATTTTCGGCTATCTGCTTTTTGCCGCCCTGCACAACCCCATCGGCTATTACGGCGCCGCTCTGATAATAGGCTTGGGCAACGGCCACATGTACCCAGCTTTCCAGACCATGTTCATCAACCTGGCCGAGCACTCGCAGCGCGGCACCGCAAACTCATCCATCCTGACCTCATGGGATGCCGGCGTAGGCTTGGGCGTACTCATAGGTGGCCTGTTTTCCGAATACTTCGGTTACCACATCGCCTTCTGGGCTGCCTGGGCAGTCAACCTATTCGGACTCATCTTCTACTTCACCTCCATCCGCCGCCACTTTGAGTCCAACAAGCTCCGCTGACAAAAAGTGACGCAAAGGGGTCGTTTAACTTTGCGTCATGTTTTCACGATCGGGAATGAGACGGCGGACAGCCTTGTACTCGTAGAAGAAACGGCTGGCTATCACACGGATCACAGTGTAGGCGGGAATTGCCACAAGCATACCCACTGCCCCGCCTATCTTACCTGATATGAGCAGCACTATGAAAATCTCAAGCGGACTTGCCTTTATGCTGGTGGAATAGATAAGCGGCTGATAGATGAAATTGTCAACCAGTTGCACAGCCAGCATGATACCAAATACTATGAGAGCATAAATCCAGATATTCACATCCAGTCCGGCTACAGCGCCGTATTTGAGTATCACACACAGAACCACGCCTATAACCTCGCCTACGAGCGGGCCTACATACGGAATCACGTTCAGCAGGCCTGCAATGAAAGCTATACCAATGGCATAACTGAATCCTATGCGGGCTATCAGCCAGAGCCCCAGCAGATTAAGCACTACCACACCTGCAATCTCCACCAGCAGTCCCACAAAGTATCTGGACAGAAGCCGCCTTATGTCATTGATGGTTTTCTCCACGCGCTCCTCAACCTTATCGGGCACCAGAGCGGCTATAATCCTGCCAAACAGACCTTCATCCTTAATAAAGAAGAACGATATGAACAGCACCGAGAACACACCCACCGCCAACGTAGCCACAGCCGATGCCACCGAGCCCACAATACCGGGGACAGTTGATAAATCCGTAAGTTCAGACAGTCTCTCAAGCAACAGCTGAGCCAAGTCAAAATCGGCGCCAACCCATGGAATCACACTGATAATCCATTGGTTTATCTGATCCAGGACATTGCGGTGCTGCATTTCATCGCGCGCGTTCATTATTGAAACATCGTGCACTATCCCTGACACGATAGGAATCACCTGGGTTACCACAAAAACCAGGACTGATGACAGGATGACAAGAGATATGACCGCCAAGACCGCATCGGGCGCAGCCTTACCTCTGATCCGTATCTTACGGAGCAGGTTCATTACCGGATGCCCGATGAGCGAAACCACGAATGCCGTTATTATATATACCAGTACGCTTCGGAAATACCAGCAGAGCGTACATACAATCGCTGAAGCTCCCAGAAAAATCAAAATGCGAGCCAGCCTGTCAATACTGCGTTCTTTTTCCATACGCCGTAAAGGTAACACTTATTATTGTAACATTTTTTGCATCTTTGCAGTCAGTAAGAATTTTTATAGGACAAATATATGGCTATCGGTAAATGGATTGGAGGTTTTTTGGGGTTGCTTAACGGAGGACCTCTCGGGGCTCTTGCCGGGTTTGCCCTTGGTTCACTGTTTGACACACTCACTGCAAGAAACGTCCAACCGACATATATTCCGGATGACTATAGCCACAGGACAACCGAATCTGAAGGTCAGCGCAATGGTTTCCTGTTCTCGCTGATGGTCTTGTCGGCCGATGTCATTCAAGCGGACGGACGCATTATGCACAGTGAAATGGAATGCCTACGCAACTTCCTGCGGAACCAGTTCGGCAGTCAGGCAGTTACGGAGGGCGAGCAGATAATCCGCCGACTGTTTGAACGCAGGAAACAGATGGGTGAAACCTGGTGGCGCAGTCAGATTGACGCATGCTGCCGTCAGATAGCCCAGGTTATGACCGTAGGGCAGCGTCTGCAGCTTGTCTCGTATTTAGTCCTGCTGGCCAAGGCCGACGGCACCGTCAGCCCGGACGAGATTCAGGCCATTAAGAACGATGCCGCAAACATGGACATAGACCCCGCCAATGTTGATCAGATGACAGGTCTGGGAGGCAAGACACTTGATGATGCCTATAAGGTGCTGGGCATTTCCCCGGATGCCACCGATGATGAAGTACGCACAGCCTACCGTCAGATGGCGCTCAAGCATCACCCGGACCGTGTGGCAACATTAGGTGAGGACGTCCGAAAGGCCGCCGAAAAGAAGTTCCAGGAGATAAACGATGCTAAGGATCGTATCTACAAGGCACGCGGCATTAAGAAGTAGCCACCATAAATTACAAAAAAATGACGCATTAAACGCCGCAAAAGGGTCATTTCTCTTTGCGTCATTTTTTATATTTTAGCAGCACAATAATTATTGGTTATGTGCTACAGGATTACATTGATCGGAGCGATGATGGCGCTGATGCCGCTGGCTGGTGTGCGGGCCGAAAGGCAGGTGGAGCGGATTGACCACGGGCTGGCAGTGGCAGTAGTTGACAGCGGGGTGATGCTCAGTTGGCGCAGTCTGGAATCTGACGGTAAAAACTGCAGGTTTACGCTTTACCGTGACGGACAGAGGATAGCCAGGGTTGGCAGGGATGCCGCCACTTGCTTTGTTGACAGGGAAGGGAGCATAGATTCACATTATCAGATACGTATCAGAAAAGGGTTCCTGGGCAAGCGTGTAACGGAGGAGCCGTTCATTGTGTATAATGAGAGCGTGCGTGAAAGCAATACCGGCATTCTATGCCCTTTCAAGACCATCACATTACGCACGCCTGCACCGGTACGGATGCCCGACGGAACTACCTGCACATATACCGCCAATGACATGAGTACTGCCGATCTTGACGGAGACGGCCGATATGAGCTGGTGGTAAAATGGGACCCGTCAAACTCAAAAGACAATTCACACACAGGCTATACCGGGCCGGTTTATATTGACGCCTACAGGATGGACGGAACATTCATGTGGCGCATTGACCTGGGGCGCAATATCCGCGCCGGAGCCCACTACACTCAGTTTATGGTCTATGACCTGGACGGTGACGGATGTGCCGAGGTGGCCATGAAGACCGCCGACGGAACGGTTGACGGCATCGGATCGGTTATCGGCCATTCCACCGCCGATTTCCGCACCCCAGAGGGCCGCATTCTGAGCGGTCCGGAGTACCTGACCGTATTTGACGGCACTGACGGGCATGCCATAACCACCATTGATTATTATCCCCCGCGGGATATAACAGACCGCTGGGGTGATAATTACGGAAACCGGTCTGAGCGCATGCTGGCTGCCGTAGGATACTTTGACGGAGAACATCCCAGTCTGGTGATGTGCCGCGGATACTACACCAACGCCTACGTGGTAGCATACGGTTTTGACGGCAAGACGCTGAGTCAGCAATGGATATGCAAGGCTGAATCCAGGCATGACCCACTCTACGGCCAGGGTAACCACAACATTTTTGTGGGCGATATCGATATGGACGGCTATGATGAGATTATTTATGGAGGTGCTGCCATAGACCAGGACGGAAGCGTGCTCTACTCCACCCGTCTGGGACACGGCGATGCCGGACATTTGGGCGATCTGGACCCGAGCCATTCTGGATTGGAGTTCTGGGATGTCCATGAGGACAAGAATGCCGCCTTCAGCGATGAGTTGCGTGCTGCCGACGGAACTATCCTGTGGGGTACACAGCAGAAAGGCATCGACAATGGCCGCGGTTTGGCCGCAGACATCGACCCGCGCTATCCTGGCCATGAAATGTGGAGCAACGCCAGCGGCGGCATACGTTCCTGTAAAGGAGAGCTTATCTCCGCTGTAAAGCCATCGGTAAACTTCCGGATTTACTGGGACGGAGACCTTCAGGATGAGCTTTTTGATGCAACCGGAGCCGGAACCGGAGGAAAGATTGAGAAATGGAATCCAGTAACCGGCCGGATTGACCGTCTGTTCACCTTTGCATCGCTTACTGGCACCGCACTCAACAACGGAACCAAATCAAATCCCTGCCTGCTGGCCGACCTGTCGGGCGACTGGCGCGAGGAGTTCATAGTGCGCAGCCAGGCAGACCCCTCGAAAGTGTTGCTGTTCACAACCCCGTACACAACCGGTCACCGTGTAACATGCCTGATGCAGGACCATGTTTACAGGATGTCAACAGTTACCCAGAACGTAGCCTACAACCAGCCCCCGCACCTGGGTTACTCACTCCCTAAATAGTCAACTTCTATCAGGAATAAGACAATCCGAGTCAACCTTTTTTAGGGAAACACACGCAACTTGCAACGTTTTTGCAACGCTTTTTGCTTGGTTTCTTATGTGATTGAGTGATATTTTTGCAGCAAACAAAACAATTACGGATATGAAAAAGACATTTGCTTTATTCATTTTTGCAATAGCAGGCATTGCAGCTGTGTTTGCACAGGATAAACCGGCAAAAGGTGACTTGATTTACGGAAGAGTCATCGGAAGTGACGGGCCTCTTGCTGGAATCCATGTTACAGAGAAAAACGGTTGGGATCGTATTATGTCCGAGGGCGTTACTGATATCAACGGCGAGTTTTCATTCCGTCTGGTCAATCCTGACGACAGGATTGTGATATCGCGAGTCGGTTATGAGACTAAGGATCTCGGTATTAACAAAAAATGCTATGAGATCAGTATGAAAAAGCAGGAGGCACTCCCACCCGTACAAATAATGGATGGTCCTCCTACGGCCAAGGATCAGGAAAGGATGAAGGAAATATCCGGAATAATAAAATATGAAGCTTCAATAATGACTAAAGACAAACGTCAGGACATATATCTGCCTTACAGGAATAACATTACATATGGTTCAATACAGGAACTGTTTGACAACATGTATCTGGAATTCTGATATTCTCTCTTTGTTTGCTCTCTCTCCTTGTTTATTATAAAAAACTGACAAAAATATTTTGTGGTGACTGGTTAAAGTAGTAATTTTGCGCCCGATTAGTGCCGCAGAGGTTTGAAAAGTGTCTGCATAGAGGGCGGGCCACCTCACGGAGAAACAGAATAAAAGCAAGATTTAATGTACGTTATTGCTGAAATTCAGGGACAGCAGTTCAAGATTGAAGAGGGAATGAAGCTGTTCGTGCACCACATTCAGGACGTTGAGGCCGGTGCAAGCGTAGAGTTCGAGAAGATACTTTTGGCCGATAAGGACGGAAAGGTCACCGTGGGTGCTCCTACCGTTAAGGGCGCAAAGGTAGTATGTGAGGTCAAGACCGCACTCGTTAAGGGTGACAAGGTTATTGTCTTCAAGAAGAGAAGAAGAAAAGGTTACCGTAAGCTCAACGGTCACCGCCAGCAGTTCACAGAGCTTCTGGTAAAGGAAGTAGTAGCATAACCCTAAAAAATTAGAAAGATATGGCACATAAAAAAGGTGTAGGTAGTTCTAAGAACGGCCGTGAGTCTGCCAGCAAGCGTCTGGGCGTTAAGATTTGGGGTGGACAGTATGCAAAAGCAGGTAACATCATAGTTCGTCAGCGCGGTACACAGCACAATCCGGGCGAGAACATAGGTATGGGTAAAGACCACACCCTGTTCGCACTGGTTGACGGTGTTGTTCAGTTCAAGAAAGGCCGCAAGGACAGAAGCTATGTTTCAGTAATCCCCGTTCAGGAGAAAGCTGAGGCCTGACAGACTGTAAGACTTAAAAGAGGCTCACATCAGCGTGAGCCTTTTTTGTTCAATAACTATAGAATTCAATTCCGATGCTGACACTCAAACAGATCACCGAGCAGACCGAACTGGTTATTGCAGGTCTTAAGAAAAAGCATTTCAAGAATGCTGAGGAGGCTATAGCCCAGGCTATCTCTCTGAATGACGACAGAAAGAAAGCCCAGGCTCAGTTGGACAACAACCTTGCACAGGGTAAAGTGCTGGCCGCCAAGATTGGCCAGGCCATGAAAGCCGGCAACAAGGAGGAGGCCGAGCAGGCCAAGGCTCAGGTTGCTGAGCTCAAGGCTGCCGCAGCAGAATTGGAGGCCAAGAAGGAGCAGGCAGAGAATGATTTGACAGCCCTGCTCTGCACAATCCCCAATATTCCATACCCCGAGGTTCCCGAGGGCACTTGCGCCGAGGACAACTGGGTAGTAAAGTCAAACCTCAAGGAGTGTGTCATCGGACAGGATACCGTAGGCAACTGGACCTGCAACCCCGAGAACACCAACGCCAAGGTTCCTCACTGGGAACTGGCCAAGAAATACAACCTTATTGACTTTGACCTAGGTGTCAAGATAACAGGTGCCGGATTCCCCGTATATATAGGAAAAGGTGCACAGCTGCAGCGCGCACTCATCAATTTCTTCCTGGCCGAGGCTAACAAGGCCGGATACACGGAGATCATGCCTCCTACAGTAGTGAATCCCGCATCTGGCTACGGCACAGGTCAGCTGCCCGACAAGGAGGGTCAGATGTATCACTGTGAGGTTGATGATCTCTATCTGATTCCTACAGCTGAGGTTCCCGTAACCAACATCTACCGTGACGTTATACTGGATGAGAAGCAGCTCCCCATAAAGAACTGCGCATACACCCAGTGCTTCCGTCGCGAGGCCGGATCTTACGGCAAGGATGTTCGCGGTCTGAACCGTCTGCATGAGTTCAGCAAGATTGAGATTGTACGCATAGATACTCCCGAGCATTCGGCCGAGAGCCACAAGGAGATGCTTGCTCACGTAGAGGGTCTGCTCCAGAAACTGGAACTTCCCTACCGCATACTGCGTCTGTGCGGTGGTGACCAGAGCTTTACTTCGGCCATCTGCTATGACTTTGAGGTTTACTCCGAGGCTCAGGGCCGCTGGCTTGAGGTTTCATCGGTATCAAACTTTGATACATACCAGGCTAACCGACTCAAATGCCGTTACCGCAAGGCCGGCGAGAAGAAAGCCGAACTCTGCCACACGCTGAACGGTTCTGCCCTGGCTCTTCCCCGCATAGTAGCAGCAATCCTGGAGGACAACCAGACACCAGATGGCATCAAGATACCTAAGGCTTTGGTTCCCTACACGGGATTTGAAATGATCAACTGATACAATAAAGGCTCGCAAATCTGCGAGCCTTTATTATTATAAAGCGGAACGAAGTCGGACCAGTTTGGTAAGCAATCCTTCAAGCAGGTCCAGCGGTAGCATATTGGCTCCGTCGCTCTTGGCCTCTGCGGGATTCATGTGAGTCTCCATAAACAGGCCGTCGGCACCAACTGCAACAGCAGCTTTGGAAATTGTCTCTATGAGTTCAGGCTGACCGCCGGTAACTCCGCTGGTCTGGTTGGGACGCTGCAGTGAATGGGTGCAGTCCACAACTACGGGAAAACCAAACCGCTGCATCTGAGGAATACCGCGGAAATCAACCACAAGGTCCTGATAGCCGAATGTGCTGCCGCGCTCTGTCAGCATGACATTCTTATTGCCGGCATCCACAACCTTCTGGGCTGCAAACTGCATGGCATCGGGAGCCAGGAACTGTCCCTTCTTTATGTTTACCGTTTTGCCGGTACGTGCAGCAGCTACAAGCAGGTCTGTCTGACGGCAAAGAAATGCCGGAATCTGCAGTATATCCACATATTCGGCTGCCATTGCGGCATCCTCCTCCCTATGGATATCGGTCACCACCGGAATTCCGAACTCCTTACGCACTTTGGCAAGTATCTTAAGCGCCTTATCATCGCCTATTCCGGTAAATGAGTCTATGCGGGACCTGTTGGCTTTCTTAAACGATCCCTTAAAAGCATACGGTATTCCAAGACGTGAGGTTATATCCACACACTTGTCTGCTATGCGCAAGGCCATCTCCTCACCCTCTATTACGCAAGGGCCAGCCAGCAGGAAAAAGTTATCCGAATCCTTAAAAACTGCCATTCTATCAGGGAATTATAAAGTTTATTACTGCCGGCTCAAGTGACACCTTGAGCGGAAATGTATGATTCAGCGTACGGCCGTCGATGCAGGTCAAAGTGCCGTCGGCATCCAATATCTCTATCTGTTTGGTCCGATACGGACGAACCTGTTCATGGTTGAGGAACTGACCGTGCAGGATCATATAAAGTCCGCGTATGGTCTGCCAGAACTTAGGTCTGTAAACAACCGACAGATCAAGCCAGCCGTTATATGGCACGGCGCTGGGAGTCATACCGTAACCTCGCGAGTTACCGATACAGATAGTCATGATCTTGTCGTTTATCTCCTCGCTGTTAACCTTGATGCGCATCTTGTACTGCTTTCGTTCCTTGAACAGGCTGAAGATAGCCAGCAGATACGCCGGGTTTTTCTTTCCGAACCGCTTGCATATATCCGATAGTCGGATGGCCTGGGCTCCCAAACCGATATTCACAGCCATAAGGAAATAACGCACGCGCTCGGCGCCGTCATCCTGATATGAGCAATAGCCCACATCTATCTTTTTGGTGCGGCGCTCTATTATACTGTGAATAGCCTTCTTGTAATTGTCAACCTCCAAGCCCCAGAAACTGGCAAAGTCATTGCCTATTCCATTAGGTACAATACCCAGGAACAGGTTCTGACGCACCTCACGCGGAGAGAACATTATGGCATTGATGGCATCGTTAAGAGCTTCGTCGCCACCCACGATGACAAGAGTCTGATGTCCGCTGTCTATCAGCATCCGGGTTATCCGCTCAATAGAGCCCTCTCCTTCCGACTGGACTACGTCATACCTGACCTTGCGGAACTCCAGATACTCCCTTATCTGATTCCACCGCTTGAGCGAATTGCTCACACCGGCTTTAGGAACATAAACTATACCCCACCTTTCTGAATCCTCTGTCATAATCTCATTTATGCATTAATTCAACAATACGGTCCACCTTATCCTCCATGGACCATTCAAACGGTATCCATTCTATCCTGATACCTCTGCGCTCCATACCTCTGAACCAGGTCATCTGGCGCTTGGCAAACTGATGTATTGCCACCTCCAGTTCCTGAAGCAGGTATTTATACTCAAGCTGCCCTGTAACATACAAGGTAACATATTTGTATTCAAGTCCGTAATAGATAAGGTCATCGGCCGGAATCCCTCTGTCAAGAAGACCCTTGACCTCATCAATCATACCCTCCTGAAGACGTTTCTCAAGTCGGCTGCTTATAAGTTCACGCCTCATGTCACGGCTTATATCCACACCTATATTAAGGCTCCTTAAAGCAGGAAATCCGCCCGCCTCAACCGGAGTATTCCGGTAACACTCCTCAATCTCTATGGCGCGTATGGCTCGCTTACAGGTATCTACATCGGTCGTATTATGCAACGTCTTGTACCCCTTGAGTATCTGGGTAAGCTCGGCAAGCGTCTTACCTTCCAATGACTTGCGCAATTCCGGATTCTCAGGAACAGGTATGAGCCGATACCCGCGCAATACCGATTCCAGATACAGTCCGGTACCGCCGCACATTATAGGTTGGGCACCCCGCTCCTCCACTCCGCGGTAAGCCTTGAGGAAATCGCCCTGAAACTCATATACGTTATACTTGGAACCCGGCTCAGCTATATCAATAAGATAATAAGGAATCATATGGCCATTGATTTCATAGTCGGCCAGGTCCTTACCCGTGCCGATATCCATACCGCGGTATACCTGACGGCTGTCGGCACTCAGTATCTCGCCGCCTATACGGTCAGCAAGAGCTACGGCCAGTCTGGTCTTGCCGCAAGCCGTGGGGCCCAGTATGGTTATCAGGTCATAATTGTGCATAACAGGGACGAAGATAAAAAAAAATCCCCGCATTTCTGCGAGGATTCTTTATAAACACTCAGTTTGGATTACTTGGTTATTACGCGAGCCATTTCGCAAACCTTGTTGCTGTAACCCCACTCGTTGTCATACCATGCGCAAACCTTAACGAAAGTAGGATCGAGCTGGATACCTGCCTTAACGTCAAAGATAGAGGTATGAGGATCGTTGCGGAAGTCAGTTGAAACAACTGCATCCTCTGTGTAGCCCAGGATACCCTTGAGCTCGCCCTCTGAAGCCTCCTTCATAGCAGCGCAGATCTCATCGTATGTGCAAGGCTTCTCGAGCTCTGCAGTCAGGTCAACGAAAGATACGTCTGAAGTGGGAACGCGGAGTGACATACCGGTCAGGCGGCCGTTCAGAACGGGAAGAACCTTACCTACAGCCTTGGCAGCACCTGTTGAAGAAGGAATGATGTTCTCCAGGATACCACGACCACCGCGCCAATCCTTCTTTGAAGGACCGTCAACAGTCTTCTGAGTAGCGGTAGCAGCGTGAACGGTTGTCATAAGACCGCGCTTGATACCGAACTTGTCGTTCAGGACCTTGCTGATAGGAGCAAGGCAGTTGGTGGTGCAAGATGCGTTGGAGATGATGGTCTGACCAGCGTAAGTCTTGTCGTTAACACCGTAAACGAACATAGGAGTAGCATCCTTTGAAGGAGCTGACATGATAACCTTCTTGGCACCAGCCTTGATGTGAGCCTCAGCAAGCTCAGCGGTCAGGAAGAAACCGGTTGACTCAACAACTACGTCAACACCCAGAGCACCCCAAGTGATGTTAGCGGGATCCTTCTCAGCGAAGACCTGAATCTTGTTGCCGTCAACGATCATGTAGTTACCCTCAACCTTGATGTCGTGGTTGAACTGGCCATGAACTGAATCATACTTCAGCATGTAAGCCAGATAGTCGGGATCCAGAAGATCATTGATACCTACGACCTGAATGTCGCCTGCAAAGTTCTCAACAGCAGCACGGAAAACCATGCGACCGATACGGCCAAAACCGTTAATACCGAGTTTGATCATTTTGTTTGATTTAGGTTGTTATTATATAGAAATACTCTTTCTCCTTAAAAACGGCGCAAAATTAAGAATTTCTTTTTACTTTCGCGCAAAATTACGGAACTATAAAGGTTAAAACAGTTTAAGATTATAAGGTATAGGAATATGGGCTTTTTAAAGAACATTTTCTCAAAGAAGAAAGACGAGGTTGAAAACGTCGGTGGAATGGAGGACTTCATGACTCTCATCCGCGTTTATCTGCAGGCAGAGATTGCAGGTAATCTGGGAATAACCAACATCAATATGCTTCCTGACCTGGCCACATTCAAGCGTGGCCTCAAGATTCAGACACAAGGCAATAAATTAGGTGTTGCCGAAAAGACCCGCTGCAAGAAGATGATGGGACAGATGTACGGCATTTCCGACGGATTCTTCAAGGAGATAGACACATGTATCCGCAAGAACTGCCGCAACGTGAACATGCTCCAGCCGTTCATGTTCCAGTTCCAGGGATTCAGTTCGGACCTGATGATGCAGGTTGGCACTATCCTCAAGTGGAAATTCCGCGTCCCGTCATTCATGCGCGGCGCCCTTAAGACCATGACCGAGGATGCAGTCCACAAGATCATGACCAACAACACATGGAAGGATGAGGCCAGTTACAAGACGGTTTTCAGCATCCGTCAGTATCAGCAGCATCTGGGATTCTCCGAAAGCTGGATGAGTGAATACGCTTTCAACACTTTGGTCCTGGCCAAGAAAGAGCCCCGCAAGAAAGAAGACCTTGAGGCAGCCAGGGAAATGCTCAAAAACAGATAAAAAAATCAGTTATACTGATTTCGTTTAATCCAATTTGAGTATATTTGTAAACCAAATACTGATAGTATAGCCTGTTTATGACTGAGGACGATTCAAGACTGATTGAGCAGTTTGAGATGAAAATCCGCAAACTGGCGGACCTCTATGACACCGTCAAATGCAGCAATTCCGATCTCAGGACCCAACTGGAGGCTAAGGATGAGGAAATAAGGCGTTTGAATCAGCAACTCACTGAAATGAAGGAATCCTATCAGAATTTGAAACGGTCAAAAGTACTTGTAGTTTCGGGTCACGATATCGATGACACCAAACGCAGGGTATCAGGACTGGTGCGCGAGATAGACCATTGCATCAAACTGTTAAACGTGTAAATTATGGCAGATATGGAGGCAATGGATGATTTGTTTGAAATCAAACTGATGGTAGGCGGAACGTACTACCCTCTCACTGTCCGCAGAAAGGATGAGAGGTTGTACCGTGAAGCTGCCAGACGTATCAACGATAAACTCAACCGATATCGCGAACATTTCCCGCAGTTGAGCGAAGAGAAATACTACGTGATGGCCGCCGTACATATAGCTATGGTGAACGTCATGTTGGAGGATTTCAATGATACGGCTCCGTATAAGGATAAGATACAGCAGTTGGACAAGGAGTTGGACTCCATCCTCAAGATTGCTGAAGATCCAGCAGCGGAGTAGATTCCAGACACAATCAGACCTGAAGTTTACGCGCGCTTTCCTGTCAGAAAGGTGGTCTCCCAACCTTTCCGTAGCAGGTCAGTGCGTATTATATATACACATAACGGGAGATAGATTATGTTATACATCATTTCAGGAATTGTTGGACTCCTGGTTGGCGCAGTGATTGCGTACATCCTCTCCAACAGCAGATTAAATAAGAAAGTCCAGCTCAGGCTGGAAGAGGCAGAGAACCAGGCAGAAGCCATAAAGCGCGACAAGCTGCTTGAAGTAAAGGAGAAATTCCTAAACAAGAAAGCTGAACTGGAGAAAGAGGTTCAGCAACGTGACCAGAAGATCCAGCAGAACGAGAACCGTCTGCGCCAGAAGGAGATGCAGCTCAACCAACGTCAGGGTGACCTGCAGCGCAAACATCAGGAAGCAGACGCCGTACGTGAGAATCTGGAGAACCAGATGTCTGTGATTGAGAGCAAGAAGGAGGAACTTGAGAAACTCCAGATGCAAGAGCGCGAAAAGCTGGAAGTGATAAGCGGCCTTTCTGCCGAAGAAGCCAAGAGCCGTCTGGTTGAATCACTCAAGGAGGAGGCCAAGACCGAGGCCGCATCCTACATCAATGAAATAATGGATGACGCCAAGATGACTGCCACCAAGGAAGCCAAGAAGATAGTCATTCAGACAATACAGCGTATCGGCACTGAAACCGCAATAGAGAATTCAGTAACCGTATTCCACATTGAGAACGATGAGATGAAGGGCCGCATCATCGGCCGTGAAGGACGTAACATACGTGCCATAGAGGCAGCCTGCGGCGTAGAAATCGTGGTTGATGATACCCCCGAGGCTATAGTAATCTCAGCCTTTGATCCCGTACGCCGTGAGATAGCACGTCTGGCTCTGCACCAGCTGGTAGCCGACGGCCGAATCCACCCCGCCCGCATTGAGGAGGTTGTAGCCAAGGTTCAGAAACAGGTTGAGGATGAGATCATAGAGACCGGCAAGCGCACAACCATCGACCTTGGTATCCACGGCCTGCATCCGGAACTTATCCGCCTTATCGGTAAGATGAAGTACCGTTCGTCATACGGCCAGAACCTGCTGCAGCACGCACGTGAGACCGCAAACCTGTGCGCCGTGATGGCTGCAGAACTTGGCCTCAACCCCAAGAAGGCCAAGCGTGCCGGCCTGCTTCACGATATAGGTAAGGTACCCGATGAGGAGACCGAGATGGCACATGCCGAGTACGGTATGCATCTGGCCGAGAAATATAAGGAGAAGCCCGATATCTGCAATGCTATCGGAGCCCACCACGAGGAGTGTGAGATGACCAGCCTGATTGCTCCTATCGTTCAGATATGTGATGCCATCTCAGGCGCTCGTCCCGGTGCCCGCCGTGAGATCGTGGAGGCATACATCAAGCGTCTCAATGACCTTGAGAAGATTGCCCTCTCCTATCCCGGCGTGACCAAGACCTACGCCATCCAGGCAGGTCGTGAGCTTCGCGTGATAGTAGGAGCCGACAAGATTGACGACAAGCAGACCGAGCAGCTCTCAGCCGAGATAGCACAGAAAATCCAGAACGAGATGACATATCCCGGCCAGGTCAAGATAACCGTGATCCGCGAAACCCGTGCCGTAAACTACGCACGTTAACTGTATAAGGTATGAAAAGCAGGAGTTTACATAAGCTGCTGCTACTTGCAACAGCAGCAATACCTTTCAACGCCATAAAAGCCGACTCTCCCAAGGGGCCGGCTTTGGTCATTAACGAGATAATGACCGCCAATGTCGACGTGTTTCTGGACCCGTCAATGAACTATGGCAGTTGGATAGAGATCTACAACCAGGACAGTGTCGACATCGACATAAGCGGCTGGTATCTGAGCAACGATTCCACTAACAATCTGCAGTATCCGCTTGGCAACCGTACCAGAAAGGTAAAAGCCAAGGGGTTCCTAACGCTTTGGTTCGGCCACTATGACGATTACTGCCTTGACCAGATTGACATGAGCCTGAGCTATGACGGCGGAGTCGTGATGCTTTCAGACAAGGATGGAAACATCATATGCAAAGCTTCATATGGAGTAATTCCTGCACGTATATCCTACGCACGCAAAACAGATGGTGCCGACGAATGGGGCCTTACAGGCAATCCCACCCCTGGCAAGACCAACGCATCCAGCGTGTTTGCATCGGAACAGCTGCCTGCACCGGTTGTGAGTGTGGACTCCAGGCTGTTTACTGAGCAGTTTTATTTCAATGTGACAATACCTGAAGGTGCCACATTGTATTATACAAAAGACGGTTCCACACCTACTCCTGCCAATCCCAATGTCAAGACCAGCAGCGGAGCTCATACAGTAAGCGACACAAAAGTATACCGCTTCCGCCTGTACAAGGATGGTATGCTTCCCAGCCCCGTTACAACCCGTTCATACATCTGCACATCAAACCAGTACGGAGTACCGGTAGTATCTATAGTTACCGAAGAGAACGGACTGTACTCAACAGAATACGGAATGTGGGCCAAGGGACCGTACGGCAAATCCGGAAACGGCCAGACCGACCTTTGCAACTGGAACCGCGACTGGGACCGTGCAGCCAACGTTGAGATAATAGACGTAGACGGAAAGATGATCATAAACCAGGAAGTGGATATCACCCCTTCCGGCCGATGGAGTCGTGGAAACACGCCCCACCCGTTTAAGATGGATGCAAAGAAGAAATTCGGCTACGACAACTATTTTGCATTCACGCCCTTTGCGGATAAGCCATATAACAAGTACCAGTCACTAAAGATGAGAAGTGGTGGCAACAATCTCTCTTCAAGACTCAAGGACGCCGCCTTACAACAGATTCTGATCCGTTCCGGACTGAATATTGACTGCCAGTCATATCAACCGGTACATCATTACATCAACGGAGTCTATCAGGGTGTGATAAACATCCGTGAGCCTAACAACAAGGACTTTGCCTACTCCAACTACGGTTATGACGAGGATGAAGTGGATTGCTTCAAACTTGACCACAATTTCGGCAACGGAGGCTTTGTACTGACCGAAGGCAGCCGCGATCCGTGGGATGAATGGGTCCGGTTATCCAAAACGGCAGCCCAGAAAGAATCATACGACCGTATCTGTGAGATAGTTGATATTGATGAATTCATTAATTACATGTGTGTTGAATTCATCCTTGCCAATCAGGACTGGCCCAGAAACAACATCAAATCATTCAGGCTAAGTTCCGACGGACGTTTCAGGTTCGTGGTGTTTGACCTGGACCATTCCTTCGGTTCGGTATCGGCCGCCACAGACCTGCAACCTTTCACATTCTTCGATTCCGAGGAGTACTACTCCGGCGACAAGACCGGTTACAAGTCATCTATGGTGACCCTCTTCCACAACATGCTCAAAAACGACACTTTCCGCAAGAGGTTCATTGACAGTTTCTGTATCATAGCCGGTTCTGTATTTGATTCAGACCTGGTCAACCAGACAGTCCAGGAACTTGCCACACGAGCAGAAAGGGAAATGGCATTCAAGAACGGATCACCTTGGGCAGATGCCAATCTGATAACCAACACCCTGACTTATGACTATAGGCAAAAAAGGGTAATTCAGCTGGCAAATTGGTCAACGGCTCAACTCAGCAACGCACAGAATGCTATCAGAATAATCAAATCAAACATTCCTAAGGCAGTCATTACGTTAAATGACATTGTAATACCTACGGGTAAGCTTAACGGCCGGGTAATCATGCCCGCCAAGATCAAGGCAACCGCACCTAACGGCTATACATTTGCAGGCTGGAAAAACGGAAACGACCAGTTTGTGTCAACAGAACCGGAATATGACTTAAGTGTCAACAGCCAGACCGTTATAGCCTGGTTCACGGCAGACTCTGAGATTGAGCGTCCCATAAGGATAAATGAGATCAGCGCCGACAACGAAGTATTTGTGAATGAAGCATTCAAGAAGCATGACTGGATTGAGCTCTACAACACAACATCTCGCCAGATAGATGCAAGCGGCATGTACCTTTCGGACAACCTGTCAAATCCCGAGAAATATGCTCTTCCGCAAGGTACTGTAATACCCGCAAACGGTTATCTGGTAATATGGTGTGATAAGGAAAACGGCACTCAGCTTCATGCTCCGTTCAAACTGGACAACAAGGACGGAAGCGCTATAGTACTGACTGCCCGTGACCACTCATGGGCCGACACTTTAATTTATAAGACCCACACTGGTTTCCAGAGTATCGGTCTTTACCCCGACGGAGGCAGCACATCATACGTGATGAATCGTCCAAGTATAGGCAATGCCAACGGCTTGAACAGTTATGATACCATAGACAGACTGCAGATAACTGCCGTCAGACATCTGCCATCCGACAGAAAGAGTGAAACGATTTATAACCTGTTGGGCCAGCCGGTTAAGAATCCTGAGCCGGGACAGTTGTACATAAGGGACGGCAAGAAGTTCTTCTACAAGCCTTAACCGCCCTTACAATCAGAATAAGCCGCTTCAAACATAGCTTTGAGGCGGCTTTTGTCATGTATGATCTCACGCAGACGTGCCAGCCCTTCAGCATTCCGTGATTCAGGAATCCAGAGTTTAAGGTAACCGCCCACATCATATTTCTCGGCCATATGACTGCATGTACGAATCCAATGACCTTCCTTGTCAAGTTCCGGATAATGACTCAATCCGTACTGCACGGTGCGCAGAATTATGCTCTCCGGTATGATCTGACGGTCTGCCTCGGCAATAATCTTCCCGTAAATGCTTCTGGGCTCATGGTCCGATGAAGCCCTGTGGTCCTCGGCCGCCTGAGCTATAACCTCAATCTCATCAGGAGTGAACCACTCCCCCAGCCTCTTGTCCGTGCGTATTATCCTGCCCGATTCCAGATGATGCGTCTTACGGTCCACACTAAGTCCCGTATCATGATAAGCGGCAGCGACATAAACCATATCAGGGTCCACATCATAGAACCCGGCCAGACGCAAAGCCTCCGTTATGACAGCATTCACATGCTCCCTTCCATGCCCCGCATCAAACCCGTCATACATAGGAATGATCCGTCCCTCAATATACTCAACAAGTGATTTATCCATAATCACCTCAAAAATAGGGAAACTTTTTATTACGCACAAGGAAACGTATTGGGGCGAGCACGGATTGCGAGAGCGTCCGGAGGACGCCAAGCGGAATGAAATGGAGCGCTTTCGCGTTAGCGAAATAAAAGAAGGTCACATGCTCCACATACGAAAGAAAGGCCGCCCTTAGGTGGTCTTTCTTTTGCATGTGGAGCTGGAGGGAGTCGAACCCTCGTCCAAACAGAGAAACCATATGCTTTCTACAGGCTTATCTCTACTTGAGTTTTCGAGCTATGACTTGGATAGAGCTACCGGGCCATAACCTTATCTTCTAAGATCTCATCCCTTACGCGAAGCCGTAAGGAACTATCCCCGATTTGACTGCACCACCGTATCGACGAGCTTCGGAGCAAGAGCTTCCGGGTGATGTCTTGTCACAGCACCTTGTACCGTGATTAAGCAGATCTACTGTACTTCGATCAAGCAGCAAGAGCAAAGTTGTTGTTGCCAGATAATTGTTGCCAATCTTTTTATAGTGCGGACCGACAGAGCACTGCCTGCTTACATACCTTTTCTATCTGCTGTCAAAGCCAAACAGCCCCAAAAAGAATGTATTCGATGCAAAGATATAAAAAAATACGCATGACCAAACGTATTGGAGCGAGCGAGGCGACGAGCGAGACCGCGGTCCCGGAGGGCCGCCAAGCGGAATGGAATGGAGCGCGTTTACGAAGTAAACTAAAAAAAGGTCCGGGTTTCTAACCGGGTCTAAAAAAAAGAAAGGCCGCCGTATGTGATGTGACCCCCAAAAGTTGGACGGTTTAACATTAATTGCTAGGCCTTAGTTTGGAATAGAGTTCGGTATTGCACCGGACTCTTTCCTTTTAGCCTTAGTTTGATTCTATCGTTATTATAGTATCGGATATAGCTCCGGA
>JAZSKJ010000015.1:0-80181 GCA_045534785.1 Bacteroidaceae bacterium | reverse complement strand
TGAAGCGGTGGATAACACTTCCGGTCTCATACCAGAGGGGACGCAGAGCGTGACATATAACCTGTGGGGTAAGGTCAGTGAGGTTAACGCTGTGGTTGGCTCTGACACCTACAGGTATGAGCTCACCTACGGCCCTGACCTGCAGCGTGTGCTTGCCGTACTGTGGAAGAACAACAGCCTTGTCCATCTGGTCACATACGGCCGCGACTATGAGGAGAAGTATGTGGGCAGTGATATCACCCGCTACTACTATGTGAACGGCACTGACGGCAATGCGGCGGTATATACATCAAACTCATCCGGCAGCAAGGCCTACTGCATGGACATGGACCATCTGGGCAGCATAACAGGACTGTATGACCAATATGGAACCAAGTGCTACGGCGCAAGCTTTGACCCGTGGGGAAGGCGCACCCTTATGAGTGGCTCAATTGAGTTTGACCGTGGCTTTACAGGTCATGAGCATATAGATGAGATTAATCTCATTGACATGAACGGCCGCATGTATGATCCGCTGCTGGGCCGCTTCCTCAGTGCGGACCCGTTTGTGCAAGCACCGACCAATCCTCAGAACTATAACCGATATTCATACTGCTTGAATAATCCTCTTAGATATACTGATCCTAGTGGGGACTTTTTTACGGCTTTAACCGTTTTCTGTCCTGCACTATTGCCTATAGGTATAGCTATGGATATTGGTTGGATGTCTGGTGCACAGAAAGCAAATCATTATGATAATATGTCCTCTTGGGAGGGGGCATATAAAGGACTACTCACTGGCGCATTAGGGGGTGCTTTATCTATGGTTGGAGGTGGAACCTTAGTTGCCAACGTGCTTTGGGGTATTGCAGAAGGAGCAATAACAGGAGCGTTTGATGCGGCTATTTGGGATGAAGACATAAATAGAGCTGCCTTAAACGGAGCTATCATGGGTGCGACTTTTGCTTTATTTAATTCTTTGATAGAAGCATCTAGAAACTATAGTTATGGAAATGGTTTTGGTACTACGCAAGGATTGGCTAAGCAAGCATTTGAAAATAAGTCACGTCAAGAAGCTATAGAAAAGATGCAAGATGTTTATGGTATGAGAAGAGATCCTAGAACTGGTAAGCATGTAAAGATGACTTACGACCAATTTTATCTGGAGGATTATGGTATTACAAACCCCTATACAGGTGATATTACAATTGGACCACATGCTTTCGAATCCTTTGATGAATTTAAAGCGACAATTGTCCACGAATATACTCACTCAACTTTCGACCGCATGTTGGATGTTAATGGTAATGTTATTGGTTGGAAATATAATAACTACTCAGTTAAGGGGGTAAAAAGTCCTCTTTATATAGATGGACCTTTGGGTTATGCTAATGAGATATATAATGGAGGAATACTTCATATCAAACCTTCGTATTATTTTGATCCGAAAAATAATCTAATGTGGGACATTTGGAGTAAAGAGGCGGGTTCTAAATGGGGTTATATTATACCTTCGCGGTATAATCACACAATCTCTATATCAGATTATCCATTCTAATGAATATGTTATGAAGTTATTTGTACTATTCTCATTCTCGCTTTTATTATTATCATGTTCAACGAGTTCTCGCTCATCTAGAAATATGAATGATACAAATATGCAGCATAATGCTGTTATGCAATCTATTAAAGATTCCTTAAAGGTGGGAATAAATATGCCCGATACGATAAGTCGTGATCAGAAGGATGTCTATGTCTATTTGGTAATAGAGAACTTGAGTAATTCAAATATATCAATGAGAAATCCTTCTCATATGTTGAATGCGATTCCTCGGATATTACGAAATGGAGAACCAATAATGACTGTTAAACCATATTTCTATGGAGAAGAATATCTAAAAGATATAATAGAAATTAAAGGTAATGAAGTCGTGAAGGTTCAGTTTGGCATCCCTTTGGATTCCCTAATAGGGTCTCTTGATATGCTATCTAAAGGCGATTATTCTATTCATTTTGATTTGACTCTAATTGAAGGGCTCCAATTGAAAAGTAGTATATGTCATTTTTATGTAGAGGATTAACAAGTGGTCCAGAAGGAGTTATTAGAATAGGAGATAGTGCATTTAGTTCTTTAGATAAATTAAAAGCAACAATGGTTCATGAATATGCTCATCTTAATCTTGATAGGTATTTAGTAAAAGGCGTTTTTAATGAATGGATCTATACATACGACGTAACAGATGACATGAACGTCCCAGAACATTGGTATTACGATGGTCCTAATGGATATCCTAATGAAGTCTTTAATGCTGGTAAACTACATATCGGAATAGTTGGTAATAATCATCCTGTAAGAGATTACTGGAAGATAACGAACGGAATGAAACCATATTATTTGATGCCAAGACGCTTTAATACACAAGTTGTTGTTAAACCTTTTAAGTTCTAGTGTATGAAATACTTTATTTGCTTACTATTTTCACTGTTGACGTTGTCTTCGTGTGGTTCTTTGATTTATAAGATGAATAAAAAATCTGATGAATTTTGGAACTTTAATTGTTTGCTCAGTTTTGGTGCTGGCATCATGCTCACCAAGGGTTACTTCCAACATTATCCACAAATACCCTAAATTGGAGTCTCTTGATGACGTTCTGATGCTTGACGACAAAGAACCACTTCCGGCCGATGCCGAATGGATGGGTACGGTTGATGTAAAGGGAAAGGCCGGATATGACCGTCTGGCTGAGTTGACACGTTTTAAGGCGTGGGAGGAAGGTGCCAGTTATGTCAAGGTTAATAGCTATGGCAGTGATGGCGCCAGGTCTGATGTTCATGCCATGAGTTCCGGTTTGTATAGGGCAGATACGGTTACTCGTGTTCCCGTTGCTGTTGAGACCTTGAGTAATAAGCCTTATGAGGATCTTGCGGTTAGTGGCGGACAGAGTCTTGGTACATCTATCCTGTCCAGATCCAACAGCTTCAGAGTGTTTGCAGGTTATGGACGCAGACTGAATAAAGTCAACCCTTCTCTGAACGATTTTGAGAAGATGCATACCAAGAGATTGATGAACGGCATCATGCTGGGTGCTGATTATGTTCATTATTTCAACTCATCAGGTACGAGCGGATTTGGTGTGCGCTACCAGATAATGCATGGCTCGTCCAGTGATTATGCCGAAGTAAAGTTTGATGACGGTTCGCCAAGTATTGAGGGAATGCTGGAAGATAAAGTTAACATCAGTTATGTGGGTCCCATATATTCCCGGCGTGATGTTACAAAGGACGGCAAGAACTTTTTTATGTATGATGTAGGCTTTGGAATTCTGGTATATAGGTTGAACAGTGCTATCTCAAACTATTCCAGCGCAGTAGTGGGAACAACTACAGGTGTGACATTTGATTTCAATTATTCACATATGATCAGTGACAATCTGTCAATAGGTGCAGCTCTGTCATTAACATCGGGAACTCTTACCAATTATACCGGAACAAATTATTTTGGCGATAAGATCTCAGAGGACGGCTCGGACAAAAGCAGATGGGAGGGGCTGTTGCATATGGGCATTTGTGCTCAACTGGTTTATGTATTCTGACTGTCTTTTGTGCTACTTGTACCAGCTGGCGTACATGTGGTAGTCACGGGCTATGCGCTGGTTTATCTCCTTGGCCTGCTCGGGGTCTACATCCTTTACGTACTTGGCGGGAACGCCGGCCCAAATGGTGTTGGGCGGGATTACGGTCTTGCTCAGCACTACCGATCCGGCGGCTACTATGGCGCCCTCGCCCACTACTGCGTGGTCCAGCACTACCGATCCCATTCCTATCAGGGCGTTGTCACGGATCTCGGCCCCATGAATGGTTACGTTATGGCCTACCGATACGTTATCGCCTATTACGGTGGTGGAGCGCTGATAAAGGGTGTGTATCACTGATCCGTCCTGTATGTTGGTTCCGTTACCTATGCGGATGGAGTTGACATCGCCGCGCAGCACGGTCCCGAACCAGATGCTGCAGCCCTCACCTATAACAACGTCACCAATGATGGCGGCGTTATCGGCCAGAAAACAATCCTCTCCTATCTGAGGTGTGAATCCTCTTACTGATTTTATGATAGCCATATACTGTCCTTTAATGTATTACGGGGTCAAAAATAGTGCAACTTTTCTGAATTTATATACCAATCAAACAAGTAATTGATTACTTTTGTGGTCCAAGACTGAAATAACGGACTTAATATACTTAAAACAACTATGAAGTTTTTGACAAATGAGAAACTGGTCATATCCGGCGCAGCTGGTATGATCGGATCAAACATGGCTCAGACAGCCATCATGATGGGACTTTCATCAAACATCTGCCTGTATGATGTTTATCTGCCCGGTCTGGAGGGTGTGGTTGAGGAACTCCGCCACTGCTCATTCCCCGGTGTCAACATCACCTTCACCGACAAGGTTGAGGAGGCTTTCAAGGATGCCAAGTACATGGTTTCATCAGGTGGTGCACCCCGTAAGGCAGGTATGACCCGTGAGGATCTGCTGGTTGGCAACGCCAAGATAGCCGAGCAGCTGGGTAAGGACATCAAGACCTACTGCCCCGACCTTAAGCACTGCGTTATCATCTTTAACCCGGCCGACATCACCGGTCTGGTAACTCTGGTTTACTCTGGTCTGAAACCTTCACAGATCACCACTCTGGCCGCTCTTGACTCAACACGTCTGCAGAGCGCACTGGCCAAGCACTTCGGTATTGCTCAGGATAAGGTTACAACCGCACGTACTTACGGCGGTCACGGAGAGCAGATGGCAGTATTCGCATCAACTGCAAAGATTGACGGCAAGCCTCTTACAGATATCATCGGAACTCCCGCCCTTACCAACGAGCAGTGGGCCCAGATGAAGCAGGATGTTATTAAGGGCGGCGCCAAGATCATCGAGCTTCGCGGACGTTCATCATTCCAGAGCCCCTCATTCGTTTCAATCGAGATGATAGGTGCCGCTATGGGCGGTGAGAAGTTTGAGTGGCCCGCAGGTTGCTACGTAAACAACTCACAGTTCCAGAACGTGATGATGGCTATGCCTTCAACCATTGATGCTACCGGCGTTCACTACACCGACGTCAAGGGTACCGCTACTGAGATGGCCGATATCGAGGCCAGCTACAAGCATCTCCAGGCTATGCGCGACGAGGTTATCTCACTGGGAGTTCTCCCCGCAGTAAGCGAGTGGAAGAAATACAACCCCAACCTCTGATCCTCAAGTTGACGTCTTATCACGAGAGCGTGCGGATTTATTTCCGCACGCTCTTGTTTTTAATGTGTCGTTTAGTTAGTTTTGTAGTGATCTATAGTGTTCATCTTATTATTATGAGAAAACTATCCGCTTTTGTCCTATTATTGTTCTGTACAACGCTGCTTCGGGCGGCAAACGGCATATCTGTATTCCAGAGCACCATAGGTAACGGATTGGAAAGCCAATCTCTCAACGTTCTGGCTAAAGACGAACAGGGCAGACTCTGGATAGGTACCGATGTAGGTCTTTCAGTTATCTCAAACGGAACGGTAACCAATATCAGGGAGCTGGTATCGGAGGGCGGACTGGTTATGCTTGGTAAGGTTAAAAGCCTGGCCTGCGCCAAAAGCATCCTTATGGCTTGCGAGGACCGCATTATCCACTATGACCATAACTCCAAGTTAGCCATCACAGTCAGGTATAATGACATTATCCTCCACGCCAACGATTTCCTGCTTGAAGGCAACACGGTTACATTCTATGATACCGATACCAGGAGCCTGTATACCTATGACCTGAATGAATCTGAATGCCGGTTGGCCGCCTCATTTAACGGCAAGAATGAATTTGAGTTCAAGAGAATACTGCGCTCCGAGTCAGATTCCACAGTCATTTACCTGGCCGATGACAGACTGGGGCTTTACAGTTTTAACCGTGAAACCGGTACTCTGGAGAGCATTCCCGGTACTGATAGGCCCATTATAGCAAAGGCAACCGCTATAGACCGGACCAATGTGATATGGGTGTCGGTTCCGTCAAATGGAATAAAGGGTTACTATCTTAACAGCAGATATGAGAAGGTTGCTGAGTACAATTCAAGGAACTGCGGGCTTGTATCTGATGACATTTCATATATTGCACCGCTACCTGACGGAAACCTTCTGACCGGACATGCCGAGGTTGGAACCTGTGTGATTGAAAGGAAGAACACAGTAAACGGGCGTGCTAATGTCAATGTTCTGGGTACCATCAGGAATGTGACTTCAACTCTTGTCAACCCCGTTGACCTGGAGACCCTGTATGCTACATCGGGATTCGGACTTATATCCACTAAACGGACTTTCATAAGTCAAATCCGTCATCTGTATGAACACAAGAACGGAATAATCAACTACGAGAATTATATATCAGCCTATCAGGAGCCCGACGGAACCGTAATACTGGGAACCATGCGCAACGGTATCTGCAGGATCAATCCCCAAACATATGAAAAGACTGCCATACCTGGTACCCAGGATCTGAAGATTGTCTCCATGTGCAGGTTTGACGAGTCTAATGTCCTGATGGCCGACGCCTCTGACGCTCTGTATCTGTTCAACCGCATCACCAACAAAGTGTCTCATCCGGCTGTATTCTCACGGATAGAACATTTCCAGTTGGCTGGCATGGGAAACATTAAACTCACCGTTGCCGAAAACGGTGACATATTCATATTCAACGCCGGCATTCATCACTATGTATATAAGCCGTCACAGAATTACCTGGAAGAATTTGCCATAGTGTCCCATGAGAGCCAGCCCATTAGATTCGTGGAGAATATCTGCTCAACACCTTATGCGGTGTATGTTACCTCCAGGGGCGAAATTCTGGAAATTGACTATAACACGCTTGGCAGCAAATGCATCTATCACAACAAGGACAAGGTTATTCACAACATAACTTCACTCGATGCCAGCTCCAAAGGCGAGCTGTTCTTTACCGAACCCGAAGGGCTTCACCGTTATGACCCCCGATCCAACTTTGATGAGATTCTTGTTGAAACATGGGGAAACGGCCGTTTCATGAATGTTGCCGTTGACAGTAATGACCGCATCTGGTTTACTACCACAAATGAGTACATCCATATGTATGATATGAGCAAGAAGGAGCTCCTGCTCTACTCGGTCGAGGATGGAGTTCCAAGCTCCCGGTTCCTGAACTATTTCTCGCTGAGTACCCAATCCGGACTTGTTCTGTTTCCTAACTCAGACGGAATGGTGGCCATAAACACAAACGGACCACTTCTTTATGATACCCCGCCTATTGATGTTACCTGCATTTCGGCAAGCACCGACAAAAGGAGGTTTTCATTGAATGATATAAGAAACTCTACAGACCGCCCCATTAGACTGCCGTCCAAGTACAGGGAACTGCGTCTGGAATTTTCGGCCAACTCATTCAATCCCACTTATTCACATCTGTTTATATACAATATCTATAGGGATGACATCCTGGTTAGGTCCATCAATACCACGGGCTCTTCGATCTCTATCCCAAGGATGGATAACGGTAACTACAGCGTATGTATCAGACAGGCGTACCGCAAAGGACTGAGCGAGCAGCAGACCATTCTTAGATTTACCGTACCGAAACCGTTCTTTGCTACAATACCGGGTGTCCTGTTGGCTCTTATTATACTGCTGGCATTCGGTTATTCAATAGCCAAGTTCTCAAGCAACAGGGAAAAGAACCGCTTGGAGAAGGCCATAGCAGCCCAGGATATCAAGAACCGCGAGGACAAGATTGCATTCCTGTCCAACATAGCTCATGAGCTTAGGACACCGCTGTCTCTCATATATAATCCTGTCAAGGATTTCCTCCAGGAGAAGTCTGTTGACGGAATAGATTATGAACGTATGGAGAGAATATTCAACCAGGTCAACAAGATGACCGTTATGGTCAACATGATTCTGGACAGCAGCCGCGCCGATGTGAATAAGGCGGACATTATGATTGAGGAAGTTAATCTTAACGAATGGCTCAATTTCCTTCTGGAAGACTACCGCATTGACTGCTATGGAAAGGGTTTCAGCCTCAAGTTCATTATGGACAACTCCATAGGAATGGTTTCAATCGATAAGAGAATCATTGAAACCGGTCTTTCCAATATGGTTAACAACGCTATAAAGTACAGCACCCCGGGAACCACTATAACGGTGAGTACCACAAGCATTGGAGACAAGATACGAGTGTCCGTAAAAGACCAGGGGCGCGGATTCTCTTGTGATCCGGAGGATCTGTTCAAACGCTTTTACAGGGAGAACACCGACAATAACATACCCGGATACGGTTTGGGACTTCCTTATGCCAGACTGCAGTTGAGCCTGATTGGAGGAGTGATGTCGGCTTTCAACAATGAAGACGGAGTGGGTTCAACCTTCTTCATGGAATTCCCCGCCGTCGGCAAGGCAAAGGTTGCCAACGTGTCCTCATCGGCCAAGTCCAAGGAAAACAAGGCGGAAGGAATGGCCCAGGATTTCGATACCAACAACATGTCTATCCTATTTGTCACACATGACAAGGATGAGGCCGATGCTTTCAGCGGTGAATTTGACGGTATGTTCAAGGCTATACACACAGCTGCCAACGGAAAGGAGGCCGCCAGTCTGCTCAAGGGAACAGACATTGACCTGGTTGTAACAGACACCGATATGCCCCAAATGGACGGATTCGGTCTTTGCCGTCATATCAAGAGCACTCTTGAAATCAGTCACATACCGGTCATTCTGCTTACCGCCCGCACCGACAAGAGGAACAAGGGTCTGGGATACAAGATGGGTGCCGATGCCTTCATTCCCAAGCCCTATGACCCCAACCAGCTGTATGCACTTATACGAAGCCAGTTGGGCGGCAGGTTCGAGATAAAGCGTCAGTACAACTACGGATTCTTCAGTAAGATGAGTTCCGACCAGACATTCAGCGTAACCGACGAGGAGTTCATAGGCTCACTCAACTCCCTGATAGAACAGTTCATCTCCGATCCTTCACTGAATGAAGACTATATCCTTAAACAGACCGGAACCACACGTTCCGTGATGCTTAAGAAGATGAAGGGACTTCTGGGAACTGACCTCAATAAATATCTTACAAGGTTCAGGGTAAGCATCATAAAAGATAAGCTTACCGGTTCGGAAGAGGATCTGGAAACAATAGCAAAGTTGACCGGATTTACCAGCGTAAACGATATGAAAAAGATATTCAAACGCGAGACGGGCAAGAACCTGGACGACGTTCGCCGACAATAAGTCAAATCCATTGCTTGTCCATTAATTTCATTTTTACTACATTAGCACAACAATCACAGAATTCCAACCATATGAACAAGAGGTTTCTGACATTACTGTTTTCAGTCATAACCTGTCTGACCGTCAGTGCACATTACACCCAGCAAGTTGAGATAACCATCGATAAGGGTCTGAGCAGTAATGCCGTCAGGTCATTTGCCAAGGATTCCTACGGAAGGCTTTGGGTGGGAACCACCAACGGAGCCAATCTGATATCGAACGGAACTATACGTCAATACCAGTACTTCACATTAGGCAAGGACAACATCGTTACCGGCGACGTAATATCCATAGGCTGCTCCAGACGCGCCATCATAGCTACTACCAACCACATAATAGACTTTGATCCCGACAACGATTCAACACGCCTTGTAACATATGAGGGAAGGATTCTCCGTACGGAACATATCCTGATGGCCGGTGACACGGCATATTTCTACAACATGCCCTTGGGTGCTGTAATGATGTATGACCTGAATACCGGCACTACACAGATGATTGCCCAGTTCCCGGCAGAACGTCAGTTCCATTTCACCAATATGCTCCTGGTTTCAAAGGACCCCACTCAGATCCTGCTGGTTGAGGATGACCGCGGTGTCTATCATCTCAACACAGCTACAGGCACTCTCACTCATCTGGACCAGCTGGGATACAATGTCATAAGCAGGACGGTATTCATAGATTCCAAGGACATCTTATGGATTGCCTACAAGAACAACGGGATTACCGGATACTATGTAAAATCCGGATTCGACATGATTGCCCATTATGACTCTTCAAATTCATCTTTGTCAAAGGACAATATCACATGCCTTGCCGAAATGTCTGACAGCAGCCTGCTGGTATGCTCCGCGGAACACGGTGTATCAATACTCAACCGCAAGACAGCAAAGGCCGATGAAAAGCTGTTCGGAGATATCGCCCCGTTACATGTGATGTGTGCCGATGTGAATCCCCAAGAGAATGAAATCCTGCTGGGAACTCTTCACCGTGGTTTGGTAACCCTTAAACAATCTTTCTTCCATAATCTCACCAACAGCATTTCAGAGCATGGTTCCGAGACTATGAGCATTCCCATATCCGGTTATCAGGAAAACGACAACACATTCTGGTTGGGATCAGCCGGATTCGGATTGAGCAAATTTAACGAGGAGACCGAGCAGTTCATCCAGTACCCTTCAACCAACGGCATGAGGGTATCGGGAATTTGCAGCTACAATAACGACAACCTGCTCATTACTGACCGTTCGCAGGGCTTGTTCCTCTTTAACAAGAGGACCGGAAAAGTTACCCCGGCCGGTTTTATGTCTGATGCCGGAATAAACATCTCTTCATCCAGACTGACCAATCTCAAGACCCTAACCACACCAGATGGTGATATCATGCTTTTCAACTGCAACGGACGCCATCTGATTTACCGCAGCGGTACCCGTCAGGTCCGTGAGATTACTCTCCAGAAAAACGGCGAGGAGAACAGAGGAGTTGTAGTGGATGTAAAGGAAGGTCCGTCACACGCAACCGTAGTTTGCAACGGATGCATATATGAGATTGACTACAGAACCCTTCTGGCACGTCTTGTGTTCCAATCGGCCGAGGATAACCTGAGTGACATATCAAATGTGAGCGAAGACTCCAGAGGCGTCATATGGGCCTGCTCTCCCAACAAGATAATCAGCTATGACCCCAGAGCCAACAAATTGTCAAACATAATGGACAACAAGGATTACGGCGTATTCCTGTCAATGTCCATTGACCGTCATGACCATCTTTGGATAACAACCGACAGGTCTTTCATGATAATGATTGACACAAACGAAAAGGATTTCAAGGAACCTTATACGTATTATGGCAGAGACTGCGGAACAATGATTAATTTCCTTCCGGGTTTCTCTATAGTGTCCCGAAAAGGATATGTTTATTTCCCCAACACGTCAGGTCTTATAGTAATCAATCCTGACGATGTAAGCATACGTTATAACAGTAATCCCTATCCTATTTCACTCACCAAGATAGAACTGGACGGTACTATACATGAAAGCAATGGCAACAGACAGCAGAAAACGCTCAACATCCCCAACAGGTTCTCACTACTTAATGTTGATGTTGCTATTGACCAGTTTGATCCTACCAGACCCATATCGCTCAAATATGTGTTGAGCAAGAAAGGACGTCCTTTCCCTGTTCTGGAAACCGTATCCAACAGCACTAAGTTATCCTTACCCAAGTCTACTCACGGATTATTTACCCTAACGGTCAGTCAGAGAACCATTCAGGGTTGGAGCGAACCACAAACCATCCTCTCCTACAATGTGGCACGTCCGTTCATTATGACGGTACCCGCCTATCTGCTCATACTGGCCATAATAGCCTCCATAAGTATTACCATATCTAAAATCAGTATCAGTTTGAAGCAGATAGAAATGGACCGCGCCATGAATGCCCAAGAGAACAAGCACAAGGATGACAAGATATCATTGCTCTCCAATCTGGCTCATGAACTGCGTACACCGCTATCGCTTATTTACAACCCTGTCAAGGATATGATAGAAGAGAAAGCGGTAAAGGGAGCTGACTACGAACGCCTGGAGCGTATCTTCAATCAGGTTAAGAAGATGACAGATATGGTCAACACTATCCTGGACAAGGGAACCAACGACATAAGCAAGAGTGATGTAGTTCTTGAGAAAGTGGATCTCAATGACTGGTTGGGCAAGATCATTGAGGATTTCAAGATAGACTGCTATGCCAAGGGCCTGAAAACACAATTCGTTCCCATGGAGGGTTTAGGCAAGGTTGACATTGATACCAAGATGCTTGAAACTGCAGTGAACAACATCATGTCCAACGCAATCAAATTCAGTGACACAGGTACAATAACAATATCCACCGGCAATGAAGGAGGCAGAATATGGATAAAGTTCCACGATGAAGGAAGAGGTTTTTCGTGCAAACCCGAGGAACTGTTCAAACGTTATTACAGGGAGAATGAAAACATTCCGGGATACGGATTGGGCCTTGCTCATGCCAAACTGATGATTGAACTGCTGGATGGTACCATTACGGCCCAGAAGAATGACGGACCAGGCTCTACCTTTACCATAGAGATTCCCGACAATCTGGGCCAAAATATCCAGGCTGTACAACCCAAACCGCAAATGCGTCCCGTCAATGAACCCTCTGCAATAAACAATATAGAAGAACCGGTTCAGACGGACGAAGTGAACTTTGATACCAAGAGCATGACTCTGCTTATTGTTGATGACCAGGATGATATACTGCAGTTCATTAAAGATGAATATTCACCCCTGTTCAAAACCATATATACAGCTCATGACGGTAAAGAGGCTCTTGACCTTATCCGCCAGCGTATGCCGAATGTCGTGGTCAGCGATATCATGATGCCGCGAATGAACGGATTTGAACTCTGCAAAACCATCAAGACCGATCTGGAATTAAGTAGCATCCCTGTCATCCTGCTTACTTCAAGAAGTGATCCCAAGAATCAGGATATGGGATATAAGATGGGTGCAGACTCATTCCTGCCCAAACCGTTTGACTCCAAACTTCTTTATAAGATTATAAGGAGCCAGCTCAAGAACAGATTTGAGATTAAACGTCAGTACGCTACATCATTCTTCTCATCCATCTCCGAAGACCAGACATTCAGTGCTGCCGATGAGCAGTTTGTTCTTAAACTCAACCGGTTTATCCGAGAGAACATATCCAACACCATGCTTGGCGTAGATATGATTGTTGACCATATGAATGTATCACGTACCACGTTGTTCAACAAGATGAACAATCTTGTGGGAGCGTCAACCAACAAGTATATACGACGCATAAGGATTGATATGGCCAAAGAGATGCTCTCCAAGACAAACAAATCAGTTGGCGCCATAGCCGAAGAGACCGGATTTTCCGAGAGCCAGTATTTCAGCACTGTGTTCAAACAGGAAACCGGTATGACACCATCACAGTTCAAGGATTCGCTGCGCAACCTATAACGGTTTGCACAGCGATCCTGGAGCCTGTTTTATAAGGGCTTTCATCTCAAGACTGAATAATACCGATGACAATCTGGGATACGGGATATTGAGCTCTGTCATCAGCGTACTGATATGTACGCCCTGCGCTTTCAACCTGATTCTCTGGTATACCCTGTTTTCTTCATCGGTCAGATCAGGAAAGAGTTCTTTCTGGACGGCTACTCCCTTTGAAGTGTGTTCATTCCAGTTCATAGCATTTACAAAATCAAAAGCCGATGTTATAAGACTTGCTCTGTTGTCTCTTATCAGTTCATTGCATCCTACAGAATAAGGATCACCTACACTGCCCGGAAAAGCAAAACAGTCACGGTTATAGCTTGCGGCTATCTCTGCAGTTATAAGTGAACCTCCCTTGGCGGCAGATTCCACAACTATCACCGCATCAGACAGTCCGGCAACAATACGGTTACGACGCACAAAATTGTGGCTCAAGGGAGCGGTTCTGGACATGAACTCAGTAACCAGACCTCCGTCTGACAGCATCTGCTTGGCGATAGGTCTGTGGGCCGACGGATAAATCATATCCAATCCGTGGGCAAGTACACCAATAGTAGGGAATCCGGCCTCAAGGGCAGCCTTGTGGGATTCAATATCAATGCCGTATGCCAGGCCGCTGATAACGGTAATATCAGGGCACAGTTCATGCAGCTCTTTAACAAAAGTATGGCACATACGGCGTCCGTAATCGGTAGCCTTACGAGTGCCTACAATGCCGACCGTATGGGCCGCATTGTAATTGACGTTACCCAATGAAAACAAAACAAGGGGAGCATCGGGACAGTCAAGCAAACGGGCAGGATAATCAGAATCAGCGGGAGTTACGCATCTTATACCGTGTCTTTCAATAAACTCCAGTTCTTCACGGATAAAAGAATCATACCTGGAACCACACAACGCATCAATTGTCGGTGTGCTGATTCCAGGTATGATTTCTTTAAGATGTTCGCGATTCCTGAAGATCTCCTGCGCGCTGCCTAACTGTTGGTACAGGTATTTGGCACCTATACATCCCAGTCCGTCTATTCTGTTTAGAGTGAGCAGCGCCGTCAGTTCATCTTCCGGCATATGTTCACGCGAAAAGTTTTATTCTTCTATAATCAGAGAGCGTTTACAGCATCCTGGAACTTAGCAAACTCAAGATCCTTCTTAGCCTTATCCTTCAGTGAAGAATCAAGACTTACGGCCTTCTTGAGGTTCTGAGCTACAGCAGCGGCATCGTTGGTACGGGCAGCAGCTACAGCAGCCAGGTAAGCGGTGTAACCGTCAGCATTCTTAACAGCGGCAAGAACTCTCTTGGCACCGGCATAATCCTTAGTCATGATCATGGCAAGAGCCTCAGCGTTGGTGTTGCTGCCCTTAAGAGCTGTGAGAGCACGCTCGTACTGACCCTGAGCGATGTACATGTTACCAAGAGCCTCGTTGTTCTGTGAGCTCTGACCACCCTTAGCGAAATAGGTCTGAGCCTCGGCAGGCTTGTTCTGTGCCAGGCAGAGAAGACCCATATTGGTGTTAACTTCAGGAGCGTCAGCCTTGATAGCAAGAGCCTTCTTGAAGTTGGTCTCGGCAGTAGCCAGGTCAAGATCCTTGAAAGCAATCTCACCAAGGTTGTTGAATGCACGGTAGTCATTGGGATAGTTCTTGGAAGCTGTAGTGTATATAGCCTTCTTCTGAGCCTTGTCCTCGGTCAGGGTAGCGGCATAAAGCAGCTCCTCAACACTCAGTACGGAAGGATCAGTCTTGTAAGCCTCCTGGATCTCCTCGTCTGAACGGCCGATGATCTGATAGTTCAGAGTTAGGCGGGCACGACGCAGCTGCGGGAGAATGTCGGCAGCAAGATCCTTGTAAACAGCTGAGAGGTTCTTGATCTCAGTCTCACGCTTCTCAGGATCATCGTACATTGAAAGAACGCGGAGGATAAGGTCCTTATCCTGCAGGTTTGACTGCTGAACGAGCTCCTTGAAACCATCCCAGTCCTGAGCGGTATACTTTGACTCGATGGCAGCACTTGACTTAGCCTTCTTAACTTCACCCTTTACATACTGGGCAGCGTTCTTCTCACGCTGAGCGGCCAGCTTGTCATTCAGCTTGACACCACCATCAGGTGAAGCATATGCAGAAACCTCAACATTGTCGATTGCATAGTTCTTGGTATCGGCGGCAAAGTTCTTGAGAGACTCCTTCAAAGCCTTAACAGCATCACCGTTGGTCTCTGATGAACGTACGTTAGCCTGCTGGATAACGAACATGATGTTGGCATCCTGAGCCTGCTTGATGATACGCTGGAAAGCGTCCTTTGAACCTGCGGTATTGGCACCCTTTGCTGTCTCGGCATAGAGCTCTGCTGTGGAGAGTACGCCATCGGCAATCTTAACGGGCTCAACTTCTACGGGTTTACCTTTCTTGGTAGCCTCAAATGTAACATAGAGTTCTGACTTAGCCATTTCGGGCTGATACTTGAAGTTGCCGTTGTAGGTGAATGTGCCACCTTCCTTCCACTGGATAACCTGGTTGTTACCCTGAACCTTCTCACCCTGGAGAGTTACAGGCTCACCCTTTACTGAACCACCTTCCCAGCGGAGCTCAGGAGTAGCGACGCAAACAACCTTCTTGATAAATGTCTTTGAAGGGAATGTACCGGTTACTGTGTAATTTACCTCACCGCCCTGTACCTCCAGAGGATTGGGATTTACAGTGAAGTACTCATCCTTAACCTGGAAGTTCTTGCAGCTGGCAAACATCATAATACCTGCGCAGAACAACGCAAAACGAAATGATTTTGACATAGTTTTTGTTATTAATTAGTTGGTTAAACGTTTTTGCCTATAGTGCATACGTGCGCAAAACTACAAAAAAGAATGTGAGCCACAACGTTTACAGGCTATATTTTTTAAAATAGTACGCGATTTTTACCAAAAATGGCAAAAAAAGCTATGAATTGTCGGGATGATGGTTCTTATTACGCGGATGATGGCTCACAATCTCATCTCTGAGACGACTGCGGTCAATGTGGGTATATATCTCTGTCGTTGATATCTTCTCATGGCCCAGCATACACTGTATTGCCCTGAGGTTGGCTCCACCCTCCAGCAAATGGGTAGCAAAAGAATGGCGGAATGTATGGGGGCTTACAGTCTTTCTTATTCCGGCCTTGGAGGTAAGGTCCTTCACTATGTCAAAAACCATTATCCTGGATAGCGGACGCCCACGCCTTATGCTCAGAAACAGGAATGGCTCTGCACCCGGTTTTATATCAATATGACAGCGGTCAGTCAGATAAAGGCGTATCTCCTTTACAGCCTTGTCTGAAATGGGGACAAGACGCTGTTTGCTTCCCTTGCCCGTAACCCTTATGAATCCCTCATCAAGATACAAATCCTCCATCTTAAGTGAACAAAGCTCCGATACACGGAGTCCGCAACTGTACATGGTTTCAATCATCGCCTTGTTACGCTGACCTTCAGGGAGTGAAAGGTCTATCTGGCCTATTATACTGTCTATCTCTTCAACAGACAGAACGTCAGGCAGGTGACGTCCTATCTTGGGTGATTCGAGCAGTTCACTCGGGTCATCCTGACGGAATCCGTCCAGACACAGGAACCTGAACAGGGATTTTATTCCGGAAATGATTCGGGCCTGTGAACGGGGGGCAACACCTAAATCGCCGATGGCGGCGGCAAATCCATGAAGGTCATCAAGTGATACCGTTTCAACGTCAAGCTGGCAGTCGTCAAGATAAACCAACAGCTTCAGGGCATCGTCCATGTATGCCTCTAGTGTATTGGGAGAAAGGGATTTCTCCAGCAGAAGATACTGCCGGTAGCGCTTGAACATTGCTGAACGGGATTGCAACTCAGTATGATTCTCTTCAGTTTTCATATTGTCAGAAAAACCGATTAACTTTGCAGAAGCTTACTGCTGTTCAGATACAAAGATAGGCAAAAAATGGCTACATCGGGACAAGGGATAGGATATACAGGTGAAGACAGTCTTGAGGAATATATCTCAGCTCACATAGATGCCGAGAGCGATCTGCTCCGCAACATCTACCGTGAGACTAACCTAAGATTGCTGAACCCGCGTATGGCATCAGGACATATCCAGGGACGGCTTCTCAAGATGCTGGTAACCATGATAAAGCCTAACCTTGTACTGGAAGTGGGTACGTTTACCGGATATGCAACCCTCTGCATGGCAGAAGGTTTACCCAGTGGAGGAGTTATCCACACAGTCGAAATTGACGATGAATTGGAGGATTTTATAAGAAAAGGATTTGAAAAATCTCCAGTTTCAGACCGGATTCGCCTGCATATAGGTGATGCTCTTGAAACGGTCCGCGGTTTGGGTCTTGTCTTTGATATGATATTCCTGGACGGTAATAAAAGCGAGTACCCCGACTATTACAACGCCCTTATGGATTATCTTAAACCGGACGGATACATGATTGCAGACAACACGCTTTGGGACGGTCATGTGGTTGACAGCGATTATGATTCTGATCCGCAGACAATAGGGGTAAGGAGATTCAATGACATGGTTGCGTCCGATGAAAGGGTTGAAGTGGCAATGATACCCATTCGGGACGGACTGACGATTATCAGAAAAAAAGAGAATTAAAGGCTGACAGCCAAAGTTAAAGAATATGGACAGTACAAGACAGCAGAAAATATCCAGGCTCATACAAAAGGAGCTGAGCGAGATGTTCCTGATGCAGACCAAACTCACCAGAGGACTGATGATTACGGTTAGTGAAGTGAAAGTGAGCAGCGACCTCAGCATTGCAAGTGTATATCTGAGCATCTTCCCTTCAGAGAAGGGTGAGGAGACCGTAAAGAACATAAACTCAAATGTCAAGGATATAAGATATGACTTTGGACAGAGAGTAAGACATCAGCTCAGAATCATTCCCGAACTGAGATTCTTTCTGGACAGGACCATAGATTACATGGCACATATAGACGAACTGCTTAAGAAGTGAACTTTCCGTTTTTCATAGCACGCCGTTATCTCTTTGCCAAGAAGAGTCACAACGTAATCAATGTGATTTCGGCCATATCCGTTGCCGGAATCATGCTGGCTTCTTTTGCCCTTATCTGCACCCTGTCGGTTTTCAACGGATTCCATGATCTGGTAGAATCCCTGTTCAAGGATTTTGACCCGGAACTGAAAGTGGTGGCATCAACCGGGAAATTCTTCAATATGGATGACCAACGCATACGGAAAGCTTGCCAACTGGATTATATTGATGTCTACACATTCACTCTTGAGGAACAGGCACTGCTTAGCTATAAAAGCAAGCAGCAGATTGCAATGATAAAAGGTGTTGAAGACAGCTACCATGACCTTGTGGGTATAGAAAACCTGTTAAAAGGTAACGGTATTTTCATGCTTGAGGATGATGTATGCCATTACGGCATTATGGGAGTTGGGCTTATGAGCAGGATGAACTGCGGAATGAAACCCGCCTACCCTCTTAGTCTTTACGTACCTAAGAAAGAAGGCCGGATAAATATGACCAACCCGGTGGCATCATTCAATCAGGCCAGCATCTACTCCCCCGGTGTAATATTCTGCGTTGAACAGGAGAAATATGATGACAACTATGTCCTTATCTCACTTGACCTGGCACAGCAACTGACAGGACGTGAGAATGAGGCGTCGGCTTTGGAACTCAAGATAAAGGAAACCGTACCGTTAAGGAAAGCCATGCGGGAACTGGGAGCACTGTTAGGTGATGATTTCAAGGTTCTGGACCGTCTTCATCAGCAACAGGATGTCTTCAAGGTCTTTAAAATGGAGAAATTCATCTCCTACCTGTTCCTTACATTCATACTTATGATAGCATGCTTCAACATAATAGGTTCACTCATCATGCTCATGGTGGAGAAACAGAAAGATGCAGGACTGCTGGAGAGTATGGGCGCTGAACAGAAGACAATAGAAAGCATCTTCATTACTGACGGGGTCCTGATTTCACTGATAGGAGCGGTTTCCGGTCTGATTCTTGGAGTTATTGCCGTTATGCTTCAGCAGAAATTCGGATTCATATCCTTGGGATCGTCGGGTAACTTCATAGTAGACGCCTATCCTGTAAGCTTAAAGATTCAGGATATAATACTTGTGCTGGTAACTGTACTTGCGGTCAGCTTCCTGTCTGTCCGTCCCATAGGGCCGATAGCCCGCCGTTTTATCCGGAAATCAGAGAGTGATTGAATCGGCGTCAATGGCCGAATTCAGGAAAATGGATGCGTTGGGTAGGAAAGTATCCAATGACTCTGTAGTATAATAACTGCATGTTGAACCCTTAGTGCAACGTGCATCCATCTCGGGATGTCTTTCAAGATACAGCTTGAGTGAAGACGCTACATACTCCCCTTGTGAGACTATCCGGATACCATCGGGTACATACTTCATTATCTTGTCAAGAAGCAGAGGATAGTGTGTGCATCCCAGGATAATGGTATCAATCTCACTGTCTTTTTCCAGAAGATTGTCAATGTGCTTTTTCACAAAATAGTCAGCACCGTCAGACTGTGACTCACCTGATTCAACCAAAGGAACCCAGATAGGACAAGACTCGCCGGTAACTGTTATGTCCGGAAACAGTTTGTTTATCTCAAGAGGATATGAGAGAGACTTGACAGTACCGGGGGTAGCCAACAGTCCAACGTGACGGGATTTGGTCAATTCACCGATGGATTCAACAGTTGGACGTATTATTCCCAAAACCCTGCGGGTTGCATCAAGACGCGGCAGGTCAATCTGCTGTATAGTCCTTAAAGCCTTAGCCGAAGCCGTATTGCATGCCAGAATAACCAGATGGCAACCCATTTCAAACAGTTTTGTCACACATTGTAGGGTAAATTCGTATACAACCTGGAACGAACGTGTCCCGTATGGTGTACGGGCGTTGTCACCAAGATACATGAAATCGTACTCAGGCATAGCGCTCTGAATATGTTTCAAGATAGTCAAACCTCCATAACCGGAGTCAAAAATACCGATGGGACCGGGGTTCTGTGATAAAAGGTTACCGCTCATTACTTATTCTGTAGTCTTATTGCTTTCATTAATTACAGGCTGTCCGAATTCTACAACCCGTTCAGGACGAGTCTCTATTCCGAGAACCTTATAAACCATATCCGAGATGTCAACACCTTTATCCGGATTAATGTAGAGATATGCGCCTTTACCGGTATCAATAACGTAATCAAGATTGTTTTCGGAACAGACATCCGAAACGGCCTTAAGAAGTCTCTTTTTTATGGGCACAAGCATCTCGTTACGCTTGGATTCCAGTTCGGACTGGACTTTGTCCCTGAATTGCGCATTGTTGTCCATGAGCAACTGCAGCTCTTTCTGGCGCTTGGCCACTATTGATGGAGAGAGATGGTCCTGCTCCAGCATGAACTCTATGTACTGACGCTCAAACTCACGCTTGGAACGTTCTATCTCCTCATGGTAGTCAGACTGAATCTGTTGCAACTTGATTTCTGCCTCCAGATACTCCGGCATATGCCTTAAAGTTGCGTTGAAATCAATAAAACCAAACTTTCCGTCCTGAGCAGAAACCAAGACGGAAGCACAAATCAACGCTATGGTAAGTAATGACTTAAGATTTTTCATATAGGGTTAAGCTTCATTGTTTTAACCAATAAGGGGAATCGGGCTTAACACCGGTTCCCCCTACTGTTTTATGTGTGCAACTTACTTAATGCCCAGTTTGGCTTTTACGGCCTCTGTCACATCAGTTGTCAGGGTAGAGCTTACAAAGGGAACAACACCGCCTGCTATATCAAAGATGCAGACATATCCTCCCTCTTCTCCAACAGCCTGGATAGCTTTCAGTTTCTTGGTCTGGATAGCCTCCATGAGCTCATCATTCTTGTTTTGCAGATTAACCTGGCAATCCTGGAAATACTGACTGATTTTCTGCTGACTCTCCATGAGCTCCTGCTCCCTGCGGGTACGGATTGACTCAGGAAGGGTTTCGCGGTTACTGATATACTCATCCTCCTTCTTCTGGTACTCGGTCTGCATATAATTGAGTTCCTCCCTATATTGCTTCTGAAGTTCATCCAGTTCGGCCTGTCCGGCTTTATATTCACTCATCAAAGGGATAATAACGTTCGAATCAATATGTCCGAATTTCTGTGCGAATGCGCCGAAAGGCAATAATGCCATGAGCGCGATGATAATAGTCTTTTTCATATTGTTGTTTTGTTTTTCTGTTAATGATTAAGGACAGCAAAGTTATGCAATTAGTTTGAATATCCCAGTTTCTTGAGAACCTCATTGCTGATGTCTATCTTGGGTGACGCATATATCATGCTGCTGGCCGATGAGCGGTCAATAACCACCTGGTATCCATCCGTCTCGCTGATCTGCTTGATTGCCTCATATATCTCATCCTGGATAGGAGCCATGAGACTCTCCTGTTTCTTGTAAAGTTCACCCTCAGGACCAAAATACTGACGTTTAAGTTCTGTGGCCTGTTTCTCCTTGGCTACAATCTCCTCCTCCTTCTTGGCTTTCTGTTCTTCAGAAAGGAAGAGAGCCTCGTTCTGGTAGTTCTTATATAAGGTCTGTGCCTCCAGGTTCAGGGCTTCAACCTCTGCCTGCCAACGTTTTGAGAACTGGTTGAGCTGCTCATTGGCACGCTCATATGCCGGAATCCTGTTAAGGATATACTCCATATCTACCAGAGCAAACTTCTGCGCACCTGCGGTGATGCAGAAAAACAGCATCATTGCTGCGATTGATAATGTCTTTTTCATATTCATATTTTCTCTGTGTCTCTATCTATATTATATCCGTTTGCTGTCACAGGTTAAAACTCCTGGCCCAGTATGAAGTGTACCTGATTGCCTCCATAACGTCTTGAACCCATTATCGGATCGAATCCATATGCCCAGTCAATACCCATAAGACCTATCATGGGAAGCATTATGCGGACACCTGCTCCTGCTGAACGTTTCAGGTCAAACGGATTGAATTTGCTTATCCTGTCCCAGGCATTACCGCCCTCCACAAAAGCTAATGCATATATTATAGTGGAGTTCTCCATCATCAACGGGTAACGAAGTTCGGCCGCCATGCGGGTATAAGCATAACCGTCAGAATAGGGTGTGAGTGCTCCGTTGTCATAACCTCGCAGACCTACTATCTCGGTTGCATAGGTATAAGATCCTCCGCTCATTCCGTCACCTCCCACCAGGAAGGTCTCGAACGGAGATTTCTTATACTTGTTGTAATGGCCAAGCAATCCTAAGTCAAACCTTGTCATAAGAACCAGACGTTTCTTGATGCCGTTTGTTAACGACGTGTAGGTGCGACTGCGGAATTTCCATTTGTTATACTCTATCCATTTGTGCTTCTGGCGCAATTCATCCTGATATGTGGACGATGTCTTGTCGGCGGCCAGATGTTCGTAATCCACACCGTCCCATAATGAATAAGGAGGAGTGAAGTAGACTGACACACCGAATTCGGATCCGGTACGCGGGAATATAGGATGGTCTATCGAGCTGCGGCTCAACGTGAATCCAAGATTGATGTTGTTACATGTTCCGTTGTTAATCAGGAAGTAGGACCACTGTTTCAACTTATAACGGGTGTAAGATAGCTCTGTGTAGAAGGTAAAGTAATCATCAGGCCAATGCAGGCGCTTACCCCATCCTATGCTGGCACCCAACATCGTAATGTATTTGTCGGGGTCGTAATATGACTCGTAATTATTGTAATAACCTCCATAACCGTAATTGCCATAGTTACCGTATCCATACATATAGTTGTACATGTTCTGGTAATAGGCCGAGTTATAGTAGTTACTGCTGATATCTGTCTGTTTTGAGTAGAACAGGCTCACGGAAAGCGAGTTGGGCCTTTTGCCACCAAGCCAGGGTTCCAGGAACGAGAAACTGTATGAATGATAGAACTTACCGTTTGTCTGACCGCTTATGGAGAGTGTCTGACCGTCTCCCTGAGGAAGGAACAGGCGGTAGTTGTCACTCTTGTGGAACAGGTTGTACATACTGAAATTGGTGAACTTAAGTGCGGCGCGTCCTATCAGACCTGTCTGTCCCCAACCCATGGAGAGTTCTACCTGGTCATTACCCTTGCTCTCAAGTTGCCAGTCTATATCAACCGTACCGTTTGAAGCATCGGGAGAGATATCAGGATTGATTGCCGTCTGTTCAAAATGGCCCATATTTGCAATTGAACGGAACGAACGCTCCAATGCGTCATATGAGAATATGTCACCCGGACGTGTATAGAGTTCACGTCTGACAACGTTTTCATATACACGGTCGTTACCGTGAATCAGCACACGGTTGATGGACGCCTGCGGACCTTCGGCTATGCGCATCTCCAAATCGATTGAATCTCCATCCACATTGGCCTCGATAGGATTCAGCTGGAACATCACGTATCCCTGGTTGTAGTACATCTTGCCAATGGCGTCTTCATCTTCCTTGGTACGCTGTTCTATTTTCTTCTGGTTATAAACATCTCCCCTCTTCATGCCCAACATGGTTGAGAGCTGCTCGCTATTGTAAACTGTATTGCCCACCCAGTTTATGTTGCGTACGTAGTATTTGCCGCCTTCGTCAAACTTAAGCCACACATCAACGGTATTGTCATCATGGTTTGAAGATACGCTGTCAAATACGATATAGGCGTCACGATAACCCATCTCACCGTATTTATCCCGTATCTTGTCCTTATCGGCTTCAAACTCGTCATTCACGAACTTCTTGGTTCGGAAGAACTCGCTTAGCTTGCCTTTTTCGTTGGTTTTCTTCATGATGCGCCTTATGCTCCTGTCTGTCAGGACCTCATTTCCTTCCAAATGTATGGTACGCACCTTAACCTTATCTTTCTTATCTATATAGACATCCACATATGCCAGGCCGTCCTCATCGGGTTCTCCACGTTGCTGCACGCGAACTTCGGCATCCTTGAAACCTTTCTCGTCAAAATAGTTCCTGATAAGCTTCTCTGACCTGTTAAGGCCGTTTTGTGTTATCTGGCTGCCAGGGAACATTCCTATCTTGTCCTCCAATTCGGATGCTTCGCCCTTACGTACTCCATGGAAAACAACCTCCTTGATCTTGGGGTTCTGTTCTATGAACATCTCAAGCCATATCTTGTTGCCGGCTATCCTGAGCGCCCTTATCTTTACATTTGCAAACAGGCCGGTGCTCCACAGACGTTTCATTGCATCGGTAATCTCGGGACCCGGTACGGCAAGCCTTTGCCCTACGGAAAGACCGGACAGTTTCAGCAACGTCTTGTGGTTGTTCTCATCTATTCCGGTTACCGTAATATCGGCAATCTCGTATCTTTTTGCAGTTCCCGAATAGAGAATCACAGGATTGTCCTGTCCTGCCTCATCGTCTGTCTGCGCAAACAACGGATTACCTGTCTGCAGCAGAATTGAAAGTGCGATGATATATCTTAGTCTTAACTTCATTTTCATTCGGTCTTGTTCTGTTTCTGCTCAGCTACCTGCGCACCGGTCTTACCGAAACGGCGTTCACGCTGCTGATATGTATAAATGGCCTTACACAACTCCTCCATATTGAAATCAGGCCAGAAGGTGTCGCAGAAATACAGTTCTGTATACGCTGATTGCCAAAGCAGATAATTGCTGAGCCTGATCTCTCCGCCGGTACGTATAAGCAGTTCCGGATCGGGCATGAAACTGGTAGTCATAGACGAAGACACCATATCCTCATCTATATCTGACGGCGAAAGTTCTCCTTTGGCGGCTTTCTGTGCAAGAAGCCTGGCTGCACGGGTTATCTCCCAGCGTGAGGAATAACTGAGCGCCAATACCATACAGGAACGGTCAAAGGTCTTGGTGTGCTCTATGCACTCGTTCAGTTTGGCCTGGATCTCGAGCGGAAGCCTCTCGGTATCACCTATGACACGGAAACGCACCTGGTTCTTGATGAACACATCCTCCTCTATATTCTTGAACAAAAGACCCATAAGGGCTGTCACCTCCTGCTCCGGACGGTTCCAGTTCTCTGTGGAGAAAGTGTAAAGGGTAAGATACTTTATTCCCAGTTCTACAGCATTCTCCATTATCTTACGGACTACCTCCACACCGCGGATATGGCCTTCTGTGCGTTGTTTGCCGCGTTGTTCGGCCCATCTGCCGTTACCATCCATTATGATTGCAACATGCTTAGGTATCCTGTTCTTGTCCAACTGTTCCTGATATGTCATGTCTGTCTATTTTTCGTCGTTACAATTACAAGGGCGTTTGAAAACGTCAAACGTAACATACAGCATTGTGAAACTGTAGCTGTCCTTGTTTTTTAATCCTTTCCCCTTTATCATGAACGGATCCTGCAGGGACGTACCATACGTTTGCGTCACGTCCAGGCGGTCCGTCGTGGAAAACCTCATGCTCCATTCCAAACCTAAATTCACCCTTTCGGACAATTTGTATCTTATACCCAATCCAACGGGAAAATTTGCAGCAAAATCATTCTCTGCCGGTTGGGGAGCAAACGTAAGCCCAACACCAAGAAGACCGTAAGGGGCAAGCCTGTGAGTTTCGTTCCATCCCTCTATTCCGTATCCGCAGAACCCCCATTCCATCTGTACTCCAAAATCATACAGTGTACGGCTGAAACTGAGCTCATCGCCGGGCAGCACCCCGTAAGAATTCTCCGTACTGCCTGATATGCCCGCAGCGGCCAGGTCAGCCTTTAATGAGAATCTGCTGTTCACGTTATATCTGGCTATGACCGAAAACACCCCATTGGTGTTGTTGTAAAGACGGCTGTTGGCATCACCCATATAGAAACTGCCGCCGCCGCCAAGACCCAATTCCACAAGATAGCCGTCATCCTGCCCCGCTGCGGGAAGGCAGCAGAACAGCATGCACACTACAAACAGGAATCCGAATCTTTTTATCATATCAATCCTTTCTCAACCTGTTGATGGAACCGCGCCATGAACGGCCGTCCTCGGTCATTATCCAAATGAATCCTCTGGAATCAGTCACTGCCGCATATCCTGACTCACAATCCTTAAGTTCCTTGGGCAGCTGCATATAACGGTTCCATGAAGAATAGTCCTCGGCGTAAGAATCACATCTGTACCAAGTTACTCCATTGTCACTTGACTGCCTGAAACCGTCAATACCCACTCCTAAACCGAACAAGGCTCCGTCATAATTTATCACGGACATATTGTATGATGCAGGCAGGCATAATGTAGTTTTGGACGGCCTGTCCACTTGAGTCCATACGGTATCGCCTGTGAGCATGGTCCAGACTGTTGAATAGAGTGTGTCCTTTGTTACACCAACCAGCACAGACCTGGACAGCGATGCGTTTGTGGCCAGTGGATATGTAAGGATTACGGATGCCGAGTCAGGAAACCCTTCAGGGATGCGCTGAACGACAGTCCATTCAGATAAATCCTCTGTCTTGATTATGTTGCTGTCCTGACTTACAGCCCACAACGGACCGTCACCGTAGGCCGAAACCACCACGTTCCTGATTCCTGTCCTGACCGGACTCCAGTTTACCGCATCCGATGATCCGTAAAGCGTTCCGTTACCCACTGTATAGAAATTACCGTTGAATACGGTCACCCTGTGACTCCAGCCGTCGGCAGCAAGACCTGATAATCCGCTCAAACCGTTCCAGGAGGAACCGTCTGCATTACTCACGGTTACAGAAGGTATTCCGGTGGTGTCAGTGCCGAAACAGAATACGGAATCGTTTCTGACAGCCGCACTTATTCCGGAAAGGATTGGGAATCCGGCAGTATCCGGGCCAGCCCATAACAGGGAATCAGGAAAGACCTTGCGTACATTTACCTGAATGTCATAAGTCCTTCCGTAAGTTCCGTCAGTGGACATTACCACGAACTGGAGCTTACGTGTGAAGTCTATCGAGTCTTTTGAACTCCACAAGTAATAGTAATCAGGATCATCAAGATATCTGTAACCTATTGTTCCTGTGCCGTAAACACTGGAAGTGACTTTTGACAAATCTGATCCGTATGCCATCGAATCGGCATTGAAAATGCGGTTGTTGACCTGGTCGATGGTCATAGGATACATCGCGCCGCCTTCACGGACATTTACCATAACTTCCTCACCCTTTATGTTGATATCATGGAAATGTACGTTATAATAACCTATGGTGAACGTGGTTATGGCTGCCTGCGGGGATGTGGACGTCTTTTCATCAGTCAAACAGGAAATACAGGAGAACAACGCTGCCAGCAATAAAATGTAACGGCCTCTCATCAGTCAGTGAATTGTATTTATCGTGCAAATTTAGCAACAAAATCCGTAGAGGTGTGTGTAATAATGTTGTTTTATATTAAAGATTAGCCATATCGGGTAATATTTCGTAACTTCGCGGCACAGAAAACCTTAAACAAATCGAACAATATGGACAACATAAAGACACAGGTAGCCCGCGAATTGCTGCGCATTGAGGCTGTCAAGGTTCAGCCTGACAAACCTTTTACATGGGCTTCGGGATGGATTTCACCGTTTTACTGCGATAACCGCAAAGCTCTCTCATTCCCCGAGGTCAGAACTCTGGTACGTGATTCTCTCTGCAACGTGATAACCCGTGACTTCCCTGATTTTGACGTGATTGCAGGTGTGGCCACAGGAGCGATAGCACAAGGAGCATTGGTGGCAGACCGTATGGGCAAACCTTTCGTTTATGTACGTTCAGCACCTAAGGATCATGGTCTTACCAACCTGATAGAGGGTTTTCTTGAACCCGGAAGCAGGGTAATGATTGTTGAGGACCTTGTATCTACCGGATTGAGCAGCCTCAAAGCCGTAGAAGCAATCAGGAATGCCGGTTGCGAGGTTGTAGGCATGGTTGCCTCGTTTACCTATGGATTCCCCGTAGCCGAGGAGGCTTTCCAGAAAGCCGGAGTAAAACTCTCCACCCTGACAGACTATCCTGCAATGCTGGAGACAGCAGTTACATCGGGATATATCAAGGTTGAACATCTTCAGACACTTAACGAGTGGCGGAAGAATCCGTCGGAATGGGGTAAATAAGTGCGATGAAAAGGATAGAAAGCGACATCAAACAGATTCCTTACCCGCAGGAGTCAGTCTACAACAAGGTCTCTGATTTGAGCAACCTCAAATATCTTACTGACCGTATTCCCGAAGACCAGCGTCAGGGCATTAACCTGGAGAATCTGGAATGCACCCCCGACAAGGTGAGCACCACCGTATCGCCTATAGGACAGATTGAGATAGGGGTTGTGGCACGTGAGCCGTTCAAATGTGTCAAGATGGAGACCCTGCGCTCACCCATCAGACTCACATTGTGGATTCAAATAGTATCCACCGGCCAATCAAGCTGCAAGATCAAACTGACAGTTGACGCAGACCTGAACATGTTCATGGCCAAGATGGTTGAGAAACCTCTTACCGAAGCCGTAGGAAAACTTGCCGACATGCTGTCAATGTTACCATATTAAACCTTAAACTATGAAACCTATCTGGGACAAGGGTAAACCCGTAAACGAACTGATTCAGAAGTACACTGTGGGCCGCGACCGCGAGATGGACCTCATGCTAGCCAAGTATGATGTACAAGGATCATTAGCCCACATCACAATGCTCCAATCCATCGGACTTTTGGAGAAGAATGAACTCACTGATCTCTCTGCCGGACTCAAACAACTTCTGGAGGTTATAGAGCGCGGAGAATTCGTAATAGAGGACGGAGTGGAAGACGTTCATTCCCAGGTTGAACTCATGCTTACCCGTCAACTTGGCGACATGGGCAAGAAGATACATAGCGGACGTTCGCGCAACGACCAGGTTCTTGTGGACCTCAAACTGTTTACAAGAGACCGCCTGCGTGATATCGTAAACGCCGTAAAGGGACTTTTTGACATCCTTATCAAACAGAGTGATAAGTACAAGAATGTACTTCTGCCGGGTTACACCCATCTTCAGATAGCAATGCCGTCATCATTCGGACTCTGGTTCGGTGCTTATGCCGAAGCCCTGACCGATGATATGCTGCTCCTGCGTGCCGCATTTGACCAGGCCAACCGCAATCCTCTTGGATCGGCAGCCGGTTACGGGTCATCATTCCCGCTCAACCGTCAGATGACCACAGACCTGCTGGGATTTGAATCAATGAACTACAATGTGGTGTATGCCCAGATGACACGCGGAAAGATGGAACGCAACGTAGCATATGCTCTGGCATCGGTAGCAGCAACAATAAGCCGCCTGGCTTTTGACGCCTGCATGTACAACAGCCAGAATTTCGGATTCATAAAACTGCCCGATGACTGTACTACCGGTTCAAGCATCATGCCTCACAAGAAGAATCCCGATGTGTTTGAGCTTACCCGTGCCAAGTGCAACCGTCTTCAGGCAATACCTCAGGAGATCACACTGATGACCAACAACCTGCCAAGTGGCTATTTCCGCGACATGCAGCTTGTAAAGGAGGTGTTCCTGCCGGCATTCCAGGAGTTGGAAGAGATTATTGCAATGACTGCATATATGCTTGATCACATCAAGGTACGTGAGGATATTCTGTCTGATCCCAAGTACGATGCAATATTCAGTGTTGAGGAGGTCAACCGTCTGGCTCGCGAAGGAATGCCTTTCCGCGAGGCTTACCGTAAGGTTGGTGCAGAGATAGAAAACGGCACGTTCAAGGCAGACCATAACATTCATCACACTCATGAGGGCAGTATAGGCAACCTGTGCAATGACCGTATATCCGCACGTATGGAAGCCATCATAGGTGATTTCCCCTTCAGCAAAATTGATAAAGCCATAACAAATCTTATCCGATGAAAAGGGGATTTTTGCTCACACTGATACTCCTGATGGCTGTAGCCTGCGAACAGCAGGAATACGGAACCTTCTACACTAAATACAGAGTGTTTTTCAGTTGTGATACATCGGTATCTCCATACAACCAGCTTACCTCGATGGGACGTTTCCTGTCAATAAGAATGACTGAGGGTAAACTTACTATAAAAGACAATGACGGCAAGAAATATGAGGAGGAGCTGTCGGCTATCCAAAACGGAAGTTTCATGATGGGACAAGGCGGACTAATAATAGGAAGACCTATCTTTGACAATGATGAACAGTCCATTTGGGCTTATGATCTGTCCTGTCCCTATTGCGACGATTCCAAGATAAGGCTCAACTTTGACTTTCAGGGCATAGCCACCTGTCCCGCATGCGAGAGTACCTGGAATCTGAATTCAAGCGGGATACCCCTTACAGTAAAAGGAGGAAAGGGATCCAGACTGCACCGCTATCCTACATCGTTCAACAACGGAATTCTTACTGTATCCAACTGATTTACCCGTGACAACATAAAAAATGCCGGCCCTGACGGGTCGGCATTTTTTATTGTATTGATTGGCGGATTACTCCCAAGGAAGCTTGGTGATTGACTCGCCGAACTCTGAGTTCTCAGCATCATTCTCATCCAGCTTGAATACCATGAATCCGGGGTTCTCCTTGGTGCAGGGTTTCCACTCGCCGCCCTGAGGACCGTTGGGATCGCTGTACTTGGCAAAGTTGGTCCAAGCGGTAAGCATCTTCTCTGACAGATCCCAGTCGCCCTTGGTCCAAGGACGCCAGCAGTGCTGCAGTGACTTGAATACGAACCACAGGTCTGATGAATGGAAAGCACCGCGCAGACGCTGTGTTACCTCAGGATGTGAACCGTCATCGGGCAGAGGACGTGCAAACTCATAAGCGTATGCCTTGCTGCCGTTCTTGGTCATCTCCTCACGGTTCTGGCAGAATGCTGCAACACCTGCTGACATATTGCCCATATCGTTAAGGGTATAACCGCACATGTAGGGAACATCGGCCAGTGTGCCGTCAAGGGCAGCCTCGTCAAAGCTCTTCTTTGATACATAACCGTCAACCATCGGCATACCGGTAATGCTGCCGGGGTTACCTGTAGCATTGCTGTATATGCTGGCTACTGAGTAGATAACCTCTGTATCGGCGTTACGCATCTTCTGGAGGGTATTGTAACCGGCCCAGTCCATGATAACCTTGGTGTTGAACTCGGCACGCTGCAGAGCGTTCAGACCTTCGGGGGCCTGGGGAGCCTTGTAAGCGGCAATACGCTCGGTGTTGTTGCCACCGCCCATACCGAAGCCGCCGAATCCGCCCATCATACCCATACCGCCGCGCATGCCGCCCATACCGCCGCGGCCACCTGCTGCATTAGGATTGGGAACTGTCAGACCACCGGCACTCATGATGATAGCCTTGTGGAACAGACCGCGTGCCAGAGGAGACTCGCAGAGTGTACGTACGCTGCCGCCACCTGCTGACTGGCCGAATATCATAACGTTGTCGGGATCACCGCCAAACTGAGCGATGTTCTTCTTGATCCACTTAAGTGACTCAATCTGATCCAGGATACCGTAGTTACCTGATACACCGTGCTCGCTCTCAGCAGAGAGGTCGGGATGTGTCATGAAACCGAAAATACCCAAACGATAGTTGATTGAAACCAGAATTACATCCTTGCCTGCCCACTCCTGAGCGTCAAACTCGGGCTCTGAGCCCCAACCCTCGCGGTAACCGCCGCCGTGGATCCACAGGGCAACCGGAAGCTTGGCATTTACATCACCCGGCTTCTTGGTCCAGATGTTCAGATAGAGGCAATCCTCACTGAAGGGAGCCTCATCACCGTAACCCCACTCTGTGTAGTAGCCACCCTTGTACTGGATGTGCTGATAGCTGGGATGGTCAAAACGGTTGCACAGCTTAACGCCCTCCCAAGGAGTTACAGGCTGCGGAGCCTTCCAACGGTTCTCGCGGATAGGAGCTGCAGCATAAGGAATGCCGCGGAATACATAAACACCCTTTACGTTGTCAGCGCTTACGCCCTGAACCTGACCACCTTCGATGCTCAATACGGGACTGAGCTTCTCTTGGTTGCAGCAACTGGCCATCAAAGTCAGAATACCTGCCAAAAACAAAAGTTTCTTCATAATGTTTGTAGATATTGGTTTGAGTTAAAGATAATTCCCAAATTGCCTTATTATGAACCACAAATGTAATGTATTTTATTACTTGTTAAAATTCACACGCCTAAAAATTCCTATTTTTTTGGCTAATCCCCTAAAACCACGTACTTTTGTACCCCGAACAAAACCGTTCACATCTTTTATTCGAGATTATGGGCTGTTTTTGGATGGATGGCTTCTCGAGTCGAGGGAGTGATGGGGTCCCATCATGACCGAGAGGAGAGGAGGCAGACGCCAAAAAGAGACCTTAAGATCAAAAAAAGAGGCTCGAATGGTGGAATGGTAGACACGAGGGACTTAAAATCCCTTGGCCTTTATCGGCTGTGCGGGTTCGAGTCCCGCTTCGAGCACCAAATGTTTGGATTCTGCAAAAACCTTAGTGTAAATGGTTGGCGTTAGACATTTCAGATACTTCTTATTATCCGTTCTCCTGATCCTGGGAGCCCCGAACGTAAGCGCTTTTGATTACAATTTCAATCTTTATCTCGGATTAGGCCCTGTCAAGATTCCGGCTGGTACAGCCAGACTTTATGATACAGAAGTCATTTTTAACGGTAAGGACGCTATCCGAACGGCAATGGAAATGAGCACCAACGCCACAGCCGACAAACTGTTCATGCTCCGTGATACCATTGAGTCATTCAACACTGCTTCGGGAGAGAGCATATATTTCCGTAAAACTGTGAATGAGGGTAACAAGCATAATCTTGAAACTGCCCAGTTCTCAAAAGACAGGGACAGATTCGTAGTAAATCTGGCCACTTGGGACAAGAATACCGGCAAGCGGACCGGCCAGGCTACAGAATGGCGTCCCACCCGTATCTTTGACCTGCTGAGCATGATAGCCTTTACCCAGAAGATTGACACATCCGACAGCGAGCCAGGCCGCACGGAAGCACTCCCAATGGTAAACGGCAACATGGTGGTCCAGCAATACCTGGTCTACACCGGAAACAAGAGTGTAAAGGCTGATGACGGCCGTACTTATGACTGCATGGTAATCTCCATCAAGGATTACAAGGAGGGAAAGGAACGTGAAACGGTCAAGGCCTACGTTACAAATGATTCAAAACACACACCAATACAACTGGATATCATACTGGGAACAGGGGCATCCATCAAGGCTGTGATAAAGTAAAAAGGTAATGAAACTGACCGATAACCGTTGGCTGACAGGAAAGGGATTCGGTGTACACTCCCCCTGGGCTTATGACTTGATTGAGAATGTCATCAACGAACGCCATTCATATTATGCATATGAGGATCTGTATCCTTTCTGGGAGAAAGCCCCGCAATACCTGCCTCAGTATCCGCAGAGCCGCGACGAACTGCTGTTCCGTCTGGTCAACCGCTTTAACCCCAGGTTCATCCTGGAGGTTGGTACAGGCGCCGGCGTTAGTACCGGTTATCTGGCATCGGTCTCCAAGCTTTCCAGGGTCATTACGGTAGACTATAAACATCCGGCCGAAAAAGAGGTGCGCCGAAACCTGAAGAAAATCCCCAATATTGAGTATATTGCAGCCGATGTTGCTGAGACCGTTCAGGACATCCTGGACAGCGGCACCATTCCGCAGTTCATACATATAGCCCACACCGCGCTCTGGAAAGAGATTGTAGATATGATTCTGCCTTATGCCACACCCGATATGGTGATAGTGGTAGAGGATATGGGCAAGAAACAGAAAAAGGAGTGGTGGAGTGAACTAATTAAAGATGAAAGGATAGGAGTGACCTTCCAGATGAAAAAGGTGGGACTGCTGTTCTTTGATCCCAAGATGACCAAACAACACTACGTGTTATGAGCAAGATATACACCCGCACCGGCGATAAAGGCACCACCAGCCTGGTGGGCGGCAAGCGCGTAAGCAAGACAGACCCGCGTCTGGACGCATACGGCACCATTGATGAGCTCAACTCGTTCATCGGACTCATGCTATCCGTTATGGACGGCAAGGCCGAAAGTGCCGAAAACATACGGTGGATTCAGCAGAAACTGTTCAATATAGGCGGTTGCCTGGCTACCGATACCACATCGTTCCAGCTACCCGACAGCTGCAAGATCCTTGCTCCCGATGTGGAACGTATGGAGCATATGATAGATACACTGACGGACGGACTGCCGGAGCAACGCTCGTTCATACTCCCGGGCGGGACACAAGCCGCATCTTACGCCCATGTTGCCCGCACCGTATGCCGTCGCGCAGAGCGCCTTATCCTGGCACTCCCCGATGATGCAAAAGCGCCCTCTGAACTGCTCCAGTATATAAACCGTCTGTCTGATTATCTGTTCGTTCTGGCACGCAGGATAAACTTTTTTGCAGGTGCCCCAGAAAATATATGGTAGAACTTTTGTATTACATATTTTTTTATACTTTTGCACCCCTATAAAAGCAAACCTTAAAACACCGTTTTTACTATGTATTGGACATTGGAACTGGCATCAAAACTTGAAGATGCACCCTGGCCCGCAACCAAGGATGAACTTATTGATTACGCCGTCCGTTCAGGAGCCCCGCTTGAGGTCATTGAAAACCTCCAGGAGATAGAGGATGAGGGAGATATATATGAAAGCATAGAGGACATCTGGCCCGATTACCCCAGCAAGGAGGACTTCTTCTTTAACGAAGACGAATACTAACAGATATTATCACTAACCTTTTACTAATAATAAAAATTCAAGCTTATGTCAATCTCTCCATTCGCAGGCGTTGCAGGATTCGCCGCCTTTCTGGGAATCATTCAGAGTTTAGCAATTACAGTTCTCTGTATTACGGCTATCATCTTCCTTATCAAAAAGATGAAAAACAAGTAATACATGAATGTATAAAACAAAGGCAGGTCACCAAATTGATGACCTGCCTTTGTTATTGTGCTTAACGATAGTGTCAGTCGCTCAGCTTGGCAGCAATGAACTCGCGGTTCAGGCGGGCGATATTGCTGATGCTTATGCACTTGGGGCACTCGGCCTCACAGGCGCGGGTGTTGGTGCAGTTACCGAATCCCAGCTCATCCATCTTGGAGAGCATAGCCTTGGCGCGACGGGCAGCCTCTACCTGACCCTGCGGGAGCAGAGCAAGCTGGCTTACCTTGGCACTTACAAACAGCATTGCTGAACCGTTCTTGCAGGCAGCTACACAGGCACCGCAACCGATGCATGATGCAGCGTCCATAGCCAGATCGGCCTTCTCCTTGGAGATAGGAATTGCGTTGGCATCGGGCACACCGCCGGTGTTGATTGATACGTAACCGCCGGCCTGCATGATCTTGTCGTATGCACGGCGGTCAACCATCAGGTCACGGATTACCGGGAAGCCGGCTGAACGCCAAGGCTCAACGGTGATGGTCTCACCATCCTTGAAACGGCGCATGTAAAGCTGGCAGGTAGTAGCACCTGTGGCAGGTCCGTGCGGATGACCGTTAATGTAGAGTGAGCACATACCGCAGATACCCTCGCGGCAGTCGTGGTCAAATACCACGGGTTCCTCACCGGCATTGATGAGCTGCTCGTTCAGAATGTCAAGCATCTCAAGGAATGAGGTATCGGTGGGGATATCCTTCATTTCATACACCTTGAACTGGCCCTTCTCCTTAGGACCTCTCTGGCGCCATACTTTCAGTTTGAAGCTTATATTCTTTTCCATAGTGATGCTTTTTATCAGTTCTTGTAATTACGTGTCTGAACCTTGATATACTCGTAGTTGAGAGGCTCCTTGAGCAGCTCAGGTGCCTTGCCCTCACCCTGATAGTTCCAGCAGGCTACGTATGAGAACTTGTCATCATGACGCAGAGCCTCGCCCTCAGGGGTCTGGTGCTCCTCGCGGAAGTGACCGCCGCATGACTCCTCACGGTTAAGACCGTCATATGCCATGAGCTTACCGATCTCGATGAAGTCAAGCAGACGCAGGGCCTTCTCAAGCTCAACATTAAGTGTCTGGGCATCACCCGGAACACGAAGGTCTGACCAGAAGGTCTTCTCCACCTCGTCCAGTTTCTTGAGAGCGGTCTCAAGAGACTCCTTGGTACGACCCATACCAACATACTCCCACATGATGTGGCCAAGCTCCTTATGGATGGAATCAACGGAACGCTTACCGTTAATGCTCATGATCTTGGCGATCTTCTCCTTGACGGCCTTCTCGGCAGCATCGAACTCAGGCAGGTCTGTGCTGAAACGCGGAACCTGGATCTGGTCGGCCAGATAGTTCTGGATGGTGTAGGGGAGTACAAAGTAACCGTCGGCAAGACCCTGCATAAGAGCAGAAGCACCAAGACGGTTTGCTCCGTGGTCTGAGAAGTTGCACTCACCGATGGCAAACAGACCGGGGATAGAGGTCTGCAGCTCGTAGTCAACCCAAATACCGCCCATTGTGTAGTGGATGGCGGGGAATATCATCATGGGGTTCTCATACGGATTTACATCTGTAATCTCCTCATACATATCGAACAGGTTTCCGTACTTATCTGCAACGGCCTGCTTGCCCAGACGCTGGATAGCGTACTTGAAGTCCAGGAATACAGCCAGACCGGTGTTGTTTACACCGTAGCCCTTGTCGCAACGCTCCTTGGCGGCACGTGAAGCAACGTCACGCGGTACCAGGTTACCGAATGCGGGATAGCGGCGCTCCAGATAGAAGTCGCGGTCCTCATCGGGTATATCGTTGGGGTTGAGTTCACCCTTCTGGAGTTTCTTGGCATCCTCAAGTTTCTTGGGAACCCAGATACGTCCGTCGTTACGCAGAGACTCTGACATCAGTGTCAGCTTGGACTGCTTGTCACCGTGTACGGGGATACAGGTGGGGTGAATTTGAGCAAATGCGGGGTTGGCAAACCATGCACCCTTGCGGTAGCACTGCATTGCGGCCGATCCGTTACTGCCCATAGCGTTGGTTGACAGGAAATAGGTGTTTCCGTAACCGCCTGTACCGATAACAACGGCGTGGGCTGAGCAGCGCTTGATCTCACCGGTAACAAGATCACGGTAAATGATACCGCGGGCACGCTCCTTGCCCTCATCGTCCTTGATCATGACCAGATCAAGCATCTCGCAGCGGGTAAACAGCTCTACGTTACCCTGATGTACCTGATAGCTCAGAGCAGAGTAGGCACCCAGCAGCAGCTGCTGACCGGTTTGACCGCGGGCATAGAATGTACGCGATACCTGAGCGCCACCGAATGAACGGTTGGCCAGTGTGCCGCCGTACTCACGGGCAAAGGGAACGCCCTGAGCCACGCACTGGTCAATGATATTGTTTGATACCTCGGCCAGACGATATACGTTGGCCTCACGTGAACGGTAGTCACCGCCCTTGATGGTATCGTAGAAGAGACGATATACTGAGTCACCGTCGTTCTGATAGTTCTTGGCGGCGTTGATACCACCCTGTGCTGCGATTGAGTGAGCACGGCGGGGTGAATCCTGGATGCAGAAGCACTTTACCTTGAAACCAAGGTCACCAAGTGTGGCGGCTGCAGATGCGCCGGCCAGACCTGAACCTACAACGATGATGTCAAGCTTACGCTTATTGGCGGGGTTGACGAGTTTCTGATGAGCCTTGTAGTTGGACCATTTTTCAGCCAACGGGCCTTCGGGAATTTTTGAATCTATAGTAGCCATATTCAAATACATTTACCGTTTAACAACAAAGACTCTTGAAGAAGTAGAGATAAACTACACTCAGGAAGCCCAGAACCAGCAGGGTAGCATATATGATACCTATTACCTGCAGGCGCTTCTGCCAGATGCTGCCGCTCCAACCTACAGTCTGGAACATGCTCCAGAATCCGTGTGAAAGGTGGAACCACAGTGCAGCCAGCCATGCAGTGTAAATAAGTACATTGTACCACTTTGAGAAAGTGTACTGGATAAGGGCGGCACCATCGGCAGCCGATTTCTGACCGGGTACGAAGTTGGTGGTTCCCAAAATCTCCTGGAGCTGCATCCTAGACCAGAAATGCATCAGGTGTACAACCAGACCTATGCAAACGATAAGGCCCAGGACAAGCATGTTCTGTGAAGCCCACTCAACAGACTTGGGCCTGTTGGTAACGGCGTATCTCTCACTGCCACGTGCCTTCCTGTTCTGGAATGTCAGGATAAAGGCATACACAAAATGCAGCGCCATAAGAATGGCCAAGCCTACTGTACCTACCAGTGCATACCAGTTAGCTCCCAGGAACTCGCAGATGGCATTATATGCTTCGGCCGAAAAGAGAGCCGCGCAGTTCATTGCCATGTGGAATGTCAGGAACAGGATCAGAGCGGCACCGGTGACGCTCATCACTACCTTACGTCCGATTGATGAATCGATTAACCACATAAAAGTTTAGTTTTTTGATTATGAATGTTTTAGTTTTGTGCGCGTAGTAAACAGATTGCAAATATACTTAAAAGTGTGTATTAATCCTTATCTTTACGGCCACAAATGATTTTCCAAATGAAAACTATGACTAACCTTTCACTTATGCTTATGTCTGTTCTGGGACTTTTTTCATGCAGTCAGGACGGTTGGACAGATGCCGACCCCGATGAATTCCAGGTAGCCGCCTACTCTCAGGGCACCTGTCTGATTGATGTGCGCACGGCACAGGAGTATGCGGAAGGTCACTTGCTGAATGCCATCAACATTGACTGGCAAAAGGAAGGATTTACCGATGAAATTGGCAGAAAATTCAATAAGAACCTGACACTTGCCGTTTATTGCCGCAGCGGACGTCGCAGTGCCGAAGCCGCTTCGGCTCTGACCCAGTCCGGTTACAAGGTCATCAACCTTAAAGAGGGCATTCAGGGTTGGACAGGAGCCGGTAAACCGGTAAATACATATGAGGTTGAATGCTTCATGGATGGGACAGAACCCGTTATTATAACGCTCATCAAACACGGAACGCTGGCAGTCCAATACAAGGGAGCATTCATTCACTTTGATCCTGTAGGCGGTTACGGCAAGGCCACAGACTATACTGTGGAGTTCCCCAAGGCCGATGCGGTATTGGTAACACATGAGCACGGCGATCATCTGGACAAGAGCGCGATAACTGCGCTTTCATCGGACAAAACAATCCTTCTGCTCAACGCAAAATCGCAGGGTCAGATAAGTATGGGCAAGAGCATTGCCAACTTTGAGAAAGCCGATCTGCCCCAGGGAATCAAGCTTGATGTGGTCCCGGCGTACAACACTACTCCCGGACGCGAGCAGTTCCATCCCAAGAACAACGGCAATGGCTACGTGCTTACATTTCCCGGCGGATTCAGGTTATATGTGGCCGGTGATACCGAGGATGTTCCGGAGATGGCCGACATCAAGGATATTGACGTGGCGTTCCTGCCTGTTAACCAACCATATACAATGACTGTCGAACAGTGTGTAAAGGCAGCTAATGTAATCAAGCCAAAAGTGCTGATTCCATATCATTTCAGCCAGACAGACCTGAAGGAGCTTCCGTCACTCCTGCCCGGAACTGATGTAAGACTACGGAACATGCAATAAATAAACAAATACAAACCACCATATGCTGCAATACAAGAAAATCTGCGCTACACTTACTGTAGCGTTCTTTACAGGTACAATATTTGCCCAGACAGAGAAAGACACCGTCTATGTTTTCCTTAAGGATATGCCCGATGCCGGCATCTATCTGCCGCCACCACCCGATATGCTCAGTCCGCAATATGCCGATGACTTTGCGCAGTGGCAGTGGGGCAAGACAGTCCGTCCAACACAGCGCGGTCAGCAGGCCAACGACGATTCCCAGTGGGGTATAAACGGAATGATAAGGATACATCAGGGTACACTGGGTTTTGAGATTACCAAGGAGAAGACACCTGCCATCTACAAACTGCTGTACAATGTACTTTGGACAGAGAACGAAAGTACGCACAACGCCAAGCGCAAATATATGCGTACCCGCCCGTTTGCCCAGTACAACGAGCACACATGGGGCAGATTTGACAATGAGCGTGAACTACGCTTCAACGGCTCGTATCCATCGGGACATACAGCCCTTGGATGGGCAACCGCACTGGTGCTCTCCGAGATGGTACCCGAACTGCAGGACACACTCCTGCGCACAGGATTCCAATATGGCGAGAGCCGCGTGATTGTAGGAGCGCATTATCAGAGTGATGTAGATGCCGGTTACCTTTGCGGAAGTACCGCCGTAGCCGTTATGCATGCCAGCGAATTCTTCCTGAAAGACCTTGAGGCTGCCCGCAAGGAATACTGCAAGATAAAGGGCATAAAGAACGTAAGCCAGACCGAGGGATTCGCCGATGGAACCAAGGTTTTTGACGGACCTGTTACAGAGGATAGCCACCGCTTCTACGGAGATGTGATAAAGTATTATGAGACCCTGCCCGAACGTGAGACAGAACGTGGAGAGCAGGCCAGGATTGATGCCGACAACAGCCTGGAGGGTATGCTCAAATGTTTCTCCACTCCTTTTGGACGTACACTCAGTCAGGACTCCACACCTGCCATTTCCGCACTTATGGCTTACACCAGGGATAATCTGATTAAAACCGCCGCTCAGTTGGGCAGTACCACATTCCGCGAGCGTCCTTACGTAAAGCTCAATCCCAGACGCAACAAGACCCTGATAAGCGATGATGAGGATGCCAAGAAGGAGACCACAAGCTATCCTTCAACCAGTTCCGAGATTGGATGGGGACTTGCCCTGCTGCTTGTAGAGATAGGTCCACGCGATCACGCCAACGATATACTGAACCGCGGATTCGAGTTCGGCCGCAGCCGCGTTATAGCCGGCTACAACTACCCCAGCGATGTCCAGACCGCCCGACTGTGGGCATCGGCCACACTGGCTCATCTGCATACTGTACCTGAGTTCCAGAAACTCCTGCAGGCCGCCAAGGACGAACTCAACCCTCCAGCCAAAGGTAAGAGGAAAAAAAAGTAATAATAACTCAATAGTCATATCCAATGCATTCAAGATACTCTTTGATTACCCTTTCTGCGATTCTTTTCCTTTCAGTAAGTGCCGCAGCTAAAGTTGTAACAGAAAACACGGCTAAAGATGTGGTCAGGAATTATATGATTTCCAACGGCTTGACCGCAAAAGAGCTGATTCCTTATCACTCTACCCCCGACAATTCAGAAACCGGACGTGCGCCCCAAAGGGATGACGCACCTGCATATCATCTTTTCAGAGACACCCAAAACAACGGTTTGATTGTAGTGGCCGGAGATGATATTGCCAGGCCAATTCTCGGTTATTCATTTAACCTTAACCCTGACGATAGTTCAGATATACCTCCTGCTATGCAGGATTGGTTGAATGATATAGAAAAACAGATTTTTCAGGCGCGCAAAAACGGCATCTCCCAGACCGCACGCATAGCTAAGCAATGGTCTAATCCCAGCGCAGGCAATGTGGTCAAACAACTCAAAACCGCCAAATGGAACCAGCAGTATCCATATAACCTTCAATGTCCCATTCAGGACGGTGTAAGATGCTATACCGGCTGCACAGCCACAGCTTATGCCATAGTCATGAAATATTATGGTTATCCTTCGGCTGGCAGAGGCATGACCCCAGCCTATACATGTTCCACAAGCGGTATTTATGTTCCATCCCGTAACATAAACCATACTTATGACTGGAATTCAATGCCGAACCAATTCAACTATGGGTCATACACTAATGAACAGGCTAATTCCGTTGCCCGGCTGATGGCGGATATTGGTGCCGCCTTACAAGCGGATTACACAAACAAGGAGACATCGGCATTATATGGTAAAAGTGCAATTTTTGCTCATTTCGGATATAACGTGGGTCTACGGAAAAACAAATCAGACTATACATCAGATGAATGGAGCTCACTGCTTAGGAATGAAATAGACAAAAATCGTCCAGTCCTTTACAACGGAGCATCCGAGCAGGGGCAGGGCTCTCACGCTTTCCTGATTGACGGTTATACAGACCAGGATTATTTCTGTGTGAACTGGGGATGGGGCGGCAGTTATGACGGCGCGTATGCGTTGGATGCTCTGGAACTTGATTTCATAGACTACAAGAGTGATCAGGCTGCTTATCCTGATTTTCGTCCTGCAGACGGCCTTACCACAGTGGCTACAGTCAACGGAATAATGTGCCCTTCGTTTGAAGCTGCAGTGGGAATGGTTCAATTCAACGGACAACCGGACACTGTTACTTTGATTGAGAACAGTACAACAGACGAAGTCTACTTCAAAAATGGCCAGAACGTAGTACTTGACCTTAACGGCTGTACTGTCGAAATAGACAAATGGGGGCTTTTCAATTATGGAAAACTCACCGTGACCGATAGTAAAGGAGGCGGAAAAATATCAATGAAAAGAGGTAATGCATCGATTATCAACAATTACGGAGAGTTAGTTGTAGAGGCTGGTGAATTCATTAACCTTCTGGCTGGTCCCGATGAAGGACCTGATTACCGCCGATGCATATGGTCCGACGCACTGGCTTCAACCATCTTGAAGGGTGGCAAATATAACTGTCTCTCCCAGGTAATATGTACAAACGGAAAACTGACCATAGACGGCGGAGAGTTTGAATGTTCCGGTAACAGCGACGTCATTATTAATTATGCATTTACTGATACCGTGACAATTAACGGAGGTGTTTTCAAAAACAACACCTCAGGCACTTTCTGTAGAGCTGTCTGGACTGCAGAGAATACCCAAACCCACATAACAGGAGGGTCCTTCAGCAGTACTAATTCGACAATATGTACCAATGGACTTCTTTTGATTGACAACGGAGAATACAATTGCACCGGCAACTCAACGGTCATAGCTAATTACGCAAAGGCTGACACGGTGACCATCAACGGCGGAACTTTCAAAAACACACTGAAAGCCGTAAACGGTAATGACTATCGCCGTGCTGTCTGGACAACAGATGAATCTGTCACACATATCACAGGCGGGCAGTTCAGCAGCAATTATCAGGTTCTCACTTTCAATGGAAACGCAATCATTGATGGCGGCACTATCACGAATACGGGCAGTGGAATAGGGTGTCTGTCGCACGCCAAAGTGGTGATCAATTACTGTATGTTGAGTGCCACCACAATCCTGTCTGCAAATACAGGTTATACCATTAAATGCTACGGAGGCCTGTATTCAAAGGCGGTTGGAGCATCTTTCCTTGCATCGGGATACTCATGTTCCCGTAACTTTGGCTCCAATTCTGCCAATTATCCCTACAAGGTTACCAGGAACGCAAATGAAATAGAGACAATTATCACGGATACGGACCAGTCAGTTGTACATTATGATATGAACGGAACTGTACAATCAGAATATGCACCCGGCATCCATATTATCCGAAAACCTGACGGCAAGACAATTAAAGTCCTATATAAATGATTGTTGAAGGTATCAGATGTCAATACCCATGATATAGTCATTCATGTAAAAGCCATTACCGATAGGGAAATCACCCTGACGAAGTATTCTTAAACCCTGCCTGCGGTAGAATCCAACGGCAGGGTTATTTCTGTTTACATTCAGTTCCATCCGGCCTTTTGCGGCTGTTTTATTGTCTCTTACATGCTGCTTGGCTGTTTCCAAAAGCTTATGTCCCAATCCCATACCCTGAGCCGACGGCATTACATAGATCTTCTCCAAATGCCACACCTCAGTACCATCAGCATCTACAGAGTCCTTACGCACCGAAACATATCCCTGAGGCTCATCGCCCAACCAGGCAATGTAATAAGTATGCCCCAAGGCCACCTGTTTCTCAAGGTTAGGAAGAGAATACATCCAATCCATCATATAATCCATCTGTTCTGCAGACAGAATCGTCTTGTAAGTCTCCCTGAAAACCACCTCAGCCATCTCATGAATGGTTAGCAGGTCATCCTTGACGGCACGCTTTATACAAATATCCATTTCCTGATAGTTTGAGGCAAATGTACAACAAAAGCGTCAAAGGAAGATAATAGGGACGCTTCTCTTTGCAGCAACTTTCCAGTTGCAGTAGCAGAGTATACGGTTTGGGGACCATCAGTGAAGGGCGTAAGCGGAGCGCCATGGAAGCCCCGTTAAGAACGGCACTTGTCCGCGCCCCGTTAGACACCTTCAGGTGGCTAAAAGTTCCTATGTTTGAAATCCCAAAGAAATGTACAGCTCCTGCGTATGCAGACGGATGGACGCTCTCGGGGGTTTCGACCCCCGCCGCTATGGCAGCCCCTCGGTGTTTTTCATAGTATAAAAATAAGCTGTAGATAATTTTGGTTAATTTTAAAAGCCCAATCATAAACCAACCAAAATATTACAGCTTATGACACAAAGTAAAGAATTAAACTTCAAAGGACAAAACATCTACATCGGATTAGATGTTCATTTGAAAAGTTGGACAGTTACGGTTTTATCGGAAGTATCTGTTCTAAAGACGTTCAGTCAGGATCCCAGCCCGGACAAACTGTACAAGTATCTGACAAACAATTACCCTGGCGCAGAATACTATTCTGTATATGAAGCCGGATTTTGTGGGTTCTGGATACATCACCGGCTGACGGAGTTAGGTGTACACAACATCGTTGTGAATCCGGCCGATGTGCCTACTATGACTAGTGAGAGACTCCGTAAGACAGACGCTGTGGACAGCAAGAAACTGGCGGTCGGATTAAGAGCCAAGCAGTTAAGAGGTATTTATACACCTGATGATGAAGCTATAGAAGTGAGATCATTAATCAGGTTGAAAAGTACGATAACAAAGGATATCACACGTCAGAAGAATCGCATCAAGTCACATCTTAGATACCTGGGAATAGATATTCCACAAGAATTTACCGGTCCAAGTTTTCATTGGCCCATGAGATTTATAGATTGGCTTCGTGATGTTTCCATAAAGACAACCAGTGGACGTCAGGCTCTTGACATGCATATTAGGAGACTGGAGGATTTACACTCACAGAATCTTGAAATAACCAGAGAAATAAGAGAACTATCACGTACTGACCGTTTCAAGGAGATTCATTCCCTTTTGATGACTATTCCCGGTATCGGAAGAACGGTTAGCCTGATTCTTATGGCCGAAATCATTGATATAAAACGTTTCAATAGCTCAGAACAATTAGCTGCGTACATAGGTATGATTCCGATGTGTCATTGCAGTGGTGAGCACAAGGGTAATGGAAACATCACTGTACGCAGGCAAGCCGCTCTGCGATCTGTTGTGGTCGAAGCAGCTTGGGCTGCCATACGACAGGATCCGGCATTGCAACTGTGCTATGCCAATAACTGCAAACGTATGCCTCCTGGCAAGGCTATAATAAAAGTGGCCAGGAAACTGATTAACAGGATTTATTTTGTGCTCAAAAGACAACAACCATATGTCCAGGCTGTGGCATAAACAACATTATCCTTTTGGTCAAACAGTCTTTCTGAGAGATAATACTACGAACGCAATGCGGCTTTAAAGTCCGCTTCTTAAAAGTGTGCTACTCTCACCTTTGTAAACTAATAAAGGAATCTGCGTCATCTCTTTGATGTGTGCTGTGGAAAGGCTGTTTACCAAAGGATTTTTCGACCCTTTTTTGAGGGCCGACAAATGCTTATGCGCTCATTACTAATGAGTTAATTTCTTAATCCTTTTGTAATGTGGCACATAAGCAAAAAAATAATTTGAAAAAAAACTCCAAAATAGTTGGATTTCAACTGGAAAGGAGGCGTTCGACGTTTAGGGTCCGTAGGGGTACGAAGTAGCCTCGGAGCGTTGTCTCCCCAAACTGACAGTTCTGCGTTGTTTCAGATACTGATACCCAAAAAAGTTTCTAAAAATTTTGCGGTTATATCTAATTATTTTAGATTTGCCTCGAAAATCAATCAACTATTGTTTAGATGAGGCAATTGACCAAGAAAGAGAAGGAGATAATGGAGTTCTTCTGGAACAGGGGACCCATGTTCATAAGGGAGCTTCAGGGATGCTATGATAAGGAACCCAACTTCAGTACCCTTTCAACTCAGGTCCATACTCTCCAGGTGGACGGTTTCCTGGACCGGGAGGCATTCGGGAGCAACTACCGCTACTTTCCGGTTGTAAGTGCCAGTGAATACTGCAACAGCGGCATACACGGTCTTATTGACCAATATCTGGACAGTTCATATTCAAGCGTTGTTATGGGATTCGTCAAGAACGAGAAACTATCTGTCGATGACCTTAAACGCATTATTGACAAGATTGAGAACGGCCAATGACTGCTTTCCTTATATATATAATGAAGGTGGCCGTCCTGTCGGCTGTTTTTATAGTCATTTACCACCTACTGCTGCGACACGATACTTTCCACAGGGTGAACAGGATTATTCTGGTTTCATCGCTGGTGCTTTCCTATATCCTGCCGTTCGTGGTCATAACCGTACACAAAGACGGAGCTCCTGTCAGAAGAACCGGGATTGTGAATGAAAGACCCGTTCAAGAGCAGGCCGCCCTGCCATACCAGCCGGTCATAACCAGCGGGAGTGTGTATTCATCGGCCCCAATGGATGAGACGGCCCAAGCAGACCACAGGCAGAACCTTACGCAGGTGATTGAGGTAACCGCCCGGGACTATAACCCCGAACCGGCGGTTGCCCCACGTAAAACCATACGGATTGACTGGCTGAAAGTACTGGCAGGTGTATATTTACTTGGGCTACTGATTGTGCTGGTGTATCGTATCCTAAGCACCACTAAAGTTATCAGAATAATACGGAAAGCCTGTGTGGTTGAAAAGAACCGTGATTTCACGCTTGTTGAGACCAGACAGTCAGTACATCCTTTCAGCTGGATGAGATACATAGTATTGCCGCAGGATGGTAAAGCGGCCGGACAGGCTCCTATCCTGGACCATGAGAAGGCGCATCTGGCGCATCATCACTCACAGGAACTGCTCTGGACCGACATACTGTCCGCGCTGCAGTGGTTCAACCCCGCCATGCTGCTTTTCCGCCGGGACCTATACTCCATACATGAATTCCAGGCCGATTCCGACGTGCTCCAAAAAGGGGTTGACCGCAGGCAGTACCAGTACCTGATGCTGGACTGCGCTACCGACAAGACGGAATTCAGAGCCGCCAATACATTCAGAAAAAGTACCTTAGAAGGAAGAATTGATATGATCAACAAGAAAAAATCGGCAAGAACAAGCCTTTTGAAACTTGCCTACATTCCGGTCCTATTGCTGTTTGCAATGAACGTGTTTGCCGAGAGAGTTTATGACAATGAACTCAGTGAGGTCCTTGAAGTTGACAACTATGTCCGTATTGACGGCCTTTGGTACAAGTTCAAAGGCAATCAGGTGCGTGTGGTAAGCCGCAAGACAAGACATGAGTATCCGTCTGATATAGTGATTCCTGACACCATCATCTACAAGAATGTAAAGTATCCTGTCACCTCTATCGGACCCAGGGCATTCCAATATGATGAGAATATCAAGTCTGTGACCATTCCATCCACGGTAAGGGAGATTGAGGAAGGTTCTTTCTACAATTGTACAGGACTTGAAAGGATTATAATCCCTTCATCGGTCAGAAGTATCGGTGAAAGTGCTTTTACAGGGTGCAGCAATCTGAGGTCAATATCCATTCCGGCCTCTGTAAGACAGATAGGATACGCGGCATTTGCGGGTACTGGACTTGAATCCATAACCGTTCAGGAAGGAAACCCGTACTATGACAGCCGTCTGAACTGCAACGCCATTATTGAAACAGTATCCAACACTCTGCTTTACGGATCCTCCAAAACCGTAATACCGCCTACAGTTACAGCAATAGGCGAATCGGCTTTTGCAGGAAACACCAGGCTGAAAACAATTGGAATTCCAGCCAGTGTCACCACTATAGGAAACCGTGCATTCGCGGAATGCAGTTCGCTACAGTCAATCGTTATTCCGGGTACGGTACAGAAGCTTGAATACGGATGCTTTCAGCACACAGGTATAAAAAGCCTCACAATAAACGGAAGTATTGAATTGCTTTCTTATGCGTTCACGGAATGCGACTCACTGGAAACAGTTATTTACGGTCCGGGAGCAACATCTGTAGATATACCTCACAGATGTCCCAATCTGAGACACCTGTTCATCCCGGCAACCGTCACACAAATACAGAATTATCAGAATAGCTATCAACTGAATCTGGAATCAATCATAGTTGAGAATGGCAATCCTGTATATGACAGTCGTGAGGGTTGCAATGCCATAATAGAGACTGCTACAGACAGACTGATTCTGGGCTGCAGCAATACTGTCATCCCCAATACCGTCAGGTCCATATCGGATTACGCTTTCACCGGCGGTCATCTCAAGGAACTGTATATTCCGGCCTCGGTCAGAGACATAAGCCCAAAATTATTTCAGGGTACATTCGATGCACTATCAGTTAACGCTCCAAATTATATCAGGGACCTGAACAGTATTGTCGTTGACCCCGCCAATCCTGTCTATGACAGCCGTGAGGGTTGTAACGCCATAATTTGGAAGGGCACCAACCTGTTGCTGATTGCATGCAAGTCAACCACTATTCCTAAATCTGTACGGTCTATTGCCGAAAACGCATTCCTTAAACAGGACGGCCTGACGGAGCTGACAATCCCCGATGGTGTGACTACAATAATGACAGGTGCATTCTCATACTGCACCAATCTGGAGAAGATAACCATAGGTGAAGGCCTTAAGGAGTTTTCTCCCAATGCTTTCATGGGCTGCCCCAATATTTCGGAAATAAAGGTCAGTCCGTCCAACAGGACTTATGACAGCCGCTATGACTGCAATGCCGTTATAGAGACTGCAACCGGAAAACTTGTAATGGGAAGTGCCAACACCGTAATACCTGACGGCGTGACCACAATAGGGCAGAACGCTTTCATGTCAAACCAAAAGATTACATCGATAAAACTTCCTCCATCGGTAAAAACTATCGAAGACTATGCTTTTTACAATTGCACCAATCTGGAAGAGATAAATCTGGACAACATAATAAGGAAAGGAGACAGGGCGCTTGACGGGACTGCATCCGTCAGATTCACTTATGCTGACAGCATAAACGGATTCATGCATTTCCAGCTGCGCGGAAAGGAGGCCATTCTTTACCATGTATGGGATAACGCCCCTGCAAAAGTCACCATACCACAATCATTCGATTACAACGGAAAGACATATACAGTAACCGAGATAGCCGACGATGCTTTCTTGTCAAATACTTCTATAGAGTCAGTCTCAGTACCGGGAACCGTCAGGACAATTGGAGAAGCTGCTTTTTCAGAATGTTCGGGACTCAAGCGAGTTATACTTCACAATGGCCTGACTGCCATCCAGGATAACGCTTTTGCATACTGCAGCAGTCTTGAAAGCATAGAACTGCCTGCAACACTTGAGCATATAGGCAGAGCCGCTTTTACCCGGAGCGGTCTCAAATCACTTGATATTCCGGCCTCTGTGACCTCTTTGGGGCGGAATATAACTCTTGATTGCAGGAATCTCAAATCGATTAAAGTCAATTCCGCCAACAAGGTGTTTGACAGCCGCAAGAACTGCAACGCCATAATCAAGACCGATATCAACCTGCTCCTGGAGGGCTGCCGCAGCACAAGGATACCCAAGGATATTGTTGCTATAGGACCTTACGCATTTGCAGGTGCTTCCGGACTCAAAAGGATAGATATTCCGTCATCGGTACAATACATATTTGACCGCGCATTTGCTTTCTGCCCATTGCAGAAGATTGAGATTCCGGCATCGGTATCGCTCATGTATGACAATCCTTTCTTCGGTTGCGGCAGTATCCGCTCCATCACTGTCAAAAGCGGCAACCCTACCTATTCCAGCCCATCCGGGTGCAATGCCATAATCTCAAACGGAAATGACATCAGGGTTATACGCTATCCCGAAGTCAAGGTTATACTGGATTATATCAAAGAAGGACAATACATGAGCCGGAGACCGGGTACGCTTATACAGGGATGCCGCAATACAGTGATTCCTGCATCATGCACTATCATCGGTAACCAATCATTTGCGTACTGTGAAGGGCTTGAAAGGATTGACATACCTGAAGGCGTGGTTACCGTAGAACATGGTGCTTTTGAACATTGTCCGGACCTGAAAGAGTTGCATCTCGCCGCTACCGTGACAGATTTCAACAAATCCGATTATTGTCTTGAACTGTCAATAATCACCGTTGACCGGGCAAATCCTGTATATGACAGCCGTGAGGGTTGCAATGCCATAATTGAAACTGAACATGACAATCTGATCTTGGGCTGCAGGAATACCGTCATACCTTCAACGGTCAAGTATATTGACGGTAATGCCTTTGCCCACGTACGCGGATTAAAGTCTATTGTCATTCCGGATTCTGTAGAGAGATTAGGTTATCAGTCATTCAGGGATTGCTCAGACCTGGAATCCGTATTCATTTCAAGTTCTGTAAGATACTTGTCTTCATCATACTGGGCTGAAGACAGAGATGAGAGTAATGTTATCCCCCAGCAACCGTTCTATTACTGTCCCAAACTGACACGCATTACCGTTGACAGTGAAAATCCCTATTTTGACAGCCGTGATAATTGCAATGCCATAATTGAGACATCAACCAGAAACCTTAGAGTGGGCTGTAGCGGCACCATTGAACCCGAAAGCATGTCATCAGTCAGGCCTGACGCTTATCAGACCCTGGAAAATGACATCTACGAAACAGATTACCTCAGCACCTCCTGGATTTTCCCCGACGGACGAATGGTCCACACCTACTATGCCGGAGATGATGATGACTGATACAAAGGGGACGGTGCCAAAAAGAAGGTTTAGCTCGATGAAATCAACCGTCCCCTTTGGCACCTTTTCCGAAAAAAACCGTACCTTTGCAGCGGACAATGTGGAAAGATTTGCGGAACTGATGGTTCCGGACAGCTTGCAACCACACAAAAAAATGCTAAAAGTCAATCTTTTAACACGCTTTGAATGAGTACCGTTGCGGTCCCATTGTCCACAAGACTTTGGGACTTTTATTTTTTTGATATATGTCATACTTATTCACATCCGAATCGGTGTCCGAGGGACACCCTGACAAGGTAGCGGACCAGATATCCGATGCCGTCGTAGACGAACTGTTGGCCTTTGACCCGGATTCAAAGGTAGCATGTGAGACCCTTGTTACCACCGGACAGGTGGTATTGGCAGGTGAGGTAAAATCCAAGGCATACATTGACCTTCAGGAGACCGCCCGCCGAGTGATAAACCGAATTGGCTACACCCGCTCTGAGTACAAGTTTGACGGAGACTCATGCGGAGTGCTGAGCGCCATTCACGAGCAGAGCGCCGACATCAACCGCGGCGTGGAGCGTGAGGACCCCGAGAACCAGGGAGCCGGTGACCAGGGCATGATGTTCGGTTACGCCACAAACGAAACCGATGAGTACATGCCTGTATCACTGGCCCTTTCACACCGCATTCTGCGTGTGCTGGCCGATATCCGCCGCGAGGGCAAACAGATGACCTATCTGCGTCCCGACTCCAAGAGCCAGGTGACTGTCGAGTACAATGATAACGGCAAACCCGTTCGCATCGATACAATCGTGGTTTCAACCCAGCACGATGAATTCATCGCCCCTGAGAACGCCACTGTAGAGGCTCAGTTGGAGGCTGACCGCAAGATGCTGGCACAGATTGAAGATGACGTCAAGAACATACTGATTCCGCGTGTGGTAAGCACCATCACATCGGACAAGGTAAAGGCCCTTTTTAACGGTGAAATCAAGTATTTTGTCAATCCCACCGGCAAGTTCGTGATTGGCGGACCGCATGGAGACACCGGTCTTACCGGCCGCAAGATCATTGTGGATACCTATGGAGGCAAGGGAGCCCACGGCGGCGGCGCATTCAGCGGAAAGGATCCCAGCAAGGTGGACCGCAGTGCCGCATACGCAACCCGTCACATAGCCAAGAATCTGGTTGCTGCAGGTGTGGCCGATGAAGTTCTGGTGCAGGTATCATATGCCATCGGCGTGGCCAAGCCCATCAACATCTTTGTAAACACCTTCGGCACCAGTCACGTAAAACTGACCGATGCACAAATTGCCGATAAGGTGAATGAGATTTTCGATATGCGCCCAAAAGCCATTGAGAACCGTCTCAAGCTGCGCAACCCCATCTACAGCGAGACTGCAGCCTACGGACACATGGGCCGTGAGCCCCAGACCGTAACCAAGGTCTTCACGTCACACTACATGCCGGCCAGGACCGTCACGGTGGAACTCTTCACCTGGGAGAAACTGGACTACGTGGATAAAATCAAAAATGTATTTGACTTAAAACGTTAAATTAAGTGAAAATAGCAGCGGCTAAATTAACTTCCATCTGTTTTGGCCCTATTATCTGTGTTCGTACGGACATTTCCGTGCGGGCAAGTCTCGTAATGTTTATATCAAGGACTAAAACAACTTGAATAACATATGAAGTGATTTAGTTGGAAAAAAGGAAAGACCGACCGGGAGGCCGGTCTTTTTTTATGCCAACTACTTGACCCAGGCCGGGTTGTGAACTTTGGTCCTGGAGGGGTTATAGTGCTGGGCCTTTACATCGGGAATGTCGATGTAATAGGTGCGATGAGACTTGTTATTGAGCTTGGACTCACGTAACCATATATTGGCACGTTTAAGTTCTGCATATGATATGCCGTGATCTTCGGCAAACTTGACCAAATCCTCCACCGGATCGGTTATCTTGATCTGCTCCTTGACGGGAATATAAGGATAAAGATCCTCACGCCTGAACCTGAATCCGAAACTTGACGGATCCTCAAACATCATCTTGGCTACCAGTATACGGAACATATAGCGCGATGTCTCATCCACCAGCCACATATCCATTGCGTTTTTCTGATGTTGCTGTTCTATGCGGCGGTCCATACCCTGCTGGCCTCCGTTATAGCTGGCTGCAACAGTCATCCAGTTGCCGTATTTGCTGTATGCCTCTGCCAGAAAACGGCAGGCGGCCTCGGTTGCCTTATACGTATTATAACGCTCGTCGATATTTGCGTTAACCTCCAGTCCGTAAGCACGGCCGGTAGCCTGGGTAAACTGCCAGAGTCCTGCGGCACCGGCACCGGATGCTGCCTGCGGATCAAGATTGCTCTCAATGACCATCAGGTATTTAAGGTCATCGGGAATACCCATTCGCTCAAGAATGGGTTCTATCTCGGGAAAGTATCTGTTAGCTCTTTTAATCATAAGAGTAGACATGTTGTGAGAGTATGTGAAGGCTATCAGCTCGCGGTCCATGCGCTCTCGCAAATCGGCCCTGTCAAAACGGATGGTCTCGCCTGCAAACACAACATAATCAGGGACTGACGGAGGTAACTGCTGCACGGTCTGAGCGTGAATTGAAAAAACTGTGGATGATAATAACAATGTCAGAAACAGTAGTAATTGCCTTCTCATAAATCATTGACTTAATGTGGCGGCAAAAATAGAGTGTTTTCTTGAAATAACACTCGTTAAAAAGGATTAGTTTAACTATCTTTGTAGCTCTAACCAATTAAATCAGCCTTCAATCATTATGAAAAAGTATTGCTATCTGTTATTTCTGGCAGTTTTGTCCTTATCCGCATGCCAGAAAGCTCCAGTCAAAATTGAAAAATACAAGGTCTTGATCGGCATGTCCGACGGAACCCTTTACATAACACCAATGGCCGATGACGCCATCCGCGTACAGTACATTCCCGATGGAATAGAACTGCCGCAGCTTGAAAACCTTATTTATACAGAAAACCCTGCTCATCAATCAATAAGTTGCTCGCAGAATCTGAGAGGCCTGGTATATGTCAGCAGCACTGAAGGCAATCTCCGGGCGGTTGTCAACACCCGTAACGGAAAGATAAAATTCAAGGATTCACAGGGTAACGTCATACTGTCCGAATCAGCCCGTTCACGCTCTGTCGTAGTAGGCAAAACCGGTGTTTTTAACTCTCTTGCCGTGAGCCAGTCATTTGTTACCGCCCCCGATGAGTTTCTCTTTGGAACCGGACAGTTCCAAGACGGATATCTGAACATACGCGGACTGACTCGCCGCCTTACCCAGGTCAACACCCAGATTTCAATCCCCATGATAATATCCAACAAGGGATACGGTATCCTGTGGAACAACTACGGTCTGACAGAGTTCAACCCGTCAGACTACATGGTAGTTCTGGAACAGGGAGCCGGCGACGGTACATCGGTAACAGTCAATGCCACCGGTACCGCCGGTAATGTGCGTGAACGTCGTTTCTTTAACGATTTCAACGGTGAAATCGAGGTAAAGGAGAGCGGTGACTACTCTATACTTCTGGATGTAGGCCAGTCAATGGCCCGCAAGCATCTGCTTTCAATTGACGGCGATACCATCATCAACGCCAACAACACCTGGCTGCCGCCCACATCATCGGCCATAACCCATCTGGACAAGGGTACACATAAGGTGTTTGTAAGCGGATCACGCGGTGACAAGCCTTCGGTAGGCGTCCGCAAGGTTACCAATGTAACCACATTCAGCTCGCCCGTAGCAGTGGCGCTTGACTACACCGTATTTGCCGGCACAGCCGATGAGATAGTAAGTTCATACCGCAACCTGACCGGTAAGGTTCCACAGATGCCCGACTGGGCTTTCGGTTACATTCACTGCCGCGAGCGCTATGACAGCCAGAGAGAGTTGCTTGAGAACGCCCACCGTCTTAAAGATGAGGGCTATCAAACCAGCGTGATTGTACAGGACTGGCAGTGGTGGGGCAAGTACGGCTGGAACGCCATGCAGTTTGATGAGGGCAAGTACCCCGATCCCAAGGCTATGACCGACGAGTTGCACAGCATGGACATGAAACTGATGCTCTCCGTCTGGTCCAAGATTGACAAGAACAGCCAGGTGGGCCGTGAGATGAACGCCGCCGGCTACTACATAGACGGAACGGACTGGATAGATTTCTTCAATCCTGATGCAGCCGCTGCCTACTGGAAGAACTTCAGCGAGCGTCTGCTCCCCACTGGTATAGATGCCTGGTGGCAGGATGCAACCGAGCCTGAGAACGATGACCTGAAGGGCCGTATGGTTGCAGGCGGTAAGATTCCAGGTGAGTTCTACCGCAACGCATACCCCAACATGGTCAACCATACCGTTTATAACGGACTTATAAAGGATCAGCCCGACCGTGACCCGATGATACTTACCCGCAGCGGATTTACAGGAATACAGCGTTACGGCGCCATAAACTGGTCCGGTGACGTAGGCAATGACTGGGAGACCCTGCGCCGTCAGATTGCAGGCGGACTGAACCTTATGGCTACCGGCCAGCCCTGGTGGACATATGATGCAGGCGGATTCTTCCGGCCCGGAAACCAATATACTGATCCGGATTATCAGGAGCGTATGCTGCGCTGGATTCAGACAGCCGTGTTCCTGCCGTTCATGCGTGTACACGGTTACATGAGCCGCACCGAGCCCTGGAACTACTCAGAGGAGACACAACAGATATTCCGCAAGCAGATAGACCTGCGCTACAAACTCCAGCCTTACATCCTGGAGTGCGCCAAGAAGGTAACTGAGGAGAACTACACCATGATGCGTCCGCTGGTATTTGATTATCCCGATGATACTGAGGCTCTCAAGCAGCAGACGGAATTCATGTTCGGACCGTCACTGCTGGTATGTCCTGTAACCGAGCCCGGCATTAAGACAATGCGCGTATATCTGCCAGGCGACGGGCAGGAATGGGTTTCATTCAACGCTATGGTGACTGCATCTGAGAAGGGCATCAAAATCAAGACTTATCTCTATAAGGGGGGCACTTACGTTGACGTTGAAGTATCAAAGGACTGCATTCCCGTATTTGAAAAAGCTGATCACTTAATAGAATTGAAATAATGAAAAAATTACTGACCCTTTGCCTTGCGCTTATCGGTCTGTCCACCGTTTGCGGCGCACAGGAACCTGACGACTGGACTACTCAAGTCACGTTCTTTACCCCGTCCATAGTAAGAATATACAAGACCGGACCTGACAATCCTGACAAGAAACAGAGTCTGTCCGTTACGATGCAGCCGCAGCAGGTCAAGGTATCCCAATCGGTCGATAAGAACGGAACTCAAGTTTACAAGAGTCCGGCCCTGACGGTTAAGGTATCGGGAAACGATGTAACATTCATGGACAGCAAGGGTAAGGTCCTTCTGGCCGAGAACGGTTTCGGTCACGGCAATGTGGCTATGACCCGACCGGACTATGCCGATATACCCGTTGACCAGGGATTCAACCTGGATACCGATGAACCCCTTTACGGCATCGGCATACAACAGGACGGCAAGATGGCCAAGAGCGGAACCTACCGCCGCATGATTCAGGGCAACACCGATGACTACTGCAACATAATCCAATCCATCAAGGGATACGGCCTGTTCTGGGACAACTACTCCCCCACCACACTGGGCATTGAGGATGGCAAGTTCTACTTTACCTCCGAGAACGCCGGCTGCGTGGATTACTACTTCATCTGGGGCGGTGATGCCGACGGTGTCATAGCAGGTATCCGCCAGCTTACCGGAACTGTACCCATGCTGCCGCTCTGGAGCTTCGGATTCATGCAGAGCCGCGAGCGTTACAAGTCATCGGCCGAACTGACCGAGGTGCTGGACCGCTATCGCTCAATAGGAGTGCCTATCGACGTGATGATACAGGACTGGCAGTACTGGGGAAGCAACTATCTGTGGAACGCAATGGAGTTCAACGCCCCTGAGTTCAGCAATCCCGAGCGCTGGATCAAGCATATACATGACCAGAACGCCAAACTGATGATCTCAATCTGGTCATCGTTCGGCCCCATGACCAAGCCCTATCGCGAGCTGGAACCCAAGAACCTTCTGATAGATATCGAGACCTGGCCGCAGAGCGGACTGACCGACTGGCCTCCACGCAGGGATTATCCTTCGGGAGTACGTCCGTATGACCCGTACAGCAAGGAGGCGCGTGACATATACTGGAACCACCTGACCCGCCTGTATGACCTTAATATTGACGGCTGGTGGATGGACTCTACCGAGCCCGACCACATGGACTTCAAGGAGACTGACCTGGACCTGCCCACCGCAATGGGTCCCTGGCGCAGGGTTCGTAACGCATTCCCGCTTATGGCAGTGGGCGGTGTCTATGACAACCAGCGTGCCATGGAGAATGGCTCCGACAAGCGTGTGCTTATACTGACCCGTTCAGTGTTTGCAGGACAGCAGCGTTACGGCTCCAACACCTGGTCCGGCGACGTGCAGTCCAACTGGAACTCACTCAGGGCTCAGATTCCCGCAGGCCTGAACTTTGCCCTGACCGGCAACCCCAACTTCAACAGTGACCTGGGCGGATTCTTCGCCAACAGCTATAACGAGCGCTCACAGGACGGCAGCGCCACCCGCAACCCGCTCTATCAGGAGCTCTATGTACGCTGGATGCAGTACGGCGTGTTCTGCCCCATGATGCGCAGTCACGGTACCGAGGTTCCGCGTGAGCTCTACCATTACGGAAAGGCCGGCGAGCCCGTGTTCGATGCCCTGCTGGGTGCCGTAAAGATGCGCTACAGCCTTCTTCCCTACATCTACTCTGTGGCTCACGATGTGAATGCCAACAACGGCACCTATCAGCGTGCCCTGATGATGGATTTCAGGAATGACCGCAAAGTATGGGATATCAATAACGAGTTCATGTTCGGACGCTCACTGTTGGTAGCTCCTGTTCTTGAGGCCAAATACACCCCCGAAAGAGCCCAAAGCAAGAGCCGTGCCGGAATTGGCGATGTGGACTTTATGGAAGCCAAGAGTACCAAGGTCTATCTGCCCGCAGGTACCAAGTGGTATGACTTTGAGACAATGAAGCTGTATAACGGCGGTCAGGAGATAGAACGTGAGGTCAACATAAAGAGCATCCCGCTCTTTGTAAAGGCCGGCACCATCCTGCCCATCGGCCCCGATGTACAGTACTCAACCGAGAAGCCTTGGGATGACCTGGAGATTCGCGTCTATGCCGGAGCCAGCGGCACATTCTGTCTGTACGAGGATGAGTTTGACAACTACAACTACGAGAAAGGAGCCTGCTCAACCATAGAATTCAGCTATAACGGCAAGAACAGCCTGACCATCGGAGTCCGTCAAGGCTCATTCCCCGGTATGATACAGAACCGCAAGTTCCGCATCATCCTGATCAAGGACGGAAAATGCAGTGAACCTAAAACAGTTCAATACTCCGGCAAGAAGGTCAAGGTAAGTCTATAAAAAATTGTATCTTTGCAGTCGAAAATCATCTGCAATGACAGAATTTGAAATGATTGCCAAGACCTTCCAAGGGCTGGAAGAGATTCTTGCAAAAGAACTTATTGATCTGGGAGCCAATGGGGTGGCCATTGGAAACCGAATGGTGTCCTTTAAGGGAGACAAGGCCTTGATGTACAAGGCCAATTTCCATCTGCGTACCGCAATCCGAATTCTTAAACCTTTCCTGCACTTCAAGGCCGACAGTGCCGATGAGGTGTATGAGATATGCCGCAAGATTGACTGGGAGAAGTATATGGACCTGAGCGACAGTTTTGCCGTTGACTCCGTGGTCTATAGTGAAGATTTCCGTCACTCCAAGTTTGTGGCTTATCGCGTAAAGGATGCCATAGCTGATTATTTCCGCGACAAATACGGCAAACGGCCTAATGTGAGCGTAGCCAATCCTGACCTTACGTTCCATATCCATATATCTCACGATGACTGCTCGCTCTCTCTTGACAGCAGCGGTGAGTCTCTGCACAAGCGCGGCTATCGCCAAGAGGCTATGGAGGCTCCCCTGAATGAGGTCCTTGCCGCCGGTATGATCCTGATGTCAGGTTGGGACGGCAAGTGTGATTTTGTGGACCCAATGTGCGGATCGGGCACAATACCCATTGAGGCAGCCCTGATAGCCAGGAACATGGCTCCCGGCCTGTTCCGCAGCAGTTTTGCTTTTGAAAAATGGAAGGATTTTGACCGTGACCTCTTTGAGGAGATATACAACGATGACTCTCAGGAGCGTGAGTTTGAGTTCAGCATCAGGGGTTATGACAAGGATCCCAAAGCCATACTGACCGCCAAGCGCAACGCCAAGGCCGCCGGTCTGCTGGATACCATCCATTTTGAGCAGCGTGACTTCAAGGACTTTGAGCCGGTCAAGGAACGCACGGTGATAATAACCAATCCCCCTTACGGAGAACGTCTGGTTGAGGATGACCTGCTTGGACTTTACGAGATGATAGGCGAACGCCTCAAACACGCACTGATAGGCGGCGAGGCCTGGATCATAAGTTACCACTACGAGTGCTTTGACAAGATAGGACTTAAGCCATCAGCCAAGATACCATTGTTTAACGGAGCTCTGCCCTGCGAACTGCGCAAGTATGAGATATTTGACGGACGTTACAATGATTTCCGCGGAGGTGACCGTCGTCTCAAGAAGGATGACCTGCCCACCCGCCGCAGCAGCACCTTGCGTCATAAAGCTCGTCTTGCCGAAAAGGAGGAAGCCCGTAAGTCCGGAATCACTGATAATAATGTATTTACGGAAAGACCCGAAAAGAGGGAATTCAGAAAAGAAAGGCCTTCACGTAAGACTTCGGACAGGAAGCCTTTCCGTAAAGACGGAGAGAAGCCTTTCCGTAAAACAGAGGAAGGCAAACCTTTCCGTAAAACCGAAGAAGGCAAATCTTTCCGTAAGAACGAAGGAAAAAAGCCTTTCCGCAGGAAGGAAGGAAACAAGCCCTTCAGGAAAACCGAGAAAAAACCGTTCAGAAATAACAAAAAATGAGAATTCTGTTACTAGGAAGCGGAGGCCGCGAGCATGCTCTGGCCTGGAAAATCGCGCAAAGCCCGCAGCTTGAAAAGCTTTTCATAGCTCCTGGCAATGCAGGCACCGCAAACGTAGGTGAGAATGTAGCCATAAAGGCTAATGACTTTGAATCCATCAAGGCATTCGTCCTTGACAAGAAGATAGACATGGTGGTTGTCGGTCCTGAAGACCCTCTGGTAAACGGCATTTACGACTATTTCCAGGATGACCTCTCACTGAAAGCCATACCTGTTATAGGTCCTTCAAAGGCCGCTGCACAGCTGGAAGGCAGCAAGGATTTTGCCAAGCGTTTCATGCAGCGCCATAACATACCTACAGCAGCATATCAGACTTTCACCGGTGAAAACCTCGAGGATGGACTCAAGTTCCTGGAGACACTCAAGGCTCCTTACGTTCTCAAGGCTGATGGTCTGTGCGCTGGCAAGGGTGTACTTATTCTGCCCACCCTTGAGGAGGCCAAAAAGGAGCTTAAGGAAATGCTGGGCGGTATGTTCGGCAACGCTTCGTCCCGAGTAGTCATAGAAGAATTCATGAGCGGTATTGAGTGCTCGGTATTTGTACTTACAGACGGCAAGCACTACAAGATACTGCCTGAGGCAAAGGATTACAAACGCGTTGGAGAACATGACACAGGTCTGAACACAGGCGGTATGGGTTCAGTATCTCCCGTTCCTTTTGCAACTAAGGAATGGATGAAAAAGGTTGAGGACCGGATAATACGTCCCACCGTTCAGGGTCTGGCAGACGAAGGCCTGGTATACAAAGGCTTCATCTTCTTCGGCCTGATCAATGTGGACGGTGATCCCAAGGTGATAGAGTACAACTGCCGCATGGGTGACCCCGAGACCGAAAGCGTTATGCTCCGCCTCAAGAGCGATATAGTAGAACTGTTCAAAGGTGTTGCAGCCGGTAACCTTGACACCAAGGTCCTGGAGCAGGATCCCCGCTCTGCCGTATGCGTTATGCTGGTATCGGGCGGATATCCCCAGCACTATGACAAGGGTTATGTAATAAGCGGAATAGACAAGGTTAAGGACAGCATAGTGTTCCATGCAGGTACCGCTTTCGATGCAAACGGCAATGTCGTCACTGCAGGTGGGCGCGTCATAGCTGTAAGTTCATACGGCAAAGACAAGGAAGAGGCTCTTGCTCTCTCTTTCAAGGGTGCAAGCCTTATTGATTTTGAGAAAAAACATTTCCGCAAGGATATCGGTCAGGATCTGTAACACTGTTTATCGGACTGCACCCATATCCTGCAATAACATTAAATAACTGACAATTGATAGCCGTTAACCTTTTATCAAGTATCTTTGAGGCTTTCAATTGTACAATAAATTCATAGCAGTGATGAATTACAAAAGACTGAACATCATCATCGGATGGCTGGTATTCGCCATAGCTGCAGTTACTTACTGCATGACTATCGAGCCTACCGCCAGCTTCTGGGATTGCCCTGAGTTCATAACCACAGGTTATAAGCTGGAAGTGGGACACCCGCCCGGGGCACCTATTTTCATGCTTACCGCCAACCTGTTCTCACAATTTACGAGTGATCCCAGTAAGGTTGCCATGATGGTTAATACCATGTCGGCCTTACTCAGTGCCTTATGCATACTGTTCCTTTTCTGGAGCATTACCATGCTGGCCAAGAAACTGATTGCAGGAACCAAGGATCCAGACATGTGGCAGATGGTAGCCATATTCGGTTCAGGAATTGTGGGCGCTTTGGCTTATACATGGAGTGACACCTTCTGGTTCAGCGCTGTGGAAGGTGAAGTCTATGCCTATTCGTCGTTCTGCACCGCTGTGACATTCTGGCTTATCCTTAAATGGGAGGAGAATGCAGATCAGCCACACAGCGCACGCTGGCTCGTGCTTATTGCATACCTCATAGGTGTATCTGTGGGAGTTCACCTGCTGAACCTGCTGTGTATCACCGCCATTGTTCTCGTTTACTACTTCAAGAGATCAGAGAACCCTACCTGGAAAGGCGGTATCATTGCTTTCTGCCTTTCGGGTGTTATAATTGCAGCTGTGCTTTACGGTATCGTTCCCGGAATCGTGAAAGTGGGCGGTTGGTTTGAACTTCTGTTCGTGAACGGATTGGGTCTGCCTTTCAACACCGGTCTCATTATCTACATCATCTTGCTTGTAGGAATCCTTATATGGAGTGCATATGAGACTCAGCGTGGCGACAGAAAGGCTCTGATGTACCTGTCATTCCTGCTTACCATAGCTTTTGCCGGCATTCCTTTCTATGGACACAAGGCATCGGGAGTGATTCTGGGTATTATTATCATTGCCGCCGCCGGTGTTTATCTGTTTGCCAATGGTATTCCCGAAAAGATCAAGCCTTCGGCAAGTCTGCTCAACACCATAATGTTGTGTGTAATGATGATAACCATTGGCTACTCTTCATATGCCGTCATAGTGATACGTTCTACCGCCAATCCGCCAATGGATCAGGATTCACCCGAGGATATTTTCTCTTTGGGCGAGTATCTGGCCCGTGAACAGTACGGATCCAGACCTCTCCTGTACGGCCAGACCTACAGTTCCCAACTCGAATACCAGCTTGTAAAGGAGGGCAGGGATACATATTGGACCGTTGCTTACGATGTGACAGGCAAATCCTACGGACGTAAGGAGAAGGTAAACGCATCCGAGAAGGACAGCTATTATGTCATGGATGAGAAACGGGAATACAAATACGCCCAGAATATGTTGTTCCCCCGCATGTACAGTCAGGAGCCCGATCATATTCAGGAATACAAGTCCTGGTGTGGAGGAATAAAGGGTCGTACTGTCACATTCAACCAACGCGGCACTAACACTAAAGTCACCATCCCCACACAGTCTGAGAACCTCAAGTTCTTCTTCAGATATCAGGTTCACTTCATGTATTGGAGATACTTCCTTTGGAACTTTGCCGGACGTCAGAACGACATCCAGAATCATTCGGGAGAATTGGAGAGCGGAAACTGGGTTACCGGCATCAACTTCATAGACAAGAAACTTGTTGGAGGAGACAACAACCTGTTGCCCGAATCATTCAAGGGTAAAGGGCACAACGTTTTCTATTGTCTGCCTTTGATTCTGGGCCTTTTGGGCCTATTCTGGCAGGCAGGAAAAGGCAAACACGGATTACAGCAGTTTATAGTTGTAATGGCACTTTTCTTCATGACCGGTCTTGCAATCGTGGTATATCTGAACCAGACACCGCTTCAGCCACGTGAGCGTGACTATGCATACGCTGGCTCCTTCTATGCTTTCGCTATCTGGATAGGACTGGGAGTAGCTGCCATCTCAGACTGGCTGCGTAAGGTAGCCGGAGAGAAAGCGGCTCCTATAATTGCAGCTGTCATATGTCTGCTGGTACCCATACAGATGGTAAGCCAGACTTGGGATGACCATGACCGCAGCGGCCGTTACGCTTGCCGCGATTTTGGTCAGAACTATCTGACGACACTGTCCCAGAAGGGCAATCCCATAATATTCACCAACGGTGATAATGATACATTCCCTCTCTGGTACAACTTTGAGACAGAGGGATTCCGTACCGATGCACGCTGCTGCAATCTGAGTTATCTCATGACTGACTGGTACATAGACCAGATGAGACGTCCCGCATATGACTCACCTGCACTGCCCATCTCGTTCGAGAGGATTGACTATCAGACCGGAACCAATGACTTTGTGCCCATCCGGCCTGCCGATAAGCAGACCCTGCTCAAGAACAATAGCAAAGAGACCGTTGACCAGTCATTTGAGTTGCATTATATCCTTGACTACTGGATCAAGAAGCATCATATGATCCCCACCGACACAATATGGCTCAAGATAGACAAGGATGCTGTAATCCGTTCAGGCATGAAGATACCAGACCAGTATCGGGGTGCTACTGATGAGGAGACCAAGGCAAAGATGCCGGACCGTATGGTAATCTCGCTCAAAGGCAAGAACAACCTAATGAAGAATGAGATAATGATGCTTGACCTGCTGGCCCACTGCAACTGGGAGAGACCTCTCTATATGGCCACAACAGTTCCTACAAGCAGTTATCTCAATCTAGGCAACTACTTCCTGCTTGAAGGTCTTGCCTACCGCATAACTCCTTTCAACTGGAAGAATCTGGGCAGCGACAGCCGTTTCGGTGATATTGATACCGATAAGATGTACGCCAACCTCATGAACTTCAAGTTCGGTGGTCTGGACAATCCTGATCTGTATCTGGACGAGACTGTCCGCCGTATGTGTGACTCTCATCGCCGTCTGTTTGCACAGTTGGCTACAGAACTCTACAACGAGGGCAAAAAGGATAAGGCACTTGAGATTCTCAAGAAAGTTGATGCCGGTATTTCGGATAAGCTGCTGCCTTTGAACAACGTTCTCTATGGAGCCTGCACTGAGACAGCAACAGTATGGCTTGCTCTGGACAGAAAAGACAAGGCAGCCGAAATAACATTGAACACATATGACAACTATATGCAGCAGATGCGTTGGTATCTCAGCATGAACAACCGTAACCTCAAATACTCCAAGGGAGCATTTACCGAGGCTGCATCACTGCTTTACTCATATGTATTCCCTATTATGGAGCAGAGTCTGGACAAGGAGCAATATAACTCCTTGCTGGCAGAATGGAAAGATCTGTGCGACGAATTTGAAAGACGCGTCAACTGATAATGCTACTGGAACAACCAACAGCAATACTGAGTAAAATATACCCGAAAGGCATCTTCAGGAAAAATCCTGAAGAGCATTCGGTGTATCTTACCTTTGATGACGGCCCAATTCCGGAAGTCACCCCATGGGTACTTGATATCCTGGACAGGTACGGAATAAAAGCCACCTTCTTTGTGGTAGGTGACAACGTTCGCAAGCATCCTGACATTTTCAGGATGGTTACGGAACGCGGACATCATATAGGAAACCACACTTTCAACCATGTTCGAGGTATGCGCATGAGAAATCATGACTTCATTGAGAATGTGCGCAAGTGTGAAAACCTTATATCCACACGCCTTTTCCGTCCTCCGCACGGGGTGTTGCGTCGTTGGACTTACCGTTACATGAAAGGTGATTATGACATTGTTTTCTATGATGTCATAACCCGCGATTATAACAGCAAGCTTAAACCTGAAAAGATACTGGATATAGTGAAGAAGTATACCCGCAACGGTTCAATCATTGTTTTTCACGATTCACTCAGAAGTGAAAAGAACCTGCGCCTGGTACTTCCCCAAGCCATTGAGTGGCTAAAAGAGCAAGGTTACGCGTTCAAGCAGCTTTAATTGGCTCCAAGTTCGCATAGGACAGTACATATCTTATCCTGAATATTTCTTGAGGGTGCCATCTTTACGGCACCCTCATTCATTATACAGAATGCCAGATCTCTTCCGTCAGCAGAATGGATATAACCTGCCAGAGTGCACGCACCGGTTACACTACCAGTCTTGGCGTGAACCTTATTGATTGTAGATTTGGAATTCAGTCTGGTCTTGAGCGTACCGTCAACACCTGATATGGGAAGACTTTTATAAAGGATTGAATACAAATCACTGCTCTTGTATATCATGGAAAGCATATCTACCATGAACTGTGGTGAACAGAGATCATACATGGAGAGGCCGCAGCCGTCAACTATATTGTATGATGAAGAATACAATCCGAACTTCCGGGATACAAAATTCTGAACGTATTTGGCTGCATCGGTAAACCTGATGCCCTTGGGATACTGGATACGCCCTGTCTGCAGGAACATAGCCTCGGCAAAAAGGTTGTTGCTCTCCTTGAGAGCCTCCTTTATTATGTCTGGAAGATCATGTGACACCATAGATATATCACGTGCCATCACAGGACAATTACCCCAATCGTACTTGCCGTAGCTTATTCCTGCCTCGTCCAGATACTGGCGGAACAGAGCAAATGTAAAATCGGCCGAACCTACAACACTCAGGTCTGTTGACTGACGACGCTTACAGTTTCCTGACACAACTATAGTGTTGTCGTTATGCATCCAGTCCCTTGAAATAGTGAGAGGACCAAGGGTATCACATTGAGTCAGAGCATTGTTCACCACCTTGATATGGGTATTGGCAGGGTATATGTTCACTTCGGGAGCCCGTCCCTTCGCTGTGGGTTTAACTTCAACACCAACAAAACCCTGATGTACCATAAGCGGTGAGATGTACGGCTGGAAACTGGCCGGGGCGTCATCCCAACACCAACCTGAGGCCCACCAGGTGGAGTCCATTATGGAAACATCGGCATAAATAGTTCCGTTTATACGGTTTACTCCGGCATTCTTCAGGTCATTTACCATGCTTCGCAATTCATGCTCATTAAGGGCAGGATCCAAACCTCCCACTAGGTAGAGATTACCGTTCAGGACGCTGTCGCTGTCAATGCTGGCCTGAGTCCGCAAAGATGTCTTGAATTTATAGTCTGCCCCTAATGATGAAAGAGCCGTAACCGATGTTATGACTTTCTGGATTGAAGCCGGACGGAACATCTTTTTCTCCCTGTAGGAATAGATTGCGGTATCATTGGTAAGGTCATATACCATAAGAGCAATATCCGTACCTTCAGGTAATTCCTCAAGTATTATCCTGTCAATGCACACTGAAAGAGAGTCCGGGCAGATGCCTGATACAGGCAAGGACAGGGCAAGTACAAGTGAGACAAAAAGTATTCTGATTTGCTTCATTTCAATATGATACGGATGTTTCAAGACCGTTTTCCCTAAGCAGAGCGGCAATGCGGTCAAGCTGCTCATGGCTTGCCTTGCACAAAGTTGAGACCGGAGTCTCACGGTCAATGGTGTAAATCATAACCTGTTTGGGGCCGATCCTCTTAACTGTCTCTATCCAAGGCATCACATAACGGTCTGTGGTGTTATCCATATCACGTCCGTCCAACGTTCCGGTGAGGAACATTGTCTGGATTATCACATGACCCTTGAAATCACAGAGAGCCCTGATTACCGCATCCAGGTCATAATGGCCGACAGGATTGTCTATCAGGCGGATATAATCCATATCCACAGTATCCAGTTTCTGGATGTTGTTGTCCAATCTGAGCAGGGCTTTGAATATGGCAGGATCCGTTACACGGGTTCCGTTGCTCAGAACACTCACCTTGGCATCAGGAAAGAACTCGTCACGCAATGCCAGCACGTCATCGACAATCTCCGGAAACTCAGGATTCGCTGTGGGCTCACCGTTACCGGCAAATGTAAGGACATTGGGTTCGGGACCGTTTGCCTTCATCTGCTCAAGAGTGACGCGCAGGGCATCATAAACCTCTTTTCGTGTAGGCCGGTGATGATGGGGATGGTGATTGCTATTACGACCACACTCGCAGTAAATGCAGTCAAATGTGCATATCTTACCATCGGCAGGCATCAGGTTGATGCCCAGCGATACCCCGAGACGACGGCTGTGAACAGGACCGAATATGGGCGAACTGTATAGAACGGTTGACATGTTTGTTTGACTCTCCTGTAATCAGTCCGCAAAAATACTGATTTTCCGTCAGAACTTTGTTATTAATTGGATTGATATATCCTCCTTGTGGCAGGAGTCTATACGCTGCTGTGCAGAACTTATCTCATTTCGGTCCAGATAGTAAGTACCGCCGGCTTTGACGTTAAGCTGCATATTGCCGGACATCTTGAATCTCACAGTAGCTGACAATCGTCCTCCCTTACCGTAAAGGCTCATGAAGTTATACGAGTAACGCAACCCGTTCTCATAGACAGATATACTGCTGTCATAACTGTCCGTACAGAATACGGTTGCTGTTATATTCAGGTCCAGCCGTTCCTTGAACAGGTTTTGAGTATATGACTGGGTGAGAGCAAAACCGTTTGAGATAGGCTCGGCAATGAAATCATACCGGACATAGAACAGTTGGGTCTTTAACTCAGCGCCCTGTCGGAATTGATGAATCCATCGCAGACGGTAACGCCAGGTAAGACAATATTCCAACTGCCCGGTATACTTGCAATCCTTCTGCTTTGACTTGAATCTGGCTGTAGCATAAAGAGCATCCCTATGTCCCATTTTCCAATCGGCCTCTATCCTCAGGTCCATTCCGTTGCTGCTTGCCGATGCCCCGTATCTGGGCTTAGGATACATGAAAAGGTCTGTATAACCTCCCAACTTAAGGCTACGGCCGCTGTAGGAAAAACCTGTAAGCAGTCCTGTTTCATTCTGAACAGCACTCTCGGCCAAAGCATTGGAGTGAAGAGACAGATAACCAGGGTTGTAATGACGGAAAACCGCGTTGAGAGTCCATCCGTCTGTTAACCGGAACGTTTGAGAGGCAATGAGAGCCGCCTTACTGTTAAGTATTGCAACCTCTCCCGCAAACGAAAAACGGGCCCGGTTCACCGCTAAGTCTGCCGATACACCGCAGAACCGGCTGCTGCCTTTATATTCCAACGGTAGTGTTTCGGCCAATAATGTTCCTCCAATCCTGAGGCCACGAAAACCGTAACGTACATTCAGCCCAAGAGTTCCAAGCCTTATATTGTGTTTCTTGGACCACTCTAGTTCAGTGCGGTGATAGCCATCCTCCTTTAGGGAACTGATGAGAGAATCACCTTTAATGGTGGCATCCATTGGGGTCAGTGCTGCCAGAAGCGTAAGCGTGGTCTTTCCGTTTCCCAAAACCACCCCAGCTCCCTGTAGATAACCGTACTCTTGTGTCGATGAATGGGGCTTGAGCCCTTCAGTCTGGCGGTTCATTGATGAAACTGACATGTTCTTGCCTACGCTGAATCCTCCTCCCAACAACAGACCTTGTCCAAACTTAGCCTTGTATTTGCCGGCAACAAATTCCCTGAGCAAACCCATATCCTTTAAGTACAGATAAGGTGAGTAGAAATCATAACCTGCCCTGTTCCTGCCCATAAACGGCTCTCCTGCATCATTCTGGGCAGTCACTCCCAGCCGTATGCGGTTATGCCAGTTGAATGAGTACCGGATACTGTGTGAAAATGCCCGTCCCAGATAAGCACGGTTGGGATATTTACTCAGTTCATCGGGAGAATGGTATCTGAATCCGTCCCTCTTGTAAAGGGGTATATCAATTTGTGTCACCAATTCATTGCGACCGTACCTTAAGACTTCTTTCAACTTGGGTGTATCGCTCTTTTTGGGACCATTACCGGCGTAGACAAACTCACTCAGCAACTGCCGGGTATTATAGTCAATACTGCCCGTAAGCTGCAATTCACCTAATGTAAGCATCGGCCCGTGCAGATAGATATAGGCATGGATGTCCTCAATCTGCCTGTCTGTAAGGAACGGCAACTGTTGCAGCTCCTCTCTTGTAGCCGTGTTGATGTTTATCGGCATCTCATGAATAGACTCATAAATCATGGATAACTCCTCTTGGGCATAAGAGGATAATTCTTCATCAGACAGAAGCGTCTCTAGTACGCTTTCCCATCTTTGACTACCTGTGTTCTGGGGGTAAACAACCGTAGCTGTACAAGACAGCACCGCAAACCAAGAGATTAACAATTTATTGTTCATAGTATAATTAGTATTAGAGGTGTTTTTCCAAAAGGAATGTCCAAAAATAGGACTTTTTTATGAGAATTGATAATTTTGCACACATGAAACGTATAGTCATATTGCTGCTGGCCATATTAACGTGCATGCCCGGATTCTGTTCATTGCCCGATGTGGACAAGGAGAAGCAGGAACGGGTTCGGGTTGCATTGGCTACTATCATTGACGGCGACACGGTACCTACATTTGAGATGATGGAGGTTACAATCTATGGCCGACGCATATATCCTACAGCCCGTAAGCAGAAAAAATATGACAAACTGACCCGCAACGTCCAGAAGATGTATCCCATAGCCCTTGAGGTCAAGGCCATCCTTGTTGAGACATACCTCTATATGCAGACACTTCAGGATGACAAGGCTCGCGAGGAGCATCTGGAGAAAGTGGAGAAAGGAGTTTGGGAACAGTACTATCCTGTAATGCGCAGATGTACGCTTGCACAAGGCAAACTTCTGATAAAACTCATAGATCGCGAGTGTAACCAGTCCAGCTATGACCTTATCAAGGCGTTCATAGGCGGTTTCAAGGCCAAATTCTACCAGACCTTCGCAGCTCTCTTCGGGGCATCACTCAAGAAAGAGTATGATCCTGAACATGACGAGGAGGATGCCATCATTGAAGAGATTATCTGGATGATAGATAACGATATGCTCTGATGGTTGGCTATTTTTGATTACCTTTGCAATCACTTATCAAATATTGTAGACAATGGCATTGCAATGCGGCATAGTGGGCCTGCCAAACGTTGGCAAATCCACACTTTTCAACTGTCTGTCAAGCGCCAAGGCTCAGGCAGCTAACTTTCCTTTCTGTACTATCGAACCCAACGTAGGGACCATAACCGTTCCCGATGAGCGACTCACCCGTCTGGCCGAGCTGGTTCATCCGGGCCGGATAGTTCCCGCCACCGTTGAGATTGTCGATATAGCCGGACTGGTAAAAGGTGCCAGCAAGGGCGAGGGTCTGGGCAACAAGTTCCTGGGAAACATTCGTGAGTGCGATGCCATCATTCATGTGCTGCGCTGCTTTGACGATGAGAACGTGACCCATGTTGACGGAACCGTAAATCCCGTACGCGACAAGGAGATAATTGATACCGAGCTCCAGATCAAGGACCTTGAGACCATTGACCAGCGTCTGCAGAAGGTTTCCAAGCAGGCTGCCGTAGGCGACAAGCAGGCCAAGATAGTCTGCGATGTGCTCAATGCCTACCGTGACGTACTGCTGCAGGGCAAATCGGCCCGCACTGTAACTTTTGACTCCAAGGATGAGGAGAAAATTGCGCATGACCTGTTCCTTCTAACCTCCAAACCCGTGCTCTATGTGTGCAACGTGGATGAGGGCAGCGTCAAGACAGGTAATGCATACGTAGATCAGGTGCGTGAGGCCATCAAGGATGAAAACGCACAACTGCTGGTGATTGCAGCAAAGACAGAGAGCGAGATTGCCGAACTGGAGAACTATGAGGACCGTCAGATGTTCCTTGAGGAGCTGGGATTGGAGGAATCGGGCGTAAACCGTCTGGTCAAGTCAGCTTTCAGCTTGTTGAACCTGGAGACATTCATAACCGCCGGACCTATGGAGGTCAAGGCCTGGACTTACCGCAAGGGCTGGAAGGCTCCGCAGTGCGCCGGTGTGATACATACCGATTTTGAGAAAGGCTTTATCCGTGCCGAGGTCATCAAGTACAATGACTATGTGGAACTGGGCTCCGAGGCCGCAGTCCGCGATGCCGGCAAACTCTATGTGGAGGGTAAGGACTATGTGGTTGAGGACGGCGATATAATGCATTTCCGCTTTAACGTATAATTATCAGGGACTATGGGGAATTATCTTGCAGTAGTATGGAATCCCGACAGTGAACTTTGCCGCCTGCTGGGATTACCTATCAGGTATTATTCACTCATGTGGGTGATTGGTCTTGTGGCCGCTTATCTGCTAGTCAAGAGATTCTACAAGGACCGTGGCATTAAGCAGGAGACTTTTGAGCCTCTGTTCCTTTACTGCTTTCTGGGTATTCTTATCGGAGCCCGTCTGGGTCATTGCCTCTTCTACGAGCCGGATTATTATCTCTCCAGCGGCAAGCATTTCATTGAGATGCTACTCCCCATAAGGTTTATGCCTCAGGGCGGTATCAAAATGATAGGTTACAGCGGTCTGGCCAGTCACGGCGGAACCATCGGCATATTCATAGCAATGTGGCTCTATTGCCGAAAATACAAGGTCAAACTGCTGGAATGCATCGATATGGTCTGCGTGGCTACCCCGCTCACCGCAGCCTGCATCCGCATCGGCAACCTTATGAACTCCGAGATTGTGGGTAAGCCCACCGGCACCGACTGGGGATTCATCTTTGTCCAGAACGGCGAGGATTTCGCCCGCCATCCCGCACAGCTCTACGAGGCCATCGCCTATCTGATTATTTTTGCCACCATCATACTCATCTACCGCAAGCACAAGGAAAAGGTAGGCTCAGGATTCTACTTCGGGTTCTGCATAGCCACCATATTCACATTCCGCTTCTTCATTGAGTTCTGCAAGGAGGTCCAGGTGGATTTTGAGCAAGGCATGTCACTCGATATGGGTCAGCTCCTGAGCATCCCCTTCATCATAGCCGGCATCTGGCTCATGCTCCACTCCCGCAAAAAATGATACAAAAGGGGACAGACCCCTTTTGTACTATTTTCCTATCTTTAAGCTATGCTTTAAGATAAGCTTCGCCTCGGGATAAAAAATAAACTTGTTTATTTTGTTCTCCTCTCGGCTTGCATTATCTTTGAGGGAATAATGGAAAAGCGACTATTATGCTATTGTCATCAAACGGTATCGCAGTGACATCGTTCGCTGCGCCTGAGGTGTGGAGCACACTCGTTCAGGTCTTTATCATTGCCTTGGCGGTACTGGCAGGCAATATACTCCGCCGCAAAGTCAGGGTGCTGCGCCGCAGCCTCATTCCGTCGGCTCTGCTGGGCGGACTTATAATCCTTCTGTTTAAAATTTGGGGCGATTTCAACGGCATTATCGACAAACGTTTTATGGAGACTGTAACCTATCACGCATTGGCTATAGGATTCATCGCTATGTCCCTGCGTCCGTCAAAGGAGACCGATAGGGCCAATACCCGCACGGTCATAGATACCGGTACGCTGACTGTTGCATCCTATATGATTCAGGGCATAATAGGTCTGCTCATTACTATTCCGATGTTCCTGTGGTGGCGCAATCCGTCGGCCGGTCATGACATATTCTACTCCGGTGGTCTGCTGCTGCCTATGGGTTACGGACAGGGTCCCGGTCAGGCACTGAATTTCGGTACCATATATCAGATGTCCGCAGCCGATCAGGATATCACGTTCCACGGCATAGATTTCGGCCTTTCCATCGCGGCTATCGGATTCCTGGTTGGCAGCGTTGTGGGCGTGATATATATGAACATCCTTAACCGCAAAAAGAGACTTACGATACATGAGAATGTTTCAGAGAGCCGTCATACCCTTAAGGACTATGAGCAGGAGAATGATCTGCCGCATTCAGAGTCCGTGGATAAGCTGACCATTGTGGTGAGTATAGTGTTGCTTACCTATTTCCTGGTCTGGCTGCTGATGTCACTGATAGGCAGTCTGGACTTGGGTAACTTTGGCGAGAAGACTCTCAAGCCGCTGGTTTACGGATTCAACTTCTTCTGGGGCATACTGTTCGGATCACTGGTCAAGATCGTTATCCGCGGTCTGCGCAAGCGTGGCTGGATGACCCGCGAGTACCTGAACGAGTTCCTCCTGAACCGCGTGAGCGGATTCTCATTCGATATTATGATTGTAGCCGGAACCGCCGCCATCAGCTTTGAGAACCTCAAGTCCATCTGGCTGCCGCTCACACTGGTCTGCATATTCGGCGCCATAGCAACATTCGTGTATGTGAGATGGGTATCGTTCCGCATATATCCCGATTACAAGTACGAGGGTTTCTTCTCAATGTTCGGCATGCTGACCGGAACCGCCAGCAACGGTATGATACTGCTGCGTGAGATAGACCCGCGCTACCAGACTCCAGCCGCCAATAACCTGGTGTTGCAGAACATCCCCGCCATGATAATGGGATTCCCGGTGCTGCTCCTGATGGGGTTTGCACCCAAAGGTATGAATGCCACACTCATTACGCTGGGTGTTTTGAGTACGCTGTTTATTGTAGCAACCCTGTTCCTTTTCCGTAAACGCAAGAAATAAATGGCACAGAGCAAGCCCGATGAAACGCCCATGATGCGGCAGTTCTACAGCCTCAAGGAGAAACATCCCGATGCCGTACTGCTGTTCCGCTGCGGAGATTTTTATGAGACATACGCACAGGATGCCGTCCAGGCCAGTGAGATTCTGGGCATAACCCTGACCCGCCGCAACAACGGCAAGAACGGAGCCGCCGCTCTTGAGATGGCCGGTTTCCCCCATCATGCTCTCGATGTCTATCTGCCCAAACTTATACGTGCGGGCCGGCGTGTGGCTATCTGTGACCAATTGGAGGATCCCAAACTTACCAAGACTCTTGTAAAACGCGGCATCACCGAACTTGTTACGCCCGGTGTAGCCATGAGTGACAACGTGCTGCAAAACAAGGAGAACAATTTCCTTGCAGCTGTTCACTTTGGCAAGGGAGCGTGGGGAATATCGTTTCTGGACATATCCACCGGTGAATACCTGATTGCCGAAGGTCCGGCCGACCATATAGACAAGCTGCTTTCCAACTTTGCACCCAAGGAGACGCTCATTGAGCGTGGCCGCCGCCAGCAGTTTGAGCAGTCATTCGGCACCCGTTACTGCCTGCGTGAACTTGATGACTGGGTCTTTACCCAGGATTTTGCACGCGAGAAACTCAACCGCCACTTCCATGTACGCAACCTCAAGGGGTTCGGCGTAGATCATCTGCAGAACGGCAAGGTGGCCGCCGGAGCCATTCTGGAATACCTGGCAGAGACCCTACACAACAATATCGGCCACATATCATCCATCCGCCTGATTGATGAGGAGCGTTACGTGCGTCTGGACAAGTTCACGGTACGCAACCTGGAGCTTATATCATCAAACAATGAGGACGGAGTGTCGCTGCTGCAGGTCATTGACCATACGTCATCGCCCATGGGAGCGCGCCTGCTGCGCCGCTGGATGCTCTTCCCGCTCAAGGATACCGCCGCCATCAACAACCGCCTGGATGTGGTGGACCATCTGTTCCGCTATCCCGATACGGCCGATGCCCTGACCGATGCCCTGCAGCGCATGGGCGATCTGGAGCGCCTGGTATCAAAGGCTGCCGTGGGCCGAATCAATCCCCGCGAGGTGCTCTCACTTGGTATGGCACTCAAGCAACTGGAGCCCATCAAACTGATATGCGATGCCTCCGAGAACCCGCAGTTGCGTGAGGTTGGCCAGAAGATTGACCTTTGTGAGACCCTGCGTGAGAATATCATACGTACCATCCGTCCCGATACCCCGCTGCTGATAAGCAAAGGCGGTGTAATAGCCGATGGAATCGATGCCCAGCTGGACGAGCTGCGCAGCATTGCCTACAGCGGCAAGGACTACCTGATGCAGATCCAGCAGCGTGAGGCCGAGCAGACCGGAATCTCCAGCCTTAAGATTGCGTACAACAACGTTTTCGGCTACTACCTTGAGGTGCGCAACACATTCAAGGACAAGGTGCCGGCCGATTGGATACGCAAGCAGACGCTTGTAAACGCCGAGCGTTACATCACCCCGGAACTTAAGGAGTATGAGGAGAAGATCCTTGGGGCAGAAGACCGGATTCTTGCGCTGGAATCGCAGATTTTTGCCGGTCTTGCCCAGTCTATTCTGGAGTATGTTCCCGCTATCCAGGTCAATGCAGCCCAGGTGAGCCGCATTGACTGCCTGCTGTCATTTGCCCGCGTGGCTCGCGAGCACCGTTACGTACGTCCGGTGGTTGACGAGAGTCAGATAATAGACATCAAAGAGGGCCGTCATCCGGTAATAGAGACTCAGATGGCACCGGGTGAGAGTTACATCTCCAACAACGTATATATTGACAGTGATAAAGAGCAGATTCTTATCATAACCGGTCCCAATATGGCGGGTAAATCAGCGCTCCTGCGTCAGACCGCACTTATTACCCTGCTTGCCCAGATGGGCTGCTACGTCCCGGCCGACAGCGCCCGCATCGGCCTTGTGGACCGCATATTCACCCGCGTGGGAGCAAGCGATAACATTTCGGCCGGAGAATCCACCTTTATGGTCGAGATGACCGAGGCCGCCAGCATCCTGAACAACCTGACCGCCCGCAGCCTGGTGCTCTTTGACGAGCTTGGACGCGGCACCTCCACATATGACGGCATATCCATAGCATGGGCCATCGTTGAATACATCCACGAGCATCCGTCGGCCCACGCCCGCACGCTGTTTGCCACCCACTATCACGAACTCAATGAGATGGCGCAATCTTTCCCGCGCATCCGCAACTATAACGTATCAGTAAAAGAGACCGATGGAAAGGTGCTTTTCCTGCGCAAACTGGTGCCTGGAGGCTCGGAACACTCGTTCGGTATCCATGTGGCCGAGATGGCCGGAATGCCCCGTAGCATAGTAAAGCGCGCCGGCACAATCCTTAAGGAGATGGAGGAGAGCGGAAGCGACAAGAGCATATCCCGTCCCAGCGTAGAGACCGGTCAGCACCGCGAAGGCCTGCAGATGAGTTTCTTCCAGCTGGATGACCCCGTGCTCTGCCAGATCCGCGACCAGCTGCTCTCTATCGATGTCAACAACCTCACCCCCATCGAGGCCCTGAACAAACTCAATGACATCAAGAAGATCCTGAAAGGCAAATGATACAAAACGGTACAAAAGGGGACTGTCCCCTTTTGTACTATTTTATTATAAAACGGACTATGAGTGAGTATAAGAACATTGATTTGAGCGCTTGGACCCAAGTTGGGCAAGGGGGTAACGGATTTACGTATGAGAATCCGTCTCATCCGGGTTTGATTCTGAAAGTAGATAGAAAGCAGATAAACACTCTGGAGTTTGTCAAGCATGAGTTTGAAGTTTCCAGGGCTGTGGAGAGATTGGGGTTACCCACTCCCAAGATGCATGAGATGGTTCGGGTGGGTAATCTGTACGGAACCATATCGGACCGCATTAAGGAGAAGAAATCCCTTTCACGTATCTGTCACGATGAGCCGCAGCGCATAGAAGAGATGGCACAGGTCATGTGCAGCAACGGCAAGATACTATTCAGCACCAAATGTGACACGGATTTCTTTCCCAGCCGCAAGGAGCAACTCATGAGAGCCCTGGACAAGGTACAGTTCATAAGCCGCAAGAACCGCCGCATACTCAAAGACTTTGCCCTGACCATACAGGACATAAAGACCTGCAGTCACGGTGATTTCAATATGGGAAATCTTGTACTGTCAGGTGATAAGCCGATATGGATAGACCTGGACCGATTCGGCTATGGTGACCCGATGTTTGACATCGGCCATCTTTATCAGATATGTAATGTGTATGCGCCCATGAAACAGGTCCAGGATATTTTCCACATGACAGAGCCACAGCTACATCTGTTCTGGGATGCTTTTGCAAAAGCATACACCGGCCACGATGACCATACTGAGTTTGACAGTCAGGCCGGCAGGTTTGCCTGTCTGGATATGATTCTGAGATATGAATTCCAGAAATGCTCTCTCCCTGAGAAGATGTTCTTTGGCGTATATATACGACGTCTTATAAAGTCTTTCTATCTATAAACCAAAGTTGTCATAATCCGCAAATTATTGGTATAAAGTTTGGTGGTTTAATTAAAAGTGCTTTCCTTTGCATCAAGATGTGAGTTCTTGCTTAGGCAAGCGTCTTGGCTAACCAAGCCGAGCGGCATATAGGCGCGATGACATCAAGCTCCGCAACCATCAGTATATTAGAGCCGTTGGTCGAGTACCTACGGCTTTAATTCATTTATAAAAGATTGTATTTCTCTTCGAGTCTGTTCTTGGGCATTTACTACTACAGCATTTCCGTTAAATACAATGTAGCATGCTTCCATCATTCCACTTATGAAATCAGCTTTTCTTCGGGCTATATATTTAGATAATTCAAAAGCAGACATAATCCCCTTGCGATCCCCTAGTCGGCCATCTATTATATACTCAGGATTCTTATGCCTAAGTTCAAGATAATGCGCGTTGATGACTATATAAACGTCAGGAAACGAATTAAGTATGGCTCGTGCTGCACGGATAATTACCGTTGTACTTGGTGTAACCACCATGGCCGTCACGGAACTTATAGGTTAATTCACTATCAAAACCTTGTTTGGTTTCTGTAATCACCCTCCTCAACAGTCTCATTTTTTTCTTCCCAACTCCTATTGTAAAAATAGGCATTTACATTTATTTTGGGATAGTAGCTGATAATTATTTCTGCACGCTGTTTGGGAAGATCATCCCTATCCTTCTTAGACATATATTCCCTGAAATGTTTCCTGTCAATTATTGTTACATGGACAACACCACTTAGTAGTTTATAGTCATTCGGATATTCCAGAGATGTATTTTCAGGATAAACCTTACTTCCATTGAATTCTATACTCGTAACTATATCTTTCCCTGATTCTGTAATCAACCTACCTTCCGTGTCTGTTTTTACACTGGGCAGCTGGTTGGTCAATTCCTTTAGTGTTATGCCATCCTGAGCTGCCAATATCCTATCATCACTGGAATCATTTTTGACTACATCCGATATCGGTTTAATCTCTATGAGATATTCATACTCATTTAATATCCTGGGGGCCTCATAGGCTTTGACTTTCTCGATCATATCGGCTGTAAGCTGTGTCAGGGCAACGGTATTGTCATCATTAGTTCTCGAATCAAGAATATGAATGCCGGTATCTGGCTTTGATGGCTCTGAAGGTTGGACTTTAACTGAATAATCCAAGGATATTATGGAAACAGGTTCTCCGTTCATAGTTGCATTACCTTCATCGTCTATCACCAGTCCAGGAAATTTGCGCATCACTTCCTCCTTGGTCGATCCTTTAGGTAAAACCTGTTGAGCACACAAAGGAACACAGAGTGACATCAGCATGGATGTCAATGCAAGCAAGAGGACTTTCTTTCTCATAATGCTATTTATTTGTTTGTTCACTATCTAAACTGATTTATACGGAAAATGCGTCTTGTGTTAAAGGCGCATTTTCATAATAAACCATAAATATGAGAACGCAAATAGATTACTTTGCTTCTCGTTACTTGTTCATTTTGGCAGGGAGGATTCTATCAACTATTACATAATCCCCTTCTATATGGTAAACATAGATCCATCGGCGATTGTGAGAAACCATTCTTCGGCCATTTGGATGTATTGAGCGTACAGTATCGGATGATGAACGTCCTATACAATCCGCAAACACAGATAGAGATTCTATTTCGTTTCTCATGTTATTGGCATATTGGATAGCACTCTTCTCAGATAGGATACTATCCAAAAAAGTCCGAAGATTATCCATATCCGCCTGTGCGGACAGGTTAATCCTCACTTCATAAATTTTCATAATCCTGGTGTACTAGCGAGATGAGTTTGTCAAAGTACTCATCTACAGATATTGTGTTTTTCAAAATACTTTCTCTAGAAGAATGAATAGTCCCCATCGCATTAGAACCGCTATTGATTCCATATGAAATCATCGGCTCTGAAACAGCAAAAGGTTGCTCTTGTTGCGTGTCTTTTCTTTTCTTACTCATGATTAAATAGATTGTTTAAAGTCATATCGCAAAGATATATTAATAATTAAGAATGCGTTATCTCCCGGAATATCATTTTCAACCGGTTACATTTTGTAACCACTTCACTTCCTTCCTTAACAAGTCTGTTTTTAAGTACTTTCCAATAATTACGTGCACGCTCATGCGTTGGTTGATCAGTCAATACACCGCAAACATCTACAATAGAAAAGAACCATTCCTGTTTTTCCTCATCCCAAACTGTACGGACTTTTTTGCCGTCAAAAAACTGTGTTTTTTCAATGTCTGTCATAATCATAAGCATTTTCTACAAAAATACTAAAAGTGCCATATCAGCGCAAATCTTTGCAAGGTTTGCAGAAAAATGGTACAAAGGGGTCTGACCTAGGGTGTTAAGTTAACAATTATCTTTTTCTTTTATTTTGCTGGTAATTTCATCTAATTATTTTTTACAAAAACGATGAAATTATCGGCTTAAATATTTGTTTATATTGTTGATTATTAGTAACTTTATATAGTTATTAATCATCGGAAAATATGGCAAATATTGACAAGTCAGACGAGAACAAGGAGCTAAAACGCCA
>JAZSKJ010000009.1:0-100018 GCA_045534785.1 Bacteroidaceae bacterium | reverse complement strand
GCATGGTGGCTGACAGGCGGGCGCATAGTGACGCTATGGTGCTGCCGGATGGGTGTGATGCGGGTTATGTACGCTGCGAAGGTGAAGGCTGCACTTAGCGGCACCATGTGGCTGGCTGACGGCCGCCAACTGGGGAGGCTGGCTTCCAGCCCCTGTCTGTTCTGGGTTAAACAATCCAGACAGTGGCCTATGGGCGGGTCTATGAGGCTTGCTATACCATAAAGGGGTGGCGCGTGGACCGGAAGGTTCACGGTGCTGGCCACTGGCTGCTACCTCTATAGGGCGGGGCCTTAAGTAAAACTCGGCTGCTACTTGCAGAAAGGTTGATGGTACGCAGATAACAGCCCGCGGGATATGATCATTAGATACTACGGACAAACCGGACGAACCGGTAAACCTTGTACACGCTCCATCCAGTATTCTTCTATCTGCCCCTTATGAAATTCCATTGTACAAGCACTTATATCAGGAACAGTTCTTACCGTCTGAAGGGAATTAATCCAATATGCTCCATAAGAACCTACTTGTCGGGGGATTGTGTCAAATATTGCTCCTGCTGCAGGAAGAAATATGGAACGGTCTGTATAGCCGGGTTTATTACTTGTTACTTTATATCCATTCACTCCGTTCACAATGGTCCAGGTCCAGGTGCAATCATCTATTAGCTCCTTTGACTCTTCTTTGGTTGGCATCCGCCAATTACCACCCCACTGAACATGAGCTACATCATCACTTAAATCTAATATGGTTTTATTGTCTATCGAATCATGATATGTCTGGTCAAAAGTATATTTGGAGAATCTGAGTTTATTATCTGCTGTCCTTAACTCAACGAAAGAATCTCCGCTAACGTAAAAGCGGTAGTTTTCCCATAGAAAGTTGGATTTGGATTCTGTCTCTCCCCATGCAAAAAAGCCACCGTAATCTTCAGGATTTTGGGCACCGACATTACATGTGGCCCATTTGACGCTCAGGCCAAGGTCAACATATTCATGACCATTGTATATGGTTTGATCCTTGCATGATGATATGGTGAGTGACAATGAAAGGATTGTCAATAGTGTAATGCCAGTCTTTTTCATAAACAATCATTGATTTGGAGGTTCATCTGCAAATATAATCAAAAATAATTACAATTTGCAGAAAGGTTGATGATACGCAGATAACAGCCCGCGATACAGGGATATCGGACGTGAGGGCATCGGCCCAAAGGAAAGTTTTTGTATTTTTGCGGGCAACGAGATAGGGATATCGGTTTAGAGATATCCGCGATGTTTAGCTGTAAGGACAACCCTTTCAGCTTTTTTTATATAGTCACTTTTGCAATATGGAGCTAACCTATTTGCTTGAGGAATGCTCGGGAGCATTCCAGAGGACCGATGAGTATGAGAGACTGAGAGAGCATCGGCCTAAAGAGAGGAGCCTCTTGGTGGATGAGAGGACTGCTATCAATGTCTGCGTGCAGCAGACGTTCCTATCTGTTTACAAGATTATGAAGGGTGAGGATGAGAGTTTTGATGAGGAGGATCTTGTGGTGTGTGCACTTGGTGCTATGGGGTTTAAGACGGCGGTGATTGCGGACTGTCTGTCGGTTTCGGCTGAGGCGGTGAGGATGCGAAGGAGGCGGCTGAAGAAGAAGATTACCGATGAGTGGTATGAGGAGGTGTTCGGAACTAAGGATAAGGCGGCATTGAAGGCGGCGGTCCCGGTTGGCGTGATGGCACCGGCGGTGGTTGAGGTGCTACCGGCGGTGCAGGACTACGGACATGAGGGGGTGAAGGTGAAGATGAGGTTTGCCGAGGCGGTGAGCTGCTGTTTCAGGAAGATGTTTACATATAGTGGCAGGGCCAGGCGGGCGGAATACTGGTACTACTACCTGTTTATGAATATGGCGTGGCTGGGGTTCAAGGCGGTGAAGGGGCTGGTGTTTTACTGCTTTTTGCCGATGGCGAGCCCTACGGTGCAGACCTGCGCATCTTGGGCAAATGATATCATTGGCTGTATTGCTAGTGTAGCGCTGATGATTCCGATGCTGGCGGTGACGGTGAGGCGGCTGCATGACCTAGGGGACACGGGGTGGATCAGTGTTGGTATCTATCTGCTACCCTGGCTTCTTGGTGTTGGGTTTTCGATATATACTGACAACTTTAAGGATGTAGCGTTGGATGAGATTGATGACTCTATTCCTGGTCTGATTGGGATGCTTGGGTCTTATCTGCTGTTGTATATGTTTGAATTTGCGGCGTTGATTGCGCGGGTGGTATTGTTGGCCAGGCGGGGGATGGTTGGTGAGAATGAATATGGGATGGACCCGATTAGGTATATTGGATGATTTGATGTATCTTTGACATCGCAAACAAGGAGAGCGGAGCCCTAGTTGTGAAACTGGGACTCCGCGATTATTTTATGAGTCCGGTTTGTTATATTTGTGCCGGTATGGAACTAACGGAATTTAAGGTCAAGGGAAGGCGATGCGTGTATCGGGCTGATGAGCAGCCGGAGGTGCTGCTGGTTGAAGCCATTGACGCACGGGAACTTGAGGGATTGGATGCGGAATTATCGGCCATAAAGGATGGTTGTAAGCATCGGCTTGCATATGTTGCCCTGATTGTTGAGGACTGGAACAAGGAGCTTGCTCCCTGGACGGCGGCGCCGGTATTCGGGAAAGTTCCATTCGGCGATGGTGCCCGGAATACTCTTGAGATTATTGAGACTGGTGTGATATCTGAGATGCATCGGCGGTTTGATTCTCTGAAGGGTGCGGATGTTATCATCGGAGGGTATTCTTTGGCTGGATTATTCGCTTTGTGGTGTTGCTATGAAAGCGACTTGTTCAAGGGCGTTGCGGCAGCATCGCCATCGGTCTGGTATCCGGAATGGATGAAGTATATAGGAAGTCATAATCCTAACGCCAAACGTATTTATCTGAGCCTTGGGGATGCTGAAGCTAAGACTAAGAATGCTACTATGGCCACTGTTGAAGAGAATATAAGGGCCATGTATGATTCACTTAAAGGAATGCCTGATATTGAGAGTACTCTTGTCTTTAATCCGGGTGGCCATTTCAAGGATCCGGCCTTAAGAACTGCACAAGCTTTCATCTGGGCGCTGCGGCTCTAATTAAGCCGCCCCGTAATTATCGGCTTTCGTGAAAGGCGATAGTTACGGGACGGAACAGACGCGAAGCGGCTGAGGTTACGCAGGTGCTTGGGTCATCTGCTTGCGCAGATCCTGGACTTCGGTCTTGAGTTGGGCGTTTTCCCGACAGAGTTGGTCTACTGAGTACTTGAGTTCGCCGTTCTCTTTTCTTAGGGCTACTACCTCACGATTTACTGTGGTGAGGTCTTCTATGAGGCGTTTGTTCTCCATGGAGAGGATATCGATGGAGTCTTGCATCGACTTGAGAGCGTCGTTGCGGCGCTTGCGCTTGCCGGCTAGCCAGCCTACTACTGCAGTGACTGTGGGGACCAGGCAATCGGTGATGATTGTTGCTATTTGCGTTTCCATGGTACTGCGATTTTTATGAGTAATACAATTTGATTTCTTGCTCTCTCCGTTTGATTAATCCGGGGAGTTTCTTGTTGCCGGCATAGATCCAGCGACGGAACTCATCGGCTATGGAGGGGTCATTAGGGTCTCTCAGGATCTTCTTGCGGATGGTGGAGACGTTGAAGCCCCGGGCTCCTATGTTGAAGACGAAGCTAATGAGGGCATCAAACTGTTCCTGAGTGAGGTCTGCGCCCATCTGGTTGATACAGTGCTCGGCGTTGCGGATGTCCTGTTGAAGAAGCTCATCGGCTTTTTTTTCGGTTATTTGCATGCCTTGGTGGACGCCTGCGGTGTGGCCGTAGCCGATTGTCCAGACGCCTGCCGGGCATAGGTATGAGTTGAGGCGCAGCTGCTCAAAACTCTTGATCAATAGTATTGCGTAGTTTGTTGATTTCATGGTTTTGTGTTTTATGGTTTATGATTTGAACAGTGTGTCATTGGCGGATGCTCCACTTTAGTATTAGAAGGAGGGCTGTGGCCGCCAGTATAATGTAGAGGATTAGGCGGAGATTGGGTGAGGCCCTGGGTTGAGGGGATTGCTTTTCATGGTACTGGGTGTTTTGTGTGGTGGTTGTGTCTTGGGTTGATGTTTGGGTTGTGGCGGATTCCTGGTCTTCCGATTGGGTTTCCTCCTCTTGGATGATGATGGTGCCGCCTCCTTGGTTTATCAGCTGGGTGATGATATTCTGGGACGGTGCTTGGGTATCGGTCGATGGTATTAGGGGTAACGTGGGTGTTTGCATCGGAAGAAATGTGATGGTGGTGGTCTTCCGGTGGGTGGACATCAGGTGATGGGTGGCGCTGTCTATCTCAGTTTGGGAGATGGATGTGGCGGTTGTTTGGGTGGTGGTGATGCTTTTGGTGCTGTGGCAGGCGGGCATCAGAAGGGCCATTGCGATGATGGCGAACAAGTGGTACGGTGGTACATTTTTCATGGTGGTACACGGCTAAAGGTGGTACATTTTATGTGTTTTTCATGTCATTTACCACAAAAGTACATAATCTTTAGATATTATGAAAATGGCTCTGGAACATATTTTGAGAGTGTTTCTGAGTATTGCAGATTGAAAAAAGTGGTACAAAAGTGGTACACTTTTAAGGCCTTGAAAAACAAAAATCGCTTCAGAAGATATTCCGAAGCGATTTTCCAGTGATTCCGTTGGGATTCGAACCCAAGACCCACAGCTTAGAAGGCTGTTGCTCTATCCAGCTGAGCTACGGAACCGAGCCTTAAGCCAGACGAACAAAGAAAACACCGTTTTCTTTGTATTCATTTGGATTAACAGAAAAAAGGAACTCGTTCATTTTTTCTGTTGGTCCAAAGGAATCAAGTAAGCGTCAGCTTACTTTGTCGTGGCGTGGTGAGGTCAACAAAGTTAACCAATAGGTATAACAAAGTTAACCGAGCCGTTTGCGCCCGCAAAATTAGCGCATTATTTCAACATTTCAAACCTCTTTTCCCGATTTTTGCCACCACAGCAAAATAATAGGCAGCGGCACCCAATAAACCAGGAAAGATACAACACGCATGGCGCCATCGGTCAATCCCAGCATAGCGTCAATATTAGTATACTCCAGAGTCTGCAGCAACTGTGAAGCTACCAGCATAGTGACCAGAAACTCTGCAAACGGAGCAATGATGGTGCTAAAAGCCCTGACACAGTCATATGCCGTGCGGAAAGTCTCGGTGGAGAGTCCGTATACCAGCGAAGGCAGGCACACAGCCAGCATCAGCAGGAACATAAGCCCCTGGTACAACGGACTGCCCTTGAGCGTGCCGGTTATTCCCAGCAGCAGATGACTGCCGGCAAAAACGCCCAGCACAATGAGGCTGATGTAAACGGCCAGCACCACAATGCTTATATAGAAGGATGTCATCTCCTTGGGCGAAAGCCTGCGCAAGCGTGTTACAGCGCGGAAAAGCCCGCTGCCCCTGCCTGCTCCGATTGCCATAAACAGCATCAGCGCATTGCCCACAGGTGCGCCGCCCAGGCCCGATGCCGCCGACCTTACGGCCCAGCGTATGCCCGATACGCCCAGCACACTGCGGAGTGTAAGGTCACCGTTGCCCCCGCTCCTGCTCACCTCAAGGATGCTCCCTATCCAAGATACCAGAATGACCAGGATAAGGAGAATAAGATAGATGACGGCGGGATGCAGCCAGCCTGCGGGACGTCTATTCATCGGCCTCAAGGTTTGACGGGTCAATTATGTGCAGCTCTATGGCGCGCACCACAAGACGGGTTACGTTTACCCCACGCTGTTCGCCTTCGGGGAACAGGCGTGATATAAGGTCTGCCTGGCGTTTCTCAAGCGATTTGCTGCTGAACGGCATTGTGCGCAGCTCACTTATCATATCCTTGGTGTAGCCCAGCGCCAGATGACGAAGGAAACGCTCGTCGTACTCGTCTATCTCATATTCGATGCCCGCACTGCGCTGCAGCCCTTCGTCGGTGACAGCCTTGCGGAAACGCTCCACCAGTTTTTCAAGCACAGGCTGGTTGAACACAAAACGCTTGCCGCTCATAACATCCATTATCTCGTTGCGGGTAAGCAGTTCACCGGTCTTGAGCACTATGCCGTGAGCTCCGGCGTCCAGGACATCGGCCCAGAGTTTCTCGTTGAGCAGCTCTCCGGTAAAGACAAGCACCTTGACGCCACCCTTCTGAGTGAGTTTGCGGCAGATATCCACGCCCACTGTGGTAGATCCGCCCAGTCCCAGGTCAAGCAGCACCAGGTCCGGCTGTGCGCCTCCATCCATAAGTGCCCAGAACTCGCGCTCGGTCTGCGCTGTCCCTATGACCTCAACCTCGGGAATGTCATTACGGATAATGGACAGAGTCCCTTTGAGTTCAAGCGAAACATCCTCAACTACAATTGTCTTGAATTTCTCCATATGCTGTATTTTTTACTTGCTTGCTGCGGGTACGGTAAACCAAATAACCATACCTTCATTTGCGGTCTCGGCATTGATGCGGCAACCGGGATGTCCGAACGCCTCATCATGCTCACGTATTATCTGGCGGCATATCACGTATGCCATATTCTCCTTGTTCATAAGCGGTGTAAAGAGGCCGTCCAGCACCTCAGGCTCCGGCACGTCACACTTACGGTACAGCTCAAAACGCACAAATCCGCCTTGGGCCGAAGCCGAAAGCCTCATATCACCGCCCTCCTCCATTCCGCGTCCGATGAGGCTCTCCAGCAGATACTCCAGCATAACCTTATCGGCCGAAACCGTCAGGTCCGATGCCTCCACGCTCAGATTTCCGCTGTAACCGGTCTTGCCCTGCATCCTGGCCGCTGTCCTGCAAACCAGACCGGTAACCTCGCTCACCGCAAACACATCACGGTGAAGCAACTGACCCGTAGTCTGTGAGAGCGCATACTGGCTCAATATGCCGAATATCTCGCGGTAGTAGTCAACCAGTTCCTGCATATCCCGGATCTGGTTCTCCTCAACCAGCTGGACTATGCGGTTGGGATACCAGACAGTCTCATGCTTTAGGGTTGACAGGCAGTTGTCAAGAATAAGGTTGCTCACATGCAGACGGTTCTCCTCATACTTTATGCGCTCTGATTCCTCCTCAATCTGCTCTATGTCACGGAACCCTGATTCAAAGCGTATCACACAGCTGTACAGGGCGGTTGCCAGATAACCGGCTATCATACCCTTTATTATCTGCCATGTGTCATCGGCCTCGTGCTCCAGACGGAACCCTACCGCACCAATCTGGCGCTCCTCAGAGTCAACAGTCAGGACAAGAGGCAGCGCGCGGCAAAGCCCGTCGGCCGAACTCTGCTCTGACCCCTGGGCCATACAGGCGTTCACACGGTCTGCAAGACGCTCATCGGCCGGTCCGTCATTATGGACTGCAGTTATTACTCGGCCCTCATCATTGAGTGATATCATGAACGAACGCAGGTCTGTGAGATGGTCCAGCTCTACGAAAATCCCGTGGGCAAGACGGTTCAGCACATCATCGGCGTTAAAGCTGTCCAGGTCAGTTACGGCCGTTATCTGCGATATGCCGTCAACCACACGAACCGCCTGCTGAAGGTCACTGCGGAACTTGAGCCAGTGGCGTGAATGCAGCACATACCTTACCAGAATCACGGTCAGGAATATGAGCACAAACACAACCACAGCAATATACAGGTTGCTGTTGGTGCGCTGCAGCTCACGACAATCCTCCTCAATCTTCCACTCGCCGAAATAGAGCTTGAACAGCTTCAGGTAGGCGTCATCATTATAGCGGTAAACATCCCAGTCACGCAGGGCCAGAGCCGATACCGCAATCTCGTTACGGAGCCACAATATGGTCTCATAGTCAGTAGGGAAGTTGTCTACTCCAAGCCAAAGTATCTCTGACGGCTGTTCGGTATCATAAATCCTTAGAATAACATCATCCGATCCGAAATGATTCAGCCAGTCTTCATTTAAAGCCATGAATGCGGAATCGGCATACATGAGGGCATCCTCAAAACGACCTTCGGTATTGCACAGGTAGGTCTGGTTTGCATAATCATAAGCCTTATAAAGCAGGCTGTCCGAATCCTTGGCAACGGCAGTCACACCGGCGCACAGAATAAGCAGGATGCTCAGCGCGCGCCTTATGCCCTTGGGCAGACGGAATGAGAAACGGCTGCCCTTGCCGGACTGGCTCTCCACGTTGAAACTGCATACGCGGAACAGGTCGTCGGCCTTGCGGTATTTCTCTATTATGCCCTTGCAGTTCATCAGGCCGAACCCGCTGCCCTTACCCTGACGCTCGCCCTGCCCTATCTTGTCCGGGTCAAACACCTTGGTATCAACTATGCTGTGAACATCATCGGCACTAAGCCCTACGCCTGTATCGGAGACCGATATCTCCACATAATCATCACCTTGCCGCGCATCTATGCTCACCTTGCCTCCTGCCGGCGTAAACTTGCGGGCGTTATCGGCCAGGGTATTGATCATAAACAGCGTTAACACGCGGTCCGCACGCACTACAGCATCTGTGGGCAGCACCTCCAGTTCCACACCTTTCTGGCCGAAACTGCGGCTGCCTTTGCCAACTATATCAAATATGTCCTGCACCGGGAAACTCTCCACATTGAGGTTTACCACACCCTGACGGATCCTTATCCACTGTGACAGAAGGTCATTATACTGATTGATACGCTCGGCCAGTTCACGCACATACTGCAGGCTCTGCTCATACTGCGGGCTGTCGGCCGGGATTTCGGACAGATGCCTAATCTCGGACCGCATGCGGTCTATGTACGGCAGGCATTCGGCCACAACCTGGCAACAGGTCTTGCGTGCCAGGTTCTCACGCTTGTTTGTTGCGGCATGAAGGCTGTACAGGTAATGCTGCTTCTCGGCCTGCCTGAGGCGGTCCTCCTGTCCCACCAGTTCATTTGCGTTACGCAAGGCCGCTTTCAGATAAGGAGCAACGGTATTAAGCACCGTACGGCTGTCTCGGCTTACATGCCTGCCGTCCCAGGACGCCTGTATGCAGGCATTCTCGTCAATTGTAATTGAGCCTGCGCCCGTAAGTTCCATCAGTGCCGGCGATACGGTTGCATTGAGCCATTCTATGATATCGGCATCGGCCGGAGCGGGACGCAGGATACTCTCGCACAGCCCCACAGTGCGGCGCATCATATCCACATAACGGTTATTGGCCGCATTGATACGCTTGTGGAACAGCACTATGAACAGTATGAGCAGCAGGATTGCAGCCGCTACCGCATAAAGCATACCCATCAGCCTCAGGTTAGAGCGCTCCAGCAGTATGGTGCGGGCCTCAAAACGGCGGTCCAGACGGATAGTCTTCTGGATCTCCAGATAGACCGTACGGTTATAGTCCGATGCAACCTTGTTGTCCAACCCCGAGTAAGCCAGACTCATCTGTTCACGCAAGGAAGCCATACATTCAGGCACTACGCCGTGAGGCATTGCCTCCATCCAGAGCTTCTCCACAATGACATCATCACTGCGGTAAGGCTCAAGCGCATCAAAAGTCCCGTTGCCTGCATTATTCAGACGGAAATTGTCATTCAGCATATCCAGCGCCTTACCCAGCACACCCAACGCCTCATCATAGAGTCCGCGTTCTATATAACATGATGCCAGAAGGCGCTCACACTCTATTATCTCATACTGGGCTCCATATGATGCCGACAGCTGCAAAGCCTTGAGTGCCAGCTGCGTAGGCAGCAAGTCAGGAGTAACGTCCGATGCGTTCAGTCGCGCCAGCATATCGGCACTGACCCCAGACAGCACGTTCTCGGGGCCATACTCAAGCAGCAGTGAGCTTATGGCACTTATGCTCAGCGCCTGCATCCTCACATTGCCGTATCTTACGGCGCTGCGCAGACAGTTGTCAAGGCTGCGCAACCTCTGTGACACCATATCATCAAGACCGTACGCCTCAAGCCCGATACCCAATCCGTGCATGAACGTATACATAAGATAACGGTCCTGGTCATCACGCAGAAGGTTATCAGGCACTACAAAAGACATCTCGCGTCCTGCCTGTCCCGGCTGCTCAAGCTCAAACCAGTACCGGGCCGACTCCATCCTGAATGAACGCTCCAATGACAGCAGACGCTCCGTCTGAGACTCGTTGAGAGCCTGACTCTCCTCATGTAGTGCGCGCAGATGCAACAATATGCTGTTCCGGAACTCATAGAAAGAGACATTATCCGATGTGCGCTGACAGATACGCATCAGCCCTATCTCCGATGCCACCACCTCGAGCATATTGTTCGTGATTGAAGGTACCCAACTATATAACTCCCAGGCACGGGTGTAATCCATCCGCATGAATGCAATGCGGGCAAGCGTATTGACAGCCTTGGCATGCTCGTCGGAGTGACGGCGTGACGCCTCAAAGGCAAACTGCGCATACTGCTCGGCCGAATCCAGGTTGTTCCAAAGGAAAGAAATGGCCCTCTCGTTAAGGTCAAACGAAGTCAGCCCGGCCTCTCTGATGCCAGCGTGAGCACATCCGGCAAGGCAGGCCGCCACAGTCAGGAACCAATATCTCAACCTATTCATCTATCAACCGTAAACAACTCAAAAAAACAGTAACCTCGCAAGCCGCCTCAAGTCCGTAATCGGTATATGCCGAAATCACCAGTTTTGTATTTTCATTGACTTGGAGCACCTGAGCCTTGCAGCTTAAGCCGTCCTCACTGACCGTAAGTTTCACACCGCTCTCTGATGACTGCCAGCCCACAAAAGTACCTTCTTCAACGCCACGCACCTGAAAAGAAACGGATTCTCCGTTCACCACATACTTCTTATCAGCACTCATCACCATAAAGAGCGGCCCTTCAGACTCACCGCGTACACATTCCGCCAACTCCAGACCGTCAATATCAATAATGGTATTCTGCTCATCCAACACAGAGCACTCCTCGCCGTTCACAATCACACCTGTGATATAGTTTCTGTGCGTCGGCCTGTATTCCCGGCCGATGCTCAGGGACTCACAACCCTTAACCTCACAGTCCGCCAGAATGATACCATCGCCGCTCTCTGCAATGAACAGTTCACCGCCCGGGCACTCAAACGTGCAGTTACGGAACACCGCGCCGTACGAATGCTTAATCACCGTACCGTCCGTACGGAAAGTGCAGCCGTCAAACAGGACCGGCCAGGACACATCCACAGTACCATCGAATGTCCTGCCGCTGAAAGTGTTCAGTACCGGCAAGGCTTGAGCCCATAGAGCGTTCCCGCCCCAAAGGCCGGCAGCAACCGGCAGCACAAGCATCCTGTATAACAGCTTTGAAATTGTCATAATCTACAAATTTATTGTTTTTTTCCGTACCTTCGGCCTCTACTTATGCAGAAAATGCAACCCATAGCAACCATAAGGACTGGATTCCCTTCCAAATTCGGGGTTCCCAGGCAGAGCGGCCTTGTGCCCGAGCTCAAGGGAACCATAGTCTTTGAGCCCCGGTTCCGAAACGCAGAGGCCCTGCGTGGACTTGAAGGATTCAGCCACATATGGCTTATCTGGGAGTTCTCGGAGGCGATACGTGAGGAGTGGTCACCCACAGTACGTCCGCCGCGTCTGGGAGGCAACACCCGTCTGGGCGTATTCGCCACACGCTCACCGTTCCGTCCCAACCCCATAGGTCTTTCATGCGTCAGGCTTGACTCCATAGAACTGAGCACACCCAACGGTCCGGTACTCCATGTAAGCGGAGCAGACCTTATGGACGGCACACCCATATATGACATCAAGCCGTACATACCTTATACGGATTGTATTACCGATGCCACACAGGGCTTTACCGGCAGTATAGGTATGCACAAGCTGAATGTCGTCATACCCAAGCATCTGGAGGTCAAAACAAAACCCGGAACGCTCTCTGCGCTCCGGGGTATTCTTGCTCAGGATCCGCGTCCGCGCTATCAGGATGACCCCGAACGCGAGTACGGATTTGATTTTGACGGATATTCAGTAAGATTTACCGTACCTGATCCTGATACGCTAACCGTAACAGACATCAGGCGCCTTAACAAATAATCACCTCTTTTATTCCGGCTTGACTCTGTCGGCCACAAGTTCCTCAACCATCTCACCCATAATATAAAGATAAGTGGAATTGACCTTGCAGTTTGTGGTAAGTGATATGGTCTTTTTCATCTTGCCCACCCTCTTGGTAGATCCGCTGTAAGTAACCTTGATAGAATCAGTCTGACCGGGCAGGATAGCAGTCTTGGGATATTCAGGAACCGTGCAGCCGCATGATGAGCCGGCAGACAGTATGAGCAGTTCCTTATTACCTGTATTGGTAAACTTGAACCAGCAGGTCTGGTCACCATGAGCACGGTCAAACAGGCCAAAGTCAACAGTAGTCCTGTCAAAAGTTATCTCAGGAAACTTCTCGTCCTCAGTTCCATACACATTCTCTCCCCGTGCGGGCATTAAGACCGCAGCAAACAACAGCAGGGCAAAAAACTTTAAGTTCTTCATATTGTTATAGTTTAATCGGCTGCTAAATTATGAATTTTTTTTCATTTATCATTATAAGTCCCTTTTCTTTGCCAAATCCAAAAAACAACACTATTTTTGACATCCGCTAGAACAAAGGACTTTTTTACTATACGTATATATGTTTGACGAGAAAGATCTGGAACAGTTTAAAAAGAAGGGAACGAATGCTGACAATGTAAAAGCACAGTTGGAATTGATCAGGAACGGATTCCCCTATCTGGAATTAGAGGCAGCAGCATCAGTAGGCAACGGAATTATGGCAGTTGATGACAGTGAGTGCGCCAGTTACATCAAGACCTGGGACACATATTGCTCCAGCGGCCACAAGGTTACCAAGTTTGTACCTGCATCGGGTGCAGCCAGCCGCATGTTCAAGGATCTTTTCGGTTTCCTGGACGCACAGTATGATGTGCCCACCACCCCGTTTGAGAAGACTTTCTTTGACGGCATAGAAAAGTTTGCGTTCTATAAGGACCTTGATGCCGCCTGCACTTCAAACAATGGCCAATCAATCAAGGAACTCATATCCGCCGGCAATTACAAGGCTGTTGTAGCCAACCTGCTGGGTGCCAAAGGTCTCAACTACGGCGCACTGCCCAAGGGGCTGCTCAAGTTCCACAGCTACAGCAACTCCGCCCGCACTCCGTTAGAGGAGCATATGGCCGAGGGAGCTATGTATGCATCGGGAGCAGATGGTACGGTACACCTGCATTTCACAGTATCAACCGAGCACCGTGAGCTGTTCAAGAATCTGGCAGAAAGCTGCGCCAAGGCTATGTCCAAGCGCTACGGCACCACCTATGACATATCATTCTCAGAGCAGAAACCCAGCACCGATACCGTTGCCGCTGCAGCCGACGGTACAGCCTTCCGTAATGATGACGGCTCCATACTGTTCCGTCCCGGAGGTCACGGCGCACTCATTGAGAACCTCAATGACCTGGATACCGATGTGGTGTTCATCAAGAACATAGACAACGTGGTACCGGACCATCTCAAGGCCGATACCGTAACCTATAAGAAACTGCTTGCAGGCATACTGGTAAGCGTTCAGAACAAGGTGTTTGACTATCTGCGTCTGCTTGACAGCGGCAAATATACAGCAGCACAGCTCAACACCATATCAAAATTCGTTACCGATACGCTTTGCTGCCGCAAGAAAGACCTGGCCGCACTTGACGGCAAGGAACTTGCAGCATGGCTCCACGCCAAGCTGGACCGCCCGCTCCGCGTGTGCGGTATGGTAAAGAACGTAGGCGAGCCCGGCGGAGGCCCGTTCCTGGCATACAACGCAGACGGCACCGTATCGCTCCAGATTCTGGAGAGCTCACAGATTGACCTGAACGATGCCCGCAAGAAAGAGATGTTCACCCAGGGCACTCACTTCAATCCCGTTGATCTGGTCTGCGCCCTGCGCGGCTACAAGGGCGGCAAGTTTGACCTGCCCAAGCACGTAGACCCCGCCACCGGTTTCATATCCAGCAAGTCTAAGAACGGACGCGAGCTCAAGGCCCTTGAGCTGCCCGGCCTCTGGAACGGCGCCATGAGTGACTGGAACACAATATTCGTAGAGGTCCCGCTCACTACCTTCAACCCAGTCAAGACCGTCAACGACCTGCTACGCCCACAACACCAGCCCGCATAACACAAAAATGTGCAATTGGGGTCAGACCCCTTTTGCACATTTTTTTTATTCTTAATAAATGAACCTAAAATGAAAAAGATAAAAATAATAATTATTATATTGTTCGTTGGTACGCTATTTATTTCATGTGATTGCCTTGTACACATACAAGGCGTAGTGATTGATTCCAAAACCCGATTACCAATTGATAGCGTATTGGTAAAAGAGAATGTGTCTTGCGATTGTTCCGAAAGAGAAGTCATTTATACTGATAGTCTTGGATTTTTTGAGTATAATTCAATGGTAGGTGGTTTCTGCCCTAAATCCTCTCTCTCTTTCGATAAAGAAGGATATAAAAAGAAAACAAAAAAGTTTAAGTCATATTATAGAAAAGATATTGTTACTGTTGTTCTAAAGAGAAAGAAAAATTGACAATAATGACACAAAAGGATTGTTTCCCTGTGTCAACGAGCCATCGGACAAGCCTTTGGCTTCCCAAGCCGATAAAAAGAGAAAATGTATGGTGATTAGAATATAAAACCGAATTTATAGTTTTTCTATGAGTTACAATTATCTAGTATTATTCATGGTAATTACATTCTTTCCTTTTATACAACAAAATAAAACGGATGTAGTGAAGGTTGAAAATGTAATAGTGTACAATCAATTTTTGGAAGCAGGAAAGACTGCTGTCATAATTGATGAATTCAACGATAATAACAAAACTGCAATTGACTCCCTTTCACTCTCTGATTTTTGTCAGGAATTAACTAGGATTCTAGGATACAAATCCAGGCGTCTCCGCAATAGGAATATTGTAGTTGAATTTGCTGGGGAGTTCTATTTAAGTCCTTCTGAAAAGCATTATTTTGTCATAGCTAAACCTTATCATCTGATTGACCTTACAGAAATGAGAATATATTATATAACCGATGTTCAATCTGAGATAATAATAAGAAACTTGATAAAGTCTGTTAAAAGAAAGCAAGGAGTACGTGATAATACTCCATTTTCTAAAAGAGTGCCTTATAATGAATTGCCAGATTCTATTCTTAACGTATTTAATTCGATAGATATAAACGAATCTCCTATTCTTAATAATCAGGAGAGCGCATATATAAAAGCGATGTTCTTTGAAAGTGATAGGATGCCTGACCTTACAGGTAAAAAGATACTGTTTCATTATACAAATAGAGGCCAAATAAGTAAGAAAGAGTTTTTTACCGAAGAGAAAGAAGGGCATTCTAAAGGTATTACTCCTAATGTTGTTTTATATTTGTTTAATGAGGAACAAAAAAAAGCCGTAGGTGGATACGATGCATATGTTGTATTATGGAGCAAGATAACTTATAACACAGAAGATATGGTTAAGCGTTTAAGTAAAAAAACAGAAAACGTTAGGTATTGACAAATTTCAACAAGTATTATGGTGTAGATATTGACGTCTTTAAAACATACTTACCATACGATCAGCCTAAAAAATAAATATTGGAAATAGATTTTATTTGAAATCAATCAAGTTGTTTTTGCTACTATTATTATTCATGCTGGATTCATGTCGTAATTGGTTAGATTAGATATGCCTGGACATTTATTATTTAATTTTTATATATATACCCTTCCAAGAGCGATAGACGGGGCACGATCCCGCGACCTTCGGCTTGGGAAGCCAACGCTCTACCAACTGAGCTACTATCGCAAAGCGGATACAAAGATAATCAATAATGTAAAATGATACAATTGGGGACAGACCCCTTTTGTATCATTTTTCAAAAATAGTACAAAAGGGGTCTGTCCCCAATTGTATCATTTGTATCATTCTACCTCCAGGGTAACGATGCTGGCAGCAGGAATCTCAAGAGTGATGTTACCGGTCTTCTTGTCAATCTTGGCGCCTTTGAAATCGGCAAGCTTTATCTTGTCGGGATTCTCAAAGGTGTTGTAGTTGCTGGCCTTATCACTGGTAAGTATCTTACCGGTCACGCTCTTGGCCTTGATGCCGTCCAGCTTTACTGTTACGGTCTGAGCCTCATTCAGCTTTACGTTTGACATTGATATGTGCAGCTTGCCGTTCTTGGTTGATGCGGTTGAGCTGAAGAGCGGCAGCGGACGTGTGGCGGTCTCATCGGGATTGGCGGCATAGCGCTCGTTGGGAGTAAGCTTTACCTCTACGCCCTCCAGGTCGGTGGGGATATAGGTTGCGTCCATGTGAGGCTTGTACATATCAAATATCCAGTATGTGGGAGTAAGCACCATCTTGTCATCCTTGGTCAGGATCATAGACTGGAGCACGTTTGCCACCTGGGCTATGTTGGTCATCTGGATGCGGTCGCAGTACTTGTGGAACACATCAAGTGAGAGTGAAGCTACCAGAGCGTCACGCATGGTGCTCTGCTGATAGAGCTGTGTGCCGGGCTCCGGCTCCCACCATGTACCCCACTCGTCTACCAGCAGCGGAGTCTTGTGCTCGGGGTCATACTTGCTCATTATGGCCAGGTGTTTCTGGATAACGGGCTCTATACCAAGACATTTGCCCAGGCACCAGTAGAAATCCTCATCGGTAAAGTCCAGAGCGGGCTTCTTGGCACCGACCCAACCTGATACGGTATAGTAGTGCAGGGATACGGCGTTCATCATGGAGCCGATTTTCTTCATCAGCACATCGGTCCACTCATAGTCATAATCGGTGGCGCCGCTGGCAATCTTGAAGAGCTGTGTACCGTTGTAATCGCGGCAGTAGGTCTGGTAACGGCGGAAAATATCCGAGTAGTACTCGGGCAGCATGTTACCGCCGCAGCCCCAGGCCTCATTACCTATACCTATATATTTAACGTGCCAGGGTTCCTCACGGCCGTTCTGCTTGCGCAGCTTGGCCATAGGGCCGTCGGCGGCGTTCATATACTCTATCCACTTGGCAGCCTCCTCTACCGATCCGCTACCTACGTTGAGTGATATGTAAGGCTCGCAACCTATAAGCTCGCACAGGTTAAGGAACTCATGGGTGCCGAAGCTGTTATCCTCAACAATTCCACCCCAGTTGTTGTTTACCATTACGGGACGGTTCTCCTTGGGGCCGATGCCGTCCATCCAGTGATACTCATCGGCATAGCAGCCGCCCGGCCAGCGCATTACGGGCACCTCAAGTTCCTTAAGGGCGTTGAGTACATCGGTGCGGTAACCGTTGGTGTTGGGAATCTTTGAATCGGGACCTACCCACAGACCGCCGTATATGCAGGTTCCCAGATGCTCCGAGAACTGTCCGTAGATATTCTTGTTGATTGTTGCACCCGGTTTGTCGGCGTGGACATTGACCGTTACCTCATTCTTGGCGCTTACTGACAGGGCTGCAGTCAGTGAAAGCAGGAAAAATAACTTTCTCATATCTATAATTCAGTAATTAAGCAGTGTTTTCTGCAAAGATAATGATTATATTTGCAATACACACATCTCCATGATGGCTAAGAAAATTATAATAATCATAGCCTCTGCCCTGCTTGTAGTGGGCGCAAGCTTTGCTTTCAGTCTCTACAGGCTTTTTACAAGCCCGGTCTCCGTCTGTGATGATTACCGCATATACATAACTCCTTCAGATACTCAGGAGAGCGTAATTGCCGCTATACATAAGGCCGATCCCGATGCCGCTACCAAAGCTCTGGAATACTTGCTCAAACGCCGCAACTATGACAGCCACATACATACCGGATGCTATACCGTAAAGAGCGGAGCCGGTCCCAAACAGGTGGCCGATATGCTTACCGGCGGAGCTCAGACTCCGGTGCGCCTTACCATAAACAGCACCCGGACCATAGGCCAGATGGCACGTGCCATAGCCAATCAGGTTATGGTTGATTCGGCCGCTATAGCCAGCCGCCTGACAGACCCCGCATTCCTGGACTCACTGGGTTATACCCCCACCAATGTGTTCTGCATGATCATACCCAACACCTATGAGGTATACTGGAACACATCGGCCCCCGCCCTGCTATCCCGCCTGGTAAAGGAGCGTAACCGCTATTGGACCGATGAGCGCAAGGCCAAGGCCAAGTCCATTGGACTCAGTGAGGATGACGTTATAATACTTGCATCAATCATTGAGGAGGAAACCGCAAAAGTTGAGGAGTTCCCCATCATAGCTGGTGTCTATATGAACCGCCTCAACAGGAAACTCCCGCTGCAGGCCTGCCCTACAGTCATTTTTGCTATGGGTGGCGAAAGGCCCAAGCGGGTGCTCAAGAAACATCTGGAGTATGACTCACCTTATAATACATACAAGAATCCCGGATTGCCGCCGGGACCTATCCGTTTTGTAAGCACCCAGGCCATAAACGCAGTGCTTAACTATACAAGGCACAACTATCTCTATTTCTCGGCCAAGGAGGATTTCAGCGGCTCACACTATTTCTCAACCACACTCTCGCAGCACAACGCATACGCTGCACGTTACCAGCGCGCTCTGGACAAAGCCGGCATACGTTGATTTTTAACGGATAAACTGCGTTTATTTATTCACATTTTTTATATCTTTGCCTTGATATAAACTAACCAGCTAACAACAAATCACTTTATATGAAAAATAGATTATTTGCAGGCGTCATCTGTGCTCTCTGTTTATGCACACCGTACGCAAATGCGCAGTTGTCATCCAACCCTGACAAGTTTTTGGGTAACATCACCACAAGAGGTCAGGTGAACTACGGAAACGAGCAGTTTCACACATTGTGGAACCAGATCACTTGTGAGAATGAGACAAAATGGTCATCAATTGAAGGCAGCCGCAGAGGCTCTTTCAGTTTCAATGATGCCGCTGCCAATGAAGCCAAAAAGTACGGTTTCCCGTTCAAGTTCCATACTCTGATATGGGGTTCACAGTATCCCAGTTGGATGGACAACCTCTCCACGCAGGAGCAGTACAAGGCTATTGTTGAATGGTATGATGCCGTCAAGGCCCACTATCCCAACCTTGAAATAATTGACGTAGTAAACGAAGCTGTTCCGGGACACGCTCCGGCTCCTTACAAGAATGCCCTGGGAGGCGACGGAAGAACCGGCTATGACTGGATCATCAAGGCTTTTGAGTTGGCCTATGAGCGTTGGCCAAATGCCATTCTGGTGTATAATGACTACAACACTTTCCGCTGGCAGAAGTCACAGTTCATTGAACTGGTCCGTATACTGCGTGACAACGGTGCACCTGTGGATGCTTACGGATGTCAATCACATGACCTCACCGATATCAGTTTTGATGAATTCAAATCAGCTATGGAGGAGATCCAGAATGCGCTCAAGATGCCTATGTACAGCACAGAGTATGATATCGGCACCACAGATGACACCCAACAGGAAAACCAATACAAGAACCAGATAAAGTACATGTGGGAGTCTGATTATTGCGCAGGCATAACCCTTTGGGGGTACATATACGGTGCTACCTGGACCACCGACGGAAACTCCGGAATTATCCGTGACGGAGTGGACCGTCCGGCAATGACCTGGCTGCGCCAATACATGAAGACCGAAGACGCCAAGAAAGCCAAGAGCCCGTTCCCCGGAATGAAGAAGCAGATATCATTGTATATCAAGCCTCAGACTTCATTGGCTCCAAGAGAGGACACTCTCAATATCACCGTTCGCGCCCAGCTTGTTGACAAGAACAAATCGATAGACAGCATTATGTTCTATATCAACGACAAATTCTATACAAAGCTGACTGAATCACCGTATATTGTTAAGTATGTGCCCAAGACAAACGGCAAATATAACCTCAAGGCAGTTGCTTATACAGACGACGGGAACAAATATGAGAGATTGGGCAGTTTCCAGGCCACAAATCCCCGTTTTGCATATAAGGAGATGTCTATTCCCGGCACCATAGAAGCCGAGAACTTTGACAAAGGAGGCGAAGGAGTGACATTCCACGATTCGAATTCATCAAAAGACGGCAATGCAAGTTCATACCGTAGTGATGAAGGAGGATACGATATTTCAAACGGAAACGGAGGCAAGGTAATCGGAAATACAAATACCGGCGAATGGTTGGAGTATACTGTAAATGTACAGGAAACCGGTTACTACACATATGAAGCTGTAGTATCGTCTGGTTCAAACGGTTCAAGTTTCTCACTCGCTGTCAGTGATGAAAACGGTATAACAAACATTACGGACAATATAAGCGTTCCTAAGACCGGCAGTGACTGGAGCAAATATACCACCATAACCGGCAGGACCACAACCCAGATCAAGGGTGGCGACAGGATAATACATCTGGACATTACCGGCAGCAACTGCAATATTGACAAGATTATTTTCAAGCATCTTATCATAAATGATTCCATAAACTTCAAGATCAACGGCAACACATCGGCCATTACATTAGGAGAGAGCAAAACTATGGATTTCACTCCTATACATGCCGACAAGGAGAGCGACATCGCGTTTATCAAGATCATAATGAACGGCTCACTGATTACTGATACTATCAAGAGCAGACCGCTGCAGTTCACCTATACGCCACAGGAAGCAGGAACCAACACAATCTCTGCGATAGCAGTCGATAAGTACGGACGCGAATCTGCCATAGCCAAGTACAGCTTTAAGGTACGCGGACCGTACAAGGCCATAAACTTACCCGGCACCATTCAGGCCGAGAACTTTGACAAGGGAGGAGAAGGCCTGTCATATCATGACACCAACTCCAACAGCGAGGGAGACTCCAACTACCGCGATGATAACGGCGGTATGGACCTTGTGAAGATAGGAAGTACCGGAACCGCATTGGGTTACACCAAACTCGGAGAATGGACCGAATACACTGTCAATGTACAGACTGCCGGTTACTATGCCTATGAGGCTAATGTAAGTTCGGGTATTTCCGGTTCCGGCTTCAGGATTGGCCTTATGAAAAACGGAAGGGAGACCGTATTGGCCAAGATAAGCGTTCCTCAAACAGCCAGCAACAGTTGGGATACATATAAGGTGGTATCTGATAAGATATCTGTACTGATTCCCGAAGGACAACAGATAATACGTTTCACCATCACAGCTGACAACTGCAATATAGACAGAGTCAAGTTTACGCTAAAGGAGACCGCAGTAAGCTACATAACTCAGGATGACCTGGACCTGAACGGAACACGTTACAATCTGGGTGGTATGCGCGTAAATGAATACAACAACAAGGGTATCACCATCATCAACGGAAAGAAGGTGCTGATGATTGAGAGATAAACTCATACCCTACCCAAGGCAAACGGGCTGGTCCTTTTCCGGATCAGCCCGTTGTATTTAAAAAAAACCGCACCGGTGATGTGATGAGAACTCCGGAAATATAAGTTTTGAGCGCCCGGTCCCCTTTGTAATCCACCGACCGAAGGTTACCCCATAAGGGGCGTGGCCCGCCATTGGAAACCAGAGCAATCCCGGTTCTTCGTTTTTATTGATGAGTCTCCCGATCTAACCCGATGCGGTCAAGTGTAAAGGTAATAAAAAAAAGCGGGTGGAATATCGTTCCACCCGCTTTTTAACGTTTAGTTCCCGTATTATTTAACCTTCTTGACGATAGCCTTGAAAGCCTCGGGGTTGTTCATAGCCAGGTCGGCCAGCACCTTACGGTTGATCTCGATTCCAGCCTTATGGATGGCACCCATGAGCTGTGAATAGTTCATACCCTCAAGACGGGCAGCAGCGTTGATACGCTGGATCCACAGTGCACGGAACTCTCTCTTCTTGTTCTTACGGTCACGGTAAGCATAGGTCAGACCCTTCTCCCAAGTATTCTTGGCAACGGTCCAGACGTTCTTTCTTGCACCAAAGTAACCTCTGGTAAGACCTAAAATTTTCTTTCTCTTTGCTCTAGAAGCAACGTGATTTACTGATCTCGGCATAGTTTTCTGTTTTTGACTGTTGTTAATCGGGTTATCTCATGCAGAGCAGAGACTTGACCTGTTTGGCGTTGGCCTGGTCAAGGATTGTGAAGTGATCCAGATTTCTTTTACGCTTCTTGCTCTTCTTAGTGAGAATGTGGCTGTGATAAGCGTGTTTTCTCTTGATTTTGCCCGATCCGGTAAGAGCGAATCTTTTTTTGGAACCGGAATTAGTCTTTGATTTCAACATTGTTATTAAAAATTTTGTTTGTTATTTATAACCGTAAGCACCATGCCCGGGCTTATCGGTCTGTTTATTCCTTACTTTCCTGCTTGGGAGCCTCCTGCTTCTTGGGCGCTCCACCCTTCTTGGGAGAGATGAAGATTGTCATCCTCTTACCCTCCAGGATAGGTGCCTGCTCCTGCTTTCCGTACTCCTCAAGATCTTTTGCAAAACGGGCCAGAATAGCCTCACCCTGCTCCTTGAACAGTATTGAGCGGCCGCGGAAAAAGACATATGCCTTTACCTTGTCACCGTTCTGCAGGAAACCCATAGCGTGCTTGAGCTTGAAGTTGTAGTCATGATCATCGGTCTGGGGTCCGAAACGTATCTCCTTGACGTCAATCTTGACCTGTTTGGCCTTGGCCTCCTTCTGCTTCTTTTTGAGCTGATATATGAACTTGGAGAAATCAACGATCCTGCATACCGGAGGAACTGCATTCGGTGAAATCAGGACCAGATCCAACTCCATATCATCGGCTATCTTAAGAGCCTCACGAAGTGATACCACTTTGGGTTCAAAACCTTCGCCGACTATACGTACCTCACGGGCACGGATCTCGTCATTTACCTGATACTGATCACTCAAATTGTCTTTCTTCATTCAGAATCTTTTATATTGTTTTCTCTATATTTCTATACCTATTTTCAAAAAGTTTATTCCAAGCGGGCGCAAAATTACCATTTATTTATCATAGAATTAACTTCTTCGGCTATTTTTTTACCGAATTCGTCAATTTTCATGTTTCCAAGGTTCTCGGCACCCTGCTTGCGTACGTTGACTTCACCCATTTCGGCCTCTTTCTCACCTACCACAAGCATGTAAGGGATGTGCTTGACCTCATTGTCGCGGATCTTGCGGCCTATCTTCTCGTTGCGGTCATCCACGAATCCGCGTATCTCAAACCTGTCCTCAAGCTCTTTCTGTACCTTATGGGCGTAATCGTTGGCCTTTTCCGATATAGGCAGGATAGCCACCTGGTCAGGAGTAAGCCACAGCGGGAACTTACCTGCAGTATGCTCAATGAGCACAGCCACAAAGCGTTCCATTGAGCCAAAGGGTGCGCGGTGAATCATAACCGGACGCTCCTTCTGGTTATCCGATGCTATATACTCAAGCTCGAATCTCTGAGGCAGGTTATAGTCAACCTGGATGGTACCAAGCTGCCAGCGGCGACCCAGGGCATCCTTGACCATAAAGTCCAGCTTGGGACCGTAGAATGCGGCCTCACCGTACTCGACGGTGGCCTTCAGGCCCTTCTCCTCGCAAGCCTCAACGATGGCACGCTCGGCCTTCTCCCAAACCTCATCGCTACCTACGTACTTCTCGTGGTCGTTGGGGTCACGCAGAGATATCTGAGCCTCAAAGTTGTCAAAGTTCAGGGCCTTGAAGATTATCTCGATGATCTCCATCACTCGGATAAACTCGCCCTTTACCTGATCGGGACGGCAGAATATATGTGCATCGTCCTGAGTGAAACTGCGTACGCGGGTAAGTCCGTGAAGCTCGCCGCTCTGCTCATAACGGTAAACGGTACCGAACTCGGCTATACGCAGAGGCAGGTCCCTGTATGAGCGGGGCTGTGACTTGAATATGCAGCAGTGATGGGGGCAGTTCATAGGCTTGAGCAGGTAGCACTCACCCTCCTCAGGAGTGGTGATGGGCTGGAAACTGTCCTTTCCGTAGTGATCCCAGTGACCTGATGTTACATAGAGCTGTTTTGAGCCGATATGCGGGGTGATAACCTGCTGGTAACCGTAACGCTTCTGTATGCGTGACAGGAAATCCTGCAGTCTCAGGCGCAGGGCTGTGCCTTTGGGCAGCCAGATGGGCAGACCCTTGCCTACCATATCGCTGAACATGAAGAGCTCCATCTCCTTGCCTATCTTGCGGTGGTCACGCTTCTTGGCCTCCTCGAGCAGGGTCAGATACTCGTCCAGCATCTTCTGCTTGGGGAATGTGATACCGTATATGCGGGTCATCTGCGGGCGCTTCTCGTCACCGCGCCAGTATGCGGCCGATGTAGCCAGCAGCTTGATTGCTTTGATGGCACCGGTATCAACCAGATGCGGTCCGCGACACAGGTCAGTGTAGTTACCCTGTGTGTATGTGCTGATGGTTCCGTCCTCAAGGTCGGCTATAAGCTCGTTCTTGTAGGTCTGTCCGCGGTCACCGAAGAACTTAAGGGCATCGGTCTTACTGATTTCCTTGCGTACCAGTTTCTCCTTCTTCTGAACCAGTTCCTTCATCTTAGCCTCAATGGCGGGGAAATCACTCTCCTTGATGACTACGCCTTCGGGCGGCATGATGTCATAATAGAATCCCTTCTCGATTGCCGGACCGATACCGAACTGTGTGCCCGGATAGAGTTCCTGAAGAGCCTCGGCCATAAGGTGAGCGCTGGTATGCCAGTATGCGTGCTTGGCCTCCTCGTCCTCCCACTTGTGCAGCTTGATGGTTGCATCGGTGGTAATGGGGCGGTTTAGTTCTGTTATCTGGTCATTGACACTGCAGGCCAACACATCCTGTGCCAGTCTCTGGCTGATGCTCTCAGCAATCTCATAGCCGGTTACGCCGCTTTCATATTCGCGTACGGAGCCGTCAGGAAAAGTAATCTTTATCATGTTGTTTTGTAGTAATTTCTTTTTAGGCGTGCGAAGTTATCAATTTATTCGGACTTGGAGAAGCGTTTTATTATATTATAAGCTGAATATATACCCAATTCGCCGGCACGGCTCAGGTCATTGAACGCATCGTCCATGCGGTTAAGCAATACCAGAACCAGTCCGCGATTATACCAAGCCTCAGCCAGAGTCTCGTCAAGCTCTATAGCCTTGTCAAAATCCACAAGTGCTGCGTGCAGGTCATTGGACTTGGCATAGAACGTGCCGCGGTTATAGTAGGCGTACGCAAATGCGGGTGCAAGGTCGATGGCACGCGTCAGGTCTCTGATAACGAACTGGTAACCGGGATCGGCAGCCTCACGGATACCGGAACCGTTCTGTCTTATTTCTGTCTCCTGCTCAGCCCGTTTAGCTTGTATGGAACGGGCTCTTACCTGAGCCCTGCAGAACCAGGCAGCCCAATTGTCAGGGTTGATCAGCAAGGCATTGTCCAAGTCAGACTCAGCGTTGGTGAAATCCTGAAGCAAGGCAAAATCCAATCCTCTGGCCAGCAGAAGGCAATCTTCATTACCCGAGTCATTTGACAGATTCTGGGTGCGCAGTCCTATGTCGGCAAACAGACGGTCTATCTGTTTTTCTTCAAGCTGCACATCATGGTTCTCAAGCTGGATTTCAGACATGAAACAACCCGAAGCGGAGAGTTCGTCCACCTCCTTGCTTCCGTGTACAACATTGACAGTTTGCGTATTATCCCTATAGAATGTAAGGCGGTAAGGCTCCAGGTACTGCACATCGACATTACGGTTCTGCACTTTACCCCTATATTCGCTTGAGAAACCCGTTGAGTTCTCCAGGTTCTCATCAACCACTATCTTGCGATAGTTGCGTACATTCTTGTCAGAGCGTTCACGGGTCTTGCCTTCATTCTCCTTGTCCGAATCATCCTCATACCCCATGGCGCTGTTGAACCTGCGGTTCTGCTCACGCAAGACTACCATTGCATCTTCTTCGGCACCACGCCGGTTTCCCAGCTTCTCACGCACTTCGCTGCGTATCTGATAACCCTGGATAAACTGAGGATACTCCTCAAGGACCCTTGTCATATCCTGCTCGGCTCCACGATAATCGCCGGTATTCTCCCTGAGCAGTCCGCGATAGAATATGGCCATAAGGTTATCCGGCTCAGTATCTATCACTATGTCAAAATCCTCTATGGCACGGTTGTCATCACCAATCTGAGCACGCAGGTTACCTCTGTTGTAATGGCCTGTCACGTTTGCCGGGTCAATCATTATGGCCATGTCGTAATCGGCCAACGCACCGTTAAGGTTTTCGCGGAAATAGCGCACCATAGCACGTGTTATGTATGTGCCTGCATCGGTCGGGTCCAGATATATGGCGCGGTCCAGGTCCTCTTCGGCCTCCTCGTAACGCTCCATACGGGCCAGCATGACTCCGCGGTGATGCAGCATCTCGGCGTCATACCGGTTTACGTCAAGGGCTTTGTCAACCCACTCCAAGGCTCCTGCGCTGTCGCCCTGCTCCCAAAGCAGGTCTGAACGCATCGCCATTGCGGGCGCATATTTAGGTGACGATATAAGCAGGGTATCGGCAGCCTTGATGGCCTCATCGGTCTGTCCGCTCTTGGCCAGACAGAGAATCAGGTTATGGCGCAACGAACTGTTGCCTGGATCCAGACGCAGACCGCTCCTGAAATCCGTAATTGCATCTTCATACCTACCCTGATAGACTCTGGCCAGTCCTCGTACCTGATAGCTGTTGACCACAAACGGGTTACGGCTCAATGCGTTGTTGCAGTCCTGTTCGGCACCGCGGTAATCCTCCAACGACAGTTTGGCTACCGCCCTGTAGAAGTACGGCTCGGCCAGATAGGGCTTGGCGTTTATTACCTGATTGAAATACTGGATGGAAAGGACGTAGTCATCATAATAGAGTGCCGTACGCCCCACTGACATCATGCGGTCAGTGTTTATCTGAGCCTTAACCGGAGCGCATAGCATCCACAAGGCAGCAGTACAGGCAATGATGGCACGCCCTATCCTCATATCATTTTCTGGGTACCTTGACCTTGTAGTCACAACTGAACTTTCCAGCAGCTATGGAGCTCAGGTTCTTCTTGTTCATCTGCCTGCGCAGCGGTGACATGCGGTCTATGAAGCATTTGCCGTCAAGATGGTCTATCTCATGCTGGAGCACTCGGGCCGGGAATCCCTCAAACCACTCATCGTGCTCAACAAAATTCTCATCCTGCCAGCTTATTCGCACCCGCTCGGGGCGGTTTACCTTCTCATGAATGCCGGGAAAGCTCAGGCAACCCTCTTCATAGGGAACCATCGCTCCGTCTGTCTCCTCAATATAAGGATTTATGTAAGTCCTGAAATAGCCTTTGAATTCCGGCTGATCGTCGGATAATACATCAAGGTCTACTACTGCCAGACGTATAGGCAAGCCCACCTGAGGAGCCGCCAGGCCCACACCTTCAGCATGACGCAGTGTCTCAAACATATCCTTGATAAGCTGCTCAAGCCCTTCATAACTTTTGTCAATCTCCTCTGCCTCTTTCTTGAGGACTCCCTGTCCGTAGGTATAGATAGGTAAAATCATAGTTCTTTGTATTGTCTTGAATCCATGAATGACTCCAAAATTATTGTTGCGCTTACCTGGTCAACAAGAGCCTTGTTGCGGCGCGCCATCTTGCCGATTCCCGATTCCAGTATGGACCTCTGCGCTATCACCGATGTGAACCGCTCGTCAAACATTACAACCTTCTTGTCGGGATACTGTTTAATGAGTTTGTCCACGAACGGCCTTATCTGCCTCATGCTGGCCGAATCCTCTCCGTTCATGTTTGTGGCATAGCCCACCACGATGATATCGACCTGTTCCTTACTCATATAACCGGCCAGATAAGCCCCCAGTTCATGAGTGGGTACAGTACCCAGTCCGCCCGGAACTATCCTCAACGGATCGGTTACGGCAATACCGGTACGTTTGGTACCGTAATCAATAGCCAGAATCCTGCCCAACTTTATTTTTTGTAAAGGATCCAGGCGCTCTGGAAATCCTGGTTGTCAGGATATTTTGCCTTGAAACTGTTACGCTCGGCAACAGCCTCCTCCTTTGTATCAAAGCTGGCGCATACCACGCGATAGGTCTTACCCGCCTCGTTCACAACCACTACCGCCTTGTAGCCGTCATTAATGAGACGCTCCCTGAGGGCATCGGCATTGGCCTTAAGTGAGAAACTTCCGCATACTATACCGTATGACTTGATATTCTGGTCGCCCGATACAACCGTCACCTTCTCCTCACGTACCGAAATGTTGGATACATCCTCTGCCGTGGGAACCTCATTCTGGGTAACAGGTTCTTCTATTACAGTCTTTGAGGCATCTGTGCTGACAGCCTTCTCATATGCCTCTTTATAGGCGTTTTGACTTGATTTGCATGCCGAGAGCGAAAGTACTGTTCCCGCAATCAGCAGATAGAATACGTTTCTTTTCATAGAATTATTTGTTACGTATATATTATCGACGAATGAATCTGTTATTTGTTGTTGACAATGTATCTTTGGCCAGGTAGCCCGATACCACTTTCTCCGGAATGAGTTTCCAGCTTCCAACCCTCTGGGGATTAACACTGATTCCCGATTCACGCTTCAATGACAGGTCGGTAAGCATGTAATACCTCAGGTCTGCCTCTGATGTGCTGTTGAATCTGGCTTTCATCTCATCACGGCTTAAGCCTGTCCCCCTGTAAAGGGCCGATCCGTCCTGCACATAGAGTGTCGAACTTACCGTTGTGCGGTACATTTTGTCAGGATCGAAAGGAGTGCCGTCGGCCATCGATGTTATGCTCACCCGCTTTCCAACCGGCTTGGTAACATCAATGGTATAGTTTATTCCCGCTGCTGTAAGTTCACTCTGAGCACCCCTGGACCTTAGCAGATGATTAGGTTTCTTGCTCAGATCCTCATAACATGAGGTAGCCGAGTATTCCAGCGCATCCCTTATCTCACTTCCCTTGAGCATTACAGACACAAGGTTGGTCTCATTCCTGATGATGTTGTAAACGTCACGTATCTGCAGGTTTCCGGCAGGTACGGGCGGATTTACCGTCATAGGAGTTGCAAGTGAAACCTGAGCGGAGAAATATCCCATCTGTATCTGATGAATATAATCATTCATGGAGTTGTTTCTCCACAATGAGCCGTTGCTCTCCAAGGGTACAGCAACGGATCCTATTACGGAATCCGCATAATGGCACACGTCATCATACCATCCTGACACTGCACTCAGGAACTGGGCATCGGGCTCCAGTGAGGTAACGTCCACCAGCTCTCCACCTATGGCGCTCACCTTGGGCCTGCCGCCCTGACTGCGGTCAACATGAAGGGTTGTTACGGCTACACGCTCAGCATGCTGACTGGTGTTCATCATAAGTATGCTGTCACCGTTGGCATCAACCTCCTTGCGGAAGAAACGCGAATGGTCATGACCGAACACAATCAGGTCAAATCCTGCGGTTTCATTGACAAGCTTCTTGGTAAACTGGTCATAAACAGTCCCGTCATATACACGTCCGCCGCCGTATCCGGAGTGGAACAGTCCTATCAGGACGTCAACCTTGTCACGCAGCTTATCTATGTAAAAACGGGCAGTCTCGACCGGGTCAGCCGCAGTTAGCTCACCAAAACGCTCCCAGGGCTGTGAATACATGACAGACGGAGTGGTCAGGCCTATAATGCCTATCGTAACCCCACCCTTCTTGAACACCGTATAGGGAAGTATGTAATCTCCGTATGCATCAAAACAGATGTTGCCGCCCAACACCGGGAATTTGGCATCCATCATGAAACGCTCGAAACAGAGCGTACCGGCGGCCAGGTCGTGATTACCCAATGCCATAGCATTACAACCCAGGATGTTGTAAGCCTCGGCAAGCAGACTGGTCCTGTAATACTGGGCAGTGACATCCTGATATGCCTCCAATGATCCCTGCAGGATATCGCCGGCATCCAGATAGATCAGGTTCTTATTATTCTTACGCTCCTCTTTTATGAATGTGGCAACCTTTGCCATAGAGCCGCGGCGGTCGCTGCCGGTAAGGATATCCTTGTCAAAGATATATCCGTGGACATCGGTGGTTGAGACTACACGTATATCAACCACCTTTCGTCCTGTACAACAAGTCATTGTAAGGCACAAAAGCACTTGTAAGATTGTTCTGACAGTTTTTTTCATCTGATAAATGACCAGGATTTAAGACTTATATTATTACTCGAGGTCAGGTACAGCTTTTCCTTAACGCCTGTAACTTCCCTCTGCAAAGGCACATATACCTGAGTATATCCGCTGGGCGAATCCACCTCTGCCAGAGCTACGCATTTTCCGCCCTTCCCGGGATAATCAATGGTTACGGCAAGCAGACCGCTTCCTTTTACCGTAGCCGTAAAGCCTGCGGCACCCTCTTCAAAATCAACCTTTGAGATACCGATCCATGATCCGGCTTCCATCTCTGCGGTACAAATCCAGTCCGATCCGGACTTGAAATACTTGGTTTTGATTTTCTGTACCCAGGCCATTGTAGGTCCCGGCACAGTTCTGTAAGGATTGAAGTTCCTGATTTGGGCAACTCCCTTGTCTGAGTTGGTGTTCAGTGTCAGATTGGTTATCCTTGCGTTGACGGTATCAACTTTTATCTCACTCATACATGTGCTGCGTAACTCCACGTTGTCATTTATATCGGGAGTGGTGGCACGCATGGCAGCCTTGAGGGTACGGGTATGATACAGTATGTAGTATTTGCCCTTGAACTCAACAATAGCATGATGATTGTTACCGCCACCGCCAACCCAGGAACTCTCTCCTACCACTGCAGGATTGTCAAAGCACTTTCCGACATAAGAGAAGGGGCCGAGAGGATTATCTGACACCATATATGCAATATTGGCGCTGCCGGGAGGGTTGCTGCCTGCATTGAAGTTGGAGCAATAGCTATATATGTACTTTCCGCCAACCTTGTTTATACCAGCATCCTCATAGAGGTATGGAGGTTTTATCTGTTTCGGGGTACCTACTATTGACATCATGTCATTACCCAACTGTACACAACGCGCTGATCCGGGATCGGCCGCATCCAAACCGTCAATTCCGCCTCCAAAGTAAAGATATGCCTTACCGTCATCATCAACCAGTACAGCAGGGTCAAAAAGCCACGGAACGGCCGAACCGCCACAGTTGGGAGTACTGCGTGAAATCAATTGATTCATACCGCTCGGTTGCTTCCATGGTCCGTAAGGATTATCCGAATACAGGACTCCGATACCGTTTGAACTGTCCGCAAAGTAGAGGAAGTAACGCTCCTTTCCGTTGATAGTCTTATGGGCGGCACAGGGAGCCCACATGTTGCTGGCCCACTTAGCCGGTCCGGAGCCTCCGTTCTTTCCTGCCACAGGCTGCTCTCCGTGATCTGTCCAGTTTACCAGGTCATCCGATGAGATTATGGAGATCTTCTTGCAGTCTGAATAATCCCAGGCACCCGTAATAGGTTTACCGTCTGTTGACCTGTAGAGATGGTCATCGGTCATATATACATAAAGACGGTCTCCGTCCACCATTCCGAACGGGTCTGCTCCGAACTTATGACCCATGAGCGGGTTATTCTTACCCACCGCTTTATATGAAGTGTATGAGAGGCGTATGCTTTTCAGCTCGGCGGTCAGTTCCTCATCGGTCTTCTTGTTGGTACTCTTGATATAAGGAGATGACAATGTGATACTGTCCACCGGAGCAATGGCAATTTTCTGGGAGTTATCCTTCCCGTTTATCACCATATTACCCTCCGATTCCTCAAAGGTTATACTTTCTATGTCGGATACGGAATATCCGGCGGCATTTCCGCCGTTCCAGACTGACATTGTCCTGACAACCTGACCGTTTGCGCAAGCGGCAACGGCCAGAATCATCAAAACAGAAACGGTAGTCCTTTTCATTACTAAGAGTTCAGATTCCCAAATCTTTCTTGAACGCCTCGATCTTCTTCATGGCCTGGGCCTGAACCTTGAGGTAATCCTTCTTGTCAGCCATAGGCAGTTTGGCCTCCATGTAGAACTTTATCTTGGGCTCGGTACCGGAAGGACGGACCGAAATCTTGTCACCTGCAGCTGTAAAGTACTGCAGCACGTTTGACGGCTCGGGCATAACCAGATCAGTAACCTTACCGGCAGCATCGGTCTGCTTGAGCAGCTTGAAGTCCTTTATCAGAACCACCTTCTCGCCAGCCAGGCTCTTGGGCGGGTTGGCGCGGAACTGCTCCATCATAGCCTTTATCTCATCGGCACCGCTCTTGCCGGGCTTTACTACGCTGACTGCTGCCTCCTGAGAGAATCCGTACTCCTGATATGCATCCAGCAGCAGGTCCCAGAGGGTCTTGCCGTTCTCCTTGGCCCACGCGGCTATCTCGGCCATCAGCGAGCAGGCCGATACGGCATCCTTGTCACGTACGAAGTCCTCGGCCAGGAATCCGAAGCTCTCCTCACCGCCTCCGATGTAGTGCTTGCCCTTGGCGTTCTCATCGGCAATAACCTTGGCAATCCACTTGAATCCTGTGTAGCAGTCAAACATCTCCAGGTTGTTCTTCTCGGCTATGCGGCTGATAACCTCGGTGGTCACAATTGTCTTTACTATGTACTCCTTACCGGTCATCTTGCCCAGTTTGGTGTACTGTGTTATGATGTAGTAGAGGAAAATCATTGCGGTCTGGTTACCGTTGAGCAGGGTCAGTTCACCCTTGTCATCGCGGCAGGCCACACCCAGACGGTCGGCGTCGGGGTCCGATGCCATAACCACGTCGGCGTTCAGCTTGCGGGCCAGAGCCAGAGCCATAGTCAGAGCCTCAGGATATTCGGGATTGGGTGATACAACGGTCGGGAAGTTACCATCCGGTATCATCTGCTCGGGAACGCAGTTGACGTTTGTAAAGCCCCACTGCTTAAGTGAGCGAGGAATCATCACGCGGCCGCATCCGTGCAGCGGAGTATATACTATGCAAAGGTCATGGTTACGCTTAACCAGATCCGGGTCGATGCAGATACCCTCGATGGCATCCAGATAAGGTTTGTCAACCTCATCGCCAATTATCTGAATGAGTTCAGGGTTACCCTTGAACTTGATGTCGGCCACCTTAACCTTGGCAACCTCATCGATTATGCCGGTATCATGCGGAGCCAGCACCTGTGCACCATCTTCCCAGTAGGCCTTGTAGCCGTTGTACTCGCGGGGGTTGTGGCTGGCGGTCACGTTCACACCGCTCTGGCAGCCCAGATAACGGATGGCAAACGATACCTCGGGTGTGGGTCTGAGGTCATCGAACAGATAAACCTTGATGCCGTTGGCGCTGAATATGTTGGCTACGGTCTCGGCAAACAGGCGCCCGTTGTTGCGGCAGTCATGACCTACCACCACCGATATCTCCTTACGCTCCTTGAAGTTTTTGTTAAGGTAATTGGCCAGACCCTGGGTAGCCATACCTACGGTGTATATATTCATGCGGTTGGTGCCTGCACCCATGATACCGCGCAGACCACCTGTTCCAAACTCCAGATCCTTGTAGAATGCATCTATCAGATCTGATTTGTCCTCTTTAGCCATGAGAGCCTTGACCTCCTCACGGGTCTTCTCATCGAATGAACCGCCCAGCCATTCCTGTGCCTTGGCAGTTACAAGTCCTAATAATTCGTCCATATAATTGTCTAATACGTTTAATAATCCTATACGTAATTAGCAAAGATACGGATTATTTTCCAAAGAACCGCTTTAAAAAGAAATAGAATTTGACCTGATTGAAATATGACCTGAAATGGAGGCAGGGCATGTATCCCAGTTTGAATTTAAGGATTCCCGGAAGAAGGTTTCTGTCAACATCCTTCCACACGAGTCTGAATCTTTCCAAGACCTCCCGCTTGGGAGCTATATCCTTGTGTTTCAGCCAAAATCCTATGATACCTGTCAAATTGATCCAACGTTCCTTCTCAAACAGGGCAAGCACTTCCCTATCCTGGCCCGCCTGGCGCAGCTGACGCATCATGGAGGTGTTGGCCTCCAGCAGGTCAAGTCTGCGGGCCGAAATCCCGTTGGTCATGCTTTCAGGATGCTGCCGGTAATAATAGACTCCGTCACATATCCTCACCATACCTGAATGAAGGTAATGAATCCTTGTGGTATTATCATCGCTGAATAGACGGCATGAGGTATCGTATGGCCAACGTCTGAACAGGTCCGTCCGTGAAACATATAGTCCGTGGATTGACCAGTCCAGGCTGAGCTCAAAAGCCTCCTGCCCGCTCCACTCAGTCCTGAACGAGCGCATAGGATACGGAGTCCTGCTCTTCCCGTCAAACAATATCAGATTTAGGAGTACCGACCCCGTGTCAGGGTCCGAATCCAACACAGCCACAGCCTTCTCAAGGGCATCGGCCGACATGAAATCATCGGCATCCAGCATTGTGATGTAATCTCCGTCGGCCACCTCTATGCCTCTGTTCCTGGCTACTGCCTGTCCGCTGTTACGCTCCATGCGGAGTAACACAATGCGTTCATCGGTTGAAGCATACCGTTTAAGGATATCGGGGGTGGAATCTGTCGACGCGTCATCAATGCACACTATCTGGATATCCCTGAGGGTCTGATTTACAAGCGAATCCAGACATTCCTCAAGATATTTTTCGGCATTGTATGCAGCCACCAGCACCGTCACCCTGCTCATAAGCCCAGTTTTTTACCTAACTTATCACCAACCGTCCTGATGAAAGAAGTATGTTTCTTGAGATAGTAAAGCGAATAGAAGAGCGATATGCCCATTAGCAGCACTCCGGCTACCCATTTCCATATGCCCGGCGCCACAGAGACCGCAATCCACGATGCCAGTATAAGCGGAAGCTGGATAAGGAACACCGTAATGGCCTGACGGGAGAAAACCACACCATATCGGGAATGCGTGATGCTGTAAACCACCAGCAGGTCTATGACAGCGGCAACCGCGAGTGCGGTACCGGTCATTGTTACTCCCCCGTATCTGAAGAAGCACACAACCGATGCCACGAATACAAAATCATAGATAACCTCCTGGAGCATGAAGGTCTTTGAATCTCCCTTAGCCAATGAGACATATGACAAGGGCTGGGTGGCCGCCTTGAAAAGAAGTCCTATTGCCGCAATGCGGGCCATTGGCACCGCCTCGGCAAACTTATCGGTAAGAAGCAGGCTTACTATCAGCCCCAGGAACACTATGAAACCCACAACCATAGGCCCCATCAGCAGTATGGCAACTTCGGCCTGACGGTTTACCAGTTCGTTCACCTTCTCTCCGTCCCTGTTAACGGCCGACAGTCTTGGGAAATAATCCGATTCCATAGCCGAAAACACAAACAGGCCCAGATATGATATGAGCAGATAACCTGCACTGTAGATACCCGTAACCTCTGCGTTTCCGTATTTCATCAGATAGTTGGCTATGATTGAGAATGCACCGGCTCCGAAGAATGACGTTATGGTATAGAAAACACCTAACCTTATCATTCCGAATCCTTTTTTCAGGGTACTGCCGGAGAACGGCCGCACTCTGTATGGAAAAGCCTTGAAAGAGTAGCAGCATGTTATAACCATCGATGCGAACGAGACAAGCACCAGTGACGGGGCTATTCCCCTGAGCCCTAACTTCCACAACAGCGGAACCGATATGCAGAGCGTAGCAACAACAGTAATCAGCTGGCTCTTGGCCAGTTGACGCAGCATGCCTGAGCCCTTCATTATGGCGGTCTCACCACCACTCAAGGCACTGAACGCAGCCATTGGAGAGAGCATCAGGAACGACAACGTGTAACCCCAGTCGCCCTCGAAAGCCCAGTAGCTGAATACTGGTGCCAGCAGGATGCACAACAGCATTCCGGCTGCAGCAGTCAGGAATGCCCACGTCCTGGTAACAAGCACACTCTCCTCAAGGCTGCCTGGTACACCGCTGCCCTTGCATTCCGATACGTTCTTGACCGCGCTGAAAGGAACACCCAGATCAGTGGTGCTCCTGACAAGATTAAGGGTTCTGTTGAAAGACTCGTTTATGCCGAAACCCGTAGGTCCCAGGATCATGGACACAAGTTTGGTCCTGACAACGGTTATCAGGGCTACGATACCCTGAACCCCGCCGAACAGTCCGGTATATTTGATTATGCGGTCATAGGCATCGGAATGTCCCTGACCGTCAGAACCTGAAACTTGCCTCTCTTTAGTCACGTCTATAAAACGTTATCAGAACTATAAAATTATGCAGAATCTGAAATAAAGTGACTTAATTTGCGTTTTTGAACTGACAGATGGCAAGTTTATCAGTCATAATCCCGGTTTACGACAGCCTTTCCACACTTGAACGGTGCGTGGAGAGCGTCCTGTCCCAGATTGTTGACGGTATGGAGGTTATCCTGGTGGATGACGGTTCAACCGACGGCAGTTCGGCCCTTTGTGACACAATAGCCGCCCGTAACGGCTCTGTTCGTGTCATACACCGCCCCAACGGCGGACTGAGTGCAGCCAGGAATACCGGCATCGAGGCGGCACAGGGTGAATGGTTGTCGTTTGTGGACAGTGACGATGCGCTTGCTCCAGACACTCTGAGCGGCAATCTGGAATATGCCCTGCAAATAGCCGACACCGATATGGTGGAGTTTCCGGTAACGGTACGTTACGGATCGGCCCATTCATTCAACTTTGACTTCAAACCAGTTGACACCAGAGCCGGACAGGTTTTCACATACTGGATCCAAAGTTGTGGATACAACCACTGCTTTGCCTGCAACAAGATTTTCCGCGCCACCCTGTTCAACAACATCCGTTTCCCTGAAGGAGAGAATTTTGAAGATGCCGCCGTCTGCCCGGATATCATCCGTTCTTGCCGTACGGTAAGATATTCTGACATAGGGCGTTATCTTTACTACGAATCAGAAGGAAGCATAACCCGCCAATACAGGTTCAGTAATCAGGAGCCGCTGTTCAGACATAACCTGCAACTGCTGCAGCTCATTACGACGCAAGGCTTTGGCCACGAGTGCAAAGCTAAGCTCTGGAACCAATGCCTGAACCTGCTCATAGACCTGGGCCGATGCAATGACGCCGACTGGGAATACATCGGCACCAACGCCTCTGAACTTAGACGGCTCAAACCCCGCAATACCCTGCGTAATGCAGACACTCTCAAACAGAAAATCAAGGCGCTGATGGGCCCAAAGGCCGCCATCCGCCTGCTCACAATAAGGAAATACGCATGAAACTGTCCGTAATCATACCCTACTGGAATCCCGACAGCAGTCCCGCAACCCACGCACTGCTTCTCAGAGCCGTAAGGTCCGCTATGGACAGCAATCCTTATGAGATAATCGTAGTCAATGACGGCTCCCCGGAAGATCCCGATTTGAGTACGGTTCAGGGAATCCGATACATAAAACGCCAGCACGGGATGCTGGGTGCCGCACGCAACACCGGAATTGAGAATGCCAAAGGTGATGTCATCTGTTTTCTTGATGCCGACGACTATTACTATCCCGGTATGCTTGCCCCATGCCTGGAGGCTATGGAAAAAAGCGGTGCCGACCTGCTGGGATTCAATTTCAGAATCACAGGAAACAGTACCGGAACAGACTCGCTGAAATACTGCAACCCCGGTTTCTCGGAGCCCGAAAGCGGAGAATCATACATGCGCCGCAACAACTTGTTCGGCAGTGCATGCCAGTATCTTATCAGCAATAAACTGATTAACGGCAACTCGCTCCGTTTCCGCGAGAACGTCTACATAGAGGATGAGGAATTCACTCCCAGGCTACTCTTTTTCAGCCGCAGGTTCATATATACCTCAAGCCCCGTTTATGCATATTATGTACATCCCGGAACCATCATAACAACCCAGTCAAAGGAGATGGTTGACCTCAAGGCCAGCCATATGATTGAGGGTATAGAGAGCCTTATCTCATTCCGCCAAGTCCACTCGGATGAGCCTCATGAAGGACTTGACCGCAAGATCAACACCCTGGCTACAGACCTTTTGCGCCGTACGCTTCGCCGCAGTGACTGGCGTTCCGCGCTGCCAGTTCAGACAGAAGCCCTAAGGAAATTGGAACTCTATCCCGTCAATACCCGGGACTTGCCGTTCAGATTCAAGCTCTTCGGGTTTCTTTCCCGCTACCGAATCGGACAGTTCATACTCCACATAATCGAATCGCATTACAGATGAAAATACTGCTTATAGGAGAATACAGTAATGTCCACAACACACTGGCCGCAGGATTGAGGGCACTGGGGCATGATGTGACGGTTGCCAGCGACGGAGACAGTTGGAAAAACTATCCGCGTGACATAGATCTGAGCCGCAATTCAGGTTCAATGTCATTCTTATGGAGGCTGCTGCAAGCCCTGCCGCGTATGCGTGGATATGATGTGGTCCAGCTTATCAATCCCCTTTTCCTGGAGCTCAAAGCTGAAAGGATAATGCCCGTATACCGATACCTGCGCCGTCATAACGGCAAGGTTGTTATGGGAGCATTCGGTATGGACTACTATTGGGTAAGCGTCAATACAGATTTACGCCCTCTAAGATACAGCGACTTTAATTTCTATGACAACCCGCGAACAGACTTGGAGGCACAACGTTTCCGTGACGAATGGATAGGTACGTCCAAGCAACATCTAAACCTGGAGATAGCACTTGACTGTGACGGCATACCGGCCGGCCTGTACGAGTACTGGGCAACATACAATGAGGTGCATACCGTATGCCCCGACGGCCGCAGGATCTGTGACAAGATGCAGTTCATACCCTATCCCATAGTAATGCCGGAGATATACCATACTTCATTCTACGGAGGGCCTCTCAAACTGTTTGCAGGTATAAGCAAGGGGCGTTCCGCCTACAAGGGGACAGACATAATGCTTAGTGCGGCGAAGGCGCTCAAAGAGAAATATCCTGACAAACTGGAACTCCGGATTGCCAGTGGCGTTCCGTTTGACGAGTACCGGCGCATGATGGACGGCAGCGATGCCATACTGGACCAGCTTTATAGCTACACACCGTCCATGAACGCTCTTCTGGCCATGTCAAAAGGAATAATCGTGGTAGGAGGTGGCGAACCGGAGAACTATGAGATCCTGGGTGAGGAGGAACTGCGTCCTATCATAAACGTCCAACCCGACTATCAGAGCGTGTATGACGAACTGGAGAAACTGATACTTAATCCCGATCGCATATCGGAACTCAAGAGGGAATCGGTTGAATACGTAAGACGCCATCATGACTACATCAAGGTAGCCCGACGGTATCTGGAGTTCTATTCAGGTTTGTAATCAGAGAAGTCCCTCTGCCAGGGGTGCCTTTTTCTTCTTGAATTTCCATCTTACGTCAGAGCAGAACCGACGGAAGCAAGCACCGTAATCATACAGGAACTTGAGAGAAGGCAGCGACAACAGCAGCAGAATCAGGGCAATCTTCCAGCTGAAAAGAAGGAAGTAGACCAATGACCATATTATGAGAGCGGGAATGGCCAAGCCCAGACGTACTCCGTATCGGGCAGTATTGTAAAAAGCGTCATCATTTACGCCTCTCAGTATCAGTGTAATGGGAATCCACTTTATTGATCCCACAACTCCCGCAAAGCAGTAATACGGAAAAAACAGTACTGCCAGCAGGAATTTGAGGAACAGCATGAAACAGTTCTTCTCATTGGCTATTGAGTGGACCGATATTCCGTTCTGGATTCTCCATACACGCAGTTCATCCACCTTCTTGAACAGTTCACGAGCCTTTTCCGGTTCATTCTCCCTCAGTTTCAGGGCATCGGCCACAACCTGTTTGTCAACCGCCTGTATCCTAAGCAGCCCTTTCAGCTTACAACCCTCACGGGACTCTATCTCAGCAAGTGTCTTCTTAAAAAACCTGGGGTTATCGGCCTTGAGTTTGGTGTATTCCCAGATGGCGTCGTAATCCTCATCATCAGGAATGTATACAATCTGCTCCGCCATCCTATCCCTGAGCAGTTCACGCATACGCTGCATGACCACCGGGAAGGGTTCATCGCTGTGCTCCTGCATGAACTGGGTTATATTGGCAGGTTTTCCGAATTTTATGAGAACCGTATTGTGGAACCTGAAATAGTCTCCGTACTCAACGCCTATAGGGAGGATATATACAGGCTTTCCGTCCTTGGACTGCTCTATGGCCGATTCGGCTATATGGAATATGCCCTTGCTGAGCTTGAGCAGCGAGTGTTTGGGCCTGTGGGTGGCCTCCGGGAATATCACGAATGGTACTCCGTCCATAATCACTCCGGTGGCCTGTGCTATGGCCTGATCATTGTGCTTTACCGCATCTATTCCGTCCCTGATACGATAGATGGGCATCACTCGCAGGAACATCAAGGCCTTTCTGGCCCAGTTCTTCTTGAATATATCGGCTCTGGCCACGAATACCTTGCGTCCACGTGTGGACGAGAGCATGACCATAGGGTCCATAAGTGCGTTAGTATGATTCGATGCCCAGATGACGCTGCCGTCCTTAGGTATGTTTTCAAAACCTTCTACCTGGTATTTCCTAAATGAGCTAATTACTGACCAGTCAACAAAAACCTTCAGAAAAGTGTACAACCAGTCTTTGTCCTGAATATGCTGTCTCATTTCTTGCGCGAGAATTTTGAAAGGCCTGTCGTATCAAAGGCCGAGAAGCGGAACGCAGTTCCAAGCAGAAGGCCAGATATGATATGCCATACGCCCCACCATGCAGTTACGAACACCATACCGCCCTTGGCTATCTCGGGAGGGAATATTCCGGTGTTGAACAGAAGGAGCAGTCCCAAACCTGAATTCTGGATACCGGTCTCAAGAGTTACGGCACGGCGGTCTTTCACAGGAGCATTACCTATCGTAGCTGCCGTATAACCGATTCCAAAACCAACCAGGTTATGGATGAATACAATTATGAATACAAAGCCAATATATTCCTTGAAAAGTAAAAAATTCTGAGATATCATCATTCCAGCCACACCCAGAAAAACAGCTATAGAGACATATCTCATTATCTCCTTGAGACGGGCCGATGCGTTGGGAGCGAATTTGACCGTAATAAGACCCAGCAGCACCGGGATACCTATGATCACTATCACCGTAAGGGCAATCTGCAAAGGCGGAACCTGGAGAGTCCTGAGTACGTCACCAGCCGATGAGTCCATATACTTGGTATAGAGACCGCCCCAGATAGCATAGTTGATTGGGGTGAATATCGGTGCTCCAAGTGTGGTTATGGTGCTCATCAATACTGAGAGTTCGGCATTACCATTGCCGTAGGATGTCATGAAATTGGAAACTGCACCACCCGGGCATGAAGCCACCAGAATAAGGCCCATCGCAACTATCGGCGGTATGAAGCTGTGGAAAAGTACGCAAAGCAGGAATGTTACAAGCGGGAGTATGACCCATTGACATACAAGACCTATGAACAGCGGGCGGGGACGGTTGAACACGCCGCGGAAGAACTGAGGCTTCAAGCCCAGCGCCACACCGTACATAACAACAGCCATAAACAGCATCAGCAGCCAGTTTCCTGTCCTGTTGAAGTTGATTGAAAGGGCATCAAGTTGCTGAAGACTTTCGTACATATCCGTCGGTCGCTTGTCTCTCTTTTTACCAAAATTCCCGCAAACTTAACAAATATCCGTCAAACCGCCAAAATCACAAGGATTGATTGTATCTTCGTGCATCGGACCAATTAACTATGAAGATTCTGCTTATTGTTGTAGGCAAGACTGACCGCAAGTGGCTCAGCGAAGGAATTGACCAGTACGTGGAACGCCTTTCACATTTCGGTCAGTTTGAGATTCAGGTTATCCCTGACATCAAAAATACCAAAAATATGGATCAGAATACGCAGAAGATCCGTGAGGGAGAACTCATTCTCAATATGTTACAACCCTCAGATGACATATGGCTCCTGGATGATAAAGGACTGGAGATGACATCTCCCGAAATGGCAACCTGGCTCAGGAAACGGATGGCTCAGTCCACCAAACGCCTGGTCTTTATCATAGGCGGTCCCTACGGATTCTCCCCCGACGTCTATAACCGCGTTCCCGGCAGGCTGTCTCTGTCCCGCATGACTTTCTCACACCAGATGGTGCGCCTCATCTTCACGGAACAACTCTACCGCGCATTCAGCATCCTGAACAACCTACCCTACCATCACGAATAGTACAAATGGGGCCTGACCCCATTTTACCGTTTTTAGAACAGGATCTCGTAAGTGTTCATTACAACGGCACGGCCACCGAAACCTTCTTTCTGGAAGATGAGACCTTCATTAAGATGATTGCCGCCGAACAGTGTGGAGCCGCCAAAGTCAAAGTATTTCCTGGAGGCATAGACTTCATCCAGCAGCTTATAGAACAGAAAGTCCAATGCACCGCAGTTCTTGCCTTCGGCTGTTGCCGCTATGTATTGGGTGCGGGCTACGGTTCCAGTGTCATAAATGACCGTTCCGGCCAGTACAGAATCTCCTTCCTTGACAAGAAACAGCTTGATATTGTCCGGAAAACGGCTGTGAAGCAGCCTCATTTCGGCCAAAGTATGTACGGGATGCGAGTCAAACTTCTCATGCAGCAGTCCGCTCAGTATACTCCAGAATATTTCGGCGTCACTCTCAAAGTTACCCTCAAACACTTCCAGACCTCTCTTTCTGGCCTTTGAAATGCCGTACTTGCGCGAATCCCTGAAGGGAATCCGGTTGGACATATCAATGACCGATGCCACCTCGGTCTTGCGTACAGTGGCGCTGTTGCGGAACAGTGCATACATATCCTCCTCGGCCGGAAGCGAGCAGTATATATATGGTATGGGAGTATATATCCATCTGTTTGCGCCCAATTTATCCTTCATATACTCTATGGCGCAACTGAACACCTCCAAAGCATCTTCGGCTGTGAATGGGGCACCGGTAATGAGACCGCCGTATGTCAATCCGCCATGAGACTGAACCGTACCCTCATCCTTGAGGTGATTGGCCGGCAACAATGCTATAAGCGCACCCTTCTTATAAAACATAAGGGAACAATCATTGAAACGGTCCGAATGGTAATCCATATAATCCCTGTCAAGCAGGAAAGTACCGTTCTTGGAACTCCTTACAAAACGGTTCCAGATCTCACGGTCTGCAGGATCATATGCTACCGCAGTCACGCGGTTGGTGCTGTATTCAGGATGGTCTATTACATAGTCCTCTGTACGGAACGGGTGTGAAGTGAGCACCATCACGGCACTTCCGGGTTTGAAATCGCGCAGTTCGCACCATATTCCGGGCTGGAGCAGTATGCCTCTTGAGGCGCTGTCCATAAGGACCTCGGCTTTATCGGTCCCGTCGTCAATGAGAAGCCTGAAACTGCCGGCTACCGGAACCAGTACCTGCGATGCCTCAATATGTGAGTGACCGCCGCGTGTCTTGCCCTCGGGGATACCGTACATCCAGAAAACCCTCTCTATGTGGAACGGTATGTGGTTCACGCTTTCGGCAAATGACAGGGCCCCGCGTTCATCGGCAAACCGGGGAAAATCTATCATCCTGCAGCCGCGCGGCAGTTTAACAGAACTTTCTTGAGACATGATCCAACTGAATTACTATGTATTTTACTTTGTAAAGATAACGATTATTATGCGGCTTTGTTGTTTTTTGAAAAATTATCGCATCAAAACTTGCAAGACTCAAAACCACGCATTACCTTTGTGCCCGCTAAAGGATTCCGGACCGACGGTTCCCAGGGAAGTTTGGGTGAGTGGCTGAAACCAGCAGTTTGCTAAACTGCCGTACGGGTAACCGTACCGGGGGTTCGAATCCCCCAGCTTCCGCCTCCTTTTGGCAGACATAACATAACCGAATGGCGCTTTCATCTAACGGTTAGGATACAAGATTCTCAATCTTGGCATACGGGTTCGATTCCCGTAGGCGCTACAACGAAAAGACCCGGAGTCGGGTCTTTTTTTGTTGTAGCGCCTACGGGAACCGAACCTGTAAGTTCGGGTCCCCTTTTTTTAGTTTGCTTCCGCAAACGGTGGCCCTCCGGGCCATCTCGCTCGCATACTCGCTTCGCCCCAATACTCTTGCACCAGCGTGCTCCCCTTTGTGTCCCTTCCTGCGTGGTGCTCCGCCAAAGTGTCCCACAACCACCCGCGTTAGAGCGGTACAATTGGGGACTGTCCCCTTTTGTATCATTTCTTGCGGATAGCAAAGACGTAGATAAGCAGGACTATGTTCATCATCAGGGAATAGAGAATGGCGGGGATTGCCATTTCGGCGCTGTTGAAGATAAAGGGGCTGGTGGCGATTGCTATAGCCTGGGCGGCGTTCTGCATACCAACCTCAATTACTACGGTACGGCGCTGCTGCGCGTTGTTCTTGACCAGGCGCGACAGCATTGATGAGCAGAATATAGCCACCAGAATAAGCACGGTTACGCATACGGAGATTATTCCCAGATTATCCAGGATGGTCCTGTGGTTCTGGATATAGAATACGGTAATGAGCACCATCAGAAGCGGAAACGCCAGTTTTGACAGCACCTTGTCTATTCCGACCGATGCCTTAGGCCATGCGTAATGGATGCCGATACCCAGCAGCACGGGCAGCAACATAAGCAGCAGGTTCTGCTTGATGAGATTGCCCACAGGGAGAGTTATGCCTACGCTCTCGCCTATCATCTGTGTGGCCCAGCTCATTATTACCGGAATTGTAAACAAAGTTATAATGCTGCTCAGCGCGGTCAATGTAACGGATAGTGCCACATCGCCGTTAGCCAGCTTTGAGAACACGTTCGATGAACTTCCTCCCGGACAGCATGCAATCAGAATGAGTCCGATAAAGAACACCGGGGTAAGTTTGAACGCCCATGCCAGTCCCAGCGCAATCAGCGGAAGCAGGACAAGTTGCCCGAACAGAGCCACAGCTATCGGCCATGGATGTTTGAAAACCTTTCCGAAATCTTCAAAACGGAGCGTCAGCCCCAGATCAAACATCAGCAGCGTGAGTATAGGCAGTACAATCCAGATAGTGTTCATATGAATCACTTTGATTATCGGGCTGCAAAGGTATTCAAAAAAACTATTTGAGAGTCCTAAGATCCTTGATGAAAGGTAAGTATTTTACAATAAGCGCAGACAGCAGGCCAGAGATGGCCAGAGAGACGACCATTGTAATAAAAACTGATATTATTCCGTCTCTTGAGACAAACGGAACCAGTCTGATTATGACGAAAGGCAAGGAGCCGCTCATCATATAGAATAGTATTGAATTCCTTCCTATGAACGTAAGCAATCTCCATTCCGGCAAGCGCTTACAAACCCCGATAAGACATATTATGCCCAATATGCTCCAAACAAATCCCGAAGGAGTGACCTGACAGTTGTAGGCGCTGTATCCGGTCATTAACTCACTGTGCCGGATACTACCCGCCAGATAAGCAAAGGCCAGAAGTATCAGCAGCCCAACAGGAAGGCCAAGTTTACCCTCATACTCCCTATAAACACCGCCGGCTGCAAGAAACAGAGTACAAACCATACCCTGCTTGTATTTCCAAGGAAAAGAAGGGTCTACGTCTATTATTGTCAGGCCTGATGATTCCGCCGCCATCCCGATGACCACAAACACCATCGAACATGCAACATAGAACCATATGTTCCTGCTGCGTGTCAGTAACAATAAGAGGAAGAGCAGTTGAGCCACAGCAAGCGCACTGACAAACCAGTAGGTTCCGCCACCCACCGTCTCGGTCAGGAAGGAGACTACGCTTAGTCCCCCACCCTTGATAATGTGTTTGGGCCAGTACTCAACTACGGCAAAGATTATTGACGGAACAATAATCCTGAAAAATATATTTGAAAGCATTTTTCTGCCACCGGACTGTACATACTCCTTACGGCTCTCATCGGCCAATGGCTGTGAGAGTTGTTTCCTGAACAGCAGATAACCGGATACAAAGAAGAAGGCATTGACATAAACAGGGTCATACAACCAATAGAGCCAGTCCGGTATCACGGACCCGCTTATTGACACACTGTGTGCAAAATACACCAGGATGATGCAGATTGCCTTTACGCAGTTTATCCAGTTAAGTTCTTCTTTCCTATCCATGATAAAAAAGGACGGTTAAAAAACCGTCCCTTATGTTTATTTGAAATCTACCTGTGCCCAGGGAATCCACTTCTGGACTTCCTTGTCCTTAAGTGTCTCGTCAACATGCATTATTATGGTGTTGGCATCCTCCTTGCCCAACAGGAACTTGTCAATGAAAGCCTCAACCTCGGGATACTGGCTCTGAGGCAGCTGGCAGTGACCGTGCTTGCCCTGGATTGAGAATCCCATACGGTCCTCGATACCGAACTTCTTCCAAACCTCACGGGCAGCTACGCATGAAACGTATCCTGCTTCATCGGCCAGCCACTCATAATCGGTGTTACCCAGTACCAACAGGGCACGCGGGCAAACCAGAGCGCAAAGCTCGTGGTGGTCATACGGAAGCTTTGATACGTTATCCTCCTTCCAGTCCCACATGGACTTCATGAACCAATGGTCATCGGTGTTGCCCAGATTCTCAACATTGCCCAGAGTCTGTGATACACGCCAAGCAGCAGCACCGCCGCCACCGGGCTCCTGAGCTATTGTCAGAGCAATACGCTCGTCAAGGGCACCAGACCATAGGGCCATCTTGCCTGCGTATGAGCATCCTGTAATACCTATGTGCTTCATATCTATCTTGCTGGCTGCGCCTACTATCTCCAGACCGTCAATAAGGCGGCTTACGCCCCATGTCCACTCTGCATATGCGCCGTTGTCAACCAACTCGGGATAAAGCTTATCGAAATTATATGTACCGCGACCGTCTTTCTTCTCACCGCCGCCAAAGCCGCCCATCTGTGAGTAGCTGTTTACCTGACGCTCACTGAAGTTCAGTGTGGCAATCTTGCGGTCTGTAAAGAACTGACGGGGCAGGCTGTTGTTTGATGCACCTATCATCAGGGGGAACGGACCGTCACCCTCCGGATAATTGATTCTGGCCGATATGGTCAGTGACTCTCCGTTACGTTTTACAATTACAGTAAGGGTGTTGTTCTCAATAGTTGCCTCGATATCTTCCTTGCCTATCATCGGCTTCTCACCTATCTCATAGTGCTGAAGTTCACGAACAATCTCTGCACGGCGCTTTTCCCAATCCTTGAACTTCTTGACCTGCTTCTTGCTGTTTGAAAACTCAAACGGATTTGGAAGGGTCTCCAGTTTCTGTGCTTCATCAACTGCAGGGAATGCCGGAGCAGGATACTTGGAGCCTGTAAATTCCTGGTCATAAACCAGAGGAATTGATTTCTGTGCCATTGACGGAACCACAACAAGTACTGCTGCAGCAACCAGGATTGACTTGATTCTCTTCATATAGTTAAGTTATTTAGGTTAATTGATTATTTCATGTCTATTCTCAAAACTTCCCCAAATATAGGGCTTATTATTAATATAACCGGTCTGTCGCGGGGTTAAACCTTCCAAAAAACTTACACGATTCAGAATTCCAGTTTCATTTTGACCGGCAGGTGGTCCGAATAGCCTCCCTGATAACGTCGGCCGTTAAATGTCCTGAACGGCTTCACGCCTCCATAACCGTCATCATCGGACAAAAGGAAATCAGGTCTCATTATCTCCGCCTCTGTCATTTGGGTGCATCCCAATCCGTTCAGAAGCGATGCAGACACCACGAACTGGTCATACTTGTCCCACAATCCCTGATACTTATAGCTGCCATCATCCAAAGGATCCATCACCGTAACCAGTTCTCGGTCATCCAGATTCCGGCCTTCCCTGAAGCTATAAGCATTCAGTCCGTCACGGACGGCAGGATCATCGGGGCCGTCGTTAAGGTCGCCCATCACTATCACGTAAGGTTTACGGCGTACTCTGAATATACTGTCTACCGATGTCCTGACAACCCGGGCTGCACATATCCTGCGCGGTTCGGATTCTTCGGTTCCTCCGTAACGGCTTGGCCAGTGGCAAACATAGACGTCAAGCGTATCAAGACTCTCAAGCATCCCGGTTACATGCAGCACATCGCGGGTGGCGCCTCCTCCATAAGGTTTCAGGTCCACGCGCAGGGATTCATGCGATATAAGCCTGAAAAAACTGCGTCTGTACATGAGCGCAACATCAATGCCGCGACTGTCGGGCGAATCGGTCATAACGAACCGGTAACCGGCTTCACGTAAGGCTGAACGCGTGGTCAGGTCACTGAGGACCGTCTCGTTTTCCACTTCACACAAACCCACCAAGGCAGGAGCCTGCTCCTCATCGGCCGCTACAATCACCTTTGACAATGCATCAAGCTTGCCCCAATATCTGGTGCGGGTCCAACGGTAGTCTCCTTGCGGAGTGAACGCTTCATCATCCTTTACAGGGTCATCTTCGGTGTCAAAAAGATTCTCGGTATTATAGAACATGACCGTCATACCCTGTTGGGAGTATAACGTGACAGGAAAAGGCAAACAGATAAAAAGGAAAAGGATAAATCGTTTCATTTCAATGTCTTATAGGAATCATTCCGAATCAACAAACTGGTAACAACCTGCATCGGCTCCCGATGGCGGACGGGTTACGCCGGCCAGGTCAACAGGCCATAGGGCAGACTCCGTATCGGCTATGCCACGGGCACGCGAAAGGGAGTCCAGAGCAAATACGGAACTGTAACCTCTCAACGTATGGTCCCTGAAGTTGTATGCTCCAAACGTATTTGAACCTGGGTTGTCAAATATCACATCTTTAAATCGTACATCCGATGTATCCTGAACGGCAAGCAGGGAATTGCTCACTGAGTAAGGCACGGTCTTACGGATGGAATCGGCCACTTCCACATTGAATTCGGTGGCGTGACGGCCTGTGATAATACAGTTGCGGAACGTTGCCCCTTCAAAAGGTACCACACCTTTACCTCGCCTGTCTGACAGTATAACCGCATGCTTGCCCATCTCCCAAACGCTGAAACCGGCAATAGTACAGAATGTGAATTCGGACAAACCGCCAGCCAAGTCGACGCAAGAGCCGCCGGCATTGGTAATCTGGGAGTTAGCCACCCGGATACTGCAGTCTGTGGCTTCTATTCCGTTGCCGTTCACATTATGAATTATTGATGACATGATTACCAGTTTGGACTGATCAGTACCGGCGCTGTCGGCTCTGATGCCCCACTCGCCTCCGTGGATGTCACACCTTTTTATGATGTTTCCGAAACTTCCACCACGTATCCTTATGCCGCCCCACTGGCCTGCCAGCAGGTCATAGGGGATATCGGTAAGCAGATCGTCAAGACGGTCTCCGCGCATTAATATCATGCTGTCGGCAGTCCCTTGAGCCACAATCTTGCCGGCCACATCCAGGAATGCACCGCTATGGAAATAGAGCCGGGCACCGGGTTCAATGGTAAGAGTTGCTCCATCGGCCACATAAAGGCTGTCATAAATCAGATAAGGCAGCCTTGCAGTAAGAGTCATATCGGACTCTATGCGTTTTCCGTGCATGCTGACCGTATTCTGTCCGTAAGCCGAAAGCCTGACGCACTGAACTACCCCGCTCTCGAGTACGAACCTTATTGAATCAAAGGCATTGAACAGATCCGCATTGTCCGTAGCTGGTATATTGACCGAGATAAAGCAGAACAGGCTGTCATTTGAGGGAATCTCCAATCCTGTAATCACGCTACCGCCCTCACCGTCCAGATTCATGCGGAACGGGCTTGACGTACCACCGCCCATGACCGCATCGAACCTTATTCCTGCGTCATTCATGTTGTATATCATGAATCCTGTTGTTGCCGATGACACACCCGTAAATACAGTATCAATCCTGACCGTATCAACAGAGAAATCCAGCGCGTATCCGGGATCCGTGCTGAACTTCCAGTCTTCCTGACAGGACAGGATGGCCAGAATCATGGTAAATACCACCCATATGCGGGCCTGTTTCATCGGCGTATGGCTATTTGGTGCGCTAAGTTAAAACGTAAATCGCAAATAAAAAGTATCTTCGCGCCCAAATGAAAGACGGATTCCTCAAATTTCTTAAAGACTGGATGCTTGTGATAGGTATGATTTCGGGAGCCGGGGCATACCTTATTTATATGCAGATACCGTACTTACACTCGGCCGGTCCTCTGCTTGAGGCTCTCTGTCGCAGAGCCCAGCCCCTACTGCTGTTCCTGATGCTCTTTATCAGTTTCAGCCGGATAGAGCCGCGCCAGCTGGTTTTCAGACGATGGCACATCCGCAATCTGCTCATCCAGGTCCTTACGTTCATTACTCTATGCATCACCGTAATCTGGGCCATGCACAGCAAAACACCTGCAGCTGAATGGATACTCAGACACCGCATACTGTTTGAATCGGCCATGCTGTGCATGATATGTCCCACCGCCACCGCCTGTGCTGTGGTTACCGGCAAACTTGGCGGCGATATGGCCCAGGTTGTCATGTACACCATCATTATAAACCTGGCAGTATCAATTGTTGTTCCTCTCACGGTTCCCCTGCTCTACCCGCAGGCAGGTATTACATTCTTTACCGCATTCTGCCGTATCCTGGCAAAGGTCTTCCCTTTGCTCATACTCCCATGTCTAGCGGCTTGGACCGTGCGGTGGCTTATGCCCCGGTTCCATGAATGGGTGGCATCCAAGATGAACCTGAGCTTTTACCTGTGGAGCATATCGCTCACCATAGCCATACTCATGAGTACCCGCGCTATAGTACACAGCGGCTGCAGCATACTTACCCTTGCAGGAGTGGCGCTGGTTTCCATGCTATGCTGCATTATCCAATTCGCTGCAGGACGCATCACCGGCCGCGGGGAAGGAAGTCGTATCGAAGCCAGCCAGGCATTCGGCCAGAAGAACACGGTATTCGGCATCTGGATGGGTTACACCTTCTGGAACCCGCTGGTTTCGGTGGCCGGAGGTTTCTACACTATCTGGCACAACATTCACAATACCCGCCAACTCTACAAAAATAAATCGTAACTTTGGCACGTATGGCTAAGACCTTTGTACAGACTATAAGGGATTACATCCACGACAACGGCCTTCTTGAGGATGGAGCCAGTGTCGTTGCCGGAATAAGCGGAGGAGCTGACAGCACAGCTTTGCTCCTTGTCCTGCTGCGGCTGGGATACCGGGTCCATGCCGTCCACTGCAATTTTCATCTGCGCGGCAGTGAAAGCGACCGCGACCGCCGTTTTGTAGAGGAACTATGCAACCGCTTGGAAGTTAAACTCACCGTTTGTGACTACGACACCGTGAAATACGCATTCGATAACGGAATATCGGTTGAGATGGCCGCCCGGGAACTACGTTATGCCGATTTTGAACGCATAATGAAAGAATGTGGAGCCAGTGCCGTTTGTATTGCCCACCATAGTGATGATTCTGTTGAGACAGTACTCCTGAATCTGATAAGAGGTACCGGAATCAAAGGACTGACCGGCATTAAGCCCCGCAATGGGCATATCATCAGGCCGCTTCTGTGCGTATCACGCAGGGATATTGAGGATTGGCTTAAGGAAATCGGCCAAACATACGTTACGGACAGTACCAACCTTGAGACTGATTACACCCGTAACAAGATAAGGTTGCAGTTGCTCCCTCTAATGCGCGGCATCAACCCTTCGGCCGATGAAGCAGTCATCTCAACCGCCGGACATATTCAACAGGCATACGATATCTACAGCGCAGCAATCAGTTTCTGGCGAGAACAGGTCGTGAGCGAATGCAACGGTACCCTTAACATAGATATCTCAAAATTACGCACCGTACCTTCGATTCAGGGTTTTCTCTTTGAGATACTCTCACCATTAGGCTTCAACTATTCACAGATCAGCGACATTGCGCTTTCCATCGACTCCCGGCCAGGTGCCAGGTTCATATCGGCAACTCACCGGCTTATAAAGGAGAGGGACTCATTTAGCGTATCGCCGATAGTCTTGTCAAACTTTGAGCCAATAACCGTGAACCTTAAACCGGGCACAGCCATCCCCTTGCCCAACGATCGTACCATAACTGTTACTTCAGCCCCCGCAGGCACTCCCATATCGGCAAGCCCCGATGCAGCTACATTTGACGCATCATTGCTCACCCAAGGCAGTATAACCGTAAGACTTTGGCGGGACGGCGACTGGTTCATTCCATTTGGCATGAAAGGACGCAAACTGGTAAGCGACTATCTTACAGATAGTAAGGTGAGTGCCACAGACAGAAAAATGCAGCTTGTAGTCACCCACGGAGATGACATAATATGGGTATTAGGACGCCGCCCAGACAACCGCTATCGGGTCAATTCGAGCGGGAGCATGCAAATTATACTTACACTAACCAAATAATATCTATCATTATTAAATCGGATTGCCTGCAATAGGAAGGTCCGATAATGTCTGCTTTTTTGTACCTTTGTGGTCTGATGACAAAAAGCACTGACAATACAGTTCCCAAACTGATGCTCCAAAAACGGTTTCTTCTGCAGGCCGTCGCTTTTGTGGCACTTTTCTCCATGCTTTTCATGGCTCTTTATCAGCCATTCTCCAATACCACATGGTTTGGATTCAATTCTTGGAAACAGACCGGTGTCACTATATTGTTCTATCTGGTAGCCGTACCCACACTGATTATGAGCAAGCTGCTTCTGTCAGGCATAAGTTCCGTTCACAGCATAACGGTCAAGCGTTTTCTGTTCTGGCATATTGCGGAATTTATTGTCATAGCTACAGAATATTACCTTTTCACCGTATGTTTCAAGCTTGGTCTGTCCAGAGAATTACCTCAACTGCTTATCAGAATTCCGTCATGTGTGGCGCTGATTCTGGCAATTCCCTACTCAATAGTATGGTTCTACGCACAATACAAGGCCAAAAAAGAGGAATTGGAACTTTTCAAGGTTACACATAGGCGTGAGATTATTGAATCCGGGCACCGTCTCATCCAGTTCAGAGACAGCCAGGGAAAGCATAAGATGTCATTGAGCGAGGATTCCATCTATTATATAGAATCACAGGATAATTACGTACAGATATTCTACAATCTGGAAAACAAGCTTTCAAGCTATCTGCTCAGATGCAGCACTCAGAAAATCGAAGAAGACCTGGAGGGAACAACCATCGCCCGTTGCAGGCGGTCTTTTCTGGTCAACACGGCAAAGATAGTAAGATACGGTAAGGAGCGTGGTCATTTCACCATAACCCTGGATAATCCTTCGGGTAAGACAATCACTGTTACTCCAGCTTACTACCGGACAATACTTACACTGCTCGGCAGCAGGGATCACAAATAAAAGATTCTTACATCAATTTGAACTTCGGCCGTCCTTGAAAAAGATTGCGAACAAGATGGTCACCACTACCATATAGGCTGCAAATACGAGCCATGCAGAACTCCAGTCAGGCTGGGCGGCCATGAATACGAAACGGTCCATAACAGACCCGGCGCAAATCATTCCAAGTGTAGCCCCCACTCCGTTGGACATCATCATGAACAGGCCTTGCGCACTTGCCCTTATACTTTTATCGACACTCTGTTCGACATACAAAGACCCTGCAATATTATAGAAGTCAAAAGCAATTCCGTAAAGTATACAACTCAGTACAAACAGCAGCACGCCTGGCATATCGGGAGTACCCACACCGAGTAATCCGAACCTCAAAATCCATGAAATCATCGATAAAATCAGCACTTTTTTAATACCGAATCGCTTCATACAGAACGGAACGAGCAGAAAGCATAGGGTTTCGGAAATTTGGGAAAGGGAGAGTAACGCATTTGAATTCTTAACAGCGAAAGTATCGGCTAACTCAGGATTCGATGAGAATGATCCAAGAAATGTATTGGCATAACCGTTGGTGATCTGAAGCGCCGAACCCATAAGGATACAGAATAAAAAGAATATTGCCATATGTCTGCTCCTGAACAGACCGAATGCGCTCAATCCGAAAGCATCCTTAAGGCTTCTTTCCGCTTTTACTACTCCGGTAGGACATTGTGGTAAAGTGAGTGCATACAGGCATAGCACTAATGATAAAAATCCTGACAGAATAAGCTGGTAGCAGGAATCCTGCATACGGACTCCGTCTACCGGTATGAAGTTCACGGCAAGCATGCTGCAGATAAAGCCCACGGTACCCCAAAGACGAATGGGAGGATAGTCTTTCACAGGATCACCGCCTGCCTGCCCTATCACACTATATGAAACTGAATTCGTAAGCGCAACCGTCGGCATGAAGAACACTATACTGGCTGCATACAGGGCATAAAGCGGACCGAAAGCCACTTGGCCAGCCTTAAGGCAATAAAAACCGGCTGAAAGCATGAAGGCGCCTGCCAGAAGATGGCATAAAGCCAATGTTTTCTGAGCCTGGATAAAACGGTCAGCTACTATTCCCATCAGTGCAGGCATAAAGAGGGACACCATACCGTTTGCGGCAAAGAACCACTTGATCTGACTACCCAAACCCACATGCGCCAGATATCGTCCTATAGAAATGAGATATGCGCCCCAAACGGCATACTGTAAAAAGACCAAGATTATCAATCTGAATTTCAGAGCCTTGGAAAATAAAATAATATTTTTATACATAGAATGTCTTTTTTATAGCTACAAAAGTAACAATTCGCACTAAAAAAACGTACATTTGCAAATTGTAATAAACAAATAAAACGGATTAGATGAATAACAGGAGGACTAGACTAGCATCAGCGGCATTGGCGATTGCCTTGGCTCTGTCCGCCTCCTTTACCTGTAAAGCCAATGCACAGATCCGTTTCGTCTCCGACCAGTTTGTAAATGTCGGTAATACCTATGTTAAACGCATCCTTCCCAAACCCGAGACAGACAGCACTTATGTTGATGCCGACTATACCGACATAGTTTTCCGCCGGAACAATGCCGATCTTGAGCTCAACTACATGAATAACCGCAAAGCTCTGTCCCATTTCAGGAATCTTATAGATTCACTGGGCGTACAGAATATCGTAGAAATAGAGATAGTTGCGCAGGCTTCGCCTGACGGAATAGTGTCACGTAACGTTTGGCTGGCACAGCATAGGGCCGATGTGATACTTGATTATCTCAAAAAGAGCTATCCCAACCTCAACGCAAAGATCACTGTCCAGACCGTGACGGAATCATGGGACAATCTGGTTCAGTATGTCTCCCAGGACCCCAACCTGACAGAGGAGGAAAAGAAAAAGATAATAGACCTGATAGAATCTCCCAAACTCACTTTAGGTGAGAAAAAGGCTCAGATCAAGACAATAGGCAATAACCCCAAGGTAGGCGACATCTATTACGACTACCTCCACAAGTACTATTATCCGGCTATCCAAAACACCGGAATCTATGTACTTCACAACTATGTTGATCCTGGCACTTCTGCATCCGCTCCCCGTGGGGCCAGACCTTCTTCTGCTGATTCCAACGGCAACAGGACCCTGAGACTTATGCCCCGTCCCTCGGACGATCAGGTACGTTTCGTCTCCGACAAGCTGATAAACGTCGGCAACACCTTCGTGAGGCGCATCCTGCCTATTCCGGAGACTGACAGTTCATATATTGATGCCGATTATACCGACATAGACTTCCGTAAGAACATAGCCGATCTGGATATCGACTACATGAACAACCGTAAGGCACTTAAACACTTCAAGGATCTTATTGACTCACTCGGCATAGAGAACATCGTCGAAATAGAGATTGTCGCTCAGGCTTCTCCCGAAGGTATAGTGTCCCGTAACGTATGGCTTGCACAGCATCGTGCAGATGTCATGCTTGATTATCTGAAACAGAACTACCCGGACCTTAACGCCAAACTTACAGTCCATACGGTTAATGAATCGTGGGATAATCTGGCTCAATATGTCATTCAGGATCCAAACCTGACTGATGAAGAGAAGGAAACAATTCTTGACATAATAGAATCACCTAACCTGACTGTTGGCGCCAAGAAACAGTTGATAAAGAACGTAGGCAGGAACTCCAAGGTTGGCGACATCTATTATGACTATCTCTTCAAATACTACTATCCGGCCATCCGAAACACCGGTATATATGTACTTCATAATTACATAGCACCCGTTATGGATGTGCCGCCCATCGGTTTGTTTGAGGAGTTCAAGCCCTCCACCCCTGACTCAATCTACCTGAGTACAGACCAGCTGACACCTATACCCCCAGTTCGTAAACGTCCGGTTCTTGCCGTAAAGACCAACCTGCCATATCTGGGTTTCTTCACGAAAGACTTGGGCTGGGCACCTATTTATAACGTGGAACTTGAGTGGTATCCCACAGAAAACGGCCGTTGGACATGGCTTGGAGAGTACGAATTCCCATGGCATACGGTGCTTGACAGGCATCAGTATTTCCAGATACTGAATCTACAGTTGGAAGGACGCCGTTATTTCCAGAAGGCATCACATCACTCCGGCTGGTATATGTCAGGATATATAGGTGCAAACCTCTTTGACATCTGTTTTGACAAATATGCAGGTCACGGCTATCAGGGTGAAGGATTCGGCGGCGGATTGGGAGTAGGCTATGTAATGCCGTTGGGTAAAAGACCGGATACACGCTGGAAGCTGGAATTCTTGCTCAAAGGAGGCTTGTATATGACTCTGTATGACCCGTACGATGCCGGTAATCCGTTCTCCGGAAAATACTATTATGAGTGGTACGATGCCCCCGAACTGTTCATGAGGCGTAACATGATTTTCCGCTGGTTAGGCCCCACCGGAGCAGGCGTCAGTCTGAGCTACGACCTTATCCGCAAAAAAGTCAAACGCAAATAGTATGAAAAAAGCTGTAGTATTGATAGCCACATTATTGGTATCATTGTCCTTTATGGCGCAGAAAAGCGAGATAATCAAGACCGGTTGGAATTTCGGTCCACTACCCGTTGTAGGATTTGACTCAGACCTAGGCTTTCAGTACGGAGTGTGTTGCGACATATTCAATTATGGAGACGGAGCCAATTATCCTCAGTACGATTACAAGATTAACGTAGAGGCATCAACCTATACCAAAGGGTCCAGCATCCTGCGCACTTACGGTGATTTCAAGCAGCTAATTCCCGATGGAAAGGTGTTTTTTGACATAACTTATTTCAATGCGCCAAAGTTCGGATTCTACGGTTACAACGGTTATGTTACGTCATATGACCCTAAAATGATTGTCCCCGCCGTTCCGGGCACTCTTCCAAGTGATGCCAAAAGCGGTTTCTATTTCATGTCACGTAACCAGTTCCGGGCACTTGCCAGCGTACGGAAAACCATTGTCAACAATCTGAGTGCGGCTGTAGGTCTGGCATTCTATCATATCAAGACAGACCGGCTGGGTCTGAGTGACTACGACGGACAGATAACCCTATATGACCAGTATGTAAAAGACGGTCTGATTCGTGATAATGAGAAGAACGGCGGCAATGTGACCCAATTGCGCGCCGGTGTTGTATATGACACACGTGACCACGACAGCGACCCCACCAGCGGCGAAAACGTTGAGGTTTCGCTGGTCTATGCCCCCGATTTTATTGATGGTAACGGGTACAGCAATCTGGGGCTTCACATGAGCATGAGCCAATACTGGTCTTTCTTCTCAGACAGAGTTACCCTGGCTTACCGTCTGCTTGCACAAGCCAACCTTTGGGGTGAGATACCATACTATTTCACCAACAACATCAACAGTATGTTCTTCCGCAAGATGTACACCGAAGGCATTGGCGGAAACGCCTCTGTAAGAGGTATAAACCGAAACGGGGTTTTGGGTGAAGGATTTGCCATGATCAATGCCGAGGTACGCTGGCGTATATATGATTTCAAATTCATAAACCAGAACTGGCAGATAGCCACCAATCCTTTCTTTGATGCCGGAATGACCATCCAGCCATATCGTCTTGAACAACAGAAAAACCTGGGCCTCTATTCCGGTATCGATGACGGACCTCACTGCACAGCAGGTCTGGGTTTCAAACTGATTATGAACCACAATATGGTGGTATCATTTGAAGGAGCCAAGGCTTTTGACCGGAATGACGGCAACGGTCTATGGACTAACATAGGTTTCAATTACCTGTTTTAATATGACAAATACAACTCCCGTACTGCTGCTCACCGGATATCTGGGGAGCGGTAAGACAACCCTGCTCAACAGGATTCTCTCCAACAGCAAAGGCATAAAGTTTGCCGTTATAGTAAATGACATCGGCCAAGTAAATATCGATGCAAGCCTCATCCAACAGGGAGGTGTGGTAGGTATGAATGATGACAGTCTGGTTGCCCTGCAGAACGGCTGTATCTGCTGTACCTTAAAGATGGACCTTGTAGAGCAGCTGCATCAGATAATAGCCCTGCACCGCTTTGATTACATCGTCATTGAGGCCAGCGGAATCTGCGAGCCCGGCCCAATAGCACAGACCATAGAATCCATTCCGCGCATGGAGGCCAAATACACAAAGGATGGTGTTCCACGACTGGATTGTATTGTAACAGTGGTCGATGCACTGCGCATACGCGACGAGTTCGGTTGCGGCGATGACCTTGTAAAGAAGAACATCGGCGAGGAAGACCTGGAGAACCTGGTAATCCAGCAGATTGAGTTCTGCAACATCGTATTGCTGAACAAAGCTTCAGAGGTAAGTGCCCAGGAGTTGCTGCGCATACGCAAGGTTGTTCGCGCACTGCAGCCCCGCGCCCGCATACTTGAGTGTGACTACGGTGACATCGAACTTGACAACATACTCAACACCAACATATTTGATTTTGAGAAGGTTGCCACCAGCGCCACCTGGATCCATGAGATTGAAAAACGCGGCGATGAGCTGGAGCATCAGGACGATGATGACCACGATCATGATGAGCATCATCACCACCATGATGATGACGACGATGATGACGACGATGAACATGAGGAGCATGAGCATCATCACGACCACGAGCATCACCATCACCACCACGATCACGAAGGCGGTGAGGTTGAGGAATACGGCATCGGTACATACGTATATTATGCACGCCGTCCCATGGACCTGAACAGATTTGACTGGTTCGTATCAAAGAAGTGGCCAAAAGGAGTCATCCGCACTAAAGGAATGTGCTATTTCACCGATGAATTCGACATTTGTTACCTATTTGAACAGGCCGGAAAGCAAATGTCACTCAAGAACGCCGGACAGTGGTACGCCACCATGCCCGAGAACCAGTTGGCCAACATGCTCCGATCCGATCCCACCCTGGCTGCCGATTGGGACGAAATCTACGGCGACCGGATGCAAAAGCTCGTTTTCATCGGCCAAAACCTGGACAAAGCCTACATCAAAAAAGAGCTTGATGCCTGTCTGGTTGACTAAACAAAAAAGACCGACTCAACCGAGCCGGTCTTTTTTTGAGAAATGATACAAAAGGGGTCTGTCCCCTTTTGTACTGTTTTTACTTCTTTGAAGCGAGAGCCTGAGCTACGTCAACGGCGCAAGCAACTGAGCAACCTACCATCGGGTTATTACCGATACCCAGGAAACCCATCATCTCAACGTGTGCGGGAACTGAAGATGAACCTGCAAACTGAGCATCTGAGTGCATACGACCCATGGTGTCGGTCATACCGTATGAAGCGGGACCTGCTGCCATGTTATCGGGATGCAGGGTACGGCCTGTACCACCACCTGATGCTACTGAGAAATAAGGCTTGCCGGCCAGTACACGCTCCTTCTTGTAAGTACCTGCAACAGGGTGCTGGAAACGTGTGGGGTTGGTTGAGTTACCAGTGATAGATACGTCAACGCCCTCCTTACACATGATGGCTACGCCCTCACGGACATCTTCGGCACCGTAGCATTTAACCTTGGCACGGGGACCGTCGCTGTAAGGAATGGTCTTAACCACCTTGAGCTTACCGGTATAGTAGTCAAACTTGGTCTGAACGTATGTGAAACCGTTTATGCGGCTTATGATCTGTGCGGCATCCTTGCCCAGACCATTCAGGATAACGCGCAGGGGCTGCTTACGAACCTTATCGGCCTTAGCGGCAATCTTGATGGCACCCTCAGCGGCAGCGAAGCTCTCGTGACCGGCAAGGAATGCAAAGCACTGAGTCTTTTCAGACAGCAGACGGGCAGCCAGGTTACCGTGGCCAAGACCAACCTTACGGTCATCGGCTACAGAACCGGGAATGCAGAAGCTCTGCAGGCCGATACCGATGTTCTCGGCAGCCTTTACAGCGCTCTTGTCACCGGTCTTCTCACCCTCCTTGAGAGCGATGGCGCAACCTACTACGTAAGCCCACTTGGCGTTCTCAAAGCAGATAGGCTGAGTCTCCTCACAAGCCTTGTAAGGATCGATGCCGTAGCTGTCACAAATCTTGTTAGCCTCTTCTATTGAGGAGATTCCATGCTCGTTAAGAGCAGCGAGGATCTGCTTCATGCGGCGATCCTGTGATTCGAACTTGACTTCTCTAATCATAGTAGTATCTCCTTATTCTTTACGGGGGTCAATAAACTTAACTGCACCGGCCTCCTTGCTGAAGCGTCCATAGGTTGAAGTAACCTTCTTCAGTGCCTCGTTGGCATCGGTACCCTTCTTGATCTCATCCATGAGCTTACCAAAGTTGATGAACTCATAACCGCAAACCTGATCGTCCTTGTCAAGAGCGATGCGGTTTACATAACCCTCGGCCATCTCAAGGTAGCGAACACCCTTGGCCTTGGTGCCGTACATTGTACCTACCTGGCTGCGCAGACCCTTGCCAAGGTCTTCCAGACCGGCACCTACAATCAGACCACCCTCTGAGAAAGCGCTCTGTGAACGGCCGTAAACGATCTGCAGGAACAACTCGCGCATGGCGGTGTTGATAGCGTCGCATACCAGGTCAGTGTTCAGAGCCTCAAGCAGAGTCTTGCCCTGAAGAATCTCGGCAGCCATAGCGGCTGAGTGAGTCATACCTGAGCAACCGATAGTCTCAACGAGAGCCTCCTCGATGATACCGTTCTTGATGTTCAGAGACAGTTTGCATGCACCCTGCTGGGGAGCGCACCAACCAATACCGTGGGTATAGCCTGAGATATCCTTTATCTCCTTGGCCTTAATCCACTTACCCTCTTCCGGAATGGGAGCGGGACCGTGCTTGGGACCTTTCTGGACCACGCACATGTTTTCAACTTCTTTTGAGTAAATCATAAATGGAATATGGTTTTTTAAGATGAATTCTTAACAGGATGCAAAAATACTCTTTTTTCGTTTTTAATGAGCAGAACTTGTGTTATCTTTCATAAATTTGCGGTTGAAAAAAACCGAAAACATCAACCGCTATGAAAAGAAACGTAATCCGCACATTGTTTGCATTGTGTATCACATCGGCCATGATACTGTCATGCGAGCCGCTGGAGCCATCTACTTACACTGAGACTTTCTTCCGCATCGGAACTGTCAAAATCGTAAAAGGCAAGCCCGTTTTCAATACCGATTATCTTCACGAAACCTTCAGTTTTGAAAACGTCAAGGACTCCGCTGATATGGCACGTTTCAATTTCAAAGACGGTGACCGTTTAAGGACCAGCATTACGCTTAAAGCCGTAGGTTCCATGAACAACAACAAACTGACCCTTAACGAGGCGCTTCCCATCAAGATCCGAAGCATTGAAAAAGCTCATCCAAATGACACGCTCAACTTTTTCTATTATTTTGCCAAGTTTGATATGAGTTCACTCATCTACCCGTCCATATGGAGTGAGGGTCACCTTATCAACATTGCTCCGGTATGTTTTGTACCGCGTGAGACCTCCAAGGCCAATTATTACCTCTATCCTGTAGATTTCAGCGGTGACACCCTTATACTGAAACTTTATTCCGATATACCCGATTGTGACGTAAGCCTGAATCCGAACTATGCCCAGAAGTTGCTGTGCTATGACATTTCATCAATCCGTGATTCTGCCGCCACACCTCAGGAACAGGTCTTGAGGGATACTATCCTGGCCAGAATGGACAGGCTCCAACAGGAAAAGATTGTGGTAACGGTAACAACTCCTGATACCGTCCGCGCCAAGAACAGCAAGGTGTTTGACAAGGACGGAAAGAACATCCCATACCTGCGTCCCGTTCCCGGTCTGCCGGTATCAACCGTCATAACATTGGATTTCTGATCATACCAAATGGCCAAGCGTACTGCTTCCAAGAACGTAAACATCAAGAACAAGCGAGCCACGTTTGATTACGAGCTGCTTGACACCTGGACAGCCGGCATTGTGCTCACCGGAACGGAGATAAAATCCATCCGCGACTCAAAAGCCAGCCTGGCCGACAGCTACTGCACCTTCATAAACGGAGAGTTGTGGGTAAAAGGAATGCATATAGCACAGTATGCATTCGGCTCCTACAACAATCATGAAGCCAAGCGTGACCGCAAGCTCCTGCTCACAAAGAAGGAACTCCGCAAACTCGCCGCCGACAGCAAGAATCCAGGCTTCACCATTGTCCCAACCCGCCTTTTCATCGGTGAAAAAGGGCTGGCAAAACTGGTCATCGCGCTCGCCAAAGGTAAGCACGAGTATGACAAACGCCAATCAATTAAAGAAAACGAGGACAAACGGGAGATTGCCCGCGCATTCAGTGTTTTGCGGTGAGCATAACGGCGTGAACTGCCTGCAACCAGCCTTGACGGTTGCGGATGCGCTCATCGGGTTTCATCTCCGGAAGACATATCTCACTTATCTTACGCACCTCCTTTATCTCCTGCACTGAGGTATAGATTCCACATGCGCAGCAGTTAAGTATAGCCGATCCAAGACCCGATGCCTCTTCCAGGCCCAAACGTTTGACCGGAAATCCCAGTATATCTGCCTGGAACTGCATCAGGAAGTCATTCCTGGCAGATTCGCCATCAATTGAGAGTTCACGCAGAGGAGTGGTCAGGTCACGCATGGCAAGTTCCACCACATCGGCCACCTGATATGCTATTGACTCAAGTGCGGCGCGTACCACATGGGCACGTGTAGTCTGCATTGTCAATCCTGTTATCATAGCCTTGGCTTCGGGCACCCACCATGGACAGCCGAGTCCGTTGAATGCAGGAACAAAATAGACGCCGCCATTGCCTGAAACGCTCTGTGCCAGCACCTGTGTATCCTCATTTGAGTCTACCAGACGCAGGTTATCGGTTATCCAGTCAAGAACCGCACCCGATGAATGGACGTGGCCCTCAAGCACATAGTAGTTGTGGTCAAACATTGAATAACCCACCGAACAGACCATTCCATTGGGTGCAGTTACGGGGCTCTCGCCTACATTGAACATAATTGAAGAACCTGTACCGTATGTAGTCTTTCCCTCACCCGGCTCAAAGCAGAGCTGGCCGACCAGAGCACCGTGCGAATTGCCCAGCACTCCTGCTATCTGCACCGGTTTGGGCAGAAGGCCTTCCACATCGGTCTCACCGAATACACTGTCCGACGGCTTCGTCTCAGGTAGCATCTGAGCTGGAATTGTGAATACCCTCAAGATATCGGGATCCCACTCCAGGGAGTTGATATTGAAAAGTAGCGTGCGGGATGCGTTGGAGTAATCGGTCACGTGAGACTTTCCGCCGGTAAGTTTCCAAATGAGCCATGTATCAATGGTACCCATAAGGATATCTCCCCTTTCGGCGCGTTCCCTTACACTCTGAATATTGTCAAGAATCCACTTCACACCGCTACCGCTAAAGTATGTATCGGGAATAAGACCCGTACGCTCCTTTATTGTAGTCTCGTAACCCTTGTCTATCAGTTCCTGGCAGAATGTGGCGCCGCGACGGCACTGCCACATCACCGCGGGATAGACGGGCTTGCCGGTATTCTTGTCCCATACCACTACGGTCTCGCGCTGGTTGACCATTGATATGGAGTATTCGTTACCTTCAAACTGGGGAAGATCCAGTTGTTTGATGGCAGCCACGGTATTCGTGTAGATTTCCTCTGCATCGGCCTCAACCCAGTCTTCCTTGGGGTGATTGATCTTGTGAGGGATTATCTTGTGGTCAATCAGATTCAGTTTCTCGTCAAACAACAGCGCCTTTGATGATGAAGTGCGCTGGTCAATCGTGATTATGTATCTCATTCCTTATAATTGTCTGCTAGTTTTTCTAAGGCTTGGAACATAAGTTCCTTGCTTTTGTATTCATTGTATTTACGTGTTACACGTCTTACATAATTCAATGTCTCGGTTGCATCAAAAGCTCCGTACTGGCATACACTGTCATTATATACCTCAGGGTCAGACAACGATCTTAGCACCGGGGTCAGACTACTCCATGAATAACGGTTTATGCCTTTCTTGCGAGCTATACGCATTGCATCAAAAATATGGTTGGAACCACCGTTGTAACTTCCTAATATATAATTGATTCTCTCTGAGTCATTTATAAAGTCAAACAGTTTACCCAGATCATTCATGTATCGGACTGCTACCATTATGTCCAGCTCAACACTCTGGGACATGGTGTCAGGCACTCCCATCTTGGCCAGTGTATGACGATATGTGGCAGGCATGATCTGCATCAGTCCCTGGGCACCGCGGTGTGAACGGGCGGTAGTATCGAACTTGGACTCAACGTAAGCTATGGCAGCAAGCATCTTCCAATCATATATACTATCGGCGTAAAGACGGAACAGGGAATCATAAGGTGATATATATACAAACTGCGGGGAAACCACCTGAACCTCTTCCTCGGCAGGGATATCGGCCACCGGATCCCGCTTACTGGTTCTGGTGAGGAAAAGGGTAAGAATCAGGGCTGCAGTCGCAAGAAGTACTATAACTTTCTTGGCATTCATCTCAGGCCCGTTGTATTTTGTTTCCTGCATTGCAAACGTCGCGCCTTATGATAGCGACCTAATTAAATATCGGGCACAAAGTTACACCTTTTTTATTAGCCAGCCAAATCAGCGCCTGCGGCGGCATACCTTCTTAAATGCATAAAAATCAGCCTTTGACTTGCACAATACAAAAAAGGAGCTTACCTTTGCAACTGAAATGAAACGTTATACAGTATCATATCACCATCATCATACCTGCAGATCCTGATCGGTAGGCTATAATTGATGTATAAATATACAAGAGGCTTGCCGGTGCACGGTGAGCCTCTTTTTAGTTACAAGAATTAAAACACTTTATGATATGCTAAGAATTGCAGTACAATCAAAAGGTCGGTTATACGACGAGACAATGCAGTTGCTCCAGGAGTCAGGAATCAGCCTGGGAGTATCAAAACGCACGCTTCTGGTTCAGGCCGGAAACTTCCCGGTCGAGGTCCTGTTCCTGCGTGACGATGACATACCGCAGTCTGTTGCTGGCGGTGTGGCCGATGTAGGCATCGTAGGCGAGAACGAGTTCGTGGAGCGTCAGGAGAAGGCCGATATCATCAAGCGCCTGGGGTTCAGCCGCTGCCGCCTCTCTCTTGCTATCCCCAAGGCCATTGATTACCAAGGCCTTGAGTGGTTCAACGGCAAAAAGATTGCCACCTCCTATCCTGGTATTCTGAACAAATTCCTCAAGGAGAAAAGTATCAAGGCCGAGACACATGTAATTACCGGATCAGTTGAAATTGCTCCAGGCATAGGTCTGGCCGATGCCATATTCGACATAGTAAGTTCAGGCTCAACACTGGTCAGCAACAACCTCCGTGAGGTTGAGGTTGTCATGCAGTCCGAGGCACTTCTAATTGGCAATCCGGCACTTGATGCCGAAAAGAAAGCCATCCTGGAGGAACTGCTGTTCCGCTTTGATGCCGTAAAGGCCGCCCAGGGCAAGAAATACATAATGATGAACGTGCCCGATGACCGCATGAGCGAGGTTCTGGCCGAACTTCCCGGCATCAAGAGCCCCACTGTTATGCCTTTGGCAACCAAGGGCTGGAGTTCTGTACACACCGTACTGGATGAGAAACGTTTCTGGGAAATAATCGGTAAACTCAAGGCCGCCGGTGCCGAGGGCATCCTGGTTCTCCCCATTGAAAAAATGATTCTCTAACCCAAAAAATGAAGATAGTAAAATACCCGAATAAGTCTGAATGGAAAGAACTCCTTTCCCGTCCCGCGCTGAGCGTAGAGGGACTCTACGAGCGTGTCCAGGCTGTACTTGATACAGTTCGCAAGGGCGGTGACAAGGCACTCCAGGATTACGAGTTGCAGTTTGATAAGGTGGCTCTTGACTCACTGGCCGTAACCCAGACTGAACTTGATGAAGCCGTAGCCATGGTACCGGCTCAACTGCGCGACGCAATTGACCGCGCTGCCGAAAACATTCGCAAGTTCCACAAGTCCCAACTGCCAAAATTGAGCAAGGTTGAGACCACCCCCGGCGTAACCTGCTGGCAAAAAGCGGTGCCAATCACCAAGGTAGGTCTCTATATCCCGGGCGGTACAGCCCCACTATTCTCTACTGTGCTGATGCTGGCCATCCCCGCCCGCACCGCAGGCTGCACGGAGATAGTTCTCTGCACACCTCCGGGACGTGACGGAAAGGTCAATCCCGCAATACTTTACGCCGCTCAGGTGGCAGGTGTAAACCGATTCTTCAAACTGGGCGGTTCACAGGCCATAGCCGCAATGGCATACGGCACCGAGAGCGTACCCAAGGTCTCCAAGATATTCGGCCCCGGCAACCCCTATGTTACCGCCGCCAAGCAGATAGTATCACTCAAGGACGTAGCAATCGATATGCCCGCCGGCCCATCGGAAGTTGAGGTTATAGCCGATGCCGATGCTAACCCCGCATTCGTAGCAGCCGATCTGCTATCGCAGGCCGAGCACGGACGTGACAGCCAGGTGATACTGCTCACTACATCGGCAGACCTTATTAATAAGGTGCAGGCCGAGGTTGACCGTCAGATTGCCCTGCTGCCCCGCAACGAGATTGCTCAGGCATCACTCGGCAACAGCCGCATGATACTGCTCCGTGATGACGATGAGATAATTGAGATGACCAATGAGTATGCCCCCGAGCACCTGATCATACAGACCGCAAACGCTAATGAACTGGCTGAGCGCGTGGTCAACGCAGGCAGTGTGTTCATAGGCCCCTGGTCACCCGAGAGCGCAGGCGATTATGCATCGGGCACCAACCACACTCTGCCCACCAGCGGCTATGCAAAAGCGTACTCAGGCGTGAACATTGACAGCTTTATGCGCAAGATTACCTTTCAGCAGCTCTCACGTGAGGGCCTCAAAACCCTAGGTCCGGTTATCGAGACTATGGCTGCCGGCGAGTATCTGGATGCGCACAAGAACGCAGTAACAGTGAGATTGAAAGAACTATGAAACCGTTACAAGAACTGGTAAGACCCAATATCTGGAGCCTGAGCCCCTACACATCGGCCCGAGACGAGTACAAAGGGCACGAGGCCAAGGTGTTCCTGGACGCCAATGAGAACCCCTACAACAACCCGGTAAACCGTTACCCCGACCCGTTGCAGCGTGAACTCAAGACCCGTATCTGCGCCATAAAGGGCGTATCCGAAGACACAATATTCTTTGGCAACGGCAGCGATGAGGCCATAGACCTGATGTTCCGCATATTCTGCCGTCCCGGAGTGGACAACGCAGTAGCAATAGAGCCCACCTACGGAATGTACGGTGTCTGTGCCGATATCAACGACGTTGAGTACCGCCGCGTGCTGCTGGACGACAACTTCCAGCCCAGTGCCGACAAGCTCCTGACAGCCATAGACAACAACACCAAGCTGGTGTTCTTCTGCTCGCCCAACAATCCCAGCGGTAACAACATAGACCGCAAGGTGATTGACAAGGTGCTGGACAGCTTTGAAGGAATAGTGATTGTGGATGAGGCCTACATTGACTTTGCAGGCGTGCCGTCTTATCTGCAGCAACTTTCTGAGCGCCCCAACCTGGTGGTCCTCCAGACCTTCTCCAAAGCATGGGGAATGGCCGGAATCCGTCTGGGAATGGCATTTGCCCAGCCCCAGATAATAGGCATCATGAATAAGGTAAAGTATCCTTACAACATCAACCTGCTCACACAGCAGCGCGCAATGGAGGAGGTTATGCAACACGCCCGCGTAAAGGGATGGGTTGAGTCTATCCTTAAGGAGCGTACCCGCCTGATGAAGGAGTTTGCACGTCTTGACTGCTGCATCAAGGTCTATCCGTCCGATGCCAACTTCTTCCTGGCCCGCGTAAAGGATGCCGCCGCCACCTACAACTATCTGGTTGAGCAGGGCATCATTGTCCGCAACCGCAGCAAGGTTGCCCTGTGCGGTAACAGCCTGCGCATAACCATCGGCACAGTACCCGAGAACAACGCATTATTGGAAGCATTATCAAAATACTAATGATATGAAAAAGAGGGTGTTATTCATAGACCGCGACGGAACCATAATAGCAGAGCCGTCCGACGAGCAGCTTGACAGCTTTGACAAACTGCAGTTTGTACCCGGAGTATTCCGCAGCCTAACATTCCTACGCCAGCACACTGACTTTGAGTTCGTTATGGCCAGCAATCAGGACGGACTGGGCACCTCATCGTACCCCGAAGCGGACTTCTGGCCCACCCACAACTTCATCCTCAACACATTGAAGGGAGAAGGCGTGGAGTTCGATGACATCCTCATAGACCGCCACTTCCCGCAGGACAACGCCCCCACCCGCAAGCCCGGCACCGGAATGTTCGGTAAGTATATGACCGATGAATATGATCTGGCCTCCAGTTACGTCATTGGAGACCGCGCCACCGATGTGGAGCTGGCCCTCAACCTTGGCTGCCGCGCCATCCTGCTGCAGGACAGTGCCGATGGCTTATCGGACGATTTGAAGTCCGTCTGCACCCTCTGCACCTCCGATTGGTGGAAGGTAGCCGAGTACATATTTGCTGGAGACCGCCGTGCATCGGCCCACCGTGCAACAAAAGAGACTGATATACTTGTAGAGCTCAATATAGACGGAACCGGTAAGTGCGATATCAGCACCGGTCTGGGATTCTTTGACCACATGCTGGAGCAGATTGGCCGTCACGGAGGTATGGACCTGACTATCAAGGTAAAGGGAGACCTCTATGTAGATGAACACCACACCATCGAGGATACCGGAATCGTGCTTGGAGAGTGCATCCGCAAGGCCCTGGGTGACAAACGTGGCATAGAGCGCTACGGCTTCGCCCTACCCATGGACGACTGCATGGCTCAGGTAGTGCTGGATTTCGGAGGCCGCAGCTGGCTGGTCTGGAACGCCGAATTCAAGCGTGAAAAGATTGGCGAGATGCCCACCGAGATGTTCCTGCACTTCTTCAAGTCCCTGAGCGACGCCGCCGCAATGAACCTGAACATCCAGGCCCAGGGCGACAACGAGCACCACAAGATCGAGGCCATCTTCAAGGCCTTTGCCCGCGCCCTGAAATCCGCAGTCCGCCGCGACATCAGCAACTACACCCTTCCCTCCTCAAAGGGTCTCCTCTAAAAATAGTACAATTGGGGACAGTCCCCTTTTGTACTATTTTTACTTAAACGAGCGTTTGGACTGCTCCAGGGCAGCAATCACGCGATCGCACCAGGCATCGAATTCCAGATCCTCAATCTGGCACTCCTTGTGTGCAAGGACGTAATCCAGAGTGCGGGAAATTCCCTGCTCAGGTGTGATTGTGGCACAGAATCCTGGCACGGCGCGCTTAAGCTTGCTGTTGTCAAACAGCACGGTGTGCGCCTTGTCTCCCCACAGTTCACCTGTATAATTGTATGGCGCTACGTCAATCAGATACTGTGACGATACATAATACGGATGCAATTCCACACCCAGATGCTTGGCTACTATCTGATAGATCTGGTTCCATGTGATTGATACATCGGTCGTAATCTGAAAAGCCTCACCAATAGCACGCTCATTACCCATAAGGCCGATGAAACCGCGGGCAAAATCCTCGTTGCAGGTAATGGTCCAGAGCGATGTGCCGTCACCCTGAATGATGACCGGCTTGCCCTCCATGATACGCTTTACCACCTGCCAGCTGCCTTTGGGGCCGTGAACTGCAAGAGGAACCGCACGCTCATCGTAAGTATGACTGGGACGGATAATGGTTACCGGGAATCCGTTCTCGCGGTACATTCGCATCAGGAAATCCTCGCACGCAATCTTGTTACGGGAGTAATCCCAGAACGGGTTGGCAAGTGATGTACCCTCAGTAATCACAGCGCTTGCCGGCCATTTGTTGTAGGCCGATGCCGAACTGATGTACATGAACTGTTTGGTCTTGCCCTTGAACAGACGGTAGTCACGCTCCACCTGCTCTGGCACGAATCCGATGAAATCACACACCACATCAAAGGTCATATCCTTGATGAGTGCAGCCACACCCGCCTCATCGTTGTTGATATCGGCCTTCAACACCTTTACGTTCCCAGGAACGCGGTCACTGCGGTTACCGCGGTTAAGAAGATAGAGCTCACAGCCCTGAGCGGCCAGCTGCCGCGTGATTGCGGAACTGATTGTTCCGGTTCCGCCAATAAACAATGCTTTCATATGTTGGTTAATTAGGTTTCGCACAAAAATACTTTATCAAAGTACCATGTCAGTACCAAGTGATGACTGGTTTATCGGTATAGTAGTAAAAATTGTAAACGGTATCCCTGTGATAGACAATCTCTGAGCATGCCCAAGGGGTCGTCTCGTCTGTCTCATAGAAATCAATGTGGAATTTACCCTCAAAATTGATAATGCCCGGATCAACGGTAAACAAATGCGCCCAAAACTTCTTGGAGTACCTGTAACCGTCCACAGTCACTACGACCGAATCATGAACCTGAAGGAATCTGGAGGTAACGTTTACTGAGTCACCATCAGTATTGTTGTATCTGAATATAAAAACCGATGATAAAGAGTCGCTCAACTGTGTATTTACGATAAACTCATGTTTATCATAATAACCTTTAATAGTATCAGAGGCAAATATCCGGTTACTCAAAGGTTGTCCCACATATTTCGATGCCCAACTATAAGACAAATCCTCCAATTCTTCCTTAGTGTCAAATTCGTGTCCCCTGCAGGATGAAAAAGCCATGATGGCCATTAACATATATAATGCAATCTTTTTCATAACAATCAGAATTTATAGCTTAGACCTGTTCTGACACCTGGAATCACAGGTATGATATCTGCCGCATATTCCGAACCGTATCCCAGTTCTACCATAGCTCCCAACTTACTCTCCCTTCGGCCCAGCTTTATTCTGAAACCCAGATAGGTTAACTGAATTGTTGACACACCATCACCGTCATTAAAATCTGACAAGGTCCAAAAGCGGGATTTACCTCCTAAGTAACCTCCTGCAAGATATTGGGTGTACATATTGAAATAAGAGGTCTTGATTATGTTGTATCGGACTCCCAGAAGCATGTCAACCTTATGAGTAGTCTCTTTGGTACTGGTGTTTGAAGTAATATCAATTTCCTCAAATCTAGCCACATGATAGCCGATATACCCTACCAGATCCAGGCGTCTGAAAAAGCCGGCGTCGGCAAGTTTATAAGAAAACTCCGCTGACACGCTGGGATAGATAGTAGAATTATGTGTACTTTCTTCAAGAGAACTCAATTCGACATCTCTATAGGTGTAATAGTAGGGAAACGGATCCCATGAATCCCTGTCGATCACTGAAGCTAATCCTGGTGTTGAAAAGCCGGCATTGATCTCCAATCTGCCATCCTGGGCATTCACAGCAATCGGGATGACAAGTGCAAACGCAAATAATATATTTTTTCTCAAAGCAATAAAGGTTGGTTCTGATTACAAATATATCCTTTTGGGAACAATAATTTACGCTCTAACTGGAGAATTATATTTTTCCACCTGGAAAAAAATATTTTTCCACCTGGAAAGTTTTTGCGCCCTGATTGGAGCGTAACGCCGCATTGGGGTCGTTTCCCTTTGCGTCACTTTTGCATCAGAGCGGGATATTGAGCTTCAGGGTAATGTTGCATCCGGGATTGCGGATGCCCACGTACTTGAGGCGGCTCAGATGGTCAACATACACCTTATCTGTCAGATTATCAGCAATAAGAGTGAGTTGAGCCACACATTTGCCCTTACACATAATATCCGTATGGGCCGATGCCCCCACGAGCAAATAAGCATCGGTTGCAGTCTCGGTTCCATGCAGATAATGATCCTGCCTGAAATGGTGGTCGGCACGCACGGACAGATAGCTGTTGTTCAATATCTTGCCCGAATGGGTAATCTCCCATTTCACCTCGGCACACAACTTTGGCGCAGGGATAAGCGGCATGTCACTTGACTGGAACCTTCCACGCACGTATGAGAAATCAGTCCCCAGATGCAGGGCGTGGAACGGATGACAATCGGCCGCAAATTCCGCACCGTACAGCAGCGCATCGGTGGCATCATAAAGGTACTCGTCATAGCTCTCAATAACATTACCTGTCCGCAAGGCGTAAATGTAGTCGTCTATGCGGTTGCAGAACAGAGCTGCAGTCAGAGACACGTACTGCAACTGAAAATCGGCACCCAGATCACCCTGCAGGCTGAATTCGGGATCAAGCCGATTGTTACCCTTCTCATAACGTACTGTTCCCTCATGTACGCCGTTCGATGCCAGCTCGCTCAAGTTTGGGGCACGGAATCCGCGTGCCACATTCGCCCTCAGATTCAGGCTCCTGGCCGGCGAATAAACCAGACCGATGCTACCAGTCACTCCTGTAAAGTCACGCTCAAACGCATCGAACTTATCCTCCAGGTAAAGGCTGTTCAGATGGCGCATATCGGCCCTGACGCCTCCGGCAAGCGTAAAGCGGTCCCAGTTCTTTGTAGTTGTAACGAACAGACCGGCATCAAACAGTCGGTATGCAGGAATGAGCACCTCCTCACCAAGATTGTCACTCTCTTGGTACATACCGCCCACGCCTGCCGCCAAACGCCATCCGTCGGCAAACTCATCGGTGGTGTAGCGCAGATCATAATTCATGGTTGAGAGTTTGAAATCAAGTTCAGCCTCATCGGCCTCCTCCTCAAACTCCTGACGGCGGTTCTGTTGCAGGCCGATAAGCAGTTTCATGCTCCCTTGGCCAATAATGAATGAATTGTCCAGCACCACCTTGTAGTGATGTACCTGCTGGAACGGCAGTTCAACGGCATAACCGGTGGGACCTTCAAGTTCTGACTCTCCGTCCTCATAACCTTCGGTCATGCCCGGAGTAAGATGGTAATAGCCCAACGTAAGGCGTGAGAATCCCCAGTCGCGGTCCAGGCCCACCTTGCCGCTGGCCGCACGCTCCCTCAGCTGAGTACCCGGCACAAGCCCGTCGGCAGCGTTGCGGAATGCGTGTGCGTACTTATCGGTAAAACGAACGTCCCAAACGGTTCCGCCGCGGTTGCCACTCTGATGTACAGAATAGGCAACCAGGCCGCTGTTGGTCTGATACTCGCTCGTTACTTCGCCCTGGATTGCGCCGGGGTCCGGAAACGGATTGGGGTTGAGAATGATTACTCCCGCCAGCGCATCGGACCCGTACATGAGACTGGCCGGACCTTTCAGAATCTCGGCACTGCCCACGGTCTCGGCATCCACCTCGATTCCGTGTTCATCGCCCCACTGCTGGCCCTCCTGCCTTATTCCGTCGGCCAAAAGGATGACCCTGTTGTATCCCATGCCGCGAATGACAGGCTTGGAGATACCACTGCCGGTGGTCACCTGACTCACTCCGGGTATGGTTGCTATCGCATCTATGATATTGGCCGATGCCCTGCCCTTGAGCGTCTGTGCATCGGCCACGCTTATGGCCGACGGGGTCTGGCTCAGACGGCTGGTTCCGGTCAGGCCCGTAACCGTGATTTCATCGAGTTTGAGGTGTTTATAGAATATATCGGTACTGTCTTGTGAATATGCGGCAGTATGCGCTGCTATGCACAGCACAGCCGCAATGATAATATTTCTTTTCATTGTGGATTATAGTATCTTGATTAATAATGGAATATGAGGACTATTTATACAAATAGCCCATTCTCTCTGATTATCAGCAAGATACTACTGGAGGAGCACGGGATTTGGATCGGCCCTGATAAACTGCTTGCAGGCTGACGGGAACGGCAGGGCAGTCAACAACTGAACTTACGGAAATGGCTGACTGCGCCGTGGGAGTGATCTCCAATTGGACAGCAGAAATGAATCGGCATATCCGGCAGTCATCAATTCCGTCATGATTTATAAAGATGTAATGGGAACTGTGTCCCTCGCTTATCTCACAGACGGAGTTATGCGGAGGAACAGGCTGGTGACGGTGAAACGATGCAAGCAGCAGCGCCTGCACAAATACCGCCAGCAACACAATGGCTGATAACCTTTTACCCCTGTTCCTTATCACAAAAAGCCTTCCGTAAGATGTTATGACGGGACAAAAGTACAAAAACGCACAAAAGGGGTAAGTCCCTAATTGTACATTTTTTATTAATTTTGCGTAATAACATATCAGGACTATGGAGAGGAGTATAGAATACCTGCAGTTGCTGGCCAAGAGTTTCCCGTCAATCGCGGCGGCATCGACCGAAATAATAAACCTGGAGGCAATCCTTAACCTGCCTAAGGGCACCGAGCATTTTGTGACCGATATCCACGGTGAATACGATGCTTTTGATTACGTTCTGCGATCCGCATCGGGCGTGATACAGCAAAAGATAGAGGCGGTTTTCGGTGATGAGCTGAGCGTGGATGACAAACGTACCCTGAGCGCTCTGATAAGCTACCCCGAGGCAAAACTGCGTGCCATCAAGACCGAAAACGACGACCTGGACAAATGGTACAAGATAACCCTGATGCGGATGATTGCCGTACTCACCCGCGTTGCATCGCGCTACACCCGCTCCAAAGTGCGCAAGGCCCTGCCCAAGGACTATGCATATATAATAGAGGAGCTCATGCACGAGACCCGCGGCACATTTAGCTCCAAGCATAACTACCTGAAAGCCATAGTAGATACGATAGTCAGCACCGGACGCGCAAGTCATTTCATAACCGCCATAGCCGATGTTACCCGCAGCCTTGTGATAGACCAGCTTCATATAATCGGCGATATCTATGACCGCGGTCCCGGCGCCCACCGCATAATGGATATGCTCTGTAACTACCGCGATTTTGACATCCAATGGGGCAACCATGATGTAGTATGGATGGGAGCCGCCACCGGCAGCGCCGCCTGTGTGGCCAACGTAGTGCGCAACAGCCTCAAATACGCAGCCATGACCACGCTTGAGGACGGTTACGGCATCAACCTGCTGCCGCTGGCCACATTCGCCATGCAGACTTATGCCGATGACCCCTGCACGCTGTTCATTCCCGTCAAGACCGATGACACCCCCGTTGAGGACCTCCCGCAGATGGACCTGCTGTCGCAGATGCACAAGGCCATCGCCATAATCCAGTTCAAGATCGAGGCGGCGGTCATCGGCCGCCATCCTGAGTTCCAGATGGAGCACCGCAACCTGCTGGACAAGATTGATTTCAAAAGCGGAGTGATAAACATTGACGGCCGTGAGTATCAGTTGCTCGATACCAACTTCCCCACCATTGACCCGGCTGATCCTTATAGGCTTACATCGGCCGAGCAGAACGTGATAGACCGCCTGACGCACAGTTTCTGCAACAGCAAGGCGCTTGCCCGTCACGTGGATTGCCTCTTTGAGCACGGATCGCTCTATCTGGTGCACAACAACAACCTGCTCTATCACGGCAGTGTGCCTCTGAACGAGGACGGAACGCTGGCCTCAATGAACATACAGGGTGTTAATTATAAAGGTAAGGAGTTGTTCGATACTATAGACAAATTAGTCCGTACCGCGTATTATGCATCGGACGACGACCCATTGAAACAGTACGGGCAGGACCTTTTCTGGTATCTTTGGTGCGGACCTGTATCGCCTCCATTCGACAAGAAACGCATGGCCACGTTTGAACGTTATTTCATTGCCGACAAAGAGACTCATCATGAGGAGAAGGGAAACTACTACCGCCTCAAGAACCGCCGCGACATCTGCGAGATGATACTGCGCGAATTCGGAATAACAGAACTTGATCATGCACACATAATAAACGGCCACATCCCCGTAAAGGAATCCAGCGGAGAGAGTCCTATCAAAGCCGACGGACGCCTGCTGGTGATTGACGGAGGATTCTCAAAGGTCTATCATCAGAAGACCGGAATAGCAGGTTACACGCTGATTTACAATTCACACGGAATGCGCCTGGTACGCCATCATCCGTTTGAGTCCATCCAACAGTCCATAGCTCAGGGTATGGATGTGATAGCCGCCACGCAGGTTGTAGAGTATTCGGACAATCAGATTCTGGTGCGCGACACCGATAAGGGCCGCCGTCTGATGTCCCGCGTGGAAGACCTCCGCGCCCTACTCCAAGCCTACCGCACCGGTCTTATAAAATGATACAAAAGGGGTCTGTCCCCTTTTGTATCATTTTATGGTGCGGAGGATAGCCAGGAGGTGATCAAAGACCATCGGAACGGTAGCCAGCTCCAGTCGCTCGGAAGGTGAGTGTACGCCGCGAAGTGTGGGGCCGATGGAGATCATATCCAGATCCGGATAAGAGGTCAGGAACAGACCGCACTCAAGACCTGCATGAATTGCCTTGACCTTGGGATCCTTACCGAACAGTTCCTTATACGTGCGTACCGAAATATCCAACAACTCCGATTTGGGATTGGGAGCCCAACCGGGATATCCGTCATTACGCTCCACCTTTGCTCCGGCCAGACGGAAGCAAGCGGCAAGAGTCTCCTGAACTGCAAATTTTGCCGATTCCACCGAGCTTCTCTGGCTGGCAAGCATTGTAACCTTGCCTTTTTCATCGGTGCGTATCCTGGCAAGGTTCGAAGAAGTCTCAACAAGCCCCGGAACATCCATACTCATGCTGAAAACACCGTTGAAAACGGCAAAAACTGAGCGAATGACATTACGGGCAACAGCCGTCTCAATACAAGTTGCTACGGCATCGGTACTCTCCATAAAGAATTTGGCCTCTTTCTCCGTAACATGATACTCATCCTGTATCTGCGATGCAAAAACGTTGAAATCCACACGAATCTTCTCACGGTCAGCAAAAGGAACCGCAATCACCGCTGTTGCATCTCGAGGGATTGCATTATGAAGGTTTCCACCGCTGATTGAACATAGCTTAAGGTCATACTTGTCCTGAGCCGCATTCAGAAAACGTGCCAAAATCTTGTTCGCATTTGCATAACCCTTATCTATATCATCGCCCGAATGGCCGCCGTGAAACTTGTCCACACCCACTCGCAAAAAGAAATAACCGGCCGGAACAGCCTCGGGCTTGAAATCGAACTCAACACTGGTATTGATTCCGCCGGCACAGCCAATAAATATCTCACCCTCATCCTCCGAGTCCAGGTTTATGAGCATTTTACCGTTCATCATACCCGGCTTGAGGTTCTCGGCTCCGGTCAAACCTGTTTCCTCGGACACTGTAAAAAGACACTCCACCGGTCCGTGTTCAATCTCCGGACTATCCAGAACAGCAAGAGCCATTGCGATACCCATGCCATCATCAGCTCCAAGAGTTGTGCCGCGGGCCTTGAGCCAACCGTCCTCTACGTAAGTCTCAATAGGCTGGGTCATGAAATCGTGATCCAGTGTGGCATCCTTCTCACAGACCATATCCTGATGTGCCTGAAGGATTACAGTCTGTCTGCCCTCAAAACCGGGACTTGCAGGCTTGCTTATCAGTACATTACCCACATCGTCCTTCTTTGCGGCCAGACCGCGTACGGTGGCAAATTCCATAAGGTATTCACCCATTTTTTCCTCCCTGCCCGACGGACGCGGTATCTTACAAATTTCCAGGAAGATATCCATCACTCTCTTTGACCAGTCAATCTTTTCCATATTTGTATAATAGCTTATTATTACTAATTCTTAACAACTCCAAAAATACATTATTCTTGGCATTAATTCAACTAAAATCCATAACTTCGCGCCGCATATGTGGAAAACGTTTCTTACAGTAGCATTTTTCCTTCTTGCAGCAGTAGTCCTATTGTCAATCAGCATACTGCTAAAGAAGAACGGCAAGTTCCCCAACATACACGTAGGACGGAATCCTGCCATGAGAAAAAGGAACATAGGATGCGTAGAATCACAGGATGCAGAGGCCAGAAAAAACAATCCTCTGGCCGTAAATGAAAAAAGCAAACAATAATCAACAGCAATATGAACTTCAAATCAGTTTCATCATTTGTCCTGTCAGCAGTTGCCGTCCTTGGCTTTACTCAGTGCCAGCAGCAGACTACCGGAAACAACGCTGCTCAGCAGGAGCAGACACCCATCGCAGTGTCAGGTCTCAAGATTGCCTATGTTGACGTTGACTCACTCCTGGCCAACTACACCTACTATCAGGACCTTCTTGAGGAGATGACCCGTAAGGAGGAGAATTACCGTCTTGTCCTGGCCGAAGAGGCAAACAAGCTCCAGAAAGATATCGCTGACTTCCAAAAGAAACTTGAGAACGGCGTATATTCATCAAGAGAACGCGCTGAGTCCGAGCAGAACCGTCTGGCCAAGAAACAGCAGGCCTATCAGGAGAAAGCCCAGAAGTATAGCGTTGAACTGGACAATGAAGGTCTTTCCAACTCACAGAAAGTAAGCGAGGTTGTTGACAGTTTCATTAAGGATTACAACAAGACTCACGGCTACAACCTCATCATGACCAAGAGCAGCCTGTTGTTTGCCGATCAGGTTCTCAACATCACCGCAGAGGTTCTGGAAGGTCTCAACGCCGCATACAACCAGACTGACAAGTAAAAAAAATCCATATATCAAAAAGGTCATTCGCAACCGAATGACCTTTTTTTATTTATCTTTGGGGAAACAAACGTTTTCAGCTTATGAGAAACTTGAAGTATATCCTTGGTGTAGCCGTATTGGCATGCATACCTTTTTCAGTGAGTGCACAATTCATGTTTGGCGGCGGAGGCAACCGTGCCGCACAAGACAGCCTTAGAAAGATAGCTGCGGCCGATTATGCCGATATGCTGGCAAAAGTCGGTGTAGGACAGCCCCGTGAAGGCCGTCAGCCCAACAGCCAGGACGAAAGCAAACACCCCAACTATGACGAGCTTATCGCCAATCCCTACCCCTTCTACCCCGATCCTCTTGTAACAGAAAGCGGCAAGAAGGTCAAGAACGCCAAAATGTGGAAAAAGGTACGCCGTCCGGAGATTGTAAAGCTGTTTGAAGACAATGTCTACGGCCGTATCCCCGCCAATGTTCCCGGTGTAAAATGGGAGGTAACCAATGAAGAGAAAAAGGATTTTGCCGGCACACCTGTAGTTGTACGCACACTAAAGGGTGTGGTAGACAACTCCAGCTATCCCGCAATTACCGTAGAGATTCAGGCCAATGTGGTATATCCCGAAGGAAAACAGAATCTGCCCGTAATCATAGAGTTCGGATTCGGAGGCGGTGATCCCACCCGCGTGCGCGGCAACAGCAAATCCTGGCAGCAGATGGTAATAGAGCGCGGTTGGGCAGCAGCCACCATCAACCCCTCATCCATCCAGGCCGATGCCGGCTCAGGACTCACCAACGGTATCATCGGACTCTGCAACAAGGGAGAGTTCCGTCAGCCTACAGACTGGGGTTCACTCCGCGCTTGGGGCTGGGGCCTATCACGTCTGATAGACTACTTTGAGTCAGATAAGACATTCGATGCCACCAAGTGCGCCATCGAAGGCGTATCACGTTACGGCAAGGCATCACTTGTGGCTATGGCCTTCGAGGAGCGTATCGCCGCCGGATTCATAGCCTCATCAGGTAAGGCCGGAGCAGCAGGATGGCGTCGTGACTGCGGTGAAAGTATCGGCAACATCGTTTCAAATGAAGAGTACCACTGGGTATGCGGCAACCTTATCAAATACGGCACAGACCCTTATACCGAGAATGACCTTCCGGTTGACCAGCATGAACTCATAGCCCTTTGTGCCCCGCGCGCCTGCTTCATCTCCACCGGCAGCTGGAACGGCGACAAATGGCAGGATGTGGTCGGTTCGTTCATATCGGCCTCAAAGGCATCGCCAGTATATGAACTGTTCGGTTACAAGGGTGTAGGAACAGACCTGTTCCCCGGAATGGACAACGGACTGATGGACGGACGTCTCACCTACCGTCAGCATCACGGCGGCCATGAAGCCGGTCCCAACTGGCCCTTCTTCCTGGACTTCTTTGAGCGTGAAGTAGTAGCAAAATGACACAAAAGGGGACAGACCCCAATTGTATCATTTAACATTTTGCGTTTTCTTACGTCTTAATAGTAGAAGGCTCCTAAAAAGAGCCGAACAAAGTTGAAACATTTAAATACTACGACGATGAAACGGAAAGTGATGATGATTGGCATAGCAGTTGCAGCGCTTCTGCTCGCCGCAGAGAATGTTCAGGCACAGTCCAGAGTTGTACGCAGAGACCGTACAGAACAGCCCAGAGATGACCGATACATAGATCCACGGAATTCTCGCCGTCAAGATCATAAAGACGTAGTGATTGTTGAGAAGCGCAGACCTGTAATCAAGGTCGTTGACAATGAAGTCATCCGCGCATTCGACCGTGAACGTTATGACTCTGACCGTCTCAAGATGGCCGATATGATATTCAGCACAGGCGGTTACATGACAGTTGAACAGATAGCACGCATATCAGCTATATTCGATTACGACAGCAACCGCATCAAGTTCCTCAAGAAGGCATATGTGAATTGTGTTGACCGATACAACTTCTATCGCGTGCTTGGAACGCTTGACTACAGCTCAAGCCGTGAAAAGATCATCAAGTTCGTGATGGACAGCCCCATTGACGATATCCGAGACAGGGATTATGCCCGCAGGGCAGGCAATGCGGAGATGAATGCCATCATCAAGGCCCTCAAGAACGAGAGTTTTGATTCCTCACGAGGCAAACTGGCAAGAATGATTGTACGCGGTAACCTGCTCACATCCCGTCAGATAGCCGATATGGCCAAGACATTCACCTTTGACAGCAACCGATATGATTTTCTGCTCTATGCGTATGACGACTGTGTAGACCCGCAGAACTATGCCATTGCAGTGAAAACCCTTGAGTTCAGCACCAACCGCAATGACCTTATGCGCAAGATTTCACGTCGACCGTAATACTCAATTCTTAAAGAAGTCTTCAAGAGCCTCTTCAAGTTCGCTGTCCCTTAGGTTACGACCTATGATAGTTCCTTCTGAGTCAATCAGGAATGTAGCGGGAATTGCTGAGATAGAGTACTTGACGGCAGGAGAATTCTCCATGTCATCATAACCGTTCCAAAGCTGAACCCAGTTCATGCCGTTATCCTTAACAGCCTGGATCCACTCTTCGGTACCATCATCTACAGATACGCTTACAATCTCAAATCCCTTTGACTTGAACTTACTGTATGCAGCCTTAAGATTTGGAAGCTCATTCATGCAGGGAGTGCACCAACTGGCCCAGAAATCAAGCAGCACAATCTTGTTCTTGCCTACATAGTCCGAGAACTTGGCCTTACCCTCAAAACCGTATTTCTTGTCCAGCATAGGAGCCTCAAAGTCAATGTACGGATGGCCTAAACTAGTGCTCAGTTGAGCATTGATCATGGCCGTAAGCTGCAGGAAAACTATATCCTGGCCGAATGTAGGAGCCAGTTTCTCAAGCATCACAATAACCTCATCGGGCTCAAATATGCTGTAGTTGTCTACCAGCTGCTGATATGCGTATTTCTTGTCTGCATTATCAACGATGCTCTGGGCAAGCAACGCCTTGAAACGGTCCTGAAGGTCGCCCATCTGCTTATAGAGGTCCGATGCATCCTCCTGCGCAGCCAGAGTCATACGGATCTTATCCTCAAGCTCGTTTGCCTCCTGATTGAAAGCATCGCTCTCATCATAGAATTTCTGGAACGCATCGTTGTTGGGAGTTCCGCCCACATGCTGCTCACCCGATTCGGCATCAATCACAACATCAATGTTTCCATTCTCCAGGAAGAACTGGCAACCTCCCACTACTCCGTCAACCTCAAACATGAGTACGGCTACCTGGGCATCGTCGGCATTACCCTTGAACGAGAACCTGCCGTTATTGACAACAGTCGAGTCCAGTTCTTCCAGTCCGTCATAATCCAGAACGGCCAGTGTAATCATGGTTCCGTCATCAACACAACTTACAACGCCCTTGATCTTATATGAATTGCTGTTGCATGAAACCAGGAGGAGTGCAGCAACTATGCCGAATAAAATCCTTTTCATAAATCTGTAACCGTGTGTTATTTGATTAAGTACTGCGAGCTGATGGACTCGTTCGATATAACCCTGCGGATAGTCTCGGCAAACATCTGTGCTACAGAAAGTTGTTTGAGTTTCTTGCAGGGAATGGAGTTGCGGTAAGGAATACTGTTGGTAAACACAATCTCCTCAAGGCAAGAGTTATCCACGCGTACGGGAGCGTCACCCGACATAACGCAATGTGATGCCAGGGCGCGAACGGACTTGGCACCGGCTTCCATCATAACGTCACCGGCCTTGCATATTGTGCCTGCGGTATCCACGATATCATCTACTATCACAACATTCTTACCCTGGACATCACCTATAATGCGGATATCGTCCACCACATTGGCGCGGGTGCGGGTCTTCTGGCAGAGTACCAGAGGCACATCCAGAAACTTGGCGTATGCGCTGGCACGCTTACTGCCGCCTACATCGGGAGCGGCCATGACCAGCTCGTCAAGCTTAAGGCTCTGGATATAAGGAAGGAACACCATTGAGGCGTACAGGTGGTCTACCGGAACATCAAAGAATCCCTGGATCTGGTCTGCATGAAGGTCCATAGTGATAAGACGGTCAATGCCGGCGGTGCTTAGCATATCGGCCACCAACTTGGCGCCTATTGATACACGCGGCTTGTCCTTACGGTCCTGACGTGCCCATCCGAAATAAGGAACAACTGCGTTCACGGACTTGGCCGATGCCCTCTTGGCAGCATCTATCATGAGCAGAAGCTCCATAAGATTGTCCGATGAGGGGAATGTGGACTGAACCAGAAATACATCGGCTCCGCGGATAGACTCCTCATAAGATACTGCAAACTCGCCGTCTGCAAAATGAGCCACATTCATGTTGCCCAGGGGGCAGTTTAGGTAATCGCATATCTCTTTGGCCAGGTACATGGTGTTCGTACCGCAAAAGACCAGGAAAGAATTGCTTGAATCCATTAAGATCTGTTGTTTAAGAATTTTTGCTTTGCAAAGTTACAAAAAATCAGGGCGTACCGATTAGCAGTACACCCTAATTTAAAATTATTTATCAACAGATTAATAATCTGTCTTATTGCAAATTAATAGAACCACTTGACATAGCAGAAATCCTGACGGTGAGGCAGGTCTGCGTTCTTGGGATACATGCGGTATGCAACCTTGAACGAACCCGGGAAATCATTCTTGATGCTGCCGTGGAAAGTGTAGAGGTTACCCTCGCGCTTGACAAGCTCAAGCGGAATTACACGCTGCAGTTTCTCAGAGCCGTCGGCATCATTGCCAATCACAACCATCTCCACGCCTACAGCATCATCCAGACCCTTCTCGTCAATCACATACTCCACATCGTAGTGCTTGCCGGTCTCAAACAGGCCGTCCTTAAGTGAATCTGACTTGTGTGAACTTACCACCTCAATGGCATCCCAACGCTCCGTCACAACCTCCTTCCAGGCTGCAATCTCCTTGGCCTTGGCATAGTCATTAGCCTGCAGATAGTGTGAGCGCTCGGCCATCTTGCAGTAGAACTTGCTGAAATAATCATCCAGCTGACGTTTCATTGTATAATGGGGAGCAATCTGTGCGATAGAGTTCTTCATTGTCATGACCCAGCCCTCGGATATGCCCTCGGCGTTCTTGTTGTAGTACAGCGGCAGGATCTCGTTCTCCAGTATGCTGTATATGGTAGCGGCATCAAGCTGGTCCTGATAGGCCTGGTTGCTGTATGTGCGCTTGTCGGTCAGAGCCCAGCCGGCACCCTCGCGGTAACCCTCGTACCACCAGCCGTCCAGCACAGAGAAGTTCACAACACCGTTCATCAAAGCCTTCTCGCCCGATGTACCCGATGCCTCCAGAGGCCTTGTGGGAGTATTGAGCCAGATATCAACGCCCGATACAAGACGGCGTGCCAGATGCATATCGTAGTTCTCCAGGAATATGATCTTGCCCAGGAACTCCGGACGACGGCTGATGTCGATGATCTGCTTGATAAGTCCCTGACCTGCACCATCGTGCGGGTGAGCCTTACCGGTAAAGAAGAACTGTACCGGATAGTCGGGGTTGTTTACGATCTTGGCCAGACGGTCCAGATCAGTAAAGAGCAGATGTGCACGCTTGTATGTGGCAAAGCGGCGGCCAAAGCCTATTGTCAGGGCGTTGGGATTAATCTTCTGCATCAGTGACATGATACGTGAAGGATCGCCCTGGTTCTTGAGCCAGCTGTCCTTGAACTGCTGACGGATATACTCAATAAGTTGCTTCTTAAGGTCATTGTGCAGATCCCAAACCACCTTGTCAGGCACCTTGTAGATATCCTCCCAGATCTTCTCGTTTGACTGGTCGGACAGGAATTTCTTGTCAAAATACTTGGCATAGAGAGCCTGCCACTCCTTGGATGCCCATGTAGGCATGTGAACGCCGTTGGTCACGTAGCCCACGTGACTCTCCTCGGGATAGTAGCCCTTCCAGATGCCTGCAAACATCTTCTTGGACACCTCGCCGTGCAGCCAGCTCACGCCGTTCACCTCCTGGCAGGTGTTGCATGCAAACGTTGACATGCAGAACCTCTCGCCTGCATCGCCCGGATTGGTGCGGCCCATATCCATCAGCTCGGCCCAGCTTATACCCAGCTGCTGTGCGTAACCGCTCATGTACTTGCCGAACAGGCCCTCATCGAAGTAGTCGTGACCTGCCGGAACCGGGGTGTGGACAGTGTAGAGTGACGATGCGCGGACCACCTCCATAGCCTGGTTGAAAGTCAGGCCATGCTTAACGTACTGGGTCAGACGATACAGGTTGCACAGTGCGGCGTGACCCTCGTTGCAGTGGTAGATATCCTTCTTTATGCCCAGAGCCTCAAGGGTAAGCATACCGCCAATACCCAGAAGTATCTCCTGTTTGAGACGGTTCTCCCAGTCACCGCCGTATAGCTGTGACGTGATGGGACGGTCGTACTCGCTGTTCATGTCTATATCGGTATCCATCAGATACAGAGGCACGCGGCCCACATTGACCCTCCAGATAGCGGCATAAACGGTATAGTTTATATAAGGTACGGCTACAGTCAGGGGCTGGCCGTTCTTGTCATAGACGCGCTCCAGCGGCAGGGTGTTGAAATCCTGCGGCTCATAGTTGGCTATCTGCTGGCCGTCCATCGAAAGTGTCTGGGTAAAATATCCGTGACGGTACAGGAAACCCACACCGCACATATCAACGTTGCTGTCGCTGGCCTCCTTCATGTAGTCGCCGGCCAGGACGCCCAGACCGCCCGAGTATATCTTGAGCACGTGGGTCAGGCCGTACTCCATGCAGAAATAGGCCACAGACGGACGCTTGGCATCGGGCTTGACGTCCATATAGTTGCGGAATTTTACATAAATTTCATTCATCCGGTCCAGGAACAGCTGGTCCTTGGACAGTTCCTCCAGCTTGTCATAACCTAAGCGCTGGAGCATCATGATAGGATTGTGGCGCACAGCTGTCCATAATTCGGGGTTGATGTTCTTGAACAGGGCCTTTGCGTCCTCGTTCCATACCCACCAGATGTTGTGTGCCAACTCGTCAAGTTTCTGCAAAGCCTCTGGCACGCTTGATTTCACATAAATGTCGCGCCATGACGGCTGGTTTGAATTGCTTGCTTTAATCTTCATATATCTCGTTTCACAAAAAAATGTTCAAAACGACGCATTAGGGTCGTTTCCCTTTGCGTCACTATTCAATTCTCTCCCAAGTTTTCTCCAACGCAAGGCTGTAAGCCTCCAGGTAGTACTTGATAAAGTGTTTCCAGAGAGCCTTCCGGGCAATCTTTCCCGCTTTATTGCGTATCTCATCCCGCTTGGCGGCGTCCATCTGCACCCACTTTTCTATCTGAAGACTGATATCGGCCGATGCCTCATCCCAGTTGGTGTCGGTGCGATGAATCACCTTTACGCCATCCTCCAACTCAGCGTCATGCTTAAGCAGAGTATTGACCCAAAGTCCGAATCCGGCCAGGTCCGATGTCACCGTAGGTACGCGGAAAGCGGCGCTCTCCAGCGGAGTATAGCCCCACGGCTCATAGTAAGACGGGAATACCGCCATATCCTGGCCTATAAGCAGGTCGTAGTATGTCTTATTGAAAATGCCGTCTTTGCCATCCAGATAGCACGGCACGAACAGCACCTTTATATTATCCTCGGGAGCATTCCGGAATCCCATAGCCTGAAGTGTGCCGATGACCCTATCCTCGCCCATATTGTGCAGCCAATGCGTTGTAAGAGGCATCTGAAGGGGAGTCTTGGTAGCATCCAGACCGTTAACGCGGTCCTGAAGGTCGCGGCGCGGTTCCATAACCCAAGCAGGCACGTTTATTAGTGCCAGAATATGGGCATCGGCCGTATTATGATTGTCACGCAGGTGACGCATAGACTCAAGGAACATATCAATTCCCTTGTTGCGGAACTCATACCGTCCACCGGTGGCCACAATCACGGTCTCATCGCCCCACTCCGTCCCGAACAGTTTGTTGGCAACCGACAGGATTGTCCTACGGGCCTCACTGCGTGTAGCATCAAACTTGTCTGGATCAGGCAGGAATCCGTCCTCAAATCCGTTCACGGTAACAACATCAGGGGTGCGGTCCAGCAGCTGAGTGCACTCGCGGGCAGTTATATCGCTCACAGTAGTAAAACAGTCCACCTGGTGCGCGGTCTGCTTCTCAATGGAATGCTTGGACTCCATATTGAGTTCGCGTGCCATCTGGTCACCGTTGTAACCGTCAAAAAACTCATACAGTGCCTTACCGTTGCCGCAAATGGAACGGCCGATAGACGTTGCGTGAGTGGTGAATACCGTCGATATCTGCGGAATGAAATATTTCAGGAACAGCGCGCCCAGTCCACACATCCATTCGTGTGCGTGATACACTACAGTATCATTCGGGCCTATATTGAAATTGTAGAAGCTCTTTACAGCCATTGCTGCGGCGTATGAGAACATCGATGCCTCATCATAATCGCCGTAAGCGTGCATGGAATCCACCTTGAAAAGTTCCCAGGCACGGCCGTAGATTGAGTTCTTCATAGGGAACATAGTCATAAAATCCACCAGGAAAACCATGGGTTTGCCTGGAATGTTCCAATATCCCGTCCTCACCTTCAGGCCGTCGGTATCGCGTGCGTAATCCTTCCAGATTGCGTAAAGTGACTTGTCCTCAATAAAAAGCGGATTGTTCTTGCCCTCCCAGACATCGGGGCCGACGTAAATCAGTGTAGCGCCACTCTCCTCCTTGAGAGTCTTGGCCTGTGTGGAGAGCACAGTGTAAATGCCTCCAATCTTGTTGCAGACCTCCCAGCTCACGGAAAAAATGTAATTCGGCTTCCTTTTGGTACTACCCATAATCCTTTTTATCAGATTTTCAGGCCGCAAAGTTACACATTTCCCCCGCTCATCCCTACAACATTAACACACTTTTATTAACAGCGCCGCAAAGTGTCTTTGCGTCACTTTATCACCCCACTGCCCAGCATCTCGTCGTCCTGTGCATACCAGACTGCAAACTGGCCGGATGTAATGCCGCGCTGGGGTTCGTCAAAAAGGATGTAAAGGGCTTGAGAGCGCTTGATGAGCCAAGCTTCCTGCAGAGGCTGGCGGTAGCGGATACGAACTCGATAACGACGTACCTCACCCTCCTGCATCTCAAGGTCCGGACGAATCCAATGGATATTGTCACGGCCGATGCACAGACAGCTGCGTGAAAGCCCCGGATGGGTGTGCCCGCAGCCCGCATAAACCGTATTGCTCTCAATATCAGTGGCAATTACAAACAGCGAATCATCGTGCCCGCCCACATTGAGCCCGTGACGCTGGCCGATGGTAAAGAAATGCGCACCATCATGAGTGCCGATGATCTTGCCCCACGGATTAGCCTTGAAACGGGTCTTCTTGACGTGCTTACGGCCCGACCTGTAAGTCTCGGTAATGAATTTGATCGAATCGTAACGGTACGGCGTTGCCAGACGCTCCAACTCCTCATCAGTAAGCAGAGCAATCTTTGCCGGATCGTAATTGTTAGAACTAAGCGCATCGGTGCACTTGTCCTCGCTGATATAACCCGTAACCATATTGGCCAGGACACCATCGACAGTAAGTTTTGAAAGCGTCTCCTGCTGGAATTTATAGTGCGGATTACCCGTATAGAACTCCGGATAAACCTCCACGATATTGCCCTCCACGCTCTTGAGTTTCTGCTTGAGAAACTCCGGCAGATCCACCTTACCCACAAAACAGATACCCTGCGAATCCTTCTTTGTGGCCGATGGCAGACCAGCCTGTGCCGCAATCTCACGCACCTCTTTTTTGAGCAGATGCCCTATGGGGAACAGTGCGCGTGACAACTGCTCCTGATTGAGTTGGCACAGAAAATAGCTCTGGTCCTTACCGGGATCCACGCCCTCAAATATGCGGTACAGAGTGCTGCCGTCACTTGCCTTGATCTCCTCCTTGCGGCAGTAGTGTCCGGTTGCGACCATATCGGCCCCAAGCTTGAGAGCGGCGTCCAGGAAAGCGTCGAACTTTATCTCACGGTTGCACAGTACATCTGGATTGGGCGTGCGGCCCTGCTCGTACTCGCTGAACATGTAGTCAACCACGCGACGGCGATACTCATCGCTAAGGTCAACAAAATGGAATGGAATGCCTATCTTCTTAGCCACCATCTCGGCCACCAGACGGTCCTCCTCCCACTCGCAGTCACCGTGAAGCGTGCCCTCGGTATCGTGCCAGTTCTGCATGAACATGGCAAACACATCGTACCCCTGCTGCTTGAGCAACAGAGCCGCTACGCTGGAGTCAACACCTCCCGAAAGACCCACACACACTTTCATGCTGCAAAGATAGCATAAAAAAGGTCGCCCGAAGCGACCTTTTTTCTACTATTACGAGAGTATTATTTAGTACTTCCGTTGGTTGTCATCTTAGCGATACCCTCGTTGGGCATTTTCTCAAAATCCGTACCCATAGCCGTCAAGATACCGTTTTCAATAGCCACCTCCATTACCATACCATCCGCAGTCACAACATTTGCCCTACCCGTGGTAAAATTACCCGAAGTGAGTTGATATGTACCGGTAGCGTTGATGTCGTATTGAGGATCACGACCATCAGACTTTGCATAGATCTTACTCTTGGTTACAACCAGAGAATTGTCATTAAAGAGGAATACAGCCTCCACTTTCACTTTATTATCTTCCTCATTAATTGCTATATACCATGCAGAAACTGTCATCTTGGCGTATTCACTCGGCAGATATGCCTTAATATCATCAGTGTTATATTCCTCTCCGTCATCATCGCCGCCGTCATCACCGCCAACATCATCACCGCCAACATCACTAAAATCGGTCGAGCCGGTATATTTGGAATTATCCTGTTTGATGTATTCAACATCCTCTGAAGAAATAACCCCATCGATGATTGAAAGATATGATTCCTGCTCAAACATAGAAATTTTAATCCTACCATTTATGAGGTCTCCGTCAAGAATTGCATATTTGCCTTTGCCAATTATCTCAGTCTGATAAGTGAAACCTGACCCATCAGGAACACGTGTACGGGTAAATATTATAGTATTGTCGTCAAACAGAATGGCTGCCACATCATATTCAACGTTGTCAATTGTACGCGTCGCCTTGTACCATGCGGCAAGATTTGCATCAGAACCGCTATCATCACCACCATCATCATCACCGGTGTCATCACCAGTGTCGTCACCATCATCATCACCATTGTCATCACTATTGTAATCGCTGAAGTCGGTCGGACCATTGTATTTGGCATTATCCTGCTGGTAATATGTCATTTCCTGGCCATCCTCCTTTACGGTAACAACGCCATTGGAAGCTGTAAAGTCCTGAGGCTCACCATACATGACAATCCGTATAGTTCCATTGGTGAGGTCTCCCTCAACAATCTTATAAGTGCCCACACCCATAATTGATGTCATTACCATTGCGCCTGAGCCATCAGCAGCAGGGGTGCTGGTAAATGCAACGGTACCGTCATCAAGCAGAACTATTGCAATAGTATATTCTCTGTTGTTATAAGTTTGAGTACTGGTATACCATGCAACGAGGCTGGCATCGGACTGGCCTTCATTACCATTGTCGTCGCCATTGTCGCCGCCCTGATTGCCGTTCTGGTTGCCGTTCTCGGTAGGATCGCTTGGCTCGGGAGTCTTGCCGGGATCCTGCTTGAAATAAATGGTCACGCTTTCATCCTCTAAATCTATAGCCTTCAGCTGACCATTCTCTATTTCAACGGTCATGCTCTTGTCCCCATCATATGTAATGGATATCTTACCTGTGTTAAAGTCACCCTCAATTATTCTGTAACCACCTTCTGCTCCTATTGTACGTTCAAAGCTATCGCCAGTAGGACCAGATACCGCAACGTTACTGGTAGCTACATATGTACCGTCACCAAAGAAATAGATAGCGGCTACATATTTCATCTCAAAGCCCTGTTCTGACTCAGATCCGGCATATGAGTACCAGGCCGATATGCTCTTGCCGGCATATGCCTTCGGGAAGAAAGCGCCAAAACCATCACCCTGGTCACCACCCTGGTTGTTGTTATTGTTGTCTCCGCCCTGATTGATATTGCCGCTGTCCGGATCAGATGCCTTGGGAACCTTGGCGTTATCCTGAATTACGAAGACCTCTTCTCCCTGATCTGTAGTCAGGTGTCCGTCTTCAATAACAACATTCATCACACCTGCAGCCTCACCGTTATCGGCCATGACAATAGCCCTGGCCTTACCGTTTTTATAGTCGCCTTCGGTCAACTCATAAGTACCTGTAGCCTCTATAGCACGTTCGTATCGGCCATCGGTATGAACCTTGTTCTTGGTAACAACAAAAGTGTTGTCTTTAAACAGGAAAACAGCCTCGGTCTTAGTCTTGTCCTTATCCTTCTCGGTCCAACTATACCACGCTGCTACTTCCTTATCGGCAAAAGCCTTAGGAAAGAAAGCCTCTTCGCCAGTAGCTTTTTCGTCTTTCTTGTCATCAATAAGCCCTTCCTGCTCTTCACAAGAAGTATAGGTCAAGCACAGCATTAATGCCGATGCCAACACCCATAATAGTCCATTTCTCTTCATAATTAATTATTTAATAAGACAATATTTGCCGTAAATATAGCGAATAATATGATAATCTGTGTATAAAACACAAATTATTTAAATGACGCAAAGGGGTCGTTTCTCTTTGCGTCATTTTTGGTCAGATCTCATCAGGAAGGTCTGCTATATCCTGCTTGATGAACGTCTTGTCCGAGATAGGCATCTGCCCGTCGGTAACAGTTGCTTCAAATATTTCGCCCGTACTGAACTTTAAGGTTATATTTCCGGTGGTGAAATCACCCTCAGTAAGCTCATATCGTCCGATATCCAATATTTCGTATGCCGGTTTACGGCCACTTGCGTAGAACACACTCCTGGTATAAAGCATCAGACTGTCTGTATTAAGAAATATGGCATCAATCCTTGTTTTATTTTGATCCTGAACAACATATTCGTACCATGCAGCGTAGTTGATCTCTATAGTTAACGCTGGCAGATAAGCCTGAATCTTGCCATTGAACACATCATCAGTTGGCTGGGTCGGAGCAGGAATCCCTGCAATATCCTGCCTGACATATGAAACAGCCATCAATGTCAACTCACCGTCCGTTATCCTGGCCCTTAAAGACACGCCTCCCGGCAACAGGATCTGCAAGGCACCGTTTTCAAAATCACCATCCGAGACCTGATATGTACCTTCATGCATCACCTCGCGTGACGGATCGCGTCCGTCCTCCTCACTGTATACCTTGCTCTTGGTAACAATAACAGTGCTGTCGGTGAACAGGAATACCGCCTCAATCTTTTTCTTGTAATCAGTCTCCGAATAAACCGAATACCATGCAGCTACAGTTTTATCGGCACAGAAAGCAGGCAGGAAAGCCTCCACCTCCCATACGGGATTATCGATGTTGTCGTCAGGTTGAGTTACATCGACCTTCTCGTCCTTATCACACGATGTTAAAGTAAGCCCCAGCATCAATGCTGACGCAAAACATGAAATAATGCTGAAATATCTCATAAGTCCAATTAATTTAACCATATCAATTGCAAACATAAAAATAAAATAGCACAATGATTCATTAAGATTGAACAACTTTATCTACTTTTGGGCATCAAAACAATAATACAGGACTATAAATGAAAAAAGTATTGCTGATTGCTGCCACCATCATGATGACATTGATGAATGTGCAGGCAAAGGACATTCCGGCAGGTATCCGTATGGATATAATTGAGGCCGATGAGGAGGACAAGAACCAGTATTCAATCTTCCAGTACAAGGACGATGACGGAACCATCGGTTATTACATGAGCGTAGGCCGATACACCGAACTCCTTGGACTCATCCGCGATGACCTGGCATCAACATTCGGCCAATACGATGAGGTTTGCCTCTATATGGGCAGCACCAGAGATGAAGTCGTTGCCTCACTTGACAAGATGCTGGAGCAACTGGGCAAACCAAACGGCACCACTGCCGAATTTGACTGCCGTCTGGCCACCTGGGGACAACGCCTGGGAGAAAAAGCCAAGACCACGTGTATAGTCACCAAACGCTTTCTGCAGAGCAAGCGTCTATGCTTCTACTTTAACAGCGGAAAGCGCACCACATATGCCGATCTGACTAAATCCGGCATCAAGTCCATGCGTCTGAGCGTCAAGCTTGACATCCGCCTCCACCCCGACCGCGACTGAAAGTGACGCATATTGTTATTTACCAGTTCTGATTCAAGATATAAGGAATGCCTGATGTAGTCATCCCTGCTCCGCTTATATTGAATCTGGTGCTGTAGGAGTTGTTGTAGAACTCCACTTGGGCTGTGCCTGTTGAATCAGTTTCTACGTTGGGGTTCCAATAAAGCGTGCGGCGGTAATCCACATCGCCCAATACGGGACCGTCAGGGTATTCAGGTGAGTAGAAACCGTAAGGAACTGAGTAACCGTCTATAGTGGTGATGCGTTTGTTTATGTTATAGATGTCTCCTTTTTTACCAAGGTCTTTACACTCCTTTACAAGGATGTCAATAAGCAGATACCGCTCGTTCATTTCACGCTCAAACTCCGGGGCGTATTCCTTGATGGAGATAAAAGGAGACGTTAGGGGATTTCTCATGTCCTTGGGCATCAAGGTACATTCCTTAAGTATATCGGCCATAGATACAAGATCATCGTAAACCTGAATAGTACGAGGTGTTGTCAAACTGGAGATAGACTTTCTCCTGCGGATAGATAGAGTTGAACTTACTGATGTCCTGGCTGAAGCGGATGAGCTCCTGACCGATATGGCGCGATGCATCAGGGATACTGTCGGCAAACAATACCGTGCACCAAACCGTTAAAGCTGCGGCAAGAACTATACGCTTCATCACCACAAATATATTTATTTATAATGATGACGACAATAATTTATTTGCAGACGGGACGACCTTCATTGCGGCCATTATTTATTCTGTTGCTGATATTTCTGCTGATATTTCAATAGGGAATCTTTAATTGAGATGTGTGTAAACCGTTCTATCTGTTTTATATCTTCTGGCGTCTGTTTCCTGCCGTTAGGATATATGATATTACCTTCTTCATCTTTATGAACGCCGGGTTGCTTAAGCAGATAGGACTCGACGGTTTCTCCTTCAGGGAGTGGAATGGGTATTCCTATCAAGCCATATTCTCTCATTTCTTCTGTAGTTAATGGGCGGGAGCCTTTACCATCCATTTTTGCAGTAACAGCTTTTATATTAGGATCTAATGGTCCGGGCGGCAGAAGAACCAGAGAATAATCCGGGCAAATAAACTTTATTTCCTTATCACCATTGAAATAAACCATTGACACCTTGGTCTTATATCTGTATTCTATAAAAACGTCACCATTATCATCCATACTAACACCTGGCAGCTTAAGCAGGACATCGCCAACTCTATCCAACTCTGCCTGCCCAATAGGCATTGTAACAGTGTCATTCAAATGGAAATATAAATCTGATACAAATTCCGTATCAGCAACACACTTGATGTCTACTTGCGGGCAGACGGGACGGACGGATTGACCGACGTTGCGGTAGCCGCCGTTCCCCAAGGGATAATCTCTACAGAGCATGTATCCCCATGCATGGTCACGATCTTCCGACATAAACCCACTTGGAAGATAACATAGTGTGCTTGACCAGTATGCACCGTATGAAGGGTACATTCCTTCTGCAATAGCAGCAGCGTCACTATACTTGTTAACCGGGAGGAAAATGGAGCGGTCTTCATAACCAACCTTTTTGCTTGTTACACGAAACCCCTCTATCCCGTTCACTTCTGTCCATGTCCATGTACATTCCTTGCGTAATTCATCCATCTCCTCCCATGTCGGCATACGCCAACTGCCTCCCCATTTGACATGGGCCACATCATCTTCCAAATCCAATACAGTCTTGTTGTCATTATCACTGTACTTGGTATAACTTCCCTTACTACCGTTTTTACTAAACTTATACGTTGAGTAACTATAATCTGATTTGGGTTCAGTCTCACCCCAAGCGAACAATCCACCCACTTCTTCCGGATTGGCGGCACCAACATTACATGTGGCCCATTTTACAGATAAGCCCAAATCCACGTATTCATGTTCCGGAAAATACTGTTTACCATTTACAAGAATTTTGGTAATGGACTTACCGTTTATCATTATGCTACCATCATTTTTCATTTCTGCTCCGGGAATTTTTCGGACTAAATCTTCAGCAGTCTTAAATTCATCTCCATCAAATTTAGCGGAATTGAAATAAATGGAATCAGAATGCGAATTTCCGTCTTCTAAATAGGCAATGACAGATTCATGAGCATTTGTGATAATGCAGAGTGACATTAGTAAAGATGTCAATGCAAACAATATAACTTTCTTTCTCATAATGCTATTAATTATGTTGTCTGCTATCTAAACTGATTTATACAGAAAATGCGTCTTGTGTTAAATAGTTTTTTGTCATCATTGCTTAGTGGGATACTGATTTTGCCGCCTCACGCAGAGGTATGGGGATGCCTTTATACTTATAACTTGAATCTGCATTCATTTCTACTTGAGGCAGATCATCCTGTTCCTTCATCTTAATCTCAAAGAAGGTCGTGTCAATAGGAATTACCACAGTCTCATAACCAACGCAGGGTATCTGCATCCTGTCATCAGGGTTGACCAGACGGAAATGAAAATTACCGCCAAAATCAGTGACTGTGTGAGCCACAACACTGTCCGATGAATCCAGCTCCACTACGTTTACCCAAATCATGGGGCCTATACTATCACGAATGATACCTGATATTGTATCACCCGCCTTAAACTTATCCTGAGCAAACGCGGTGGTTGCGGTTGCCTGAAAGAACAGCAACACCATAAATACAATGAGTCTTGAAGTTTTCATAAACAATCATTTATTCATGAACTTATCTATTTCCTGCTGCCAGATATCATCATTTATTCCCAAATACTTGAAACCTTCAGCCCAGAAATGTGCCGCCTTATCGGGAGTGATTGCAAAGGCTATATCACCATCATAAATGATATCCACCACAGGAAGTCCTCCTTCATAAACATCTACAATGACAGGATTGTTTACGGCGTACTCTATATCGGCTATCTTTTTGTTGACCAATGTCTCCAGTTCCTTTGCCAGAACAGACTTAATGTTTCTTGTCTCTGTCTTATCGGCCTCCTTATAAACCAGATTATAATTATCTCCTTCCTTTACAAGGAATATACCCCATAGGTTCTTGTTCCATGCATTCCGCATTATATAACCGCAGACAAAACCCTCCGGTGCATATTGTTTCAGCTTCTCCATATAGTCTGTATTGGTTCCCACCATTCCGCGGTCACGGGGATAAACCTCTTTAGTGCCAATCAGTGGTTCTTCCGCAATTTAGTTGAATGGCTGCCCTTAGCCATAGTCTAGCCATAGTCTAGCCATAGTCTAGGCATACTCTAGGCTGCTTCTAGGCATACTCTAGGCTCGCTCTAAGCTTACTCAATGAGTATGGGTAGAGTATGGGAAGGGTATGCCTAGGGTATGCCTAGGGTATGCCTAGAGTATGGGTAGAGTGAGAGTAAAACGAAGTTGATAACAAGATAATATGACTTAACTGAAGCAACTCAAACAAAGACTTGTCTTTTCAACTAAATTGCGGAAGAACCACTTTTTTTAGGGAAAGACATCTCAGTCTCCCCCGATGACCGTACCCTGATAGCCTGCGATATGGACAACAGCGTCCTCAAGTACTCTCTATATCACTCTCGCCACAATCAAAAGGCTTAAACGAATGATCTGCTGAGAGTCTTACTATTTTCATAACTATCAGAAAGAAAAAGTCAGGAGCGACTGTATGAAAGATGCTCCTTTACGCACCCTCTCTTTCTCTTCATCAGAAGCCTTACGCTCCTTATCCATCTCGGCAACGAACTCAAATGCATCGTCGCCCTTCAAAACTGGTGTTGGTTCAATCTGTTTTGCCATGACTACTAAATTTAAACTATAATACAAACATTATCTATCTATTTACTCTTTTCATTGCAAAAATAACACATAATTTTCAATTTACAACACACAAAATTTCACAGTCTCTCATGTATGTTTATATTTACAACAAAAGTATAAATAATTGTCAAAATGTTTTGTGGTTTTTACAAAATGTAATTTATTTGTGGGCAGAACCCGATAAGGATACAACGATATGAAGAAATTGACTGATAAAGAAGCGGCGATTATGAATGTGCTCTGGGATAACGGAGAGATGTCTATGAGAGACCTTTTGGACAAAATGCCGGAGCCACAGCCTAATTTCAATACGCTTACCACATTTGTGCGCCGTCTGGAGATGAACGGTATGATTAAGCACCGCGAACTGGGAACACGTTTCTTTCTGTATGAAGCTGCTATGGGACGTGACAAATATGTTGAGGCGATGAACAAAGAGAGCGTGGCTCGTTTCTTTAACGGCTCATACAAGGATTTCATATCCTGCCTTGTTCAGCAGCAGGAGGTGAGTATAGATGACCTGAAGGATCTTATCCGTATGGCCGAAAACGCAAAGTGATATGGGACGTCTGGTATTATATATAATGGAATGGGCATTTGCCCTGATCATACTGCTTACCATTTATAAGGCGGTATTCAGCGGGACCACGTTCTACCGATTTAACCGGTTTTACCTGCTGGGAGCAACCGTGCTCTCAGCACTTCTCCCCCTTGTTCATATTACTATCCCCGAGAAGATACCAGTAAGTAATATGACAATATCAGACACTGAGTTTGCCCAAGAACTATCTGGAACATTTGCCATGATGAGTGAACCGCAAATGGAAATTATGGCGCCTGCTCAATCAGACAACCAGTCCAAATTGTGGTCTGTAATCCTGGTATGCATGTACTCCGGTTATGTACTTATGCTCATGATTGGTTGGATAAGAAGCATAATCAGGGCAAGGCGGTTCCTGCGCGGCAAACCCCGCCGCCGTATCAGCCGTACAGTATGGCTGGTAACTCACGATGAGGAGTTCGGCCCGTTCAGTTGGATGAACTACATTGTCATATCCGATAATGAGAACGGATTTGCTCGCCGTGCAAGTTTGAGACATGAATATTCACATGTAAAGCTGCTGCATTCCGTTGACCTGGTATTCCTTTTGGCATGCACTATCTTTAACCCCGTTTGCTGGCTTGTACTGCAGGAGATTAAGATTGTTCACGAATATGAAGCTGACCATGAGGTTATCAGTCATCACGGAATACGTAATGGGGACTATCAGAAACTATTGATAATGCGGACTGTTGGCGCAGAGGCCTATGCGCTGGCCAGTTCGTTTAACCTAAACATTAAAAAGAGAATTAATATGTTGAACAAGAACCAAACTAGGAAAAGACGTCTAATGTGGCTTCTTATCCTGATTCCCGCACTGGGAATCACTTCCGTCCTGTTTGCGCGTACAGAAAAAACCGTAGGCCCGGACGATGTGTTGAATCTCTCCAAGTCCGATTACACGGATGGTGTAGAGTCTGCTGAAAATAACACTTCATTTGAAGTGAGCGGTAAAGTGGTTGACCAGGATGGAAACCCTATAGCTTATGTTGAATTCAATGTGATTCCGGAAACATCGGATATTGCAAATCTGACAAAATGTTTATCAGATAATAATGGTGAATTTGCATACTCTACACGAAAGGGAGAAATAGTAACAGTCTCTAAGAAGGGCTATGTTCCTATAAAGGTCACTTTTGAAGGACCCACCTCAGATTTGGCCATAACACTGATGAAAACTAACACTGAGGCAACAATCAAAGCGGGTGATATAATTACAGGAGTTGTTGTCGATGCTGATGACGGAGCTCCCATGATGCTGGTTGATGTATATGAAAAAGATGCAAATAATCGTATTAAAGCTCACGGAGTTACGGATATTGATGGCAATTTTGCCATACGCATAGTTGACCCTAACGATTATCTCAGCGTTTCTTTCAAAGGTTATATTGAAGACCGAAGACCTATATCCAGTGGCCAGATCCTTTTAAGAAGTATGCCTGAACCTAAAAAACAGGATTATATGATGGTGGTTGATGATCAACCGGAGTTTCCGGGTGGTACATTTGCACTCCTTGAATATCTCCGGGAAAACATTAAATATCCAGCTGATGCAAGAGAGAATAATATCCAAGGTAGAGTGATTGTGTCTTTCATTGTGGACACTCTGGGTAATATTAAGGATGCTGAAGTTGTCAAATCTATTTATCCATCAATTGACAAAGAAGCATTAAGAGTAATCAGTGCCATGCCGGCATGGACACCAGGCAAGGATAAAGGGAAACTTGTTAATGTTAAATATACTGTCCCAATCAGTTTCCGACACGATGATCCAAGTGATGCTAAAACTCCGGAATGGATTCTGGTCTTTGGGACAGAAAATACCGGAATAAACCCTGATCCAAACCCAGGCGGAATGAAATATGCGGTAGAACGTCTAGAAGGTATGCCCCAAGAAGGGACAATCACTACACCCGAAAATATAGAGTCCGACATCAAAGATCTGTTTGACGGGAAAAAGAATATGGTGATAATTAAGAATTCGGATGAAAACTACCAGAAGGTAAAAGCTGTACTTAATGATTATTCAGATAAGCACATTATCTATCTTGATTAATGTACTATAGAATAGAAAGGATTGATGAAACGAATCAAAAATGAAGTGACCCCAAAAGTTTTGTGTCCAACTTTTGGGGTGCACCTCACCTCTCTTCTTGATTTCATCCAATGCCCCGTAACCTTCTTTTCGGACTTTTTTTATCTAAACTTTAACTCGTGAGGATCTGACATCGTACTTTATAGCCGCCTCGGGCAAAGATAGACAATTGTCCTCTATATCGCGTATTATCGATTCTCTATAAGTACCATCCGTGATGGCATATTTTTTATTTGCCAGAGCTGATAATCCATCTTTTTGATACTTGATCCAAAGAATCGACAGAAGATCGCTACTGATTCCATATCGCTTACATATAGAATTAATACTAGAT
>JAZSKJ010000036.1:0-20644 GCA_045534785.1 Bacteroidaceae bacterium | reverse complement strand
TCCGGAGCTATATCCGATACTATAATAACGATAGAATCAAACTAAGGCTAAAAGGAAAGAGTCCGGTGCAATACCGAACTCTATTCCAAACTAAGGCCTAGCAATTAATGTTAAACCGTCCAACTTTTGGGGGTCACATCAGGTCGCGAGCCTTTCTTTTTTGTATTGAAGTTATCACTTCTTCATCTTGCTGCGCCACAGAGTGCTCATCTCCTCCAGAGTCTTGCCCTTGGTCTCGGGAACCATCTTGAATACGAACAGGGCCGAGAGGATTGAGAATCCTGCGTAGATGAGATATGTTCCGCCAACGCTCCACTCGCAGAGTGAGGGGAATGTGGATGATATGATGTAGTTGGATATCCACTGTGCTGCTACAGCTACTGCCACAGCGTTACTGCGGATTGTGTTGGGGAATATCTCAGAGATGAGAACCCAGCAGATGGGACCCCATGACATCATGAATGATGCAGTATAGATGATGATGAACACAAGTGCTGCAATTCCTATCACATCGCAGAATGAGAGGATGCTCAATGCAATCATACCTATAGCCATACCTATCGAACCTATAATAAGCAGAGGTCTGCGTCCCCATTTGTCGACGGTAAGGATAGCAACTACTGTGAACAGAATATTTACCACACCCATTACAACGGTCTGTATCATAGCGGCGTCACCGCTTGAACCCATGTTCTGGAAAATACGGGGAGCGTAGTAGAGAACCACGTTGATACCTACGGCCTGCTGGAAGAATGAAAGCAGGACACCTACTATGATTACCAGAATACCGTAAGAGAAAAGTCTCTCCTTTTTCTCTACAAGGGTATCCTTGATCTCCTGAAGTATCTCCTGGGCGCGTCCCTCGCCGTTGATGCGGGTAAGAACCTCCATAGCCTTCTGGGTGTTGCCGCGCATAACCAGATAACGCGGTGTCTTGGGAACCAGAAGCAGCAGCAGTCCGAATGCGCCTGCCGGGAATGCCTCACTTACAAACATCTTACGCCAGCCGATGTTAACCATTGCGGCCTGGATGAGTTCGGGCGTATCGGCCAGTCCGCTGCGTATCAGGGTGTTGATAGCGTATACCACCAACTGTCCGAAAATGATGGCGAACTGGTTGCATGATACCAGTGTTCCGCGAATCTGTGCAGGGGCTACTTCGGCTATATACATGGGGCATATTGCCGATGCCATACCTACGCCGATACCTCCAAGTATGCGGTAAAGGATGAACGCCCACATAAGTCCCTTGGTGGCTTCGCCGGGCTGGAAGAACTCAAAATTGGGACGGAACAGGAACTCGGGCATGTAGCTTCCCAGAGCAGAAAGGAAGAACAGCACTGATGCAAAAATCAGAGCGTTTCTACGACCCAGTCTGGTGGCCATGATACCTGAAATCAGTCCTCCGATAATGCATCCGATCAGGGCCGATGAGGTTACGAAACCATGCATTCCGGTTGAATAATAAGCACCAAGTCCGCTCACAAAAAACTTCTGCAATGCCTGCTCGGCACCCGATATGACTGCGGTGTCATATCCGAACAGCAGACCGCCTATTACGGCTACTGCGCAGATTCCGTAAAGGTAGGCTTTACTGCCAGTCTCTTTGTAATTACTCATAAGGTTATTGTTTTGTGTTTAGATTAGCTCTAAAATACCGATGCGAATTGGGATTCGGACCGATGAGACGCAAATATAGCAAATAGATAATAAAAGCGAAAAATTATGGCAGATTATCTTTATCAGTACAAGAAAAGTGTTTTGCGGTATCTGGAATTTTATGTAAAAAAATTTATCAATTGTAAGATTGCGCGCTTGGCGTTTTCGGCATTTAGTGCTATATTCGCGTAAGACTGATATGTTTTTTCAATTTAACACAAATAATATGGAACAGAACGGAAACGGACAGAAACAACTTCAGATTGAACTAAAGGAGGAGGTGGCTCAGGGCGTATACTCCAACCTTGCCATGATTACCCATTCCTCATCGGAATTTGTAATGGATTTTATAAGTATTCTTCCGGGTATGGCAAAGGCTCAGGTCAAGTCCCGTATCATTATGTCGCCCGAGCACGCCAAGCGTCTTCTCATGGCTCTCCAGGATAATGTGGCCAAGTATGAAAATGCCTTTGGGACCATTGAGATGAAGGCGCAGAAGGGAACATACATGCCTCCCATATCTGACTTCCACGGCGAGGCCTGAAAATCCGCGTTTTTGATGCCATTTTTCTGGCGGATATTTCCAGGTATCCGCCTTTTTTATGTCTTTTTTGCCGTTAAAAGTTCAAAAACTGTAAGTTTTCGCTTGCGTTATAAAATAATAGCCGTATCTTTGCACGCCAAAAATTCAGGATTTACTATTTAATATATAATAATTAAAAACAAAAAACATGCCAACAATTCAGCAGTTAGTACGCAAAGGACGTCAGGTCCTGGAGGACAAGAGTAAGTCCCCCGCACTTGATTCCTGCCCTCAGAGAAGAGGCGTTTGCGTGAGAGTTTACACAACGACACCTAAGAAACCTAACTCAGCAATGAGAAAGGTTGCACGTGTCCGTCTTACCAACCAGAAGGAGGTTAACTCATACATTCCGGGTGAGGGCCACAACCTGCAGGAGCACTCAATCGTGCTCGTACGTGGCGGTCGTGTAAAGGACCTTCCCGGTGTACGTTACCACATCATTCGCGGTACACTTGATACCGCCGGCGTTAACGGTCGTCTCCAGAGACGTTCCAAGTATGGTGCAAAACGTCCTAAAGCAGCTAAGAAGTAATAAATAACAGTTTTGGTTAGAGTGAGGTTGAGTAAATGTCCAAGCGTGGACGTTGAAGAATCAGAATGACAACCCGAACAAAACAAAAGATTTAAAATGAGAAAAGCAAAACCGAGAAAGCACGTCATCCTTCCGGATCCCGTATTCGGCGACGTTGCAGTGACCAAGTTCGTGAACCATCTTATGTATGATGGTAAGAAGAACACATCTTTCGAGATTTTCTACGAGAGCCTGGATAAGGTAAAGGCTAAGCTTCCCAATGAGGAGATGTCTGCCCTTGAGATTTGGAAGAAGGCTCTTGATAACGTTACCCCTCAGGTGGAGGTTAAGTCCCGCCGTATTGGTGGTGCTACTTTCCAGGTTCCTACAGAAATCCGTGCTGACCGCAAGGAGTCAATTTCAATGAAGAACCTTATTTCATTTGCCCGTAAGCGTGGCGGTAAGTCAATGTCTGATAAGCTGTCTGCTGAGATTGTTGACGCATTCAACAGCACAGGCGGCGCATTCAAGCGTAAAGAGGATATGCATCGTATGGCTGAGGCCAACAGAGCTTTTGCACACTTCAGATTCTAATTAATGTCAGATCAGGATTTACATCTCACGAGAAACATCGGCATCATGGCTCACATTGATGCCGGAAAGACTACGACTTCAGAGCGTATTCTTTACTATACGGGATTAACACATAAAATAGGTGAGGTACATGACGGTTCCGCTACCATGGACTGGATGGTCCAGGAGCAGGAGCGCGGTATCACTATTACCTCAGCTGCCGTTACCACTCATTGGAAGTGGCAGGAAAACACATATAAGATCAACCTTATTGACACTCCGGGACACGTTGACTTTACAGCCGAGGTGGAGCGTTCACTTCGCGTACTTGACGGTGCTGTAGCAGTGTTCTGCGCAGTAGGTGGCGTACAGCCCCAGTCTGAGACCGTTTGGCATCAGGCCAGCAAGTACGGCGTTCCCCGTCTGGGTTATGTCAATAAGATGGACCGTTCAGGTGCTGACTTCTTCGGAGTCATCACCCAGATGAAAGAGATCCTTAAGGCAAACGCCTGCCCGATAGAGATACCTATCGGTCAGGAGGAGTCTTTCAAGGGAGTTATAGACCTTATTAAAATGAAGGCCATTTACTGGCGCGACGAGACACTCGGCGCAGAGTATACCGTAGAGGATATTCCTGCCGACCAGATTGATGAGGCCCAGCAGTGGCGTGACAACCTTCTGGAGAAGGCTGCCGATTTTGATGATGAGATGATGGAGAAGTATCTTGAGGATCCTTCAACCATCACTGAGGCTGAGATTCTCCGAGCAGTACGCAAGGGCTGCATCAGCCAGAAGCTGGTTCCCGTGGTTTGCGGTACATCGTTCCGTAATAAGGGTGTTCAGCCTCTGCTTGACTATGTCTGCGCATTCCTGCCTTCACCCATCGATTGCGGTGGTGTGGACGGTTTCCTGCCCGGATCGGAGGATGAGACCACTCACCGTGATCCCCGCTCCGATGAGAAGACAGCCGCTCTTGCATTCAAGATAGCAGTTGACCCCTATGTAGGCCGTCTTATCTTCTTCCGCGTATATTCAGGTAAGGTGACAGCCGGAAGCTACATCTTCAATACTCGCAGTGGCAAGAAAGAGCGTGTAAGCCGTCTGTTCCAGATGTACTCCAAGAAGCAGATTCAGGTTGATGAGGTCAGCGCAGGTGATATAGGTGCAGTTGTCGCCCTTAAGGATATCCGTACCGGTGATACCCTTTGCGATGAGGATGCACCGTTGGTATTGGAGAGCATGGACTTCCCGGATCCGGTTATCAGCATTGCTGTCGAGCCCAAGACCGAGAAGGATATGAGCAAGCTTTCCGATGGCCTGGCACGCCTGGCCGAGGAGGATCCCACATTCACCGTCAAGGTTGATGAGGAGTCCGGCCAGACTCTGATTTCAGGTATGGGTGAGCTTCACCTTGATATCATCATAGACCGTCTTAAGAGAGAATTCGGCGTAGAGTGCAATCAGGGTCGTCCCCAGGTTAGCTATAAGGAGTCCATCTCCAAGACAGTCCAGCTGCGTGAAGAGTATAAGAAGCAGACCGGTGGTAAGGGTCATTACGCTTGCATCGTCGTTGAAATCGGTCCGGCCGATCCTGATTGGAAGGGTGGCCTCCAGTTTATCGATGCCACCAAGGGTGAGGCTCTGCCCAAGACCTACCTGCCTGCTATTGAGAAGGGCTTTACAAATGCCATGAAGAACGGTGTTCTGATGGGTGCTCCCATGGATTCACTCAAGGTTACCGTTCTGGATGGTAAGTATCACCCGGTTGATTCCGATGCCCTCTCATTCGAGGTTTGCGCAACCAACGCGTTCCGTAACGCTTGCGTCAAGGCCGCTCCCGGTCTTACCGAGCCTATCATGTCGCTTGAGGTTGTCACTCCTGAGGAGAGCATGGGTAATGTAATAGGTGACCTCAACAAGCGTCGCGGTCAGGTAGAGGGAATGGAGACCAACCACTCCGGTGCCAAGGTTGTCAAGGCACACGTTCCTCTGGCCGAGATGTTCGGTTATGTCACCGCCCTTAGAACTATAACATCGGGCCGTGCCACATCTTCAATGTCTTATGAGCGTCATGCCGAGGTTTCAAAGCAGCTCGCCAAGCAGGTCGTTGAGGAGCAGGGCGGAAACGTTTCACTGTTATAATATATAAGGTATAAGAGAGAACGCGGCTTTCAGATAGCAAATGACTCTTATCGGGGGCCGCAAAAAAATGAATAATAACAAATTAAAATTTAAACAATGAGTCAGAAAATCAGAATCAAACTGAAGTCTTACGACCACAATCTCGTAGACAAGTCAGCCGAGAAGATCGTTAAGACAGTAAAGGCTACCGGTGCTATCGTAAGCGGACCTATTCCACTTCCTACACACAAGCGTATCTTCACTGTCAACCGTTCAACTTTCGTTAACAAGAAGTCACGTGAGCAGTTCCAGCTCTCTTCATTCAAGAGACTGATCGATATCTACAGCTCAACTGCCAAGACTGTTGACGCACTGATGAAGCTCGAGCTCCCTAGCGGTGTAGAGGTTGAGATCAAGGTTTGATAAACAAGAGAGTGAAACAATTTTTTTTACAGTAACTTAATTAATATTTGAAATGCCAGGATTATTAGGAAAAAAGATCGGTATGACATCGGTCTTCGGTGCTGATGGAAAGAATGTTCCATGCACCGTTATCGAAGTTGGTCCTTGCGTGGTTACCCAGATCAAGAGTGTTGAGAAGGATGGCTATGAGGCAGTTCAGCTTGGCTTCGAGGATGCCAAGGAGAAGAACACCACAAACGCCCTCATGGGACACTTCAAGAAAGCTGGTGTAACTCCCAAGAGACACTTGGCCGAGTTCAAGGATTTTGACGGTTCACTCAATCTGGGTGATGTTCTTACCGTCGAGTTTTTCAATGACGTAAACTTTGTAGACGTCATTGCAGTATCAAAAGGTCATGGCTACCAGGGTGTCGTTAAGAGACACGGATTCGGTGGCGTAGGTCAGCAGACCCACGGTCAGCACAACCGCGGCCGTAAGCCCGGTTCAATCGGTGCCTGCTCTTATCCCGCAAAGGTGTTCAAGGGTATGCGTATGGCCGGTCACATGGGTAATGATCGCGTGACTACTCAGAACCTTCAGGTTCTTAAGGTTATTCCGGAGCACAACCTCCTTCTTATCAAGGGTTCAATTCCGGGTTATAAAGGTTCAATCGTTTCAATCTTAAGGTAATGGAACTTAGTGTATTAAATATAAAAGGTGAGGATACCGGCAGAAAGGTAGTCCTTAACGATGCTGTTTTCGGCATTGAGCCCAACGATCACTCCATCTACCTGGATGTGAAGCAGTTCATGGCTAACCAGCGTCAGGGTACGCACAAGTCAAAGGAAAGAAGTGAAATCAGCGGTTCAACCAAGAAACTGGGCCGTCAGAAAGGTGGTGGCGGTGCACGTCGCGGTGATATCAACTCTCCGGTATTGGTAGGTGGTGCCCGTGTGTTCGGTCCCAAGCCCCGTGATTACAGCTTCAAGGTAAACAAGAAGGAGAAACAGCTTGCCCGCAAGTCAGCCCTTTCATATAAGGTTCAGGAGAACGCTCTTATCGTAGTCGAGGACTTCAGCTTTGAGGCTCCCAAGACCAAGAACTTTGTAGAAATCTTAAACAATCTTAAAGTTTGTGATAAGAAATCTCTGTTCATCCTGCCCGAGAGCAATAATGTCGTAACTTTGTCGGCCCGAAATTTACAGGGCACCAAGGTCGTCAACGCTTCATCAGTAAATACTTACAGTATCCTGAACGCTGACGCTCTTGTTGTGACTGAGAATGCGATTAACGTCATCAACGGTATATTAGACAAATAAGGAGGCTTGATCATGGGATATATAGTTAAACCCCTTGTAACGGAGAAAATGAACTCCATTACTGAGAAGTTCCCCAACAGGTTCGGTTTCATCGTTCGCCCTGAAGCCAACAAACTGGAGATAAAGAAGGAGATAGAGGACCTGTATAATGTCACTGTGGTTGATGTCAACACATCTTACTACATGGGCAAGACCAAGTCCCGTTATACCCGCAGAGGTCTTTCGAAGGGCCAGGCTAACGCCTACAAGAAGGCTATCGTAACTCTGAAGGAGGGTGATACAATTGATTTTTATAGCAACATTTAATAGAGATGGCAGTACGTAAATTCAAACCCACAACCCCGGGTCAAAGACACAAGATTATTGGTACTTTCGAGGAGATTACTGCATCGGTACCAGAAAAGTCTCTTGTATTCGGAAAGCTCGCTACCGGCGGTCGTAACAACGACGGTAAAATGACTGCCCGCTACATCGGCGGTGGTCACAAGCGTAAATTCCGTATCATTGATTTCAAGAGAAACAAGGATGGGGTTCCGGCAACTGTTAAGACAATCGAGTACGATCCGAACCGTTCGGCCCGTATCGCTCTGTTGTTCTATGCAGACGGAGAGAAGAGGTATATCATTGCACCTAACGGTCTTGAGGTAGGCGCTACACTGATGTCAGGTGAGAAAGCTGCTCCTGAAATCGGTAACGCTCTGGCACTTAAGGATATCCCCGTAGGTACCGTGATCCACAACATCGAACTGCGTCCCGGTCAGGGTGCAGCTCTCGTCCGTTCAGCCGGAAATTTTGCCCAGCTGACTTCTAAGGAAGGTGACTACTGTGTAATCAAGCTTCCTTCAGGTGAGGTTCGCAGAATACTGGGAGCCTGCAAGGCTACAATCGGCAGCGTCGGTAATTCAGATCATGCTCTGGAGCAGTCCGGTAAGGCTGGCCGTTCACGTTGGTTAGGACGTCGTCCTCACAACCGTGGTGTTGTCATGAACCCGCACGATCACCCGATGGGTGGTGGTGAAGGCCGTCAGTCAGGTGGACACCCGCGTTCACGCAAGGGCTTGTACGCAAAGGGTCTCAAGACCAGACATCCCAAGAAGAGCTCAACGAAGTATATCATCGAGAGAGCCAATAAGAAATAACTATTAACCTGAGTACAAAATGACACGTTCACTTAAGAAAGGTCCGTATATTTACAAGAAGCTCGAGGACAAGGTGCTTGCCATGAACGAAAGCGGCAAGAAGGTCGTTGTTAAGACTTGGGCTAGGGCATCGATGATATCCCCCGATTTCGTGGGCCATACCATCGCAGTTCATAATGGTAATAAGTTTATCCCTGTTTACATCACGGAGAATATGGTAGGTCACAAGCTCGGCGAGTTTGCTCCCACACGTACTTTCCGCGGCCACTCAGGCAACAGGAAGTAAACTTCATGTTTATTTGAAATAAATAAATAAAGATAATGGGAAACAGAAAACATTTGGCAGCCGAAAAGATCAAAGAGGCTAAGAAGACCCAGTACTTTGCCAAGCTGAACGATGTTCCTTCATCACCCCGCAAGATGCGTCTTGTTGTAGACATGATCCGCGGTATGGAGGTTAACCGTGCACTTGGAACACTGCGTTACTCAAATAAGGCTGCTTCTAAGGATGTAGAAAAGGTGCTTCGTTCAGCTATTGCCAATTGGGAGCAGAAGAATGAGCGCAAGGCCGAGGCAGGCGAGCTTTTCGTAACCAAGGCTTACGTTGACGAGGGTGTAACCCTTAAGAGATTGAGACCCGCCCCGCAGGGTAGAGGTTACCGTATCCGCAAGCGTTCAAATCATATTTCGCTTTTCGTGGATACCAAGGCAGCTGCTGCAACAAGTACTAACGACAATCAGGAGTAAGAAATGGGACAGAAAGTTAATCCGGTTAGCAACCGTTTGGGAATTATCAGAGGTTGGGATTCCAGTTGGTTCGGCAAGTATGACGAGCGTCTGGTTGAGGACAATGAGATCCGCAAGTATCTGAATGCCCGTCTGGCAAAGGCCAGCATATCCCGTATTGTCATTGAGCGTACACTCAAGCTCGTTACCATCACCGTATGCACAGCCCGTCCGGGTCTGATCATCGGTAAGAACGGCTCTGAGGTTGACAAGCTTAAGGAGGAGTTGAAGAAGATCACCGATAAGGAGATTCAGATCAACATTTTTGAGGTTAAGAAGCCTGAGCTCGACGCTGTTATCGTAGCTAACAACATCGCTCGCCAGGTAGAAGGTAAGATTGCATACCGCCGTGCCATCAAGATGGCTATCCAGAACACCATGCGTATGGGTGCCGAGGGTATCAAGGTTCAGATTTCAGGTCGTCTTAACGGCGCTGAGATTGCACGTTCAGAGATGTACAAGGAGGGTCGTACTCCCCTGCACACTTTCCGTGCCGACATTGACTACTGCCAGGTTGGTGCCATCACCAAGGTAGGTGTTCATGGTATCAAGGTATGGATCTGCCGCGGAGAGGTTTATGGAAAGAAGGATCTTGCCCCCAACTTCACTCAGACCAAGGAGATGAGCCGTGGCGGCGAGCGTGGTGGAAAACCTTTCAAGAAGAGAAACAGAAGCAATCGCTGATTGCAAGTCGTTAAACTGAAACATTAAGATTGAATTATGTTACAGCCTAAGAGGACAAAATACAGAAGAATGCAGAAAGGCCGTTGCAAGGGCAATGCCATGCGTGGCAACCAGCTTGCTTTCGGTTCATTCGGCATCAAGTCTCTTGACACCTGCTGGATTACCGGTAGGCAGATTGAGGCTGCTCGTGTCGCAGTAACACGTTACATGCAGCGTCAGGGTCAGATCTGGATCAGGATCTTCCCCGACAAACCTATCACAAAGAAGCCGCTCGATGTACGTATGGGTAAAGGTAAGGGTGACGTAGAAGGTTACGTATTCCCCATCACTCCCGGCCGTATCATCATCGAGGCTGATGGCGTACCCTTTGCCGTTGCCAAAGAGGCTCTCCGTCTGGCCGCTCAGAAGCTTCCCGTTACAACCAAGCTGGTTGTAAGACGTGACTATGATTTTAAGAATGAAAACTAATCAAGCCCGTTCATTATGAAGAATTCAGAAATCAGAGAGTTATCAACTCAGGAGCTGGTCGAGCGCATTGATACCGAATCAGCAAACTTAAAGATGATGGGTTTGAATCATGCTATTTCTCCGCTGGAGAATCCTTCGCAGATTGGCAAGCTCCGCAAGACTATCGCCAGAATGAAGACCGAGCTGAGAAAGCGTGAACTTAACAAGTAAAACATCAGGTTCTATGAATGATAGAAATTTGCGCAAAGAGCGCCAGGGGGTTGTAATCAGCGACAAGATGGACAAGACCATCGTGGTTCTGTCTGTCTTCAAGGAGAAGCACCCCATATATGGTAAATTTGTCCGCAAGACAAAGAAGTACCATGTTCATGACGAGAACAACGAGTGCGGTATCGGCGATACCGTCCGCATCATGGAGACCCGTCCTCTGAGCAAGACTAAGAGATGGAGATTAACAGAAATCGTTGAAAAGGCTAAGTAATCATGATACAGACAGAATCCAGACTCACAGTTTGTGACAACAGTGGCGCTAAGGAGTGCCTCTGCATCCGTGTACTTGGCGGAACCAAGAAGCGTTACGCAACAGTTGGTGACACTATCGTTGTTACCGTTAAGAGCGTTATCCCTTCAAGCGATATGAAGAAGGGTACCGTTTCTAAGGCACTGGTAGTTCGTACCAAGAAGGAGATCCGTCGCGCTGACGGTTCTTACATCCGTTTCGACGACAACGCCTGCGTGCTTCTGGCTAATACAGGTGAAATCAAGGGAAGCCGTATCTTCGGTCCGGTAGCACGTGAGTTGCGCGCCGTTAACATGAAGGTGGTTTCATTGGCTCCCGAAGTGCTTTAATCAAAAAAATTAAAGAGTAATGAGTAAGTTACATATTAAAAAGAACGACACCGTATTTGTCAATGCCGGCGAGGACAAAGGCAAGACCGGTAAGGTGCTTAAGGTGCTCGTTAAGGAACAGAGGGCCATTGTTGAAGGCGTGAATTTCGTCTCCAAGCATACCAAGCCCAGCGCCAAGAATCCTCAGGGTGGTATCATCAAGCAGGAGGCGCCTATCCACATTTCAAACCTCAATCCCGTTGATCCCAAGACCGGAGCTCCTGCTCGTATCGGCCGTAAGAAAGACGCTGAGGGTAAGACAGTACGTTATTCAAAGAAATCAGGAGAGGAGATCAAGTAATGAGCACTACTGCAAATCTTAAGAAAGAGTATGCCGAGCGCATCGCTCCGGCACTTAAGGAGAAATTCCACTATACTTCTTCAATGCAGATTCCTGTCCTGAAGAAGATCGTGATCAACCAGGGCATGGGTAAGCTTGCCATTGCCGATAAGAAGATCATTGATACCGCTATCGCAGAGCTTACCACTATCACTGGTCAGAAGGCTGTTGCTACTGTATCAAAGAAGGATATCGCCAACTTCAAGCTTCGTAAGAAAATGCCTATCGGCGGAATTGTGACACTGCGTCGCGAGCGTATGTATGAGTTCCTTGAGCGTCTCATCCGCGTGGCTCTGCCCCGTATCCGTGACTTCAAGGGTATCGAGAGTAAGTTCGACGGCATGGGTAACTACTCACTGGGTATCCAGGAGCAGATTATCTTCCCCGAAATCAACATCGACAGCATATCACACATCCTGGGTATGAACATCACCTTCGTTACATCAGCCAAGACTGATGAGGAAGGTTACGCTCTGCTTAAGGAGTTCGGTCTGCCGTTCAAGAATGAAAAATAAATAGTAGAGATATGGCAAAAGAATCAATGAAGGCCCGCGAGGTAAAGCGCGCCAAGATGGCTGCCAAGTACGCAAACAAGCGTGCTGCTCTTAAGGAGATCGTTCGCAAAGGTGATCCTGAGGCTGCTTATGAGGCTGCTCAGAAGCTTCAGGACCTGCCCTACAACGCAAATCCTATCCGTCAGCACAACCGTTGCAAACTGACCGGACGTCCCAAAGGTTACATCCGCATGTTCGGTCTTTCCCGTATTCAGTTCCGCGAGATGGCTTCTCAGGGTCTGATCCCGGGCGTACGCAAGGCAAGCTGGTAATTCAAATAAGCTAGTGAGTGTTAATTAAATATTGTCAGGGAGTCCTGATCAATTTAAAAACAATTTTATGACAGATCCTATTGCAGATTATCTGACGAGGCTTCGCAATGCCATTCAGGCAAAGCACAAGGTGGTAGAGATACCCGCCTCAAATCTCAAAAAAGACATCACAAAGATTCTTTTTGAGAAGGGTTACATCCTGAACTACAAGTTCGTTGAGGATGGACCTCAGGGGACCATCAAGGTGGCTCTGAAATACGACCCGGAAAACAAATGCAACGCAATCAAGAAACTGGTGAGAATTTCTTCTCCCGGTCTGCGTCAGTACACCGGTTATCGTGATATGCCGAGAGTAATCAATGGTTTGGGTATAGCTATTATATCCACATCAAAAGGTGTTATGACAGACAAGGAAGCCGCACAGCTCAAGATTGGCGGTGAGGTTCTTTGCTACGTCTATTAATTGAAGGAGATATACTATGTCAAGAATCGGAAAATTGCCTATTCATATTCCTGCAGGTGTTACAGTAACATTCCAGGATGGCGTGGTTGCAGTGAAGGGCCCCAAGGGCGCACTGTCACAGAGTATTGATCCTTCCATCAAAGTGTCAATCGAGAACGGAGTTATCACCCTTGAGGAGAACCCCGATGTTCTTCAGGACAACCCCAAGCAGCGTCATGCCTTCCACGGCCTGTATCGCGCTTTGGTAAACAACATGGTTGTAGGTGTTTCTGAAGGTTATAAGAAAGAGATGGAGATCGTAGGTGTAGGTTACCGTGTTTCAAACCAGGGCAACGTTATCACTTTCGAGCTTCTGCACTCTCACTCAATTGTATTGGTTCTGCCCGCAGAGATAAAGGTTGAGACCAAGTCAGAGAGAAACAAGAACCCGCTCATCACTCTGGAGTCTTGCGACAAGCAGCTTCTGGGTCAGGTATGTGCCAAGATTCGTTCTTTCCGTAAGCCTGAGCCTTACAAGGGTAAGGGTATTAAGTTTGTGGATGAAGTACTCCGTCGTAAGTCGGGTAAGTCAGCCGCTGCCAAGTAATTAACATTTAAAGATGTAACATTATGTCAGCAAAAACAGAAAGACGAAATAAGATTAAGTTCCGCGTTCGCAACAAGATTTCAGGTACTCCTGAGCGTCCGCGTATGAGCGTTTTCAGAAGCAACAAGCAGATCTATGTTCAGATCATCGATGATCTGGCAGGCAAGACTCTGGCTGCAGCTTCATCACTCGGCATGGCTAAGATGTCAGGTAAGGAGCAGGCTGCCAAGGTTGGTGAGCTTATTGCACAGAATGCCAAGGAGGCAGGTATCACCACAGTGGTTTTTGACCGCAACGGTTTCCTGTATCACGGCAGAGTTAAGGAACTGGCCGATGCCGCACGTAAGAGCGGTCTCACATTTTAAACTACGATTGCTATGACAAATAAAGTTAAGGTAACAAACGATGTCGAGCTGAAAGACAGGCTCGTTGCTATCAACCGCGTAACCAAGGTTACAAAGGGTGGTCGTACATTCAGTTTCGCCGCTATCGTAGTAGTAGGTGACGGCAAGGGTATCATCGGTCTCGGACTGGGTAAGGCCAGTGAGGTTACAGCCGCTATCGCCAAGGGCGTTGAGGCAGCCAAAAAGGAACTTATAAAGGTTCCTGTACTCAAGGGTACTATTCCTCACGAGCAGATTGCCCGTTACGGTGGTGCAGAGGTGTTCATGAAGCCTGCTGCTCCCGGTACCGGAGTAGTTGCCGGCGGTGCTATGCGTGCTGTTCTGGAGAGTGTTGGTATTACTGATGTGTTGGCTAAGTCAAAGGGCTCATCCAACCCCCACAATCTGGTTAAGGCTACTCTCAAGGCTCTCTCAGAAATGCGTGACGCCAAGACAGTTGCCCAGAACCGTGGTATCAGTCTGAGTAAGGTATTTAACGGATAAGGAGGTTACAGATATGGCAACAATTAAGATCAAACAGACCAAGAGTCGTATTGGTGCTCCCGTAGATCAGCGCAGAACTCTTGATGCACTGGGTCTCCGCAAGCTCAACAAGACCGTTGAGGTAGAGGATAATCCTTCAATCAGAGGTATGATCAACAAGGTTCACCACCTGGTAACCGTAATAGATTAATTTAAAAAAATTGAGAACTATGAAGTTAAATACATTGAAACCGGCAGAGGGCTCAACCCATTCACGTAAGAGAATCGGCCGCGGACCTGGATCAGGTCTGGGCGGTACTTCTACCCGTGGTAGCAAGGGCGCCAAGTCTCGTTCCGGTTATGCTAGAAAAATTGGTTTTGAAGGTGGTCAGATGCCTCTGCAGCGTCTTGTTCCGAAGTTCGGATTCAAGAACATCAACCACGTTGAGTACAAGGCTATCAATCTGGATATCATCCAGGCTTTGGCCGAGAAGAACAACCTTGAGAAGGTTACAGTTGCTGATCTTGCAGCAGCCGGTTTCGTTTCTTCAAAGCAGCTTGTCAAGATTCTGGGTAACGGCCAGCTCACCAAGAAGGTTGATGTTGAGGCTAACGCATTCTCAAAGAGTGCTGCTGCTGCCATTGAGGCTGTAGGTGGAACCGCTATCAAACTTTAATAAGATGGATGAGAATCTTCTGAAATACATCGTAATCTTTGTAGTTGTCGCTCTTGTCGCCTACGTTGTCATTAAGAACTGGGAGACCCTTAAGAACATCTCAAAGATTGAGGATCTCAGGAAACGTCTTCTCACTACGGTGCTGTTCATTGCAGTATATCGTCTGGGATCACATATCCTGCTTCCCGGTGTTGATGCCGATATGCTGACCAACCTGCAGAGACAGACCAGCACAGGTCTTCTTTCTCTGCTGGATATGTTTTCAGGCGGCGCTTTCTCCAATGCTTCAATATTTGCATTGGGTATTATGCCCTACATCTCAGCTTCTATCGTTCTGCAGTTGCTTACCATAGCAGTTCCCAGTTTCCAGAAGCTTCAGAAGGAGGGCGAGAGCGGCCGAATGAAGATCAATCAGTACACCCGTTATCTGACACTTATAATCCTCCTGCTTCAGGGTCCTTCATATCTGCTCAACCTCAGATATCAGGTTGGTGCAAATGTGATTCCTGTAGAGTGGAGCTGGTTTATGATAACATCAACCCTTATCCTTGCTGCCGGTAGTTCATTCATCCTCTGGCTGGGTGAGCGTATCACTGACAAGGGTATCGGTAACGGTGTATCGTTCATCATTATGGTGGGTATCATCGCCCGTTTCCCGTCAGCATTCATGCAGGAACTAGCTTCCCGTATGTCAGCTCTCGGTGCTACAGGCGGCGGTCTGGTAATGTTCCTCTTTGAGATAGTAGTTCTTCTTCTGGCTACTGCCGGTACAATAATGCTGGTTCAGGGTGTCCGCAAGGTGCCTGTACAGTATGCCAAGCGTATCGAGGGCGGTCGTCAGATCGGAGGTGCACGCCAGTATATACCTCTTAAGGTTAATGCTGCCAACGTTATGCCTATCATCTTTGCTCAGGCCATCATGTTCATACCTATCGCTATTGTAGGTACTGAGCCTTCTGGTTTCTGGATCAAATTGATGGACACAGACGGTTGGGTATATAACGTCATTTATGCAGTGCTGATCATTGCCTTCACTATCTTCTACACCGCTGTTACGGTTAACCCGCAGCAGATGGCTGATGATCTGAAGCGTAACAACGGTTTTATTCCCGGTGTAAAGCCCGGCAAACCGACCGCTGATTACATTGACACTGTGATGTCACGCATTACTTGGCCTGGAGCCCTGTTCCTTACAATTGTTGCAGTCATGCCTGCTTTCGCACGTCTCTTCGGCGTGAACCAGGCTTTCGCTCAGTTCTTTGGAGGTACATCGCTCATCATTCTTGTCGGTGTCGTTCTCGACACTCTGCAGCAGATTGAGAGTCATCTTCTGATGCGCCACTACGATGGTCTTCTCAAGACCGGTCGTATCAAGGGTCGCTCAGGTTTGAACGCTTATTGATTGTATTGAAATGATATTTCTTAAGACTGAAGAGGAGATCGCGTTGATGCGGGCAGCCAATCAGCTGGTCGGCAGAACTCTTGGTGAAGTTGCCAAGCTTATCAAGCCTGGCGTGACCACCAATGAGCTGACGCGTGTCGCAGAGGAATTCATCCGCGATAACGGGGCTGAACCCACTTTTAAGGGTTATCCAAACCAGGATGATGTTCCTTTCCCGGCAGCTCTCTGCACATCAGTCAATGAGATGGTAGTACACGGTATTCCGAACGATGAACCCCTCAAGGAGGGTGACATCGTTTCGGTTGACTGTGGAACTCTGCTTAACGGCTATAACGGTGATTCAGCTTACACATTTGCTGTAGGCGAGATCGATCCCCAGGTAAGGGAACTTCTTAAAGTTACTAAGGAGTCACTTTATCTCGGTATTGAGCAGGCTGTTGCAGGCAAGCGCCTAGGTGATATAGGCTACGCCGTGCAGTCTCACTGTGAAAGCCACGGATATGGTGTGGTTCGCGAATTTGTCGGCCACGGCATAGGTCGTGAAATGCATGAGGATCCCTGCGTTCCCAATTACGGACGTCGCGGTTATGGCACACAACTCAAAAAGGGTATGTGCATAGCCATAGAGCCCATGATTACATTGGGAGATCGCCGAATCTACATGGAGAATGACGGTTGGAGTGTACGCACTCGTGACCACAAGCCTGCGGCTCATTTTGAGCATACCATTGCTATCTACAACGGTAAGGCCGAGATACTTTCTTCATTTGACTATATTGCAGAAGTTTTAGGAGATAAAGAGTTTTAATATGGCAAAGCAATCCGCAATTGAACAGGACGGAACTATCGTAGAGGCATTGTCCAACGCAATGTTCCGCATCCAACTGGAGAACGGACACGAGATTACCGGTCACATTTCCGGTAAGATGAGAATGCATTTTATCAAGATCCTTCCCGGTGACAAGGTTAAGGTTGAGATGTCTCCGTATGACCTTACAAAGGGCAGGATAGTATTCAGGTACAAATAAAACATAAGAATATGAAAGTTAGAGTTTCATTGAAGAAGCGTTCAGCCGACTGCAAGATTGTTCGTCGCAAGGGACGTCTGTATTTAATCAACAAGAAGAATCCCAAGATGAAACTGCGTCAGGGATAAATTCGGGTAAACAAACAAATTAATATATGGCAATAAGAATCGCAGGCGTTGACATCCCGCAGAACAAAAGGGGTGAAATCGCGTTAACCTACATTTTTGGTATTGGTCGCAGTAGCGCAGCCAAGATTTTGGCCAAGGCTGGTGTGGATAAAGACATCAAGGCTCAGGATTGGACTGATGATATGGCAGCCCGCATCCGTGAGGTTATTGGTGCAGAGTATAAGGTAGAGGGCGACCTCCGCAGTGAGGTTCAGCTGAACATCAAGCGTTTGATGGATATCGGTTGTTATCGTGGTATCCGTCATCGTATCGGACTTCCTGTACGTGGTCAGAGCACTAAGAATAATGCCCGTACACGTAAGGGTCGCAAGAAGACTGTTGCTAACAAGAAAAAGGCTACTAAATAATTGAACTATGGCAAAGAAAACAGTTGCAGCTAAGAAGAGAAACGTGAAGGTAGATGCAATGGGACAGTTGCACGTACATTCATCCTTCAACAACATCATTGTTACTCTTGCTAACAGTGAGGGTCAGGTAATCTCCTGGTCATCAGCAGGCAAGATGGGTTTCCGTGGTTCTAAGAAGAACACTCCGTATGCCGCTCAGATGGCAGCTGAGGATTGCTCTAAGGTAGCTTATGACCTTGGCCTACGTAAGGTTAAGGCATACGTAAAAGGCCCGGGAAATGGCCGTGAATCAGCCATCCGTGCCGTGCATGGTGCCGGTATTGAAGTTATAGAGATCATTGACGTGACTCCGCTGCCGCATAACGGTTGCCGTCCGCCTAAGAGAAGAAGAGTTTAATTCTAAAACGAAAAGATTATGGCTAGATATACTGGACCTAAAACCCGTATCGCCCGTAAGTTCGGCGAAGCAATTTTTGGAGCAGACAAGGCTTTCGAGAAGAGAAAGTACGCTCCCGGTCAGCACGGCAACAGCCGTCGCCGCAAGACCTCAGAGTATGGTGTCATGCTTGCTGAGAAGCAGAAGGCAAAATATACCTATGGAGTTCTTGAGAAACAGTTCCGTAACATGTTTGACAAGGCTTCTCGTGAGAGCGGCATCACCGGTGTGAACCTGCTGCAGGCTCTTGAGTCACGCCTTGACAACGTAGTATTCCGTCTGGGTCTTGCTCCCACACGTGCAGCTGCACGTCAGTTGGTAAGCCACAGACATATTGTTGTTGACGGCAAGGTTCTCAACATCCCGTCTTACCAGGTTAAGCCCGGTCAGATTGTAGGTGTGCGCGAGAGATCCAAGTCTCTTGAGGTAATAGCAGATTCTCTGGCTGGTTTCAACCACGCCAAGTATGCATGGATTGAGTGGGATGAGCAGGCCAAGGCTGGCAAGTTCCTCCACAAACCTGAAAGAGAGGATATTCCTGAGAACATCAAGGAACAGCTGATCGTTGAATTGTATTCTAAATAAAAAATAAGAGGTTAAATGGCAATATTAGCATTTCAAAAACCTGATAAGGTTATAATGGTGGAGGCCGATTCCAAGTTCGGCAAGTTCGAGTTCCGTCCTTTGGAGCCCGGATTCGGAATCACCATCGGAAACGCTCTTCGTCGTATCCTTCTCTCCACTCTTGAGGGTTTTGCCATCAATACCATCAAGATAGAGGGTGTCGAGCATGAATTCGCAACCATTCCCGGCGTTAAGGAGGATGTCACAAACATCATTCTTAACCTCAAGCAGGTGCGTTTCAAGCAGATAGTTGAAGAGTATGAGAGCGAAACAGTCAGCATCAAGGTTGAGAATACCAAGGAATTCAAGGCCGGTGATATTGGTAAGTGTCTGACCGGATTTGAAGTGTTAAATCCTGAACTGGTCATTTGCCATCTTGATTCAAAAGCTACCATGCAGATTGAGATATCAATCAATAAGGGTCGCGGTTATGTTCCTGCTGATGAGAACAAGGAGTTCTGCACCGAGGTAAACACAATTCCTATTGACTCAATCTATACACCCATCCGCAACGTCAAGTATGTTGTAGAGCCTTACCGTGTTGAGCAGAAGACTGACTATGACAAGCTTGTACTTGAGATTACAACCGATGGCTCAATTCATCCCAAGGATGCTTTGAAGGAGGCTGCTAAGATTCTTATCTACCACTTCATGCTCTTCTCCGATGATAAGATTACCATTGAGAATGTTGATCTTGACGGCAATGAGGAATTTGATGAGGAAGTACTGCATATGCGTCAGCTGCTTAAGACCAAGCTTGCTGATATGAACCTTTCAGTACGTGCTCTCAACTGCCTCAAGGCTGCTGATGTTGAGACATTGGGCGATCTCGTTCAGTACAACAAGACTGACCTGCTTAAGTTCCGTAACTTTGGTAAGAAGTCTCTCACTGAACTGGATGACCTGCTGGAAAGCTTGAATCTTTCATTTGGAACCGATATTTCAAGGTATAAATTAGACAAAGACTAACAATGAGACATAATAAGAAATTCAACCATCTGAGCCGTAAAGCCGCTCACAGGAACTCGATGCTGGCCAATATGACCATCTCTCTTATCATGCATAAGAGAATCGAGACCACTTTGGCCAAGGCTAAGGCACTGCGCGTATACGCTGAGCCTATTATCAACCGCGCCAAGAAGGACGATACCAACTCTCGTCGTGTAGTGTTCAGCTATCTCCAGAACAAGGAGGCTGTAACTGAACTCTTCAAGGAGATATCACAGAAGATCGCAGATCGTCCCGGTGGCTACCTGCGCATCATCAAGTTGGGTATCCGCAAGAGTGATGCAACCGAGATGGCTTTCATCGAGTTCGTTGATTACGATGAGAATATGGCTAAGACCGAGAAGAAGGCCACAAAGACCCGTCGTTCACGCAAACCTGCCGCAGCAAAGGCTGCTGCTCCTGCAGCTGAGGCCCCTGTTCAGGAAGCTCCTGCAACTGAAGCTCCCGCTGCAGAGTAATATCTCACGCGTATATATAAAAGAGGTGCACCATCCATTGGAGCACCTCTTTCGTTTTGGATAGTCATATTCAGCAAGTTATATTTATTAACAAAAAATTCAGGAAAAAAGTTGCCATTTTGTTTGGTGGGTAATTGCAGAAGCACTACCTTTGCATCCGCTTTCCGAAGGGAAGCAGTTCTTTGAAAGGATTTCATACAGACAAGTAGTACGACGGGCTTACTTTCAGAAAGTAAGTCCAAGGGTAATACGAACCGTCAA
>JAZSKJ010000038.1:0-6129 GCA_045534785.1 Bacteroidaceae bacterium | reverse complement strand
CGACCCTTTTTTGAGGGCCGACAAATGCTTATGCGCTCATTACTAATGAGTTAATTTCTTAATCCTTTTGTAATGTGGCACATAAGCAAAAAAATAATTTGAAAAAAAACTCCAAAATAGTTGGATTTCAACTGGAAAGGGGTAAGTTTGCCGTTTAGGGGCTGTAGTGAGCGCGCAGTAGCCCGGAACGTTGCGTCCTCAAACCATATACTCTGCGGTGTTTACAAAACAAAGAGAACCACCCCTATTATCATCCATTCCAAGAATTTGCAGTAAATTTGTAGTTTGTATGGACTTTAGGTATGATGTGATAGTTATAGGCGCGGGGCATGCAGGTTGTGAAGCCGCCGCCGCTGCCGCCCAGATGGGTTCCAAGACCTGTCTGATAACCATGGACATGAACAAGATTGCCCAGATGAGCTGCAATCCTGCCGTTGGAGGTATAGCTAAAGGACAGATTGTCAGAGAGATAGACGCACTTGGCGGCCACATGGGAATGGTTACGGACCAGACAGCCATACAGTTCCGCATACTGAACCGATCCAAAGGACCAGCAATGTGGAGCCCACGGGCACAATGCGACCGAGCCAAATTCATCTGGGCCTGGCGCAACGTTCTGGAGAACCAGCCAAACCTGAACATCTGGCAGGACACAGTGACCGAACTGCTGGTAAAAGATGGCCAAGTAATTGGTTTAAAGACACTTGAGGGTGCTGTATTCTCTTGTAAATGCGTGGTCTTGACCGCCGGAACATTCCTGAACGGCCTAATGCACATAGGCCGTGTAACCATGCCCGGCGGACGCATATCGGAACCTGCATCATACCTGCTTACAGAATCCATTACACGCCACGGAATATGTACCGGCCGAATGAAAACCGGCACACCCGTACGTATAGACAAACGCAGTGTCCATTTTGAGGATATGGAGCGCCAGGACGGTGAGAATGATTTCCACCGTTTCTCATTCATGGGTTCTGAGCGTCATCTCAAACAGATGTGCTGCTGGACTACATATACAAATGAAAGAGTCCATGAGGTTCTAAAATCCGGACTGGCCGACTCACCCCTGTTTAACGGACAGATCAAGAGCATCGGCCCGCGCTATTGCCCAAGCATAGAGACCAAACTGGTGACATTCCCAGATAAGGACCAGCATCAACTGTTCCTGGAGCCCGAGGGCGAGGATACCAACGAGATGTATTTGAACGGATTCTCATCATCCATGCCTATGGATGTTCAGATTAGGGCACTTAAAGAGATACCCGCTTTCCGGGACCTGGTGATCTACCGCCCCGGTTATGCAATAGAATATGACTATTTTGATCCCACCCAACTAAAGCACACACTTGAGTCAAAGGTGGTATCGGGCCTGTTTATGGCCGGTCAGGTAAACGGCACCACCGGTTATGAGGAAGCCGGTGGTCAGGGAATACTAGCCGGCATCAATGCCCACATAAGCTGTCACGGAGGAACGCCGTTCACCTTGGCCCGTGACGAGGCGTACATTGGCGTATTGGTGGATGACCTGATAACAAAGGGGGTTGATGAGCCATACCGTATGTTTACATCAAGAGCCGAGTATCGCATACTGTTGCGTCAGGATGATGCCGATATCCGTCTTACCGAACGCGCTTACAACATAGGTCTGGCCACCAAGGAACGATACGACAAGATGTTCACCAAGCGTAGTGAGATAAACCGTATCATAGAATTTGCCAAGAACTTCTCTGTAAAACCGGCGCTGATCAACGATGCCCTTGAACAGTTGGGCACAACCCCCTTGCGCGAGGGATGCAAGTTGGCCGATCTTATTGAAAGACCTCAACTGACATTAAACAACCTATCGGAGCATATCAAGGCGCTCAAAACCGAACTTGACAAGACAGAGCCGGAACGCAAGGATGAAATTGTTGAGGCCGCAGAAATCCTGATGAAATACAGCGGTTACATAAGCCGAGAGCGGCTTATTGCCGACAAGATGAAACGCCTTGAGGATATACGTATAAAAGGGCGCTTTGACTATAACTCACTGCAGTCTCTGTCCACCGAGTGCAGGCAGAAACTGATAAAGCACGACCCGGAGACGCTTGCCGAAGCCAGCCGCATACCAGGCGTATCACCTAGCGACATCAATGTACTGCTGGTGCTTCTGAACAGATAACAACAAAATGTTCCACGTGAAACAATTTTAATGATATGAGCAAACAAACACTTATCAGCCATCTCCGCAACATTCCGGACTATCCTATGGAGGGTGTGCAATTCAAGGATGTAACATCCTGGTTCATGAACACCGATGATCTTAATGAGATTGTGGATTCCCTGTACGAGATGTATAAAGACAAGGGTATAACAAAAGTCTGCGGTGTGGAATCCAGGGGATTCATTGTAGGCGCAGCACTTGCATATAGGCTAAAAGCGGGATTTATACCTATCCGCAAACCGGGCAAACTCCCGTATGAAAAAGTGAGCATTGAATACAAGAAGGAGTACGGGTTTGACCGGGTAGAAATGCACAAGGATTCCATCGACAAGGACGATATCGTTCTGATTCACGATGACCTGTTGGCTACAGGAGGAACACTGCTGGCTTCATATCAACTTGTAAAGACTTTCAACCCCAAGCAGATATTGATTAACTGCATAATTGAGTTAACCAACTTCCACTCAAGAGAAAAATTCCCCAAAGACTGTCCGGTTGACAGTTTTATCGCAATTGACGAATTTGACGGAGTACAGTAATTGAAAGGCAGGGAAGCATACGAGAAACATCTTAAACTGATTGTCCAGAACCTGCCCGAAAAACCGGGCTGCTACCAATATCTGGATGAGCAGGGGACCGTCATATACGTAGGTAAGGCCAAAAACCTTAAACGCAGGGTATCTTCTTATTTCATCAAGGAGAACCAGACGGACAAGACACGTATGCTGGTTAGCAAGATATCTGACCTCAAATATATTGTAGTAGAGACTGAGTGGGATGCTTTCCTGCTTGAAAACAATCTGATAAAGAGATATAAGCCACGCTACAATATACTTCTTAAGGACGACAAATCATATCCGTCTATCTGCATAACGCGCGAGGAATTCCCCAGGGTGTTCAAGACACGAAAGATAATCCGCAACGGCTCTGAATATTTTGGGCCTTACAGTCATGTGGGGACTCTTAACGGTCTGATGCAGATAATATCTCAAGCGTATAAAATCAGGACCTGCCGCCTGCCTCTTACAGAAGAATCCATCAGGGCAGGCAAGCACAGAGAATGCCTGGAATACCACATCAAGAACTGCCCCGCACCCTGTATTGGAAATATTTCACGAGCCGATTACAATGCCCAGATTACCGAAATCAGGGAAATCCTGAGAGGTCACAGTCAGGAACTGACCAGATCCATGATGCAGGAGATGAAAAGACTGTCGGCTCAGATGAGATTTGAGGAGGCTCAGGACGTTAAGGTAAGATATGACACCATAATGGAATTCCGCGACAAGAGTAGGGTTGTGGATACCGGTCTGGACAATGTAGACGTCTACAACATAGATAATGATGAGGATGTGATATTTGTAAATTACCTTCATGTTGCGGGTGGTTGTATAAATCAGGCTTTCACATTTGAATACAAGCGAAAGATGGATGAATCTCTTGATGAAATGCTGATGCTTGCCATCGTTGAAATGCGGGGAAGATATCACAGCACAGCAAGGGAGATAATAGTTCCGTTTATGCCCGAATCAGAAATCAACGGGGTTACATGGACCGTTCCACAAAAGGGCGAAAAGAAAAAACTGCTGGAACTGTCGGCCCTGAACGTTAAACAATATAGGGCAGACAGACTGAAACGGAGTGATAAGCTCAATCCGGATCAGAAACATGTCAGACTGATGAAAGAGCTGGCCGGTCTGCTGGGATTGGAAAAAGCTCCGCTCAGGATAGAGTGCTTTGACAACTCACACATATCGGGAACAGATGCAGTAGCAGCCTGTGTGGTATATGAGAACGGTAAGCCGTCACGCAAGGACTACCGTCTCTATAATATCAAGAGTGGTGCCGGAGGTGATGATTACGGATCTATGTATGAGGTAATGATGCGCCGCTGGATGAGAGCAATTGACGAGGGTACAAGCTTACCGGATCTGGTAATAGTTGATGGCGGTAAGGGACAAATGTCTGTTGCAAAGGAAGTGATTGACAATCTGCAGATTAGCATAAATATTGCAGGCCTTGTAAAGAATTCAAGGCACAAGACTGAAGGCCTTTTGTACGGATTCCCCCAGATGCAGGTTGGAGTTAAGCCCGACAGTGAACTTTTCCGTCTGCTTGAACAGATGCAGGAGGAGGTTCACCGCGTTGCAATATCATTCCACAAAAAGAAACGAAGCAAGCGTCAGACACACTCAGAACTCACTGATATTAAAGGTATTGGCGAAAATACAGCAACTGCTCTAATAAAAAGGTTCAAGAGCGTAAAGAGAATATCCGAGACATCAAAAGACGAACTGGCGGCGGAGATTGGTAAATCCAAAGCTGAAACGATATACAATTGGTTTCATAAATGAGAGCGGTAATACAGAGAGTAACAGAGGCTAGCGTCAGGGTAAACGGAAATGTTACAGGCGCAATCGGCAAAGGGCTACTTATACTTGTTGGTATAGAGGATACTGATACTCAAGAAGATATAGACTGGCTTACTAAAAAGATAGCAGGACTCAGGATATTTGACGATGAAAACGGTGTTATGAACCGTAGCGTTATAGAGATAGACGGCGGTCTGCTTGCAGTCAGTCAGTTCACCCTTATGGCCAGTACCAAAAAGGGCAACCGTCCTTCATACATACGGGCTTCTAAAGGAGAGTTTGCAGAGCCTATGTATAATAAGTTCTGTCAGACACTTGAAAAAGAGGCTGTGCGCAAGGTTGAAAAAGGTATATTCGGGGCTGATATGAAGGTATCTCTACTTAACGACGGCCCGGTTACAATAATTATGGATACAAAAAACAAGGAATAATATGGAATACTACGATGAAATGGACGAACAGTCAGTAAATCAACCCACTACTGACAAGTTCAGCGAAGCTTTTGGCAAGTACAATTTGAAAGTTGATGCAACATGGGTTAAATCTGTTGTTGAAAAGGCCAAAAAAGAGGCTTCCGGGACGCATGATAAGGAGACCCTGAAAAAGATATTCGGTTGCATTGACCTTACGACACTTAAGCCTGCTGACAATGAGGATACGGTACTTGCTTTTGTCGAGAAAGTCAATAAAATGGAGGATAAATACCCCGATCTGCCATCGGTTGCATCAATATGCACATGGCCGCTGTATGCACAGACTGTAAGCCGTTCACTCGAGGTTGAGAGTGTCAAAACCTGCTGTGTATCAGGAGGTTTTCCATCATCCCAGACTTTCTTTGAGGTTAAGGTTGCTGAAACATCATTGGCTCTGCATGACGGAGCCGAAGAGATAGACATTGTTCAGAACGCCGGACATATACTCAACGGCGATTACGAAACTTTGGCAGACGAAATTGATGAGCTCAAAGCCTTGTGCGCCGACAAGACACTTAAGGTAATCCTTGAAACCGGTGCTTTGGAAAATCTTGACAATGTAAAGAAGGCTGCCCTTATAGCTATGTACTCGGGTGCCGATTTCATAAAGACATCTACCGGTAAGGAGGTTCCGGGAGCAGACCCGGAATCATTCTGCGTTATGTGCAAGACAGTTCGCGAATATGCCGATGAAACCGGACGCAACGTAGGTGTAAAAGCCGCCGGAGGTATAAGCACCGTAGATGATGCTCTGCTCTATTGGACCATCGCCAAAATCATTCTTGGTAAGGACTGGCTCAACAATACCCGCTTCCGTATAGGAGCCAGCCGTCTGGCTGACAAACTTCTGGAAGAAATCACCAAATAGAACAAAAGCCCGCTAAGCGAGCGAACTATTTGGGGATAGGGTATCAAAAACCATAGCCGCCCGTGGGTCTGTGAAGAGGCCACTGAAAAAGATCCCAGTTTAATAAGTCCCTGAGGATTGCATATTTGAATCGCCCTCTGAGATATTCGGATTTCTATCGGATAATCAATTCTCAGAGGGTTGTTTTATGGATAATAGAGCTTTGGGGGC
>JAZSKJ010000024.1:0-55939 GCA_045534785.1 Bacteroidaceae bacterium | reverse complement strand
TAAAAAGCCCCCAAAGCTCTATTATCCATAAAACAACCCTCTGAGAATTGATTATCCGATAGAAATCCGAATATCTCAGAGGGCGATTCAAATATGCAATCCTCAGGGACTTATTAAACTGGGATCTTTTTCAGTGGCCTCGCTGTGAATGGGAGGGGCCCGCCGCGTAGCGGTGGGAGGGATAGCGCGAAGCGCGTAGTTTAGGATACTGATACCCCAAAAAGTCTCTATTGCGCTATTTCCCTACTTGCAGAGTACTCCGCTTACTCCGGCCGTAACTCCTATAGTCATCAAGTTCAATCTCAATGTCGGGTTCTGAGAGTTCCCCCTCGGCCGGAAGATTGAAAACAATATACTTGATGCTCTTACCCCGTTCCAGCCACTGCGCCTCATAATGAGTCTTGATTGACAGGATATGGTCAGCATCCCCGCTGGCATAAAGGTCATCGGTCCGGAACTCCACCGGCAGGCCGTTATGGTCCACCATAGCGCACGTATATGTAAAGAGGAAGTTACTGTCAGTCTTAAGATGGATCTTGCCACCCGGCTTGAGAATCCTGCGGTAGCGCTCCATAAAGAAGGTCGATGTAAGACGCTTGGTAGCCTTCTTCATCTGAGGATCCGGGAACGTAATCCATATCTCGCTCACCTCACCCGGAGCAAAGAACCGGTCAATAAGCTCAATCACCGTGCGCAGGAACGCCACGTTCTTCATTCCAGCCTCAAATGACTGCTTGGCCCCCGTCCACATCCGGGCGCCCTTTATATCTACACCGATGAAATTCTTGTCGGGAAACAGGCCTGCCAGCCCCACGGTATACTCCCCGTGCCCGCAGCCCAACTCCAGAACTATCGGCCCGTCATTATGAAAGAAGGAGCTGTTCCAGCAGCCCCTCATTTCAAACGGGACATCCTCACGGAACGAGCCTTGAGGCTCGAACACGTGCGGATATGTCCGCATATCGGCAAACTTGGCCAGTTTACCCTTACCCATATCAGATATCCAGAACGGTTACCCAGCCATGAGTATCGGGAGCGTCGCCATACTGAATGGCACGCAACTGATGGTACAGGCCTGTCAGTACAGGACCCGGCTTGCCGTCACCTATAACATATGACTTGCCAAGTTCAATGTCATCGATACGTGATATCGGGGATATAACAGCTGCAGTACCGCAGGCACCGGCCTCACTCATCTCATTAAGCTCCTCCAGAGGTACCTGACGGCATTCCACCGTCATACCGTTGTCTTTAGCCAGCTGCTGCAGGCTCTTGTTGGTGATAGAGGGCAGTATTGACTCCGACTTGGGAGTGATATAGCTGTTACCCTTTATGCCTATGAAGTTGGCAGCACCGCACTCATCGATATATTTCTTCTCCTTGGCATCCAGATAGAACTCGCTTCCATAACCCTTCTCATGGGCAATATTGTGAGCGTACAAACTGGCAGCATAGTTACCGCCTACCTTGTACTTACCCATACCCAGAGGAGCCGAACGGTCATATGAACGTACCAGAGCGTATGCATTGGCCTGGAATCCACCCTTGAAGTAAGGACCTACAGGCATTACGAAAATCAGGAACAGATACTCCTTGGCCGGCTTGACGCCTATCTCGGCACCGGTACCCACCAGTAGCGGACGGATGTACAGTGAAGCACCGCTCTCATAAGGAGGAATGAACTCCTTATTGAGTTCAACAACACGCTTTACCATCTTGCAGAATGTCTCGGTGGGAAGTTCCGGCATCATGGTTGCGCGGCAGGTGCTCTGCATACGCTCTGCATTTGCCTCCATACGGAAGATGCGGACCTTACCATCCTTGCCGCGGAAAGCCTTAAGGCCCTCAAAGGCCTCCTGGCCGTAGTGCATGCAGGTTGCGGCAATGTGCATGGGTACATACTCGGAGTCAGATTCCTCAATCTCGCCCCACTTTCCGTCTTTATACCAGATTCTCAGGTTCCAATTGGTCTTCATATAACCAAAGGACAGATTGGCCCAGTCTAGTTCTTTCATAGCGTAATGTGTTTTTAATCTGTCGCGAAATTACAAAAAATGCTATCAGTTTGTCCAGCAGTACCCGTAAATAAACTAAATTTGTAACGAATATGGAAACTAAGGAGACAAAAACAGGCAGCAACGCCCGTATGGAAGGAAAAATAAGGACTATCAGATTCATATTACTCTCTTCAATCCTATTTTTCATTTCCGATGCCATAGGCCGATGGTTCCTTCCTTCTCAGGATTCGGTACCCTCACTCTTTGCAATACTGATCTGGGTGCTCTGTTTCATTACAGGAGCCTTTCAATTCTTCTTATGGCGCAAGATAAACCTCAAATGGCTCAAGTGGGTTGTCGCATTCTTTTACACCATCTTACTGGCTGTCTTGGTAGGCTGGGGAGGATTCTACCGGTACGGAGGATCAGCCCTGATAGGCTTCAAGTTCTCAGTTACCATAATGCCCCTATGGGGATTCCTTATTGAGTCCACTTTCACATCATTCCTTCGCTGGTACGGCAATCTGATAAAACGTATTTTCCACCTTGAAACCATAAACAGCATAGTATTCATGCTGTTCATGTTCATTCCCGTGATACTGATTGTATTGTTGTTCATAGGAGGCTACAGACTCTCTGGTTCTCTGTCCGAAAAGGGAGCCGATATCCAGCAATACATAGATGAGGGGGAGGTAAACCACAACACAGACCACCGGGAGCCCGTACGCCAGTATGACCGTCTGTTCAATGACCTGAACGAGACACAACTGCAGGCAGCCCGAATGAACGGACTCAAAGAACCCATAACCATAGAGCAGGCCAAGACAGACCGACGCCTCCAGCTGATAGAGTCCAACCAGTATTACGATGTCCAGAAACTGACCCACTCTGTCCCCTATCTTGTTCCCAAAGCGGCCAAACTGCTGGAAGATATGGGAAAGGCCTTTCAGGATTCCCTGTATAACCGCGGTTACAACCGTAACCACCTCTTCACGGTAACCAGCGTATTGCGAACCGAAGAAACTGTAAGCCAGTTGAGGAAGACCAACGTCAACTCTACCGAGAACTCCTGCCACTGCTACGGCACGACATTTGATATATCTTACTTTACATACATCACCCCACATGTAGGTAAGACCGCATCGGTAGACAAGATGCGTCAGATACTCTATCAGGTTGCATATGACATGAAAAGGCAGGGCCGCTGCTACGTAAAATATGAGAAACAGCAGACCTGCCTTCACATAACCGTCCTATAAATAAGCATGGGCTTTAACTGCTAATCTGACAATACATAGCTGTCAGTTCCTGCCCAATCCTGCTCCACCTGAAGTCCTCCGAATCCGATATTCGTGTATTCAAGTACACCACCTGCAAATAATTCGCCGGTGCATTCCGTAATTCTGTTTCTCGTAACAGGCACATTTTCCAGAACCCTCTCTTTGACGGCATTACCGTAAATATCAATCGCAGTTACCGTAATCTCCAGAGTTGAAAGGTTTCTTATACCGTTTTTCTCCTCAAAGCGGGGGAATGTATAAATCTCAAAAACTTTTCTGTTATGGTCCTCTATCAGGATAGTCTCCTTCTGGTTGCTTTTGGTTGTACCCTCCATGGTAAAAGGATTGACTGCCGCACTACCGCCTTTGTAAGCGAATTGGAGTTCACTTACCTGAGCAGGAATGGCAGAATCCGTCAGTTTAAGACGGAACATTGCAGTTGCACGGGTCAGAGTTACATTGACAGTTCCTGTAGTTTGGGTAACGTTGACCTCACCAGCCCAGCAGAAAGTGTCTGTTGTTTTCATGACAGTATTGCTGCTGAAAGCAATAGACTCCGGATTTGTCATAGTAGGATTCTTGTCTCCGTTATGTGCCACTACCACAATCTTATGGACTCCCACAGTCAGATTTTGGGATACTGTTCCAAATGATGCATCACCACTTATCTGGTTTATCTGCATTTTCTCAAATGATTCTCCCTCACAAGGATATATACAAAAACTAAGGTTAGAGCATACCTGGTCCACATCTACCATTGCTTTGGTCTGTAAATAATCAGCTTTATCAAGGTTATTTACACAGATTGTCACATTAACCTTTTCACGGTCATCAATTTCCGGGATTTCATGTAAGCGTGCATGGCACGATGACAGAAGGACTATAGCAAACATAATAACCGCTAAAACTGGAAACGCTCTCATTGTCTTCATCAGGGCCGAAGACAGCCTCATGTTTTTTTTCTTCATAGTTTAAAATTTAAAATTGATACTAGATGCCAATAAAAAGAAACGGCATAGCGGGAGGACGGCGTCCCGCTATACCGAATCATATTAATGTGCACTGCAATATTACACGATAAATCCCAATCAGCCAACCATAAACAAAAAAAAGAGGCCCTGAGGCCTCTCTTTTTATTTATTCTGTCAGATTAATACTGACGGAAGTTCCACTTGCAGTTCACATCGTTGAAATCAAACTTACCCAGTGAAGCGTTAGAGTCACCTATTGAGATAAGGCAAACCTTCTCATTGGTGCCGGGAACAGCCTTGGGGCAGATACGATATGTACCGTCAATGAGCTGATCGATGCTCCAGAGCTGCTCAGGTGCACCTGTAAACTCAGGAACTGTGGTGAGCTCCTTGCCTGCAACAGCAGCAAGTGCACGGTTGGTACCGGCAATGAGAATCTTGTAGTACGGAGTTCCAAGTGTACCCTCCTCTACAGGAACGAGCTCCCACTTCTGGTTGGGACGGAACTGATAGTCTATTACGCGAACATCAATGTTGCCCTTAGGCCAATTGCCGATTACGTCCTCCAGCTTCTGGAAAGGAACTACAGTGTTGGCACCGCCGCCACCGCCGCCGAACATACCGCGACCGCCACCCAGACGAACGTACTCGGTAGCAATCTCAAGAGCATAACCTCTGCGCTCTGACTCGATCTCATAAACACCGGGCTTTACATTGTAACCTGCCTCGGGCCAGCCGTTACGCCATACGATAGGCAGGATAGCCAGGGTGCTGCGGCCACTCTGATAGTAGTCAGCCTCCCAGTGGAATGACATTTTCTCAACGCCTTCCTCAATGATTGTGCGGCCAAAGTGACCTGCACCGGTATAACCGTCACGGCAGCCAAGAACCATCTTACCGCCACCCTCAACCATATCACGGCCTACGTTATCGATGAAAGGACCTGTGGGACTCTTTGAACGACCGCAGATGATATTGTAAGTTGAGTTAACGCCATCGCAGCAAGTTCCGTGAGTACCAAGCAGATAGAACCAGCCGTCATGCTCAATCATAGTGGTAGCCTCGCAGTCAACAGCGATATTGATATCCTCCGTAAGTGTGTCCAAACGGGCACCGGTCTGAGGATCAAGCTCAGTCATACGGATGAATCCGAAATATGTACCGAATGTAACAAACAGACGGCCATCGGAAGTCATGATAAGACCGGCATCGATGGCATCACAGTCCTCATCCATCAGTGAACGGGCAACTGTTGTACGCTCGGCTGCAGGTGGGAATCCGTAGTCGGGAGACTTGGGATCAAGGGTCTTACCCCAGCAAGTAACGATTGTACCTGCGTGGCCGCCGCCCAGACCACCACCGGTGGTTGAATAAGCAAGCAGGTAACGGTCACCTATTTTAAGCATATCGGGAGCAGCACCTACGTTAGGAATACGCTCACCGCTGGTCCATACCCAACCGTCTTCTGAAACAAGACCTGAACCGCCTGTTCCCCAAGTGTAATACTTACCATCGCACTCTGCAATCGTAGCAGGATCGTGGATGAACGGAGCACCGATCTGAGCCATAACGGCCTCAGACATTGAGACTGAAACAAGGGCTACCAAGCCCATCTGAAATATCTTTTTCATATTCTGATCCTAAAAATTAATTGTTAGTGATGGTGTAGTTCTTAAGAATTGTGCCGTCCTCATTGTAGAAACGGACGCACATATCACTCATACCCGGGCCGTTGATGACAGCGCCACGAAGCAGGTTCTTACCCTTCTTAAGGGTGACGCGCTTTGACATACCGTCATCGGCAACCATACGGCGGTCAGCCTGAAGGGTGAGGATCTTCTCACCGTTAAGCCACCAGATTGATGATGCGTTTGAACCGGCAGCAAGACGTACGTTAGGAATATCCTGATCGCAGTTGATAACTGTGAATGCATTGAAGATAAGACCATAACGTTTCTGGCCGTTTGATGTACCCTGAGCAAAACGGATAAGCTTGATGTTGAACAGCTTGCTGTCAACTGAATGCCACTCGAGAGTATCCTTTACAGTAGCAGGAGCGGGAGCTGCTGCGGGAGCACCACCCATCATGCCGCCACCAAATCCACCGAAACCACCCTGAGGAGCACCACCCTGAGGAACACCCTGGGGACGAGCCTGACCCTGAGGACGTGCCTGACCTGCACCGGGAGCGCCCTGAGGACGAGCCTGACCTGCACCGGGACCGCCGGCAGGAGCACCGCCACCAAAGCCGCCGAAGCCGCCACGTCCGCCTGCACGGGGAGCCTCAGTCTCTACAATTACCTTATCACCGGTCTTGGGGAGAGCCTTGATATCATTTGTGAACTGACCCTTGAAATACTCCTTGGTGAGCTCAGCAAGGATGTAGCTGTCGGTAAAACCGCTATTGCCGCTGTTAGGCTTGTTGATAGGCTCAATAATAGTCCAACGACGGATGAAGCCCTTCTCATCGGGTTTTGCCGGAGCTGCATCGGCCTTAATCTCTGTAAAATACTGGTCGAAATCAACATTTCTGTTGGCATAACGCTGCGGATCAACTTTTGAACCGTTGGAACCGCAACCAACCAATACTGCTGCCATTCCGACTGCCAGAATTAATTTAAAGTTTCTGTTCATAGTGAACTTTGGGATAAATTAGGTTTATAAATAGAAGTTAGTATATGCTATGGCTCGCTAAATTACAACATTAAAGTGGAAAATGTATACATTTATTGAACAAATTGATATAAAAATAAAAAAACAACCGACCCACTGAAGGGCCGGTTGCATAAACTTGAACTCTGTATTCAGATTACTTACCCCAGAAGAACTGAGCCATCTGATATAGAGAACGTCTCCATGTCAGGAACTCATGAGCTGTACCTTCTGATACATAGCCCATTGCATCGAAACCAGCCTCCTTAAGGGCAGCAGCGGCGTTACGGATGTTATCCGGGCCCTCCTTGCTACCGCAGCTGATGAAGATCTTCTTAACCTGCTTCTTGTCAGCAATTTCTGAAGGGCTGTAGGTACCGCCTGAAAGCAGACCGTAGTAACCGAACATCTCGGGACGTGCCAGAGTGATTGAGTGAGTCTCCATACCACCCATTGACAGACCGGCCATAGCGCGGTTGTCCTTGTTGGCGATTGTGCGGAAATGAGCGTCTACATAAGGAACAAGCTCATCGCAGAGGAATGTCTGGAAGCCGGCGTTGCTGCCGAAGCCGCCACCGAAGCCGCCACCTGCGGGACGCTGACCCTGAGGACGCTGCTGTCCCTGAGCCTGTGCATCAGCTGCAGGACCACCTGCAGGACGTGCGCCAGCTGCAGGAGCTGCGCCACCGGCCGGACGACGCATTCCGCCACCCATACCACCGGGACGGAATCCCTCATTGGTCATACCATAGGTGCAGACAATGATGAAGGGCTTGATCTTACCCTCGGCAATCAGGTTATCCATGATGAGGTTTGCGTGACCCTGGGTCATCCATGCGGTCTCGTCCTCACCCCAACCGTGCTGCAGGTACAGAACAGGATACTTGACATCTGCCTTGTCAGCATGATATGTAGGAGGAGTGTAAACGAATGCGCGACGCAGGCTGTTGGTGCTCTCTGACCAAACCAGGATCTGCTGTACGAAGCCGTGCGGGATATTGCGCTCCTCGTAGAAAGCCTGATCGTGTGCGGGAATCTCAATACCGCTCTCCCAACGGGTTGAGCCGTAGTAGTTATTGGTACCGGGGTCATTGAATGTACCACCGTCAATAGTCAGATGATAGTAGTGGAAACCCTCATCCAGAGGAGCTGATGTAGTTCCGGTCCATACACCGTTCTCATCCTTAGTCAGAGTGGTTCCGGCGCGGCCGTCACCTCCCAGACCCAGACCTACTGATACGGACTGTGCATTGGGGGCAACAATGCGGAAACGTGCATAACCCTGTGAGTTAACCATAGGATACTCCTGCTGGGGCTGATTCTTTGTTGAGGGCTTGAAGTCCTCCTTGATCTCCTGTGCTACACAGAAGCCGGCTGTCATAAGGGCAGCACTCAAAACAACTGCAAATTTTCTCATATTAAATCGGTTTATAGGTTAATGAAATGATCATTTGAAGCAGAGCTGTACGAACTGGTACAGGCTGCGGCGCCATGTGTGCCACTCGTGAGCGGTACCCTCGGAAATGTAACCGGTGGCGTTGATGCCGATCTTCTTAAGGTTCTCGGCAGCCTCCATGACACCCATGTTCTCCTTACCGCCGCAGCTCATGAACAGAGCCTTGTTGGTCTTCTTGAAATCAGCGTTGTCCTCAAGTTCAGATACATTGAATGTACCGCCGCTGAACATACCTACGTATGCGAATGTGGTAGGATTGGCCAGGGTTACTGAGTGAGTGGTCATACCGCCCATTGACAGACCGGCCATGGCACGGTGCTGAGGATCGGCAATTACACGGTAGTTCTTCTCAACCATGGGGATGATATCCTTGATGAGTACATCGCCGAATGCGCCACCCATCATGAAGCCGCCGCCGAATCCGCCACGACGCTGGCCCTGAGGAGCCTGGCCCTGAGCCTGAGCATCAGCTGAGGGACCGCCGGGGCGCTGACCGCCGAATCCGCCGAATCCGCCGAATCCGCCCATGCCGCCACCCTGCTGGCCTGCAGGCTGTGCATCGAGGCAATCAATAACGATGATGAACGGAACAGCCTTCTTTTGGGCAATCAGGTTATCCATGATCTGAGCGGTGTGACCCTGCTCTGCCCAACCGTGCTCGTTCTCACCCATACCGTGCATCAGATACAGAACGGGGAACTTCTTGGTTGTGTTGGTGTAGTACTCATTGGGGAAATAGATGTAGCAGTGACGCATCTTCTCGGTTACTGTTGACCAGTAATAAACCTCGTTCATGCTGCCCTGCGGCACATTCTTGACCTGCCAGAAATCCTGGTCATCAGACGGAACCTCTATTCCGCTGCCCCAACGGCTTGCGCCATAGTAGTAGAGGCTTCCTGGATCGGGCACACTGGCACCGTCAATGTTCAGCTGATAGTAATGGAAACCGGGATCCTGAGGGGCCGAAGTACCGGTCCATACACCGTTCTCGTTCTTGGTCATTGAATAGATCTTACCGTCAATGTCAAGTCCTACGGAAGTGGCGTTAGGTGCCGAAATCTGGGCGCGGACCATGCGCTGTGAGTTTACCATAGGATACTGATGGTTTGACTGGTTGTTCATTGCGGGCTTGAAGTCCTCGGTCACGTTCTCTGTTACTGAAGGAACTGTGGGATTACCGCCGCCACGTCCGAACTGTGCATACGCTGACACTGTAGCAAGTGCCATGAGTGAAAGGATAAATTTCTTCATATTTGTTTTTTTATGGTTAATGTATTGCATAATTGAAATGCAAACTTAACAATAAAAAAATATTTTCAAACTTCATTTGCACAAAAAAAGCGGGAAGGCACATCACCTTCCCGCAATAATCTGAGTATACAGCCCTTTTATTTCCTGTAATTCTTCTTGGCAAGTGCCGCCTTCTCATCGGCAGCCTTGTTGGCAGCCTTCTTTACGGACTTGGCGGCAGCATCCTTCTCCTTCTGTGTAGGAGTAAAGTTTACAATCTTGTAATAGACGTCCTTGGGATTGGCGTCACGGTCAAACAAAAGCGGATAGTTGGATACGCCTACCCATGAATCGGCATCGGTCACATTCCAGAAAGTGACCACGTCAATCACATCGGCATGACGGCGCAGCACCTCAAAGAAACCGGTGTACTTGTCCTCAAACATCTTCTTTCTTTCGGGGGTGAGTTCCTCGCCCTGGCGGTTCATGTTCAGCTGACCTCCCATCTCACGGTTCAGACGGATGTCCAGCTCAGTAAACTGGATATGGTCAACAATCTCCGAATACTTCTCGATAGCGGCTTCAATATCCTCCAGTGAAGGCTCGTAAACGTTGAAATGTCCCTGCATGCCTATTCCGTCGATAGGTACGCCGGCCTCCTTCATCTCCTTGACCATGTTGTATATCTTGTCGCGCTTGGCCGGAACTGCGGCATTGTAGTCATTGTAGAACAGAAGCGCATCGGGATCAGCCTCATGTGCAAACTCAAAAGCCTTGCGTATGAACTCGTCACCACCTGCTATCTGTTTCCACTGTGAATTGCGCAGCGGATCCGATCCGCCGTCTGAAACAGCTTCGTTCACAACATCCCAGCAGTATATTATGTCCTTATAGCGCTGCATCACGGTGGTGATGTGGGTCTTCATCCTGGCATACAGTTCCTCTTTTGTAGCCTGGCCGCCGTTGGCACCCTGGAACATCCACTGGCCCACCTGGCTGTGCCATGCAAGGCAGTGACCGCGCAGCTTGATGCCGTGCTCCCGGCAGAAATTGGCTATGGCATCGGCATTCCTGAAATTCCACTGCCCCTCCTGAGGCTGCACCGACTGGGGTTTGAAATCGTTCTCGGCAGTGATACTGTTGTAGTTGTTGGTAATGATTGCAACATGCTTGTCATTACCCAGATTCCTCATGTTGACGGCTACACCGACCGAGAAATAATCCTTGTAAGCATCCTTCAGGCCCTGAGCCTGACCACTTGCGCCCATGACTATAGCCACTGCGCATAAAACAGTCTTGAATAATCTCATATGAATATATTTGGTTAGTATGTTGGCTTTCCTGGAATGCAAATATAATGGTTTAATGCAAAAAAACATCAGTCTTCGGCCTCAAGGATCTTCTTTATCTCCTCATCGGTCTTATAGAGCTTGTCCTTGCAGAACCTGATCAGTTCACGCGCCTCCTTAAGGCTGTCGCCTATCTGGTCAATGTCCATCTTGTTCTCCTCTATCCTGGATACAATCTCCTCCAGGCGTTTCATAGCTTCTTCGTATTTCATCTTTGTTGGTATTTAGGTTTGTAATCAAACTATTTCACTCTCAACACTTCCGTCAGCAAACACCGTAGTAAGCCTGTCTCCCCTTTTGAGGTCAGATGCGCACTTGACCACACGTCCGCCGGCCCTGGTAAGAGAATAACCGCGCTTCAGTATGACAGCCGGGTCTGCCGCGGAAAGGGTTTTGTCCACGATTTCCAGTTTATGGGTCTGGGCGGTAAGCAGATTGCGTACACCGTTGACCGATCTTATCCAAACCGTCTCCAGAAGCTGTTCCTGCCTTGCCTTGAGCAACGCGAACAGAGACGGCAGTTTCTGCGACAGCCTCTCTATTCTCACATTCTCGGAATTCATCCTGTCCTGTACTGCATCGCCCATCCTGCGGGTCAGGTCCTCCAGCCTGGTTGCAGTATCAAACACCCTGTTGATTATGAATTCGGCAGCGGCGGTTGGAGTCTTTACCTTGGTGTGTGCCACCACATCGGCCACCGTATCGTCACGCTCGTGTCCGATACCGGTAATCACGGGCAGCGGGAAATTGGCTATGTTGAATGCCAGGTTATAGGAGTCAAAGCAACTCAGTTCACTGACCGCACCGCCGCCTCTTATTATCACCACAAGGTCAAAATCATCCCTTCGGTCAGCCACCGCATTCAGGGCTGATATCACGCTACGCTCCACATCATCACCCTGCATCAGGGCCGAAAACAGCTTCACGTAGAACCTGAAACCGTATATGTTGCCGCCCAACTGATTCCGGAAATCGCCCCAGCCGGCCGCTGTGGCAGATGAGATTACGGCAATCCTGTTGGGCAAATCAGGAATCTCCAGTTCCTTGTTGAGACCTATTACGCCATCCTTGGTAAGCTGCTCCAGAATCTCCTTGCGGCGTCTGGCCATATCACCCATGGTGTAAGTGGGATCAATATCCTGCACCACAAGCGAATAGCCATATACCTCATGGAACGTAACCGTTACCTGAAGCAGGACCTTCATGCCTACCTTAAGCGTCTCGCCCGTATTGGCCTCGAAATAAGGTTTCAGCTTAAGCCAGGTTCCGCGCCAGATGTTGGCTTTTGCCTTGGCCAGGAAGTTACGGCCGGAGACATCCTTCTGGACAAGTTCCAGATAGCAATGTCCCTGTCCCGAAGGACTGATGCTGCTTATCTCGGCCTGCACCCAGTAGGCATCGGGCATCTCAAATTGGATGGAACTCTTTACCCGGCCGTTAAGTTCAAGTAATGTGATTGCTTCCATAGTATCATGTCAGAGAAAATCATTTTCACGTTTTATCTCAAGCACCTCAAGATTGCGGAATGTCCTGCCTTCCACCTCCAGACGCACCAGCGTACGCACTTTCTGCCATCCCTGCAGGCCGGCTGCCCCGGGGTTGATGTACAGCATGTTGAACTGCTTGTCGTGCATCACTTTAAGTATATGCGAATGGCCGCACACAAGCAGGTCGGGAGTCTCTGTTAGCAACTGCTGGCGCACCGAACGGTCATAATGGTCGGGCGATCCGCCTATGTGCTTTATCATAATGTTGGCATCCTCCACCCTGAAACGGTAAATCTCTGTGGTGAAACGGCGCACGTCCTGTCCGTCACAGTTTCCGTAAACAGCACGTACGGTGGCTATCTCTGAGAGCCTCTCCAGAATCTCATACGAACCCACATCGCCGGCATGCCATATCTCGTCACATCCCTTCAGAAAAGATGCGTAACGGTCATCCCAATAGGCGTGGGTATCGGACAGGATTCCTATGCGTTTCATATTCCCAGTTTATCCTTTGCCAAAGATACTATTATATCGGCACACTTTTCATAACCCAGTGTGGTACTGTTAAGGCATATGTCATAGACGGCTGTATCACCCCAGGAGCGGCCTGTAAAATAGTTATAGTACGATGAGCGTTTCCGGTCAATATCCTCTATAAGGGAAAGAGCCTTGGAAGGTGTCATGTCATCGCCGGCATGGCGGCACACGCGGGCTACTCGGTCATCCTTATCGGCTGCGATGAACACGTTCAGCAAACGGTCGCTGTCACGGAGCACGTAATCGGCGCAACGGCCTATGAACACGCAGTCCTCGGAATCGTGAATCTTACGGATGGCATCACTCTGCATGTTGAATATGGATTCGTTGCTCAGATAGTTGCTGGCAAATCCGTTACTGCTGTTAAAACGGCTCATGAACAGTGAGCGGAGCCCCTTGCGGGTCTTCTCCTCATCGGCCTCCTCAAAGAACTGCTCGCTGAAACCGGCTTCCTGGGCTGCCTTTTTGAGAAGATCCTTATCATAAACCCTGATTCCCAGTTTCTCGGCAACTATAGCAGCCACGTTACGGCCCCCGCTGCAGAACTTCCGACCTATACATATACAGTAGTGCTTATCCATATCACACCATTTTTTTGAGTTTTCTGACTTGAGGTATAATGAGGGAGAATCCCAAAATGACAGAGAGTATGTCCGATGCCGGCATACTGTACCAAATACCGTCGATGCCGTAATAACGCGGCAGGATAATAAGGAACGGTATGAGCAGCAGCAACTGCCGGGAAAGGGACATGAGTATTGATTTCCCCGGCATTCCGATGCTCTGGAAAAAGTTTCCTATCACCATCTGAGAGCCTATGAGCGGAAAGAATATAAAGTTGATTTTCATTCCGTTATGGGTTATGGCGGTCAGTTCGGGATCATCGGTGAATATGCGTATGCACAGATCGGGCATGAACTCGCCTATGACAAATCCCAACGTCGTCACACAGGTGCCAAAGAACATGGTCAGGTAGAGGACCTTGAGTACACGGTTCATCTGGCGTGCACCGTAATTATAGCCCGCTATGGGTTGCATGGCCTGATTGAATCCCATAACCATCATAACCACCATGAATCCTATGCTGTTGATTATGCTGTAAGCACCTATGGCCACGTCACTACCATATTTGAGCAGTCCGCGGTTTATGAGCAGCACCACAAAGCATGCGGCCGCATTCATAAGACATGGTGAAAGGCCGATGGTCAGCATGTTCCTTACCAGGTCCCCGCGAAGACGGAATGTCCCGCGCTTGAGATGTATCAGCTCACTCTTATCAGACAACTGGAAACACTGCCATGTAAAAGCCAGCACCTGTGATATGACCGTAGCTATTGCGGCGCCTTTGATTCCCCAATGGAACACCATAATAAAAAGGTAATCCAGAAGGGTGTTCAACAGCACGGTTCCGATTGTGGCAATCATAGCCTTGTTGGGATGACCGGCCGCTCTAAGTATGCAGTTGATACCCAGATAGAGATGAGTAAACGCATTACCGGCCAGGATAATTACCATATACTCACGCGCATATCCTATGGTAACATCAGTTGCACCGAACAATGTAAGTATGGGATTGATGAAAATCAGGGACAGTGCGCCGAAAAGAACACCGATCAGGATGTTTAGGGTAACAGAGTTGCCCAGCAGCATCTGTGCACTCTCATGGTCTTTCTGACCAAGCTTGAGTGAAATCATTGTGCCTGAGCCCACTCCAACCATCGAGCCCAAAGCTGCCGACAGGTTCATGAGCGGAAATGTGACCGCCAGACCCGACAATGCCATAGGCCCCACTCCGTGTCCGATGAATGCCCTGTCCACAATGTTATACAATGATGAAGCCAGCATAGCTATCATGGCCGGCACAGCGTACCTTATAAGTAGTTTTCCAATCCTGTCAGTTCCCAATTCCTGGGGTGTCTTCAATTCTGCCATTTATTTCACTTTTACTATGCAAAGATAGTGCAAATACATACTTGATTTCCTTCACAAAAAGTCAAAAACTCTTAACTATTTTTTAATGAGCCCCATTAAACTTTTGGTTTTTCCGAATATCTTATTGATGCGAACTTTAAAAAATGTCTAACCTAAATAACAAGAAGAAATGAAGAAGATTTTATTCGCTATTGCAGCTCTGATGGTTTCAACCATGAGTTTTGCACAGGGATTTGGCGGCGGTTTCGGCGGCGGCCAGGGTATGAACATGAATCCTGAGGATATGGCCAAGCGTCAGGCAGACCGTCTTCAGGAGCAGCTCGAGCTCACTAAGGTTCAGTACGATTCAATCTACAACTACTACCTTGCAAGCAGCAAGGAGCAGGCAGCCCGCCGCGAGCAGATGCAGAATGGTGGAGGTCAGCCTTCACAGGAAGACATGCAGGCTATGATGGAGCAGATGCAGAAGCAGCGTCAGGCTCAGGAGGCCAAAATCAAGTCATTCCTCAACGCTGACCAGAAGAAAAAATATGACGAGATTCAGGAGCAGCGTCGCCAGCAGCGCCAGCAGGGCGGCCAAGGCGGATTCGGCGGAGGCTTTGGCGGTGGTATGCCCCAGGGTGGTGCACGTCCTCAAGGCGCACGTCCTCAGGGCGCTCGTCCCCAGTAATATCCGTTACTAACAGACAAAAACAGGTGGACCAGACAAGGATCACCTGTTTTTTTCTTACATTTGTCCACATGAAACGCCTGATTACAATTCTTTTCACTGCAATATTGTTTTTGCAGCCCGCTAGTGCGCAGCAGAATGACGATTCTGACAGACTGACTCAGGAACTGATGCGTTTTTCGGGAAATATCCATCAGTTCAATGACATCTTCCCTCAGGAGAAAGTCTATCTGGAATTTGACAATACAGCCTATTTCCAGGGAGAGGTCATCTGGTTCAAGGCATTCGTAACCCACGCCACTACCCTTCAGCGTGCTCCAAGTAAGGTGCTGTATGTGGATTTCCTTGCCCCTACAGGGCATCTCATCAGCCAGCAGAAGCTCAAGGTCGTTGCCGGACAGGCTGACGGCGCAATCCCTCTCATGGATGCCGCTACGGCACAGGCACGTGAAAAGAGAGGCATTCTTGAATATCCAAGCGGATTCTACGAAATCCGTGCATACACTCAGAATATGCTTGATTTCAGCCGTGAAGCTATTTTCTCACGCGTAATACCCGTCTATACCAGACCCAGACACCAGGTGGATTTTGACGAGCAGCATGTGATGGTAAACCAGGACAATCCTCTGGTAAAGGATATCCGGTTGGAGTCAGATGAAAACGACCGCAGGATAGACGTCACATTCTATCCTGAAGGCGGTGACCTGATAGATGGACTGCCCTGCAACGTAGCTTTCAAGGCTATCGGAAGGGACGGATTTGCCATCGAAGGCGCTCTTATACACAACGGCAGCGATACCGCTTACACCATACATGACGGAATGGGCTCATTCATAATAACCCCCAAAGGCAGTGAAAACGTGCGGTTCATAACTTCGGACGGCAAAACATCAAGATTCTCCCTGCCAAAAGTCCTCAAGAGCGGATATTCCCTTATAGCCGATCCCGTTTCGGATTCCATCGTAGAGGTAAGTATACGTCGCACGCCTGACCTTATAGGCCAACAGACTGCGCTTGCTGTTACATGCAGAGGTGAGATAGTTCATTTTGAGGAGGTTAAGAGCGATGAAAACATAAAAATGGATGTAGACTGCTCTGGCTGGCCCATAGGTGTCTGCCGTATGACCCTTTATGACAAGAAAGGCATGATACTCTCCTCACGAAGCCTGTTCCACAACAATGACAAGTATCGCAGTCCATCCATATCCATTAAGACGGACAGCCTCTCCCGCCAGCCATTCAGCAAGGAGATACTCCAACTCAAACTGACCGATAAGGACGGCAACCCCATACGTGACCGTTTTTGCCTGTCCGTACGTGACATGAATGATTACGGCAGCGGTCTCACGGATAACCTGCAGTCCAACCTGTTGCTCTCATCGGACCTTAAGGGATACATTCATGACCCCGCTTGGTACCTTGAAAGCAATGATGAGGCTCACCGTTCCGCCCTCAACCTGCTCACACTGGTGCAAGGCTGGGAGCGTTACGAATGGCAATACATGACCGGCCAGAAATTCTTTGCCGAGAAGCACAGGGTAGAAGACAGCCTCACTATGAACGGATGGGTACTCTCCTACTCCAAGCGCAAGCCTGTGGAAGATGTGGACGTATTTGCATCGGTCATTCCGGTAAATGACAAGACCCAGTTTGAAACATTCCAGTACCACACTGACACTACCGGCTATTTTGGATTTGACCTGAGTGATTTCTACGGTAAGGCCAAGATGACCATCAGTCTCATGAGCCACAACAGGAGAGGTAAGGCCAAGTATGAGACAAGCACCAGAATAAAGTTCGAGCGTTCCGATATGCCCGAATCCCGCAGTTTCCTCAAACAGGAGATGAACCTGGATCACAACAAACGCAGGATTGTAAAGAAAGATCAGGTCAATACGGAGGAAGACGGACAGCCGCTGATCATAAAAGAGGACCTTGGAATAGTGCTTGAGGATGTGGATATAACAGAAAAACGACAGTTTGTGGATTATGACACATTCACCTCCTGGGATACAGAGAAAGAGTCCGAAATGGCACTTGACATGGGCGAATACACCACAGACGTATTGGGTTATTTCCATGAAAAAGGAATCATTTTCAGCCCCTATCCGCCCTACTTCTATGTACATGACCAGCAGAAGGTTCTTGACAAGAAACCGTTTGACGACCCCATGTCAATTGACATGATAGACGTAAAAAGCATAATAGTCTATGATGACGGTATGTATCCGCGTCATTTCGTTGACTTCATGCCGCTCCTCAAGGAGTATCACAGGAAACATCTGGATACAGACTGGTTCATTTGGGTAGATACCTGTTGGGACAAATACCGTCTGGTGGATATACTCATCAAGAATGAAAGGGATCTGCTATCGTACAAGGACATACGTAACCTGAGCCGTAGAACAACAACCATCGACGGTTTCTCCAAGCCTGTTGAATTCTACTCGCCCCAATATCCTGAAGGTGCAGTCTATGGTGATGTAGATGTACGCCGCACGCTCTATTGGAACCCCAACGTCATAACAGACAGTGAAGGAAACGCCCGCATTGAGTTCTACAACAACAGTTTCTCAACCCGTTACACCATCAGCGGCGCTGGAATAACCGCCTCCGGCATCCCCTACATCCTCAACCAGAACTGGTAACTGAACAACCGGGTCTGACCCTAAAACAGGCTACAGCCGATGAGCACCATAAGCTGAGCCGTGAGGATCCGAAGGAACATTGTCAACGGATAAACTGTGGAATATGCCACAGCCGGGGCATCATGTTCTGTCTGGCTGTTGGCGAAAGCCAATGCGGGAGGATTGGTGCTGGCACCTGCCACAAGACCGATGATACTGTAGTAATTCATCTTGTAGCGCTTGCGTGCAAGCAGGGCCACTATGAATACCGGTATAACAGTTATGAGCAGCCCGCCCAACATATATATCAGCCCGTCACCCGAAGTCACGGTCTCAAAGAAAGTAGCTCCTGACTTTATGCCCACGCTGGCCAGGAACAGAGCTATTCCCACCTCACGGAGCATCATATTGGCGCTGGCCTTGGTATATGTAACCAGACCCAGCTTATAACCGAACCTGCTTATGAGTATGGCCACAATCAGCGGACCGCCGGCCAGACCCAGTTTCATAGGCGTAGGGATACCCGGTATAGAGAACGGGATGCTTCCGAACAGCACGCCCACCATGATGCCTATGAATATAGTGGCTATATTTGGAGCGTCCAAACGCTTGAGCTCATTACCCACACGCTGTGCCACAGCTGCCACACTACTCTCCTTACCAACCACCGTAAGGCGGTCACCCACCTGCAGTATCAGACTGGCCGAAGCAAACAGTTCAGTACCGGAACGTACCACGCGGGTGATAGTCACGTCATATATGCTTCCCAAATGTAGCTCGCCCAGAGTCTTGCCGTTAAGTTTCTCCTTGGTCACCACGATACGGCGGGATACCAGAGGCTCTGAGCCTTTAGCCTTATCCCATTCAACTTCAACCAGTGAACCCAGAAGAGTGCTGATAGCCTCGGCATCATCCTCCGAGCTTACCACACAGAGCTGGTCACCCAGGTTAACAACCGTTTCCCTATGCGGTGTTATAACCTGCCCCTGATGCATCAGACGTGAGCAGATGAACTCACGGTTTATAAGCCTGCGCAATTCTATGATGGTTTTGCCGTCCAGACGTTCATTCTGCATCTCAATATACTGACGCATGGGTTTCTGGCTTGTATCGGCAACTTCCTGACTTGCCAGCTGCTCATTTTCCTCATTGTCCCTGATCCGGCATATCCACTTGACTATCATCGGCACCATAATGACGCCCAGAACGGCCAGCGGATAGGCGCAGGCATAGCCCGATGCTATTTCCACTCCGGTATTTCCGGTCTGACGGAGAGCCTCTTCGGCAGCACCGAGCCCCGGTGTATTGGTAACGGCACCGCTCAATACACCGACCAGCATGGCGAAGCTGTCCGGATCGGTCCTGTCAAACAGGAGATAATAGACGCCTATTGCCACTGCAAGATTAAGCAGTACCATGTAAACCGCCAGACGGTTCATCCTCATTCCGCCCTTGCGGAACGATGTAAAGAATGAGGGACCTACCTGAAGGCCCAGGCTGTATACAAAGAGTATAAGACCGAAATCCTGAATGAAACCTATTGTCTTAAGATTGCCGGTAAACCCGAAATGGGCCACCACAATACCTGTAAAAAGGATGAAAGCCACACCGAACGAGACACCGCGGAACTTGAGTTTTCCAAGCATAACGCCTACGGCGATAACAAAAGAGTAGAGAAGGAGCAGATGGGCTATTGATTCTGTGTCAAATAATAGAGATTTTATCCAATCCATTATAATTCAATGTTTTAAGTGGTGATAGGTAACCTATTCCGTTTTTCGGGTGCAAATTTACTTACATTTGCGGCTCGTTGTAATCGGGCTCCTATTATAAATCCTTAAAAATTTATAGTTATTCAAATAATATAAATACGAAAGATTTAAGTAGGTTTACTCAACCTAATTGATTACCTTTGCACGGTTTTTGCGCATGGCAAGACCTTGGGACTATAGAATTATCCTATCAAACAATTATATTTTATGTCAAACAACAAAGAAAAACTCTTCTCAGAGTTCCCGCCCGTGTCCACCGAAGAGTGGATGGCCAAGATCACAGAGGATCTTAAGGGTGCGGATTTTGAGAAGAAACTCGTCTGGAGAACCAACGAGGGATTCAAGGTTCAGCCGTTCTACCGTCAGGAGAATCTGGAGGGCCTTGACACAGAGACCAAACCCGGAGAATTTCCCTACAAGCGCGGCACAAAGGCCTGCAACACATGGTTTGTACGCCAGGGTATCAGCACCAAGGACATCAAGGAGGCCAACGCAAAGGCACTTGACATCCTTAACAAGGGAGTTGACTCACTCAGTTTCTGCTGCCGCGGCCGCCTGATTGATGGTGCCGACCTTGAGGCACTGCTGGAGGGTATCTGCGCAGAGTGCGTAGAGCTCAACTTCAGCACCAAGCCCCAGCTGGCATGCGCACAGGCTCAGGCTCTGGTTGACTATTTCACAAAGAAAGGCTATGACCTGAGCACACTGAAGGGTTCAATCGCATATGACCCGATAGCTTCAATGCTCAGGCACGGTGTTGAGTGCGGTCTTGATGACGCCGCCAAGCTAATTGAGATACTTGAGCCTCTCAAGAAGTTCCGCGCCCTTACCGTCAAGGCTTCAATGCTTACTGACAGCGGCGCATTCTGCTATCAGGAGCTGGGTTATGCACTGGCTTGGGGTAACGAGTACATGCGTTCACTCACCGAGGCCGGTGTTCCAGCTGATAAGGTTGCCAAGAAGATCCAGTTCAACCTGGGTATCGGCTCCAACTACTTCATGGAGATTGCCAAGTTCCGCGCAGCACGTATGCTGTGGGCCAAGATAGTCGAGGCCTACAAGCCCGAGTGCCACTGCGGTAAGAACCCCGAGGACGGCATCTGCCGTTGCTCATGCAAGATGTTCATCAACGCAGTCACCACCAAGTACAACCAGACAGTGTTTGATCCGTACGTAAACCTGCTGCGTTCACAGACCGAGGCCATGAGCGCCGCTCTGGCAGGTGTCAACTCAATCACCGTAACTCCGTTCGATGCCGCATATGAGACCCCGGATGATTTCTCGGAGCGTCTGGCCCGCAACCAGCAGCTGCTGCTTAAGGAGGAGTCACACTTTGACAAGGTGGTTGATCCCGCCGGCGGTTCATACTACGTGGAGAACCTGACAGAGGCTCTGGCAGAGCAGGCATGGAAGCTGTTCCTCCAGGTAGAGGATGAGGGCGGCATGCTGGCAATGGTAAAGGCCGGTAAGGTTCAGGAGGCTGTAAACGCCACCAACGCCACCCGTCATGAGAACGCCGCCAAGCGTAAGGAGTCACTTTTGGGAACCAACCAGTTCCCCAACATCAAGGAGATGTCCGAGGGCCGTGCCCCCAAGACCTGCTGTTGCTGCTGCAAGTCTGAGGGTGAGGCAACCATCGCAACCCTTGACTCATCACGCATAGCATCAGAGTTTGAGGCATTGCGCCTGCAGACCGAGGCCAGCGGCCGCCGTCCCAAGGTGTTCATGCTCACCATCGGAAATCTGGCCATGCGTCAGGCCCGCGCCCAGTTCTCGGGTAACTTCTTTGGCTGCGCAGGCTACGAGATTATTGACAACCTTGGTTTCAAGACAGTTGAGGAGGGAGCTGAGGCAGCACGCAAGGCAGGTGCCGATATCGTGGTGCTCTGCTCAAGCGACGACGAGTACGCCGAGTACGGTCCCGCCGCATTCAAGGCTGTAGGTGACAGCGCAATATTCGTCATTGCCGGTAACCCCGCCTGCATAGAGGACCTCAAGGCCGCCGGCATTGAGAATTACGTCCATGTACGCTGCAACGTACTTGAGACTCTCCGTGATTTCAACAGCAAGCTCAACATCAAATAATCCGTAGTTATGAAACCCGATTTCAAGAATATAGACATCAAGTCCGCAGCCCCCAAGGAGGCTCTTTGCGGATGCAAGACAAAGGCAGGTGCCGATGAGATCTGGAAAACTCCGGAGCACATTGAAGTAAAGCCTGTATATACAAAGGAGGACCTGGAAGGCATGGAGCATCTCAACTATGCCGCCGGTATCGCCCCCAACCTGCGTGGTCCCTACTCCACCATGTATGTGATGCGTCCCTGGACCATCCGTCAGTATGCCGGATTCTCCACTGCTGAGGAAAGTAACGCATTCTACCGCCGTAACCTGGCCGCCGGTCAGAAAGGTCTGTCAGTTGCGTTTGACCTTGCCACCCACCGCGGCTACGATGCCGACCACGAGCGTGTGGTAGGTGATGTAGGTAAGGCCGGTGTATCCATCTGCTCGGTCGAGGATATGAAGGTTCTGTTCGATGGCATACCTCTTAACAAGATGTCAGTGTCAATGACAATGAACGGTGCCGTTCTCCCTATCCTGGCCTTCTACATAGTATCAGGTTTGGAGCAGGGTGCCACTCTTGCCGAGTTGCAGGGAACCATCCAGAACGATATCCTCAAGGAGTTCATGGTGCGTAACACCTATATCTATCCGCCCAAGTTCTCAATGAAGATCATAGCCGACATATTCGAATATACATCACAGAATATGCCCAAGTTCAACTCAATATCAATCTCCGGTTACCACATGCAGGAGGCAGGTGCTACCGCAGATATCGAGTTGGCTTACACTCTGGCCGATGGTATGGAGTATCTGCGTGCAGGTATCAACGCCGGCATGAACATCGATACATTCGCACCGCGTCTGTCATTCTTCTGGGCCATCGGTACCAACCACCTCATGGAGATTGCCAAGATGCGTGCAGCCCGTCTGCTCTGGGCCAAGATAACCAAGAGCTTCGGCGCCAAGAACCCCAAGTCAATGGCTCTGCGTACACACTGCCAGACTTCAGGTTGGTCACTCACAGAGCAGGATCCGTTCAATAACGTTGGCCGTACCTGCATCGAGGCTATGGCAGCTGCCCTGGGTCACACCCAGTCTCTGCACACCAACGCCCTTGACGAGGCCATCGCACTGCCTACCGATTTCAGTGCCCGTATTGCCCGTAACACACAGATTTACATCCAGGAGGAGACCAACGTTTGCCGTGAGGTTGACCCGTGGGCAGGATCATATTACATTGAGTCACTGACCAACGAGATAGCCCACAAGGCTTGGGAGCACATCCAGGAGATCGAGAAGCTGGGCGGTATGGCCAAGGCCATCGAGACCGGTCTGCCCAAGATGCGTATCGAGGAGGCTGCAGCCCGTACACAGGCCCGCATCGACTCAGGCGTTCAGACTATCGTTGGTACCAACAAGTACCGTTTGGACCACGAGGATCCCATCGATATCCTTGAGGTTGATAACACCGCTGTACGCAACCAGCAGATTGAGCGCCTCAAGCAGCTCCGCGCTAACCGCAATGAGGCTGATGTTCAGAAGGCTCTGGATGCCATCACCAAGTGCGTCGAGACCGGTCAGGGTAACCTGCTTGCTCTTGCTGTCGAGGCTGCCAAGGTGCGTGCATCACTGGGTGAGATTTCATATGCCTGCGAGAAGGTCGTAGGCCGTTACAAAGCAGTAATCAGAACAATATCAGGCGTGTATTCATCAGAAAGCAAGAAAGACGCAGACTTTGAGAGAGCCTGCCAGCTTACAGCAGAGTTCGCAAAGAAGGAGGGCCGTCAGCCCCGTATCATGATTGCCAAGATGGGGCAGGACGGTCACGACCGCGGCGCCAAGGTTGTAGCCACCGGTTATGCCGACTGCGGTTTTGACGTGGATATGGGTCCGCTCTTCCAGACTCCGGCAGAGTCGGCACGCGAAGCTGTCGAGAACGATGTCCATGTACTTGGCGTCTCCTCACTTGCCGCCGGCCACAAGACTCTGGTTCCGCAGGTGATTGAGGAACTCAAGAAACTGGGCCGTGAGGATATCCTGGTAATAGTGGGTGGTGTCATTCCCGCACAGGACTATGACTTCCTCTACAAGGCCGGTGCAGCCGCTATCTTCGGCCCCGGCACCAGCGTAGCCAAGGCCGCTTGCCAGATCATGGAACTGCTCCTCGCTGAGTAAAAAGCCAATTCTTTTCACAGGGACGGTATTGATTGTGTAGTATTACACAAGCAGAACCGTCCCTTATTTGTTCTTTTTTTAAGCACCGCCGGACTATCCTCTTTGGGGACGCAACGTTCCGTGGCTACTCCGCCCCACCTCCGGACCCTAAACGTCGAACTCCTCCTTATCGTCCCTACGGGCCGAACGTTCGTCAGACATGCGCCGTTCTTAACGGGATCCTCCGGAGGGCTACGCTTAACGCCACTTCACTGATGGTCCCCAAAGAGGATAGTCCGGCTACTGCAACTGGAAACCTTTTCGGTTTCCGAGACCATACCCTTCAAGTTTTGCTCACTCTGCCGGTTTCACTTTTATGATGTTTTGCTCAACATAATAGGTACCATCTATCAATGAAGGCATAATTTCATTCAGTTGGTCTGTAGAAACCTGAATCATTTCCAGTACTCTTTCAAACATCTCCCTGTCCTTGTGCCTTGTCGCATAATACAGGGAATCGCAGGTCTGGTTTACATATACAAACGTCTGGTCTGATGGTGATACGGTGCTTGATGGCTGTCCGTTTATATAATAGCAATAACTGGTCCCGTCGAACATTACAACCTGTGACAGTGATTCTCTTAATTGTGCAGCTTTATTAGCCAGTTTAAAATAACAGGCTATTACGGAATCCTGAGAAGGGCTTATTTTCATGCGGCTTGTTCCGGTCCTGTAATAATTCCTGCTGAAACTAAACAATCTTGACTGTAGAAATGGTCTGGTAGTTGTAGTTGCAATGAGCTTTGGTCTTTTATTATTGATACAACCTACGGAATAAGGTCCGGAGAAAGACGGTTCCACCACATACTCCCATTCCATCCGGTCATCAACTCTGAGCTTCCTCTCAAATGTCATTGCATTCTTAATACGGCGGTCATTTCCTATCTTTTTGATCTGGCCAGCTTCCGGCAATTCGATAAAGTTTATCAGTGCAAGTAATATAAATAGGATCTTTGTCATAAAAACTAAACAGTTTTGGATTCCTAATACATTGTATAATCCTTGTAAATGTAAAGTTAAATAAATGTTTCTCTTAGCAGGCCTACTCCCCAAAATGCAACAGTTTTGCAGCGATAGTTTGTTGTCTTGACTATATGTCTATACATACATTTGCATCGGGAAACAAACAAAACAGATTTTAAAAGAGCGTTTGTAATATGAAAAGTAAACTACATTCCATATTGTTCATATTGGGTTTATGCTGTGCATCAGCTATCAGTCTTGATGTAAAGGCTCAGGATCATCTGGAGCCCAGTGATCGCTTTATCGGCAATGAAAATGACGGCAAATTACGGGATAAATATGGAAATGAGGCCATTCTGCATCTGTTTCCTCAGGAATGGACAATAGGTTACCTTGCTTCACCCTCTTTGTCAGGCCAGTACGGATTATTCCTTATAATGGACAACGATGGCCCCATGTTGGTGTACAACAGGTTCAAGAGCAATTATTCTGTCTCTAGGCGTGGGCGTAGTAAAAAGGAGGAGAACATAAAGGTATCCAGTGATACCGTACGAATAAGCACTGAAGAAGCTGATCGTTTGACCGGAATCATTACTGATGCAATAAATAAGGCTGTGAAAACTGATGGCCTGGGCCGATTGGTTTTTGACGGAACGACTTACTTTTTCATGTTGCCCGATAAAATGGCCAAAACCTGTTCTCCCGAAAAAAATACAGACTGCTATAAACTGGTGGAGGAGTTTGAAAACCTAAAGAAGATGTTTGGTGACGAACCATTCCTGGAGCTCTCATAGACTCACAAAAGTATCAGGACACAATAGTATCGTTTCCCTGTGTCACCGCCCCAATGTACTATTATTCCAAAAACTGCAACAAAAATTCGCAAAAGTGTGAATTGTTCGCAGATTTGTTGTTATATTTGCACCAGAATAAAAATCTGAGACTATGAACATTGATTTTGATTCAACGGCTTTAGAAGAGCTAAATACAGGCTTTTGTTCCACAGTTCTCCCGATGGGAGCGGAATAGTAGTAAATGCATTATTGACAGATATTTCAAAGCATTATGAGTAAGAAAAGAATAACCCCGTTTGAAGCCACACACCCCGGGGAGATGATAAAGGACGAACTTAACGAGCGTGGCATGACTCAGAAACAACTCTCAGAGGCCACAGGCATTAAGCCTTCGGTCTTGAGTGAAACCATTAATGGTAAACGCAGCATTTCACTTAATATGGCTGTTGCCCTTGAAAAGGCATTTGATATTCCTGCCGATATATGGATGAATATGCAGACAAACTATGATTTGGATATGGCAGATATCGCCAAAAGGGACAACCAGCGTGAGACTATCCCGGTTGTCATACCCGTCCGTGACCATAACCTTCTACTGGAACTTGCCCGCAAGTTTGGCTGGGCCTGTATGTTATAATCCCAAAGGATACCCCAACGGTTATCCTCTTTCTTTTTGCCCACAAGGCAAGTATGTGCTGAAATTGCAACGGTTTTGCAGCGCCTATTTGCTTTAATTGTTAGTGTCCTAACATTACTTTTGTCCAACAAATACAGTTGGCAATATGAAAATCAGGACCATAAGAATCTGCATTTACAAGGGATGGAGCTTTATAATATGCAGTGTGTCGCTGCTATTGCTGTCAATAATCACTAATACAGCAAAGGCATCAGTTTTACCCTCCATTCCCATCCAAGCTAATACAAGTGATACAATACCTAATAAGAATGTGGATGCAGTGGCTGACACTATAAATCATCCGGATACCTTGTCAATATCAAGATTGACAATAAAAGAAACAAATACTGTCGCCAAGGTTGAAAAGATCAATGATTCTATAGCCGATCTTATTTCATTAATCGATGTCGAAGAATTTGCCTGTGCTTATGGTCCCCCATCTGTCATCTATAAACATAGACCCATAAGGAGATTCATCAATTGGATTAAATACAAAATAAGAGTACTTTAAATTAGAATCCCGTATGAAAAGGTTAATTGTCGAATTATCATTCGCTCTGCTGGTCGCGGCTTGCAGCAGCACTCGCGGCAATCTGATGAGCAAGGTTGAGTATCAGAATAATAGTGTATTTCAGCGTGAAGATTATCATTATTCTGATGGTGAACTTGCTTTGGTTACTCGTGTCATTTATTTCAACAACACTCCGGACTCCTCTTGGACAGAGTATGAAATTAGGCGTAACGGTCAGACAACCGATACCATTGAAACAATCAACAGCATCAGAAGACGCATAAAAAGCAGTGACGGTTCTGTCAGGTCATATCGCCTCGTGGGTGATGAATGGAAAGAGACATCATTCCTAAAAACAGATGAGAAAGGAAGGGAGATTGAATACCGGGCCGGCGATGTTCATTTGTTGCACACTTATGATTCACAGGGCCGCTCTACCGGCTATACGCATACGTTTATAAAAGATGACGGCACAATCCAAAAGTCAGGCCAAAAAATAGATTATTCTGATGATGGCCTCCAGTCTGTCAGGACAGACTATGTCCAGACAAACTCTGATTCTAAAGTTATTACAGGAAAGGCAATTCATGTCTATGACAATAAAGGCAGAATCCTGAGCAGGGAAGCATACGATCCTGATGAAACTGATGACGATCATCCTACATTCATTACAGATACATATAAATATTTCGGTAGAGGTAAAGTAATAAGGATAGAGAGCAAAAAGGAATACCGTGACGGCAGTTATCATAATGAGCCAATCCGGAAATACATAGAAAAGTATAAAAACGGATTGAGGACTAAGGTCGTAGCCTATATGATGAAGGACGGTAAGTTCCATAAACAGAGTGTGAACACGTGGAAATATGATTTCAGCGCAAGGGTTCCACTCAAATCTTTCACTTATAGTCCCAGTGACTACCTGATTTTCAGGAGACCTTCTCAAAAAACCATTTGGACCTATGAGAAGTAAAATACATACCATATTGTTTCTATTGGGTGTTTGCTGTGGACACAATAGTATCAGATCCCTGTGTCATCTGAAAGTGGAGGTAGTTCCGATTAGGTTTCTAAAAGCAATTAAGGGACGTAAAGGATTGTATGAAATACGTTCGGAATATGAAGGGAATATTTATCGGGTGTTTTGCTGTTTTGATGAAGACAATCTTGTGATATCGTTTAACGGATTTCAAAAGAAGACTCAAAAACTCCGGTTGAACAACTTGACAAGGCCGAGGCTCTGATGAAAAAATATTTTGAACTGAAAAGAAATAAGAACAATGGATAAGAAAGATCTTGAAAAGTTGAATTTGACTCCGATAGAAGACCTCATTACCGAGGACTTTGGAGAAATCTGCACTCCTGAGCGCGAGCAGTTTGATATGGAGTGCGATGCTTTTATTATCGGCGAGCAACTCAAGGATGAACGCCTCAGGGCAGGACTAACTCAGGAGCAGCTTGCGGATAAGATAGGAACAAAGAAAAGCTTTATATCAAGAGTAGAAAGAGGACATGCCGATATTCAGCTCTCAACACTGGTAAAACTCTTCCAAGGTCTTGGCCGGAAAGTGAGCGTAAGGGTTGTCTGATTCATAATAATAATCCATAACACCAAAATATCACATGTGTACCGTAGGTCTCTTTGAAATGACATATGCCGAAGAGAGCTTTTGGGAGATAGTCAAGTATTTTGATTTTCTTGTGACCGATTATGGTTATATTACTCGTGGGATGGAGATATTTAGAGACAGCGTACTTGTCTCGTACATCGGCCCCAACAACAGGCTGATTGAAATAGGTAAAGAATGGAATGGAGATAACAATATGTCCTTCAGGATGAAAGGATTTCTGGGCAGGAGCATCATCAATGATGAGAGACCCATGTCCATAAAGAACTATGCCAGGTTTATTGGGAGCAGGTATTTTTCTAAGGCCGATATCTCCAACCGGACCAATCTGCTCGCTATTCCGGACCTGGAAACCAGAGATGAGATTTTCTGGTCTCTGTATGAAAGCCTCTATTTCCTTGTGCAGAAGCACTATTCCATAACCCGGTTCGAGATTGGAGAACGCATCTGTCTGGAGTATCGGAATAGGCACGACACCATTATTGTAACCACCCAAAAGCCCTATTGCATCAATTGGACAATCTGCACCAAGAAATGGGGTATAACAAAAGAATGCCAGACCATATCCGAGTACACCGAACCAAAGGATATTGCCAAATACATAACGGGCGCCCCTGTCCTGTATGAAGAGTATCAAGCAAATTCAGTGTTTTCAGACACAGTCCTAGAACAAAAAGATCCCCAAGTGTATAACAAAACACTCTACACATGTCCCAAATGTGGTTGTGAGGTATCTTTTGGTGAAAAAGACTTTCACCGTTATTCACTTAATAAGACCAGCATCTTTAAAGATACTTTTCAGAACTACGACAATGGTAAGCACAATTCATTTTTGGAGTTCGAGTGTCCCCAATGCAAAAAGAAAACCAGAGTCATTTTTGATGAAGATAATTCCAGTAAAGAGCCTGTTATAATAATCGATTCCGTCTTGGTTGAATAACGCCAAAGTGTCCCACAAGAACCCCGCTCACACCACGTGCAGCGGGGTTCACTGTATTACATTCCCTCATCTCGAGCCCCTGTCCCACACTCACCCGCCTCCCAGCCCCTTCTCGCCCGCCTTAGCGTGGGACACCTTGGCAAAGAATGCAACAGTTTTGCAGCGGCAGTTTGTTGTTTTAAGATAGTAAGGCATATTATCTTTGGCTTCGGAAACAATGATGATATGAAAAAGAGAATTGTAAATAATATCTGTTTACTCCTGTTTGCAGCGGGAGTATGGCAGTGCACACCATCGGAATATAACCTTGGTGATTATAAGGAGATCTATTACTTTGGTTCGGATAAATCCCGGTTGGATAGGCACACCCGTTACTTTTATAAAGACGGGATTCTCTCTTCTAAAACAGATGCCCGTTGGGATGGCAGTGATACCACTGTTACGGAATATGAGATAATAAGATATGATGATAGGATTGACACGATAGAGACTAACCGTTACTCTTGGGCTTATGACACAGCTAAAGAAACATACAGGACTATTAAAACATGTGACCTGAACGGCGTTAGGATGAAGACAGTCTATTGTGAGCTGTCAGACAGCGGTTGGATAGAATCTGGAGTCTACTTGAAATATGATTCGGCTGGGAGGTTGATTGAAAATGTATCTGAAGGGCAGTTCTACTATTGGTATTCTTATGATACATCGGGCAATTTCTCCGGCAGGAGATATGAGTTCGTATTCAAAGGCAAAACTTCATATTACAGAGACACTGTCATTTTTACGGATGACAAACTTGATGCTGTCTATACTGAGAACATATGCGATGATGAAGGCAATATCATGAAAACCAAAAACATGACTCTATATAAGTTGGACAAACATGGAAGAATTATTCAAAAGGAAAGTGTTGATCCTGATGAGACCGATTCCGTTTTCTTAAATCTTTTTATTATATCATATCAATACAACAGAAAAGGAAAACTAAAATCAGAAACAACAAGTGGGTGTTCACAAGGCGAAACTGATTTCCGCTTGGAACACAAAACGGAATACCGCTACCACCGTGGACTTATAGCATGGCAACTGAACTATGATTATATGGACGGCCGATGGCGACTGAAAGATGTGTACAGATACAAATACGATTTCCGTCACAAACTCCCGCTGGAGCGCACCTTTCACTGTGAGAACTATCAATATTTACCAAATAACCTGCTGATCTTTATCGCCATGATGACAGATAGAGTCAGGCAAAGGTTAGTCTGGACTTACGAGAAAGCAAAATGACACAAGTTAAATAAATATGAAAAAGTCCGATGAAAAGAGCACTGGAAATGATACCTGTTTCTACAGAGCAAATAAATGAGATAATAGAACAATGAATATGAAAAAACATTTTGTCCTATTTACAGCACTATTGCTTCAAGTTGCTATTGTTTCCGTTTTTGCGCAGAATAAGGTGCATGAATGGAGCGAAAAACGTCTGACGTGGGAGGATTTTAAACCCGCAAAGACTGACAGTTTGGGCAGAAAAAGTTATATTGATGTAGGTTTAACTCAATTATTGGTTTCAGATAAGAACGGTGATATGCGTGATACTTACACCGTCGATATTACCGATGAGAGTTGGTATGACCCTGACAAGGTAACAGAATGGGACCTCAGGTATAACCAGATTCTCTTTGATATGGCTGAAGTATCAATAAGAAAGGCTCTTGACGATTATCACAACCATAGGGTTGGGTTATATGAGATATATAGGCAATATTATCGATATTATGAATCCGGAAAAGATTTATTTGCTATGGACAGTAATTATGGTAAAGATACTACTATAATTAAGGTTTATGAAAAACATATAGGTGAAGAGCTAGAAAGGACCAAGTCTGTTGATATGTATTCTGAGAAGATACCGTTCAAATCTTTTCATTCGTTTGGTAATGGAGATTTTTTCACTGTATGTATTTTTCTTGGATATGAGAATTCAAATATTATAGGTCATTATTCTGATGATTTCAAAACATTTCACGGTTTCAATTTCGGATTCTCTGTTCCAGTCAGATCTTTCAAGTTTGAGTTTACGGGATCAGTACTATGGAGTAGGTTGCTTTCAGATGACTTCTATTATGATTCCCAGAATGATTACTACTGGAAGAAGGATAAAGTTGTCGATGAAGGGGAACTTAAGTTTGGAGTTGGTTATACCATATTATCACATGAGAAAATCGAATTAACTCCCTTTGTCGGATTATCTTTATACCGAATGCAACAAGGCACTGGGGATAAAAAAAGAGAGAATGAGATAATGAGTAATACACCACTCACACCAGGTTATTATTTTGGCCTAGAAACAGACTGGTATTATAATCAGAGATTATTTCGTGACCTTACTCCATGTTTGAGATTCAAATTATTCTGTTGCAACAGAAGTTATGAGAAAATAGGATCTGTTTGGTCGGTGAATTTGGGATTGTCTTTCTGTTTGACAAACGACGAATTCTCATTTAGATGATACACTTTTTAGAATCAAACTTATTGACACAAATGGAGCAGATTGAAGTGAACCCCAAAAGTTAGACAAAAAACTTTTGGGGTTCACTTCACACTTCCTTTTGTGTCCTTTTTTGAGTACCTTTGTAGTATTATGATAGTATGTATAGCTGAGAAGCCCAGCGTGGCCAAGGATATTGCCGATGTGCTGGGCGCCAAGACAAAACACGACGGGTACATTGAGGGTAACGGTTATCAGGTAACCTGGACCTTCGGCCATCTTTGTACCCTTAAGGAGCCCCATGACTACACACAGAACTGGAAGAACTGGAGCCTGGGCAGCCTGCCCATGATTCCGCCCCGGTTCGGTATCAAGCTGATTGAGGACAAGGGGATAGATAAGCAGTTCAAGATAATTGAGTCACTTATGCAGAAGGCCGATGGCATTATCAACTGCGGTGATGCCGGCCAGGAGGGTGAACTCATTCAGCGCTGGGTGATGCAGAAAGCCGGCGCCAAATGCCCGGTCAAACGTCTGTGGATATCGTCCCTGACTGAGGAATCCATACGCGAAGGATTCAGCCACCTGCAGGATCAGGATGCATTCAAGTCTCTCTACGAGGCCGGATTGTGCCGTGCCATAGGTGACTGGCTGCTGGGTATGAACGCCACCCGCCTGTACACCATAAAATACCGCAACGGCAATAACCGCGGAGTGCTCTCAATAGGTCGCGTCCAGACCCCCACCCTGGCGCTGGTCGTAAACCGCCAGAAGGAGATAGATAACTTCAAACCCGAGCAGTACTGGGAGCTCAAGACCGTATATCGCGACACCACCTTTTCATATACAAAGGGTAAGTTCACCAAGATTGAGGACGGCCAGGCGCTGCTTGAAGAGATCCGCCCCCTGAATTTTGTCATTACCGATGTTACCCGCAAGGAGGGCCGTGACTTTGCCCCGCGCCTTTTTGACCTCACATCATTGCAGGTTGAGTGCAACCGCAAATACGGATATTCGGCCGATGATACTCTAAAGACCATCCAGTCACTCTATGAGAAGAAGATAACCACCTATCCACGTGTGGATACCACATTCCTGAGCGATGACATTTACCCAAAATGTCCTGGAATATTGAAAGGACTCAAAGATTACGCCCAGTTCACAGCCCCGCTTGAGGGTGTAAAACTACCCAAATCCAAGAAGGTGTTTGACAACAGCAAGGTGACCGATCACCATGCCATAATACCCACCGGCGTCTATCCCAACAACCTGACCCAGCAGGAGCGTGCCGTGTTTGACCTTATTGCCCGCCGTTTCATTGCGGTATTCTATCCTGACTGCCTATATGCCCAGACCACAGTCATGGGCAAGGCCGGCCGCGCCGAGTTCAAGGCCACTGGACGTGAGATACTAAAACCCGGATGGAGAGTACTGTTTGATAAAGAGAAATCGGATGAAAAGGCCGATGATGACGAGCGTATTCTGCCCCAGTTCACTGTTGATGAGAGCGGACCGCACCTGCCTGAACTGCAGGAAAAGTGGACAACACCGCCCAAGCCTTACACCGAGGCCACCCTGCTGCGGGCAATGGAAACCGCCGGCAAGTTGGTGAATGATGAGGAACTGCGAGACGCCATGAAGGAGAACGGAATAGGCCGACCCTCAACCCGCGCCGCCATCATTGAGACCTTATATAAACGTGGGTACATGCGCAAGGAGAAGAAAAACCTGTACCCCACTCCCACAGGTATCGGCCTGATAGACCTTATCCATGAGGAGCTGCTCAAGAGCGCCGAACTCACAGGAATCTGGGAAAAACGCCTCCGCGAAATAGAGCGCGGCAAATACCAGCCCGCCCAGTTCATGGATGAACTAAAGCAAATGGTCACCACCTTGGTCCACGACGTCCTGGCAGATAATTCCTCACGTCTGTAGAGATCAGATTCTTCTGTACGAAAGGAAAGAATAAGCGAAGGGATTCTTGTCGTCAGCCTCGTGATCCTCGCGGTTTACAAGCTGCCAGCTCTTATCACTCCCGAATTCCGGGAAGAAGGTATCGGCCTGAGCGGGAGTGTCGTGAACAAGAGTAATCTCCAATTCATCGGCCATACCCAATGCCTGAGTGTAGACCTGTGCTCCTCCTATAATGAACACCTTCTCATCCCGTGAGCAATGACTCAAAGCCTCATCAAGAGACTTATACACCTCAGCACCCGGAAACTCTACGCCCTGCTGGCGGGTAAGCACAATATTGCGGCGGTTGGGCAGAGCACCCTTGGGCAGCGACTCAAAGGTCTTGCGGCCCATAACTACGGTATGACCTGTGGTAAGCTCCTTAAAACGCCTAAGGTCAGCACTCAGATGATAGATCAAGTCCCCTTTATAACCGATAGCTCCGTTCTGGGCAATTGCAACAATAATTGATATCATACAGAAACGTCGGCTTTGATATGCGGATGCGGATCATATCCCTCAAGCTGGAAATCCTCATACTTGAAATCGAATATGCTCTTTACATCGGGGTTGATTATCATCTTGGGCAGCGGGCGAGGCTCGCGCGTAAGCTGCAGACGGGCCTGATCCAGATGGTTAAGATACAGATGGGTATCACCTGTGGTATGGATAAAGTCACCCGGCTTGAGCCCTGTAACCTGCGCCATCATCATGGTGAGCAGAGCATAAGACGCAATGTTGAACGGAACTCCCAGGAAAGTATCGGCACTGCGTTGATAAAGCTGCAGGCTCAGTTTTCCGTCAGCCACATAGAACTGGAAGAATGCGTGGCAGGGAGGCAGGTTCATATTCTTGAGGTCCGCCACGTTCCAGGCGCTCACAATTATACGGCGAGAGTCAGGATTATGCTTGATGGTATCCACAGCCTCCGAAATCTGGTCTATGAAACCGCCGTCATAATCGGGCCACGAACGCCACTGGTAACCGTAGATATGACCCAGATTGCCGTCAGGATCGGCCCACTCGTTCCATATGCGGACTCCGCGCTCCTGAAGCCATTTGGCATTGGTATCACCATTGAGGAACCAGAGCAGCTCATATATGATAGACTTAAGGTGCAGTTTCTTGGTTGTGAGCAAGGGAAATCCCTCCTCAAGATTGAACCGCATCTGATGTCCGAAAACACTCAGCGTGCCTGTTCCCGTGCGGTCACCTTTCTGCACTCCTTCGCGGAGTATCCTTTCCAGCAGATCTAAGTACTGTTTCATAGGTTATTATTGTTCTTGTCTGCGAATATACTGATTTTTTGGCTTACCTTCGCGGTAGATTTGACGTAAGGTTATGCCGTTCAGCAAGGAATTTATCAACATATTGGATCAGATACTCAAGGCTGATGAAAGGGACAGCCTGCTGGAGGCTCTTGCAACAGAACCCCAGGTAAGCATCCGTTTCAATCCGTTGGTGGCCGATGCCCGCAACCTTGCGCTTGAATCTCTGGAATGCCGGGCCGACGCCCAAGTCCCTTGGGCCGGAAACGCCATCTATCTGGACCACCGCCCCCAATTCACGCTGGACCCGCTTTTGCACCAAGGATGCTACTATGTACAGGAGGCATCATCTATGTTTCTGGAGCAGGCCGTCCGCAAATGCATAACCGGACCCGTCAAGGCGCTTGACCTTTGTGCCGCACCGGGAGGCAAATCCACACACCTTGCATCACTCCTGCCCCAAGGCAGTCTGTTGGTAAGCAACGAGATACAACGTGGCCGAGCCCAGATTCTGGCCGAGAATATGACCAAATGGGGTAGCACTGGCGTAATGGTAACCTGCAACACCCCCAGACAGATTGGAGAATCCAGCCTCATGTTTGACCTGATTGTGGTCGATGCCCCATGCTCCGGTGAAGGAATGTTCCGCAAGGACCAGGGAGCTGTGACTGATTGGAGCCTGCAGAACGTAGAGATGTGCGCTGCCCGCCAGCGCCAGATAATAGAAGACATCTGGCCCGCCCTCAAACCCGGAGGATATCTGATATACAGCACCTGCACATTCAACCGCCATGAGGATGAGGATAACATACAATGGATAACCGATACATTCGGAGCCGAGGCAATCCCGCTGGACGCCAATCCTGACTGGAACATACTGGGATCACTAACAACCGACAACCTACCCGTCTACCATTTCATGCAGCACCGCACCCGCGGCGAGGGCTTTTTCCTCTGCCTGCTGCGCAAACCCCGGGGTGCATTCCGCGAATCAGCCCCCAAGCCCTTCAAGGCCGATCCGTCCGTACCGTCGGAATGCAGGAACTGGCTCAATACGGACTGTTATTATGAATTCTACACAAAAGGGGACTCCGTATTTGCGCTGCCGGCCACACTTGCCGCCCAGATGAATCAGATATCACAGGAACTCTACCCGCTGGTTCCTGGAATCGAAGTAGCTGTACGCAAAGGCCGCGACTGGGTTCCCGCCCACGCACTCGCTATGTCCCAGGCCCTTAACCGCGATGCATTCCCGCAGGTTGAGGTAACCCGCCGCCAGGCACTTGATTACCTGCACTGTGATGTGTTGCGTCTTGAAGATGCGCCCCGAGCCGTAGTGCTGCTCACATACAAGGGCATACCGCTGGGATTTGCCAAGAATCTGGGAAACCGGGCCAACAATATGTATCCTCAGGAGTGGAGGATAAGAATCTCTGTAAGCTAAAGGTTAATTACCGCCAAACAGCCCGTAGGTAGTACGGATAACGCGGAACTCCGTACGGCGGTTAAGCTGGTTGCATATCTCCTGCTGCTCCTCGGGCAGGGTTGTTATGAACTCTTCAATAAGTTCAGTTCCCTCTTCAAGGAAATCATACTGCTCGGCCAGTTTCTTGGTTACGGTTTTAGGTGTAGACTCACCGTAGCCACGAGCTGTAAGACGCTTCCTGTCAATACCGTTACTTATAAGATACTCAACAACGCTCTCGGCGCGTTGCTGTGAAAGACGCTTGTTATAGTCATCATCACCCACATAGTCACAGTGGGCTCCTATCTCAATGGTCACTCCGGCATTATCCTTAAGCAGCTGAACAAGCTCATCAAGAGACTTGGCCGATTCGGGGCGCAGCGTAGCACGCCCAAAATCAAAGAATATATTGTCTATCATGACAGGTTTGGAGATAGATGAGAGTGGGAACTGGAGCACATATTCGCGGTCCTGGTTGGTACTGTCGGCAGTCATCTCCTGCTTGTAGTTCATAAAGCCCTTGGCCGTACCCAGAAGCAGATAACTCACACCCGGGGTGACCCGCTGTGTAAAAGAACCGTCCTCCCTGACGTTAAGCTTCATGTTGGTGCCGTCATTACCAATCAGATAGACCAGAGCATCCGGCAGCTCATAACCATCCTTCTCATAGACCCAACCTATTATATTGTGAACGGTCTCCGGCAGTTCAAAAGAGAATATATGGTCACGACCACGCCCGTCATTTCGGTTGGAACTGAAAAAACCGCGTGTGTAGTCTCCCTCAAATGTCATTCCAAAGTCATCGGAAGCCGAATTTACGGGTGTACCCAGATTTGTCACCATCCAAGTGCTGTCACTGGTGCTAACCGCGCGAAATATATCCAGGCCGCCCATGCCAGGATGGCCGTTTGAAGAGAAGTAAAGTTCTCCGTTTCTGCGGAATGTGGGAAACATCTCATTTCCGGGCGTATTAATGTCCGGTCCCAAATTCTCTGCACCGATCAACCTGCCACCTATGGGCACGCGCCACAGGTCCAAACCGCCGTATCCTCCGTCCATATCGGACACAAAGTAGAGCCACTTGCCGTCGGGCGATGCAGCAGGATGTGCATAGTTGTAAATTGAGTCCGATGCCGAACTGTACGGCTTACCCTCACTCCACGCGGCATCCGAACGGCTTGACTGATATATGGTAGCCGGACGCGGAAGTTGCGGGTCCGATGCGCAGTAGGTGTAGTACATAGTCTTGAAATCGGGGCTGAATGAGCATGTGCCGTCCTCAAATTTTGTATTGGGACCGCCCTCTATCAACTCCGGTTTCTGCCACTTACCATCCTCATTCTTACGAATCAAAAAAAAGTCGCAGCTTTTCATACCGGTAATGCCGTTTATGTCATCACCCGTACACTCGTTTCTGGATGATGTGAATACTATCTGGTCATACTCGGCACTTGCATAGACTGGAGACCAGTCTGCATATCGGCCGTTCATTATGTTGTCCTTCTTTACAATGTAACGTGTAGGGTTGTCCTTCCACTCCTGTATTAGGTCACATGATATCAGTCCGCTCTGCGCCAGACGGTCATCGGGATCATACTCAAGCGCAATCTCATAGTTCTTACGGGCATCATTGAGCTTGCCGCTGTAACGTTGCATATCGGCCAGATGCCGATAGACCACACTATCGGGGTATTTGTATCGAACTGCGTTCTGATAGGCTGCAAGCGCCCGCGGAACATAACTGATATGGCGGTAGCTCTCACCCAGTTTGAATGCGGTGCTAGCACGAAGTTCCTTATCCTTGGCCGACAGGCCTGCATATGCTTTTTTATACTTGGCTGCTGCCTCCTGATATTCCCCCAAAGCATAGCTCTGGTCACCCTTGCGCAGACTGACCTCTGCCCCGCAGCCGCAAAACAGCAACAGGGCCGCCACCACCAAGTATGCAGCCGTTCTATTCATACACATTATTAACGTATAAAACCACGCGATATTGCCACAAAAAACAGAAAGGCCCCCAAAATAGGGAGCCTTTCAACTATCTGTCCATTTAGACTAATCCTTTGTCTTATCCTTACCGGCAGAGTATACAATGTTCAGAGCCTTGGCTTTACGAAGCTCCTGCTTCACATCAGTCACAATACCCATTTGAACACCCTGGTCTATCTTAAGAGACATCTTCATGAGAGGCTTATCCTTCTCATACATGCTCTCACGCTCAGCGATAACGAACTCACGGATGGCCTCCGGCTCAGCAAAATACTCATTAAGCTGAATCTGGGGAGCTGTACCGTAAGTGGCGCGATACTGCTTGGAAGGAGGACCGATGTAAATATGAGACACCAGTGATTTCCTCTCAAGTTTCTCAATCTCCGAGCCTCCGGTAGGAGTCTTGATCTGAACCTTTACCTCAACGTCACGCATTGAAGTTACCATCATGAAGAAGAACAATACGGTAAAGATGAGGTCCGGAAGTGACGAAGTATTCAACTCCGGCATTTCCCTTTTTCCATTACTTCTGAATTTACTCATTGTGCAGTACCATATTGTTTAGGCTCAGCCTCTGAGATCTTGTTAGAGTACATACCTCTTACGATAGGCTGTTCGGTCTTGTCGTCGCACTGGGCATACGGTTTTCCGAATGTCTTCTTGGCCCAATCGTCTCTCAACTCAGAATAAGCCTTTGACAGCTCATGCTGAACCTGGAAATAAACTTCATAATTTGTAGTACGGTCTGTCTGTAGCGATATCACATGCTTTACAGTAGTGACAACTACACCATAACCTTCAATATCATAATCCTCCTTGACAGGAAGCTTATCATCATTGTCAGGATTGGCAATGAATTCCTTAGCCAGATCCTTCAGTTCCGAGATCTCAATCGTTCTGTTAACGACACCGTTCTTGACATGAATCTCATTGTTCTTGTTGACCTGGACCGTCATAACGTTACGCTCCTTGATCTTCATCTCCTGCTCAACCTCATCGGGATTCCACTCAGGCAGACGACGCGGAAGACCCGAGTCTGTATCCATAGATGTGGTCACCAGGAAGAATATCAACAGGATAAATGAGATATCCGCTGTCGAAGACTGGTTAAGTCCGGGAACTTTTCTTTTACCTTTTCCCATAACTTTGACTCTTCGGGTGTTTCAAGATTACTTTCTAGCTTTGAAAATACCGCTCATTGAAAGCACTGCACACAATAATGCCACTACAAACAGAGCATATATCGAGTAGAGGCAGACATCAGAAAGCATCAGGTCTGTAAAATCTGTTGCGTAAGTCTTACCGTCGCCAAGCAATACCGGAGTGGTGGTATCGGCCATGAAATATGAAACGGCTATAGCTGCAAAGGTGAACAGGAAAACCCAACCGGCAAAGCCAGTTCTCTGCTGTCCCTTGGTCTTGGTCTTCAGGTTCCTGAAAGCTGCTACAATTCCGAATCCAAGTACTGACAGTATGCATATGCCGACAAGGGCATAGAGCCAAACCAGCAGAAGACCGGTATATTGAGGATCTGTCAGGTTCTTACCGTTGCTGTAAGTGGTATTTCCGTATCCTACGCCGAAGAACATGACAAGAACTGCGGCTGAAAGGACGAAGAGAATACCCAGAGCCCACGAAGAAGCCTTTATTTGTTTATTCTCGTTTTTCATAATCAGTTCCAATTACTTCTTGAACTTGAGGTTATACTTCATGATGATGTCCAACAGAGATACTGAGGAATCCTCCATATCTGTGTTAAGAGCCTCAACCTTACTCAGGATATAGTTATAGAATACCTGAAGGATAAGAGCTACGATAATACCGAAGATAGTTGTGATAAGGGCCACCTTCATACCGCCGGCAACAACGTTAGGTGAAATATCACCAGCCTTCTGGATATCATCGAATGCCTGTACCATACCGATCACAGTTCCCAAGAATCCCAGAGAAGGAGACATTGCAATGAACAGAGTGATCCATGAGAGGTTCTTCTCAAGGTTAGAAGCCTGAACACTACCGTATGATACAACCGAACGCTCAACTACGTCGAGACCCTCATCGATACGCATCATACCCTGATAGCAGATTGAGGCAACAGGACCACGGGTGTCGCGGCAGATAGCCTTTGCGCCTTCTACATCGCCTTTCTCAAGAGCAGCCTGGATATCCTCAAGGAGCTTCTTACTGTTGATCTCAGAGAGGCTGAGGAAAATGATACGCTCAATGCAGAGAGCAAGACCGAATATCATTGCTATGGCAACGAGTGACATAAAGCCTGCACTACCCTCGATGAACTTTGTCTTGATAGTCTTGTGAAGGCCCTGAGGAGCATCCTCTTCAACTGGTGCGTCTGCTTCTGCAGCATCGGCGGCAGCGATAGAATCAACTGCAGCTGAATCTTCCTGAGCAACCTCCTGTGCGGCAGGTGCTGTCTCTTGAGCATTGATTGTCTGGTTTACTCCGAAAGTAAGGAGTCCCATCATTGCAACGAATGCAAATACCTTTTTCATTTGAGATAATTTTTAGTTAGTTATAATTATTAATCGTTTTCAACTCATTCAGCATCAATTTGCGCGGAAAGACGGGGATTCGAACCCCGGATACGCTTTTGGCGTATACACGCTTTCCAGGCGTGCCTCTTCAACCACTCGAGCATCTTTCCCTTCAGGCACTATCACTTCATAGCGTCCAAAACAGGCGCAAATTACAACATTTTTAATGAAATTAGCAACCAAAGGTTATTAAAACATGTAAAAATGCCGTCAACTGCACCATTCACCCAAACCCATTGGCCACAAATGTACCCATTGTCCTGTATTTTATGTACTTTTGTGACGTAATTTTTAATCAAAGATAAGGAATTATCTTATATAATGAAACCGGATTTTAAAATATATAACATCCTCAGACCATTAGGTTGGATTTACGGTCTTATTACCGGCATTAGGAACCGCCTTTATGATTGCGGCTGGCGCAAAAGCCAGGTCTTTCCCATACCGGTAATCAGCATAGGGAACATCACTGTAGGCGGAACGGGCAAGACTCCGCATGCCGAATACACGGCAATATTGCTCAAGGACCGTTTCAAGACAGCAGTGCTGAGCCGCGGCTACGGACGTCACACAAAAGGTTTCTTCATGTCCGACCACAATTCGGACAGCGGACTCATAGGAGACGAGCCTCTGCAGATAAAGCACCGTTTCCCCGATCTGGAGGTTGCAGTCTGCAACGACAGAGCCAAAGGAATAAGGCGGCTGATGGACATGTGCGCCCCGGAAGTTATAATACTGGATGATGCCTTCCAGCACCGCAGGATAACACCCTCGCTCAACATACTGTTGGTAAACTGGCACCGCAACATACTGGATGACGCAATGCTGCCCGCCGGCCATTTGCGCGAGTCGGCCAAGGGACGTCGCCGCGCCGACATAATAATAGTGACGAAATGCCCCGACGGCCTGACCGATGAAGACATGAACCGCATGGCTCAGAGACTAAGGGTTAATCCGGAGCAGCAGGTCTACTTTACAACACCTGAATACAACCAGCCCTATCTGATTGATGACAACAGCCACCCTATGCCACTTCCAAAAGCTCCCGTACTTGCGGTTACCGGCATAGTCCTGCCCACACTGATGAAGGCCGAACTGGAACGTCAAGGGCATGAAGTCACACTTATGGACTACCCGGACCACTACCGGTTCAGCAAGCAGGACCTGGCCGATATAAGCACAAACCTTCAGAGCCTGGACCCAGATGCCATAATAGTCACAACCGCAAAGGACGCCGCCCGCCTTCTGGACCTACAACTGGACGATGAACTGCGCAAACGTATTTACGTGCTGCCGGTAGGAGTCCGTTTCATCCGTGAGGCAGACAAGTTCAGAAAGGCTGTAACAGAGCACGTTGAATCATTCAGCAAATAATAGGAATCATACATAATCATGGCAGGAACAATACGCACAGAGATAGCCCGACTGGGAGAATTCGGACTGATAGACCACCTCACCAAAGACCTCAAAACGCAGAACAGCTCCACCCTGTACGGTGTAGGCGACGATTGTGCCGTACTGGACTATTCGGGTAAGGACAAAGAGGTCCTGGTTACCACCGATATGCTAATGGAAGGTGTACATTTTGACCTTACCTACGTCCCGCTCAAGCACCTTGGCTACAAGAGCGCAATGGTAAATATTTCCGATATTTATGCCATGAACGGCACACCCCGCCAGATGACCGTATCAATAGCCTTGAGTAAACGCTTCTCGGTAGAGGATATGGAGGATTTCTATGCCGGAATCCTGCTTGCGTGCCAGCGTCACAATGTGGATCTGGTAGGCGGTGATACCACTTCCTCCCTTACCGGCCTGGCCATAAGCATTACCTGCATAGGTGAGGCAGAGAAGGGTAAGGCCGTATACCGTAACGGAGCCGGCCAGAACGACCTGATATGCGTATCTGGCAATCTTGGTGCCGCCTATATGGGCCTGCAGCTGCTGGAGCGTGAGAAAGCGGTATTCAACAGCACCCCGCATGACGCCAATGAGCCTTTCAGCCCCGACTTTGCAGGAAAGGAATACTTACTGGAGCGCCAGCTCAAGCCCGAGGCCCGCGGTGATATCATCAAGGAACTTCGTGAGGCCGGAATTCAGCCCACAGCAATGATGGATATCTCCGACGGACTCTCATCGGAACTCATACACATCTGCAAACAGAGTAACACCGGCTGCAGCGTATATCAGGAGCGCATCCCCATAGATTATCAGACCGCCGTAATGGCCGAAGAGCTGAATATGGACGTCTACACCTGCGCCCTGAACGGAGGCGAGGACTACGAGCTCCTCTTCACCGTTCCGCTGACCGACCACGACAAAATCATCCAGCTAAAGGACGTCAAACTCATCGGCCACATGACAAAGCCCGAACTTGGCCGCCACTTAGTGACCAAATCCGGGCAAGAAGTCGAACTAAAAGCCCAAGGCTGGACCAGCAACCTTTAAATACTTTTTTCGATATTCCAGACAAAGGCGCGCAGACCGAGTTTCTCGGTCGCTACGTCCATTGCGTGGAGTTTCTCCAGGACAATATCCACCTTGTTGTCATCAACCATGGTGATTATTCCCGAGCACATTGAGGGCCAGGCGTGGTTGCCGTAGTGGGGCTCGCCCTTGACCGAACCCCTGCCCTGCAACTGCTCCACCATAGAGAATCCGCGGCAGTTATTGGTTGTGAGCAAATCTATTATACGCTCCGTATATGACTGGTCGAATGCTATAAATATTGCTTTCATAATTGTACCGGATTAGTGTTTTGCAGTCTTGTCATGAATGAACTGTTCCTTGTTCTGGGCCCAGAAAGCAGCCAACTCAAGCTGTTTGCGGTGCTTGCGTCGTGCCTTCTTTATTCCTGTGCTCTGGAATATGCAGTACAGAGTAGGAACAAGTACCAGGGTAAGGAGTGTAGAAACCGTAAGACCACCTATTACGGATATACCCAACGGACGCCACAAAGCAGAACCCTGTCCGTGACTGAGCGCCATAGGAATCATACCCAGGATAGTGGTCATGGTGGTCATAAGAACAGGACGCAGACGGCTGCGGGCGGCAGTAACTGTAGCCGTAATGGCCGACATTCCACGCTCGCGGCAAAGACCAGTATAGTCAATGAGCACGATACCGTTCTTAACCACAATACCTATCAGCATTATGGCACCCAGCATACTCATCAGGTTGATGGATGTACCGGTAAGTGCCAGAGCTATCAGCACGCCGCTCAGGGCGAACGGTATTGAGAACATTATGATGAACGGCAGAGTCAGCGACTCAAACTGGGCAGCCATCACAATGAACACAAGCATTATTATTAGCAGAGCCAGGGTAGCCATATCGGCAAATGACTCCTGCTGGTCCTCATAGTCACCTGATATCTGTATGGTCACACCCTCAGGCAGATCCATCTTGTCAATCACGGCCTGACCGGCCTGCACCACATCACTCAGGGCAGCACCACCGGCTATCACGCAGGTTACCGTATTGATACGCTGACGGTCCTTACGCTGGATGGTAGGCGGAGTGAACACCTCCTCCAGATGACCTACGTCACGGACACGTACTGCGTTGGTGCCGCTGCCGTAAAGCAGGATGTTCTCTATATCAGAGAGTTCTGTACGATACTCAGGAGCATAACGCACCTTTATATAATACTCCTCGCCGTCCTCACGGAAATATGATGCGGTTGCACCATAGATACGGTTACGCAGGTATGTAGCGGCAGTGGAGAGATTCAGCCCATGCTGAGCCAGTTTCTCACGGTCAAACACCACCTCATACTCAGGCTGGTAGTTGTCACGGCTGATATAGGCCTCTCCCACACCCGGCACTTGTTTCATGGCAGCCAGAAAATCTGCGGCTACCTTATCGGTCTCAGAAAAGTCATAACCGTAAATCTCAAATTCTGCAGCAGACTGACCGCCCATACTCATACCGCCGCCGGCAGTAACCATAAAGCGCTCAATCTCGGGTCGGGCATTCAGGTCAGCACGCATCTCGGCCACGACCTGGTCCGATGATATGTTGCGCTCACCAAGTTCCTTGAGTGAAATGGTGAAAGATATGATGTGAGTACCGTTGGTCTGCATTGACGCAAAGGTGTTGTTCTCATCGGCTGCACCCACGCGGTAGTTACAGGTTACCAGGTCTTCGGCATAACGTTTCATCCAGGTATCAGACAACTCCTGTGCCACCGCCCTTGAACGGTTGGTGTTGGTGTTGATAGGCATGTAGATGGTGGCCGATATTCGGGACTGTTCATCGGACGGGAAGAACTCGGACTTGAGGTTTCCGGCTGTAAACAGTGATGCCACAAACAGCACAATTGCAATGAGCACGACAGTCTTGCGGTGACGCACTGATACATTGATAAGACGTGAATACCAGTGGTCCAGACCGTCCAGCGCCTTCTGGATGGGGCGGTACAGGATGGTATGCAGGCGGCTGCCCTTCTTCTCCAGCTTAAGCATGCGCGAGCAGAGCATAGGAGTAAGGGTCAGTGATACAATCAGAGATATGGCGATGATGATACACATCATCCAGCCCAGCTGCTTGAACATAACGCCGGCCATACCCGACATCATGGTCAGCGGGAAGAACACCGCGAATATAGTCATTGTTGATGCCATAACCGATACGGCCACCTCATTGGTAGCGTGTATGGCAGCCTGCTTGGGGTTGGCGCCGCGCTCAATATGGGTGGTGATGTTCTCCAATACCACAATGGTATCATCCACTACCATACCGATGGCGATGGTCAGTGAACTCAGTGATATGATATTGAGTGAGCCGTCTGTCACAAACAGATATATGAACGATGCAATAAGTGACAGCGGGATAGTTATAGCCACAACCATCGTAGCACGCCAGCGGCCGGTAAAGAAGTAAACCACCAGCACCACAAACAGCAGGGCGTAAAGGATAGTCTCTGCCAGAGAGTTTACGGTCTGTATGATATCCTCCGATCCGTCATGGATCATACCTATATGAATATCGCTGGGCAGGTTCTTCTGCAATGCCGGCAGAGCCTCATTCACCTTACGGCAAATCTCCACAGTGTTGGCGCCTGTCTGCTTCTGGATAACCATCATGGCACCCTGAACACCGTTGTTGTAAGACTCCTGGGCACGTTCCTGGGTGCGGTCCACAATTTCGGCCAGGTCACTCAGATAGACATTGCGTCCGCCTATTGATGCCACCACAAGGTTAGCCATATCGCGCGGATCCTTGAATTCGCCGTCCACGCGCAGGGCGTAAGTCTCATTACCTACATCCAGGTTACCGCCCGGGATACTGCGGTTCTCGGAGCCTATCAGGGCTGCAATAACCTCAATGGTCAGGTTGTAAGCCTCCAGCTTGGCGGGATCGCAGTAGACGTAAATCTCACGCTGCGGGGCACCTGTTACAGATACCGTACCCACACCCGGAATACGTGCCAGCGGGTTGACCACATTCTCATCCAGTATCTTGTACAGAGCGCTCTGGCTCTCGCCTGCCTGGACCGACAGCAGCATGATAGGCATCATACTGGTATCAAATTTGAATATGATAGGCTGTCCCGCGCCGTCAGGCAGCGAGTTGGTAATCATGCTCAGCTTGTCACGCACATCGTTGGTAAGATCATCAATGGAGTGACCGAACTCAAACTCAAGCGTAATTACGGATACGTTCTCCGATGAACGTGATGTGATATGCTTTATGTGACTGCAGCTGTTGAGTGTATTCTCAAGCGGGCGGGTCACATTATTCTCTATATCCGATGCATTGGCACCGTTATAGTACGTAAACACCATGATGGTGTTTGACTCTATATCGGGCAACTGGTCAATGGGCAGCTTGGAGTATGAGAACAAGCCGAACACCACCACTGCCACAAAACAGAGAGCGGTAAATATTGGTCTTTTGACCGATCCTTCGTATAGACTCATGGTAGCTTGCTGTTTACTTCTTAACTTCTACTTCCTTGCCGTCAGCCAGCTTGGCCTGACCCTCAATAACCACCTGAGCGCCGTTGGGTACACCCGATATCAGCTCATAGCGGTCACCCAGACGCTGGCCCAGCTCAACCTTGTTGTAAGATACCTTACCATTATTATATACATATACAAAACGGTCACCCGATCCGGCACGCTTCTCGATAGCCAGGTCCGGAACAACCACGTGGTTGAGCGTACCCAGGTTCAGCGTAGCGCGGGCAAACATACCGGGACGAAGCTTGAGGTCCTGGTTGGCCACGTTGACCTCGACCGGGAAAGTATGGGTCATAGCATCCACGGTGGGATATATCAGTGACACCTTGCCGGTAAATGTCTCACCGGGATAGGCATCCAGCTCAATCTTAACCTCATCGCCCTTCTTGACCTTTGAGTAATACTGCTCAGATACGTTGATGGTCAGCTTAACGGGAGCAATCTTCTGCACCACCAGGATGGGCTGTCCGCCGTAAAGGTCACCGTTGTCATAGTTACGGGTGGTAACCACACCGTCTATGGGGCTTGCCAGTTGAGTATTCTCCTTAAGTGTCTTGAGTGACTTGCGGGCCACCTCAAGCTGCAGGTTCAGGTTATCCCACTCTGACTTGGAGACACCGCCCACCTTATATAACTGGTCTATACGGTTGAATTCCGTCTCCAGATTCTTGAGCTGCATCTCCTGCTGACTCAGTGTGGTCTCATCCATCTGTACCAGAATCTGGCCGCGACGTACATTATCGCCCACCTCAACGTTTATCTTGCTTATACGTGCCGGGGTTGCCGGAGCAATGTTGTTCTTGATCTCACCTACTATGGTAGCTGAGTATACCTGTATCTGGTCCACCGGCTCCTCAACCACCTTGGCCAGCTTGACCAGCGGCTTAGCGTTGGGATCAACCAATGGTGCCTGTACGGCTGTCTCTGACTTTTTCTGCCCGCAGGCTGCCATAATCAGCATGGAGCAGAGAGCGATTCCCGAAATTCTGAATGCTTTCATATTATCTTGTCTTTATTATTATAACCTTATTTATTATTGTCCGGGGCAGGAATACCCTCTTCATTGCCCAGAACCTTGTCCAGGTCTGCCTTGGCAGCCAGATAGTTGTATATAGACTGGCTGTATGTAAGCTTGGCCTGAGTAAGCTGCACCTCACTGTTGTTGAGTTCCAGGATGGTACCCTTACCTATCTCATAGCGCTTGCTGGCTATCTCACGTCCCTTCTCGGCCTGCTCAATGGCCTCATGGTTGCTGGCCACCTGCTCTGCATTGGCTTTCATGTTATCCACGTAACTGCGCACCTGCATACCAAGTTGCTTCTCAGTGTAGTCTATGTTCTGGTTCAACTGGCTTATCTGCAGTTTGGTGCTTTTCAGCTTGGTAAAGTTACCCATACGGAAAATAGGCACTGAGAGTGACAGCACTATCGATGAGCTCTTGGCCCATTCATACTCGCCTATGTTCCAGTCCTTGTTGTTAAGAGATTGCAATGAATATGTACCGGCCAGCGCTAAAGTGGGCAGGAAATTCATTTTCTGCACTCTAAGACTTTGATTCAACATAGTCTCATTAATCTTGAGCTGGCGCATGCTGGTGTTGTTCTCAAGTGAGTAACTGTCTGATGCCAGAGCCTCAGCATAAAGACGGTCCTCATAATCCTCCAGACTGCCTTCAACCACAATCTCCGTCTCCGGGTCCATACCCATAAGAATCATCAGCTGGAGCTTGGCCAGCGTTACGGCGTTACGGGCCTGTATTACTGTAGGATTGAGTGAGCGCAACTGCACCTCGGCACTTATCTTGTCGTACTCACTGGTACCACCCAACTCATATAATGACTTGACCACATTGAAATTCCTTTCGGCCTGCTCCAGGCTCTTGCACAGCACGTCATAACTGTCCTGCGCCAGAATAACCTGATAGTATGCCTTGGTAACCTGATTGACCAGATCCAGCTTGGAACTGCGGCTCTGCTCAACGGCGTTGGCCAGGTCTGTCTTGGTCAGATTCATGGTAGCATATACCGTAGGGGCAAACAACGGCAGACTCACCTGGAACTGCCCGTTCCAAGTACTGGTATTGTCCTGACCCATCTTGAAAGAAGATGTCCTGGTCTCTCCGGTTTCAGGATCCGGCATGCTCAGTTTCATTACAGCAGCCAGGACAGTATACTGAACCGTACCGCTGAAATCGGCACTGGGAAGCAATGCCTGCCAGGCCTCATCCTTGCTGATTTTCTTGACCTCAATCTGCTGCTCGGCCACCTTGATGGTCGGGTTATCACTCAAGGCAATCTTCAGGGCATCGTCAAGCGTGAGTTTCAGTGCACCGCCGGTTTCCTGAGCGTTGACGGCAACCGCAATCAGTGCAGCTGCAACCAGGAATCCTGCCCTTTTAAAAAAATCTCTCTTCATCATCTATTGTTTGATTTATACCTATACTTATCCAGTTTTTCCATACCCTTGGGGGTAGCTATACCCCTTAGCAGCACCACTATGGTTCCGTCTATCAGTTCATCGTAACGGAACTGGCCGCTCTCGGACTCCTTGTTGGCCATAGTGCCCATAGCGCTGAAAGATTTCATCAGCACATCCATGTTCAGGTCATCGCGGAACACCCCCTGTCTGACTCCCAATTCCATGAAACCGCGCATGCGGCATGCCATATCAGCCAAGTGCTCATGGAACAGTTTCTTAAGCTTGGGATACTTGTCCATATCTTCAAACTTATTGTGGTCCCTCTCGCGCGATTCGGCAATAAGCACCTCCAGATGCTTTATAAAGACGGTCAGGACATCCTCCTCACGGCCCATCTCATCGGCAATAATCTTTGACATGCGGGCTATGTGTCTTTTCATGCACTCCACAAGAAGCTCCTCCTTGCTGCCGAATATCTCATAGAGGGTACGTTTGGAAACCGACAACTCCTGTGCCACATCATCCATCCTGACCGACAGGTTACCGCACTTGAGAACTATCTCAGAGGTGGTCTCGATAGCCCTCTCGCGTATATCGTCCCTGTTTGTAGGATTGATAATCATTGATGCGTCCTTTGTTTCAGGCCGCAAAGATACAAGAAAACTCCGCACACCGTGCAGAGTTTCCCGACCAAAATGGCTCATTTAGCCATTTTTAGCACTTGGGGCTATATAATGTCAGAACGTATATACCAGCTGGGCGCAGATTCCCATATGCAACAGCCCCTCCCATTGGCTCTGGTCCTGGCCGTCAACTGTAATAGTCTCTCCATAATAGTCTTGGACATCATAATTCATAAGTGTTCCCGATGTTAATGAAAAGTCTGCACCAATTGACAGATTATCACTCAACATATGAGCATAGTTGAAATCCAGAGTAATGCCCGATGTTAAACCCGCAACTATACGTTCCTTACCTGCAATTGTAGCGTTGCTCCGGTAGAACAACAGGCCCAGACCCACGTTGTACATAAAGAAGTTCTGCCCGTCACGTGTAACTTCACGCTTTGAATAGATAGGACCCACATAGCTTATGTTCACATAATCATCAAGTAATCCCTCAAGACTGGGAGAACCGTCTTCAAAGGTAATGGTGGCATAATCTTTAGCCGAGCCGTGCATAATCTGATAGCGGAACCCTAATCCAGATGTCCTGGAAGAGTTGAAATACCGTACATAATCAGCACCCATCATGACTCCGTTCAACATTCTACCATAGTGCATCTTCTCAAACTCATTCATACTGGGATTGAGCTTATTGAGTCTGCGGCCATAACCCGCATAGAACCTCAAGCTGTTAGGGCTTGTAAAGCCGGGAGTTTCCAGGCTCTGAACGCCGCCAACCGTAGCAGCCACATACGGGGTGTTGTTTGATGTAATATAACTGCTCTGTGTCCCATGATTCTCAGTAGCGGTATTCCTTGGGGTAACAGCAGGCTGAGCCACACGGGTAACCGTATCGGCCCTGTACACATCAGAATTCATGGCGTGAATATCAGACCTGGCGCCATCACTGCCATAACTCTTGACCTTGACATAACTGGCACCTTCCTCCCACGCCTTGAAACGTGTCAATTCAGCCAGCCTGTCATATCCGGCCTTTCCCTTGACATCAATAGTACCCATCCATTCGGCATCGGCCGGCAGACGGTCCTTCTCACCAAGCATAGCCACATCATCAAGTGACTCCAGTTTTGGGTAAGTGTGGACAATGTTAGATGTAACCTTAGGCGAGCATGACGCCAGCGCCAACACTGCACAAACAATTAACGTTACATTATATTTCATATCAATAAGGTTTATAGGAGATTAAAAATAATATGATACCCGTATGGGGAATGAATTCAGATTGATACCTACGCCAGTGGTCCCCATATAAGATTGGACATCGAATGAGTTTGGATTCTGCTTTTCCTTTTTCATTGCCATCACCTCAAGTGTCAGAGCAGAAAGCCTGAATCCCCAATGACTGTCTCTACGCCTGTACTCAAACGTAATTGGTTCAATCTGGAAATCATAGAAATCCTGACTATAAGATTTCTCCGTGTAATCCAAGAAACGGAAAGACAACATAAACATCCATGAAATCTCATTAGTGATATTGGACGAATAGAATACCGAACCGCCCCATGCAAAGGTACTCACTCTGTATGGCTCATAATCCTGTATCTTTCTGGTGGGCTCCTTTAAGACATTCGCTTCAACTGCGGCTGTAAATTCCAGTCCATATCCGTCTTTAGCCTTGTAACCCAAAGCCACAGAAATGTATGTGTCACTCTCTTTAAGACGATAATAATCACCATTGTTATTTTCATCAAATGAAAAACCCGATGATAAAAAAGCATCACCTGTACTGAAATACAAACCGCTGTTTTGTGCCAACACATCCACTGACACAAGACATCCCGTCATTATGCACCAAAATAACATTATCTTTTTCATAGCATATAATCCTTAAAAGTATCTGACAATACCCAATGACACCCTATTGAGGCTGAATCCATATATTGGGCCCAGACCCATCTGAAAGTTTTCAAAATCAAAATTCTTTTTTCCAACCGGAAAAGCCACACCAAAATCGCCCAAACAGCCGCGGAATCCCCACATACTGTCATCTGCCCTATACTCAAATGCCAGCAGATTAATGCTCAATGACATAAATCCAAGGCGATAATCATCTATCTTATAGTTCAGATAATCCAATTCAACTTGCGGAATATAGCTCAGGTTGCCTTTCATGGGATGATGATAAACCAATGCTGCAGCCAAGCCCTTACATGTACTTCTTTTTTCAGAATTATTTTGCAGAGTAGGATTTGAGAACATTGCCCCTAACTCACAACTGAATTTGGGTGACAGCGAATAGCCAAGACCAAGGGAGATACTAAAGGAGCTGACTGTGGTCTCATTTACATTTGACAACTTGGCTTCACCGCCCGCCAGAATATACAAGCAGCTGTCCTCATCGGACGTGAGGCTAACCGTTGATTGCTCTGGCAATACTTCCGGCTTTCTGGAATCAATCGCGTTTGGAGAATCAAACTTATCTATACCAAACAAATCTGAATTCATCACATGAACATCAGACCGCGTTCCGGTAGAATAGTCCTTAACCCTAACATATTTGGCTCCATTCTTCCAAGCTTCGTTGCGCGTCAGATCCAGCAACTGATTATAGTTGCCCTTACCGTTGACTTGAGTCGATCCCATCCATTCAGCTTCGGCAGGAACCAATTCCTTCTCCTTAAGGACAACCACATCCTCAACTGATGCCTGCGGCGCATAAGTATGTGTGATATTGGAAGTCACCTTTGGCGAACACGATGCCAGCGCAAACACTGCGCAAACAAATAAAGTCCCGTTTAATTTCATAAACAATATGTTTTTATTTATTGGAATGGTTTATGACATAGGGATACGGCCCATTTGTCATAACGATCCTTTTGTATCAAATTTGGATTTACGGATAAGTTATGGTCCAATTCATGCTTTCTAAATCCTCTATTCTCAGATCATAGCGCTTTATTATTTTATAACCCTCACGAATTTCATCCCACGAATACTTATTCAGGGTATCAGGTGAAAACACAAAAAACAATAATGTATCATTCTCACCATAACGGTTAATAATAGTTTCTTTCGGCATTCTAACTCCTAATCTACAATCACTCATAGGATCAATCTTTTTACATAAGGTTTTTAAATCTTCAGGTGGTAACAAAGTGTCTGGATATAATCCTGTGTATTTATTGTCGTTTTCATGTTCACTTGCCACCATAGTTAAAGTGTAATGACAAAAGGCTATTGTCATATCTGAATTATTTACAATCTTATATTTGAAATAATCATGATCGTAAGTAGGCATTATTATTTCACTTATCTTTTCATAAAAGTTGCATGAGTTCAGAATAAAGACTGATAGTAAAATTATTAATTTGAATGATTTCATACGTTTTATTTTTTCTTTAAGTTTCGTATAATAAAAACTCTATCTCTTCAATTGCAAATATATGACATTCTTTAACGCCGTCATGTGCTATTTTGTGCTAATTCTCCTCTGCATATTTATTTATCACAAAATTTCTGCAATGGATAAAAAAAGCATAAAAAAGCACACGGAATTGCATAATAGAGACTTAATTTTACAACGTGTTAAACTCAATCAATGCTCTTAATACATTATGCTTTTCAAAATAAGTAAACTGGCAATACTATTATTGTCATTAATTGTTAGCATGATTCCCATCAAATCATTCGCATATAATATTGAAGTTGCAAATGAAGATGGAATAATCATATACTATTCGTGGATAAACGATAAAACAGAACTCGCAGTCAGTCAAGGGCCATATGATTTTTCAAAAGTGGAATCCGGAAAATTAATTATTCCTGCCAGTGTTTCCTATCAGGGAACGGAATATCCGGTTACACTGATAGAAGCTTCGGCTTTTTGTTACTGTTTAGATTTGACAGATGTTGTAATCCCTAATTCTGTAAAATATATAGGATTCGCTGCGTTTTATGTATGTCTTAACTTGACAAATGTCACCATGTCTGATTCCGTAACTACAATAGACGGATACGCTTTCTCAAATTGTGGTAGTTTGAAGAATATAACCATTCCTGAATCCGTGACATCAATAGGCCCATACGCTTTTCAGTGTGTTGGGTTGAAAAGTGTCAAAATCTATTGTGAAGAGATAGGTTCATGGTTTTCAGGCATGACATCCATTGAAGAATTGGTATTAGGTGACAAGGTAAAACATATTTGTAATAGAGCATTTTATTTTTCATATAAACTAAATGACATTAATATACCCGCATCTGTAGTCAGCATAGGTGATAGTGCATTCGCAGATTGCAGCAATCTAAAGAAAGTTTGTATAGATGGCAACCCTGATATTTATCAAGAAGCCTTCGCCAATTGTAATAGAATTGATTCAATAATACTTAGAAGCCCAACTCCTCCCAAAATGGTCTATAGTTTTACGGAAAGCACCTATAAGAATGCTGTGCTTTCCATACCTAAGGGTTCTTATGATGCGTATATAGCTTCGGACACCTGGTCTCGTTTCAAATTAATCTGCACATCCGGTGACAATGGATATGAGGCAGATTTTGAGAATGATTCCATATATTATACATATAAGGACGACGGGGTTTATGTGGCAGCAAGAAGAGCTATCGGCCGCAACAATTATATTGGCAGGAACAATTTTGACGGACCTCTTACTCCTCGTGATCCCAATACTGGCGGGCTGCAACCGCGTGCACCAATAAGAGACGTGCCAAAGAAAACTATTTCCGATTCATTGGATTATATACCTTATTATGGCCATATAGTAATTCCGGAATCCGTTACGGTCAATGACACTATCTATAAAGTTACAGGAATAGATGACCTTGCATTCAAGGGATGTGAAGAACTTGAATCAGTAATCATACCAGAAAGTGTTAAACAAATTGGCTATGCAGGTTTTGCAGAATGTACCAACCTAACCCAGATAACTATCCCGGCGGGAGTGGAACTGATAGACATGTATGCATTTGCCTATTGCAGTGGCCTTAAACGAGTAATTATACAAGGAAATCCCATGATTGATGAGACTGCTTTCATTGGTTGTGGAGCAGACCTTGAGATCATAACTACAGTGGTAGAATCACATCAGGCTACAGACCCCAATTCTGTTACAGACGGAGCTGTTCACTATGGCATAGACGGCCGCAGGATTCAGGCCGATGCACCGGGCTTGCATATTATAAAGCATAAGGACGGAACAGTAACAAAAGCTTTGGTACGTTAAGCCATGAACAAGATTAGAATCATTATATTATGGCTGATAGCTTTGACTACCGTATCGTGCGGCAGGCATTACGGTGAGCTGGCACAGGTGGAGAGGTTGCTTGAAACCAATCCCGCGCAGGCGGATTCCCTGCTTGCCACCATCGGCCATCCGGTAGGAAAGCGCATGCAGGCCTTGTATGTAATACTCAAAACTCAGGCTGATTTCAAGAATTACAGGGA
>JAZSKJ010000006.1:0-5220 GCA_045534785.1 Bacteroidaceae bacterium | reverse complement strand
CTGCAAGAACCATCGGTAATACAAAACTGAATGACATAAACAAATGGAGGGCCGACAACTTGTTGCCCAACCCATCCATTAAAAGACTCAATCTGCTCAAAAAAGTGAGCTAAAATGAAAATGTTAACTTAACACCCTAGGTCTGACCCCAATTGTACCATTTTATTGACGTCAATAAGATGATGGATGCCAATGCAAGCAAGAGGACTTTATTTCTCATAATGCTATTGATTTGGTTTGGCTGTTATCTAAACTGATTTATAGTGAAAATGCGTCTTGTGTTAAAGGCGCATTTTCATAATAATACATAAAATAGAGTGCTGAGTTACTTGCAGACGTTCTTATTGCAGATCGATGAACAGGGAGGTCAGTTCCTGAGCCTGCTCTATCAGTTGGTCGGAGAGAGGACGGTGATTCCGTACATATCGGCTTATCTCCATCATGAGATTTACCAGTCTGCCACGAATGTCTTCCTTGGGAGGACTCCAGCATTTGCCGGCTTTCCGACCATTGAAAAAATGGAAAGTTTCACCATCAACACCAACCACAACCAGTTCTCCGGGCTTAGGTTCTTCCTTATCCCTGGCAGAGCCTACAGCTACATCGAAAAGTGCGGTCAATACGTTATTCTGCTCATCGGTTATGGTCAGTGTGCTTGTCTCTACAGGTACACCGTCTTCAACGGACTGTACTGCAAACTTATCCTTAGCCTTCCTAAATACAAGCTCTCTCTTGTCGGTATAGAGCATTATGCTTGACATGTAATCAAATGAAGGGTTTGAAACCATGCCGTATGCCTTGTCAAAACCAGGGGTCAAAACAGTCTTGACTATCTGGCTGAAACCCTCCATCGTGCATCTTTCCAAGCGTTGTGCCGTAGCAGAAGTTGTGGATGCAAGCACCAAAAACGCAAATAATACTGATTTCTTCATAATGATAATCTGTTTCAGAACCGTAGATTTGACATCATCTCCTCCATTGATTGGCTGAATTTGATTGTCAACGCCGAATTGTTGGTTATCCTGGAACCGTCATCATTCAGGAAAGCAGCTTGCCCTATCTCTTTTACAGATGCGGGAATGGTTATCTCCGCATTGCGGCAATTGCGGAATGCGTTGCTTCCGATGCGCTCAACACCTTCAGGTATCACAATCCTTTCCAGTCCCCAGCATTCGGCAAAAGCACTTTCGCCTATCTGCTTTACCCCCTGAGGTATGACAGAGTTCTTGCAGCCCACTATCAGGGTTCCGGATTCCTTGTCAATCAAGACATTGCTGCCAGCGGGTGATTCATATCGGCTATTACGCGGGTCCACATCGATTGATACAATATCCTGAATGGAAGAAAAAGGTTGACGACCTATCTCCCTGACTCCTGCAGGAATATGGATTTCGGTGATTCTGCCATCTTCAGTAAAGACGTCATCTCCCAGGTATTCAAGTTTTTCAGGTAACGGGAATTGTTCCAGAGAACGGCATTCCCAGAAAGCTTTGTTCCCTATCCGCTTGATAGAATTGGGGAGAGTCACCTTTTCAAGCCGCATACATGATGCAAAGGTTGATTCCTTTATTTCTTTCACCCCGGACGGAATGACTATCTCTTTCAATCCGGACACGATGAAAGCCTCGCTCTCTATCTCCTTGAGAGTTGAGGGAAGGGTAATGAATTCCATTCTGTCACATGCGGCAAAACAATTATGACCTATAGTCTCAACCCCTTCAGGTACAACTACGGATTGTACTTTGTCAAGTCTCTGGAAAGCGCCTGCACCAAGCCTCTTTACACCCTTGCCTATAGTAACGGTTTCCACGCCGTACGAGAACTGAAATGCACTGTCACCTATCTCTTTTACCTTTCCGGGGATAACCAGTTCAGGAGCCAGTCCACTGCAGTTTGCAAAAGCTTTTGTTTCGATTGTTTTGAGCGATGAAGGAAGACTTAAAGGAGCGACGGACTTATAATTTGAGAATGCCTCGCGTCCAATATTTTCAAGACCTTCGGGTAGTGTAATGGCCTTATTGGCCTTACAACCAGCAAAAGCGCTTTCACCAATGGTCTTTATGCTATTAGGAATGACCGTGTTTTCACATCCCAGCAGCAATGCATTGTCTTTGGTCCTTATGATGGCATTGCAGTCTTCTCTTGAATCAAAGTACCTGTTGGCCGTATTGACCTTAATGGAGGTTAACATATCCAGTTGGGCAAAAGCATTTCTGTCTAAACTCTTTAGGCTGGCCGGCAATACTATATCACTGAAACCGCTGCAGAGCATGAACGCTTCCTGGGCTATCTCCTCTATGCCTTCGGTCAGTTCCAACGGTCCGTCAAAATGGCAATGGTAGAAAGCGCGATAGCCAATCTTCTTTATGCTGTGAGGAATTCTTGTGGTAGCACAGCCCATAACAAGCTCGTTGCTACGGGTTAGGATGATAGCATTACACTCCTCCCTTGAGTCATAAAGCCTGCTGCCCTGAGCAACCTTGATGGATCTGATTCCGGTACATTCAAAGAATGCGTTTGTCCCTATCTTCTCAAGGCTTGCAGGGATACTGATTTCTGTCAATCCGCTGCACTCCTGGAATGCGGCATTGCCTATGGACTTTACACCTTCCGGGATAATGACCGATTTCAGTCCTTTGCAGACCTTGAAAGCGCTGTTTCCTATTGCAGTGATACTGCCGGGTATTATCGTTTCCTTGCATCCCAAAACAAGTGTGTTTGTGGCACTTTCAATGATTGCGTTACACCCTTCACGTGAATCATACACAGTATTACCAGGTGCCACCTCAATGACAGACAGGTTACTGCAACCCTTAAATATATCGGAACCGATTCTGACAACGCTTTCAGGTATGGTTATGGAATATAATCCTGTAAGTCCTTCAAAAGCCGAAAAACCTATCTCTGTCACGCTGCCGGGGATAACAATACTCTTAAGACCATAGTTCTCATATAGTGTATGGAAAGCCATTTCACCAATTTTGGTAACCGGCCATGTCTTGCCTTCATGCTCTATGCATGATGGTATGACCAGCTCCCTTTCACCGTTATACCGTTCCATCGCCAAACCTCTTTCACCATAGGTATGACGGCACAACACTGCTCTCTCATTTTCAATATAGAACCATAGACCGTCAACATTGAATACCGGATATATCTGGTCACCCAGCATTTTATTTGCCGATAATGAATCACTCTGTGCCGTATTGGAAGTATCGTACGCTACATTTGCTGTAAGGGCAAGTGACAGGCACATTATTAGCGGTATATATAGGAATCTGACCATTTGCCACTTACCGGATTTTTTGCGGTTCATCATATCTATGCGGCTCTCTACGCCGTTGCCGTCGAAACACGCTACGATATTGAATGCCAGACCACACTTGGATTGGCTCAACAGCAGATATTGGTACGGCCGGGCATCGGGCACGGATTTCAGGACGTCGGCATCAGCCTGCTGCTCATGTACAAGGCACAGGTCACGGCGCAATACCCAGACGGCGGGGTTGAACCACTGGAACAGCGACATGAAATCAAGCAGCATGAGTTCCAGCGGATGACCGTGTGCTATATGGGCCTTCTCATGCTTAAGGACGTTGCTGTCAATGCCGGCATAATCCTTTTCACTCAGTACTATGGTTCCAAGCCAGCTGAACGGGCTTAAGCTCTTATCGGTAACTACAATCCGATAGCCATTTCCACGCTCTACAGTCTCTCCGCCTCTAACTATGGCCGAAACCTTGAGGATAGAGCGTACCCTGAGCAGGAGCATAACAATGAGACCTGCCAGATAAGCCGCCATCAGAATCCGGAGCAGCACAGCGGTGTAATCCTTGCGTACTGCAGGTGCCTGGACTGTAGCGCTCTCTGAGGCCGATACGGATGGTGCAGGAGCACTTGTTTGTGCAACAGGAGAGAAAGGTTGGATCTGATTTACAGGAATAGCAGCGGGCTGAGCGGATGCTGCGGTCTGGGCAACCGGGCTCTTGCGGATATCTCGATGTACTGTGATTACAGTTACAGGGAGAACATAGGAGAGTACAAGTGAGAGCATCAGGGCTCCACGCTTAAGGCCGTGGAATGTTTCGCGGCGCAACAAAAGGCGGTACATAAGAACAAAGGCAATGGTTAGCAGAGCCGCCTTTCCAAGGAATAAAAGGACTTGAGTATTCATTTGCGGTTTTCAATTTTGTCAATAATACGCTTGAGGTCATCAACTGACAGGCGCTCCTCCTCAACCAGTCCAAGGACTACGCTCGAGTATGAGCTGTCAAAGTATTCGTTTACCAGCCCGTGGAAACCGTCCAGACTGTATGCCTTGCGTGATACGGCAGGCGAGTACTGGTAGTTGCTTCCGAAGGCCTTGCGCTCCAGGAATCCGTCCTCCATCAGAGTGTGCACCTGATTGGATAGTGTGTTGAAATTGGGACGGGGTTCCTCATAATGCTCCTGCAGTTCACGTACAAACATGGGACCATAGGTCCAGAACTGCTCCATGATGATTTTTTCCTTTTTGGTGAGTTGTCTCATAAGCAAACACAAATTGATTTTGACGCAAATCAAAATATTTTTGATATGCCTCACAAATCTTTTGTGTTAATAATTGTTATTCCGCCAAAGTGTCCCACAGCAACCACGTTCACAGGCTTTGTGGCGGGTGAGAGCGTGGGACACACCCTCTAGATGGGGGGTGTAACACAATCACACCTGCGAGAATACGCTCTGGCGGGGGTGGTTGTGGAACACTTTGGCGGGATTCAGAGTTTGCTGATGAACTCGTCAATCATCTCATCCGATGTGTTCCAGCTGGTCACGAATCGGACTACACTCTGCTGCGGACCGCAGGGAGCCCAGATCTCAAATGATGCGAACTTGCCTATGCGCTCTATCTCGGATTTGGGCAGGCAGAAGAACTGCTGGTTGGTGGGTGAATCCACATATGGCGAGAAGCCTTTCTTGATCATGGCCTTCTTGAGGCGCAGGGCCTGGTTGACTGCGTTCTGCGATATCTCAAGATACAGGTTATCGGTAAACAGAGTGCTGAACTGAACGCCCAGCAGACGGCCCTTGGCCAGCATAGCGCCCCGCTGCTTGATATGGTAGCGGAAATCCCGGGCGATGGCAGGGTTGGTGATAACGATGGCCTCGCCGAACAGAAGGCCGCACTTGGTGCCGCCGATATAGAAGGCATCGCTCACACTGGCAAGGAAGGGCAGATCC
>JAZSKJ010000012.1:0-42382 GCA_045534785.1 Bacteroidaceae bacterium | reverse complement strand
CGCGTTAGAGGGAGGGGCCCGCCGCGAAGCGGTGGGAGGGATAGGCCCGAAGGGCCGTAGTTCTGGAGACTATACCCTTCAAGTTTTTCCCTGAAAATATCTCTACGGAATAACTACTGTGGGTTTAAATGTTTTAGCCTCCTCCGGGGTAACCTGGGCGTAGGCGATAATGATAACAGTGTCGCCGATTGAGACCAGGCGGGCGGCAGCGCCGTTAAGGCAGATGCACTTGGAACCGCGCTCACCGCGGATAACGTAAGTGACCAGACGGGCGCCATTGGTTACATCGACCACGTGAACCTGCTCGCCGTCAATGATGCCGGCAGCATCCATCCAGTTGCCGTCAATGGTTATGCTACCTATGTAGTTTATGTTGGCATCGGTCACCTTGACGCGGTGCAACTTTGATTTAAGAACTGTAAGCAGCATTATTCCTTGTATTTTATGTTGTCAATCAGGCGTACCTTACCGCAGTGTACGGTAACGCAACCCACAATGTAATCCGTGGCATCCCAGTTATCAACCGGCTGCAATGTGCGGCCATCGACAATCTCATAATACTCAACCTCAAGACCCTGGTAAGAGTTGATGGTATCAATAACATGCTTGCGGGTTGACTTGAGAGTATGATGTCTGGCATAGTAGCGGCTCTCGAACAGAGTGCGTGAAATATTGGCTGCAAGCTTGCGCTCTGCCTTGCTAAGCAGCATGTTGCGTGAACTCAGGGCCATACCGTCCTCCTCACGTACAATGGGACAGCCCACGATCTCGATCTTAAAGTTCAACTGGCGGACCATCTCACGGATTATAGCCAGCTGCTGGAAATCCTTCTCACCGAAATAGGCGCGGTCTGGCTCCACAGCATAGAACAGCTTGCTTACAATCTGAGCCACACCGTTAAAGTGTCCGGGGCGGTTGGGGCCCTCCATCACCTTATCCAAAGGTGTGAAATCAAATGTGCGGGTATCGGGCTCAGGATACATCTCCTCTACCGACGGGGCGAACACATACTGTGCTCCGACATTCTCAAGAAGACGGCAATCGGCCTCCATCGTACGGGGATAGTTGTTGAGGTCATTCTTGTCGTTGAACTGTGTGGGATTCACGAAATCGCTCACAACCGTTATGTCATTCTCTGCAACAGAGCGGCGCACAAGTGATGCATGACCCTCATGCAGAGCTCCCATAGTGGGTACAAGGCCAATGCTCTTTCCGGCCTCGCGGCAGGATTTGAGCGCCTCTTTGAGTTCCTTTACTGTTGATATTACCTTTATCATAATACAATCGAAAAAGTCTGCAAAATAAGTGAATAATTATGGTATTTCAAAAGATTCGGCCAAAGTGCTTGCCAAATTGAGCATTTTTTTCTATATCTTTGCATATTAATTGAAATCTACTCTTTATGAGCGAAAAGAAAATCCTTATCATAGCTGATCAAATTACGCCGTTCGTAGCATCATCTCCAATGGCCGATTACTGCAGACAGTTACCACAGAGCATCCAGGAATTGGGTAACGATATCCGTACCTTCATGCCCAAATGGGGCAACATCAACGAGCGCCGCAACCAGTTGCATGAGGTTATCCGCCTTTCGGGAATGAACCTGATCATTGATGACACCGACCATCCGCTCATAATCAAGGTAGCTTCACTCCAGTCCGCCCGCATACAGGTCTATTTCATAGACAATGAGGATTTCTTCCAGAACCGTCTTCAGGTTACTGATAAGGATGGCAAAGAGTATGAGGACAATGACGAACGTACAATTTTCTTTGCACGCGGAGTTCTTGAAACCGTCAAGAAACTACGCTGGAATCCGGACATTATACATTGTCACGGCTGGCTGTCGGCCCTGATACCTCTCTATATTAAGACCGCCTATAGAGAAGAACCGGCATTCCGGGAATCAAAAGTGATTTATTCTCTTTATGACAAGGCTTTCAGCAATAATTTTAGCGAAAGATATCCTGAGATCATACCCAACAAGGATATGCAACCTTCAGATGTAGGCACATTTGATACTCCTATCGATTTCAATTCCGTCATGAAGAAAGCCATTGAATTCTCTGACGGAGTTATATGTAACTCTCCGTCTGTGGACGCATGCCTTCCTCAATATGCCAAATCAAAAGGCATACCCGTTCTGGAAGGTGACGCAACTACAATGGGCGCTGATGCCATTAACGATTTCTACAACAAAATCTGATTTCATATTGATATGAAACTCAAGACGACAGTTTGCAGTCTCCTTGCAGTGCTGTTCCTGATGTCATGTGACGAAGACACCGCCGGCCTGGGTGGCTCCATTACACCTAAGGGAGATATAATTGATGTCAAAAACGACTCCTGCTTTGCCGAATCACGTTCCATAAAAGCAGCCGATTCACTCATCATCATGACTACCCAGTGCAATTTGGGACGTTTTACAGAACAGTACAGCGGAACCAGACTTGACGCCGGATACATGACCCAACTGGGTTGCATGGAGAACCTGACCATTGCCGATTCGGTTTATGGGATAGGTAACCATGTATTCCCTCAGTGGTTCATAGATAAAGTTGGTGACCAGAAGCCATACTATGCCAACCTCAAGCTGTATTACTCCAGCTACTTTGGTGATCCCACAAATGCGATTAAAATAGAAGTTTTCCCGCTTGACAGGATGCTGGATCCGGAATCATACTATTATCCCAATGTGGATCCATCGGAATTCTGCAATACAAGCGCCAAGCCTTTGGCAAGCATAACAGTATCGGGAGAAAATATGCAGGACTCTGACTCACTACGCGACACAAGGAATTACTATCCCAGTATAACGATACCTCTTCCCGATTCTATTGCCAAGACAATTCTGGAATCATATTTCAACCCGGAGACCAGGCATTATTTTGCAGACTCCAAGTCATTCATGGAAAATCTCATAAAGGGCTTCTATTTTCGTTGCTCTCAGGGAGACGGAACGATATTCTATATTGACCGCACTATGCTGGAAGTTAATTTCAAATGCATAGAACCGGACGATGATGACGAGCCTTCATATGCCTCACTTATGGCAGAGTTCCAGGGCAACAGTGAGGTACTCCAGTTGAACTGTTTCAAATGGACCAATCTGGATAACCAGTTGTCTGACAGCAGCTGCACATGGATAAGGAGTCCATTCGGCATTCTGACCGAGATCACCCTACCGGTTGATGAGATGAAAGATGATGCCTACGTACTCAATGCCGCCCAATTGCGTCTTTCAACTGCAGTTACTCCATCAAGCGAATACAAACCTTCTGTTCCTCCCACCCTGCTCCTGATACGCAAGGAAAAGATGCAGCAGTTCTTTGCCAAAAACAGTTCTGCCGATAAGACCGAATCATTTACAGCTTCTTACTCAAGCAAATACGGCACATATACATTTGATAATATCGCCGCAATGATAGAGAAGATATACAGTGATCGCGAGGATTGGATAAAACAAAATAATGCAAGTGCGGTGCAATATGAGGCTGAGCATCCAGACTGGAATAAAGTAGTCCTTGTGCCCGTTAAGGCAAATCTGGATTCACGCAAAACAGCCATTAGCTACAACTTGGACATCATGCTGCGTCAGGTAAAACTCATCGGCGGCGATACCCCCATCAAGATCAAGACCATCCGCTCCAAGTTCTGACATAGAATAAAGAAGAATCTTCTGTCAGCCCCATCGTCCCGGACATGGGGCTGTTTTTTTATTCTACATTGCAGCCATCAGACTTGTGTTTTAATCCAAACATCAAAGTCAGGTTGGAATATATTGCTATTTGGGAGACCTTTGCAGCCAAATTAAACAACTGATCATGAACAAGCAGACAATAGCAATTGACAACCCTACGGTCCGTCCCGATGCCTACGGATCACTGGCAGTACCTATTTATACCAATGTATCATTTGAATTTGATGACGCTGCCCGTATGGCCGATGCCTTTACCGGCCGTATCAAGGCGCCCGATTACGCCCGCGTGGAGAACCCCACGGTAACCAACTTTGAGAACAGGGTTCGCCAACTTACCGGAGCAGCTCACGTAACTGCATTCAACTCCGGAATGTCAGCCATAAGCAACGCATTGTTTGCAGTAGCTGCACAAGGCAGAAACATAGTGACATCCAGACATCTGTTCGGCAATACCCTGTCTCTCATAACCGTAACGCTCAGGCAGTTTGGCGTTGAGGCCAGGCTGTGTGACCTTACGGACCTGAAAACTGTCGATGAGGCTACCGACGACGGCTCCTGTTGTATATATCTGGAGACAGTAACCAACCCGCAGCAGGAGGTGGCCGATCTGGAAGCCCTGGCCCGGATAGCACACCGCAGGAATATACCGTTGATAGCCGATTCAACGGTTATTCCTTTTACAGAGACCTCCCTCAAGGATCTGGGCGTGGATATTGAGGTTCTCTCAAGCACCAAATACCTTTCCGGCGGAGGTACATCACTGGGCGGTCTGGTCATTGACTACGGGACATTCCCCGACATCAACCGGCGCATCAAGGGAGACCTCCTGTTCAACATCGGCGCATACATGAACCCCTACTCCGCATATCAGCAGACCCTGGGTCTGGAGACACTCGATGTCCGCTACCAGCGCCAGGCTTCAAATGCGCTGTACATAGCAGAAAGGCTCAGAAATATCAGCGCAATCAGCAAGGTTACATATATCGGACTCAAGGAAAACCCGTTTTACGACCTGGCACGCAGGCAGTTCGGCCCCACATCGGGAGCGATGGTAATAATTGACCTTGAGTCAAAAGAGGCCTGCTTTGATTTCATCAACCGGCTTCAACTGGTACATCGTGCCACCAATCTGTTTGATAACCGCACGCTTGCCATTCATCCGGCCTCAACAATTTTTGGTAACTTTACAACTGAGCAACTAGAACAGATGGATGTCAGGGATACCACGATACGACTTTCAATAGGACTTGAGGATCCCGATGATATTCTGGATGACATCAGGCAGGCTCTCAACGAATCAAGATAACAGACTAAGATATGAAATACGATTTTGACAGGATAATAGACCGTTCAGGCACAAACGCCCTTAAGTACAGTGTGTTAAAGGAGCGTTACGGCCGCGATGACCTTATACCGCTATGGGTGGCAGACCTGGATTTTGAGACACCACCATTCATTACCGATGCCCTGCGCCGCCGTCTGGACCATTCTCTGTTTGGGTACACCAGCGTACCGCAGGAACTCTGGCAGACCATAGCCAAGTGGATCCTTGACCATCACGGCTGGAAGGTTGACGAGAAGTGGATTACCTACATTCCCGGTGTTATGAAAGGTGTAGGTGCCGCCGTGAACGTATTTGTCAAGCCCGATGAGAAGGTCATCATAATGCCGCCCGTTTACTTCCCGTTCCGTCTTGTACCGCAGGGCAACGGCCGTCAGGTGGTGTTCAATCCGCTTAAGAAAGTGGAAGGAGGCAGTTATGAGATTGATTTTGAGAATCTTGCCCGGGTGGCCGATGACAAATGCCGACTGCTGCTGCTCAGCAATCCGCACAACCCTGCCGGCATCTGCTGGAGCAGGGAGACTCTGCAACGTCTGGCCGATTTCTGCTACGAGCGTAACATTATTATAATAAGCGATGAGATCCATGCTGACCTGGCGCTCTTCGGCAACCGTCATATCCCGTTTGCATCAGTCAGTGACAAGGCAGCCCGCATAAGCATAACGTTTGGCGCCCCGTCAAAAACATTCAACACTGCAGGCATAGTAAACTCCTATGCAATAGTTCCCGATGACACTATTAGGCGCAGATTCTACTCATGGCTGGATGCCAATGAGTTGAGCGAACCTCATTTGCTGGCCACAATCGCAATAATCGCGGCATTCCAGAACGGAGAGGAGTGGCGCCGTCAGCTTATAAGTTACATTGAGGATAATGTACGTTTTGTGGAGGATTACCTAAAGGCCAATATCCCGGCCATTAAGCCGCTGCGTCCGCAAGCCACATTTCTGGTATGGCTGGACTGCAGGGACCTGAATCTTGACCACAAAGGCCTGATTGACCTCTTTGTAAACAAGGCCCGCCTGGCCCTTAATGACGGAGAGACGTTCGGTCCCGGCGGAGAGGGATTCATGCGCCTTAACGTAGGTGCTCCTCGGGCCGTTCTCAGCAAGGCGCTGGACCAACTTTCGGCCGCCGTCAAGGCCTGACAGTAGAATTATTCTACAAAAACGGCAAAAACGCACTGTTTTTGCCGTTTTTATTCTGCCCAATCAGCATACAATATATTTAGTATTCCAATGTTTCAAGTTTTGTTGGAACAAAATGCTATTTGACCGACCTTTGCATCGGAAATCAGAAACAGAACAATTACAGAACAACAATATGAAAAAGATACTTTATATAATAGCAGTGGTTTTAGGTCTTGGTTTTAATGCCAATGCACAGGATGTTGAGACTATCTCACTGCGTGTCCCCGAGTTTGCACGCCCTCTCATCGAGAACTGGGCACATGAATACCAGCAGACACACCCCACCCTCAACTTTGAATTCATAAAGGGAAAGGCCGATGCCGCAAGAGTTATAGAACTCACCACCGATGACGATGCAATAAGTTTTGCACGTTACGCCATTCTGCCGGTTACCACGAAAGACTCTGAGGCTGCACGTCTCACATCCCACCGTCTGAATACCCGCAAACTCCGCTCACTTTTCTTTGTAAATGATGAGGAGGATTATGAGGAACTGACCGATGCACAGCAGAAGATCCACATCTATACCGGAAACAGCCAGCTCTCCGCATCACGTCTCTACGCATCTTACCTGCATCAGGATGTGACAGACTACAAGGGCAAAAAGATATCGGGCGATGACGCTTTCCTTACCACCGCCATCAGCCGTGATCCGCTGGGCGTAACCGTAAACTATCTGTCCAATATATTTGACCTTGAAAGCCGTCAGCCGGGTTCAACACTAGCTCTCCTGCCGCTGGATCTTGACAAGCACGGACGTCAGGTTATTGAGAACGCCAATCTGGACGATATCATACAGCTTCTTGAAGAGCACAATTATGACGAGATACCTGTAGGAAACATAGGATTTGCCTATAACCATGCCGATATGGCCATGAATGACTTTGTAAACTGGGTACTTACAGCCGGCATTAAAGACCTGCACTGTTATGGAATGCTCGCATTGTCCCAGAATGAGCTGACTGCCCAACTGCAGCGCATAGCAAGCCGCGACCTGGCTCAGAAATAAGAGACAAAGCACACTTTTTTATTGTAAATCAATAGTCAGGAACGGGCATATGCTCCCGCTCCCAAGGGAATACTGTACATATGAAAAAACTACTATTTACACTGACGCTGTCTTTAATCAGCACTTTCACTGCCGTTGCACAGACCATACTTACCGGCACTGTATCCGATGCCATCACGAATGAGCCTCTCATAAGTGCTCAGGTATACATAAAATCCGGCAAGGGCGTGGGTGCCACCACAGACCTGGAAGGTAATTTCCGCCTTGAAACCAAGGAGGATCTGCCTCTGACACTTACAGTGGAATACATAGGTTACCGCACTCAGGAGATTGATGTATACGATGAGTCTGAGCCCATTGACATACAGTTGTCCGAGGAAGTCAACACACTCAGCGAGGTGGTAATCATAGGTTACGGCACTCAGAAACAGACCCAACTTACCGGTAGTGTAGCCTCTGTAAAGGCCGATGTGTTCAGTCAGTCCAAGGCCCCCACTCTGGACGGAGCGTTGAGCGGCATGGTGGCAGGTCTGAACGTAACAGCGTCAAGCGGTCAGCCGGGAGCTGACAGCCATATCCGCATACGCGGCGGCAACTCGGTAAACGCCAGCAACGAACCTCTGTACGTTATTGACGGATTCATCTATTTCAAGGATGCCGCCAACAGCGGTACGGGACTTGGAGCAATTGAGAGCTCCCTCAACCCGCTGTCAACCATCAACCCCGGTGATATAGAATCGGTCGAGGTTCTTAAGGACGTATCGGCCACAGCTATTTACGGCTCACGCGGGGCCAACGGCGTGATTCTGGTTACCACCAAGCAGGGCAAGGCAGGAGACGGCAAGGCCATCATCAACTACACATATGATTTTGGCGTGAGCAACATTACCAGGAAACTGGATCTGATGAACGCATCTGAGTGGGCACGATTTCAGAAAGACTACTACGGCAACCGCGGTGGCTATACTGATGAACAGATTGCCTCTCTTGGTGAAGGTACAGACTGGCAGAGCGCCCTGCTGCGTACTGCAATCCAGCAGAGCCATGACCTGAGCGTGACCGGTGCCACAGACAAGAGCCGGTACTCATTCTCCGTGAGCGCTACAAATCAGGAGGGCATACTGCTTAACAGCGGATTTGACCGTTACAATTTCCACACCAACTCCGAGTGGGACCTCAAGAAAAACCTGAAACTGGGTGTGAACGCCACTCTGGGCCGCTCACGCCAGAACGGACTCACATCGACCGAGGCTCAGGTATTCAACTCATCACCCTATTCGGCCGGCATAACCAACAGTTTTGTCTATGCCCTGCTGGTTCCCCCGGTAGTGGAGATATATAATGCCGACGGCAGTTACAATTTCAGCAACCCCTATGAGTATGCCTACTTTGCCATAGGTGACCACTCGGCCAACCCAGTATATGACCTTAAGGAGAGTGTTGCAGAGAACATCAACAACTACCTGCTCACCAACGTATGGGCCAGCCTTCGTGTAGGAGGCCTGCTCTTCAAGGCAACAGTTGGTCTTAACAGCGAGCACCTTACCCAGAACTATTTCTCAGGTGCATACACATCACTCGGCCTGGCTACCCAGGGTATAGGCGGAACAGGTAACCGTCAGACCGATGTATGGCAGCAGGAGTATACCGCCAGTTACACACGCGACATAAACTTCAACAACTACATTGATGTGCTTGTAGGCTACACCCGCCAGACATCGGCATCAAACTACAGTTCCATACGTACCAACCACTTTACAAACGAGTCTCTCAAGCAGTACAACCTGGGCGACGGTGCCAATATCTACACTCCTCAGACCGGTCTGACAGAGTCACAGCTTAACTCTGTGCTGGCACGTGTCAACTACTCGCTCAAGGACCGTTACAATGTTACCGCAACCTTCCGTGCCGATAACTCAAGCCGCTTTGCCAAGGGACACCGCTGGGGTTACTTTCCATCTGTAGGACTCTCATGGAACGTGGACAAGGAGAATTTCCTGAGTGGTGTAAGGAACATTGATTATCTCAAGGTACGCCTATCAGGCGGTCAGGTTGGGAACCAGGAGATTCCTGACTATTCATTCTCCACCACATTCGCCACCGGATCCTACGGAGGTAGCAGCAGTTACTCCAAATCCAACGCCAAGAATGCCCGTCTTAAGTGGGAGACCACCGCATCATACAATGCCGGATTTGACCTGGGTCTGTGGCGCAGCCGTCTGACACTGGTATTTGATGCGTATTACAAGAAAACCAGCGACCTTCTGCTCCAGGTCCCAACAGGTTTTGCCACAGGCGTGAACACCCAACTTCAGAATGTGGGCAACGTGGTGAACAAAGGTGTTGAACTCTCTGCAACCGCCGCTCTCATACAGCGCCGCAGCATAAAGTGGAACGTTAGCGCCAACGTATCATTCAACCGCAATGAGATTACCGACATGGGTACAACCAACAATGTCATACAAGGTTCTGACAGCCAGCAGATACTGCGCAAGGGAGAGGCACTGGGATCATTCTACGGACTCAGGTTTGACGGAATAGTACAGACCGGAGATGACGTAAGCCAACTGCCCACCGTAAACGGACTCACCCCCAAACCGGGCGATATCAGATATGTTGACGTAAACAATGACCACCGCATAGACGGCAATGACCGCGTGATACTGGGAAGCATACAGCCCGATCTGGTATACGGACTCTCATCACAGTTCACCTACCGCAGGATTGACCTGTCGCTGGCCCTGAGCGGAAGTTACGGGAATGAACTCTACAATGCCCTGGGACGCCGTCTTGAGATGACAGGTGACTCATATAACGTACTCACCACCGTACTGGACTCATGGACTCCCGAGAAAGGCGGCAACACCCTGCCTTTGGCATCACTGGCTCGTCCCATATCTTATATCGACAGCCGATACGTACAGAGTGCGTCATACCTCAAGCTAAAGAATCTGACCCTGGCATACAGGTTCAGGGCAGTAGAATTGAGCCGTGACTACAAGATTGAAGGAATACGCATTTACGCCACAGGCAGCAACCTGCTTACCATAACACCCTACAAGGGCTATGACCCCGAGGTAAGCAGCGGGACAGACAGCGGCGCGTATCCTTCGGCCCGCACAATCAGTTTTGGAATCAGCGTGACACTATAATCATTACAACATTAACCATTTAAAAAAATACACAATCATGAAAAAGAATTTATTTTTTGGAGCAGCAATATCAGCTGCACTCTTAGCAGGTTTTTCGTCATGCGACAAGAATGACGATGTAGTAGAACAACAGATCATCGATGAGAACAATGTTGTGGATGACGATGCCAGCGCACTGGCCCTGGTAAACGGTATCTACAGCCACTGGCAGCCCCTGAGTTCATCATTCTCATTCATAATTGAACTCAACTCAAACAAACTCATCTCATTTGAGGGCACCGAGGAGAAGGAAGGACCTCTGAACAGCCGTTTTGAGCAGGCCCCCGACACCTGGTATCAGATCAAGATATTCAACCATCTGCTGCTTGGCGTTGCCCAGGCCAACGAGGCTATTGTAACCATCAATAACTCAAAGGCTCTTGGCAAGGTAACTGATGCCGGTTATAACGCTGCCGTAGGTAAGGCCAAGTTCCTGCGTGCCCTGGCCAACCTGAAACTGGCTCAGCTGTGGGGTGAGATTCCGGTATTCACCGAGAATGGCGGAAGCACTACAGAGCGTCAGAGCCTGGACAAGGTATTTGACCAGATAATCAGCGACCTTAACAGTGCCGAGGAGTTGCTTCTGGACTACACAGGTGATCCCCGTGTTCCTTCAAAGCAGGCTGCACAGGCACTCCTGGCACGCACATATCTGGTACTTGGAGACAACCCCCTTACATATGATGAGGTAGCAGCCATAGCCAACACCCAGACAGACCCCGAGTTCAAGACAACACCCGCATATCTGGAGAAAGCCGTAGAATATGCCGACAAGGTAATCAACAGCGGCCGTCTGGCTCTGGCCCCCGATTTTGCAAAACTGTTCGGACGTGATTACGAGAGCAACAAACTTGGTGACAACGAGCATCTGTTCACCATCGCCCATGACGGTGACAGACTGGACGCTCAGGGCAACCACCAGACCCACTGCTCATGGACATTCCCCTTCCAAAACGGACAGAACGGCAAGAAGTACTCTCAGAACCATACCGAGGTGGCCGATGACGACCTCTATGACGACTGGAAGGCAGAGCAGCCCAATGACAAGCGTCTGGCCAAGACCTATTTCACTAAACTTGTAAATCCGGCCGACAGCCTTACCTATACCTATTATTCTCCGGTTTATACTCCTGTAAACGGAAAGGGCGTTGACCAGAGTTATGATAACGCCGAGAACCTGGAGATAACCAAGAACTCTGTTGACCGCATAGAAATCCGTTACGCCGAGGTTCTGCTTATCAAGGCCGAGGCTCTGGTTCAGCTGGGCCGTACCGCCGAAGCTGTGGCTCCCTTCAACCAGCTCCGCACCCGCGCAGGCATATCGGGCGTAACAGCCAATACACTTAACCTGGAGGTTATCAAGCGCGAGTGGGATTACGAATTCACATATGAGCAGTTCTCGCTCTACAACAACCTGCGCTGGAAAGACCTTATCTCATCTGTAAAGAAGGTTAGCCACTACAAGCACTTTGCCGATGACTGGGAAAGCAAGCAGGAGTTCACCGCCGAGCAGCGTCAGTACTTTGAGAAGGTTCACAACCATCTTAAGGCCAAATACAACAACGTGAAGGGCCGCAACTACCGTCAGCCCATTCCGCTGGGTCTGTCACGCGAAGACCTTGGCATAGCCCAGAACCCGGGATTCTGATAACTATTAAAATGGAAGAGGATATATTATGAGGATAAAGAATTATCTGATAGCAGGAGTGGCAGTGCTTTTAGGCACTGTCATCACCTCCTGCAACTCCAACGATGATCTGGGTACTCAGGATATAGAGATTCCAGGAGTTACATTTGACGGCGACATAGACTGCTGCTCGGCCGAGGAGGCACTGCAGGTGTTCCGTTTCCTGGAGACCGTAAAGATCATCCCGGAGTTGTCCACGGTAGTTGACGGCAAGTACAACGTGTTTGCTTACTCACGTACCGGAAAGTTCAACGTTGGATACAACGAACTCTATTTTGTCGTCACCAAGAAGAAAAACGGCAACTATGTAAAGAACTATGAACTCACTGACCTGAGTCCGGTAATGCTCATGGTCAAGATGAACATGAGGCACAGCACCCCAGTATCGGGCCAGGCCGAGAGTTTCAATGACTCTTACGCTGCCGTCAAGCGCACCTGGATATCGTTCATAATGAGTTCGGGCGAGAGCGGCTCATGGACTCTGGGCTACAACGTAAGCGTACTGGGATCAAAAGGTTCTGTAGAGGAGGCCGATATCACTGTCGATCCGCTCCCCGCAGGACAGGAGTGGGTAAAATCATTCAAGCAGGGAGATGACACATACTATATTTCCATTGTCAACCCCACCGACCTAAAGACCGGCGCCAACACACTGAAGGCCTACGTATCCAGGAAGAGTACTCCCGCAACCACTCCGTATGCCATTGCATCAGAGTCATTCCGGGTGGATATAGACCCGCGCATGCCCGATATGGGTAACCACACATCACCCGATAACACTCCGCTTACCAGACAGGCAGACGGCAGTTACCAGGGTACTGTAAACCTTACCATGACCGGACTGTGGCGCATACACTTTACCGTGCGTGACCTGCAGGGCAACATTGTTGCCGGCGGCGATGACCTGAAGGACGGATACAGTTCGCTCTTCTGGGACGTGACTCTTTAACCTCCTCTTTAGAACCATAATCATTCTGACATTCCTATGCTGGGAACACTATTGATATCAGCCATCATCTTTACGGATGCAGACTCACTGCCACTAAGGTCACAGAACCTGGACGAGGTGGATATTGTATCCGGCACTACCACCGGGCGTAACCGTTCGGTAAAGGGGCAGGCTGCAGGTATTGACGAGCATATCTCAGTACTCAGGAATGTTAATATGGTTCGCCGGGGGTCATACGCCTGGGAGCCGGTAGTCAACAACATGCAGACCGAGAGGCTCTCCACCACCATTGACGGCATGAAGATTTTCTACGCCTGCACCGACAAGATGGACCCCGTGACATCATACGTGGAGAGCGGCAATCTGCAGAGCATAAGCCTTAACAGCGGACTTAACGGCAACCCGCAGGCCACCGGAAACATAGGCGGCAGCCTGGACTTGCGTCTGCGCAAGGCCGGCTTTGATGCCGATCCTTTTCACCTCAACGTAATAGGCGGCCATGAATGGAACGGCCATCTGCAGGTCTACGGGGCCGATGCCGCCCTGAGCGGCAGCCGGGCCTATGCCAACCTGGGTGCGTTCCGCCGTGATGCCGACTGCTACAATGTGGGAGGCGGCAGCAGACTGCAATTCTCACAGTTCCACAAGATCAACCTGTTCAGCAATCTGGGTCTCAGGATGAGCGGCAATGACATACTGGAGGGAACGGTAATCTTTGACCGCGCAACCGACGTAGGCTACCCCGCCCTCAACATGGACGTTGCCACAGCCCAGGGGCTCATAACATCGGTCTCATACAGGCATCTGTTCAGCACTGCAAGTTGGGAGACCAAGGCATACTACAACCACATAATCCATATCATGGACGATACCACACGTCCCGATGTGGCAATTCACATGGATATGCCCGGTGACAGTTGGACAACAGGTCTTTACAGCCTGCTCCTGACATCCTTCGCCAGCCATGACATAGCACTCAACTATGACCTCTACTACAACCGGCTGTTTGCCGACATGACCATGTATCCCGGAGGAGCCGCACCCATGTATATGGTTACATGGCCCGATGTGGGCACACTCAACACCGGTCTGGCGCTGACTGATGACATCAGCATATCTTCAAGGCAGAACCTGCATCTGTCGGCCAAACTGGCCTGGCAGCAGCAAAAACTCAACAATGAGGAGGGTTATCATGCCCAGAAGGTATTCTTCCCGATGATGAAGGACTACTACCATCAGACCACAGGCCGCGTGGCCGCGATCTACAGTTTTGCCGCTACAGAGAACCTTGGTCTTTCGGCCGGTGCCGGTTGGGGCAGCCGTGCCCCCACTGTAACCGAGGCCTACGGATACTATCTGAACAACACCTATGACCAGTATGACTACATAGGCAACCCTACGCTCAGGAACGAATCGGCAGTAGAGTTGAACGCATCGGCCGATTTCCGCAAGGGACCGGTCTCTGTAGGGGCCGATGCCAACGTATTCCTGTTCAGCAACTATATCATAGGTCATTTTGAACAGAGACTGAGCGCCATGACCGTGGGTGCTGAGGGCGTGAAGGTATACGGAAATCTGAGCCATGCCACCATTGCCAACCTCTCCCTCACTGCAGGTGTTGAAGGAAAGTTCCTGCAGTTGAGCGGAAAGGTTTCATTGAGCAGCGGACGCGACAATCAGGGAGATGCACTACCTTTGATCGCTCCGATTACCTGGCAGACCGACCTTGACTTTGCCAAAGGGCCCTGGAGCGGCCAGATAGAGGTCAAGGGCAACGGACGCCAGAAGGTATGGGGACAGAAATACGGAGAGACGGCATCGGCCCAATGGACAATACTCAACCTGTCTGCTCAGTACCGTTACAGGTATCTCTCATTAAGGGCCGGAGTGGAGAACCTGCTGGACAAGTTCTACGCCACCTATGCCGATTGGAACGACATACCCCAGAAGGGACGTAACATTTATGTAAACCTGACAATAGAAATATAGTATGAAAAGAACACTGATCTGGATTGCGGCACTTGTCCTGGGTGCTGTTTTGGGAGTGCTGGGACTCGGATGGCTGGATGCCACAATGGAATTCATAGCCACAGTATATACCCGTCTGTTCCAGTTGCTGGCCGTACCCACCATCGTGCTGGCAGTGATTACCACATTCGCATCATTCGGCACCAAGGGTTCGGGACGGATATTCGGCCAAACCCTCACCTACACCCTTCTGACCACACTGGCAGCAGCAGTGGTGGGAGCCATCCTCTACGTCCTTATTGCGCCGGGCAATCTGCCCCTGGAAGCAGCAAACGGACAGGAGCAACTGGCGGCTGTAAATCAGGAACTTTCATACTCGGAACATATAATAAGCATAATCCCCAACAACCTTGTCCGCCCGTTCCTTGAAGGCAACGTGCTCTCACTGCTTATCCTGGCCTTTGCCATAGGAATAGCACTGTCGCGCCTGCCTGAATCAGAGAACAAGGCGGTTGTTGTAAAGGGCGTATTGGGATTGCAAGACCTTTTGTTCAAGCTCATCAGCGGTCTTATCTGGACGCTTCCTCTGGGCATTGTAGCCTTTTCGGCTCAACTGTCCGCCCAATTGTCGGCCGGTGTGGTTGCCAGCTCCATCGGTAAGTATGTATTAGTTGTTTTGGGAGGAAATTTCATCCAGTTCTTCATAGTACTGCCGCTGTTGCTGCTTGCAAAAGGTCTTAACCCCATACACGTGCTCAGCCGCATGATGCCGGCCGTACTCATGGCCCTGTTCACCAAGAGCAGCGCCGCTACCCTGCCCGTCACCCTTGACTCGGCACAGAACCGTCTGGGTGTAAGCAGCAGGATCGCCAAATTCGTGCTGCCCATCTGCACAACAATCAACATGAACGGCTGTGCCGCATTCATCCTGGTTACATCACTGTTTGTAATGCAGAACGGCGGTGCCAGCATCACTGCAGGCACCGTCATTCTTTGGATTCTGATTTCGGTAATATCGGCCGTGGGCAATGCAGGAGTACCTATGGGGTGCTATTTCCTGACTCTTTCACTCATGTCGGGTATTGGTGCACCGATAGCCATACTGGGCATAATCCTACCCATCTATGCCATCATAGACATGGTCGAGACGGCTGAGAACGTCTGGTCCGACTCCTGCGTCTGCGCCATTGTCAACTCTTCTTCGGCTTGTCGGCAGCAGCCTTGAGTCTGGCCACCTGTTTCTCCAGTGACTGGATTTTCTTGTCCTGGTTGCTGATGGTGGTCTGGAAGGCATTCAGTTCCTCGGTATCGATATCCAAAGGAAGCGCCCAGTTGACTCTCTGCAGGAAATCACCCAGAATGTTCATGTAGTTGGTGAATGCATCGTATGGTGACTCATAGATTCCGCGATCCATTGACACGGCATTGTTCTTGGTGGTCATGAACCGGAAGTTGTTGCTTGCCTGCAGATAATCCCAGTCCTGAAGCAGATGGCGGTCCTTGCTCAGGATTACACGCTCACCTATTGAATAGAGCTTGTCAAATGCCTCACGCTGCATCACATTACCCAGCCAGCAGCTTGTATCACGTTCCTCATCATTCCATGACATGGGGTAAGGAACCTCAATAGAAGAAACTGACTTATGGGTCTTGATAACCTCCGACGGTGTCTGGAATCCTATGCCACGCTCACGTGCGGCAACCGGCAGATTGCTCATGAACTCCAGGATATTTGAGCTGAGCGGCTGATAAATGCCAAGAGCGCAAAGTTCCATGAATATGTTGAAAACTCCGTCCTCCTCGGGGCTCTGAGCAATCCAGTCCATATACTTGTCGGCCATCAGAGGATATGCCTCCCATGAAGGATTGGAGAACCTGAGGCTGATGTCATCAGATAGCTTGTAGTCACGGGTGAACACCTTAAGATTGGGGTTGAGAGCACAATGATAGAGATAATGCGGACTCTTCCATCCAAGTATGTGCTTGGCACCCTCGGTAAGCATTCCCTTGAATCCCATATCGGCCACCAGACCGCCTATCTCATCATCGTAGATAAGGCTGGAGTTGCGGAATACCTTTGGTTTCTGACCGAAAAGCTGGTTTATCTTGTCAACCTGACGCTTTACCTCCTCACGGAATGACTTCTCTCCGTTGGGAGCCAATGATGCCAGACCGTGTGAATAAGGCTCGGCAATGAACTCCACGCAACCGGTCTCGTTCAGTTCCTGAAGCAGGTCTATCACCTGGGGAGCATAACGCTCCAACTGTTCCAGACCGACGCCTGACAGCGACAGGGCTACCTTGAAGGCACCCTCGCTCTTGCGGGCCATGTCAATGAGCGTCTTCAGTGCCGGGATATATGAGTTCTCAGCGATATTGGTTATGCTGGTCTCATTGGCATAATCATCGTAATAATAGTGGTCTGTACCTATATCAAAGAAACGGTACCTCTTGAGATGGATAATCTGATGAATCTCAAAATACAGACAGATTGTTTTCATATCTTGTTTTCCTTTTTATTCTAAATTCATTTAATGCCCAGCAGTTTCTTGTAACGTGCCAGAATACGCTCTCCCACTTTATCCCATGTGATGGCATCGACCTCCTTCTTTCCCTCCACCTTGAGATACTCATAAAGTGCCGGGTAGTTACAGATCGAGTAGATGGCATCGGCCATAGCATGGATATCCCAATAATCCACCTTGATGCACTTGTCCAGGATCTCGGCACAACCGGACTGCTTGGAGATGATGGTGGGCACCTCACACTGCATGGCTTCCAGCGGAGAAATGCCGAATGGCTCCGAAACCGACGGCATTATATAGACATCACTGGCCTTGAGGCATTCATACACCTGCTTGCCCTTCATGAATCCCGGGAAATGGAAACGGTCGGCAATACCGCGTTCGGCTGCCATAGTTATCATGGCGTTCATCATGTCACCGCTACCGGCCATGCAGAAACGTATATCATGCGTGCGCTTGAGCACCAGGGCGGCAGCCTCGACAAAGTACTCAGGACCTTTCTGCATGGTTATACGACCCAGGAACGTGACCACCTTCTCATGGGGCTTCTTCTGAGGCACGATATCCTGTATCTCCTGCGGGAGAGGCTCAACGGCATTATGCATGGTGGATACCTTGCGCGGATCCTGATGATACTTGTTGATAACCGTCTGACGTGTCAGCTCACTCACGCACATTATATGGTCGGCATAATCCATTCCGTTCTTCTCGATGGCATAGACCGTGGGGTTCACGTTGCCGCGGCTACGGTCAAAGTCCGTTGCATGGACATGTATCACCAGCGGCTTGCCGCTTACCTGCTTAGCATGTATGCCGGCTGGATAAGTCAACCAATCGTGTGAATGGATAATATCAAACTCCTGTGTTCGTGCCACAACACCGGCCACGATAGAGTAGTTGTTTATCTCTTCATGCAGATTGTCCGGATATCGGCCTGAGAACTCTATGCAGCCCAGGTCATTGGTGTAAAGGTTACTGAAATCAGAATAGATATGGTCCCTGAACCGGTAATAATCCTCCGAATCCATCCAGGGATAACGTTCCTTTAACACACTGTTATCCGGGTTTCTCCAAACCACTGGAACTGTATTCATACCTACAATCTTCATGAAGCTCTGATCCTCATCGCCCCATGGTTTGGGCAGGCAGAACGTAATGTCAACGTTCCCCTGATTTGCCAGTCCTCTTGTCAATCCGAAACTGGCCGTTCCCAATCCTCCAAGTATATGGGGCGGGAACTCCCAACCGAACATCAATACTCGCATATCTAATTATTGAAACTCATTAATCATCTTTATAGTCCTCAGTATCTCGGCCACGTTCATTGCGAACGATACGGCTCCACGGCCTTTGAACGGAGGATTGCCGTCAAACAGTTCGGGCAGTGATCCGATGCAGTGCGATGTCATCTCATCCTCATATCCTATCATCTGCCGCTCCACGAATGAGAGTCCGCTCATCTTGAATACCTTGAGGTATGCCTCAAAGTAGAATCCAGCCAGCCAGGGCCATGCGGTACCCTGATGGTATGCATAGTCACGCTCACGCTGCGGCCCCACGTAATTGGGGTTGTAACCCAGGCTCTTGGGGCTGAGCGAACGCAAGCCTTTGGGAGTTAGCAGTTCCTTGGTCACTATATCCACAACAGCCTTCTGCTGCTTGAGGTCCAGCGGAGAATAATCCAGGGCCACGGCGAATATCTGGTTGGGGCGCACGCTCCAGTCCGGGGCATCCTTATCAACATAGTCGTAAAGATAACCGTATTGGTTCAGGAAAGTCTTCACGAATGCCTTGGCTGCATTTGCGGCCAGAGTCTCCAGACGCTTGGAATAATCGGGCTTGCCAAAATCCTTTGTAAGGTCAGCCACGAACATCAGGGCATTGTACCACAAGGCATTTACCTCAACTACATAGCCTGTACGTGGAATAACCGGAACACCGTTTGCGGTGGAGTTCATCCATGTGGCGGCCTTCTCCTTACCATTTATGTGTACCAATCCGTTGCTGTGCAGGAAGAAGTTGTAATGACGGTTGTGCCTGAGGAAGTCCATTATCTCGGTAAGCAGTTTGCCGTACTTGTTCCAGGCCTGCTCACGGGATGTATACTTGGCGTACTGCTGGATGGCCCAGACAGCCCAAAGCAGCACGTCGGGATGCTCTATCTCATATATCTGAAGCTTGCACGGAACACCTTTTATAAAATCACGTATAGCCTCCGATGCCGTATTCATGACACTCTCAAACTCCCCGACCTCTTTGATAGCCAGGGTCAGTCCGGGAAGGGATATGAACATATCGCGGGCGCGGCACTTGAACCACGGGTAGCCGGCCAGCACGTAATGGTGTCCTCCCACCTTGTTATGGAACTGATGCGCAGCATTCTTAAGGCAGTGGTAGAAATTGTCACGCGGGGTACGCTCGTTGGCCTCAACGGTGAATGTACGCTTCAGGCCCTTTGTCTTGACCTCCGACAAGCCGGCCGAAAAGACTATGCTCTCGCCCTTTTTGATGGGCATCTCAAAATATCCGGGCACGTAGAGATCTTCGTTGAACTCATATCCGCGCTCCAACTCCTTGGAGTACTCAAACTTGCGGTACCAGTCCGGACGGAAAACAAACTCATTCTCCTTGCTGAACTGCATGTAAAGGTCCGGATAACCGGGATACATGCTTGTCTTGATACCGTTCTCCACCATCTCATAGTCGCGGCGAGCGTTGCTGTTCTCATGCGTAAACTGACGGACGCTGCGGAAAGCCAGGAATGGCTGGAAACGGAGAGTTGTCTCGGAATGCGCATCCAGAAGCGTATACCGTATAAGTATACGGTTTTCATTGTGCTCAAAAAGCTTCTCTTTCTTGAGCATGACACCTCCTACACGATATATGGTGGTGGGTACTTTGTCACAGTTGAATTCCCGTATGTACTTATGACCCTTGGGGCTGAAATTGTAGCCCCAATACTGATGCAGTCCAAGGTTGAATTCAGCTCCATGCTGTATAACCGTTTCATCCAAAGATGACAGCAACACATGGTTCTCGTCGTCCAGTTCCGGCAGAGGGACCACCAGCAGGCCGTGATACTTACGTGTGTTGCAGTCAACAATCGTGGTGCAATGATATGCTCCGGACCGGTTTGTACGCAGAATCTCCCTTGGTAGCGTCTCCTCAAGATTGGTCATGAGGGTCTTTTCAAAACGCAGATAACTCATTTGTTTTGTATATTATCTTATTCAATATGCATTACTTTTGCAAATAAATGCAAAATTATAGTCCTATATTAAAAATCGTTATCACAAATATAAACACAAAAAGTATTAATTGATAACTTTGCGCGACAAAAAAACCGATTGAACAGAAAAACTACAAAATATGAACAGGATTGTATCCAAGCAACAGTTTTCAGAGAATGTATTCAAGTTTGAAGTTGAGGCTCCGCTGATTGCCAAGTCACGCAGGGCAGGTCATTTTGTAATCATCCGCATCGGTGAGAAAGGTGAGCGAATTCCGCTTACAATTGCAGACTCCGATGTAAAGCGCGGCACCATCACCCTGGTCGTACAGCGCATCGGCCTTTCAACCAACCGTCTCTGCAAACTTGAGGCTGGCGATATGATCACTGACGTGGTAGGTCCTCTGGGTCAGGCCACACATATTGAAAAATTCGGCACGGTGCTTTGCGCCGGCGGCGGTGTGGGTACAGCTCCCATGCTCCCCATCATCAAGGCCTTGAAAGAGGCCGGCAACAAGGTTATCGCAGTTCTTGCAGGCCGTACCAAGGAACTTATCATACTGGAGGATGAGGTACGCAAGTATGCCGATGAGACCATCATCATGACCGATGACGGATCATACGGAAACAAGGGTGTGGTAACCGTAGGTATGGAAGAGGTGATCAACCGCGAGAAGGTTGACAAGTGCTTTGCCATCGGCCCCGCCATCATGATGAAGTTCTGCTGCCTGCTCACTCAGAAATATAACATCTCTACCGATGTTTCACTGAACACAATCATGGTGGACGGTACCGGTATGTGCGGTGCCTGCCGTGTAAGCGTTGGCGGCAAGACCAAGTTCGTTTGCGTAGACGGACCTGAGTTCGATGGCCACGAGGTTGACTGGGACGGTATGATGAAGCGTATGGGTGCCTTCAAGGAGACCGAGCGCGAGGAGATGAAGAAACTTGAGGAGAGTGTTGCAGCCGCAGCACCCGCTGCAAAGGAGGAGTGCAGCTGCGGTGGTGCCAAGGCTAAGGCTGAGGTTGAGCCCATCGAGGTTCTGACCGACCGCAACGCCCAGTGGAGAGTTGACCTGCGCGCCACCATGAAACCCAAGGACCGCACCGCCATTGAGCGCTGCGTGATGAACGAGCTGGCCCCAGACTACCGTCGTCACAGCCGCAAGGAGGAGGTTAACCAGGGACTGACTGAGGAACAGGCTCTTCTGGAAGCCAAGCGTTGCCTTGACTGCGCCAACCCGTCCTGCATGGAGGGCTGCCCCGTAAACATAGAGATTCCCTCATTCATCAAGAATATTGAGCGCGGCAACTATCTGGCCGCCGCCAAGGTGCTCAAGCACACCAGTGCCCTGCCCGCCGTCTGCGGCCGCGTATGCCCGCAGGAGAAGCAGTGCGAGAGCAAGTGCATACACCTCAAGATGGGTAAGAAGCCGGTTGCCATCGGTTATCTGGAGCGCTTTGCTGCCGATTACGAGCGTGAGAGCGGCAACATCTCAGTACCCCAGGTTGCAGCACCCAACGGCAAGAAGATAGCAGTCATCGGCTCAGGTCCTTCAGGACTGTCATTCGCCGGCGATATGGCCAAGTTAGGTTATGATGTAACCGTATTCGAGGCACTGCACGAGATTGGCGGTGTGCTCAAGTACGGTATCCCCGAGTTCCGTCTACCCAACAAGATTGTTGACGTGGAGATTGAGAACCTTGAGAAGATGGGTGTCAAGTTCGTAAAGGACTGCATCGTAGGCAAGACCATCAAGGTAAGCGAGCTTGAGCAGGAGGGTTACAAGGGCATATTCGTAGGCTCAGGTGCCGGTCTGCCCAACTTCATGAACATTGAGGGTGAGAACCTTATAAATATAATGTCATCAAACGAGTATCTGACCCGCGTCAACCTGATGGATGCCGCAAGCAAGGAGTCCGATACCCCCGTAACATTCGGTAAGAAGATGATGATAGTTGGTGGCGGTAACACCGCTATGGACTCTGTCCGCACAGCCCTGCGTCTGGGTGCCGAGCGCGCCATGATCGTTTATCGCCGCAGTGAGGAGGAGATGCCCGCCCGTCTGGAGGAGGTCAAGCACGCCAAGGAGGAGGGTGTAGAGTTCATGACCCTGCACAACCCCATCCGCTACATCGGCGATGAGAACGGTCGTGTAAAGCAGGCTGTCCTGGAGAAGATGGAACTTGGTGAGCCCGATGCAAGCGGCCGCCGCAGCCCGGTTCCCACCGGCGAGACCATCACAATCGATGTAGATATGGTAATCGTAGCAGTAGGCGTATCCCCCAACCCGATAGTTCCCAAGTCAATCGAAGGACTGGAGCTGGGCCGCAAGAACACTATAGCCGTAAACGAGAGCATGCAGTCATCAATACCCACCATATTTGCCGGTGGTGATATTGTACGCGGAGGTGCTACCGTAATCCTGGCAATGGGTGACGGACGCAAAGCTGCAGCTTCCATGCATGCCTCGCTCAGTAAATAAGACCAAAAGGAACGCTTCAGGTTGGTTTGGTTCTTCTTGAAAGAATTAATCCGGAATCCTTACAAGAAAGCCTGAAGCATTTTCAATGGGATCTTTTCTTGGAGGATACCTTTGTATTGTCAATGAACAACAGAATTCTTACTCCCCTTAAGGAAAAAAATTATTTCTCTTAAGGGGAGTAAAAAAATATCCTTAAGGAGCGCTGGGAGAGCTTGCTGTTTCAATAAACCAAAACAGTGGCACCATAGTCACGCTTACACTAAAAAAAATCTTACAACTCCAATCACTCTTGTGACGAAGTGAAAGTGTGACAGTATATTTTCACTTGATTATTTCAAGAAAGCAAAAAAGACTGCAATCACCAGGAACACGAATGCAACCAGATGGTTCCAGTGAAGAGACTGAGTCTTGAAGCAGAATGCCAGAATAAGCGAGAATACTATAAGCGATACGCACTCCTGGATAACCTTGAGCTGGACCAGGTTGAACGGACCGCCGTTGATATCGGACCCTATGCGGTTAGCGGGAATCATAAAGCAATACTCAAAAAAAGCCAGACCCCAGGATGCCAGTATAATAAGAATGAGCGGCCAGTCTGTACTGATCTTCATCTCCTGAAGCTTGAGATTCCCGTACCATGCAAAAGTCATGAATATGTTTGATGTCACCAGTAGCAATATTGTCGCAAATCCTTTCATCTTTGTCTCTATTATAAAATGCGGTGCAAAAGTAGCAAATAATTGTATATCTTTGCCTGTATGAAATACATCAGAATCACCATATTATTGCTTCTGGTAAGCCTGGGGGTTTCATCGCAGACTCTCCAGCAAGGCCGCACTTTCTTTTCACAGGGTAACTATGAGAAAGCCAAGCCCATAATGCTCAAATACCTCAAGCAGAAACCGGATGATGCCAGCCGCAACTACTGGTACGGAATATGTTGCATGGAAACCGGTGAGAAGGAGAAAGCAATCCCGTATCTGGAAAAGGCCGCATCAAAGAAGATATTCAAGGCCTACCATGCCCTTGCGGATTATTATCTTGAGCGTGAGGACTATCAGCCTGCCATATCCAATCTGGAGGCATTCGTAAAGGGGATATCGACCGATAAGGAACTGCATGACCCAGCTCTTGAAGAACGTCTGACAACTGTAACCGACAGTTTGAGAGTATTGTTCCGAATGCTTCGTAACACAAGTCGTATATGCTTCATTGACAGCTTTCTGGTCAGCAAGGCAGAGTTGTTCGATACATATATCCTAGGCGAATCAACCGGTTCATTCTATCCCTCAGACCTTTTCTTTGATGATGACAGTCAGGGTGAAGTCTTTCTTCCTGAGACAGGTCAGAACATATTGTATAGCCGCATGACTCCACAAGGACTGTTCCGCTTCTTTTCAAAATACAAGAGTTTTGACAAATGGACCGATGAGACTCCTGTGAACGGGCTTGAAACAGACGGTGACCTCCGATATCCGTTCCTTATGAATGACGGCATAACCATTTACTATGCTGCAACCGGAAATGAATCCATGGGAGGACTCGACATTTTTGTTTCACGTTATAATTCTGAATCAGGCAAATATCTCAAACCGGAGAATATTGGTATGCCTTTCAATTCTGAGGCCAATGACTATCTGTATGTGATTGATGAAGACAATAATCTTGGATGGTTCGCTACAGACCGTCGTCAGCCGCAAGATTCAGTCTGTGTTTATGTATTCATACCATCGGAACGAACCCAGAAGTACAATTATGAGAACGGAGACACTCTAGCCATACATCGTGCTGCCCGCCTCACATCAATAGAAGATACTCAATCTGACCTCAATGCGGTACGTGCAGCCCGCCAGCGCCTTACCCTGCTGCGATATGAATTGTCCGAGAAAGCCGAACAGGGTTCCTTCTCTTATATGATAGATGACGTAACCACCTATCATGACCTGTCTGATTTCAAAAGCGCAGATGCCGCCAACTTGTTCCAACGTTGGACCGATCTCAAGCACGAATATGAAACCAATCTGGCCAAACTCGAGAAGCAGCGTGATGATTATGCCAATGCTTCACGTCAGGAGAAGGAGAGCATGAGCCGGCAATTACTTGAATTTGAGGAAAAGGTTCTCAATTCAGAGCAGCAGGTCATAAAGATGGAGAATGACATACGCACCACAGAAATAAACTATCTTAACCGATAAGCCCTATGAGTACCTATTATGCCCCATCTGAACTGATAATCAACGATGACGGTTCCTGTTTTCACCTGCACCTAAAGCCTGAACAGCTGGCCGACAAGGTGATTCTGGTAGGTGATCCCGGCCGAGTGGATATAATTGCCAAGATGCTTGACAGCGTGGAGTGTATGGTGAGCAACCGTGAGTTCCGCACCGCCACCGGCCTCTACAAGGGCAAACGCATAACCATACAGGCCACCGGAATAGGATGTGACAACATAGACATAGTAATGAATGAGCTGGACACTCTGGCCAACATAGACTATGCCACCCGCACAGAGAAACCCGTGCACCGCACACTTGATATAGTACGCATAGGAACCTGTGGCGGTCTGCAGCCCTACACTCCGTTAGGAACATATCTGTGCTCGGTCAAGAGCATAGGGTTTGACGGTCTGCTCAACTACTATGCCGGCCGCGACAGCGTCTGCGACCTGGATCTGGAGCGTGCGTTCGTAGCCCATATGGAGTGGTCCACCAAGAAAGGCGCACCATATGTAGCCAACGCCAATCCCGACCTCCTTAAGCGTATCATGGCCGATGACAAGCGCATGGTACCCGGAGTGACCATTGCCTGCGGCGGATTCTACGGTCCCCAGGGCCGAGTGCTCCGTGCCCCGTTGGCCGATCCCAACCAGAACGCCAAGGTTGAGAGCTTTGAGTACAAGGGCATGAAGATTACCAACTTTGAGATGGAGAGTTCGGCAGTAGCCGGACTGGCCTCAATACTCGGACATCGAGCCATGACAGTCTGCATGGTAATAGCCAACCGCTATGCCAAGGAGATGAACACAGACTACAAGCCCCTGATGAAGGAACTCATAACCACCGTCCTGGACAGAATCTGAACAGTGACTGAACTCAACGATACAATCTGTGCTGTTGCCACCCGCGCCGGAGGAGCGCTGGGAGTGGTACGTGTATCGGGGCCCGAAGCAATCCGTCTGACTGACAGCATATTCCGCTCCGTTTCAAAGCATCCGCTAGCAAGCGCCACGCCCTACTCTCTCTGTTACGGACAGATAGTTGATTCCGATGGTACCGCAATAGATGACGTTCTTGTAAGCGTGTTCCGTGCCCCCCACTCCTTTACCGGACAGGACAGTACTGAAATATCTTGCCACGGATCCCAGTACATACTGCAAAGAATCTGCCAGCTGCTCATAAACGCCGGTTGCCGTCAGGCGGAGCCGGGCGAATACACCCAGCGTGCCTTCCTTAACGGCAAGATGGACCTGAGCCAGGCTGAGGCTGTGGCCGATCTTATAGCATCCACATCGGCCGCATCACACCGCCTGGCCATGAACCAGATGAAGGGCGGATTCAGCCGTGAACTGCGCTCCCTGCGTGACCAACTGCTGCAGTTTACATCACTAATAGAGCTGGAACTTGATTTCAGCGAGGAGGATGTGGAGTTTGCCGACCGCTCACAGCTGGAGCAACTGGCCGCTCAGATAGATGATATCATAACCCGTCTGGCCCAGTCGTTCAGCACAGGCGATGCCATACGAAACGGAGTGCCCGTAGCAATCATAGGCCAGACCAACACCGGCAAGAGTACCCTCCTGAACCAGCTGCTGCACGATGACCGTGCTCTGGTAAGCGATGTTCAGGGCACCACACGCGACAGCATCGAGGATACCACTACCATTGGCGGCGTGCTGTTCCGGTTCATCGACACCGCCGGCATACGCCAGACCACCGACACCGTTGAGTCCATGGGTATAGAGCGCTCCTACCGCAAGGCCCGTGAGGCCAGCATCATTCTCTGGATGACCGATGAGGCGCATCCTGCGGATGCAGAGACAGAGAAGACCATAGGCGAGCTCTCAGAAGGAAAGCATCTGATAAAGGTTCACAACAAATGCGATGATGCCTATGCCCTGCCCCAGCCCACAGATACGGACGTGTGGATATCGGCCAAATACGGATACGGACTGCAGCAGTTGAATGACCTTCTCATCAAAGCCGCCGCTATCCCGGAAATCAGTGAGCAGGATGTGATTGTAACCAACATGCGTCATTACGAGTCGCTTATCAAGGCTCAGGAGTGCATCAGGCTCGTCCGCCAGGGCCTCAAGGACCGCATATCGGGCGATTTCCTGAGTCAGGACATCCGCCAGTGCATCCACCACCTTTCCACCATCTCAGGCGACATCACCACCGATGAGATACTGGGTAATATATTCAGCCATTTCTGCATCGGAAAGTAGATTTTGCGTGGACAGAACGTATCTGGCAAAGTGTTTAGTTTTGCCAAATACCTTCTGGCAAGGCTTGATAGAGTCTCCTTGACATACCTTTGGCAGAGTGAGGAAACTCTTATGATCAACTCGCTTGACCACAAGAGTTTTCCCTCTATGACAAACTGAGAATGCTGTTTAGACAATGGTGAGGGCGTAGATTATCAGAGTCCTGTACGTTAGGATAGAAAAGGGATAGTCGTAAGGTTAGAACAGATTGGGATGGGACTGAAGCCAAATTCCAGAAAGGCAATCTTCCCGACGAAGTGGTGGACTGTTAGCAAAAACAGAGTCAGTGAGTTTGTGGGGCGAAGCATTATTTGCCGTTTATTGATAGCATTATTGATAAATAGGATTACAAAAATGTTAAATGTTCGTAAAAATACGAATAGATATTTGGAGGCGTCAATTATTGTTCGTATCTTTGCGAACAAATTCCAAGGTTATGGAAAAGAAATATACAGAGAAACAAGAGAAATTGGCTCGTTTTGCCAAAGCATTAGGTCATCCTGCAAGAATTGCGGTGATGCAGTTCTTAGCCAAACAAGAGCAATGCTACTTCGGGGACATTCACGAGGAGTTGCCGATAGCAAAGGCTACGGTTTCGCAGCATCTGTCAGAACTGAAGGACGCTGGATTGATTCAGGGTACTATTGAGATTCCCAAAGTGAAATACTGTATCAATCGGGAGAACTGGCAATTGGCGCAAGAACTGTTCAAGGAGTTCTTCGGAACTACTGTCTGCAAAGGTAAAGGATGCTGTGAGAAATAGACAGCATTCATGCTGCCCTATTATCAAGCATCCTATTATTATACAATAAATGTTCGTAGTTTTGCGAACAACTAACAATAAATAATAATAAGACAATGAGAAGTACATTGACAATTTTATTGGCCTGTCTTGTGATGCTGGCCTGTGGACAAAAAACGAAAGTTGAAACTGTAAAAGAACAGTCAAAGCATGAAAAGGATCATGTGGAAGTGCTGTACTTTCACGGCAAGCAGCGTTGTGTGACTTGCCGTGCCATCGAGCAACACACAAAAGAAGTGCTGAAAGCTCAGTATTCAAAGCAGCTACAATCTGGCAAGGTAGTACTGCGTGTGATAGACATATCAAAGAAAGAGAACGAGGCGATTGTAGAGAAGTACCAGGTTACTTGGTCTTCACTCTTTCTTGTCAGTCATAAGAATGGCAAGGAGAAAGCAGAGAATCTTACTGAGTACGCCTTTGGCAATGCCCGTTCCAATCCAGACAAGTTCAAGTTGGGATTGCAACAACATATCAATCAAGCCTTGAAGTAGCGTATGGAATGGCTTCAGACATTGCTCGGCAACAGCACCACACCAGTGCTAACGGCCTTTCTGCTGGGGCTGCTGACAGCTATCTCACCCTGTCCGCTGGCTACGAATATCGCTGCCATCGGTTATATCGGCAAGGACATTGAGAACCGCAATAATGCCTTCCGCAAGGGATTGCTTTATACTCTTGGGCGCATCGTGGCTTATACGTTGCTGGGCATCATTCTCATCAGCATTCTCAGACAGGGTGCCTCGATGTTCGGCATTCAGAGCACCATTGCCCATTGGGGCGAGTTGCTGCTTGGCCCGCTGCTCATCGTCATCGGAGTGCTGATGTTGCTTGGTCATCGCCTGAACCTGCCGCAATTCGGATTCCAGGGCGGTGCTGAAGGTCTGGCTAAGAAAGGTGGCTGTGGAGCGTTTATGCTGGGCCTACTGTTCGCAATGGCCTTCTGTCCTACGAGCGGCATGTTTTATTTCGGAATGCTTATCCCCATGTCAGCTACGGCTCAGATGGGCTATCTGCTGCCCGTGGTCTTTGCCATTGCCACAGCCTTGCCTGTGCTCATCGTAGCATGGCTGCTGACGTTCAGTGCCGGAGAGATAGGACGCTTCTATGGCCGTATACAGCAGATAGAACAATGGGCAACCCTCGTGGTGGCAGTCCTCTTTGTTCTCGTAGGAATATATTATTGTTACACAATTTTTATTGCATAAAACATGATGCGAATACTTATCCTTTGTACCGGTAATAGTTGCCGCAGTCAGATGGCGATGGGCTATTTGCGCTCGTTTGACCATGATCTAATTGTAGAGTCTGCAGGTACAAAACCAGTAAGCGAAGTCAATCCCTATGCCATCAAGGCCATGAAAGAAGTGGACATTGATCTGAGTGACGAAAAGCCTAAGAGCGTTGGACTGTTTCTCGCTGAAGAATGGGATTTCGTCATCACCGTCTGCGGTGGCGCCAACGAATCCTGTCCGGTATTTACTGGAAAGGTTGGCAAACGCCTGCACATTGGCTTTGAAGATCCTGCATCAGCAACAGGAACAGACGAGGAAATCATGACTGTGTTCCGCACTGTCCGTGATGAAATCAAGAAGAAGATGCAACAGTTCTATCTCGTTGACATCAAAGGTGTGCAACTGCTCAAGTGCAGCTGTAATAGTTAAACATGCAATCAAAAAATAATGAGATGAAAACATTTGAGAAATACCTCACACTCTGGGTGATGGTCTGTATTGCACTGGGTATGATGGTGGGGAGATACATACCAGACATTCCTCAGACATTAGGTAAGTGGGAATTTGCCCATGTGTCGATACCCGTAGCTATCCTTATTTGGCTGATGATTTATCCGATGATGCTCAAGGTAGATTTTGAGAGCATCAGGAACGTGGGACGTCATCCCAAGGGCCTCGTTGTAACCTGCGTCACTAACTGGCTCATCAAGCCGTTCACGATGTTCGGCATTGCGTGGCTGTTCTTCCATGTGGTGTTCAAGGCTCTCATCCCAGAGTCGCTGGCTGGCGAGTATGTGGCTGGAGCCGTACTGCTGGGTGCAGCACCCTGCACGGCGATGGTCTTCGTGTGGTCGCAGCTGTCAAAGGGCGATGCAGCCTATACGCTGGTGCAGGTGGCTGTCAACGACCTGATCATCCTTGTGGCCTTTGCACCCGTCGTTGCCTTCCTGTTGGGCGTGAGCGGTGTCTCAATTCCCTGGGACACGCTGTTGCTCTCCGTCCTGCTCTTCGTGGTGATTCCGCTCGTTGTGGCCATGTTCACACGCATGCAGGTCATCAGCAGGCGAGGCAAGAAGTATTTCGAAGAGACGTTTGTTCACAAGTTCGATAATGTAACCCCATTCGGATTGTTACTCACACTCATTCTCCTCTTCTCATTTCAGGGCGATACCATCCTCCAGAACCCGCTGCACATCCTGCTGATAGCTGTGCCACTCGTTCTGCAGACGTTCCTCATATTCACCATCGCCTACGGATGGGCATGGGTGTGGCGGTTGCCCCATTCTGTTGCAGCACCGGCAGGAATGATCGGAGCCAGCAACTTCTTCGAGTTGGCAGTGGCTGTGGCCGTATCTCTCTTCGGTTTGCAGTCGGGTGCGGCCTTGGCAACGGTGGTCGGCGTACTGGTAGAGGTTCCCGTCATGCTGTTCCTGGTGAGAATAGCCAATCAGACAAGACATTATTTTAAATAAACAACATAATATGGAAATCAAGGTTTTAGGCTCTGGGTGCAGCCGTTGTCACAAGGCACTCGAAGTAGTAGAGAAAGTAGTGAAAGAAAATGGAGTAGATGCCCAGGTGGAGTACGTCACCGACATTATGAAAGTAATGGAGTATAACATCATGGCTACTCCTGCCGTAGTCGTTGATGGAGTGGTAAAAATCAAAGGTACAGTCCCATCAGAGGCTGATGTGAAGAAACTGCTGGGCTTATGATTCAGACTTTTGCCGACTGGTTGATCTTTGAGGTCATGGGGCTGAGTGCGGATAGTCGTCTCGGCTCAGCCCTCGACTTCTTCGTCTATGACTCACTGAAGATACTGATGCTGCTGTTCCTCATCAGCGCATTGATGGGGGTGGTGAATGCCTACTTCCCGACAGAGCGACTGAGGAACTATCTCATGACTCACCGTCTCTATGGCTTGCAGTATCTGCTTGCCTCACTCTTCGGAGCCATCACCCCGTTCTGCTCCTGTTCGTCCATCCCCTTGTTCATCGGCTTCGTCAAAGGAGGCATACCGCTCGGTGTCACTCTCGCCTTTCTCATCACTTCGCCGTTAGTCAACGAGGTAGCCGTAGCAATGTTTCTTGGTTCGTTTGGCGTGAAGGTCACAGCCATCTATGTCGTTAGCGGCATCCTGCTCGGAATGATTGGCGGCTTCCTTTTAGGAAGAATGCAGCTTGAACCGCTATTAAGTGACTGGGTGAAACAAATTCAGATGCAGTCCACACAGCAGACAGAAGCATGGGAGGCTGAGCACGTCAGCTTCACCCGCCGTCTGCCATCCATTCTCCGTGAGGCATGGGGCATCGTGCGTGGTGTGCTGCTTTATGTCATCATTGGTATCGGCATCGGAGCCATGATGCACGGCTTCGTGCCAGAGGGTTTCTTTGAGACCTACATGGCTCGCGACAACTGGTTTGCCGTGCCTCTTGCAGTCGTTCTTGCCGTTCCGATGTATGCCAACGCTGCTGGCATAGTTCCCATTATCGAAGTATTCGTAGCCAAGGGCATTCCTCTTGGCACTGCCATTGCCTTCATGATGGCAGTAGTAGGATTGTCGCTACCCGAAGCCACCCTTCTAAAGAAAGTCATGACATGGCGGCTCATCGGTATCTTCTTCGGTACCATTACGCTGTTTATAATTCTATTGGGCTATCTTTTTAACTTATTCCTATGAGAATCCTTGTTTTATGCACAGGCAATAGTTGCCGTAGCCAAATGGCACATGGCTTTCTTCAGTTATTTGATAGCCACCAAGAAGTGTATTCCGCAGGAACGTCGCCTGCCGAACATGTTCACCCTTTGGCTATATCAGTAATGGCAGAAATAGGGATAGACATATCCCATCATGTACCCCGAAATGTCAAAGAATATCTGGATGAACCATGGGACTATGTGATAATAGTCTGTGGAGGGGCTAATGAGACATGCCCCACTTTTGTTGGCAAAGTCGGCAAACATATTCACATCGGTTTCGACGACCCTTCTAAAGTAATTGGAAGTAAGGATTTTGTTATATCCGAGTTTCGAAGAGTGAGAGATGAAATAAGAATGGCATTCCGCGTCTTTTATGTCAAACATGTTATATAATGAGAAGATTCTTTTCAAAGTTATTTTTCGAAAACTCAAAAGAAAACTCGCCAAAACGCTAAATAACTGCTAATTGGCGAGTTTTCTTGCTATAATCCGAAAGATACCCCCAAAGCAATTGATTAGTAATTTTGTTATATGTGTATTTGCACATAATATCATGTGTAATATAATTTGCAAAATGAGATATAACAAAACGATGGTCATAGATTGGCTGTATAGTAGATAGTGGAATGAGAAGGGGGAGGGTACATAGATTTATTCTTTTCAGTAAAAAGAAAAATGTGAATTTTGGGAAACAACAAATCGTTTCATTCTGCAAGGTTTAGGTTTATGTTTACCCATGTATTATACATGCACCTCTAAACTTAAAGATTAAACTTACAATCATCTGCTTCAAGTTTACTAGACCTTATTATATATATAAGAACATCTAAAATAAGTAAATACCATTGTTATGGAATTGCACAAATGCTAAGAAAGGTGGTTCTTCCGCAATTTAGTTGAAAGGCTGCTCTTAGCCATAGTCTAGGCATAGTCTAGGCTGCTTCTAACCATACTATAGGCTGCTCCTAGGCATACTCTAGTCTCGCTCTAAGCTTACTCAATGAGTATGGGTAGGATATGGGTAGAGTATGGGAAGGGTATGCCAAGGGTATGCCTAGAGTATGGGTAGAGTGAGAGTAAAACGAAGTTGATAACAAGATAATATGACTTAACTGAAGAAACTCAAACAAAGACTTGTCTTTTCAACTAAATTGCGGAAGAACCAGAAAGGTGTACTTTTGCAATTAATGATACGAATTGTCACATACGAGCCGCAATACAAGCAGGACTTTATCCAACTGAACAAGCAGTGGATAGAGACCTGGTTCAGACTGGAGCAGTCTGATCTTGACACATTTGCACATATCGATGACAACATTATCGGACATGGTGGGCAGATATTTCTGGCTATAGACGAAAGCAGACAGGTTGTGGGTTGCTGTGCGCTGAAACCGCATCCTGAATCTGACTGTCACGAGCTGGCAAAGATGGCAGTCTCTCCAGATGCACAGGGAAAAGGCATCGGTCGCCAACTGGGCGAGGCATTAGTAGACTATGCCCGCAGTCATGATGTAAAACGAATCTTTCTCGAAGGCAACACCCGCTTGGAAGCCTCCATTGCTCTTTATCGCAAATTGGGATTCAAGGAGATACCGCTGAAGAATAATGCCTACGAACGTTGCGACATTCTGATGGAACTGTGTCTGGAGAATAAAACAGCGACCATCAGACCGATAGAACAGGAAGATTAGAAGCCGCTTGCCCGTGTGATACGTTCTGTGTTCGAGCGCACATTAGGATCAGATACTATTGTGCTATTTTATAGGCCATCAGGGCGGTGCCGCGACGAACGTACATGATGCCGTCAAATATGGTGGGGTGTGAGAAACTGGCTCCGGCGCCATCGGTTACGCGGAATTCACTCACTACATCAAGTTTCTCCGGATTGATGCGAGCCAGGCCCAGGGTACCGCGACGTTCATCGAACATATAGAACATTCCGTCGGCCATGATGAGTGCACCTCGGCCTTTGCCTCCGGCCCACTGCTCGTGATAGAGCACATTACCCGTCTCTATATCCACGGCTGCCCACTTGTGCTTATCGCCCGTGCTGCCGTAGATTACGCCGTCAATCTCAACCATTCCGCCCATATAAAAGTCTATCTCCTTGTTCTTCCAGAGCAGTTTTACGCCCGACAGGTCATCGGCCATTTCATACATAGTGCAGCCGTGACCGTCACCCAGGCTTACCAGCAACTTGCCTTTGTAGAACACCGGAGTGTTGATCATGGAGTAGAGCCATCTCTTGGTGGCGGGATCAGATGTCCACTGGCTGTCATTCCAGATCATCTTGCCGGTCTCGGGATCCACACCGAATATGTGCATCTCGGTTCCGCTTATCACCTGCCGATGCCCGTTCCACTCTATGATACGCGATGTGAAATAGGTGGCGTTATCACCGAATCCCTTGGTCTCCCAGATAACATCACCGGTCTTTTTATTGAAAGCAACCATACATATCTCCTTACCGCAGGTAGTCACTATAACCTTGTCCCCGTCAATTAAAGGATGCTCGCAGATACCCTGGTCATTGGGAGTAAGGCCATACTTATTCCAATAATCCACGGTCCAGAGAATCTTGCCGTCAGCACGGTTGAGACAGACCAGTTCTCCCATGTTGCTGACCATATAGAGACGGTCTCCGTCTATGACCGGAGTGGAACGTGTCTCCTGATATGATTTTGTCCAGGCGTGTCCGTAGATCACCTGCCAGACCTGTGTACCGTCCAGCCTGTAACAGGTTAGCCGTTCCTGCTGCTCGTCATCCGTAAGACCTGCGGTGTAGATGAATCCGTCACTCACCAATGCGCTGGAGTTGCCTTTGCCTGCATCATTCACCACCCATAGTTTCTCAGGCCCACCCTCGGGCCACTCTTTAAGAAGGTTTTTCTCATCGGGATAGATTCCGCAATGGTTCACCCCACGGAAATCAACCGTTTGGGCGTTGAGAACCAATGCAACACATATCAAATGTAAGGTTAGTAATGAACGTTTCATGTATGTCGGATTGAAATAGAACGGGTAAAAGAAAGGACGGTTCGCCCATTGACTCTTTCCGAGCAAGGAATGAACCGTCCTTCTGTGTACTTAAAGTTTTACCTCGATGCTCTTGAGGTCCTTGTCAAGTGATGAGCCGCCGTAAAGGATGGCGTAACGGCCGGGACGGAACTTAAGGCCGTCGGTTGCCTCATCATAGAAACTGAATGCGTCCTTGTTAAGTTCAACAGTCACGTTCTGTGTCTGACCGGCAGCGATGTTTACGCGGGCGAAACCTGCCAATGACTTGATGGGAGCGTCGGCATTGTCAAGAGCCTTTACATATACCTGGATTACCTCATCGCCGTCTTTCTTACCGGTATTGGTAACAGGAACGGTCAAAGTCATGTTTTTGGCCTTGCCCGATGTCTTGGCGTCACCGTAGCTGAATGTGGTGTAGCTCAGTCCGTAACCGAAAGCGTACAGAGGCTGGCCCTTGAAGTAACGGTAGGTGCGGTTATCCATTGAGTAGTCCTGGAAATCAGGCAGCTGGTCAGTAGATGCGTAGAATGTAACCGGCAGACGGCCAGCGGGGTTGTAGTCACCGAACAGCACATCGGCCACGGCCTGACCGGTAGCCTGACCGCCGTACCAAGCCTGGATAAGGGCGTCATACTTGCTCTCCACATTACCGAATCCTATGGCACTGCCTGATACGTTTACCAGAACGATGGGTTTGCCGGTAGCGTCAAGCTCTGCAAGAAGCTGCTGCTGAACCTCGGGAAGCTCTATTGACGAACGGTCATGTCCCTCACCCTCTATGTCCGATGAGATACCGCTTACCATTACAATTACATCAGCCTTTGAAACCTTCTCCACGACCTTTGCAAAGTCCACCGGACCGCGGCTGTAGATATCGAATGAGAATGAAGCCGAACGTGCCTCGGGCTGGCTGAGCTCGATTGAGATATCGTAAGTCTTGCCCTTCTCTACCTTGAATGTGGTTGCGGGAGCACCGCCACGGCCGAATCCGCCAAATCCGCCGAATCCGCCACGGCCACCACCCTGACCAGCATTCTCGGCAATGGTCTTACCGTTTACCTTGAATGTGTAGCGTGAGCTTCCGCGTACGCTGTAAACCATATCACCGGTATAATCGGCTGTAAAGCTGCCGGTGTATTTGGCTGAGAAACCGGTCATGTTAACTCCCTCGGCCCAGGGGCAGTCCTCACGTGCCAGAGCGGGAGATGTGGTGTTGAGGCTCAGAGGCTCGTCATAGTCAACGCGGGCTACAACATTGCCGGTCCAGTCCAGAGTGTTGTAGTACTCTGCATGCAGACCCTTGCCGCCGTTTATCTGACCCACATAGTGTGTGGTGATTGATGCGGCGTTCAGGTCACAACCCTTCTCATATATGATCTCGGCGCCGGGAACAGCCTCGCGGATTCCGTCCAGGATGGTCTTGGCATTGGCTGCTGTGGGATAACCGTTGTAGTTGCCCAGGATAACGCGGGCGTCATCGGCATTGGGACCTACCACGGCAATCTTCTTGTTCTTGCTCAGCGGCAGGATATTGTTCTGGTTCTTGAGCAGTACGATTGCCTCGTGGGCTGCCTTGCTGGCAAGAGCGGTATGAGCGGGGCTGCTCAGGTCATCAAGACCCAGGTTTGCCCAAGGCAGGTTCTCGGCGGGATCAAACATACCCAGCTCAAAACGGGCCTTTAGGATACGGCGTACGTTCACGTCAATATCAGCCTCGGTGATAAGACCCTGCTCCATTGCCTGTGTAAGTGCACGGTAACTGGTACCGCACTCAATGTCAGCACCGGACAGGATTGCATCGGCCGATGCGCTGGCAGCATCCTTATGGGTGCCGTGCTGGCGGGCGTTGAAGAAATCACCAATGGCGCCGCAGTCTGTTACCACCAGACCCTTGAATCCCCACTTGTTACGCAGTATGTCCTGCAGCAGACGGTCGCTGGCGCAGCAGGGCTCACCCTCGTAACGGTGATATGCGCACATAACCTCCTGTACGTTTCCGTCCTGAACCAGGCTCTTGAATGCCGGCAGGTAGGTCTCCCACAGGTCACGTCCTGATACGCTCACGTTGAACTGGTGGCGCAGAGGCTCCGGTCCGCTGTGAACTGCATAGTGCTTGGCGCAAGAGTGCAGCTTAAGGTATTTCTTGTCATTGCCCTGCATACCCTTTACGGTCTGGGTACCCATAACGGCGTTCAGATAGGGATCCTCACCCGGAGTCTCCTGACCGCGTCCCCAGCGGGGATCACGGAAAATGTTCACGTTGGGACACCAGAATGAAAGGCCCTGATGCCAGATGCTGCTGTTGGTCTGGTTTACGCCCATCTGATGATGGTTTGTGGTGTTCCATACGGCGCGGGCCTCATCGGACACGGCGGTATAGATTTCCAACTGCTGGGGTGCATCGAATGTGGCACCTAAGGCTATCACCTGCGGGAATACAGTCACATCGTCATAGCAGATTCCGTGGCAGGCCTCATTCCACCAGTTGTAAGCCGGAATGTCAAAACGGTCAATTGATATTGAACCGTTCATCATAAGGCCTATCTTCTCCTGTGGGGTAAGAAGTGAAAGCAGGTTATCCACCCTCTTCTCTACCTTGAGGTTGGGATTCTGGAACGGATACTCGTAACTGTTGTTGTTCTTGCAGCCGGGAAGCAGCATCACAGCTGCACCCAGGCACATAAGCAGGGTTGATTTTTTCATATTGGTCAGTTATTAGTTGGATAATCCTATAAAAACTTCAGCGAATATACTAAAAAAATAAAAGGACACAAAAGAGTCAGACCCTAATGTGTCCTTTGGAGTTATTCCCACTCTATTGTGGCTGGCGGTTTGGAGGAGATATCGTAGCAGACGCGGTTCACGCCTTTTACCTTGTTGATTATCTCGTTGCTTACCCAGTGCATAAACTTGTAGGGGAGTTCAGCCCAATCGGCCGTCATAGCATCGATACTGGTTACTGCACGTAGTGCAACAGCATTGTCAAACGTGCGTTCATCGCCCATCACGCCAACTGTGCGGTCAGCCAGTAGTATAGCGCCGGCCTGCCATATCTTGTCATACAGGCCCCACTCGCGCAGACCGTTTATGTAAATGGCATCGGCCTCCTGGAGAACTGCAACTTTCTCAGGGGTGATATCACCTATAATACGGACAGCCAGACCGGGACCTGGGAACGGATGACGGCCTATCAGATGCTCGGGTATTCCGAGACGGCGTCCTATGGCACGGACCTCATCCTTAAAGAGCCACTTGAGAGGTTCGCACAACTGGAGACCCATTTTCTGGGGCAGACCGCCTACATTATGGTGACTCTTGATGGTCTTTCCAGTAATGTTAAGGCTTTCAATACGGTCCGGATAGATGGTACCCTGAGCCAGCCACTTGGCGCCTGTTATCTTACGTGCCTCGGCATCAAACACTTCAATGAAGTCGCGGCCGATGATCTTTCGTTTCTGCTCCGGCTCCGTTACACCCTTAAGGTCCTTGAAGAACAGTTCCGATGCATCCACACCCTTTACGTTCAGGCCCAGACATTCGTAATCATTCATTACGTCAACGAACTCGTTCTTGCGAAGCAGACCGTGATTGACGAATATGCAGGTCAGGTTATGGCCAATTGCTTTGTTGAGCAGAACGGCTGCGACCGATGAATCCACACCTCCGCTAAGTCCAAGCACCACCTTGTCATTACCCAACTGGGCCTTGAGCTCAGCCACCGTCTTCTCAATGAAAGAGTCCGATGTCCACTCCCTGCGGCTGCCGCAGATACCTACCACAAAATTCTCCAGCAGCAGGCGGCCTTGAAGCGAATGCTCCACCTCGGGATGGAACTGAACACCCCATACGCGTTTATCCGTATTCTGGAATGCGGCATATTTTACGCTGTCGGTTGATGCTGTCACGGTGTAACCAGCAGGAATTGCGGTAATAGAATCACCATGACTCATCCAAACCTGAGAACCCTTATCAAATCCCTTAAACAGCGGGCAGTCATCGGCTATGAATCCCAGGTTGGCGCGTCCGTACTCACGTGTGCCAGCCTGCTCCACCTTACCGCCATAGGTATAACTCAAAAGTTGTGCGCCATAGCAGATACCCAGAACCGGGTACTTGCCTATTATGCCCGACAGGTCGGGACGGAAAGCGTCATCGGCATATACACTCAGGGGCGATCCGCTCAGGATCACGCCAATCACATCGGGGTCATCGGCAGGGAATTTGTTATAAGGCAAAATCTCGCAGAAGGTGTCCATTTCTCTCACTCTGCGTCCAATGAGTTGGGTGGTCTGCGATCCGAAATCAAGAATAATGATTTTCTGCATAGGGTATTTGTTTATGGTATGATAATCCGTTGCAAAATTACGCAAAAGGGACGGTTATTTTTGTGTATCTTTGAACACTTTAACAAGAAAAATGGAGAAACCGGATACTATATTGAATGAGCATGGCATCAAGCCAACCCCCAACAGGGTTCTGATCTTGAAAGCACTTGCTGACAGCCACCATCCCGTCACTATGGCCGAACTGGAGGATGCAATAGATACAATTGATAAATCCGGCATTTTCCGTACTCTGACCCTGTTCAAGGAGCATCACCTCCTGCATCAGATTGATGACGGCTGTGAGGGGGTCCGATATGAACTCTGCCACGCGCACGGCGATATTGACGATGACCGTCACGTGCATTTCCATTGCGAGGTCTGCCACCGCACCTTCTGTCTGGAGGAACTGCCTGTTCCGATGTTAAATTATCCTGAAGGATATCAGGTTGAGACAGTCAACTATATGGCCAAGGGCATCTGCCCCGACTGCTCAAAAAAGAGTCATCACTGATGGAAAAAATCCTGCTGCACACATGCTGCGCGCCATGCAGCGGAGCAATCATAGAGTGGATGCTGGCTAATGATTACAAGCCCACCGTCTACTACTGCAACCCCAACATATTTCCCTATGAGGAGTATCTGGTACGCAAAGAGGAGTGCTCCCGATATGCCTTAAGCCTGGGGCTTGATATCGTAGATGCCGATTATGACCACGCCGCATGGCAGTGCTGCATAAAAGGACTGGAAGCTGAACCCGAGCGCGGAGCCCGTTGTCTGGAGTGTTTCAAGATGCGTCTCTTGAGTGCCGCCAGGTATGCATCGGAACACGGATTCACTCTGTTTACCTCCACCCTAGATTCAAGCCGATGGAAACGCCACGACCAGATAGTCGAGGCTGGCAATTGGGCTGCATCACAGTTTCCGGGCCTGACCTTCTGGGACAGGAACTGGCGCCAGGGAGGGCTGCAGGAACGCCGCTCTCAGATTATAAAGGAGCAGGATTTCTATAACCAGCGCTACTGCGGCTGCGAATATAGCATGCAGGCCATGCATGATGACAAGAAGATGGCCCGCCAGCGCATCAAGCGCCTTGTAAGCATAATGAGCCCTGACACCAAAGCCGAACAGTCTGCCGCAATCTGGCAGCGTCTGGAGCAGAATCAGGCATTTAAGGATGCAACCGACATTCTGATATACTGGTCAATGGACGATGAAGTACAGACACCAGTTTTCATTGAGAAATGGACAGCTGCCGGAAAACGTTTCTACCTGCCGTCAATACAGGGAGAGGACCTTGTGGTGAAGCGATACACGGGAACACAAGCCCTTACGCCGGGGGAGAGTTTCAGCATACCCGAACCCACAGGCGAGCATGTAACGGACCTGAGTCCCATAACCCTTGTGATTGTTCCCGGACGTGCATTTGACGCCCAGGGTAACCGAATGGGCCGAGGTCGCGGATTCTACGACCGTCTGCTGCCACAGCTGCTGCACGCACTTAAGGCTGGAGTCTGCTTTGACTGCCAGAAACTGCCCTCCGTGCCCACCGATGACAATGACATTAAAATGGATTTTGTGATATGATACTCTGGTACTCCGGATGCGGCAACAGCCGCTTTGTGGCCGATACCCTTTCCAAGGAGCTCGGTGATGACAACATGATATTCATCCCCGAGGCCACCCGACAGGCAGCGGCATTGGAATTCGGCCCCGATGAGGCACTGGGAATAGTCTTTCCCGTCTATTCATGGTCCGTACCCAAGTTGGTATCGGAGTTCCTGCGCACGGCCACCGTCAAGGGAAAACCGGCTTACATATTCGCAGCCTGCACATGCGGGGACCAGACGGGTCTTACATATGAGCATCTCTGCAAGGACCTCAGCAAACAGGGATTGCAGTTGGATGCTTTCTTCTCATTCCAGATGCCAGAGACCTACATCAACCTGCCCGGTTTCAGTCTGGACACCCCGGAGAACGCCAAACGCAAGATTGACGGCACAAAAGAGAGCCTCAGTCAGGTCATCGGCCTTATAAAGCAGCAGATTAAGGGTAATTTTGACAAGTTGCGCGGCAGCAAGACATTCCTCAAATCAAACATTCTCAAGCCCCTGTTCTACGGTCTGCTCATAACCGACCGCAAGTTCACGGTATCGGACGCCTGCATAGGCTGCGGCATCTGCGCCAAGAACTGCCCGCTCCAGAACATCACAATGCAAAATGACCGCCCCCACTGGAACGGCCATTGCACCAATTGCATGAGCTGCTATCACCGCTGCCCCAAGAATGCCATCAACTTTGGCACCGCCACCCAGGGCAAAGGTCAGTATCATTTTTGAAAACGCCGCAAAGTTAAACAACCCCTTTGCGTCACAACCCGCGACATTAAAAAAGGTTTGGATTAATTTGATGTGACCCCCAAAAGTTGGACGGTTTAACATTAATTGCTAGGCCTTAGTTTGGAATAGAGTTCGGTATTGCACCGGACTCTTTCCTTTTAGCCTTAGTTTGATTCTATCGTTATTATAGTATCGGATATAGCTCCGGA
>JAZSKJ010000019.1:0-66205 GCA_045534785.1 Bacteroidaceae bacterium | reverse complement strand
GGGTAAGTTTGGATGGCGTGGCCGCCCGTGGCCTCGTGAACGGTCGCGATGGCCGTTAGAGAATGTCCGGCGGACATTCGTGCCTGAGCAGTAGGGCTTTAGCCCGCCGGTTGGGGCCCGCCGCGAAGCGGTGGGAGGGATAGGGCCTAAGGCCCGTAGTTTCTACGTCAACAACCCTAAATTCCGCTGTGTTAAATCGAGAGGCCGAAGGTCTTTTTGATGGGACTCATTACGAACATGGACTGGATGGAGCCTACGGTATCGGTGGTGCCCAGTACGTTCATGATGAACTCCTTATAACTGCGCATGTCGGGGCAATAGACTTTGAGAAGGTAGTCGAATTCTCCCGATATGTTGTAGCATTCTGCCACCTCTTTCATATTACGGGCGGCCTCCTCAAAGCTGTGGGCGGTATCGCGGGTCATTTCACGGAGCTTGACGCAACAGAATACCACGAATCCCAGATTCAGTTTCTCGGGGTCCAGCACTGCTATATACTTCTTTATATAGCCCTCGCGCTCCAGGCGTTTCTGGCGCTCGAATACCGGGGTGGTGGACAGGTGCACCTTGGCTGCAAGTTCCTTGGTGGTAAGACGTGAATTATCCTGCAGGCAGGTTAGGATCTTGATGTCGGTGGCATCCAGCTCGCCGGCTTTGGGCTCAATCAGAGTTGAAATATTCTCCTTTTCCATAGTTTATTGTTGAATTTGTTGGTTTATTTTCTTTGAATTTGCGCAAAGGTAGGAAGTTTTTCCTTAATAATGCAATGTGTTTGGTGGAATTTTCTATCCGCCGTAACTTTGCATCGTCAAAAGAACAAAAACGAAATAACGATAAAAAACATACAACTATGGCAAACAACAAACTTCATCTTGAGACTCTGGCACTTCATGTAGGCCAGGAGCAGCCCGATCCCGCGTCCGATGCACGCGCAGTACCTATCTATCAGACCACATCTTATGTGTTCCGTAACTCACAGCATGCTGCTGACCGTTTTGGTCTGCGCGATGCCGGTAATATCTACGGCCGTCTGACCAACTCCACACAGGATGTGCTGGAGAAGCGCGTTGCCGCTCTTGAGGGTGGTGTAGCCGGTCTGGCAGTTGCATCGGGTGCAGCTGCAGTAACATACGCCCTGCAGAACATTGCCCAGGCCGGTGATCACATCGTGGCTGCCGACAATCTGTACGGCGGATCATTCAACCTGATAACACACACACTTTCAACCCAGGGTATAAGCAACACCATTGTTAAGGTGAATGACCTGGAGGCTCTTGAGGCAGCTATCCGCCCCAACACCAAGGCAATCTATGCCGAGACATTCGGTAATCCCAACAGTGATGTCACCAATCTGGAGGCTGTAGCTGAGATTGCCCACAAGCACGGTATCGTATTCATCGTGGACAACACGTTTGCACCTATCCTTATCCGTCCGCTGGAGCATGGAGCAGACATTGTGGTGCACTCCGCAACCAAGTTCATAGGCGGTCACGGTTCATCATTGGGTGGCGTTATCGTTGACGGCGGTACATTCAACTGGAAGGCCAACCCCGACAAGTATCCCACACTGGCCAAGCCCGATCCCTCTTATCACGGTGCAGTATTTGCCGATGTAGCCGGTGCAGCCGCATTCGTAACCCGTATCCGTGCCGTCATCCTGCGTGATACCGGTGCCGCCATCAGCCCATTCAACGCTTGGATTCTGCTGCAGGGTGTCGAGTCTCTGCCTCTGCGCATTGAGCGTCACGTGGAGAACGCACTCAAGGTAGTTGATTACCTGGCCAAGAACCCCAAGGTTGCCAAGGTTAACCATCCTTCACTGCCCAACCATCCTGACCATGAACTCTACAAGAAGTATTTCCCCAACGGTGGCGGATCAATCTTCACATTCGAGATCAACGGCACTCAGGAGGAAACCTGGAAGTTCATTGACTCACTGCAGATTTTCTCACTGCTGGCTAACGTGGCCGATGTAAAGAGTCTTGTGATACATCCTTACACCACCACACACTCACAGATGACTTCAAAGGAGCTGGCCGAGCAGCACATAACTCCCACAACGGTACGTCTTTCAATCGGTGTTGAGCATGTTGACGACATTATTGCTGATCTTGATCAGGCTTTTGCCAAAATATGATAATAAATCCAAGTTGTTTTAAGATTAACTAACTTTGCCGATGTATTCACAGTCCCTTTTCGGGGGCTGTGGATATTTCGGTTTTTATTATAATCGGTCCGGATATGCCTCTTAAATTACCCGACAAACTGCCTGCCATAGAGATTCTCAAGGGTGAGAATATCTTCGTTATGGACACCAGCCGCGCCACCAGCCAGGACATCCGTCCGCTGCGTATAGTGGTGCTTAACCTTATGCCCATCAAGATTACCACAGAGACAGACCTTATACGTCTGCTCTCCAACACACCTCTTCAGATTGAACTCAAACTGATGAAACTGCACAGCCATACCTCCAAGAATACCCCTGTGGAGCACATGAAGGTGTTCTATGAGACTTTTGACAGCATGCGTGACCAGAAGTTTGATGGGTTTATAGTTACCGGTGCCCCGCTGGAGCAGATGGAGTTTGAGGAGGTCTCATATTGGGATGAGCTTACGGAGATATTTGACTGGGCACGCACTCATGTGACATCGACATTGTATATATGCTGGGCAGCACAGGCTGCGATGTATCATTTCTATGGCGTGCCTAAGTATCCGCTTGCAGAGAAGATGTTCGGCATATTCAAACATACCACGATTGATGAGCCGCTGCCTATATTCCGCGGGTTTGATGATGAGTTCTATGCTCCTCACAGCCGTCACTCTGAGGTTCGCAGGGAGGATATACTTTTGCATCCGGAACTCAAGATTCTCTCGGAGTCCGATGAGGCTGGGGTGTTTATGGTTTCTGCCCGCAGGGGGCGTGAGATTTTCATTACCGGACACATGGAGTACTCTCCGGATACTCTGGACAAGGAGTATAGGCGTGACCTGGATAAGGGACTTCCTATAGAGAAACCTAAACACTACTACAGGAACGATGATCCGTCGCAGCGACCGTTGGACCGTTGGCGCGCTCATGCAAACCTTTTCTATGCCAACTGGCTCAACTATTACGTTTATCAGGAGACTCCTTATAATCTGCAGGAGATTCAATAACGCTTTACTAGCCCTTTTGGGGACGCAACGTTCCGAGGCTTCCGCTGAACTATCAGGTTAGGGAGACAACGCTCCGAGGCTACTCCGCCTCCCTTCCGGACCCTAAACGCCGAACTCGTCCTTATCGCCCCCTGGCGGGGTCGAACGTTTCTCGAACAAGCGGCGTTCTTAACGGGATCCTCCAGGGGGCTCCGCTTTACGCCTCTTCACGATGCTCCCTAACCTGATAGTTCAGCTACTGCAAATGGAATCTTTTGCTCTGTTTTTTGTAACAATTCTCTTTGGGTTTCGTCTTTAGGGTGTATCTGATAAAACTATAATACTTATATATAAAATGAAGACCTTTTCTTATTTGGCTTTTGCTGTTTGTGCTTTGTTCAATTCTTGTGTTTTTACTGATGCTCAGGTTGTCTGGCTTTCTACCAGGAATATGGATTTTACTGATTGTGACCGTGAGGAGCGTAGGGTAGAAGGATTTGACGGCATCAGAAATACATGTCCGTTTGATGTTATTTATGAGCAGTCCGATGAGCAGTATGTGGTTGTGGAGGGTGATGAGGAGTACTTCGGCCGTCTTCATACTGAAGTCAATCGCGGCGTATTGGAAATATCAATAGATCCGGCGCGTTACCGTAATGTACGTCTTAGGGTTAAGGTGGGATCGCCTGAGATTAACCAGCTTGCTATGTCCGGAAGTGGGAGTATTGTCTGCAAGACGGATATTACAAATGAAGGCGAGTTGATTCTAAGAGTATCAGGTAGCGGAGATATAGTGACTAAGGATATTAAATGTGATGTGCTTGAAACATCGGTCTCAGGATCGGGAGAAATCAAGGCTTCTAAGATTGATGCAGCTGATGTTAGCGTGAGCGTCACGGGCAGCGGAGATTGGGATGCCGCCAGAATCAAGGCTGAAGATCTGACTATTTCTTTGGCAGGATCGGGAGATGTTGAAATAGTGAATGTTGTAATTGACGGTACTCTTACGGCAAGTGTTGGAGGTAGCGGAGATATAGATGTGAGCGGTCATGCACGAAATGTGGTTGCCAGGTTGTCTGGATCGGGCGATATATCGGGAAGGCTTTCATATGACCGCATAAGCAAGACACGTTCCGGAAGTGGTGATATAGATTGGTAAAAATGATACAATTGGGGTCTGTCCCCTTTTGTACTGTTTTTGAAAATAGTACAAAAGGGGACAGACCCCAATTGTATCATTTTAGTATTCAAATATTCCGTAGGGGCTGTGGATGGTCAGGTGAGTGTGGTCGGAGGGTTCTATGCGGCCGATGATCCGGGCATCGATGCCGAATGACTTGCTTATGTCTATAACTTGCTGTGCATATTCCTTAGGCTGGTAGACCTCAAAGCGGTGACCGCAGTTGAATACCTTGTACATCTCTTTCCACTCTGTCTTGCTCTGCTCCTGAATGGTGCGGAACAGGGGCGGGATGGGGAAGAGGTTATCCTTGATTACGTGTACACCCTCAACAAAATGCAGAATCTTGGTCTGGGCACCGCCTGAGCAGTGTACCATTCCGTGAATCTGAGGGCGCAGTGCATCGAGCAGCTTCTTTACCACTGGAGCGTATGTGCGGGTGGGAGAGAGCACCAGTTTGCCTGCATCCAGAGGAGAGTCCTTGACTGCATCGGTAAGGTTCAGACCGCCCGAATAGACAAGTTCCTCTGGAACTGCATGGTCATATGTCTCAGGATATTTCTTGGCGATATCCTTTCCGAATACGTCGTGACGGGCGCTGGTAAGTCCGTTGCTGCCCATACCTCCGTTGTACTCCTTCTCATATGTTGCCTTGCCGAACGATGCCAGACCTACAATCACGTCACCCGGACGGATGTTGGCGTTGTTGATCACATCACTGCGTTTCATGCGGCAGGTAACTGTGCTGTCCACGATTATTGTGCGTACCAGGTCACCTACATCGGCAGTCTCACCACCGGTTGCATAAGCTCCTACGCCCATCTCGCGGAGTTCGGCCAGAAGCTCATCGGTACCATTTATGATGGCGCTGATTACGCTGCCGGGAACAAGATTCTTGTTACGGCCGATGGTTGAACTTACCAGGATGTTATCGACTGCACCTACGCAGAGCAGGTCATCGATGTTCATTATGAGAGCATCCTGAGCAATACCTTTCCATACTGAGAGGTCACCGGTCTCTTTCCAGTAGGCGTAAGCCAGGGATGACTTGGTGCCTGCACCGTCGGCGTGCATTATGTTACAGTACTCGGGGTCACCTCCCAGAATATCGGGGATGATCTTACAGAAGGCCTTGGGATAGAGGCCTTTGTCAATGTTCTTGATAGCGTTGTGAACATCCTCCTTGGATGCAGATACGCCACGCAGCATATAACGTTCGTTTGATTCCATCAGAATTCTACTTTGGGAGCCTTGTTTGCACCTTCCTCAGCCTCAAAATATGGCTTTTTCTCAAAACCGCGCATGCCTGCTATGATACTCTGCGGGAATTTGCGGATATAAGTGTTGTAACCGTTGGCCGACTCGTTGAAGTTACGGCGCTCAACTGCTATGCGGTTCTCGGTACCCTCAAGCTGCGCCTGCAGTTCCTTGAAGTTCTCATTAGCCTTGAGTTCGGGATAGGACTCGCTTATTGCGATAAGACGGCCAAGAGCTCCGCCAACCTCATTTTGTGCTTTCTGGAACTCCTTGAGTTGATCGGCTGTCATATCCTCGGGATTGACAGTGATTGATGTGGCCTTGGCGCGTGCATTGACTACGGCCTCAAAGGTAGATGTCTCATGTGCAGCATAGCCCTTTACAGTGTTTACAAGGTTGGGGATAAGGTCGGCGCGGCGCTGGTAGACGTTCTCCACGTTGCCCCATGCCTTACTAACGTTCTCCTCCATTGTCACCATCTTATTGTTGATGCCGATAGCCCAGATAACAACCAGAATGATAACACCAATGATAATCCAAGTACTTTTCTTTTTCATATTTCTATAGTTTAATCAGTTTTCTTTCAGTCTAAAAACGCGAACCGGCACCTCCGCCGCCAAAATGACCGCCTCCGTAACTCCCTCCAAAACTGCCTCCTCCGAATCCGCCACCAATGTGACCACCTCCAACATGTGGACCACTGCCAGTAGAATAGTAAGATGTACGGTTCCTTGAGGTTATGTATCCGCAGTGGGAGCACTTAAATGTAAGCATCTCCTTTTTGACGCCGTTATGCTTGGATATGGTTGATACACTAACCTGTTTAAGGGCAATCTGTCCGCATTTGGGACATTTGCGGCTCCTGCGGTCAAAATAGACAGCCAAAATAGCTATCATAATAAACATTCCTACTATGACAGAGAGGGCTGCAAGAACTGCACCTTTGTCAAATGAGTCATCATCATCGGTAAAATCACCTTTGAGAAGTATCTCCTTCAGAGCCTCGGCGCCAGCAACCATACCTTCATCCCAATTGTCATCGGCAAAATAACCGTTCATATACCTTACCTGAACGCGCTTGCATAAGGCGTCAGGCAGTATTCCCTCAATGCCGTAACCGGTAGCAAACTGTACGCAACGCTCACCGGTGCTTAACAGAATAACCAGACCATTGTCCGAACTGGAGCGGCCTACGCCAACTTTTTCACCCAGTTGGTGGGCAAACTCAAAGCAATCATCAGGGTCGATATCACCTACAACAGCCACAAGAGTCTGGATTCCGGTGCTGTCCTCTATTGTGCGGAATGCTGCATCAATGCGGTCAACAGCAGATTGTGACAATATCCCGTCTGGATTGCAAACGTAACTGTTCCTGTCCTCAAAATGGACAGGTCTGATATCAGACGGTTTATAGACCTTGGCTGTGGCCAGCAAGGTGTCCAGTATCAGAAACAGTACGAATGCAAATCTTTTTATCATTTTTTATTCTCCAATTCTATCCCAAATCTGCCATGCCGCTACGGCCTGCTGTTCCAGCATATCCTTACCGCCCTTGACTGTGGCTCCGTGTTCGCGTCCCTTTTTCATAAAGAGTGTCTCGTCCGGGTTGGCAATCACATCCAGCAGCAGATGCTTCTCGGACAGGAATCCGTACGGTATGTCGGGGCACAGGCCTGTCTCGGGCCACATTCCCATGGGAGTGCAGTTTACTATCACATCAAACTCTTCCAAAACCGAAGGTGAGAGCTCATAATAACCCATGATCTCAAAGTTAGAGTTGCGTGATACGAACTTGTTCTCTATTCCCATCCTGTCCAGGGCAAACTTGACAGCCTTTGAGACACCTCCTGTCCCCAGGATGAGCGCCTTGCTGTGGCCTTCCAGAAGTTCGCCGAATGACTTGGTGAATCCGGTCCAGTCAGTGTTGTAACCAACAAGTTCAACGCCTCCGTCATGGTGCAGCACCTTTACTGTATTGACAGCGCCTATTGCCCTGGCAGTCTCGTCCAGACGGTTCAGATATGGGATTATATCCTGCTTGTAGGGTATCGTTACGTTGAAACCGCACAGGTTGGGGTATTTTTCAACCAGTTTAGTCACATCCTCAATGCTCTCCAACTCATAGTTATTGTAGTGGGCGTCAATATGCTGCTCACGGAAGAACTTGTTGAAACGGACCATGGATGTGGAGTGGGCCAGAGGCTTGCCTATAAGTCCGAAAAGCCTGTCATAGGACTTCTGGGGCATTTCTGGCTCGGGCTTGGCTTCACGTTCAGGTTCAGGCTCAGGTTCCGGCTTCACAGTCTGAGTATAAACCGTTTCCGGTTCTGCCTGTGTTTCCCTGTTTTCCTTGAATTCCTGGTCTACAGACGGGAAATCATCATCTTTAACTGTCTCGTTCTTTTGAGACGTACCGGTATCACTCCCGAATGAAGCGTCATCGGGATCATCAAGTTTACTGTTGACTTTCTTTACGAGAGCCAGAAATAGTATGAAAAGAACTACAAGGAAAGGGAATGTCATAATCAATTATCTTTTAGCTAACCAATCGGTTACGTTTTTCTCAATACGGGCAGCAAGGTCTGTGCCGCTCTCTTTCACAAACTTCTCGCCTACAATGTGCTCGTAAAGCTCAATGTAACGGTCCGATACGCTGTCTGCGTAAGCATCGGTAATCTCAGGCATAACCTGACCGGGCTGGTTCATGAAGTTGTGCTCAATGAGCCACTGACGTACAAACTCCTTGGAGAGCTGCTTCTGAGGTTCACCTTTCTCAAATTTCTCCTGATAGCCGTCAGCGTAGAAATAACGTGAACTGTCGGGAGTGTGGATTTCATCGATCAGGTAAACTTTGCCATCGCGCTTGCCGAACTCATACTTGGTGTCAACCAGGATGAGGCCCTTCTGAGCGGCAATCTCTGTACCGCGCTGGAAGAGAGCACGGGTATACTTTTCCATTACCTCATAATCCTCCTTGCTTACCAGACCCTGTTTGATGATCTCCTCCTTGGATATGTTCTCATCATGACCCTCCTCGGCCTTGGTGGTGGGAGTGATAAGGGGCTCCGGGAACTTCTGGTTCTCCTTCATGCCCTCGGGAAGGATATTTCCGCAAAGGTTACGGCAACCGTTCTTGTAGTCACGCCATGCTGAACCTGTCAGATATCCACGGATGATCATTTCTACGCGGAATCCATCACACTTGAGTCCAATGGTAACCATAGGATCTGGGGTAGCCAGTTTCCAGTTGGGGCAGATATCAGCTGTGGCATCCAGGAACTTGGCTGCAATCTGGTTCAGAACCTGGCCCTTGAAAGGAATACCCTTTGGCAGGATAACGTCAAAAGCCGATATGCGGTCTGTGGCAACCATTACCATCAGGTCATCATCGATGTTGTAAACGTCACGAACCTTGCCGTGATAAACACTCTTCTGTCCTTTGAACTGGAAATCAGTTCTTGTCAACGCTTTGCTCATTGCTATCTTTTTTAGAAATTCTTTTATCTGTCTTGTGTGCCTGCTCATAGCGGTCATAGGCATCCACGACGCGGGTAACCAGTTTGTGGCGGACTATATCCTTCTTGGTCATGCGTATTATGCTGAGACCCTCAATTCCTTCCAATACGTCCAAAGCCTGAACAAGGCCGGAGATTTGTGTGGGTGGCAGGTCAATCTGTGTAAGGTCACCCGTAACTATCATCTTGGTGTTCCAGCCCATACGGGTCAGAAACATCTTGATCTGCTGCGGTGTCGTATTCTGGGCCTCATCAAGGATGACCACGGCATCATTCAGAGTGCGGCCGCGCATGAATGCCAGCGGCGCTATCTGGATTATGTTCAGATCCATGTACTCCTTAAGTTTTGCAGTAGGAATCATATCCTGCAGGGCATCATAGAGTGGCTGCAGGAACGGATCTATCTTTTCACGCATATCGCCGGGCAGGAATCCCAGTTTCTCGCCTGCCTCAACTGCGGGACGGCATAGAACGATGCGCTTAACTTCCTTGTTCTTGAGGGCACGTACTGCCAATGCTATGGCTGTATATGTTTTACCGGAACCGGCCGGACCGATGGCAAAGAGCATATCGTGGGTCTCATAATCAGTAACCAGTTTCTTCTGGTTTACGCTGCGGGGCAGGATAGGGCGACCGGTCACTCCAAATAGTATCACATCTGAACTTTTCTCACCGCCGGGATCCTGGCCGTTTACGATATCCACAATTACCTCCTCCTTGAGTGAATTGTACTTGGCGCAATACATCTCGAGTTGGCGCACGGCCTGCTCAAAACGGGCGGTCTCGTCCTCATCACCCATAATGCGCATCACGTTGCCCCGAGCTACTATACGCAGCTTTGGAAACAGGGCTTTGATGAGTTGCAGATTGGTGTTGTTGACCCCGTAAAATACTGCAGGATCAGCTTCGTTAAGGACAAGATGTTTCTCTATCATGCGGGTTTCGTATAGTTCCGCAAAGTTACCAAATTATCCTATAAGATGTCCAATATTTGAGGTAAAGAGTTTGACTGCGATTGCAAGCAGGATTATGCCGAAAAACTTGCGTAGGACATATATCAGACCGGGGCCCAGAATCTTCTCTATGCGGTCTATGGAACGGAGTACCACAAATATGAAAATCATGTTGAGAGCCAGTGCAATCATGATGTTGATTGCCTGATACTCGGCCTTAAGTGAGAGTAGTGTAGTAAAAGAACCGGCTCCCACTATAAGAGGAAATACCAGTGGTACGAATGACGATACCTCCTTGGGGCCCGCATCATACTTGAATATGGTGATGTCAAAGGTCATTTCGAATCCGATGGCCAGGATGATTATTGAGCCGGCTACGGCGAATGATTCGATATCTACGCCGAACAATGACAGCACACCGTCACCCAGGAAGTAGATTATTGTAAGCATAATCCAGGATATAAGCGTGACTTTCAGGGCAGGCACCTTACCTGTCTTGTGCTGAAGATCAATAATAATAGGAATTGATCCTGTTATATCCAAAATAGCAAAGAGCACTACAAATGCTCCTGCTATCTCCTTAATGCTCATAACCATTGTATCGTTTCTTTAAAAAACGGGTGCAAATATAGTACAAGAAGCAGAATTAACCGTATTAAAAGTGCATAATTTTTCAATGAGATCACTGAGCTCTTGTTATAGCCCTTATGTTGAGTCCCATGTATCGGTCAAGGGATGTAGATGATGAGGTACTGTTCTCTCCGTTTTTGGTTTCCATCCAGAAAACGTATGCCGTGCGGGTATCGTTGTTTATGGAGTTACACCAATAGAAGCCATATTCACTCTTGAAAGTTTGTTCTGAAACATTATTCTTGGAATCCATGCGACCAGATAAAGGCAAGAATATGCTGTTCTTTTCATATCCTTTCTCCTTGCTTGTAAAGAGGAATCCCCATACTCCGTTCAGTTTGCATTTCCTGATATTGCAGCGGTAAGCAAGCTCTGTAAAATCCTGTCTTGAGGGAACACTCCAGTTGTCTCCCAGAATCTGCTTGGCTGCATCATCCTGACTCTCAAGAACCGTCTTGTCATCCTTGAATACACCGCCGCCGCTATTCTTTAACGTACAATATTTGTTGAATTCGGTAAATTCTCCGTTGTTTACCCATTTGTATGAGTCCCAGTTGTAGATGGGCTTTGTTTCTGTCTCACCCCATGCAAAGAAAGAACCGAACTGTTCGGGGCTATCGGCTCCTATGTTGCAAACGGCCCAAAGCTTTTTTGTGGGGAATCCCAAATCAACAACTGCATATTCTTGGCCGTCCTTACCCTGGACCATTATAATTCCGTTTTTGTTCACTTCGCTCATGGAGATTGCATCGGGGTCTTCTTTTGAGCAACCTGTAAGGAGAACTGAAGAAATAGAGACAATAGCGAATGAGAAGGTCAGTAACAGTTTTTTCATATTTGTTGTTTATTAGTATGTTGTTGCGAATTTAGAAAAAAAAACCTTTGGTTATGTTTTTGAATTTTATTTTACGGCACAATACATACGGCAGACGCCGAACATGAACTGTCTGGCACGTGCTGTCTTGTATCCGGCTTCCTTGAGCATCGGTATGAATTTATCCGGCAGAGGGAACTTAAGGATGGAGTCCGGCAGGTATGTGAAAGCGCCTGTATTACCGGTCATTCCTGCACCTATTTTGGGCAGGATCCTAAGAGAGTAGAACTTGTAGAAGCTGAAAATCAGTTTGTTCTTGGGGTAGGAGAGTTCAAGAATAACCAGTTTTCCACCCGGTTTCAGCACCCTGTTCATCTCCCTTAGCCCCTGAATGAGATTTTCAAAATTCCTAACTCCGAAAGCCACGCATACACGGTCAAAAGTGTTATCGTCAAAACGCAGATTCTCGGCGTCCCCCGTTTCCAGTTCTATAGGTAGCCCGTGACACTTTGTCCTACCTACCTCAAGCATACCCTCGGAGAGGTCAATTCCTGTAATCTGTGATCCCGGTGCAGCCTTTCGGTTGACAGCTATTGCAAAATCGGCAGTGCCTGTGGCTACATCCAGAACTCGGATGGGCATAGGAGTATCGGCTATTTCCCGGACGGCTTTGCGGCGCCATGAGCGGTCTGCTCCGAATGATGAAATATGATTGAAACGGTCATACTTGACCGCTATGTCATCAAACAACTCCCGTATTCCTTCTTTCTTTGGCATCTTACTGTAATATATAACCTGTTCCTGCAAGCAGGGCAAAAATGAATGTAGATATCACCAGCATGGGAAGCATCGGGTCAAGTTGACGTCCGGAGCGCTTCCAGACTCCGCTCAGATGTTTTATGTAGAGCGGCAGCGTAATAATATATAGGTATGGCAGCCAGCCCTTTGTAAAAAGGATGGAGTGGAGGAGCATAATACACCATCCGCCTGCAATGAGTACCGTATGATAAATCCGGGCTTTGTGTTCTCCCAGTTTGAGCGGTACGGTAATACGGGTGCCTGCGTCCGATTTCATATCACGTATATTATTTACGTTGAGTACGCCTACACTGAACATACCAATGGCTGTGCCTGGTAGCAGGGTTTCTGGGGCAATCCGGTGTGAGCAGACAAAATATCCTCCGGCCACAGGTACAAGTCCAAAGAAAATGAAAACGAATATGTCGCCCAGACCGCGGTATCCGTAAGGCTTGTTTCCCAAAGTATAGTGCATTGCGGCCCATATTGCAGCAGCTCCCAGGACTACAAGGCTTTCGGACTGAATGCATAAGATTGTCTTGAATGATGCACGTATCATACCCAATCCCAATATGCAACAAGCTAAAACCATGATCCTGATGCAGGAGCGCATCTCATCCTCCGTGAGACCTCCGCCCTCTATCCCGTATTTGGGGCCTTCTCTACCTGTTCCGTCCACACCGCTAAGCCAGTCTCCCAACTCATTGGACATATTGGATAGAATCTGTAGAGAGACAGTGGTAAGTATGGTTAACAGAATGACATACCAAGGCACGCTAAACTCAGCACAAGCCAACATAATACCAAGCAAAATCCCCGCCGTAGAAAGCGGCAGAGTGCGCAACCGCATAGATCGAATAACTGCTTTAGCTGTCATGCTGCAAAGGTACTAATTAATAGAAAAATATAAACGCAGGTTCAAAAGAATTGGGGCGAGCGAATGCTTGGAGCGAGAATGCGGTACCGGAGGGCCGCCAAGCGAATGGAATGAGCGCGTTTGCTGTGGCAAACTAAAATAAGGTATCCAGGTGCCTCCAAGCAAAAAGTCTGGCCCAACGGGTCAGACTTTTTACCTGGAGGTACCTGGCGGACTCGAACCGCCGTACTCGGTTTTGCAGACCGATACCTAGCCGCTCGGTCAAGGTACCATTTGCATTTGCGGTTGCAAAGGTAACCATATTTTTGATACCAACTTGATTGTACCTCGATTTTATTTCCAAAAAAATGATTTAGTTGAAACGTAAATCCATAAAATATGTGAATTTGTTGTTTCTGCCGTTCGAATGGAACAAATCTTAATCTATTAGGAAACAAAAATGTAATTCATGAATATTTCAGTAACTATTTTTGCATCGGAAAGCAGAAAGAATAGAATATAATACCTTTTCCAATAATTGATCAAAAACGATCCCCGTGTGATTTGATTGTAGTCACATGGGGATTGTTTTTATTTAAATGAATACCAACTGTCCGTTTTGGGCTGATGCCGTAACCGGCATGTTACGGTCAATATCTCCCGACAGTATCATTGTGGATAGCCTATTCAACAGCAGGTTCTGCAGGGCACGCTTTACAGGACGTGCTCCAAATTCAGGATCATAACCTGCACTTGATATAAGGTCTATTGCAGAATCATCGATTGTGAGGTTGATGCCACTCTCGGCAAGCATGTTGCAAATACCCCTGGCTTGTAGTTTTACAATCTGGCGTATCTCCGATTCACGCAACGGCATGAACACTACGGTTTCATCAATCCTGTTAAGAAACTCCGGACGAATGGTCTGCTTAAGCATCTCAAGCAGATGCTTCCTGGTTTCTTCAAGCCACAACTGACGGCTTTCTTCTGTGTTGCCTACTTGTGCCGAACGTTCACGTATGTAGTCACTGCCCAGATTGCTGGTCATTATAATAATGGTGTTCTTAAAGTTGACCGTACGTCCTTTGTTATCGGTCAGTCGGCCGTCGTCAAGTACTTGTAGCAGTATGTTGAATACATCGGGGTGAGCTTTCTCTATCTCATCAAACAGTACCACAGAGTAGGGCTTGCGGCGTACAGCCTCAGTAAGCTGGCCTCCTTCATCATAACCTACGTATCCGGGAGGGGCTCCAATAAGTCTTGTCACAGAGAACTTTTCCTGATACTCACTCATATCGATACGGGTCATCAGTTTCTCATCATTGAACAGGTACTCGGCAAGAGCCTTGGCAAGTTCGGTCTTACCTACACCGGTTGTGCCTAGGAATATGAAACTGCCTATGGGACGTTTGGGATCCTGCAGTCCGGCGCGGCTGCGGCGGACTGCGTTGGCTACGGCGCTTATGGCTTCTTCCTGGCCGACCACACGTTTGTGAAGTTCCTCTTCCAGATGCAGCAGTTTCTCGCGCTCGCTCTCCAGCATGCGGTTTACGGGTATGCCGGTCCAGCGGGATACGACCTCGGCTATGTCATCGGCGGTAACTTCCTCCTTAACAAGGGCACTGTCACCCTGCTTGGAGTGGAGTTCCTCCTGTATGCGTGCTATATCCTGTTCCAACTCCTTGAGCTTGCCGTAACGGATCTCGGCCACTCGACCGTAGTTTCCGTCACGCTCGGCGTTGTCGGCCTCTATCTTAAGTTGCTCAATATGCTGCTTGTCCTGCTGGATCTTGCTTACCAGGGCTTTCTCTGATTCCCACTTCTGGCGAATCTGCTTCTCCTGAGCCTGAAGGTCATCAATCTCAGCATTGAGTTGCTTTAGTTTTACGGTGTCGTTCTCACGCTTGATGGCGGCACGCTCTATCTCAAGCTGCTTTAGACGGCGTGTTATCTCGTCCAGTTCCTCGGGCACCGAGTTGCGCTCCATACGTAACTTGGCGGCAGCCTCATCCATAAGGTCGATAGCCTTATCGGGCAGAAAACGCTCCGTTATGTACCGGTTTGAAAGTTCCACAGCGGCAATTACGGCCTCATCCATGATACGCACCTTGTGGTGGTTCTCATATCGCTCCTTCAAGCCACGCAGTATGGAGATTGAGCTCTGGACATCGGGCTCATCAACCATTACGGTCTGGAATCGGCGTTCCAGTGCCTTGTCCTTCTCAAAGTATTTCTGATACTCGTTCAGGGTTGTGGCGCCTATGGCACGCAAATCTCCGCGGGCTAGGGCGGGCTTCAGTATATTTGCAGCATCCATTGCGCCTTCGCCGGCTCCGGCTCCCACCAGAGTGTGAATCTCATCAATAAAAAGGATGAAATTACCATCGGATTGTATCACCTCATTTATTACTCCCTTAAGACGTTCCTCAAATTCTCCTTTGTACTTGGCGCCTGCTACAAGCGCGCCCATATCAAGTGAATAGACTGTCTTGGACTTAAGGTTCTCGGGGACGTCACCTCGAACGATACGCTGTGCCAACCCCTCTATTATTGCGGTCTTACCGGTTCCAGGCTCACCTATCAGGATAGGATTGTTCTTGGTTCGGCGGCTCAGAATCTGCAGGACCCGCCTTATCTCCTCGTCACGGCCTATCACCGGATCGAGTTTGCCCTGGCGTGCCCGCTCATTCAGGTTGATGGCGAACTGCTCAAGGTTTTGCGGTTTGTTCTGATTGTATTCCATAGTTTTTACGTTTTTTATTCCTATGGAAATACCACGCAACAAGTACGCCAGACGCAATTCTGCGACAATTTGTCGCAAAATAACACGGCACTGCTGACAGATTGACAATCAGCGTTTTAAGACTATAAAAGGATTGTTTAGGAGAGTCTTTGCTTAACTATCTCATACATAAGCACTCCGGCAGCGACAGAGACATTGAGTGACTCTATTTTGCCCAGTATGGGAATACGTGCCCATTCGTCACAGAGTGCCAGATGTTCCTGTGGAATACCTTTGTCCTCTGCTCCCATGATAAGACAGACGGGACCACGGTAATCAGCTTTGGTATAATCCTTATCACCTTTTTCGGTGGCTCCCACTATACGGATACCGCTATTTTTGAGGAATCTTATGGTCTGGCTTATGTTGTTCTCGCGGCAGACCGGTAGGGTATGAAGCGCTCCTGCAGATGTCTTGATGGCATCGGCATTCACACTAACGCTGTTACGGGATGGAATGATTATGGCATTCACACCTGCACATTCTGCAGTACGTGCTATTGCGCCGAAATTGCGTACATCGGTCACTCCGTCCAAAAGTACAAAGAACGGGTCTTTACCTTCCTCGAACAACAGCGGTACAAGGTCTTCCACATGCTGATATGTAATTTGCGTGGTGAATGCTATTACACCCTGATGGTTTTTTCGGGTTATGCGGTTAAGTTTCTCTACCGGCACTCTCTGAACTGGGATATCTAAGCCTTTTATTGCTGCGAATAGCTCCCTTGAGAGATCTCCCTGCATATCCTTCTTAATTAGCAGACGGTCAATTTCCTTACCAGCCTGGACGGCCTCAATCACGGCGCGTATGCCAAATATCATTTCATCTTCCATTGTTGTCTATCAGTGCTTTTGCGTTATCAAGGGCAGCTTTTGTTAGGGTACTTCCGCTCATCATCCCGGCAATCTCCCGGATGCGGTCATCGCCTTCAAGTACGGCAATGCGTGTGTGCGTAGCATCATAATCGTCAGTCTTGAATACTTTGTAATGAATCTGTCCCAATGCTGCAATTTGTGGTAGGTGGGTTATTGCCAGAACCTGACGGTTACCGGCCGACATCTGTTTCATAAGAAGAGCCATGCGTTCTGCAACAGCCCCCGAAACTCCAGTGTCAATCTCATCGAATATTATGGTTGGCAAGGCTCGTGCTCCGGCCATAAGTGACTTGATACAGAGCATAACACGTGCTATCTCACCGCCCGATGCCACCTGCGATATATCCTGCATAGGAACCGATTTGTTGGCAGAGAACATGAATTTGAGATCATCATGTCCGCTGCGGTTATAGCCGGATGAGGGCTGAATGTCAATTCCGAACTGTACATTGGGAATACCCAGCGGAACGAGCAGTTCCTTTATGTCTTTGATGATTACCTCTGATGCTTTCTTTCTGGTTCTTGTAAGTTCGGTTGCCTTTTTCTCCATTTCCAGGCTGGCACTCTCAGTCTGCTTGGTAAGCTGCTCAATGTCAAACTCATAGGAGCCGGTACGGTCCAGGCGGGTGCGGATGTTTCCGGCCAGTTCCAACAATTGGGCAATACTCTCTTTCTTGTGCTTCTTGAGCAGCGAATAGATAAGGTCCAGACGTTCATTGACCTGCTCCATGCGGGTTGGGTCAAAGTTTACGTTCTCCTGGGCATCATCCACTGTCGCTGCAATATCCTTCAGTTCTATCAGACAGCTGTCAAGACGCTCGGCAAGTTCCTGTGCCTGAGGGTAGTTTTTCTGTGCCGAACGCAATGACTGCAGTGCCAAGCGGAGTTTCTGAATACAACCCTCCTCATCGCCCGACAATATCTGTGAGGCACCGAATAGCTCTTGCTTTATCTCCTCGGCATGGTCCAGTATATCGGCCTCCTTCTCAAGTTCCTCCTGTTCGCCGTTAATGAGTTTTGCTCCTTCCAGACCTTCAAGTTGGAATTTCAGGTATTCACGATCGGTGTTATCGGACTCAAATTCGGCCTTGAGACGTGCCAGACGGGTCTTGAGTTCTGACCAGTGGTCAAAACTCCTCTCGTATTCAATCTTGGCCTTGTTGTTGGCAGCTATGGTATCCACAACATCAAGCTGGAAGGACTGAGTACCCAGAGCCAGGTTCTGATGCTGTGAATGAATATCGATGAGGCGGCAACCCAGTTCACGCAACTGGGTGAGCGTAACTGGTGTGTCATTTATGAATGCGCGGCTCTTGCCTGACGAAGAGAGTTCCCGGCGCATTATGGTTTCATCTGGGTCAAAATCCAATTCGTTGTCACTGAAGAACTGTTCCAGTCCGTATCCGTTTATGCTGAAACTGCCCTCAATCGTGCATTTGTCGGCACCCTGACGAATGGCTTTTGAGTCGGCACGACCGCCCAGCAGCAGATTCATGGCACCCAGGATTATTGATTTACCGGCGCCGGTCTCACCGGTCATCACAGAGAAACCGTCCTTGAATTCTATGTCAAGACGGTCTATAAGAACGTAATTCCTAATGTGTACTTCCTTTAGCATCAGTCAGTCTTTATGGTATTCCAATCATTTGAGAGCGATGGATTCACCTGGCTGAGCAGATCTTTTACCTGCTGCTTCTCCTTGTTGATTCCTTCGCTGTATATGCTTATCAGTTCATTCTTCTTGATTTCAGTAAAAAGTACGGGTAGTGCCGAAGTACTCTTGGCCTGCTTGGCCTGAGCCAGCAGATTCAGACTCTCCGTTATTGTGGCACGCCCGCGGTCGGCGTTGGCGCTCATGTCATCCAGTCCCTGACGGTGATACTTATACTGTAGCTGACGGAAAGCCGACATTGTGCCGTTCATGTAGTCATTGATGATGTTGTAACGGTTTGCCTTGGTGTCAAAAGAACGCCATCCGTTGCCCAATGACTGGGCGCCGGCAGCAATGTTCTCCACCTGACGCAGTATATCCGTACCTCCGTTTGGAGACATTGTGTCAAAATCAAGTCCTATTATCAGAAGGCTGTAATAGGCCAGTATCGCAGTGAGATTGTTGTCCGGCGTGATGCCTGGCGAGTATTCGATCCTGTCCTGTTCGGTATAGTTAAACTCAACTTCCGTGTCGCGGAAATTGAATACCGTAGTGTTGTATGTTGATCCGTAGACGGGACGACTGCTCTGTACCGTAAGGTCACAGGTCATCTTGCCGCTCTCTTTCTCATACTTGTTTACTGTCAGGTTGAAGTTGCATTGGATGCGCTCTTTATCGGCAAAATGGTATTCTGTCCAGACCTGATTCGTAAGGAACTCCCTAACAGCATTCTCCAGGGACTGGAATACATCCTTGTCAGTACCCTGAATCTTGGATGTGTTGATGGTGAGAGTGGGACTCAACTCCTGAGCCTGTGCCCTGAAAGGCATCAGAAGGAATGCAAGGCAGAACAGTAATCCTGCCAGTTTGCTTACAATTGCCTTGGCAACATCCTTCTTGGACTGCAGGGGCAGTTCATCACTTCCGTTGCGGTCTATCAGAGTAACCTTGTTGGTGTCATACCCGAATCCTGCGCCCTCATCACGCAGTGAGTTCAACACAATGAAATCCAGATTCTTGCGCTCCAGCTTGTCCTGCGCGTTGCTGAACTCATCGTTGGTCTCAAGCGCAAAACCCACCATACGCTGGCCAGGGCGCTTGATTGCTCCCAGTGATGCGGCTATATCCGGGTTGGGCTTAAGCGTGAGCGTAATCTCTCCCTTGCGCTTTATCTTGATGTCCGATGTCTCAACTGGTGTAAAATCCGCCACTGCGGCACATAGTATTGCCGCATCGGACTCAGGGAAATGCTTCATTGCAGCCTCATACATCTGCTGGGCGGAAGTTACATTGATCCTGTTTATTCCGGGATGTACGGTCTTAAGATTTACCGGACCTGCAATAAGGGTTACATCAGCACCGCGTGCGGCACACTCCTCGGCCAGCGCGAATCCCATCTTGCCGGTAGACCAGTTGCCAATGAAACGTACGGGGTCTATGGCCTCATAGGTGGGACCCGCCGTTATCAGGACTTTTTTTTTTGAAAGCTGGGCCTGCCTGGAGAAAAACTCCTCAAGTGCGGCAACAATTACCTCTGGCTCCTGCATGCGGCCCTTACCGACCAGTTGGCTGGCCAGTTCTCCGCTGGCGGGCTCAATGAAAATATTGCCGATAGATGTAAGAGTCTCTATGTTACGCTGTGTAACAGGATGGCTATACATATCCAGATCCATTGCCGGGGCAACGAATACCGGCGCTTTCATTGAGAAATAGGTGGTAATGAGCATATTGTCTGCAACTCCGCTGGACATCTTGCCAAGCGTAGATGCGGTACAGGGGGCAATCAGCATGGCATCGGCCCACTGGCCCAGGTCCACGTGGCTGTTCCATGAACCGTCGCGGCGGTCAAAGAACTCGCTTACCACGGGTTTGCGCGTAAGGGTAGAGAGTGTGAGTGGAGTTATGAACTCCTTTGCTGCGGGAGTCATTACAACCTGAACCTCGGCTCCTTTCTTAATGAGATGACGTACCAGAAAGGCGGCCTTATAGGCTGCTATGCTTCCGGTCACTCCCAGGACAATATGTTTACCGTTCAGAACTTCCATTATCTGGATTGCAGTTTTATTCTTGTAAGAACCTGCTTGGTGTTGAGCGCAAAATCTCCCTGCAGTATCCATGAGTAGTATCCGGGATCACGGCGGAACACCTCAATTACAGGCATATCCTTGTATTTTCCAAAATTGAATACCTCCTGGCCTTTGTCATTCAGGACTATACGGCCGGCAAAATCCACGTTGCGTGTGAACGATGAGAACTCCGAGAGCCAACCCATATCGTTCTTAAGGTCATCGGGATAGCGGTCCAGCTGGGCCATCAGTACCTCATAGGTGGCGCGGGTATCGCCGTCGGCGCTGTGAGCATCGGTAAGGTCCTTGCCGCAGTAGAACTTGTAGGCTGCCGTAAGGGTGCGCTGCTCCATCTTGTGGAATATCACCTGGACATCAATGAAACGGTGACGGCTCAGGTCAATATCTACACCCGCACGCAGGAACTCTTCGGCCAGCAGCGGAACGTCAAAACGGTTGGAGTTGAAACCTGCTATATCGCTGCCCTCAAAGTCACGGGCAATTTCCTTGGCAATCTCCTTGAATGTGGGGCAGTCCTTTACATCGTCATCGGTAATGCCGTGAACGGCGGTTGACTGCTCAGGGATATGCATCTCGGGGTTTACGCGGCGGGTGTGCATATCCTCGTTGCCGTTTGGTGAGACCTTGAGATAAGAGATCTCCACTATGCGGTCCTGTACAGTGTTGGTGCCTGTGGTCTCCAGGTCAAAGAACACTACCGGTTTGTCAAGATTCAGTTTCATCAGTCGTTCAGAACCATTGGCATGAGCAACATGAGCAGATTCTCACCCTCGGCCTGCTCGGTGGGAACAATCACGCCGGCGCGTGAGGGATCGGCCAGCTGGACGGTTATCTCCTGGCTGGGTATGTTGTTCAGTATGTCTATCAGGAAGGCTGCCTTGAAACCTATGCTCATGGGCACGCCCTCATACTGGCATACAAGGCTCTCCTTGGCCGATGTTGAGAAATCTATATCCTGAGCCGAAATGTCAACCTTATCCTTATCTATGCGTAACTTGATAAGACCGCTGCTGGCAGGTGAGAATACCGATACACGGCGCAGGGCTGTAACCAGGACCTGACGGTCCATGATAAGGTGATGCGGGTTGTTCTGCGGGATTACTGATCCGTAATTGGGATAGCGGCCATCTATAAGACGGCATACCATACGGAACTCGGGCAGTGAGAAACGTGCTATGCGGCTGTCAAACTCTATGGTAATGCTCTCTGCATCCTTGCTTATGAGTGAGCGGAACAGCGATGCCGGTTTCTTGGGCAGTATGAATGAAGACTTGCCGTCTGCATGAACAGTGGTGTTGCGGTTGCAGACAAGTTTATGTCCGTCGGATGCTACGAATGTGGCACCTTCTTCACTTATATCAAAGAAAATTCCATTCATTACGGGGCGGAGCTCGTCATCGGCTGTAGCGAAAATTGTGCGTGCCAGGCCGTCGGACAGTATCTGTGCAGGAATGCTTATTGATACAGCGTCCTCCTTGAGAACGGCCGGAGTGGGGTACTCATCGGCATTCTGGCCTACCAGCTGATACTCGCCGTTCTGGTATTTTACGGTCACTTCATAGCTGCTGTCGTTTACTATGAACTTGAGCGGCTGCTCCGGAATCTCCTTGAGAGCGTCCAGCAGAGTCTTGGCGGGCAGCGCAATCTGGCCGTCCTTATCGGATTCAACGATATCTATGACTGTTTCAAGGGTTGTGTCGTTGTCGGCGGCGGTTACGGTAAGTTTTCCGTCCTCGATGCGAAACAGGAAATCCTCAAGAATCGGGTAGATAGCCTTAGGATTTATTACGCGGCTGATGGCCTGTAAACGGCTTGAAAGAGCCGAACTTGATACTGTGAAATTCATATATGTTCCTTTTTGTTTTTTGACTGTCTGTGTGTCTTACAAAGATAGGGAAAAGTAACTGTAATGTGGAAAAAATTGCTTGGAAAAATATGGGGGTAAAAAGGGAAATGTCTTAAATTCGCGCAAAACATTTTAAACACATAAGGAATAATGGATATTACAGGTAAAATTATCGCAGTCCTTGAGCCCCGTTCAGGTGTTGCCAAGGCATCAGGAAATCCGTGGAAAATTCAGGAGTACGTATTGGAGACTATCGGCGAGCAGTATCCCAAGAAGATGATGTTCAGCATCTTCGGTGAGGACAAGATACAGCAGGCAGCCATAAATATAGGTGACGAGGTAGTGGTCAGTTTCGATATCAATGCCCGCGAGTTCAACGGCCGCTGGTACAACGACATCCGTGCCTGGCGCGTCAGCCACGACGTAAACGGCGCCGCCCCCGCAGCCCAGCCCTACGCTCCCGCCGCAGCTGCTTCCGCTGCTCCGGATCCCTTCGCTCCAAGCAACGAGAAAGACGATTTACCGTTCTGAGTCATAAAAAAGGGCGCTTTCAGGAAGCGCCCTTTTTTTTCATTAATATTTTTGACCCACTTAATTCTCCAGTTGGAGATTTTAAAAATCCCAGGTGGGAAAATAATTTTTTCCACCTGGAAAAAATTCTCTCGGTGTTACGAATTCATGCTGGCCAGGAACTCGGCGTTGTCCTGGGTGTTCTCCAAGCGGTCCTTGACAAACTCCATAGCCTCGATGGGATTCATGTCACTAAGATACTTGCGCAGTATCCACATGCGGTCCAGAGTGGTCTGGTCAAGCAGCAGGTCGTCGCGGCGTGTGCTTGATGCCACTATATTCACGGCCGGGAATATACGCTTGTTGCTCAGGTTGCGGTCCAGCTGGAGCTCCATGTTACCTGTACCTTTGAACTCCTCAAAGATAACCTCATCCATCTTGGAACCGGTATCGATAAGGGCGGTTGCCACGATTGTGAGTGATCCGCCGTTCTCAATGTTACGTGCGGCTCCAAAGAAACGCTTGGGCTTGTGCAGAGCATTGGCATCGACACCACCGGAAAGAACCTTGCCTGATGCAGGTGCTACGGTGTTGTAGGCGCGTGCCAGACGTGTGATAGAGTCAAGGAATATCACAACATCGTGTCCGCACTCAACCATGCGCTTGGCCTTCTCGATTACGATGCTGGCTATCTTTACGTGATGCTCGGCGGGCTCATCAAATGTTGATGCTATTACCTCGGCCTTTACGCTGCGGGCCATATCGGTAACCTCCTCGGGGCGCTCATCGATGAGCAGCATTATCATGTATGCCTCAGGATGGTTTGCGGCAATTGAGTTTGCTATATCCTTGAGCAGTATGGTCTTACCGGTCTTGGGCTGGGCAACTATCAGGGCGCGCTGTCCCTTACCTATGGGGGCGAACATATCAACCACGCGGGCCGACAGGTTATCATTCTTGCCGTTGCACAGGGTGAATTTCTCATCCGGGAAGAGTGGGGTAAGGTGCTCAAACGGAACGCGGTCACGTGCTACGGAAGGCTCCAGACCGTTTATGCGGAACACCTTAACCAACGGGAAATACTTCTCACCCTCACGCGGCGGACGGATAACGCCCTCCACAACATCGCCGGTCTTAAGGCCGAAAAGCTTGATCTGTGACTGTGATACGTATATGTCATCTGGTGATGCCAGATAGTTGTAGTCCGATGAACGCAGGAATCCGTAGTTGTCGGGCATTATCTCCAGAACGCCCTCACCTTTAAGCACATCACCAAAGTCATACATGCGCTCCTCCTGACGGCGGTTCTGATTCTGCTGGTTGTTCTGGTTCTGGTTATTCTGCTGACGCTGGTTGTTCTGCTGACGCTGGCCGTTCTGCTGGCCGTTCTGCTGGTAGGGCTGCTCAGCGCGGAACTGCTCCTGGCGGGGCTGCTCGGGCATTTCCTGAACATCAGTCTGGGCGGGCTGCTCCAACTGGACTGCAGGCTCTGCAACCTGACGTACAGACTCTTCCTCCTGCTCGTAAGCGTCAGTGACAGGCTGGGTTACGTTCTCGTCGTCAATCTCTGGGAGTGGAACCTCAACCTGCTGCTTGCGCGGGCGACCGCGACGCTTCTGCTGGCCTGCCTGCGGTGCGGGCTGGGGGAGTTCCTCCTTCTTTTGAGCGGATTCACTTGCTGTCATTTCAGGCTGCTCCTTGGCTGACTCTTGTGAGGGCTGCTGTTGGGCGGCCTCCTGCTCATGAGCTTTCTCCTTATTATTGTTTGGGCGGCCGCGCTTTTTCTTGGCCTGGGGTGCAGGCTGCTGTGCAGCTTCCTGCTGGGGTTTCTCTTCGGCGGTGGCCAGAGGCTTATCGGCCTCCTTAACCTCTTTTGATTGGGGCTTGGGAGCGTTCTGCTTCTTCTCTACAGATTTTGCCTGGCCGTTCTCATCGGCGGTATAGACTTTCTCAGGCGCGTTCTTGCGGGCTACCTTCTTTCGGTCGCGGCGCTCTTTTTCGGGCTTGTTCTTGGCAGCCGATATGGCCTGCTCGTCAAGGATATCATACACCAACTGGTTCTTGTCATCCTTGCTCTTGATGCCCATCTCTTTTGCAATGGCCTGGAGCTCATCCAGACTCTTGCTCTTTAATTGCAGTATGTCAAACATTGTTTTATTGGACCTTGGCAATATCCGTGATGCACTACGGGCACACTGACATTACGTAAGGTATGTTTAATGAAAAATCGGATTGATTGCCGCTTCCGGATATCCCTTGGAAGGGCTGAATTGCGGCTTACGGGCACAAAGATACTGCAAAAATCCGATTTGGTGCGCTCTCACGGCGATTTTTTTGTTTTCAGTTAGAGAGAAGTGATGAGTAGGGACAGGTTTACATCGTCCTGTGCTACGCTGCGGCAGGTGTCGGCATAGTTGAAGGCGGTATTGCCATTGTTGCCGATGCTGCCTAATTTAGGCATTGCTATTCCGATGACAACACCGGCAAGCATTGCTGCTACGGCTACCCATGAGGGTATGCGGCGGCGCAGCATTCCGGGTTCGCGGTCTTTGATGTCCAGCGGCGGGAGAGTCATACTGCGGTCCTGGGCATCGGCATTTGATTTGATCTGAGCAATCAGTTCCCGGTTCTCTTTCTCAAGTTCAGTCAGTTTATCCATATCTTTATTCATTGTTTTTACAATAGTTACGCACCTCTGTCAGCGCTGTGAACAGACGTGATTTTACTGTGCCCTCAGGTATGTTGCATACCCGGGCAATCTCTGTCAGAGGCAGTTCCTCCTCATATCTTAATAGAAACACCACCTTTTGCGGTTCGGGAAGACGGCCGATGGCATCACTGAGGATACGGTCCCGTTGTTCCTGTTCCAGATGGTCGGTGTCTGTTACGGGTTCCTCCTTCGGGGCGTTTTCCGCATATTCCATCACAGTCATGCGGCGGCGGTACTCATTCTTGAGCATATTGTATGCTATGGAGAACATCCAGGTGCGGAACGGCCTTCCGGAATCGTAGCTTTCTCTGGATGCCCACAGCCGTAGAAACAGGTCCTGAGTCAGGTCTCGGGCCAATTCGCGGTCAAAGCCAGTCATTCTGAGAAAGAAACCTTGGGCACGCGGGCCGTGCTCAAGGTAGAGGGTTCGGAACGTTTCAGCGGTCAATCTCATCGTTATAGCGTTTACGTTCCTCGTCGGTTATGTTCTCCGTGCGGACTACAATGCGTTTCATCAGTCCGTACAGCCTTCGCATCTGGCGCTTTTCACCGTTTTCCTTGTAGAAATCCAGCAGAGATTTGAAACATGGAATATAGTTGAGATTGAGCTTGTAGGCCGATGCCTCGTATGTCTCTGGGGTGAATGTCTCGTACAGATAATCAGTGAGATAAACCTCCTCAAAATTCCTGCGTTTTACGGATAGGTTGTCATAGCGTCTGGGGCTGTATTTATAGACCAGTCCTTCGGAGTACAGTTTGTCTGTGAAAGGCAGGTGATCCATCAGGGTAGAGAAGTAAATGGGGCGTCCGGTCTCACGGGCTACGGTGAGGTAGAGATTCTCCTCCCAGGTTCTGAGCCCCTGCTCGGTCCAGTCTGTGGGGCCTTCTATCTGGCTGATTCCCAACTGACTGCATATGTTCTTGAGATAATCGGGCGAATAGAGGAGTCCTACACAAATCACCGTGCGGTCTGTGAACAGGTCTTTTCCGTACTGTACCATCAGTGATGAGAATGTAGGAGTATCACCGTTTACAAATATGATGCCGTTATGTTCCATTCCGGCCAACTGATTATACGCATAGGAGAGCAGGCTGTATGAATATTCTCCGGTATTATACCATCGCTTGAGGATATCGGCCATTAAGTCTGTCTTGCCTTTGCTGAGCAGATACACTACGTAATCCTTATACATATAGGCGTTGTCCGGGCGCATCCTGATGGCTTTCTCCATGTTGTCCTCCTGATTCTCGGACTCTTTGAGCCACATGTTGCAGTAGTAGTCCAGGCAATAGCGGGCGTAACTGTCGGGACGCTCCTTGCGGACTTTTGCGGCAATTGCTGCGAGCGGGGCATCATCAAAGCTTTCATCCTCACTCTCAAACATCAGTTTGTATCGGGTGGCGTGGAACCAGTTTATCCACGCATCGTCATCAGAGGGCGTCAGTGTGACCTGGGCTTCCCATAGTCGGGCCTGGTTTGCATACCATCCGGCATCATGCTTGGTCTTGACAAATGATACAATCTGTTCGGGCTTGCTTGCGGTTTCTGTCTTATCGGTTGCTGCGTATGCATCGGCCATTAAAAAGGCAGCCAGCATTATCATTGAAAACACTTTTCTGTTCATGTTAGTTTGATTGATATGTTACACTTTTTCTTGAAGCGCTTCATCAGTGCATACACGCAACGGTGGAAAAGGTTCAGCAAAGATGTGATTTTTTTGCTTTCCCGCCAAAGTGTCCCACAAGGAATGGCTTCTTGGGGTTCTGTGGGGCCGATGAGCGTGTTACACACTCCCTGTATGAGCATGTGTCCCACAGCCACCCGCGAGAGAGCGTATTCTGAGCGGGGTGGGCGTGGGACACTTTGGCGGAAAATGAGTAATTTTGCGGCTGGTTATGAAGAGACATAGTATCAAGGTGAGGCTCCGGGCGTTCCGGATATGGCAGGTGCTGGGTTACAATCCGTGGAAATCAGAGTGGACTGTGGCCAATGATGCGCCCGAGGATGGCGTAAAGGGTTTTTATCGTGGTGCGTTTGACAGCATTCCTTTCCTGAATGATGATGCCAAGCGTACGTTCGTGCATCTGCTGCTGCGACCTGGTTACATGATACGAGATTATATAAAAGGTAAGCATGACCTTTATCTGGCACCGCTTACGTCGCTCATAATATTCTACGCATTCTTCTCTTTGGTTTCATCGATTGCACATCCGGAGTATAAAACTGATAAATCATCGGAATACAGTATTGATTCGGACTCCGTTTTATCTTCAGGGTCAATTATCAATCTGGATTTCTCAAGTGTGGATTCGGTTACGATGGCAGAGATTAACCAAGAGATCAAACTGAAAACGGATAATCTTATGGTCTATCTGGAGCAGATAGACATATTGATGCATCTGGACAGTCATCCTGAGGCCGTAGATTCTCCCAAGAAAGCATCGCTGGCCGCATTTGAGAGCGCGTTGCGCAGTCAGGGCATACAGTATTTCCTGGAGATTTTCCTGCTGCTATGGCCGGCCATGCGTATTGTGCTGCGCAAACAGTCAATGGGGTGGGCTGCATCGGCCACCACTGCTGCGTACGTGCTGTGCCAGTTCAGTTTCTTTATGCTCTTTGTGCTGATACTCTCGCTGGGCCGGAATAATGAGATAGGGATGATGTTTTGCGCGCTGCTGATAATGATTGATTACCACCAGCTGTTCGGCATCAGTTACGGAAAGAGTTTCTGGCTCACAGTCAAGACCCTTATTTATTACCTGCTTTTTATAGGCTTGCTGATTTTGCTTTTGATTATTGCGGTATCTGTCTATTTGTTTGTTTGATAGATAGAATGCCGCTTTGCGGGTGCGGGACAGTATGTAACTGAAGGACATTGTGAACATAATATGTGATTTTATTCCTTTATCTGGATGCCGTCCAGGAACTTCTGGATCTTGTGCTTGAGTTCTTTCTGGGTTTGGCGGTCTCCCTTGCAGAGTTTCCTTATCTCCTTGTTTGACCTTTTGCGGAACTGTTTTTTGAGTTTGTTCAGAGTCTTCTGGTCAAACTTCTTTATCTCTTTGTCTTTGAGTTGGTTTACCATTCCGTCGTCACCTGCCAGGGTGTTATAGATTACCTGAATGAGCAGGAATGGCTGAGAGGAAGTAAAATCAAGATTGAAATCAAATTTCAGGTTTAATGGTACAGGATCAACATCTTCCGGGTAGTTATCGGCAATATTATTCAACATTTCCTTGAGAGATTCCAGTACCGGACCGATCTTAAGATTGTCCAGACTGAATTTATCAAGCCTTATGCTTGAATTGACGGTATCTGCATATTGTGAGTAATTATTGCTGACGTTGTTTTTTGCTTGGACTGAGATTGAAATGCAAATAAGAGCAAAGAGGCAGAATGCTCTGCTCAGACTCTTTCGGATAGTTTCTGTAATCATAAAAGGACTGGTTTGTTAATACTTTATAATCTGACGTAAAGGTAGTGCTTTTGTTAATCAGCGTATTAGAATTGATTTTTTATCTTTGTGAAGTTCTCAATGAGAGTGCCGATGACCTTTTTCCGGAAAATAACTCTTTCATTCCGATACGGGAGCGGATATCTGATAGTAGCAGGTATTGCATCAATGTGCTTTGCCTTTATCGTAGGTGCTCATTCAGGTGATCCTGAAGGACTGTCTGAAGGGTTGTTCCTGTGTAAGATATTCAAGTTGCTGACAATTCCCATCATACTGTATGTGTTCCGCAAATTTGACCGTAGCGGTGCCCTATACTTCTGGCTCAATCTTGGTATAAGCAGGACCGAATACTATGTGATTCCAATAGTCATTGAGTATATCATATTCCGGATCCTGATTTTTCTGGCACCACCATTGTTTACCCTGTTGCATCTGAACTGATATGGAGGAGAATGAGAACGGGAAACTGCTTATTGACAGCGTACAGCTGCGATTTGGAGACAACGTGGTCCTTCAGAGCGCATACGTGACTTCATACAAGGGTAGGGTGACAGGTGTGCTGGGACGTAACGGCACGGGCAAATCATGCCTGTTCAAATGTATCATGGGCGGCATTCGTCCGCAGAACAAGTATATCCGCCTCAATGACGAGCCGCGCACTGACTACGGGCATATCGGACTGCGTGTCAAGTATCTGCCACAGGTTCATTTCATTCCGCCTGGCATGACTCTGCCACAGGCGTATGAATTATATGGCGTTGATTTTGAGGGGCTTGTAAGGTTTGATGATAAGTTTGACTGCCTGAGAAGCCAGAAGGTTAAGGAACTGTCTGGCGGCGAGAGGCGCATAGCTGAACTCTATATGATTCTTAATTCCGATGCCGAGTTCTGCGTCCTGGATGAGCCTTTCTCCAATATCGCACCCATATATGATGAGAAGATCCGCGCCATGATCCAGGAGCAGAAAGCAAATAAGGGAATCATTGTAACAGACCACGTCTACGAGGAGATACTCAAGGTGGCCGATGACCTGTTCCTGCTCAGTGACGGATTCACCTACCAGATTCATTCCCGCGATGACCTGGTCCGTCTGGGGTATATCCTTTCTTAAGTTATTTGTCGGTTCCGGTTATTTTTCGGAAGTGTTGGTAGGAGCCTTCTCGTCTTTGTTGGTTATAGTAACCTGGCCGTTTTCATTAACTGTAACGGTTGTAACTCTGTTGTGCCCATCCGGAATTTCACCCTCCACCTCTTCTACTATTCTGCTGACATAGATGTTGGAGGGATCACCGCTGTTATACTCTTTCCCATTGACAAGTATCTTTTTTACGGGTTTTCCGTTAACGGTGATATTGCCGTCCTCATCAAACTCTGCGGGTAATGCTTTGATGATTTTGTCAACAGATTCACTGGAATATCCGGAAAAATCTATGTTCATGTCTGATCCGGAATCGACTACACTTATTCTGGGTATAGCCGGCTCGGCATTGGCAGTTGCCTCCTGACCATAGAGTACTTTTCCGTTTACAATGATTTTTTGTACTTGACTTCCTTGGGAAGTGGTGATTTTGCCGTTGGCGTCTTTCTTTAAATCAGGGAGCAGGTTTAAGATTCTGTCAAGCGGCAAACCTTCCATTGCCTCTCCGTCAAGCTTAATCTCATTGACAACCACACTGGTGGTTACAGTCTTGTCGTCATTCACGTAATCAACCTTGGTTTGGGCATTGAGTGCCAGACTAATGCAAACTAGGGGGAGAAGATAGAGTGCTCTGAGCAGACTCCTTCCGGTTGATGTTTCCTTTTCCATCATAATAATTCTGTTTTTTAAAATACTGTGATTGAAATTATTAGCTATTGTGTATCCGTTCATTGCGGCCGCTTTGCTTATGAGCAGATACTGATAACTGCGTATGTCGGTGCCGGCGCGCAGTACGGTGTCATCGGCCTCGTATTCGTGGACGGCGCGCAGGTCTATGCGCAGCATCCAGATGGCGGGGTTGAACCACTGCAGGGCGGCTATAAGATCGGTTATAAGTACGTCTATTGAATGGTGGAGTGCCACGTGGGCTTTCTCATGGTTGATGACGGCGGTTTCACGGTTGTTCCAATCGGCCTCGGAGATTACGATGTGTCCCATCCAACTGAATGACGGATCATTGCCGGGCATGACATAGAGGGTGGTGCCATCGGACAGAACCTCCTTGCGTGCGTGCCTTATTAAACGGCGTACGCGCAAGGCCGATGCCAGAACCCTTGCCAGCACAAAGGTTACGCCTGCAGCATAGATTGCCATGAGAACGATGTGCCACCAGGGTGTGGATGGCTGGGCAGGAGTGTTTGAGACGGCTTGCACGAGCTGGGTTACCGGCATTGGCAGTACCTCTGTCTTGTGGATTGTAATAATGCAAACAGGGAGTAGAAGTGATAGCAAAGCCGTACTCAAGAGCACAATCCTGTTGAGTCTGTGCCATGAATCCTTTATGAGCAGCAGACGGAAGAATATGTAGAAGACAGCCATTATGACCGCAACTTTCAATTGGTAGGTAAGGAAGGTGATCATTTTTCTTTCTTTTCCAAGTGTGAGATAAGTTCTTTGAGTTCATCAATGGATACCTTGCCGTCACCCACAAATGCCGATACCGCATTAAGGTATGACCCAAAGTAGTTGCCGATGAAACCGCCCATGGAGAACCTGCTGTACTCCTGACGGCTGATGATGGGGAAGTACTGATAGGTGGGGCCGTAAGCCTTGTGGTCCAGGAATCCGTCCTGCTCCAGCTCACGCACCTGTGTGGAGAGAGTGTTGAAATGGGGCTGCGGCTCGGGGTAGAGCTCGCGGAGTTCACGTACAAACAGTGCTCCCTTGTCCCAGAAGTGGTTCATTATAACCTCTTTCTTGTCACTGAGTTTGGTAATCTCTTTTTCTTTCATAATGATGGCGTAACTAGTGATGTTGCAAATGTAACTACTAAAATAGTTGCTCAACGATTTGTTTAGTTAATATTTGCTAAACAAGCGCACAATAGGATCAGTTCCCTGTGCTACTAAATGAAAAATAGTACAAAAGGGGTCTGTCCCCAATTGTACTATTTTGCTATTGTGCGGTTGATGCTGGAGATATAATCCAGGACATCGTCACGGCCGGATTTATCCAGCGATGACGTGATGAAGTGGGGCGGGAGTTCCTCCCACTGCTCCCGGAGGGTGTCCAGGAAACGGGTTACGTTCTCGGTCAGGCGGCCTCGGCCCAGTTTATCGGCCTTGGTAAAGATAATGCCAAAGGGAACTGAGTTCTCACCCAGCCATTCAATGAATTCCAGATCTATCTTCTGGGGCTCGTGGCGGCTGTCTATGAGTACAAAGAGTGATGTCAGCTGCGGACGCTCCAGTATGTAGTCGTTGATTATGCGGGTAAGCTGATCCTGCTGGCTCTTGCCGCGTTTGGCGTATCCGTAGCCCGGAAGGTCAACCAGATACCAGTTCTTGTTGATAAGGAAATGGTTGATAAGGAGAGTCTTACCTGGTGTGGCCGATGTCATGGCCAGGCCCTTGCGGTTAGTCAGCATGTTGATGAGGCTTGACTTGCCCACGTTTGAGCGGCCTATGAATGCGTACTCAGGCATGCTGTGCTGCGGGCATTTGCTTACGTCCGTGTTGCTTATTACGAATTCGGCGCTCTTTATTTCCATTTGTGAGGGTTTTGTGTGTGCAAAAGTACGAATTTTTGGCCGAATCCGTTAAATTTGCAGTGTTATGAATAAGGAGTATCCGTCAGCTGCATTGGAGAGGGCAGTGGGTGAGTTTGCAAAACTCCCCGGCATAGGCCGTAAGACCGCCCTGCGTCTGGTACTGCATATGCTTTCCAAGCCGGACGAGGAGGTGAGCACCTTTGGCCGTGTATTCTCCACTCTCAAGCAGGATATCCGTTACTGCAAGGTGTGCCATAACATATCGGACACCGATACCTGCGCCATCTGTGCCAATCCCAAGCGCGATGCATCGACGCTCTGCGTGGTAGAGAACGTGCAGGATGTGCTGGCCATTGAGAGCACCATGCAGTTTAACGGGCTGTATCATGTGCTGGGCGGAGTGATTTCGCCAATGGACGGCGTGGGCCCGCAGGATCTGCAGATAAACAGTCTTGTGGAGCGTGTGCAGGCGGGAGGTATTGAGGAGGTTATCCTGGCGCTGAGTCCCACAATGGAGGGCGATACCACCAACTTTTTCATTTCCCGCAAGTTGCAGCCGTTTGGCGTAAAGCTGAGCGTGATTGCGCGCGGTGTGGCTGTGGGCAACAACCTTGAATATGCCGATGAAGTCTCACTGGGGCGCTCCATTCAGGACCGCACTCCTTTTAAATAATTGCAAATAGGATGAATACTAAGAAAATGTCTGTCAAGCTGATGGCAATGTGGATCAGCATGTATATGATAGCCGGAATTATTGCACTGTTGTTTGAATTCGGCCCCATGAAGGGAATGGCTGTAACGGCCCCCAAGGTGATTTACGTTCTGCAGGTGGTAGGAGTGCTTGCCGCCCTTGCGCTCATTCCGCTGGCTCTGCGCGGTTTCAAGAAGATGGTGGACCGCCTGGATGAGAAGGAGTACCCTGAGGAGAAGATAGGAAAGATATATATGACCTGCTCGGTGCTGCGTCTTGCCGCATTTTTGCTGGTCATAGAGTTCGGAGTGGTGCTCTATTATCTGCTGAATGATACAATAGGACTGTACATTGCAGCCATCGGTGCAATATGTTCCATGTTTGCAATCCCCACCAAGGCCGGGATTGAACACGAAACAGGTTACTTTGATTGATAATGCCGGCAGTAAGCGTCATCATAGTCAGCTATAAGGTGAGGTACTACATCGAGCAGTGCCTCAACTCAGTTTTGCGGTCGGTTCCCGATGCGCAGATACTTGTGGTTGACAACAAGTCCGATGACGGATCGGTGGAATACCTGCGCAATAAGTTTCCGCAGGCCGATATCATTGCCAATGATTTCAATGCGGGGTTCGGAAAGGCCAATAATATGGCTCTGGCCAAGGCTAGGGGCCGGTATGTGCTGTTCCTTAATCCCGATACTGTAGTTGCCGAACGTACCATTCCCGGTTGCATCGGCTATATGGATGAACACCCTGAGGTGGGTGCCGTGGGAGTGAGGATGCAGTATGGCGACGGCCGGTTTGCCGTTGAATCCCGGCGCTCTCTTCCTACGCCTTCAGTGTCATTCTGGCACATGACCGGACTGGGACGTATGTTCCCGCGTTCAAAGTTTTTTGCCAAGTATCATCTTACATATTTGGATAAGACCGGGGAATGCCCTATTGATGTGGTGTCGGGTGCATATATGTTTGTCCGCAAGGAGGCTCTGGATAAGACTGGCGGGTTTGACGAGTCATTCTTTATGTATGGTGAGGATATTGACTTGTCATACAGGATTTTGCAGGCCGGATATCAGAACAGGTATCTTCCTCTGCCTATTGTACATTATAAGGGTGAGAGTACCGTCAAGACATCGTACAAGTACGCCAAGGTGTTCTATGATGCTATGCTGATATTCTTCAACAAGCATTTCAAGAGCTACAGCGGACTGTTTGCTTTGCTTGTCAAGATAGTGGTGGGAGCTAAAAAGATGAGTACTTATGTGCTACAGAATATATGGGCCCGCCGCCGCGTTTTTGCCGATTATACCGAGAACTGCCTCTATGTAGGGCGTAAGGAGACATTCGCAGATGTGGCGCGTCTGGTCTCGGAAAGCAAGGTCTTGCGTAACCTTCGTTGCGTAGAGGGACGGGGCAGTATCGGACCATTGCCTGATGGTACATTGGATGGTATCCGCTCAATTGTGTTTGATACATCGGTATTCTCTTTTGATGATATAATGGAGTGGTTTTTTGAGCGTGCGTCGGAAGGAAAGAGATATACAATGGGATTGTATTCCGGTGAGACAGGAAAACTTATAACTGAAGCAGAAACATTATGAAAGAGACTGATTTGTTGAGTGACGGAAAGTATCATCTGCGTGCTCCCGAGCCGGAGGATCTGGATGTGCTGTTCAATATGGAGAATGATACATCCTTGTGGATGGTATCCGGTAATGCGGTACCTTACTCCCGATATCAGATTAAGAAATATATCGTGCAGTCACAGCACGATTTCTATACGGACCGTCAGGTCAGGTTCATGATTGTCCGTGATTCCGATGGGGAGGTCCTGGGCAGTGTGGACCTTACAGACATTGACCCGTACAATGGAAGGGCAGAGATTGGAATCGCACTGCTTTCGGAGTATAGAGGACAGGGGGTCGCATCGGCAGCATTGAAAATAGTAGCCGGATATGCGCAAAAGGTTCTGCGTCTTAAGCAACTGTTCTGTCATGTGCCTTCGGATAATAAACTAAGCATTAAATTGTTTAGCACCAATGGTTTTACTGAAAGCGGACGATTAAAGGACTGGCTCGTAAAAGGCGAGTCATATGATGACGTCCTGATAATGCAGAAATTTTTTTGAAAAAAATGTGCTCTGACGCTTGTAGGTATCAAAAATGTACGTACCTTTGTCACCGCAAAACAGCGAGGTGTGTTAGTTCAGCTGGTTAGAATGCCGCCCTGTCACGGCGGAGGTCATGGGTTCGAGTCCCATACACACCGCACAAAAATGCCCTACAAGCCTTGTAGGGCATTTCTCTTTAAAAAAGTTTCCTACAAGTTGCCTACTTTATGCCCACCTCTTAAATTCATTAGGGGCTGATCATACATTATTCTTCGTTGGTTAAACCATTTTATTAATAGGTAATCTAATAACAGTATGAAAGGGCGTACTCTGTTTGGATTAGTGTGCATCGTGCTGGCGTTATGCCTGTGCGCTCCTGTTAGTGCGCAATGGGAGACTCCCATTGTGATTGATGACAATTACCAGCATGTGGAGTATACCGTACCGGAAGGCGCTCCTTTAGAATTCGGAGTAAGACCCGGCGGAGTGGGTTCCGTACTGTTTGAGACCAATCCTACCGGAGCCAAGGTTTTTATCGATGACGTATTCCAGGGACAGACTCCTCTTATGATAGAGAATGTGCCGGATGGAACGTACAGTGCCCGTTTTGAGATGGATGGCTTCTTAAACCATTACATGACATTTGATGTGGCTGCTACGCTCCAATCACACGTTACAGCCGGCCTTGTGCCGCGCCAGCATTTCTTTTTTGACCGTCGTGAGCTATATACCACATTGGTTTTTGAATACAGTAATGTTAATGCCGAAGGGTGGGGCGTGGGCAACTCGTGGGGCGCTTATTTCAACAATTTCAACCTGGAGCAGAGTACCCTGGTTCATATCGGCATAAACAATACCGTCACTTTTGAGGGCGCATTGGGATACAGTTTCATTATGGGCCGGCTGAAACGTTTCCGTCTTACGCCACAAATAGGTTACTCAGGTGTTTGGTATGACAGCGTGGATACCGCTGTGAGCGGCTGGAGGGGATTCATGCGCGGCGGACTCAATTTTAAATGCGGCATCACTGAGCAGTACGCATTATCCACTACTTTGCTTTATGACAAGACCGGTTTTGGTTTCCGTGCCGGCATTCTCTTCTATGTAAATTAAATTACGTAACTTCGCAGTCTGAAAACTTAACGTTTTGAGATGAATAAGACAGTTACTTTTGGCGAGGTTATGCTTCGTCTTGCCACTCCGGGCTATGAGAGATTCGGACAGGGCAACATGTTGAGTGCAACTTACGGTGGCGGTGAGGCCAATGTGGCCGTATCACTTGCCAATTACGGACTTCCCGTATCATTTGTTACAAGAGTTCCCGATAATGATATTGCAGCAGCCTGCTTGCGTGAGCTGCGTGGATTCGGTGTTGATGTGAATGATGTTGTCAAGGGCGGAGACCGTCTGGGAATCTATTTCCTTGAGACTGGTGCCGTAAGCCGCGGCAGTAAGGTTATCTATGACCGTGCAGGATCGGCAATAGCTCAGATTGAGCCCGGTATGATTGACTGGGACAAGGTGCTTGAGGGCGCCGGCTGGTTCCACTGGACCGGTATCACTCCCGCCATATCCGAGGGTGCAGCCAAGGTGTGCCTGGAGGCCGTAAAGAAGTGCAACGAGAAGGGTATCACCGTATCATGTGACCTCAACTACCGCAAGAACCTGTGGAAGTGGGGTAAGAAAGCCGCTGAGGTTATGCCTGATCTGGTGGCTTGCACCGACATTGTCCTGGGTAACGAGGAGGACGCGCAGATGGCTCTGGGTATCAAGCCCGAGGGTGTGGACGTATCAAAGGGTGAGGTTAGTGCCGATGCATACCTGTCTGTATCACAGCAGATTATGGCTCGATTTCCACGCTGCAGGAAGGTAATCACCACCTTGCGTACATCAATCAACGCCAATCACAACAAGTGGGCCGGCGTGCTGTATGACGGCAAGACACTGTTCAAGTCAAGACAATACGACATAACACACATCGTGGATCGTGTAGGTGGTGGAGACTCATTCATGGGTGGTCTGATATACGGACTCCGCGTTTATGAGGATGACCAGAAGGCACTTGACTTTGCTGTAGCCGCATCATGCCTCAAACACACCATATACGGTGACTATAACCGCGTGAGCGTATCAGAAGTAGAGAAACTTATGGGCGGCGATGCCTCAGGCCGCGTAGCCCGTTAAATCATATAGCTATGAGCAGATTCAAGAGATTGCAGGTGTTGAACACCTTTGTAGGCACCGGAATAGTTCCTCTGTTTTACAATAAGGATGCAGAGCTTGTAAAGAATGTGGTTAAGGCATGCTATGACGGCGGTGCCCGAGTATTCGAGTTCACCAACCGAGGTGATTACGCCCATGAGGTGTTTGCCGAAGTTAATAAATGGTGCACTACAGAATGCCCGGAGATGATAATGGGCGTGGGCTCCGTAAGTGATCCTGCCACTGCCGCTCTCTATATCCAGTTGGGTGCCGGATTCATCGTTTCACCAAGCCTCAATCCCGATATGGCCAAGATCTGCAACCGCCGCAAGATTGCATGGATTCCCGGATGCGGCACACTGACCGAGATCAATACCGCCGAGGAGCTTGGCTGCGAGATAGTAAAAATATTCCCGGGCACCGAGGTTGGCGGCCCGTCATTTGTCAAGGCCATTAAAGGACCTTGCCCATGGACTGAGATTATGCCATCGGGCGGTGTATCACCCGATCCTGCAAGCCTTGAGGCCTGGTTCAAGGCAGGCGTTGCATGCGTAGGTCTGGGTTCTCAGCTCACTTCCAAGGATGTCATTGCCAATGGTGATTTCGGTTTCATCGAGACCAAAGTCCGTGAGTGCATCGAATTCGTTAGGAAGTTGAGGTGACATGATGTCACCTCAGTTCGAGGCTGAATACTGATTCCAGCTCCACAAGGGCTGGATTTTCTTTTTTCATCTTTTCAAACTGCTCCTCCCTAGTGAGCAGATGGTCCACATTACGTGACTGGTCAACATTGATCTCCATCGTAATGTCGGGATTGCTGAACCTGTCACGCATGAAACTTAGGATGCGGTCCTGAGCCTGGCGTATTTCATCGGCCATCATGGCATTTCCCGCCAAAACCGTGAATACTGTTTCAGATTTTACTTGGGGATGGCAGTTTATCATGCGGTTCTTAAGCGGTGTGTCCTGATGAGGCAGTTGGGCCGCAAAATCATTCCAACTGTTCTGTAAAGCGTCAGGGTTAAGCGGTTTGGCAGGATGTTGTTCCCGGTCGATTACCTGTACGGTCTGACGGCCATGAGCCTGGTCCGGCCTGCCAGCCTGCTTATTTCCGTAAATGGATGTGAATATGCTGCCTCCCTTAAGTGTGGGTATCACATTCTTTCGCGCAGGCTGTGGAGCGGGCTGCTGAACGGTCTGTGCTGCGACCGGCTTCACGGTTGCCTGAGGCGCTGCCGCTGCCGGAACTGCTGTGGTAGCAGCTGTCTTTTTGAATATGGGGTGTAATCTCTTGGGCTTGCGCCCACAACTGTCATCGTCTTCGTCGGCCTGTGCCGCTTGTATGAGTGTTAGCTCCACCAGCAGACGCTTGTTCTTGCTGATGCGGTAGTTCAGGTCACAGTCATTGCATATCTTAAGGGCCCTATACAGGAACTTGGGTGAGCACTGGGCTGCCTGTGTCTTGTAACGCTCACGCATCTCGTCACTCATCTCCAGAAGCGGCAAGGTGCAGGCGTCGCGGCTAACCAGAAGGTTGCGTAGGTGGAGCATGAGTCCGCTTATCAGGTGGCTGCCGTCAAATCCCTTGGCCAGAATGTCGTTGAGCAGTACCATTGACTCCGGAATCTGTTTCTGGAGGAACATATCCGTAAGGCGGAAATAATAATCGTAGTCAATGACGTTCAGGTTCTCTATCGTCTTCTGATAAGTAACCTGACCGCCGGTGAAACTTACCACCTGGTCAAAGATGGAGAGCGCGTCACGCATGCCGCCGTCAGATTTCTCGGCGATGATTGCCAAAGCCTCCTTATCGGCAGTGACACCCTCTTTCTGAGCCACAGACTGCAGATGCTCAATGATATCCCTGTTGCTTATACGACCGAAGTCATATATCTGGCAACGGGACAGTATGGTGGGTATTATCTTATGCTTCTCGGTTGTGGCCAGTATGAATATGGCGTACTTGGGCGGCTCCTCAAGAGTCTTGAGGAAAGCGTTGAAAGCCGCCTGCGACAGCATATGAACCTCATCAATTATATAGACCTTGTACTTGCCGTTCATGGGCGGTATGCGAACCTGCTCCGTGAGGTTGCGGATATCATCTACTGAGTTGTTGCTGGCGGCATCAAGCTCAAACACGTTGTATGAACGCAACTCCTCATTGAAGCTCTTGCATGACTCGCACTCGCCGCACGCCTCGCCGTCGGCACCGCGGTTGGTGCAGTTTATGGTCTTGGCAAATATTCGTGCACAGGTGGTCTTGCCCACACCGCGAGGACCGCAGAAAAGGTATGTGTTGGCCAGTTTGCCGCTACTGATGGCATTCTTCAGGGTGGTGGTCAGGGCTTTCTGGCCAACTACGCTGTCAAACGTAACAGGACGGTATTTTCGGGCCGATACTATATAATCTTCCATAATCTAACTCTATTGATTTCAAAGATACTGATTTTTTTCGGGCTTTCATTCAATAGAAAAGCCGATTTTTTGAACTACTTTTGCGGTACAGAAAAAGCATCGATGGACAACGGATTCTTACCGCAACTCAAAGTATTCCTGGGCAGGTATAAGTACTGGATTGTACTTGGCCTGTTCCTGCTGGTCATACTCGTGGCAAGTGACAACAGCCTTGTAAAGCGTATGGTCCAGAAGCGTGAGATACACGCTCTCCAGGAACAGTTGCGTGAGAGTGCCGAACAGAAACGCCAGAACGAACAGACGCTTAAGGAGCTGAGCAATGACAGTCTTGTCATAGACCGGATAGCACGTGAGAAATATAACATGCACCGTGAAGATGAAGACCTGTTTCTGGAGTCACGTTAGTAGGGTATTATGGAAAAGAGGGAAAAACGACTGATAGAATCCTTCACGACCGTAGGCGGTCTGCTGCTTCTTTTCGGGGCCGCGGTCTACATCACCGGATGGTCTTATGCCCCTTACTTCTACCTGGCCGGTTCGCTGATGTTTGCAAGCGGCCAGTTTGCCGACCGTTATGACGGTACGGATCCCATTGTCAGACGCCTGCGTTTCCAGCAGGTCCTGGGTGCGGTTTTCCTTCTTATTACAGCTGCCCTCATGTTTTCTGACGGACTACATAACAGGCTTCTTTCCGATACCGCAATGGGAGGGAGCATGCGTCCTATACTGCTTGCCTTAACCCGCAGGAACAATTGGATACTGACACTGACTATCGGAGCCGTATTTGAACTCTATTCTTCATTCAGGCTGGACCGAATTTCGGGAAAAGAATGAGTTGTTTATTTAGTTGTAACTCATTGCCTTTTTAACCGAAAAGAAACGGAATCTAAACAGATTCTAATCCTTTTAACAACTTTTAGCCGCATATCGGTCGCATTACATTAAATAATAATAAAACCGATTCTGGTAATTTGATGTGTTGTAATTTTGCACGTCGAAAAGGATTTGATATGCTCAGACAACGCTTGAATTCGGTAATGATTTTTGCAGGCTTGATGTTTGCAATGATATCATGTACAAGACATTACAAGATTGACGGTGTTGTGGAGACGTTCGGATATGAAGGCCGTGAGCTCTCTCTGGTTGAGTTCCTTCCTTTCCGGACCACCAAGTTGGACTCATGCATGGTCAATCACGGTAAGTTCCATATGTCCGGACCTATTGACACCACACGTCTTGTTTTCCTTTGCAAGGATGGCCAACCTGTAATTCCTGTGTACATGGAGAAAGGACATGCACTTATTAGTCTTCTTCCTACAGCTATGACGGTTTCAGGTACACGCCAGAACGATCTGTTCTATAGTTTCCTGAAGCAGAAGATAGATTTTGACAACCGCTTTGAGGATCTTTCTCAGAGACGCATGTCAATGTCCCGTTCAAGTATGGATTTCCGTACCATGGAGCTCCTGCAGGATTCTCTCAGGATGATTGTAGATGAGTGCGAAGAGATGATCTGCTCATTCATGGCCAATAACTACAGGGAACCGGCTTCAGTGGGAGTGTTCATGATGCTCAGCGCAGCTCCGTCAAATGAGGTTTCACCGTTGTTGCGCAGGATACTGGACGCAGCTCCGGATTATTTCCTGAACCAGTCTTACGTGAACGGCTATATCAACCGAATGGGATACGCCCGTCATTAATACCCTTTGTCTAGGGTCTCCTGAATAACTTTGCTTACTTTATCGGCAGTCTCCATCATGGCTTGTGTCTGCTCCTGTTCCGTATTGCCCACATCGGTACGGGGCATAATGGGTTCGTGGATTGTCATATGTACCGGATGCCAAGTTACATTCCAGGCGTGTCGTGACATTACGTCATAATTACCATCGATGGTTACGGGAAGGATAGGGAGCTGTAACTCCTGTGAAATCAGGAAGGCGCCGCGTTTGAACCTGGCCATCTTGCCGTCTGAAGTGCGTGTTCCCTCTGGGAATATCACGACAGACATTCCGTTCTTGAGCTTGGACTCAGCCTTACGGATACTCTCCATGGACTTTACCCTTGAACTGCGCTCTATGAATATGTGCCCGGCCATATAGCAGGCCCAACCCACAAACGGAATCTTGCCAAGTTCCTTTTTCATGACCCACTTGAACTTTACACCCAAGAATCCGTACATAAGGAATGCATCCCAGTAGCTCTGATGGTTGGCGGCCACCACGTATGACTGGCCCTTTTTGATGTTTTCCTTGCCGTGAACATGGATGGGGATAAGGAATATCCTATAGAACATACGTCCCCATATCATTCCTGGCCAATAGCCCCAGAAACGATGGTCAAATATGGAACCTGTCATAGTGACTAAAGCGGTGATGACGGTAGCCACTATCATAATGGGAAGCGCAATAAAAATCTGATAGATAAGGTATAGTGCTCTGATCATAATCTGTTGAATTTTACGGGTTGTCCTTTTATGTCGGTGTCAAACTGTCCTTCATTATATACTCTATGGCCGTTTACCCAGGTTGTGCATACTTTCCAGTGGAACTGACAGCCGTCAAAAGGAGTCCATCCGCATTTGTTTGGTACATCGGCGTCATTTACCGTGTAACCCTGTTCCATGCGTGAAACCAATGTAAGGTCGGCCTTGTAACCCTGGCGAATATAACCGCGTTCCTTTATGCGGAACAGACTGGCGGGGTTGTGGCACATGAGCCTTACCACATCGGTAATCTGCATAACTCCGTCCGATGCCAACTCCAGCATTGAGGGCAGGGAGTAGGGCAGTACGGGCATTCCCGATGCGGCGCTCTTGCTTCCGCCCTGTTTTTCGGACAGCAGATGCGGTGCGTGGTCCGTTCCTATCACATCTATCCTTCCGTCAGTAAGCGCCATACGCAAGGCGTTGCGGTCCGATTCGGTCTTTATGGCGGGATTGCATTTAATACGTGTGCCTTTGGTGGCGTAATCGGTATCGGTAAACCACAAATGGGCGGGGCAGGCTTCGGTTGTAAACTGCTTGCTCTCCAATGGGCCGCTATGGAACAAATCCAGCTCGCGGGCGGTTGTGAGATGCAGAATGTGAAGGTGAACGTTGGTTCCTGCGGCTACATCTAACGCCTTTGATGTGGATGCGTAGCAGGCCTCCTCACTACGTATCAGAGGATGGTATTCAACAGGAGGCTCACAGCCCAACAGGTTTGCGTAGCGTTCCATGTTTGCGTTAATGATTGATGTCTCCTCACAATGTACTGCTACGGGTACTGTCGCGGCCCTGAATAGAGCCTTGAGCGATGTTGCATCGTCCAGCAGCATTCCGCCGGTGCTGGAGCCCATAAAGAGTTTTACTCCGCAGACCTTATTGGGGTCAATCTTTTCAATCTGGTCCAGGTTGGTGTGTGTGGCGCCCAGATAGAAACTGTGGTTTACCAGACAGGTCTCGGAAGCGTGATGGAACTTATCCTGAAGTGCCTCAAAAGTGACCGTCTGTGGTACGCAGTTGGGCATATCGAATACCGTAGTTACGCCTCCTGCAGCTGCGGCCATACTCTCAGACTGCATATCGGCCTTATGCGTAAGACCGGGATCACGGAAATGTACGTGGTCATCAATCACTCCGGGCAGCAGCCACTTACCGTCGGCATTGATTACGGTATCGGCCTGCGGAGTTTCATCGGACTGGTAGATGCCAGCAATAATCTCATTATCAATCAGGACCGATGCTCGCTGCACCTGCCCTTCATTGACCGTCATAGCATCTTTTATGAGAGTCCTGCTCATTATGCTTGCGGTGCTGCGGGCTTTTGGGGATACTTGCGGAACCAGCTTGAAACCTTGAGACGGATTACGCCGAAGAATGCCTCGCTGAATATGCCTCCGCTCATTTTGGATGTGCCAAGCTCGCGGTTAACGAATATCACGGGCACCTCCTTGATCTTGAATCCGCACTTGTAGGCGGTAAACTTCATCTCAATCTGGAAGGCGTAGCCCTTAAAGTGGATCTTGTCCAGCTCTATAGTCTCCAGAACCTGACGGCGGTAGCACTTGAATCCGGCGGTGGTGTCATGGATGGGCAGGCCGGTTACTATGTGCACGTACTTAGATGCAAAATATGACATCAGCACGCGTCCCATGGGCCAGTTTACAACATTTACACCACTTACATATCGTGAGCCGATGGCTACGTCGTAACCCTCGTCGCGGCAGGCACTCAACAGGCGGGGCAGATCGGAGGGTGCGTGCGAGAAATCGGCGTCCATCTCAAAGATATAGTCATAGCCGTGCTCAATGCACCACTTGAAACCGGTAATGTAAGCCGTTCCCAGACCCAGCTTGCCGCTACGCTCCACAATAAAGAGGCGGTCCTTGAAATCGGTTTCCATCAGACCCTTTACTATTGCTGCGGTGCCGTCGGGAGATCCGTCATCGATAATCAGTATGTTGAAATTATCCTCCAGCGCCATTACTGCGCGGATAATGTTCTCTATGTTCTCCTTCTCGTTATAGGTGGGGATAATTACTATGCTTTGACTCTTTTTCATCAGGTCAGTTTTTGAATATGCAAATCTAATATTTTTCCACGGGTTTTGTGTAACTTCGCGCTAGTTTTTCTGATAGGTCATATTGTAATGACATTGTCTGATTTGAGTGGTCTTTACGGCGGGTTGGCGCAGACCAAGGCGCTGCTAAAGGAACTTGCGGGAAAACGCACCGGAAACGTTTTTCTGCAGGGGCTCCGTGCGTCTTCGGCTCCGCTTTTGTTCTGTGGAGTGGCTCGGAACGGGGGTAAGCCTTGCATCCTTATCATACTTAATGACCAGGAAGAGGCTGCCTATTTCTATCATGATATGGTGCAGACCATGGGTGATCAGGATGTACTCTATTTCCCGTCTGCATTCCGCCGCGCCGCCAAGTACGGACAGAAAGACGATGCCAGTGAGATACTGCGCACCGAGGTGCTGAGCCGGCTTACCACCGTTGAGCCTGGGGCCGATACGCTGGTAATTGTGACATCGCCCGATGCGCTTGCCGAGAAGGTGGTGTCCAAATCCAGCCTTGAGGACAAGTCGATACGCCTGAATGTGGGCGAGACGCTGGACCGCGAGGAACTGCAGAGCCTGCTTCTGGAACTTGGTTTCAACCGCGTGGATTACGTCTATGAGCCGGGACAGTTTGCCTTGCGCGGCAGCATACTGGATGTGTTCTCGTTCTCATCGGAATACCCGTTCCGCCTGGATTTCTTTGGCGATGACATAGACAGCATCCGCCAGTTCTCGGTCGATACGCAGCTGTCTACAGACAAGAAAGACAGTGTGGTGATTGTGCCCGATATGGACAAGATGGAGGGCGCACAGGTGTCGCTCATGGATTTCCTGCCGGCTGATACCGTGCTGGCTGTCAAGGATTTGCTGCTTACGGCAGACCGCATGACAACTGTAAGCCGTGAGGTGGCCGACCAGGAGAGTCTGGCCGCCCGAATGCGCATAGCTAACGCCGCCGCCAAAATCGCACCGGATGGCAGCCAACAGCCAACAGCCAACAGCCAACAGTTGCCGTCATTATTGACAGCCGAGGATTTCCTGCACAAGACAACCGATTTCCGTGTAGTGGAGTTCGGCAACAAACCCACCGGTGTGGCACATGCCACAATCACATTTGATACAACGCCGCAGCCTCTGTTTCACAAGAACTTTGACCTGGTGTCACAGACGCTGACCGATTATATAGTTAAGGGTTACAGGATTTATATCCTGACCGATAACCCCAAGCAGGGTGAGCGTCTGCACGACATATTTACTGAGCGAGGTGAGAACATTCAGTTTGAGACCATCGGTAAGACACTGCATGAGGGATTTGCCGACGGCATCCTTAAATGCTGCTTCTTTACCGATCATCAGATATTTGACCGTTACCACAAGTACAACCTGCGCAGCGAGCGTGCCCGCAACGGCAAGGTGGCGCTTACGCTCAAGGAGCTGCAGGAGTTCCAGATTGGCGACTATGTGGTTCACATGGACCACGGCGTGGGTAAATTCGGCGGACTGGTGCGCGTGCCTCAAGGCGGAGGGTATCAGGAGAAGATAAAGATCATCTACAAGAACGATGATGTGGTATTTGTCTCCATACATGCTCTGCACAAGGTTTCCAAGTACAAGGGCAAGGAAGGTGAGGAACCGCACATAAACAAGCTTGGCACCGGTGCCTGGGAGAACTTAAAGGAGCGCACCAAGGGTAAGATCAAGGATATTGCCCGTGACCTTATCAAGCTTTACGCCAAGCGATTGGAGGAGAAGGGCTTTGCCTACAGTCCAGACAGCTATCTGCAGAACGAGCTGGAGGCCAGTTTTATGTATGAGGATACCCCCGATCAGCTCAAGGCAACCCAGGACGTAAAGCAGGATATGGAGAGCAGCCGCCCCATGGACCGCCTCATCTGCGGTGATGTTGGTTTCGGCAAGACCGAGGTTGCAATACGTGCCGCCTTCAAGGCTGTTGCCGACAATAAGCAGGTGGCCGTCTTGGTTCCGACAACCATACTTGCATTCCAGCACTATCAGACATTCCGTGACCGCCTTAAGGACTTCCCGTGCAGGGTGGAGTATCTGTCGCGTGCCCGCAGTGCAGCAAAGGTTACAGCTATCCTTGAAGACCTCAAAGCCGGAAAGATAGACATCATAATAGGTACGCACAAACTCATCGGCAAACAGGTCAAGTTCAAGGACCTGGGCCTGCTCATAATTGATGAGGAGCAGAAATTCGGCGTATCGGTCAAGGAAAAGCTCAAGCAGATGCGTGCCAACGTGGATGTGCTCACCATGACCGCCACACCTATACCGCGCACTCTGCAGTTCTCGCTTATGGGAGCCCGTGACCTCTCTGTAATCCAGACCCCGCCGCCCAACCGTTATCCCATACAGACAGAGCTCCACGTGTTCAGTGCCGAAATTATCCGCGAGGCCGTGAATTTTGAAATGAGCCGAAACGGACAGCTCTTTATTGTGAGCAACCGCATATCGTCACTGCCTGATCTGGCAGCCATAGTTCAGCGTGAGGTGCCCGATGCCCGCGTGGCCATCGGTCATGGACAGATGGATCCTGATGAACTGGAAAAAACCCTCACGGGATTCATAAACTATGACTACGATGTGCTCATAGCCACATCCATCATTGAGAACGGAATCGATATTCCCAACGCAAATACAATCATCGTCAACTCTGCCCAGAACTTTGGTCTTAGCGACCTTCACCAGATGCGAGGCAGAGTAGGGCGTTCCAACAGGAAAGCCTTCTGCTACCTGCTGGCACCGCCTCTGGCATCACTGTCCGATGAGTCACGCCGCCGCTTGCAGGCCATTGAGAGTTTCAGCGATTTGGGCAGCGGAATCCAGCTGGCTCTGCAGGATCTTGACATCCGCGGCGCCGGAAACCTGCTGGGTGCCGAGCAGAGCGGATTCATAGCCGATTTGGGTTACGAGACCTATCAGAAGATTCTTAAGGAGGCAGTCCGCGAACTCAAGAACGATGAGTTCCAGGATCTGTTCCGCGAGCAGGAGGCTAAGGAGAAGGGTAGTGCCCAGTCTGCCGGCAGCACCCCGATGGATGCGTCACGCTATGTTGATGAGTGCACCGTTGAGACTGATCTGGACCTCTGTTTCCCGGATTCATTCGTGCCCGACGGCAGCGAGCGAATCCTCTTGTACCGAGAACTGGACAGCATGGAGCGCGAGGCCGATATCCAGCGTTTCCGCGACCGCCTGCAGGACCGTTTCGGCCAGATTCCCAAACAGGCCGACGAGCTTATCCGCCTGGTCACCCTGCGTCGTATGGGCCGCGAGCTGGGCATAGAGAAAATCTACCTCAAAGCCGGCCGCATGAGTCTGTTCTTTGTGGCCAACCCCGACAGTCCCTATTACGAGAGCGAGGCATTCGGCGCCATCCTGGCCTACGCCGCACAGAACCCCATGCTGTGCCGTCTGCGCGAGGAAGGTACCAAACGCAGCCTCCAGGTATCGGACGTAAAGGACATAGACAGCGCTATCGGCATCCTGCGTGCCATCCTCACTCCTGCACTCTAAAAAATACTACTAATAGTTTGTATTTAAACTATTATTGGTATATTTGCGCTGTAATAGTGTGAAATCAAACTATTAATTAATGGATGATATTTATTTCCTGACGGACTTGGATGTAGCCAAGAGGATAGGGGCTAATCTTAAGAGCATGCGGTTAAGGCAGAACATTACTCAGAGTAATCTTGCTGAATCTGCTGGAGTGTCGCTCTCTACATTAAAAAAGATAGAAAGCGGCGACATCTGCTCTTTTGATTCTTTCTTGAGAATGTTGCGCACACTGCGTAAACTTGATGTGCTGCAGCCGTTGGTTGATGAAGAACAACTAACACCTAATGAGTATTGGGAGTTTATAAATAGCGCTAAACGGAAAATACGTAAACGTGCCGGAAGAGCCGGTAAATAATTTAATACTAACTTAAAAACTAAAGACTATGATTGATGCTGCGAGAGTAAAAATGTTTGGTATGCCTATTGGCACATTGAGATTGGATAACCGAAATGATGTGGTAAGTTTCCAATATGACGATCTGTTTGCAATCCAGGGTATTGAACCTGCTCCGCTTATGATGCCGGTAAGGAAAGGAGTTGTCTATTCATTTGGAAATCTGGAGAGAATCACCTACCAGGGACTGCCCGGTATGATGGCCGATTCGCTTCCGGATACATACGGACGTGCTTTGTTTGAGAAATGGCTGTCATTGAATGGCAGAACAAGCGGTAACGTTATAGAGTCTCTGTGTTATCTGGGAAGCCGATGCATGGGCGCATTGGAGTTTGAGCCTGCACTGTTTGCTTACAGCAAACCGGATATGTCATTTGAGATAGATTCCCTTGTTGATGTAGCCAGTGAAGCGTTGGCGGAAAAAGAGAGTTTCAGCACCAATCTGAGTAATGACAGGAAATCGGCAATAGCCGAGATTCTCAGGTTGGGAACATCGGCCGGAGGTCAGAGGGCCAAGGCGGTTATTGCCTACAACAAAACTTCAGGTGAGGTCCGTTCCGGCCAGATTCCGGCTCCGGATGGTTTTGACTATTACCTTATTAAACTTGACGGTGTATCGGCAACGGCTGGATTTAAGGAGACCGGTAATTATGGTCGTCTGGAATACTCGTTCTATAAACTGGCTCAGAAGTGTGGAATAGATATGACTGAATGCTCAATTCTGGAGGAGAACGGACGCGCACATTTCATGACAAAACGTTTTGACCGGTCTGGAGGTCAGAAACTCCATATGCAGACACTATGCGGAATCGCTCACTTTGATTACCGCATACACAGGGCGTATTCATATGAGCAGGCATTTGGTGTTATGAGGATGCTTAACTTGTCATATCAGGAAATCAGCCAGTTGTTCAGACGTATGGTCTTCAATGTGGTGTTCCGAAACCAGGATGATCATACTAAAAATATCTCCTTCCTGATGGATCAAAACGGTAATTGGAGGTTGTCTCCGGCATACGATATGGGTTATTCTTACAATCCTGCAGGTGGCTGGACATCCACTCATCAGATGTCAATCAACAACAAGTTCGATGACATAACACGTAAAGATTTGCTGGATTGTGCATCGGCCAATGGTATCAAGGAGGCATCTGAAATAATTGATGAGATTTGTGATGCAATCTCTCTATGGCCTGATATTGCCCGTGATTGTGGAGTACCACAGAAGATGATTGATGGAATTACACCAAACTTTGTCCATTTATAGATAAAAGACAGTCTAATTAGAGCAGAACGGTCCAAGATCAATGGACCGTTCTACTTTGGTTTATTTGAGATTCCAACTCTCGGCAATGAAGATTACGCTTGCATTAAGGGAGTAGGTGGCTCCCATACCTTGAAAGTTGGTCCTTGCACCGGCAACTGCAAATCGGATTTTTGTTTCGGTGTAATCTGCAACGTAAAAATTTGCGTTGATATTCCTGCGGATTTTCCAATCCAAGGATAAACCGGCCTGAGTCCTGAAACCGTGTATTTCACTTGATTCAAAAGCGTTGCTGTTGTTTTGTCTGGGAGTATCGGAATCCTGATCTACAAAAGAAACGCCTATGCCAACAAAGGGGGTAAGTGAAAGATTTGAATTGTCAAACACCCTGTATCCGCCGTTTAAGTTTATATTACCTGCGGTGACTTTCTTTCCTTTGGTCCAGGTATAGTCATATTTGCTGTCATAGTAGAAATCGTCACACTGAAGTGTGCCGGACCATGCCAACAGACACTGAAAATCTAAAGTCATTTTTTTGTATAACATTCCGAACCCCCACTGGATGCCGATGGCAGGCGTTACGCCTTTGGACATGGGTGATCCGTATTTTTCATAACCGATGCCGATATTCAACGATGCACCCCAATCTTTTGTCTGGAAAACAGGTTCCTGCACAGGTTCCATCGTCATGGTGTCCAGTTCGTTTCTATATTGCTCTTCATACCTTAGCACCACCAACGTATCAGTTCCATAGTTGCTCTCCATATCAAAAGCAGACATCGTGCTGCTTATCAGCTGCTCATAATACGCTTCCAGGTTTTGTTCCATGAAATTCCTGTTGAATGAATTCTGCATACGTCTGCGCAATACCTCAAGCATATCGAATCTGGTCTGTTCATATCGGAGTGTCCAGTCTGTGCACTTATCGGGATCATACCATGAAGAGAGCTTGTTCATCTTGGTGATGGTTGTCAGAACCGGGATTTTGAAATTGCCTATCCATTCTTTATTTACATCTTTTTCAATGCTGCAATAAAGATTTGATACGAACTTGGCGTCATCGGGAGTATGCCTGACCTGAAATTCGTCCCAACTGACAGGACCTTCATCCCAATTCCTGAAAGACTGTTCATATAGACTCTGAGCGGATACGTTGATTACCGGAAAGGCCAGGACTATTAAGCATAAAGTTTTAAAAGCAAACGTTTTTCTTTTCATATACATAAATGAGAATTACAAATGCAAAAATATCATATTCATTGCAATTTCGGTGTGCTTTTTTGTGCTATATTCCCTAAACGGTATCGCGAAATTAAATTTGTGATATACCAAGAAAAGTGATATGTTTGCGTAGAAAAGATTATTAACCTTATAAACGACAAGACTATGAGTAACAAGTACGCAGGAACCCAGACAGAGAAGAATCTGGAGGCAGCATTTGCCGGTGAGTCAATGGCACGTAACAAGTACACCTATTTTGCATCAAAGGCCAAGAAAGAGGGTTTTGAGCAGATAGCAGCCATCTTTGAGGAGACAGCCAACAATGAGAAGGAGCACGCCAAACTCTGGTTCAAGGAGCTGGAGGGAATAGGTGATACCGCTCAGAACCTGGGTGCAGCCGCCGACGGTGAGAATTATGAGTGGACCGATATGTACGAGGGCTTTGCCAAGACTGCCGAGCAGGAGGGATTCCCTGTACTGGCCGCACGTTTCCGCATGGTTGCCGCTATCGAGAAGCAGCACGAGGAGCGTTACCGTGCCCTGCTCAAGAACGTTGAGACCGCCAAGGTATTTGAGAAATCAGAGGTCAAGGTTTGGGAATGCCGCAACTGCGGTCATATCGTAGTGGGTACCAAGGCTCCGCAGATCTGCCCCGTCTGCCAGCATCCGCAGGCCTACTTTGAGGTTCACAAGGAGAACTACTGATCAAAAATGATACAAAAGGGGACAGTCCCCTTTTGTATCATTTTTCGCCCAGGACGCTCCAGCGGATGAAGGGGATGCGGCGCAGGAGTTCGTAGATAAGGGGTGAGAGGCTGAATACTGCTGCGGCCAGGATCAGGTACATTGCTATTGGGGGCAGGGTGGTGTGCACCTTCATCTGATAGCCCAATGCTGCAATGACCAGATAGTGAACTATGTAGAGACCGTAGCTGGAGCGGGTCATGTACTGTGAGAAACCGTTGGTGCAGTCAAACCGGGCAGCAAACCAGCCCATCATAGCCAGGCACATCAGCCAGCCGTAGAGACAGTTAAGGGGACTGCACAGGTACTCGGGTGATGTGTTGTTCTCTCCCCAGGTGGTTATTATGAGTATTACGCCCGATACAACCGCACACGCCATCATCGGCACCCAAATCCTGCACACTTTCTGCTGCACCTCATCATGTGAGAATACAAAGTAACCCATCAGGAAAACCGTCAGGTAGAACAGTGGCTTGTAGAGGTTTAGCAGCCCGTCGGCCGATTCGGGGCGCGGGTTCTTGATGAGTGTCTGTTCGGCGACCCAGAATAGCAGTCCCAGAAGTATGACTACTATTGTATTGACCTTGCCGCATAAGGCCCAGAATTTGTCTTTGCCGTCCAGTCTGCAAACCAGCAGCAGGATGAGCGAGAAGAGCCACAGATCCTGTATGAACCACAGCGGTCCGGTGCCGCTTACGGCGTAGATTCCGTATCGGATGAGCAATGGAATACCATCCATGAGTACGGCCTGAGCAGTTATGGCGTTGAAATACCCAACCATCCAATGGAATACAAACAGTCCGATGGTGCCGGGTACAAGCAGTTTGCGGGTGCGGGATCGGAACCACTCCTTGCGGGAGCGGCTCTGGAGTGAGTATCGGGCGCTGATACCTGCCAGCAGGAACATTATCGGCATAAACCAGGGATATACCATATACATAAGTACATCCTGATATTGCTGGACATCGGGGAATTCACCGAATCCGCCTATTCCTCCAAATACTCCCTTGTTGTTGTAAAAGTAGATAACGTGGTACAGTAATACCAACAGCACTGTGCTCCAGCGCAGATTGTCAATCCAATGCTTTCTCATTTTGGTAGGCCCTCCATAGCCTGGTTTAATATCATATTTTTGGTGGTGATTGTGCCGTCGGGAGTCTGGTAGATCAGATAGGCCTGGAATTCGGGATGGCGGGAGAGTAGGGCTTGGGCGCTGTCCAGCCCCATTACCATCATTGAGGTGGCAAGGGCGTCGGCGGTGGCGCAGTCCGATGCAAACACGGTTGCGGAGAGCAGGCTGTGGCTTACGGGCTGGCAGGTGTGCGGATCGATGGTGTGGGCGTATTTGCGTCCGTCCTTAACGTAGAAATTGCGGTAGTTGCCCGATGTGGCCATGGCGATATCGGTAATGGGAATTACGGTCTGAAGCTCCGAACTGACAGAGAGAGAATCATCTACGGGTTTGCTGATGCCTATGTTCCAGAGCTTGCCCTTGGGATTCTGACCTGACAGTACAATCTCGCCGCCAATCTCAACCATAAAATCGGAAATACCCTTAGCACGTAGCAACGATGCTACCATATCAGATCCGAATCCCTTTGCTATTGCGCTGCAGTCCAGCATGATACGCGGATCGTCCTTGGTAATCATACCGTCGGCCTCATGAATCTTGCGGTATCCTGTAATCTCCAGCAGGCTATCAATCGTGGCCTGCCGTATGTTCTCGGCATGCTTGAAACCGAACCCCCACGCGTTTACGGCAGGAGCCACGGTAATATCAAACGCACCGCCGGTAAGGTCAGATATCTCCATTGCACGCCGGAACACCTTAAGGAACAGCGTATCATCCACAAAAACACTCTCTGAACGGTTTACTTCCGATATCGTAGATTCCGGATTGAACATTGAAAGCGCATTGTCCACAAGCGCCAGCGTCTTTTCGATATCCTCCTGGAGATCAGAATTATAAAGGTATGTGATATGGTAACTGGTGCCGAACACAAGTCCCTGTGCAGTGCGGTATTCAGGTTTGGCCTCACTGCGGCTGTGGGTCAGTATCAGGATAGTTCCGATTATCAGGAACGCCAGGAAAGGGTAGTGCCACTTCTTCATATCAGTCAGGCTGAAAGGTGTTCAATCAGAATCTTAACTCCAATACCTATTAGTATAATACCGGCCAAGATCTCGACCGGAAAGTTGATCCGTTTGCCAGCAAATGCGCCTATCATGAATCCAGCCACAGAGAACAGGAACGATCCGGCGGCAATTATCAGTAAAGGCAGTATAATACTCCCCAGAGTCTCATACCCCGAAACACCGAATGACAGACCCACAGCAAGAGCGTCGATACTGGTGGCAACAGCCATAGTAATGGTGGTTGAAAACTTAGTGGGGTCAAAAGAACTCTCCTCATCATCGGGCCTGAGTCCGCTCAGTATCATCCGTCCGCCAAGGAATGCCAGCAGTCCGAATGCAATCCAATGGTCCCAACGTTCCAGATGTTCGCTAAAAATACTCATTCCCGCCCAGCCGATAAGTGGCATCAGTCCCTGAAACAGTCCGAACATCAACGCAGTGACAATCATTGTGCGCACCACAAGACGGCGTTGTATGAGTCCGCTGGTTATGGACACCGTAAAGCAGTCCATTGCCAGAGCGACGGACAGGAGTATGAGATCAAGAATTGACATCAGGGGGATTACTTTATCTCTGTTTCAATCTTGTAGTCGTTGCGGTTCTGTGAGCTTCGGCTTACAAGTTCGGCCAGGAATCCCACCAGGAACATCAATGTTCCCATAATCATACCCGTAAGAGCCAGATAGAAGTAGGGGTTGTCTGTGATAAGACGTGCAGGAACGCCGTGAGCCAGACAAATCAGCTTGTTGACGCCGATTACAATAATTGCAATGAAGCACAGGACAAACATGACCGATCCCCACAGACCGAAGAAATGCATGGGCTGCTTGCCGAACCGATTTAGGAACCATAGGCTCATAAGGTCCAGATATCCGTTCACAAAGCGGTCCAGACCGAACTTGGTCTTGCCGTACTTGCGTGCCTGATGGTGTACAACCTTCTCGCCAATCTTGCCGAATCCGGCGTTCTTGGCCAGGAATGGAATGTAACGGTGCATCTCTCCGTAAACCTCGATGTTCTTGACAACCTCGCGGCGGTAGGCCTTGAGGCCGCAGTTCATGTCGTGCAGCTTGAGCCCTGTCACTTTGCGTGCGGTCCAGTTGTATATCTTGGAGGGTATGTTCTTGCTCAGAGTACCGTCATAACGCTTTTTCTTCCAGCCCGACACCAGATCATAACCGTCCTCGCGGATCATGCGTACCATCTCGGGAACCTCCTCTGGGCTGTCCTGAAGGTCGGCATCCATAGTAACTACGATATCGCCCTGAGCCATTTCGAATCCGCAGAACAGGGCGGGTGACTTGCCGTAGTTGCGGCGGAACTTGATGCCCTTCACAATCTCAGGATTGCTTGCTTTCAGGCCTTCAATTATCTTCCAGGAGCCGTCGGTGCTGCCGTCATCCACAAAAATCACCTCATAGCTGAACTTGTTCTGTTCCATTACGCGGCCTATCCACGCAAAGAGTTCAGGGATTGATTCCTCCTCATTCAAGAGCGGTACAATAATTGAGATATCCATATTAATTGAGTCTAATTCTTTTAGCGGTCAGAAGTCCAATAAACAGAGACAGTATGTTACCCCAAAGCAGGGATGACTGAATAAGCTGTTTTGCTACACCCGATGCCGGCAATGAGCAGAACCATGTGATAGTCTGGCGGAACAGATCCATTGTGCGGTTGTACTGTTCAACCTGTGCCGGATCCGTAAAGGCCGATGTTATGGCATCGGATTGGGCCATCATCTCCTCCATGCGTGCCATCAGGCCCGATGCCAAAGCTCCGTTGTCAATGAAACGGAGATACAGATAAGCAACCATGCAAGACAAAACCGTAGCAAACAGGAATGTCAGGATGGAAATCATCCACGATACTGGGAAAGGAAAGAACGGAGCCTGTGTGGAGTCGCGGAAACGGCGTATCAGGAAGAACGCAACCACAGGAATACCCACAACAAGCGGTAGTGCAAGTAATGACAAAGCGGCGTACTTTATGGCCATGACAGAGACCAGATACACCAGAATGATGTAAACTCCAAGATAGGTTCCAAGTGTCATGGACACCTGAAGCAGATTGATCTTAATTACTCTCTTTCCCTCCTGTTCTTCCATATTAAGATGCAAATTTAGCGAATTCTTTGAAAAGAGGATTGCAGTTTCGGATAAAAGCAGTAATTTTGCAACGGGTAAGTCCTACACGGCCAGCTCCCTTCCAACCCTCCAGGGCTTGACGGCAGCAAAGGTACCTAGGTTGTAGCGGCGCGATGCAGACAGCTTACCCATCCCATACAGGAATGGTCGCCGTCCGGCGACCATTCTTTGCAATTAACTATGCCAGCCAATATTGCGATATGACAAAACAAAAGAAGGTAATACTGATAACCGGAGCCAGCAGCGGAATCGGTTATGACGCAGCGATGATACTGGCCGGACAGGGTCATAAGGTTTATGGTGCGGCCCGTCGTGTGGAGCTAATGGACGCACTTCGCGACAAGGGAGTCATACCTATAAAAATGGATGTGACCGATGAGCAGTCAATGACAGACGGGGTAAAGACAATCGTAGATGCCGAGGGCCGTATAGATGTGCTGGTAAACAACGCCGGATATGGCTATATGGGTGCCATTGAGAACGTAACCATAGCCGAGGCCAAGCGTCAGTTAGAGGTTAACGTGTTCGGACTGGCACGTCTTACACAGTTGGTCCTGCCATATATGCGCGCTCAGAAATGTGGTCGTATCATCAATACCTCATCGGTTGCGGGCAAGGCTGTAATCCCGTTCGGAGGTTGGTACAATGTATCCAAATACTCAGTCGAGGCTCTCAGCGACGCCCTCCGCATTGAGGTCAAGCAGTTTGGAATCAAGGTTATACTCATCGAGCCCGGCGGAATAAAAACCGACTGGGGCCTTATTGCTGCCGATAACCTGTCGGCCTCATCCATGGGTACTGCATATGAGGATTCGGGAATGAAAATAGCCCGTCTGCTCAAGTACGGCTACACCTCAAATCTCCTTTCCAACCCCATCAGGGTGGCCAAGGCAATCAGCCGTGCCGCTAACGCCCGATGCCCCAAGGTGCGTTATCGCCTGGGCGCAGGCTCTGGACTGATAGTAACCCTGCACGCTATTCTTCCGGCCCGCTGGTGGGATGGTCTGATGCGTTTATTCTTTATCTTTGTGCACAATTAATTACTAAACTGAATAATTATGGCAAACAAAGGCTCACAGAACCTGCTTAGGCAGGAAGACTGGTTGGCAGTATGGATCGGGTTTATAATCATTGTAGCAGGCGCTCTGGCTGTCCTTACGGGATGGTTTGACTTTTCGGCTCTCAAGTTCAGCACTTGGTCGTGGGGTGAAGAAGAGGCTACAAAGGCCGTTGCCCTGGGAACTCAGATAGGGCAGTGGGCTTTCTGGCGCAAACTGATAGTGACCGTACTGGTTCTGGGCTCTCTCTTCACAATAGGTGTAAAGTTGCAGGGAGAGAAAGTGAGCAAGTACATTCCGGCATTCCTGGCCCTCTTTGTGGTAGCAATTATAGTTCGTCTGGTCAGTGCCGAATTCACCCTGAACCGTTATCTGGAGTGGGCATTCTGGGCATTGCTCATAGGACTGTTCATATCAAATACGGTGGGTACGCCCGATTGGCTCAAGCCTGCCATCAGGACCGAGTATTATATCAAGACCGGTCTGGTTATCATGGGTTTCTCGGTGCTGTTCAGCAACATAGCCAAATTCGGACTGTACGGTCTGGGCATTGCGTGGATAGTAACTCCGATAGTTATCATTTTCATGTGGTGGCTCGGAACCAAGGTCCTCAAGATCGATAATAAGCCGCTCATTATCACTATGGCATCGGCCACATCAGTGTGCGGTACAAGTGCCGCTATAGCTACCGGTGCCGCAGCCCACGCCAAGAAGGAGGACCTTTCACTGGCCATATCAATCTCCATCATATTCACAATCCTGATGATGGTGTTTGAGCCGATGATAATCCGTGCGGTGGGTATGAACGAGCTTATGGGCGGCGCTTTGATAGGCGGTACTGTTGATTCAACCGGAGCAGTGGTGCTGGCCGGAAACGCTCTTGGCCCTGAGGCCGAGCAGGCCGCCGTCCTGGTCAAGTCCATCCAGAACATCCTGATAGGTTTCATAGCTTTCTTTGTTGCAATCTTCTTTGCAACCCGCGTGGACCGCACAGCCGGCCAGAGTGTAGGCGCAGGTGAGATATGGAACCGTTTCCCAAAGTTCATAATAGGATTCTTTGTGGCATCGCTGGTAGCATCGTTCATAGTGCAGCCTCTGGCTGGCGGAGCGCAGGTCAAGGCCATCAACAGCGTGCTTGACCAGTATAAGAACTGGGCCTTTGTGCTGGCTTTCACCAGCATCGGACTGGATACCAACTTCAGACAGCTTGCCAAGCAGATGCAGGGAGGTAAAGTGCTGTGGCTCTATATCATAGGCCAGTTGTTCAATATAGTGCTTACTCTGCTGGCAGTCTGGCTGCTGCTGTCGGGAGTGCTGTTCCAGGTGCCGGTACTTGATACATTCAAATAATGGCTGCAAAGCGCATTATAATGAGGGTGATTACAATCGCAGTGGTTGTAATCACCCTTGTTTTGGCCCTATACATAATCCTGACCCGCCGGGGTGTGGTTCCGGAATATGATTTCGGTGCAGGAGCCTATTATTATGCCGATATTCCTACGGAGCAGTATCAGGAGATAGATCCTGATGGCGCATATAGGACTTCGGTCCCCGAGTGGGTTTTTTACGTGCTTTTTCTGGGATGGGGGTGGATAATGTGGCGACTGTGGTGCCGTATATCGCGCGATGATTAGACAATTATCAATATTTATTTGTAAGTTTGTGGGTAGAGAATAACCTAATTATTAAGATATGGATCTGATTAAGAGATTTTTTAGCTATACTGCCGTAGATACGCAGTCCGATGAGAATTCCGAGACCGTTCCCAGTACCGCAAAACAGATGAATCTGGCCCGTCAGCTCAAGGCCGAGCTGGAGAGCATGGGACTTGAGGAGGTGTTTATGGACGATATGGGATACGTTTATGCATCGCTTCCCGCCAATACGGACAAGAAGGTTCCCACCATAGGTTTTATATCACATATGGATACCAGCCCCTCCATGAGCGGCAAGGATGTCAAGCCCCGCATTGTAAATAATTATGACGGCGGTGACATCATACTCAACAAGGAGCAGAACATTGTGCTTTCACCAAGCCTGTTCCCCGAGTTGCTGTCACACAAGGGTGAAGACCTGATTGTAACCGACGGCACAACCCTTCTGGGAGCCGATGACAAGGCCGGAATAGCCGAGATTATCACCGCTGTAGAGTATCTGCAGCAGCATCCCGAGATTAAGCACGGCAAGGTTCGTGTGGGATTCAACCCTGATGAGGAGATAGGTATGGGTGCCGCACACTTTGACGTGCAGCGATTCGGCTGCGAGTTCGGTTACACAGTTGATGGCGGTGAGGTAGGAGAGATGGAGTATGAGAACTTCAACGCCGCCAAGGCCGTATTCAAGATTCAGGGCCTGGAGGTACATCCTGGTTACGCCAAGGGCAAGATGGTAAACGCATCACTCCTGGCTGCAGAGCTTATACAGATGTTCCCGGCTGATGAGACTCCAGGAACGACCGAGGGTTATGAAGGTTTCTACCACATTGTAGGTCTTTCTGGTGAGGTTGATCATGCTTCGGCCACCTTTATAATACGTGACCATGATCGCGGCAAGTTTGAGGCCCGCAAGGAGTTTGCCCGCAGCGTTGCTGATAAGATGAACGCCAAGTACGGCGCCGGCACTGTTGAGGCTGTGGTTACAGACCAGTACTACAACATGAAGGAGCAGATTGACAAGGTCCCGTTTGTGGTTGATATAGCATGTGAGGCTATGAAACTGGCCGGAGTCAATCCCGTCAAGGTTCCTATCCGCGGCGGTACAGACGGCGCCCAGCTCTCATTCAAGGGGCTGCCTTGTCCCAACCTCTTTGCAGGCGGCATGAACTTTCACGGCCGATACGAGTGGGTTCCCGTACAGAGCATGCAGAAAGCTATGATGACGGTAGTGCGAATCATCGAGCTCGTCGCCAAACGCGACTGGTAGGATTATTCGTCAAAATCGAATTCCTCGGGTAAGTCAAAGGGACCGTCGGACAGGAAATCCTCCATGTCGCGGCGGTCTTTTTTTGTGGGTCGGCCCAGGCCGGCGGCTCGTTTTACGAATCCGCCTATTCGGTTCATTTCCAGCAGGTCATACTGGTCCTGGGGCGTGATGTTCTGCATCATCTCGGGTACCAGTTTTGCTCCCACGCGGTTCTCTATGGCCTGAAGAACCTTGAAAGAGTAGGTTACGGGCGGCTTGCGCACTAGTACTGTATCTCCTTCATGGACTGTCTTGGAGGGCTTTACTTGCACTCCGTTTACGGTGATGCGCCCCTTCTTGCAGGCCTCGGATGCAATGGTGCGGGTCTTGAAAATACGAACCGACCAGAGCCACTTGTCTATACGAGCCTCAGCCATAAAGATTACTTGTTGTTGAATTTGCACATGGTATCGTCAATACCCGAAAGGCAGAAGTTCTTTACTGCCTCTACGGCCACAGGAATGCGCTCGTCCAGAATCTTGCGCTCATCGTCACTAAAAGGGTCGAGCACAAACTTAATCTGGGCACCCATAGGATAATCGTTTCCTATGCCGAAGCGCAGACGGCTGAACTGCTCTGAGCAGAGCACCTGGATGATGTTACCTATGCCGTTGTGACCGCCACCGCTACCTTGCTTGCGCAAACGTATCTTGCCAAGCGGCAGGGCCAGGTCATCGGCCACAACCAGAAGGTTCTCGGGCTGGATATTCTCCTTGTTCATCCAGTAGCGGACGGCATTTCCGCTCAGGTTCATGAATGTAGTAGGTTTGAGGAGCACAAGCTCGCGGTTCTTGATGCGCATCTGGGCAACAAAACCGTATCGCCTGTCCTCAAAAACAGTATCGGACGCCTTAGCAAGGGCGTCCAATACCATAAATCCTATGTTGTGGCGGGTATCTTGGTATTCGTCGCCCGGATTACCCAGCCCCACAATCAGATACTTCATTCCAAAAAATTACTCTGCGGCAGGAGCCTCAGCAGCGGGAGCCTCAGCACCCTCCTCAGTTGCGTCAGCGGCAGCTGCGGAACGTGTAGACATCACGGTGCAGATCACAGCCTCCTTAGGACTTGTGAACTCTATGCCCTCAACATTGAGGTCACCAACCTTGAATGACTTACCGATGGTAAGAGGAGTAACGTCAATCTCAATCTTCTCAGGAATAGCGGTGTAGATAGCCTTGGCCTTTACGCGGCGCAGGATCTGCTCCAGCTTACCACCAGCCTTGACACCGGCTGCCAGACCGTTAAGCTTAACGGGAACTGCCATAACGATAGGCTTCTGAGGATCAACCTGATAGAAGTCAATGTGAAGGATGTTGTCCTTTACGGGGTGGAACTGGATCTCACGCATAACTGCCAGAACGGTGTTGCCGTCGATGGTCAGGTTAACTGAGAAAATATCGGGGGAATATACAAGCTTGCGGACCTCTTCAAAAGTTACGCTGAAAGCCTTTGCTACGGGAAGACCCTTCTCGTCGCGCTCTACACCGTAGAGGTTGCAGGGAATAAGATTCTGCTTACGGAGTGCCTTGGCACCTTTCTTACCGAACTCGTTGCGGGCTGTGCCCTTTACGTCAATTGATTTCATTTTAAAACGTGTTACTCTAAATTGTTATTACTCAATTCACCATCACACAAAACACTACCTTTTACGGCATGCTTTACGTAAAAGCGGCGCAAAGGTAGTGCAATTATTTTATAAAAACAAATGTTCAGAACTCAATCTTGAACTCGTCCGATGATGCGGATTCTGCCGGGCTTTCATCTGCGGTCTTATCGGCCCCGTCATCGGCCCCGGAGGTCTTCTCGGCCTCGTGGATGAATTTTATGGTCTTGGTCAGCCCGTCTATGAAGTTACCGAAATCCTCACGGTAGAGGAAAATCTTGTGCTTCTCAAAACTGACCTGCTGGTCTTCTCCCTCTCCGGTTATGATTTTCTTGCTCTCTGTTATGGAAAGATACATCTCATCCTTACGTGTCTTACGCACATCCATGTAGTAGATGCGCTTGCCTGCCTTGATGGCGTGCGAGAATATCACGTCCTTCTCAATCTCGTCGGCTGTCTTCTTCCTGAACTCCTCCATAAAGCTTCTCAATTTTGAAATTTCCACAAATATGGTAAAATGATTCTATCCGACCAAGAAATAGCACGCGTAAATGGGGCTTGTGAGCAAAAAATTTGTACTTTTGCAGACCGATTTACGGTTTTGACACAAATGATCAACAGAGTTCTCATCAGACTGAAAGTAGTTCAGGTAATCTACGCATACTACCAGAACGGCGGGCAGAAGGCAGCCGATGCCGACCGTGAGCTCGCCCAGAGCATAGACAGTGCGTACTCTCTTTACAAAACCCTTCTGTTCATTCCGGTTGCCTGGGCACGTCAGATACGCAAATCCGTGCTTCGTCAGCAGCGCATGAACGCCCCGCACATATCCCGTAAGGAACAGCTTTTTGCCCAGAACAGGTTCCTTGAGCAGCTTGAGGGCAATGCCCAGCTTGATGCATACATCCAGAGTAACGATATGGACTGGCTGCAGCAGTCAGACTGGCTAGGCGATACCTGCACCAAGATATTGGAGTCCGATGCGATGGAAGAGTACGTGGAGTCCGGAAAGTTTGATTTTGATGCCGATAAGGAGCTGGTGCGCAAGCTTTACAAGGAGTTTGTAGAGGAGAACGATGAGCTTGACACCCTGCTTGAGGAGCAGAATATATATTGGAACGGCGATAAGGAACTCATAGATTCGTTCGTGCTCAAGACCATCCGCGGATTTGAGGACGGAAAAGCCGGTGAGCAGCCGCTCAAGAGTGAGTTCAAGGATGATGATGACCGTCAGTTTGCAATAGACCTGCTGCATTACTCTCTGGATACCGCCAAACTCCGTGAAGAGTTCGTTGCAGCCAACTGTCGCCGCTGGGATCCCAGCCGTCTGGCATTCCTGGATGTAATCATTATACAGGTGGCTATGGCCGAGATGCTCCATTTCCCGCAGATTCCGCTCAGGGTAACCATGAACGAGTACGTTGAGCTGGCCAAGTCACTCAGCACACCTGCCAGCGGCAGTTTTGTGAACGGTATGCTTGATACTATCGCCAAGGACCTGTCGGCACAGGGCCGTATTAACAAGGAATTATAAACTAAACAATAAACGATTATGGCAAATATGCTTTTACTAAACCCCTTCCAGATGACATATCAGGAGGTAGGCGTACACACAGTGAATTTTATCCAGGATGTAAATCTGGATGCTCCCGCATCCGACGGTCAGAGCTCCGGTGCTCAGGGCGGCGGTCTGTTCGGCAGCCCGCTCATCATGCTCCTTTTCATCCTGGCCATCCTTATGCTCTTTATGCGTCCCCGTCAGGACAAGGAGGGCGATAAGTTCCGCAACGCCCTGCAGAAGGATCAGGATGTGGTTACAAGTTCCGGCATATTCGGCAAGATCAAGGATATCGATGAGGTATCTGTAACACTCGAGATTGCCCAGGGTATGAAGATCAAGGTTGACAAGCGCTACGTCAACCCCGTTCCCACACCTCAGCCCGCCAAGCCCGAGAAGCCTTCACGCCGCCGCAAGAAAGATCCCAGCAAGGACGAGAAAGCTTAAACCCACATAAGAAAGCCGCATGCGGGAGCAAGGAAAACCCAAATCCCGATTTGCAGAATCATTTAGAAAAACCGGGACTTCCCTTCTGAAACTTTTCGGAGGGGATTTTCCCGTTTTTCTGCTTTTCCTGGCCATCACCTTCTTCTTCTGGTGGTCGCAGACCATGAACCAAGATTTCCAGGCCGAAATAAAAGTCCCGGTCAAGGTGGCCGATATCCCCGATGAGGTCAGGATGACCGTACCTCCTGTGTCACAGATAAGCGTATCGTTGAGCGGTAAGGGCTTGGCATTGCGTAAATCGGGCAGGATAGGAGGACGTAATGTGCTCAGTGTGAGTAATTCGGACTTCAATATGAATCAGGGGCGGGCTTCGGTCTCAACCGGCAAGCTCAAGGAGTCCTTATCGGCATTTCTGCCAGCATCGGTAACTGTCAGTTCCATCACTCCGGACTCTCTGGTCTATCAGTATATGCTGCAGCGCAATGTAATGCTGCCGGTGGAGTTTGACGGTACTACCGAGAGCCAGGACCAGTTTTTCCTGGAGCGCATAGTCTTTGAGCCGGACAGCATAATTGCCAGCGTCCTGGTCTCCGATACGGCAGGCCATCATGCTCGTGCTGTTGCCGGACAGATTGTGCTCTCGGCCGATACAATAGTAAAGACTGTGAGCATACAGCCGGAGCAGGATGTGCTGTTCGGTGCCGATGAGGTAAAGATGACCGTCATATCACAGCAGTATACCGAAAAGAGTATCGAGGTACCTATCGTGGGCGTGCATTTCCCTGATTACATATCACTTAAGTCGTTCCCCTCAAAAGCTGTAGTGACGGCATGGGTCAAGATGTCGGAGTATGATAAGGTAACTGCGTCAGACTTCCAGGTGGTTGTAGATTATAACGATATTGCCGGGAGTGATGCGTCCAAGGCGCGTCTCAGAATATTCTCACAGCCGGCCAATGTCCGGAATGTGCGCTTGCAGACCCGCAGCGTTGATTATCTGATGGAGGCTCGCACGTTCTGATATGATAAGGATAGGCATTACAGGCGGAATAGGGTGCGGCAAGAGCTATGTGTCGGCCAAGATGCAACTGCGCGGCATTCCTGTCTATGATTCCGATTCACGCGCCAAACTCATAACCGCAACAGACCCCGTGATCAAGCTTGAGCTTACCCGTCTGGTGGGCCCAACGCTCTATTGCCCATGCGGCTGCGGCGTTATGCAGAAGGAGGTTCTGGCCAAGTTCATATTCGGTAATCCGGAGAATATGGCCCTTGTGAATGCAATCATACATCCGCGTGTAAAGGAGGATTTCAGAGAGTGGGCTGCTGCTCGTAGCAGTAAGGATTTTTGCATACTCGAATCGGCCATTCTCTTTGAGTCCGGGTTTCAATCGGAAGCGGATTTCACTGTGTGTGTCGATGCTCCTCTTGAATTGCGCATACAGCGTTGCGTTAAACGTGACGGGGTGGAGCGTGAGGCTGTGGAGAGCCGTATCCGGAGCCAGATGGATCAGGCGGAGAAATGCAGGATGGCTGATTTCGTGATTGTGAATGATGATGTACAGCCTCTGGAGCCACAGATTGATGCGCTCATAGCTAAATGTAAAGAAACTTTTAATAATTAATATACTATTATGCTGAACGAGATTTTGACTATTTCAGGCAAACCCAGCCTTTATAAGCTGCTTACCCGCGGACGCGGCGCGCTTATTGTTGAGAACATTGATGAGACCAAGAAGCGTTTCTCACTTCTTGGAACGGACAAGGTTGTTTCACTGGGCGACATTTCTATATTTACCGATGAGAAGGAGATGCCTCTGCGTGAGGTTTTCCTGGCAATTGAGGCTAAGTTGGGTAAGAAGGAGATTGAGTTTGACTGGCGCAAGGCTTCTAATGACGAGCTGATAAAGTTCTTTGCCGGTATCGTTCCCGATTTTGACCGCGACCGTGTTTATCCCAGCCATATCAAGAAGATTGCCGGCTGGTATGACCTGCTGGTCAAGTACGGCGAGAATGACTTCAGCGAACCCAAGGCTGAGGAAGAATCATCTGATAAGGCTGAATAAATTCCTTCTGGATTTAGAGAAAACTATTTGGGTATAGGTATCTGAAAACCTTTAGCACCGCCGGACTATCCCCTTTGGGGACACAACGCTCCGAGGCTACGCTGCGCGTAGCCCAGCCTTATTTTATTTTGCTACGCAAAAAGGCCTCCCTTCCGGACCCTAAACGCCGAACGCCTCCCTTTCCAGTTGAAATCCAACTATTTTGGAGTTTTTTTTCAAATTATTTTTTTGCTTATGTGCCACATTACAAAAGGATTAAGAAATTAACTCATTAGTAATGAGCGCATAAGCATTTGTCGGCCCTCAAAAAAGGGTCG
>JAZSKJ010000032.1:5000-91216 GCA_045534785.1 Bacteroidaceae bacterium | reverse complement strand
TTCATGTGATCCGGGTGTGTAGCGGGTGTAAGCGCGTGCGTCTTTTGTCCGTCGGTGCGATGTTTTGGCTGTGGCGGAACTTTGTGAGATTTGGATATATGGGCCACACCTGGACAGATGCACGTAAATACGGCAATTATGGAGGGTTTGGAGGACTATTATGGCAGGTATGCTGATACCAGGTACCACCGGGGGTGATACCTGTTCAACTCTTATACTCATGGACGGCTCATCCGTACCACCTCCGTACCTCATTCGGTAAGTGCCTGAGCGGGAACGTAAGTGACTCCGCGAGGGCGGCCGGACCGCCTGATGCTGTTTCTGATACGCAGTCTGGAGGCGGGACAGGCTCTGTGGGCTGGAGTATGCAGACTGGAATGGAGTGAAGGCTCGTGGTCAACAGCGATAGCCGTTGACCTCGGCCGTAACGGAATGGAAGACTGCATACGGAAGTCCCACTGTGCCTGGCACGCCGGGCAAAGCGAGCCCTGTTGCTAAGCGCACCGAGTCAGGCGGTCTGGGGACGTGTGACGCGGGCATTGTGGAGCGTAAGGACTGACGGATGGTGAAGTGGAAGCCGTGCACTGGAATGGAGTACGGGCTGCGTACCGTGGCGTTTGTAGCAGACTATGATGAGTATGCAACGGACGTGGCCGAATTTTGGCAATGTGGAGTGCCCACTTACGTTAGCCACGGTACCCTGACCGTATGTAATGGAAGCGTGCGGCTGGAACGGAACTATGCGGCAATCCTGAAGCGGAATGATGAACGTGGCCACGTTCACGGACGGCCGGGAAAAACCTGCAGAATGATGCTGTCCTGATACTGCGCCCGCGAGGTTACCATTTTAGATTACGCGCACCGGATGGCGGGATGCGGGCCGTTGTGGGCCGCACCCTAAAAGGAACCCGGGACGGGTACCGCTGGCGGCTGTGCCGCCGGGGGTGCGCGGCACGCTACCGAGGAGTGACGCGGAGGCAGTACCTGGAGAGGGACGCTGTGCGGACCCGGAAGGTTGTGCCGGAACGTTACGACCCAGCACCCGGAAGGGTTGCGCCTGCTGCACGCAGCAGGAAGCGCAGGTGCGAACGATTTGTTTAGGGAGGGTGACCGCCTGATGCTGAGAGCTATTTAATATAATGGATATTATGTTTGTAGGAGCGAGTGCGGGAGCGACGGAGGACATAATACCGCTCCATTATGTTACATAGCGGGGAAAACCTGCAGGACTGTTTCTAAGCGAACCTTACCCCATTGCGGCCTGAAGCCGCAATTAAAACGAGGCGTGGAACACGATTGCTATATCTATGCCTGGAATAGTGCTTGCACCATGGAAGGTGTAGATATAGTAATGGTGTGAAACTCCTTATTGAATGATTGCCGGTGTGTGCGGCGGGACGGGCCTGATAAAGCTAGAGATTTGGGGTTGGACAAAAAAGTGGACATTGTGGTTTTGGGGTGAAATTCCTGAGGGTGTAGAATTTGCTATTTTGAGAATGCGGCCAGAGGGCTTGTGACGGGGATTTTTGAGGGGTTTTGAAGAAATGCTGAAAAATGCTGAAAATGTTAATGGGGTGAAATTGGAGTTTGGGACATTTTGGGGACACGGTTGTTACAATTTGTAACGGGCGTGGAGAGGCTGGTAGCAGATTTGTAACGGTGCGCTGCGGGGGCTACTTGCAGTACTGGTGGAGGTGGGTTTGGGGTTTGATGCGGCCGGCTATCTGCAGGGGGTTGTACCGGGAAGAACAGACAGGGGCTGGAACCGGTGCGGCTGCATGGTGGCTGACAGGCGGGCGCATAGTGACGCTATGATGCAGCCGGGTGTGTGTGATGAGGGTGATGTACGAGGCGGAGGTTTAGGCTGCACATAGCGGCACCATGTGGCTGGCTGACGGCCGCCAACTGGGGAGGCTGGCTTCCAGGCACTGGCTGTTCTGGGTTAAACAATCCAGACAGTGGCCTATGGGCGGGTCTATGAGGCTGGCTATACCATATAAGGGTGGCGCGTGGACCAGAAGGTTCACGGTGCTGGCCACTGGCTGCTACCTCTATAGGGCGGGGCCGTAAGTAAAGCTCTGCTGCTACTTGCAGAAAGGTTGATGGTATTCACTTAACAGCCCGGGTATCTGAATCCACTTCGATTATTTTGGAATCCTCTACTTGAATTCGCGTAACAAACTTACCATTCACAGTAACACTACCGTCATCAAGTACTTCTACTCCAGGTAGTTTGCGAATCAAATCTTCAACAGACACTCTTTCAGGTAATCTATATGGAGTTAAAACGGAATCCGGTAAAAACTCGTTGTCAACTATATGAGCAATGACAGGTTCAACCGGGTGGTTATTCGCATTGACTCTACGAGTTATTTCTTCTAAAAGTCGTGCAGGGTCTGTTATAGTGTCTTTATAGCTATATACTACCCTGCCATTTACAAGCATCTGATGTACCTCTTTCCCATTTACTTCCAGGATACCGTTATCATTAATCCTCCAGGCACTCGGATTCCTTCTGATAACCTCTTCGGCAGAGGCTTTTTCATCATAAAATGCGCGATTGAAACCTGGTGGTAGTGCATCAACAGAATCTTGTGGCTGTTGGGCGCACATAGGAATGCAAAGTGACATCAGTAAGGATGTCAATACAAATGATATTACTCTAGTTCTCATAATGCGATTGTTTTGGTTATTTGCTTTCTAAACTGATATATGATGAAAATGCGTCCTGTGTTAAAGGAGAAATTTCATAATGATGCTTAAATCAGGGTTATAAGACATCGGAAGAGAGTTTATCGGAAGAAAAGGACATCGGATTTGGTAGTGTGCTAAGGATGATTTACTTTTGCCACTGCAAACAAGGAGAGAGAAGATTGGTCGTGAGACCGGTTCATCTAAATTTCAATTATTGGAAAAGGACTGAGAAGGCTGGTTGTAGAACCGGCCTTTTCTATTATGTGGTGGGAAGATGGGGAAAATCAGTATATTTGTTCCTGCAAAAAGAAACATGGTATCATGAACAAGATTACAAACAGGCCCGACCCTAATGCAGTTTTTCCGAATCCTAAGATTCCAAGCCTCTGCTTCATTAAGAATGTGGTGAAGAATCCCCGTATCATCATAGGAGATTATACCTACTATGACGATGTGGATGGTGCAGACCAGTTTGAGAAGCACGTTACACACTTCTATGATTTCATAGGTGACAAACTTATCATCGGTAAGTTCTGCGCTATCGCAAAAGGTGTAGAGTTTGTGATGAATGGTGCCAATCACAGGATGGATGGCGTGACTACCTATCCATTCTATGTTATAGGCGGTGATTGGGGGTCTGCTATCGCACCGGTAAAGGATGAGCTTCCCCTGAAGGGCGATACTGTTGTAGGTAATGATGTCTGGATTGGCCAGAATGTAACTATCATGCCTGGTGTTCATATTGGCGACGGTGCCATTATAGGTACCAACTCTGTTGTGGCGAAGGACATTCCTCCTTATACGGTTGCAGTAGGCAACCCTTGCCGGGTTATAAGGAAGCGTTTTGATGATGAGTTCATTGCTTATCTTCTGGACCTGAAATGGTGGGATTGGGAGATTGAGAAGATTGAGGCCAACTTTGAGGCCCTGTCAAGCGGCGACCTATCTCTTATCAGAAAGATTGATAAATAAATCCCCCTGAGGGTGTATAGAAAAGGTGCATCGGCTATCATCGGACTGCCAGATGCACCTTCTTTTTGGCCGCCCCGTAATTATCGGCTTTCGTGAAAGGTGATAGTTACGGGACGGAACAGACGCGAAGCGGATGAGGTTACGCAGGTGCTTGGGTTAGCTGCTTGCGCAGATCCTGGACTTCGGTCTTGAGTTGAGCGTTCTCTTTGCAGAGTTGGTCAACTGAGGTCTTGAGCTCTCCATTCTCACGGCGGAGGGCGACTACCTCACGGTTGACTGTTGTCAGGTCCTCTATCAGGCGCTTGTTCTCCATGGAGAGGATATCGATGGACTCCTGCATGTTCTTGAGGAAGTCATTGCGGCGCTTTCGCTTGCCGGCAAGCCAGCCTGCGGCTGCCGTTATCATCGGCACCAGGCAGTCTGTGATTAATGATATGGTTGGTGTTTCCATGGTGATTCATCGGTTATGAGTAATACAATTTGATTTCTTGCTCTCTCCTTTTGATGAGTCCGGGGAGTTTCTTATCTCCGGCATAAACCCAGCGGCGGAACTCATCGGCTATTTGGGGGTCGTTTGGATTGCGCTCAATGAGTTTGCGCAGCGTGCTGTCACGGAAGTGCTGGACACCGACGTTAAAGACGAAGCTTACCAGAGCGTCGAACTGCTCTTGGGTGAGGTCTGCATCGATGCGGTTGACTTCGGCTTCAGCATTCTTGATATCCTGTTTAAGGAAGGCATCTGCGGTCTTCTCGGTGATGAGCATGCCCTGATTGACGCCGTCGGTGTGGCCGTAGCCTATGGTCCACTTACCGGCTGGGCAAAGGTATGCGTTGAGGCGTAGCTGCTCGAAACTTTTGATGAGCAGGATTGCGTAGTTTGTTGATTTCATGGCTGTGTGTTTTATGGTTGATTATTTGAACGGTGTGTCATTGATTCCTGCGCCCCTGAAGCAGTATGATGATGAATGCCAGGAGCAGGAAGATGTAGAAGATCTTGTCTATTATGGGTGAGGCTCTACTGGGCTGGGTATAGGTTTGTTGCTCTTCTTTCTTTTGTATGGTGGTTGTGTCTTGGACAGATTCATGGTTTATGGTGGTTGATTGGTCTTGCTGGTGCTGCTCATCCTGCTCTATGATGATGGTGCCGCCTCCTTGCTCTATCAGCAGATTGATGAGGGGCTGGAGTTCCGGTGCGTTATCGGGTGCCGCGGGTGTGGCCGGTGCTTGGGCATCGGTCTTGGGGAGAGGTTTCAGGCCGGGTGTTTGCATCGGAAGAACAGTTATGGTGGTAGTCTTGCGGTGCTGTGACATCAGGCGCTGCGCTATGCTGTCTATTGATGCGCTGCTGATGGTGGTGCTGCTTGAGCTGCTGCTGGCCTGCTGGCGGGTGCTGCGGCAGGCGGTGGCCATCGGAAGGAGGATGGCCAGGGATACAATGAGGGTGATGTTTGTGTTTTTCATAGTGGTATTTATTTATAGCAAAGCCTGAGCAAGCGAGAGTAGAAACAAACTGGTTTGTTTATACCGAGCGCAGCCAGGGTTCGCTGTGTTAACAGCAAAGGTAACACTTTTGGGAAAAGTGTGCAATAGAGGTTGATGGGTGTTACTTTGTTTTGGTGGTGGAATTGATTATGGGAACGCGAATTACCGGTATGGATATGGTTTGTGACGCTATGGAGACTCAAAAAAAAGTGGTTGCCTGTTGTTTATTTCTCTGTTCTTACATTATCTTTGCTACATAATCACTGGCCTTGTTTGGTGATTGAGACATATTGGAATATTATTGATATTCGCTTTTTGCAGGTAGAAATCGAAAACGCCAAATTCTAAGAAAAAGCTACGATGCATGAAGGGAATAGACACCCGTTTAATGTGGGTGTCTTTCTCTGTCGTATGCTTTTGGGCGATTGGCGTTGCCTGATTTCTACGCAGATGGCACCCACATTATTTATATTGAATATATGATATTAAGAAGGTCCTTTTATGTGACTCCTGATATGGAGAGATATTTGGCAAATGCCGAATGGGGAGGCTGTGATGCCATGAAGACACTCATGACTGAGAAAGACCTGAATGGGGTCACTGAAATCTTGGCTAACATAGCGATGGCTTTTCTGCTTAAGGATAAGCAGGAGGTGGTTCCTGAGGATGAGCAGACTCTGCTCAGGGTGAAGGATGAGAATGCCGTGGCTGACGCCATTGCTGACTATGCATCGTTTGTATGTCAATATAATCCTTCATTTAAAGAGGCGGACTTCAGTTGGCTGTATGAGGCTGGCTGGAGGCAGTATTTCAAGTATCTGGAGAGCCGTCTGGACGATTATGCTTTTGATGGTTCGGCCTGGAAGAAGAACTGGGAAGGTGCCCTCTTTATGGATTGAGGCTTAGGTATTCCATTATCCCTTTGGTGTGCAGTTTTATGATTGCCTGGCGGCCAACGCTGCTGAGCAGGTACTCTATGTCCTGACGGTTATCCTGATAGAGGTTGAGGGTGAGGACTGCAGGGATGGGCAGGTCTGACAGGAGGGCTGTCTGGCTTAGGTGGCGTTGGGATGGTATCTGTCCGGGCACCGATATGGCTCTGCGTCCCAGAGTCTGGAGGGCGGCGGTTGTGAGGCTCTCTGCTAGGTGTCCTGAAGCTTTGCAGCTTGTATTGTTGCATACTGACCAGCCTTGGGATGTGTGGTAGTGGCCGTCATCGGTTGAGGCGTTGAGGCCTACTGCTATCAGCAGGTTGGCGGATGGCGGATTGATGTTCTCTGTGTTTATGAGTCTGGAGATTATTTGATCCATCGGGCCGGACGGTCTGGTGATGGTGATGAACGGTGTGTGTTTGAGGGATTGGCATAGGTCCTGATGGATGCCGTCTGTTATGTTATCCAGGTATGTGGGAATAATAAGCCGGTTATCGGGGGACTTGGTGCGGAGGCTGCTGCCCGTTAGGGCTGGGAGTAGATAGATGTTCATGGTGGTTTAGATTTAAATTGTCTATCAAAGATACTATTTTTCACTAAGATTGAAAAATTGAGTATTTTTGCATTGAAACACAGCCCTTGTAGGCTTTGTGTTTTAAATACCTACCTGGCCGGAGGCAGTTTCTGCTTCCGGTCAATTCTTTATCCGTTTTAGGAAGGTTTTAGGAAGGTTTTCAAAATGAATCCCCTCCACAAGGCTTGTGGAGGGGATTATTGTGGAGCATACGAGACTCGAACTCGTCACCTCTTGACTGCCAGTCAAACGCTCTAGCCAGATGAGCTAATGCCCCATGTGCGATGATTTCGGGTGCAAAGGTAATTAATAGGATTGAATAATCACTATCTTTGGCAAAATAAAAATTTCATCGGCACAAAAAGGAATGATAAAGCCAGTTGCAGAAAAGATAATCCTTGGCATAGACCCCGGAACCAACGTAATGGGCTACGGTGTAATCAAGGTAGAAGGCACCAAGGCTTCGATAGTAACCATGGGCATTATTGATATGCGCAAGGAGTCCGATATGTACCTCAAGCTGGGCCACATATTCCAGCGCGTCAACGGAATCATAGACTCCTACTTGCCCGATGAGATGGCCATTGAGGCCCCGTTCTTCGGCAAGAACGTGCAGTCCATGCTCAAGCTGGGACGAGCCCAGGGCGTAGCCATTGCCGCCGCCATCAACCACAGCGTCCCCATTACGGAGTACGCCCCAATGAAGATCAAGATGGCCATAACCGGCAATGGAAACGCCAGCAAGGAGCAGGTGGCCGGAATGCTGCAACGCATGCTGCATCTGGACGAAAAGGATATGCCCAAGTTCCTGGATGCCACCGATGCCCTGGCCGCCGCCTACTGCCACTACCTGCAGATGGGTATGCCGGACATCGGCAAGAAAGGGCCCAAGAGCTGGAAGGAATTCATTGCCAGCAACCCCGGCAAAATATCAAAAAGAAAAGATTGACACATTGGGGACGACACATTGGGGACGGTTCTCTGCGTGTCATAAACACGCAGAGAACCGTCCCCAATGTGTCAGAGAACCGTCCCCAATGTGTCAAGGATAGGCGTTGATAACAGTATCAAGATAATCAAAACGGCTAACAAGCCAATTCTTCAAGCCCGATACCTGAGTGCGGAACGAGTAGTTGGAAATGCCCCACAGAGCAAGGTCATGCCGCGCCGCACCAGATATAGATGCACTTGCCATGTCAATCAGGTCCAGCAGATACTGTAGCGTCTTCTCATTCCTGTCATTCCAGATGTCCTGGACCAGCTCCACAAACTCCGGAACCCCGAACAGGTCCGATATCCAATGCGGGTAACTGCCGTACTTGCCGATGCGGTTGTAGGGGTCTGACCCGAACACCAGATAGTTGTAGTTGCCGAAATAGGTATGCCCCCACCCACGGGAGTCATACATGTCGCTCCAGTCATAGCTGAAACCACCGTCACAGTCCCAGATGGGGCCCATCACCCACTTGGCGGTATCACAGTAACGGTTTATATAACCGCTGCGGATGCTTGCACCGTTGTTCATCTCTACATTGCCCATAATCTCCTGGGCAAGCAGATAACCGGCCATACTCTCCACGTCAAGCAGGCTGCATATCTCATCCCAGTCCATGGACTCAATTGCCTCCTCCAGCACTGCAAACTCTTCGCGTACACGGTCCACATCACTTCCCGCCGCATCATCCGGATACTTTACGGCACAGGCTGTGCCATATACATCCGACCAGAAATTGTCTGTGGCATCGGGCTCGTCATCGGGTCCGTCATTCACGTCAAGAGCCAGCAGGATACCCTCATCGGGGTCCAGGACAACACGGTGACCGCCCTCCTCCACCTGCTCGGTAACGGCGTACAGTCCCATGTCATCACCGTTCAGTTCCAGATGCACGTAACGTATATGATTGGCGTAAGGAACCTCCAGACAGCGTGCCAGCCCGAATCCCACCATATTCATCAGATGGGTAACATCACGGTAATCGGCCATAAACACCCAGTCACGGTTCTTGGGCAAACCCAGAAACTGTGCGCTCTCGTCCAGTTTGAGCCTGTACGGTTTCTTGGCATACCACTCCCAGGTAGAGTTGCCGCGTCCGCGAATCTTCGCCGTCGCCTCAAAGCCCTTTATAGACTCATTGGCCGTAACAGTCACGGTACACGGGATATAGGTCTTCTTGGAGTTTATCCTGCGGTTGCGTTCCGTTTTGATGCTGACCTCGGTTACGTCAAAATTATAGAAACTGTCCCGGGCAGGGTCAGTAAAACTGAAAGATTCCTTTGCAGGGGGGCCTTCCTGCCCTTTCTCCGGTAACTCAAAGTCTTCATCCTCCTTAACGCATCCGGCCACCAGAATCATGGCCATCATGCCTGCCATCAGTCTGATATAACGTCTCACCATTATCTTATCTTAAACTTGAACACAGAGAAAGTGCTGCCGGCAACCGATGTCTTGAGCACCCGGTCACCCTGCTCATTTGTGTACCATCCCTTCTGCCAGTAGTCCTGCGGATTCAGGCAGGGCGCCATATCCACATTGACAGTCACGGGCACCACCTTGTCCGGATTGTCCAGAGTATTCTCGGCCATGGCGTCCGATGAATACAAGGTGGTCAGCGTACCCCCGGTCACCGGGCCCTGCAGGCCATCCAGCTCAATGTTCAGAGTCTGGCTGTAACGGCTCAGGTTGGTAATCTTGACTATTATCTCACTGTCCTGCATCACTGCCGATGCATACAGCTGCTGCTGTCCGGTAAGCGGCTTGCCGTCAACAAGCGCAGGCAGCACATAATCACCCTTGTTCAGTGAGTAAAGCTGCTGTACATAATAGCTGCAGCTGCGCATTATGCGGGTATTGTCAAACCAGACCAGGTCCGGACGCCACTGCCAACCCTTGACGTGCGCCAGCAGCGGGGCGTAAGTAGCCATATATACCACATCGGCATTGCGCTCCATTCCGGTCATGAAGGCCGATTCCACCAGCGCCGCATTGAAATGGTTCAGTTTCTTGCCGTCGGCACCATGACAAGCATACTCTCCGGCAAACACCTTGGTCCCCTCGCGCGGATAGTTGTCATAACGTGTGGCGTTGTTCTCAAAGAATGACTCGCTGCTGTAGAAATGCTCATCTACCAGGTCACAGCCCAGCTCACGCATCTGCGGCCACAGGTCATTGAACCACTCGCCGCCGGAGTACGGTCCCGATGAGCCTATCAGCTTGATATCCGGATATTTGGCTCGTATCTGCTCCACAAACGGCTTAAGGTGCTCTATGAAATCATCGCCCCACTGCTCGTTACCCACAGCCAGATAGTGCAGGTTGAACGGAGCAGGATGACCCATGTCGGCACGCACCTTACCCCACTTTGATGTGGCGGGACCGTTTGCAAACTCAATCAGGTCCAGAGCGTCATCAATATAAGGCTGTAGCTCTTTCAGAGCGGCATGGGGCTTATCGTTGGGATCGTTCTGGAACTGGCAGGCCATACCGCAGCTTATTACCGGCAGGGCCTCGGCGCCTATCTCCTCGGCAAAACGGAAAAACTCATAGAATCCCAGGCCGTAGCTCTGGTAATAGTCAGGGAACTGCCGCTCGGCAAAGGTGTAGTTCCAGCGGTTCATGTTTACTGGACGGTTCTCTACCGGACCCACGCTGTTTTTCCACTGGTAGCGCTGCTCCAGTGTGGTACCCTCTACAATACAGCCGCCCGGAAAACGCAGTACACCCGGCTTGAGGTCAGCCAGAGCCTGTGCAATATCGGCACGCATCCCGTTCTCATCGTTGTTATATGTATCTACCGGAAACAGCGATATATGCTCCAGGTCCACGCAGCAGTCCTTGCGGTACTCCACGCTCTCATCCTCACTCCAGGTCTCCAGATAGATCCTCAGGGTGGCATCGCTCACGGTTCGTGGGGCGGTAAACACCACCTCATATCTCTTCCACTCCTTGCCCTCCACCTCTATTACCTCATCAAAGAACATCTGGTTCTCACCCATGGTGTCGTCATCGCACAGATGGAAAGTGACAAACTCCTTGGCGGCAGGCTTGCCTTTCTTTCCGAAAGGGGCCGTACGTGCCCATACGCTGAACCTGTACTGCTTGCCCTCCTCTATGCCCATTCCGAAAAAACCTTCGTTCTCTATGCCGCTGAACATGACCGGATGGCCGGCATAACCTATGCGCACATAGTGCGGACAGCGCTCAAACGGGCCGTCATCGCGCACCTGCACATTCCCGAATGTGGTCCACCCCATAAGCGGGTTGTCAAACTCAAAGGAACGGTTCTTGACAAGCTCGGCATACAGTCCGCCGTCGGCAGCATAGTTTATATCCTCAAAGAACAGGCCGTACATGGTCTCCTGAACCGGAATCTCACGGGCCCGGGTATCAATCTTAAGCGTAGGCTGGGCCTGCATCAGTACAGATATGCAGACAGCCACAGCTGACAGCGTTACTCTTTTCATAGCCAACCGTTTATCTTACATCCCACTCATAGATGCCGGCCGACAGGTTGGCGGGCAGGTCAACCTCAAGCTTGACGGCAGTAGTTGTTACGGGCTCAAACTTGACAGTGCAGTTGGTCCCCTTGGCCACCGGGTATGACTCGGCCTTCACCGGCTGCCATGAGCCATTATCATCCAGGTAGTATATCCTCCATGCCTTGGGCAGTCCGCAACCGCCCCAGGGCTGGTCCTCAAACCAGTAGACCCAGCTGCGGCTTACTGTAGCCTTCTGCCTGAATGTATAAGTCAGCCACTCTGTACCGCCGTTCTTGGGCCACCAGTGATAATAAGGTACGGCCTCGTCGGTACTGCCGGGAGCCATTCCGTCATTCACGGCACTCAGGGCCTGTGTCGGGGTCGATGCCTCCACCCTGCTCTGCGATGCAACCGTTGCCGGCATGCTGGCACGTGTGGCGCGCAGCTCCTGCGGAATCCATACGGTCATCTCGCCGCTACCTCTATGACACCATGCATAGTATGGAATCATAACCAGCTTGCGGTCCACCACATTAAGGCGTCCGTCCTCTCCGAAACCTACGCTCTGGGCCTGTGTGGTAATCTTGTTCAGTCCATAGAGATCATCCGAATGCTCCACAGTGAATGTGGGGTTCTGGTTGATTATGATGTTACGTACCGAGAAATCGTTGTCGGGCCACTCGGCGCAATATACTATAGGACCGCGCTCTACGGCAATACGGCCTATATCGGCCTTTACGTTCTGATGAGCCTTCACGGTGCGGGTCTCCATGTCAAAATGAATCTGCACCTTATCACCCTTCTTCCACTGGCGGCCGATGGTAAAGTAGCCGTCGGAAGTCAGAGTACCGTCGGCAGGCTGACCGTTCACGGTGATTGAATAACCCGGGTTCTTGCCGTCCGAGTAGTAATACAGGTCACTCGGCACCACATCGTTGAGCACCCATCCCGGAATCCTTATCTTAAGGTTGAATCCTTTCTTGCCGGCATTCTTGTCTATACTTACGGTAACATCGCCGTCCCAGGGATAGTTTGTGGTCTGGGTCAGACGGACCTCCTTGCCGTTAACCTTCTGTGTCAGGGTGTTCGATGCAAACAGGTTCACGTACAGGTTGTCATCCTTGACTGCATAGATGTAACCCGGCAGTGACGGGATGAAACGGCATATATTGCTGGGGCAGCATGCGCACCCGAACCAAGCCTGACGCTGGTGCTGGCCGATGCTCTCCAACGGATTGGGATAGAAGAACCCGCCTCCGTCCAGGCTCACGCCGCTGATAAGGCCGTTGTACAGGGTACGCTCCAGTACGTCAAAATACTTGCTGTCACCATGCAGCAGGAACATGCGGTAATTCACATATACATTGCCTATGGCAGCGCATGTCTCGCAGTAGGAGCTCATGTTGGGCAGTTCATAGTTTGCTCCGAAAGCCTCGCCGCTCGATGTGGCGCCTATACCGCCGGTTATGTAGAGCTTCTTGCTTACTATATTGTCCCATATACGGTCAATGGCATCGATATAACCCTTGTCACCTGTCAGTGCGGCCACATCGGCCATACCTGAGTACATGTAGGCGGCACGTACTGCATGACCCACCGCCTCGTCCTGCTCCAGAACCGGCTTGTGAGCCTGGCTGTACTCGTCCCGGCGCTCGGTATATCCGCGCTTGTCAAGGAAGAACTTAGCCATATCCAGATACTTTTTCTGACCGGTCACCGTATAGAGCTTGGCAAGCGCCATCTCGGCAATCTGATGTCCCGGCACACGCACCACCTGGTCCGGACCGTCGCCTATCTCACGGCACACGCAGTCCGCATACCTGATTGCTATATCCAGGAAATTGCGCTTGCCTGTAGCCTGATAGTGGGCAATAGCACCCTCCACCATGTGGCCCAGGTTATAGAACTCATGGCTCAGGTCCTCTACCATGCTCCAGCGTGTGGGGCCTGCCCACTCGTGCGGATGCTCGGGGTTCATGGTACGTGCCGTGTACAGATAGCCGTCCGGCTCCTGTGCGGCAGCCACCACCTTGAGCACGCTGTCTATGTACAGTTTAAGTTTCTTGTCAGGATATGTCTGCAGCAGGTAACTGGCACCCTCGATGGTCTTATAGACATCGGTGTCATCAAAAGAGTAGCCGCCCACCTCGAATCCCAGGTTATGGTCGGCGTGCATCTGCTGTGCAGCCTTGGTAAAGTTATCATAACGGCCGGTCTCCTGGCACTTGCTGAAAGCCAGAGGTATGGTAACCTCACGGCTGGCCTTGAGGCGCTGGCCCCAGAATGAGTTCTCCACTACCTTTACATTAGTGAACGGCACAGGGTCTGTAGGATAACCGCTCCCTTTGAGCTGTGCATTTAGGCTGGATGTGGTAACGGTCAATACCGTCAACAGGAAAAATACTCTTCTCATAATATAGTTGGTTTTTATTTGATTCTAAATCAGTTACGGTCAGCTATAACCTTAAGCAGGAACCCTCCGCCGCTGGCCAGATGTATGCTCCTGCACTCTGACGGAGTGGTCTGGCTCAGCCTGAAACTCTGTGCCCTGTCGGCATCGGTGTATGCCTGTATGGTGTAATTGAGCCCGCTGTCCAGGAAACTCCAGTCCATATCTATGTTACGGCTGTCCCAGTTGGTAAGTCCGCCCACATACCAGTCCTGACCGCTGCGGCGGGCCACCACAATGTACTGTCCCATCTCTCCTGCCACCACTCTCTTCTCATCATAACTACGGGGCAGTGATGCCAGGAACGATGTGGTAACCTGGTCCTGCTCATAATTGGTGGGGGTATCGGCCAGCATGGACAATGGCGAATCCATAGTTATATATAGCGCAAGCTGATGTGCCCTGGTGCCCATGGACATGGGTTTAGAGTAGTCTACCCTGAAATCCTTACGGTAGGCGTTCTTCATTGCGCCGGGAGTATAGTCGGCATAACCGCACATTCCGCGCAGATAGGCAACCGTAACGTCATACAGCGGGTGGTCCATTGCTTCTGTATCATTCCACTTGCAGTTCTCCAACCCCAGTATGCCTTCATAATTAACCACATTGGGATATGTGCGGCTCAGTCCGGCCGGCGGAAATATACCGTGATAATCCAGTATCATACGATGACGTGCGGCTGCATCGGCAATCCTCCAAGCCATCTCCACCGCAGTCTGGTCATTACGGTCCAGAAAATCTATCTTGAATCCGGCGATACCCATTCCCGAATAATGGCTCATCACGTCCTCCAGCTGTTCATCGACAGTATTGAATATAGCCCACAGGATCAGCCTGACCCCACGCTGGCGGCCATACTGCACCAAAGCCGGCAGGTTAATCTCAGGAACAGGCTGCATTATGAGCCCCTGGTCCACAGGATACCAGCCCTCGTCAAGCACCACATACTCCAGGCCGTTGCGGGCCGCAAAATCTATATAGTACTCGTATGTGCGCTGGTTGATGCCGGGCTTGAAATCCACTCCCTCAAGCCCCCAGTCATTCCACCACTCCCATGCCGAGAAACCGGGCTTGATCCAGTCTGTGCCATTGGCAAACGCCGCCTTGTCCATAGGCTTGGCCAGCGCATATACCAGATTGTCCACCGGCAGCTGGCTGTCACGCCCGGTAATCTTGAGTATGCGCCACGGATAGGTGCGGGCGCCTTTTGAGACCGATATGTAACTGCACGTGGATTCAACGTATGACATATCCCTCCATGAATATTTTGCAAACGTTGCAGGATAATGCGCAAACACAGCCTTTATGCCCCATTCGGGCTCATCACCGGCGGCAGCGGTCTGTGCAGGGACCACAAACATGCCCGGATATGACTCCAGGTCACTCTCCACAAGAGTCAGGCGCACCCCATGACCGCACTCCACGCTGGCCGGCAGGAAAGCCGGGACATCAGAGGATTCGGCCAGAGGCCCTGTGGTATAAGAGTTCTCGAACGATGTCTTGAAAGGGTCTGTCTGCCCGTTACTGTGCGCCCATGTAACCCGGCTGTCACCACTGAACGGGATAAGCAGCACCTCATCGTCTATAACTGTCTCCGTATCAGCCAGGCTGCAGAAACGGTATGCAATGCCGTCATCAAAGGCTCGCCACTCTATCTGCCATGCCTCACCAATACGGTATATGGCGTAGTTATATGTTACGCAAACCTCTTTCTGCCTGTACAGGACAGTGCTTTCTGTCTCGGTGCGCTGCCCCTTCTCTATTCTAACGGCATCTGTCATGTCAATGGTATCACCGGCAGTCACCAATGCCGCCCTGGCATCGTTCACAAGGCAACGCCCAGAGTGGAATATGCTGTATGTCCCTTGTGACGGATTTATTCTCAGAACGGCATCGCCGCCGGGAGAGCTCAGCGTGAACCTGTCATGGTGTGAGCAGCCGGCCATGATGCAGGCCAGTCCGGCAATTGCCGATAAACGGGACAGAATAGATTTCATAAGTGGTTTTTTTGTATTCTTTTCTGGCAAAAGTAGTTTTTAGGGGGTGCCATTACACTAACAAATGTCCAAAAATATAGAACAATAGTCCAATATTGGGATTTTTGTATTATGTTTGTCCATAATTGCATCATCTGCATATAACCGTCATTCAGGCTTATGACAAGGACTATCCGTACAGCAATCCTGATTCTGATCTCCGCATTGACCGCCCTGCCCGTTCATGCGCAATATGAGTTCCGCACATTAGACACCAGCAACGGTCTGCCGTCCAATTCCGTAAGGGCGGTAATCCAGGACCGCCACGGCCTTATCTGGATAGGCACCGGTCAGGGGCTGTGCAGTTTTGACGGAAACAATGTCAAGATAGAGCCTTTTGCCAGCCAGGGCATGAGCCAATACGTAAACTGCATCACTCTGGACCATGACGGCAACACCTGGATAGGGACAGACGATGCTGTCTACCGTCTCAACTCCCCCACGGCCCCAATGATTCTGACAGAGACAGTCGTCAACTGTATCACCGATGACGGGAAAGGCAATATATGGATAGGTACGCGCGCGCGAGGCATTTTCAGATACTATCCGGATGAGACAGACGGGGAATGGCATCAGCAGCAGTTTGCCGACGGGCAGACCGTAGAGAAGATATTTGTTGACCGTAACGGACTGCTGTGGGTGTTCTGTATGGACGGCACCGCCCTCAACTTTGACAATCTGTCCCAGACGATGCAGCCCGCCGGAATGAGATGGCAGCAGGACACTCCTAAAAGAGTTGTCGAGGCATATCAGGACCCGTCGGGCGACATCTGGCTCTGCACCTGGGACGACGGTGTTTACCGACTGGAGCCCAACAGCCTTGACGTACAGCCGACCGTTTTTACCGGAGCCCCCGGAATGAACCACATCCATTCTGCCCACAACACAGAGCCCTACATACTTGTGGTGGGTTCCGATGACGGACTGGCCCGCCTGGACCTGCTCTCGGGCACCATGCGCACAGACGGTCGCAAGAAATTCATCTACGCCATCTATAATGACGCAGAGTACGGGCTATGGGTGGGATCATACTTCAGCGGAGTCCATTACCGTATTCTGGATGACTACAGAAGGTTCATAACCTACCCGCTGTCCGACACCGAGGAGTGCATAGTAAGCTGTTTCACCCAGACCCCCGACGGCGCCATGTGGGCCGGATCGGACAACATGGGGGTAATAAGGTATGACAGGGAGACCGGGCGTCCGCTGGCGCGGTTCCTGCCGGAAAGGAACGTGCACGCACTGCTGCCATGGAAAGGGAAACTGCTGGCCGGGTCATACTCAGGAGGCATAGACCTGCTTGACTACAGCACGGGACGCTCCGCCAGCCTGGTATCAGAGAGCGTCTATTCTCTTGCTGCCGATGCGGATGACTGCCTGTGGTTCGGTACCATGAATGACATATTCAGGATGCGCCTGCCCCAAGGCAAGCCGGAACTGGTACAGAGCGACGTAGGACTGGTGACATCAATAAAAGTGTCGCAGGACGGCACCGTATGGTTTGCCACACTGGATAAAGGACTGCTGTCCTACAACCCCATAGAAGGGACATGGAAACAATACACCAGACAGGACGGCGTGGAGAGCCAAAGCATCAATTCACTGTACATTTCGGCAAGCGGACTGCTGATAGCCGCCGGCAATGAGGGCCTGTCATACCTTCAGCCGGGCTTGAGCAGATTCACGCCGCTCTATCCCCGGGACAACCCCAACGTGCTTTACGCCACTTCCGACATGCGCAACATCTGGTACACCACATCAAAAGGCCTGTACCGGTACAACACCCACGATGGCAGCACCGAGTATTATGGCGGCGAGGCCGGACTGCACGACGGCGGATTCATAGCCGGGTCCGGATTCACAAGCGATGACGGCCGTATATGGCTGGGCACCTACATGGGAGTCACATCATTCCATCCGGGCAATATACAGATAAACCAGTATTCGCCTCCTGCAGTCCTTACAGACGTGACGTTCAGGAACCGTAGCAGGTCCGGTACAATCAGGCCCGCCCTGCGGATAGACCTTGAAGACGACACGCATGAGACCGCGACCCCGCACAGATACAACAACGTGTCTTTCAGCTATTCGGCGCTAAGCTACAGGGTTCCGTCCAGGAACAGCTACAAGATCATGCTTGAAGGGTTTGACGAAGACTGGATTGAGACAGGACTGAGCAGCACCACCTACACCAACCTTCCTGCCGGCCAATACACATTCAAGGTCTTGAGCTGCAACAGCGACAGGATATGGAGCGATACCCAGACCGCCTTTCAATTCACCATACGCCCCAGGATAGTGTTCAGCAACCTGGCCATTGCTATCTACCTGCTGCTTGTCATACTGGCCGGCATCAAGGCGCTTCACTACTTCAACTACAAGGTGCAGGAACTGTCACAAAGGAAAATGGAGAGTTTCGTGCGAGAATTCGAGCAGTCCGAGAAGGAGCGCCGGACCATGGATTTTGAGAAGAAGATGAGAGAGATCATAATGCAGAACCTGTCCAACCCCGACCTGTCAAGCGAGATGCTGGCCGACAGCCTGTATGTGTCCCGCTCCGGCCTGTTTGCCAAGGTCAAGGAGATAACCGGGTCCACGCCTCACCAGCTTATTCAGGACGCCAGGCTTGAAGAGGCGGCCCGTCTGCTGCAGGAGGGCACGCACACAGTCCATGACGTATGCGAAATGGTTGGATTCAACTCATCAAACTATTTCTCCAAGTGCTTTAAGCAGAAATACGGCTGCACCCCGAGGGACTGGAACAACCAATAGCAGAAAACAGTCCCGAATAGTACCATTTTACAGTCCAAATTTGTTCAAATATCCATTATTTGGACTTTTTTACTACGGATTTAGATTTATTGGGCACACATCATATTATAAAAGACGGACCTTTGGAGCAAAATAATCTTAACGCTTATGAGAATTATGAATCGCAAAGGAATCCGTCTGGCCATCATTTCAGTATTGGCCTTAGTCGGCATGACAATGGTACCCGGCAAGACCTATGCCCAGAGTACCATCACAGTATCCGGAGTGATCAGCGACCAGAATGGCGAGCCCGTCATTGGCGCAGGTATACTCCAGTTGGGCACATCTGTAGGAACAACTACAGATCTGGACGGCCACTATTCACTTACTGTAAAACGTGGCTCTACTCTCAGGGTATCATACCTGGGATACAAGAATCAGGAGGTTGTTGCAGACCGTGCAACAATCAACATCACACTCGAGGAAGACCAGCTTCTGCTTGACGAGGTTGTGGTAGTAGGTTACGGTACCCAAAGAAAAGGTGATATCACATCGGCCGTATCATCAGTCAAGGCCGAAGACTTTCTGACCGGTTATGTACCCGATGCCGCACAGTTGGTAAAGGGTAAGGTAGCCGGACTCTCCGTAACAAAAGGTAACGGTGACCCCAAAGCCTCATCAACCATAATGCTCCGTGGTGTCACATCGCTGATGGGAGGTTACACCCCGCTTATCCTTGTTGACGGAATAGAGGGAAGCCTTGAGACCGTTGCCCCCGAGAGCATCGAGGAGATTTCGGTCCTTAAGGATGCATCGGCAGCAGCTATATATGGTACGCGCGGAGCCAGTGGTGTAATCCTTATCACCACCAAGTCCGGCAAGCGCGGCGAGCATCATACTGTTTCTTACTCAGGTTACGCATCAGCATCAAACTTCTCCAAGAAGATTGATTTCATGGATGCCGCATTCATACGTGACCTCATTGCCGACGGCAAGTCAGAGTACTCGGCTTTCGGTGACCTGGGCGCCACCACAGACTGGCTTGACCTGGTAACACGCACAGGTTTCACCCAGAATCACAACCTGGCTCTTGAGGGCGGCACCAAGAATATGGCATATTCGGCCAACCTGACCTGGAATGATGACAAGGGTGTGATGAAAGGCTCATACTCAAACGACCTTCGCGTACAGGTAGACCTGACACAGTACATGTTCAATGACATTGTGAAACTGAACATGAACCTGCTCAAGTCACTCTCCAAGGGAGACAATCAGGACAGCTACACGATATATCATCAGGCTGTAATCCGTAACCCCACCATGCCGGTCTACCGTGAAAACGGTGACTACTATGAGCAGTCTGCACCTCTTTATTATTACAACCCCCTGCCCTACATCAACGAGCACGAGGGTGGTTCACGCAGCGAGAGCACACGCATGACAGGAAACATCACAGTCACTCCCCTTTCAGGATGGGAGACCAACCTTCAGGTAAGCCGCCGCACCAACAACGGACTTAACGAGTATTACAACACCCCGCTATTCCAGAGCAACCGCTGGAACGACGTAAAGGGATCGGCAGGCAAGAGCCAGAGCGATTTTGTGCAGGACATGCTTGAGGTCACATCAAAGTATGAGAAAGAGTGGGATGCACACCGTTTCAGCGGCATGTTGGGTTACAGCTGGATGGAGAGCACATCAACAGGATTCGGTGCCTCCAATTCAGAGTTCCCCACCGATGCATACCTGTATAACGCCCTGCAGCGCGGTAAATACGCAGAGCTCCTGTATTCAGACCCCGAAGACAAGAGCACCGCATATCTTAAGACCTACGGAGGCGTATCATCATACAAGAACCAGTCACGCCTTATAGGTTTCTTTGGCCGTATATCTTACGGATATGACAACCGTTACAATGTATTGGTAAGTTTCCGTCGTGAAGGCTCCACCAAGTTCGGTGCCGATCACAAGTGGGGTAATTTCCCAGCCATATCAGGAGGCTGGACCCTTTCAAACGAGAAATGGCTGCGCAGGGTCAAGTGGCTTGACAACCTCAAGCTGCGTGCCGGCTATGGTGTTACCGGTGTCATCCCGCAGAGTTCATACATGTCACTGCTGCTTTATGACTATGACACATCATACGGAAACTATGTTGATGCCGATGGTAACTGGCGTCCGTCTCTTACCACCACCCAGAACCCCAACGATGACCTGCGCTGGGAGAAGACAGCCGAGCTCAATGCCGGTATTGACTTCGGATTCCTGGACGGCCGTCTGTTCGGTTCGGTCGATGTCTATAGCAAGAAGACCACCGATATGCTCTGGGAGTACAACGTACCCGTTCCGCCAAATCTCTACAACCTGCAGACAGCAAACGTAGGTGAGATGGACAACCGCGGTATCGAGGTCATGCTGGGCGGAGTACCCGTGCGCACCAAGGACTTTGAATGGAGCACCACAGTGACCATGTCCCATAACAAGAACATCCTGGTAAGCCTGTCAAATGATATGTATGAGACAGACAACTACATTGATGCAGGCTGGCTTGAGGAGCCTACCTCCATGCCGGTACAGAGAGTATATGAGGGCCACTCAGTGGGTGATTTCTACATGCTCAAGTCAACAGGCCTGTCCAACTCCAAGAAGGGTAAGGGCTACTGGATGATTGAGAATCCCCAGACCGGCAAGAGCGAGATGTTCGTATCCGGCATGCGTGACTCCGAGTCCGCTTACCGCCAGTACATGGGCTCCGGTCTGCCCAAGATCAACATCGGTTGGAGCAACAACCTGCGCTACAGGAACTTTGACCTGGCATTGCAGATGAGCGGTGCTTTCGGCCACAAGATCTACAATAGCCAGCGTATGTTCTATGAGAACCTCAACATAGGTCTCAACCGCTACAAGTCTGCCGTTGACCCTGTCTACGGAAGGACACTCAACACCGCCCAGGAGCCTGTAGCCGTAAGCTACTATCTTGAAAGAGGTGACTACGTCAAGCTGGACAACGCCACACTGGGCTACAACTTCAACACAAAGAACTGGAAGTATGTCGATAAGGCCAGAGTATATGTATCAGGAACCAACCTGCTCTGCCTGACCGCATACAAGGGCATTGACCCCGAAATGTCATACGGTGACATCTACTCATTCGGCGTGGACTACCGTAACAAGTATCCCACAATCCGTGCTTTCACATTCGGTGTTAATTTCACTTTCGGTGACAAATAAACAATGAGAATACAGTTATGAAAAAGATACTTAACTATGTTACGTCAGTGCTGCTGGGCATGACCCTCATTACCAGCTCATGCACAAACCTGGATGAGAACATCTATGACAGCCTGTCACCATCCAACCTGACCGGCTCTGATGAGGAGACACAGGATATACTTGGCAACCTCTATGTACAGCTGCGTTTCATGTACTGGGCATGGGAAGGCTACTTTGACATCAACGAGGAGTCCAGTGACCTGCTCATGACACCTTACCGCACATACGGCGGCTGGGGAGCGCAGTACATCAACCTGCATCAGCACACCTTCTATGCAGGCATACCCCATCTGTGGCAGGAGTGGTACTACTGCAACAAGGGAATAACCGAGGCCAACCAGCTTCTGGAGGTTCCCACCATACAGAACAACCCTCAGGCCAAGGCCGAGGTCCGCGCATTGCGTGTACTGTACTACTACATCCTGTTTGACCTGTGGCGCAACATACCGCTTGAGACCGAACTGATTACAGAACAGGGTTATCTGCCCCTGCAGGTGGCCCCTGAGCATGTATGGGATTTCCTGGTCAAGGAGATTGAGGAGGCTGTGCCCGACATGAGCACCGAGAAGCAGTACGGCCGCATGAACAAGTATGCCGCAAGCATGCTTGCCGCCAAGATATTCCTTAACCATGACGCATGGCTGCGCGGCTGGGATGAGAACAGCACCCTTATCATGGCCCCCAACGCCAAGGACAACCGCAACCTTGAGAGCGAGTGGTTTAAGACCAACGCCCAGAATGACAACAAGTGGTACAAGAAGGCATACGATTACGCCAAGATAGTTACCGATGAGGGCGGCTACACCCTTGCCCCCAACTACAAGGACAACAGCAGGGCCAAGATAACATCGCCCGAGGCCATATTCGTACTGCCTCTGGACGGTGCCAAGGCCAGCCACAACTACCTTATAAACAAGTGCTTTGTGGGCCGTGGCGGACAGGCATACGGCTACAGCGGAACCCCCTGGAACGGCTCTTGCGCAGTACCGCAGTTCATACACAGCTATGACCCCGCCGACACCCGTCTTACCGACACATGGGCAATAGGCCAGCAGTACTACTTTGAGGACAAGACCATGCCCATATATGAGGAGGAGCAGAAAGTGGCAAGCGATGACCCGCTGCGTCTCACCAAGGCCCAGTATGATGCCGATGAGCGTCATGCCAAGTTCGGAAACTCAGTAGGATTCTACCCTCTCAGCTACACTGTCGAAGTCCACTCCATCAACAACCCCGGAGCATACGACTTTGAGGGTGCCAGGTTCCAGAAACAGGAGATAGTGCCCGGTAACACAGGCACCTACGGAGATGACGTATGTTTCTACCGTCTGGCCGATGCCATGTTCATCAAGGCCGAGGCTCTGCTGCGCATAGGCGGCACGTATGACGGCAAGACCGAGGACGATGCAGCCGCATGGGTTACCGAGGTTCGCCAGCGCGCATTCAAGGACAACCCCGCCAAGGCTACCCGTACCGCAGCCCAGCTTAAGGGCAACAGCGTCTATGACTACGGCGTACGCGAGTGCTCCACCAGCGGATCATCCAATCCCTACAACGATTTCCAGTATGATGCCGACGGCAATGTAAAGTCATCGTCATTCACCACCTATACCGTTGACAACGAGGCTACCATAGAGCTTGGCGGACTGCTGGATGACCTGGCATGGGAGTTTGTAGGTGAGCATCACCGCCGTCAGGACCTTATCCGTTTCATGTGCTCCGACGGACGCAACGTATATAATGGCAAGACATGGTTCTGCCACAAGGAGAAGGCAGCCGTGGGCGACTGGCACAACAACGTGTTCCCCATCTACAACGAGTTCCTCACATCAAACGTAAAGCTGGTTCAGAACTCAGGTTTTGCAGACAACGAGCCGCAGGAATAACAATACAATTAATATAATTAACAACCAAAACATTTTTTGATTATGAGAAAGTTTTTAAGATTTGCCACAGTTGCACTGGCAGCCATTGCAATCACGGCATGTAATGACGACGAGACCAAGCTGGCTCCCGAGGGAGGCGACGAGGACTACAAGGAACTGACCCTGTCCTGCTCAATAGACCTCATTGAAGGCGTTGAGACAAATGACTACGGCACTGGCGAGATAACTATGCCTGGTGATGAGATCCTGGACTTCTTTGACATGACCGAGGTGGAATTCTACAAGGCTATGGGTTCATTTACAGGTACCGCCCCGTCAACCACACAGGTTGACAACACCATATCTTTTGGTGTCTGCACAGGCAATGACCATGACAAGATGAATTTCTGCCCTTCAAGCACAAACAATTTCGGTTGCTGGATGAACGCAGAGTCAGCAGTTACCACATGGGGTGACGGAGGCGTGTTCTATCACGAGAGCAACATTGAGTGGGGTCTTGAGGATCCGTCCGATGAAGAGCTTGCCAACATGTGGAAATTCACCATCGGTTTCAAGCCCGGACAGAACCAGTACAAGGCCGGCGACAAGGTTAAGGCCACATACTTCTTCCTCAAGGAGGCTGAGGACGCTGATGAGGTTGACCTGTACTGCTATGTAGAGATCACATTCAACATCGTAGCCGCCCAGGAGATTAATCTCAATGTCGTAGCCACCACAGAGCTCAGCTATGATATTGACTTTGATTCAGAATACATCCATTATGCCATTGATCTGCCTGTCGAGGAGATAAAGGCTAAGATTGGTGTCGATGCTCAGAGCGCCAAGGCATACGCCGTGAACCCAGACGGTTCATACTCAGCAGTCATGGGCAACAACTTCTGGTTCATGAAGGACGGAAAACAGGGCGCATGGGGCGAGGGCGCAGCCGTATGCCTTAACAACAACGAGCAGGACCACTGGATTTACTGTCTGTTCCCCGATGAGACAATTGCCGGAACCACAGTAAACGGTGCCATAGCATTTGCAAATGACAATGGTGACGCATACATCGTTAAGGTAGCCATAAACGTAACAGGTATTGACTATACCGTTATCAACGAATTGGTACCGCTTGAGACTGGTGACATAGATCACGTTCTCACCGCCAACAACATCGCTGCCATATCCCAGGCCCTGGGTGTTGACTCAGTTGACCTTTCAAAGGTAACGATATTCGGTGTTAACGCAGACAATTCACGCTTTGACGGTGAATTTACAGCCAATAACGGTTACTGGTATCTGGCCAACGGAAACGTATCAGACTATACCACTGTTACATCTGATCCTGACTTAGGTGGCTTTATAGAGTACAGAGGCAACAACACATTCGGTTGCGGACTCTGGAAGGATTCGGGTGAGACCGCTACATTCAAGCTGGGCCTGGAGCTTGGCGATAAGAGCTGCGTGCTCACATTTGTCCTAACAGTGGCTGAGCCTGCAATCTATCAGACAACCGAGGTCGGAACAGCCACCTTGTCTGCCACTCAGGCCCTTGCCGATGGATACGGCGGCCAGCTTGTTGACATATCAGACATACTGACAACCCTGGGAGTATCAGACATAACCATCCTTGATACTAACGGTGGAATGGAATACACCGCTAACGGCGGATTCTGGATGAATGCCGACGGTGAGGCTGTAGGTTATGGAGCTGAGAGCGTATTCTTTGTAGAGCCCAGCTATGATGAAGAAGTATTCAAGGGTCTTGCCACAGGCATACACCCCGACAATGCAACTGCCGGTTCATACACCGCCACATTCCGTGTAGCAGACCTGAATACGATGAAGCATGTCACATGCACCCTTACAATTACCGTAACTGAGTAATTCCCAAATCAAAACAGGGGGCGGAATAACGCCCGCTCCCTGTTTTTTATAAAGTATTCCTTAAACAGACATTACAATGCGCAAGATACTATTCCTGTCAGCTGTGGTTATGACCATGCTGGCATCATGCTCAAAAGAAGACGAAGAGGCTGTCATCGGGCCGGATCCCAATGACAAGTATGAATCATCCATAACCCTTACCGCCACAGACCTGGATCTTCCGGCCGACAAGGGAGGCAAGGCTATAATCAGGCTTACCGTTGACCATGAATGGTATCTGGTATCAAATGACAAGGAAGAGCAGACCTGGCTTGAAGCCGACCTTACACACGGGGTATCAACCAAGAACAAGAGAATCACGTTCACTGCTCTTGAGGAGGGACTTGCCGAGACCCGTACCGCCAAGTTCAAGATAGTATCGGGCGCCAACAGCAAGAAGTTCACCGTAACACAGGGCCGCAAATGCCTTATCCTGACCATGGATGATGTCCAGGATTTTGACAAATACTACAAACCGCTGGAGTTTGACTTTGACATGCTGCGCTCGGACAGCAAATGGAGCTGGTGCCGCAGCAAGCAGACAGAGCACGTAGTTGTGTTCTGGGACAAGCAGTACGGTGAGTACGGACTCTACGGAGACCGTATGGGAGTGGCAAACACATCGCCCACCACCTGTAAAAGTTCAAAAATGAGGGTCGATATAGACGACCTGCTTAAGAAAGCCGAAGAATTCTATAAGATAAACACGGAGACACTCAAGTTCTCCGAGCCCGGAACAGGCAAGTCTGTCCTGGACGACTATAAGTTTGAAATCTACATCCTCTACCAGTCAGAGTGGCTTGCCACCGGTAGCGGATATGACAATATGATTGGTGCACTGTGGGTCAACCCCAGCACCTGCCAGCCTGTAGGCAGCACCATTGCCCATGAGATAGGCCACACATTCCAGTACATGACATTCTGTGACTGGCTTAAGAACACCGGCGTGCCCGCAGCCCAGAGACCGTACGTAAGCGGTAACCAGGGCCCCGGATGGCGTTACGGATTCGGCCAGAACGGAGCCGGCGGCAACGCTTTCTGGGAGCAGTGCGCACAGTGGCAGAGCTACCAGACCTATAAGGACGAGGCGTTTGAGAACTATAACTTCGGGGCATTCTGTGACCAGACCCACCTGCACGTGCTGCATGAGACCCCGCGCTACGCCAACTACTTCATACAGTGGTGGTGGTGCCATAACAATGATGACATCACATTCCTGGCCAAGATGTGGCGCAACGCCCAGTACCCCGAGGACCCCTGCGAGACCTACATGCGTCTTATGGAGTATGATGTGAACGCCTTTAACGATGATATATGGAACTACGCCGCCCGCTGTCTCACCTGGGATATGGATGAGATACGCAACAACGGCAAACGCTATATCGGCCGCACAGCCATTCCTGCCACAGCCATAAGCAACGTGGATACAGACTGGTGGCGCATATCGGCAGCCAAGGCCCCGGAGTCAACCGGATCAAATGCAGTACGCATGACTGCCGCTGCAGGCCAGACCGTAAAGGTTACGCTGCACGGTCTGAGCGAGCTGGCAGGCTGCACCGTGGGTCCGCAGGACCTGGCCGGATGGCGTTACGGATTTGTAAGCTACAACTCTGACGGCACCACCACCTACAGCCCCATCTGGAGCGCCCAGGACACTGAGCAGAGCTTTAATGTGCCTGCTAACAGCCAGAACCTGTGGTTTGTGGTAACCGGTGCCCCCGCCAGATACATACGTCACCCCTGGGGTGAAGACAACGGCAAGCCCGTGTCAGTATGGCCCTGGCAGGCTAAGTTTGATGGCACTAAACCCTATGATAGATAAAAAAAGGACAAATTTTCTTCATTTAGTTTGACTACTGTGATTAACAAGACCCTGTTTAAGCTTGCTCTGGCGCTGGTTCTCACATCTTGTGCAGGACGCAGCCAAATGCGCACCATCAAGAATGTGGAACCCATCAGTGTAGAGACCCCCCAAGGTACCGTTGCCAGGCTACCCTGGCAGGTGAGGGTCACCTACACCGATGGCCGGAGCGAACTCAGGCAGACCGTATGGGCCAACCATGTGGCCGATGTGGAGCGTACCCAGGCCGATGCCTCCAGGTATCCGGCCGGAAGTACGTATTCCATCAAAGGATTCATTACCGGCGATAACACCACCCCCGCCGGCTACCCCATATCAGCAACCGTCAAAGTAACCGGACAAGGATGGAATGCCCCTGCCCCGCAGCCCATAGCCAGCCCTCTGCCCCTGGGCAGCGTAAGGCTTATAGGCGATAACCGTCTCACATCCAACCGTGACCTTGACATACGTGCGCTGCTGGCACTAGATGTCACGCAGCAGCTCTACAACTACCGTGACACCTACGGGCTGACCACCCAAGGCTATACCATGTCCGACGGCTGGGACTCACCCCACACCAAACTCAAGGGGCACGGCACCGGCCACTATCTGTCGGCTCTGGCGTTTGCATACGCCGGGACTGATGACGCAGCGCTGCGCAGCCAGCTGATGGAGCGCATCCGCCGCATGGTCGATGAGATGCGCGCCTGCCAGGAACTGACTTTTGTATGGGACAACCGTCTGGGCCGCTACCGTGAGGCCCGTGACCTGGCCCCCGAGGCCGAGCTCATGCAGCTTAAAGGCACCTGGGATGCATTTGACCAGTACAAGAAAGACTGCCGCGCCTATGGCTACGGATACCTGAACGCCATACCCGCACAGCATGCCGTGCTGATAGAGAAATACGCAGCCTATAACAATGAGAGCGGCGTATGGGCCCCCTACTACACCATCCACAAGCAGCTGGCCGGACTCATCGACATAGCTGTGAACGTCGATGACCGGGAGGTGGCGCAGAAGGCCCTGCTCATAGCCCATGATATGGGACTGTGGGTATGGAACCGCCTGCATTACCGCACATACGTAAAGACCGACGGCACCCGCGCCGAGCGTCAGGCCCGCCCCGGCAACCGCTATGAGATGTGGAACATGTACATTGCAGGCGAAGTTGGAGGCATGGCCGAGTCCCTGTCACGACTGGCCGAGATGTCATCGGATGCCACAGACCGCGCCCGATTTATTGAGGCTGCATCATATTTTGACTCGCCCGCCTTCTTTGACCCCCTGTCAAGGAACATTGATGACATACGTACGCGCCATGCCAACCAGCATATCCCCATGATAACAGGTGCGCTGCGCTCGTACAGGACCAACGGTAACGCCTACTACTACAATCTGGCATACAATTTCTGGAGCCTTGTGCAGGGCCGCTACGCCTACGCCATGGGCGGTGTGGGCAACGGCGAGATGTTCCGTCAGCCCTACACCCAGATACTGAGCATGAACACCAACGTCATGTCCGATTACAGGCGCAACATACACCCCAACCCCAATATCAACGAGACCTGCTGCGCCTATAACCTGGCCAAACTGACCAAGGACCTTAACTGCTTTGACCCGGACAACGCACAGTATATGGACTATTATGAGCGTGTACTCTACAACCAGATAGTAGGCTCGCTGCATCCCGAACATTACAGCGTCACCTATCAGTATGCGGTGGGCATGAACGCCTCCAAGCCTTGGGGCAATGAGACCCCGCAGGAGAGCTGCTGCGGCGGCACCGGAGCCGAGAACCACGTCAAGTATCAGGAGGCAGCCTATTTTGTATCGGACAACACCATGTGGGTGGCACTCTATCTGCCCACCGAGGCCCGCTGGCAGCAGAAAGGCGTAACGCTCAGGCAGGAGTGCCTGTGGCCGGCCCAGAGTTCCAGGATAACCGTGACAGACGGCAGTGCAGAGTTTACGCTCAAGCTGCGTGTACCCTATTGGGCTACAGAGGGCTTTACCGTTAAGCTGAACGGCCGTATCGTAGCCCGGAAATGCCAGCCTTGCAGTTATGTGGAGATTCCTGTGCGCACCTGGAGCAAGGGAGACCAGGTAGAGATATCAATGCCTTACAGCAAGCATATCAACTGGGGCCCGGACAAGATGGACCTGGCTGCCACCGGAACAGGCCAGACCAACACCCCGTTCGCCCCGCAGTGGGTGGGTGCACTCATGTACGGACCGCTGGTGATGGCCGCACCCGATATTACATCGTGGAACGATGCCGAGTTTGACATTACCGCCGATATGAGCGATGTAGATGTACTGCCCGTCACCGCCGCCGATGGAACGGACGGAAACAGGTACGGTCTGCAGTTTGCCGGACATACGTTCCTGCCGGACTACTGGATACGTGACAATTCAACCCACTACCTGCGCCTGAACATGATTAGCGGCAAGTCCCGGAATGCATCGTCCAGACGCGGCGGTATTGACTATAGTGAACTGAATCAGGCCATAGACGCTGCTACAGAACGTGTCAAGGCTCAGGATGCCTGGAACGCCCTGGATGTAAAGACCCCGGCATTCGCCCCATGGGCAGCGCACGGATACGCCCGCATGCAAGAGTGCATGCAGGCTGCACGGGCCCTCACTGACAGTAACGTGCAGGGAGTTGACCAGAAGATGGTGAATGATGCCGCATCGGCCCTGAAAGCCGCTCTGGCAGTGATGCGCCCCGGTAACCTGGCCGAGCCCGAGGATCTGGATGAACTGCTCCGCCTGGTCACTGACTGCAAGGAAAACATCCCCAACAAGACCACCCCGCTGCGCGAGGCCATAACCTACGCAGACATGGTGATACAGTACGTAAACGACGGCAGCGGCACCCCGGATATGATCAGCAACGCCCTCAACCGCCTTCGCTCCACCCTGTAAGATATGGATTTAAGAAAAATAATATTCAGTATAACGGCAGCCATAGTGCTGTCATCATGCGGTAAGAGCGTTGACAAGCAGGTCTATATCCCGAGTGACCTGCAGGGAATGGACCTTAATGATACCGCATCGGACTACTGTTTCCAGCGCAGTGTCTCCACCCCTGATATAATAGTATTCTGGGAGAAAGGTTTCGGGTCCGATGTATCAGAAGCACCTGATTATAAAGGTAATAGGATGACCGCCAATCTTGACAATCTCCTTACTAAATCACAATATTTCTACGATTTCTTTAAGGATTCGCTCCATTTTATCACTCCCGGATCGGCTGCCGACAGTCTCAAGATGATGATAATGCTGCGTTATGACGATGAGGGAACGGCTTACGGCGGTGACTACGATGAAAAGATAGGAGCACTCTGGGTAACGCCCCTGCGCACGCAGGATGAGCGCATGAACTGCATAGCCCATGAACTGGGACACAGTTTCCAGAGCCAGCTCTGCATTGACAACAAGAGCGGATTCAGTGGCGGAGGCATCTTTGAGATGACATCGCAATGGATGCTGTGGCAGGTCAACCCCCATTGGGTCGATGATGAAAAATACCACTGGGACGCATTCATGCAGCAGACCCATCTGGCTTTCATGCACCCGGAAAACATGTACCACTCGCCATACGTACTGGAGTACTGGTCATACAGGCATGGCAGGGAGTTTATATCGGACCTTTGGCGGGCGGCCCGTCACAGGCACGATATAATTGATGTTTATGAGGAGTTGCAGGGCATTGACGATACCGCTTTCGGCCAGGAGATGCTTGACGCCGCGCTCCACTTCATGACATACGATATGCCCCGCGTAAAGGAGGTCATGAAGCCCTACGCCAACCGCCACACATCAGTGCTGCAGGAGGCCGATGAGGAGGGATGGCAACGCATTGCCGATGACCGCGTGCCCCAGCAGTATGGCTACAACGGCATATCGATGACCGTTCCTGCTCCTGGACAGACTGTCTCTGTAAGCCTGAAAGGCCTCTTCAACCCCGGACGTACAACATACGCCGAATCCGAAAGGTACATAAACAATGCCGCCTGGAGTTTCGGACTGGTAGCGGTCCGGGCCGATGGCTCCTGCATCTATTCCGATACCGCAGTATCCACAATCGGACATATCGGCACCATTACCTTTACAGCCCCCGCAGCAGAGCCGCTGTCCCACCTCTGGCTGGTTGTAGTGCCCACTCCTTCCAAGCATCAGGATGTACTGGAAGAAAACTCCGCAGATTACATAAACTATCCTTTTGCAATCCGATAACACATTGGGGCCTGACCCCTTTTGTATCATTTTGTGTTAGCGCACCACAATCTTGGTGGTTTTGCTGCCTACGGTGATAAGGTAAATGCCCGGAGCAACCGATGCCTCCACACTACCCTTTCCGCTTGCTATCTGAGCACCCGATACGGCTGCAATGCTGATATCGTAATCACCCTCAGCATTCACAACTATCAAACCGTCCTGAACGCGGATATTCAGTTCGGCAGGGATAGCCTCAACACCGGTGAGTGACTTATACACATAAACCTGCTTGATGGAGTAAGACTGAACCCATGCAGATGTCAGAGGATTGTAAGCCTCTATCACCATGAGCTCATAATCCAGGTTGTCATCGGCCTTGTAGACCTCCTCATTGGTCTCGCGTCTTGTATACGTCCAACTTGAGGCGGCGTTATTCCATTCGGCCTCGGTATGGACGAACTTAAATGATGACGCCGTCTCTGTCATCTCATCCATCTCCTTGCTCTCTGCAACCCAAGCAGCCTGTTCAAGGTCCCATCTGTAAATGATTGCCTCCTGGCCATTATCTTTATAGGTCTCTTCTCTCTTCGTATCGCCAACCCAGCACCAGTTGGTATAGTCCCACTTATAATCAGCAGACATATAATAGGTCTTACTACTGGTACTCTCTGACTTGTAAGTACCGTACCAGTCTTTCTTTTCTGAATCCCACTCATACCTCTCGTTGTAAGACACATTATCCTTGTAATAGTAACCGTACTTGCTTGAGCCTATCCAGTCACCCTCAGAGTCTGTTCCGTTATAATATGCGTTCATTATCTCGTTGCCGTCTTCATCGTACTCATATTCAGACTTGCTTTCGCCAACCCAATCCTTCTGATCATAATCCCAGTAGAATGATATTGAGAGAATCTGGTATCCATTGTCGTCATAACCCGATATATAACGGTCTGATCCAAACCATTCATTGTTTTCGTTATCCCAATAGTACGAACCGTAAAGAATCTGGCGGCCGGACTCATCATATTCGGATTCCCTCTTATAGTTACCAACCCATATCGAATCATAGCTGTCCCAGTAATAGGTGGCTGTCATAATCTCTTCATCCTTGTCATTATAGGCATATTCAGCCTTTTCATCTCCCGACCAACCATCTTTGTATGAGCCGGTATTATAATCATACCATGTTGACCAGTAATATGACTCAGTATAAGTAACTCTGCCCTTCTGGTCATACTTACTGGACTCAAGTCTTTCATTATCCCAAATCTCTTCCGATGGATCCCAGTTCTGATATAAGGATGTAACAATACCGGTTGCCTCATCACGGGTAATGGTAACCATAGTGTTGGGGAACCATTCATCATACCCGTAATCATAAATGCTGTCAACATATGCAGTTATGACTCCACCCTCTATCACGGCAAGTTTCTTTTGTTCAATATTCCACTCAATACCGTTAAAACTGTATTCGTAAAGGTCCAAAAGTTCATTGGTATCGGTATATCTGTATACAGTTTTCATTTTTGGCACCCATTCGTCAGTGCCCGTGGTGTAATTTCCAAATGTCTCGGCAAGAGTTATATTCCCCTTGTCATCATACTCATAATCAATCTTATAGCTTCCGCTCCACTGGCCGGATGACATATAATACTGAACATCCGACAACAGCAATCCATCGGCCGAATAAATATAATCATACCTGGTTCCGGAATCCCATGATTCGCCGTTCCAGTAACTGCAATACCAATCGCTGGTCAGACGGCCGTTATCATCGTACTCAACAACTGCTATGTAACTCGGGATCCATACTGTCGATGTATCGGAACTGTTGTTCCAATTCTCACGTTTCAGCGCCTCGCCGTCGGCATTGAACACGCTTGCCTCCTTTGTAGTTCCTATCCAGATACCCCTATCTTTAGACCAGCTGTAATTTACACTCAGGGTCTGGCGGTCGTTGTCATCATACTCATACTCATACTTGTAGCCGTAACTCCAACTGTTGGATGATTCATTCCATCCGTATTTATAGGAGTAAAGGGTCTGGTTGTTGTAGTCCTTGTCATATTCATATGTATATTCCGATGAAGGCAGAAGCTTTTCGGAATACGAGTTATAATTCCAGTACTTCTCCGAAATCGTTTTTTTCTCCAAAATACTGTCGCCGTATGAATTGACTCTGTAATAATACGCATAATCATAAGTCTGGCGGGATACCGCATGACCGTCGCGATAACGTTCATCCATTATCTTGTCGCCGTGATCGTTATAAGCATATTTGTACTCATCGTTAAGAACCCAGACACTGTCATCCCAGGAATAATCCCTCTGGCCCGAAGTCAACACCTCAAAGTGATCGTCATAGTCAGTCATAGCCAGCAACTCATAGTCGTACTCCGTCTTGCTTGATGGTATCCAACTTATAGACTCCTTGTTCTTCGTGTCAAGCGAGTAACTGATATCATACTTGCGCGGAAGAGACATATAATCAGGATATGTGGTCCATCCCAGTTCCTTCTGGGTATAATCGGCATACTCATTCCTGTTACCATATGAAATCAGAGACATCATATTGTCAAGCTGCTGGATTGAGTCGGGCCTGTTGTATCTGACATACCAATCCCCACATCTGGCAGTATCGCCGATAAACTCATATCCGTAGACCGAAGTCAGATAGAAGGTCTGCAGAGGTTCACTCCAGTTATAAGACTCTGATAAGGTCCTGTTATCACGTGAGTTGTAACGGGTGAACTGCTTGCCTGATATCTGCCAATCCTTGGTCGTACTATTCCAATTCCAGTTGGTCTGCATCTCCTCACTGCCTCCATCGGCAGTCTCTTCCTGAACCCGGGAATATTTACTTGATCCCACCCAATCATTATAGTAAGTACTGTAGTATACATACTCATAGTAGTAAACACCTTCATTATCAGTACCCTCTGTCTTGCGGTTCTGATATGTCCAGACATCTTGATTAGTGGAAGAATCATACTGCAGGAATGACTCTACTGCGGTAACAAGACCGTTCGGCTGATATTCATATTCAGTCTTGCGGCTGGGCTTCAATTCAACTCTCTGTTTTCCGGTTGATAAATCGGTAACATAAACTGTTGTGTATCTGGTTGTAACAACCGGACGGCCTTGGGCGTCGAACTCTGACTCCACCTTTCCGTAATCAACAAGATTACCCGTATTGTCCAGATCCTTACGTATCATCGTAACCAGATTGCCATTGTAGTAGACGCTCTTGTACAACGAAATGTCATGACGTTCACCAGTCTGTGGATCAGTATAATAAGATGCGCTGTAACTGAGCGTATCATTATCCATGGAGATCATCTTGATAGTAGCATTCTCCGGAATACTCACACTCCAAGTGGAAATCTGGTTTGCAATTCCGTTCACATTTCTGAAAGTGTATTCCGATGACACAACATTTCCTTTTTCATCGTAAGTAAACACCCTGTCACCGAATTTCTGGAAAGCACCGGAGTTCACGCTTGCCATCAGGTCAACATGTGAAAGAATCCAGTCGCTGCCGTTGGCCTGATAGGGCTGGCTCCACTGATTCTTATGGTAATATGACGGACCACTTGGAGCCTTTCTGGGCGCCGATTCAACGCGGGCCTTCTCCATAGCAGCCTGCGCCCTCTGTCTCTTCTGCAGCTCGGCGTTTTCACGCAGTTTAATCTCATTCTTAATGAAAACATCATTAGCCTGCGCCTTCTCAGCTTCCAGCTTGTCTATAATCTCTTTTGATTTGAACGGAGCGTTCATTCTCTCTTTTACAGCCTGAATACCCGTAATCATATCGGGCGTAACCGTAACGCGTCCGTCGGCACCGGGTTTGATAAGCTCCGATTGTCTTGTTACGCCGTCTATAACCTTCTGATTGACAGCACTCTTTGCCCCTGTCCACATTGCTGAAAACGTGCACAGGCTCATAAAAACGAGTAGGATTTTTCTCATAACAGAATAATTTTGAGTCCTTTTTGAACCCTAAAGATATGTAAAATTTTTATACACGCATAAAAAATGATACAAAAGGGGACAGTCCCCAATTGTACCATTTTGAAAACAGTACAATTGGGGACTGTCCCCTTTTGTATCATTTTTAGAGGGCGGAGCTCATCAGGAAGACGCCTGCCAGAGCTACGATAGCGTAAAGCTCGGGGAATACGGCCAGAATCAGGGTCTTGCTGAATACATCGTGACCCTGAGCAATGCCTGCAATACCGTTAGCGCAAACCTGGCCCTGACGGATGGCCGAGAACAGGCCAACGATACCAAGTGCCAGACCACCGCCGAATACCGATGCAGCCTGCAGCGGAGTGATATCGGGAGTAAGAACTCCGGCCATATTGGCAAAGATAAAGTAACCGGCAAAACCGTACAGGCCCTGTGTACCGGGCAGAGCGGTCAGCACAATAAAGTTACCGAACTTGTCGACCTTCTTGAGTGCACCTACAGCTGCATTACCGGCAATTGTCACACCGTATGCGCTACCTATGCCTGCAAGGCCGATCATAAGGGCTACGCCCACAAAAGCTAATACTAAACTAGACATAATTGTTATTTATTTAATTTGTTAATATTTTCAGTTTTCAACTCTCTGTACCATGCTTCATCCTTCGTAGTGAGTTCGTAGTGGATTCGTAGTGGGTAGATAGTAGTATCATCTAACCGTTAGCCCTGAAAGGTTTGTATTCCATTCCGCCGCCGGTGTATCCGGCGTTCTTGAAGAACTCCACGAACGTGAGTCGCATGGGGTGAACAATGGCGCCCAGAATATTCATGAAAATGTTCAGCGCATGACCGATCACGAATATCAGCACCATCACAATGAATCCGGCCACCTTGTTATCGGGAGCCATACCCACAGCCATGCTGTTGAACACGTTGGCCAGGATACCGCCCGATAAGCCCAGCGCAAACAGACGCACGTATGAGAGCACGTCGCCAAGCAGGCCCGTAGCCATATTGTAGGTATCCCAAAGGCCCAGTCCGATGTTCAGCAGCGGGTTCTTGCCCGGGCTGTTGAACAGGAATATCAGCACCGCAGCGGCAATGAGAATACCCATCACCACAGGATTGCTGAATTCAAATCCCGCCAGGACCGATACGCCCACGGTTATAAGCAGCATGAGCCAACCTATCGTACCCAGAGCGTACTTGATTCCGCACTGGATGCTCAGGTTAACGGCCTTGATAGCCATACCGAACAGAATCTGAACCACACCAATGCACAGCGATACCGTGAACATAGTTGAGTTATCGGTATAGAGAATTCCCTTCATCTTCTGGACGAACGGAATGTCAAGGTCATACATGTTAAACCCGAAGAACGTGCCCGACAGCAGTCCGCAAAGCATAGTGCTGGTGCCGAAAAGCACCACCAGCCACTTGCTGAAGTTGGGGTTGATAAGCTGAAACAGCTTGGTGAAAATGGGCAGTGCCACAATCATAAGCAGTCCGTAGCCAGTATCGCCCAGGCAGAGCCCGAAAAAGAGCATAAAGAACGGCGCAAAGAACAGCGTCAGGTCCAGCTCCTGATATGTGGGTAGCATGTAGAGCTTGGTAAGCGGCTCAAACAGCTTGGCGAACTTATTATTACTCAGCTGAATGGGTATATCATCTTCGGGAGTGGGATCATCCACCTCAAATAAAACTCCCTTCATGTCAAGAGCCTTGCTCACCTCATCCACATCGGCTGCGGGAATCCAACCCTCAAGCAGCAGCAGTGTATCGGCCGCAAGTTTCTCACCCGTAAGGCGAACGCGGCTAAAGTCGATATTGTTCTCTAACCCCCTGACTGCATCTTCCAGCACAGGGATACCCACATGAGCCAACTGAGCCATCTTAGCAGGGATTGCATCGATAGCAGCTCTTGTCTTAGCAATATCAGCATCTACGGCCGATAACGACATATGCGGCAGATGAACCTGCTCAGCGTCAATATCGGGCACCACATCATTATGAGTAACGGTCACAAAGTTGACCTTCTGCTTATCGCGTTCAATCTCTATCACGCCGAACTTGGAAACCCACTCGTCATTGAATGCGCGCAGAGGGCATGTATAGAATCGGATCTGATAACCTGCATCGGCCAGACGCTCAACCTTTGAAGGCTCAAAATCGCCCCAAGGCAGCAACTGTGCGCGGTCGCGCAACAGAGCCTGAAGAGCCTGCTCCTGAACTATCTTATCAGCGCAGATAATATCGTACCTTTCAAGGACCTTGGCAGGTGTATCAAACACAAAGCCCTTGGTCTTGCTGTCAGAGTCTGCCCCCGACAAGTCATTCTTGGCGCTGGATTCCAGTTCCTTGATAGCGTTCTTGCATCGGCTCAGCAGGGCAAGATCCTCCTGGAGTTCCTCATTCTGTACAGCACCCTGCTGCTTCTGGATTACGTGTACAATACCCAGAGAGCGCAGATGCTCCAGGAACTGCTCATACTCCTTATTGTGAATAAGGAAGGAGAGTTTTTTCATCTTTGTAATCATACCTGGGCCTCCTCCTCTTTTTTAGCCGCTTCACGGGCCTCAAGCAGAGACTTAAGGATCTTCTGACTTGATTTGGAGAGGTTCTCCTCATCCTCCATAAAGCGTTTTATCTTACGTATGGCATCCTCGTAACCCGGAATCTGCACCTTCTCAAACAGGTTGACCTTCTGAGTGGTCTTTTTGCGGGCTTTCTCCAGCAGACCCAGCTTAGCGGTGGTGAACTCCACCAGGATAGCGTCGTGAGCCAGGCTCTGAAGTATGTTGATGCCGTCATAGTACCATTTGGGCTGACTGAACAGGCTGAACGGAGCAATATCGAACTCAACCTCATCAAGCACCGGAATCCTGGTTCCGGCAATCTTGCGCACGGTCAGATGAACATCTTTCACCTTGACCAGCCCCGGGTTGAATTCGTTCCACAGCGCAAACATAGAGTCATACTTGCCTATGCCCTCCTCCAGCTCACGCTCCAGCCGGACCAGATCGTCCTTGCATTTCTTGACCTCCATGCGCAGCGCGCTCTCCTTACTCTTAATAATAGGTAAGGTGCGCTTACGCACTTTCAGCTGCTTCTCCAGCTGCTGCAGTGAGGTCTTGTTATATTGGAACTTTATCGCCATATCTCTTAAAAATGATACAATTGGGGTCTGTCCCCTTTTGTACTATTTTGGCCAGTATTGCTCTACCAGGGCAGCCTTGATGTTCACTTCATCGGGCTTGAAGTTCTGGGCAAAGAGCTGCCAGGTAACGTCAAGCATCTCGGTGGTGTCAAGGTTCACATCAATAGCCAGCAGTTTCTCGCTGTAGTCATGAGCGAACTTAAGCGTACGCTCATCGTAGTCGGTAAGGTCAAAGCCGTTCTCCACCTTAGTCTTGGCGTTGGCGGCATCGGCATACAGACGCACGGCGGCATTCATTACCTGCGGATGGTCGGCACGCGTTTTCTTACCGTTCACAAGCTGTTTCAAGCGGGACAGCGAGCGGAACGGGTCAACGATAACCTTACCTATGTCACTGTCGCGGCGCAGGAACAGCTGACCCTCGGTTATATAACCGGTGTTATCAGGCACAGCGTGAGTAATATCGCCGCCGCTCAAAGTCGTAACGGCAATAATTGTAATTGAACCGCCCGATGGGAACTGCACGGCCTTCTCGTAAATCTTGGCAAGGTCCGAATACAACGAACCAGGCATGGAGTCCTTTGAAGGAATCTGGTCCATACGGTTACTTACGATAGCCAGAGCATCGGCGTACGATGTCATATCGCTCAACAATACCAGCACCTTCTCATCCTTCTGCACGGCAAAATACTCGGCAGCGGTCAGCGCCATATCAGGCACCAGCAGACGCTCTACGGCAGGGTCCTCGGTGGTATTCATGAAACCTATGATACGGTCCATTGCACCGGCGTTAGAGAACACGTTCTTAAAATAGAGGTAGTCATCATTGGTCATACCCATACCGCCCAGGATAATCTTATCGGCCTTGGCACGCATGGCCACAGTAGCCATAACCTGGTTGAAAGGCTGGTCAGGATCGGCAAAGAACGGAATCTTCTGGCCCGAAACCAACGTATTATTAAGGTCGATACCTGCAATACCTGTAGCAATCAGCTCCGACGGCTGTTTACGGCGCACGGGGTTAACGCTGGGGCCGCCAATCTCAACCTCAGTGCCCTCAACGGCAGGACCGCCGTCAATGGGATCACCGTATGCGTTAAAGAAGCGGCCGGCCAGGCTATCACTCACCTTAAGCGTAGGAGCCTTGCCCATAAACACCACCTCGGCGTTGGTAGGAATACCGCCGGTGCCCTCAAACACCTGCAGCGTAACCTCATCGCCCACAATCTTAACCACCTGAGCCAATCGGCCATCGATAACGGCCAGCTCATCATAACCCACACCCTGTGCCTTAAGCGAGCAGGTAGCCTTTGTAATCTGGCTAATCTTGGTGTAAATCTTCTGGAATGCCTTTGTTGTCATAGCTATAGCGGGTTAAGCGGTTTTACGTTCAGCAAGAAGAGCCTTGAGCTCCTTCTCGTACTCAAAATACTTGTCAGATTCAAACGGCTGGTAGTTCATCTGCTTGCACAGGTTGATAACCTTCTTGAAATAATCTATAACCTCCAGGAAAGTGTCAAACTTGAACTCTGTGTGGCAGATGTCAATCACGCGGTCCACAATTGTCTCCTGACGCTCCATCGGGGTCACGGCATCAATCTCATCGAACGCATCCTGCTGCAGCACGATAAAGTCTATCAGCTCTGACTTCCAGAACGTTACGTGATAATCCACAGGAACGCCGTCATCGCCTAAGATGTTAATCTGCTCGGCAATCTCCTTACCGCGCAGCAAGCGGGTCTTGAGCTCGTTCACCTTATTGGTCCAATCACCGTTGATGCGGTCAGTGATATATTTCTCAAACTCCGGATAATCCAGATACTTGGAGTAAGAGTCAATGGGGTTGATAGCCGGATAACGCTTGCGGTCGGCACGCTCCTGCTCCAGAGCATAGAAACAACGGGCCCCCTTCTTGGTGTCCTCCGTAACCGGCTCCTTAAGGTTACCGCCGGCAGGCGATACAGTACCTATAAAGGTAATTGAGCCCGGCTGGCCGTTGTTAAGATAAACGTAACCTGCACGACCATAGAAGTTTGCAATGATACTGGAAATATCCATCGGGAAAGCGTCCGGACCGGGCAGCTCCTCCATACGGTTGGACATCTCACGCAGAGCCTGTGCCCAACGGCTGGTGGAGTCAGCCATAAGCAGGACTCTCAGACCCATAGACCTATAGTATTCCGATATAGCCATAGCCGTATAGACCGAAGCCTCACGCGCAGCCACAGGCATATTTGATGTATTGGCGATGATGATGGTACGCTCCATCAGCTTACGTCCGGTGTGCGGGTCATCCAGTTCCGGGAACTCGGTGAAAATCTCCACAACCTCATTAGCACGCTCACCGCAGGCAGCGATTACAACGATATCGGCCTCGGCCTGCTTTGAGATAGCATGCTGAAGCACAGTCTTACCTGTACCGAACGGGCCGGGGATGAATCCTGTACCGCCCTCCACAATGGGGTTCAGGGTATCTATGGAACGCACACCTGTCTCCAGCAGTTTGAAAGGACGCGGTTTCTCGCGGTAGTTGGTCATAGCCACCTTTACGGGCCATTTCTGTATCATGTTCACGCTTACGGTGTCACCCTTGGCGTTCTCAAGCACTGCAATCTCATCAATGATGCGGTACTCACCATCAGCGGCAATCTTCTTAACCGTATACTCACCCTCCAACTGGAAAGGAGCCATGATCTTGAGCGGCTGGAAGTTTTCCTCAACCTTACCCAGCCAGTCCGATGCCTGCACCTTGTCACCCACCTTTACGATAGGCTCAAACTTCCACAGACGGTCATTATCAAGCGGATAGGTATACTCACCGCGCTTAAGGAATACGCCCGTCATCTTGTCCAGGTCATTCTGCAGACCGTCAAAGTTGTGTGACAGCATGCCGGGACCAAGTGTTACCTCCAGCATGTGACCGGTAAATTCGGCGGGAGCGCCTACCTTCAGTCCTCGGGTGCTCTCAAATACCTGGACAAATACGTTCTCGCCCACCACCTTGATGACCTCCGACATCAGCTTATCGCCTCCTGTCTCAATGTAGCAGATCTCATTCTGCGCAACAGGGCCGTCCACCTTTAGTGTGACCATGTTGGCAATGACACCTTGCACTGTACCTTTTGTACTCATATATATTGTTTTTATTTAAACTCTGCCGGAACCTCAGTCTGTTCTTTGAGGTCTCCAATCAATTTACGGAACAGTTTCTGGCCCTCCTCCTTGTCCAGAGTGGTCCAGCGCTCCACAATACCTAAGCGCACCATGTAAGAGAACAGCTTCTCAACAGTAAAGTAATTAAAGAAACTGTTTTCCTCGAGCCAGTTCCAACGCAGCTGGTCAGCCCTACGCTCCCTGTGAGCCAGATCCTCCTCATCAAGCAGGCGCACCACATCGTCAAAATACTCCAACTCCTGGCTGAGCCCCCAGTCACGCGCTCCGCTTGTACGCAGGGCGTGAGCGGTCTCATTCTGCCCCACAATCACCTTCTGCATATCCAGATTGTACTTGCGGGCCGTAATGGCCGATTGGATATTGTTCATATCCATATTGAACTCATACCATTTCTGCACAAAACCGTTGGTGGAGCTCATAGCATACTCGTAGAAAAGACTCCACAGACGGTCCTCGGCAAACGCAGCCTTATCGCGCCAGCTCTCGTCAAGCCACTCCTGCACAAACTGATACATGAACTGAGGCACACCATTGGGGCACGGCTCCTGGGCTTTGGCATCGGCCAAAAGCTCCTCCATACGCTCCGAACCTATCAGGCTGCGGCACTCATCCTCAAGCAGGAGTATATCCATAACCTTGCGGTCGGCACCGCTCAAGGCGTCAAATACCTCCGAGCGGAACTGATCAACCGTAAGCGCCGCCTTAACATCATCAAAGCTTATGTCAGGCAGGCCGGCTATAAGATAGTAGTAATTTGCCATCAGAAGAGGGTCTCAACCAGCTGCGGACGCAGAATTGACTTGAACCAGTTCTCAAACTCCTCTGTACCGAAGTTGACCTTATACGATCCGTCGGCAGGCTGGATGCTGAACTCAGCGGCGCGGCCGTTCACCTGAGTAATCTTGACACCCTTGTCAAGCAGCTCCTTGGCGTTAGCCTTGAAATACTTGGCCAGAGCATCGGCATCGGCAGACTTAATCTCAATCTGCTGGTTCTTGCCCCACTCCTGGGCCATCTTAAGAATAAAATCGTTGAAAGCCTTCTGATCAGAGGTAAAGCCCTTTACAGAGTCCTGCACAATCTTGTCAGTAACTACAGTGGCAATCTCGCTCTTGAGAGCCTCCACAGCCTGTGCTGCGTAGAGCTTAAGCTCCTTACGCACATTCTCTGCGTTGTCGGCACTCTCCTTACGGGCAGCAGACAGCAAGGAATCGGCTTCCTTACGGGCATCTGCAACAATCTTTTGGGCTTGTTCCTTGGCTTGAGCCAGAATCTGGTCAGCTTCAGCCTGACCTTTAGCTACACCTTCATTATATATAATGTCGGTAAGTTCCTGGATTTTGGTATTCATAGGTTAATAATGATATCCTAAACATGTAATAATTCGCAAATATAATAAAAACAAGGTAATGACAAACCCCGTTAATGTTATTTTACACACAAATCATTATTAACCCAGTGTCCCTGAGAATTGAATATTTGGAGACGAATCAAGCCAACTACAGGAATTTCTTCTTGTTGCGCTGGCTGGCCTTCCATACAGTAGGAGTAATACCTTCCACCTCGCGGAACTTACGTATAAACTGGGTAGAGCTCTGAAAACCGCTCTTGGCAGCAATATACTCAAGACCGGCATCGGGTTCAACCAACATAAGCTGCTTGGCATATTCCATACGCAGAGTATTTACATACTCGCGGAAAGGCACGCCATAATAAAGATTAACCAGCTTGGAAACATAAGTACGGTTGGTGTTAAGCGTATGTGCAATCTCCTCTATGGTAAGGTTGGGATTAAGGAAAGCCTGTTCCTTGACCATATGCTGCTTGAAAGACTCCATAATCTTGTCATAGCCCGATGTAGCTACACCCGCCATAGGACCCGAATCAATACCCTGCAGGAACTCATGGGTAGACTGGCGCATGGCATTGAACGGATGACGCATCCTCTCCATGTTAAGATAACCGCCCGGAAGTGGCGGAATGGCAGACACATAACCCACCAAGAACAGAATAAACGCCACACCAAATGACCATATGGAAGAAAAGATGGAACGCGTAGCCAGGAAAGACTGTCCGAATAACACAACAAATCCCCAAAGTATGAAGTATATAACATACAGCAGGCAAATTATGTTAGCTACAAAAGAAGATTTGCCGTCTCTAAAAAAACCAATTACATGTTTAAATTTAAACCTTCCTGCAAAAAGCTTAGCAAAAACACAAATCAACGAAACACAGAGACCTACAAAAAACGTCACAATGTACAATTTGAACACAAACAGAACATAAAGGTTCTCCGTAGGGGTAAGGTTATACAACCCTGAGAAGCTGTAACCTGAATCATGAATCATCTCAGATATGTCTGCACACCTGTCTATGCCTACAATAGCTGTAAGGATAATGGCAGCCAGCGTTAATATAATAGAAGGTATGGTAAACAGGTAAGAATACCACCTGACCTCGCTTTCCTCATAGCAGGCCTTTACATATAATATTATAATAGGAAATACCGACAGGGTTGAAAACTGCTGTGCAATCAGGCAAAAAACCATTTTATGGTAGTTCGGGAACGGATCCATGTGGGCCGTACCGCAGTAAAAACTTACGGTAAGTAACCCCATAATCCACATGGCAAGCCTGTCTGGAAGGGATTTGTTCCTTTTAAAAAGTATCAGTAAGCTCCATACGGCACATACGGAAAATGGCAATTGAACCAAAAAAATACTGAGCATATTCAGTCCTTTATCTGTTATTTGAAGCAAAAATAACCATAAAAACGGCCCCAGAGTACTAAATATCGTCCTTTTTTGCTACAAATTTGATAATTGTGAAATTGAGAATTGTTGTTTTATCTATAAATTGACGTATTATACATCGGTTGTTGATATTTGAACTATGGTTTGAAATTCGTTTTGTGATTTTTGGAATCATTTTTGCGAATGTTGGAAAATCACCATAATAATAACGCGTATCTTTGTAACGAAAATAAACGAAAAGAACAAATTTAAATGTCAAACAGAACAAATTCAAACAACAAGGTGATGGCAAAGATACAGTTTATTCTGGTATTTGCAATGGTTATCCTGTTCAATACTTCTTGCGAGCGCAAGGACTTGTTCCTGAGAGTTGACACAACCCAGATATCAGTAGAGATGTATGATGTACGTCTGGACCTCCTGTGGGGAATAGATTGGGAGACTGAGTGGCAGTACACCTGGTATGAGTCAGCCGCAGACTTCGGCACCATCGGTTACACCAAGCCTGAGCTCATCAAGGGTACCATATATAACATTGACCGTTACACCGGCAAGCGTTACAGCTCATTCTTCAAGATCTTTGATTCAAACGGTGGCCGCGTATCACTGACCGCAGGTTCTGTATATGACATGTTGTTCTACAACTTCGGTACTGAGTACACATCATTCTACCAGAGCGATGACTATGAGAGCTATACCGCTTCAACCCGTGTGAGCACACAGTCATCATGGATCAGCACCCGTGCAGAGGTTGAGACAAGCGAGATGCCCGATTCAATCCAGGATTACACCAACTACAACCAGCCCGATGAGCTGTTCGGTTCACTTGCAGAGAACCTGACCATCAGCGAGGATCCTTCAGATTATGAGAAAGAGTACGATGCATTTGGCAACATCACCTACATCTACAGAGTGAATGCAGCCCTCCGCCCCTACTCATTTATATATCTGTTCCAGATCATCATTACAAACAATGTACGCGACGATAAGGGTAACGTAGTTGTAGGCGCCAAGGGTATCACCACAACCGGTCTTGCACAGGGCGTTGACCTCTTCACCCGCAGAACATTCAGCAACACAATTTCAATCTCAACCGATGACGTAAAGCCCATGCAGAACCACGACAACGTACGCATGGCCGACGGTTCAACAGTTGACAACGCCGATATCATTGCAACCCGCGTACTGACTTGGGGTCTTCCCGGAATCGTTCCAATTGAGACCACCAAGGCCGGCACCAAGGCTCCCGTATTTGACAACAACTTCATCGGCATAGGTTTCACACTCCGCAATGGTTACACCTGGAAAATTACCCGCGATATCACCGAGCAGATGCACAACAAGCCCACCGGCGGCGTTATCACCATCTACTTTGATGCCAACGAGGTTCCTCAGGAAGTTCTTGATAAGCGTCAGCAGTCAACAGGCGGCGGTTTCAACGCAAGTGTTGAGGATTGGGCCAACGAAGTTAACGCTGAGGTAACGATTTGATGAAGATTCTACAATTTTTGAACAAAATTTAAAATAAGTATTAAAATATAATAAGTATGTTTACAAAATTAAAGAAAGGCAATTGGAACTACATGCTTCTGGCAGCAGCAAGCTGCGTGGTTATGGCAGCCCTGATTACACTGTTCAGGACCTCACGTCCCAAAGAAGAAACTAACGGACAAGCCAGCCACAACAGTGAACAGGTCATTACCGGAAGGTACAATCAGTACAATGAGACCACATTGCGTTTCATTAATTGATAAAGAGAGAAAATAAAGAACCAACAAATAAAAAAACAAATTAAAGGACTTATGAAGAAGATTCTTATTCTTGCAGCAGCTGCCACAATGATGGTATCCTGCTATCAAACCGAGACAATTAACCGCGAGATTGACAACGAGGCTGCTCCTACTGTGATTGGCTTCAACACATTCTCAGATAAGGCCACCAGAGCTAACGCATCTGAAGTTGACCTTGAGTACTACCACCAGACATTTGCTGTTTGGTCAACCAAGCAGTCCAAGAACGACGAGACTTTAATTCAGAAAGTGTTTGACGGTGATGATGCCGCTGACCTTGTATCATTTGACAGCGAGAATCTGGCTCCTAACCACTGGACTTACAGCCCCTATCGTTACTGGGACAAGCAGGCCACCTATGCATTTGTTGCTGTAGCTCCCAACTCAAACATCATCCGTTTCAACAAGCCTGAGAATGTAGGCGACAACGCAGGTACATATGTTACCGCAGATGCTGCAGGTTACACTCTGACTGGTCAGAACCTCCAGACAACTCCTACCGCCGCTGAGATCAGAGTTGGCTTTAACGGCGTTGACGGCAATGATACAGACATTATGACTGCTGCCAAGATAGAGCAGCGTGACGGTGCCGCTAAACTTGAGGATGTAGTTCTCAACTTCAAGCACGTTCTGGCCAAGCTGAACATATCAATAGGCAAGGACCCCATATATAATAATGTAAAGGTGGTCATCCGCGACGTTAAGGTTACAGGTCTTGATGATAACGGTGTTTACACTGAGGCTACAACAGGTGACGTGAGCGGTTGGACATCAAGCAAGGTTAATGCTGCATACCAGCTTTCATGGGCAAATGCCAACGGCGTTGAGCTGCCCAACAGCGAGGTAGAAGAAGGTAAGGATGTTATCAAGCCTCTTTACTTCATTGAGTCACTTGTAATGCCTCAGGCAATTGAGGAGAACGTTGAGAAGCTCGTTATCAACTACACCATCGTATCCGGCACCGACGGCAATCCCCACGAGGAGGACTACAACTACGTGCTGAACTTCAAGGATGCAGAAGGCAACAAGGTATTCGAAAACTTCAAGGAGAAGAACAACTACACCCTTAAGATGACCGTTAGACCTAACGTAATCACCTTCGATGCTACCACAGACCTCTGGAACGACATTGATCCCGTTGAGAGAGACATTATTCCCGAGCTGTAAGACCTTATAATACAAATAAGGAGAAAATTTAAAGAAAAGAGTTTAGACAAATGAAAAGAAGTTTATTTATAATTGCAGCCGCTGCTGCCCTGTTTACAGCCTGCTCCGATAGCGAGACCTTAAAAGGTGCCGCTAACGAGCAGCAGACTGAGCAGGCCCTCTCATTCTCAGCATATGCTGACAAGGTAACAAGAGGCACCAACTCAACAGCGCTCAATGATTTCTACACCGTATTCGGTGTATATGGATGGAAGACTGTTGCCAAGTTAGATGGCAGCGGTACAGAAGAGCAGTCTGTGTTTGAAAATACTCCTAACGAGTATTTCACCTCAGACGCAAAGGGTGATGTGGTTTATGACGCTGACGGCGAGAAGCCCTCACAGGAATGGTCATTTGCCGATCCTTTCCCCGGATGGTACTATGAGAGCGTACGCTACTGGGATAAGATGGCTTCAAGCTATCAGTTCTTTGCCATTGCACCTTACGAGAGCAATCCGGTTTATACTGTTGCAGCTAACGCAAACAACATTTCAATTGCAACAAGCGCAGCTAAGTATGACATTGAAACTGAGTACAACCTGGCTCGTACAGACTTTACAGTAGATCCCATTTCAGAAACTGCAGCACCAAAAGGTGAACTGACCTACAGCGGTTTCAAGAAGGACTACATGATTGCCGATAAGAAGGTTGTAACTCCTCGTGGCACAGTCACTACATCAGATGTACAGCTGGTATTCCACCACATCCTGACCAAACTGAATGTAAAAATCCAGAAGTCAGATAATTACATGGGCCAGCAGATTCTGAAAGTGAACGAGCTTAAGATTTCAGGTCTTGAAAAAGAAGGAAACTTTGTCTATAACACCGATATGGCAACCAACGGCTGGAGCACTCAGGGCACTTATGACATTGATATCAATACCCCGTATGCTCTTGCAAATGCTGAGACCAACTATGATAAGAAGTATTGGATTGAGACACTGATATTCCCGCAGACCACAAATTGTAAGGCTGCAGGTGCTCAGCCCACAGCCGTAGATTTGACAGACCTTTATCTGTACATTCAATATCAGATTGGCACCGAGGTTTACAATGCATACTATGATTTAGCATATGTATTTGACCCCACAACTGCTCCTGTTGAAGAAGTTCTTTACACCGCAGAGGATGCAGAAGTGATTGCAGGAACAAAAAATGTTGGTGATGTTAAAACAGAAGCAGTTCCTGGTAAAGACTTCGAGTTCAAGCAGGGCAGCCAGTACAATCTGACATTAACAATAGGTCCCGACCCCATTCACTTTGATGCTGAAGTTATTGAGTGGACAACTGAGACTGAAGCAAATGTATCTGTTAACTAATAAAAAACAGCAGAGAATATGAAAAAGGCTTTATATTTACTCGCAGCAGTTGCAATATTCGCATCGTGCGATGACAAAGAGCTCAAGAACGACGTAAAGCAGTATAACGAGAACGCTATTGCTTTTGACACTTATGCCGGAATCCAGACAAAAGGTGCCGACAATAATATGAATGCAACTCAATTGTGGTTGCTTGAAAACCACAATTCTTCATTTGACGTTTGGGCCTGGAAGTTCTACAACGGCGCTTGGGTTACCACTCCGGTTTATGACAAGGGTGTTGTGACATATAACGACAATGCAACAGAGACCCAGACTTATTTCAAGTGGGATGTAACTCCTGAGAAATTCTGGGATAAATCTGCAGACAAGTATTATTTCTATGCAGCATCTCCCTCAAATGCAGCTTGGACTCTTACTGGTACCGGCGATCAGGGCAAATTAAGCTACGCAGACTTTACACTGGCCGGTGGAATAGACAACAACCTCTCAAAAGGCACTCCTACCGTCACCACAGAGGTTAAGTCTTTCAAGGAAGTTAACGATGTTGATTTGATGATTGCTGAGGACAACCTTGTTCCAAGACCCAAGTACAACAAGAACCAGCCCGATAAGGTAAATGAGATTTTCAATCATATCCTCTCTCGTCTGAATGTTACTGTTGCACTTAAAGCTGATGGAGCAATTGACAAATTAAACAATGATGGTGATGACAACAATAATGTAGTTGTAAAGGTTACTTCATTTGAGATTATTGGTGTTAATCTTAAGAACAAGGGAACATTCAACGAGGGTGCAGATCTTGGAACTGATGTACTAGAAGAGGGAACAATCAAACGTTGGCCTACAACTTCTACTGATGGCACATACAACCTTCCTGGAGCTGACATCAGCGACAAGGAACTTGATGCTACCACTCCGCTGTACATTGCCCAGTACCTCATCATCCCGCAGGCCATAACCAGCGAGGTTATTGACAGAGCTAAGGCAACTCTTCCTGATACATATTTCACTCAGGCTGAAATTGATGCCGCCGCAAATGACAATACCGCAGCTGCACATGGCAAGACCATTTATGACATCAAGGAACAAGGTGGTGCTGTATCTCATCCCTATCTTAAGATTAGTTACACTATCGGCAGCGAGCCTTATACAGCTTACTACAATCTTGCAAATGCATTTGGCATAGCCGAGGGTAGCACTCTCAACTTCTGCGAAGGTTGGCAGAACACCCTCAACATCAAGATTGATGCCGACGTAATCGTCTTCGATGCTCAGGTATATGAGTGGAAGGACAAGAAAAATGAAGATGTAACAATATTTGATTGATACAAGCAATAGGCCGGCAGGAGGTGATACTCCTACCGGTCACCAAGCAAAAAAAAGAACTATTATCTAACAATTTAAAGAAAAGAGAATTATGAAAAAGAGTTTGATAATAATCACTGCTGCAGCATTGGTGTTAAATGGTTGCGCTGGTAATGAAACCTTCAAGGAAATAAAACAGCAGGACAATAGCGCTATTAGTTTCACAACTTTTACAAGCAAGCAAACTCGTGCTGACAACTCAAATGCAACGGAAAAAAATGAGCTACAGTCTTATAACAAGACTTTCAGACTTTGGGGTAATAAATATATCAAAAACGGAGAAAGCACTTTTGCAAGAACTCCTGTTTTTGGTTTCACAGGAAATGCGACTGATGGATTTCTATATCCTGGTGAAAAAGTTGAATACCAATCAACTGAGGCCTCTTTAATAGGTCACTGGGCCTACAGTCCTGTTAGATTCTGGGACAAGACAGCCACACATTATGATTTCTATGCAGCTGCTCCGTTCAATCCCCAGAGTGCAAAGTATGAAGGCGAAACAATGAGCAGAGAGACAAAAGTTTGGGCTATCACAGATAATACATCTCCCAAGACAATCTCACTCGCCGATTTCCGTGTTAGTGGCACTAACATGGCCTCTGATCCTACAAATACCACAATTGATGCGGCCAAGATAATGGCAACTGAGGATACAGAAGATTTGATGATTGCGTCTGACATATTAGATTACAAGGATTATACTTATTCCACTGCTCCCAATAATAATGGAGTTCAGTTAGTATTCAATCATATTTTGTCACGCCTCAATATCGGCATTCGCAAGAGTAATGACTTAGCAGATTATACTGTCAACCTCAAATCTATTAAGATTTACAACATGAAGAGTCTTGGTTCTTTTGATGAAGCCACAACTCTGACTGATGCCCAATTAAAGGCTGGGACTCAGGCGCGTTGGACCAAAGCCACAGGCAACACTGATAAATTCACTCCAGGCAACATGAAGTTTGAGCCTACAACTGCGCAAGAAATTACCCAGAAGGTATCAGATGGAAAATATCAATATGTATATGAGGGGCTCATAATGCCTCAAACAGTTGGATATGCTAAGACTGTAATGCCCAATGAGGATGTTGCTGGTTTGTCTTCTTATCTAAGGATTGATGGTTACAATGCTGTAAGCTCAGGCAATGATACTTGGAGCGATCCTTATATTGTAATAGATTATGAAATTGGTGTTACCGAAAATAATAACTATTCTAAGATTGACGGCTACGTTTATTATTTCAATCTTGCAGACGTATTCAACGGAGATGGAGCTAATAAAGATAATGATGTTGATTTCTGTGAAGGTTGGCAGAACACTCTTAATATAACACTTGCTCCCTCCGCCATCAAATTTAATCCTGTTGTTTACCAATGGGATGAGAAGTATCCAACAGGAGATGAAAATACTGATGGAGAATTCACAATACAATAATATTATTTCATAATACAGGCCGGCAGGAGGTGATACTCCTACCGGTCACTAATTAGAAAACTTATTATTAACTAAAAACTTAAAGAAAAGAGAATTATGAAAAAGAGTTATTTGATGATCGCAGCAGTTGCATTATTAACTGCATGTGGAGGAAACGACATCATTCATGAAATTAGCACTCAAGAAGCGCCTATTTCATTCAGACAGTCCATTAATAAGATTACACGTGCTCATATTGGAAGCATTGATAATTTGAAGACAGAAGGTGGATTCGTAGTATATGGCTATAAATCTTTGGATGATTTTGACACAAAAGAAAATCCTGACATTTTCGCTGGTAAGAATGTATATTGGGATGCCACAAATAGTGCCTGGAAATATGACGGATTACGTTTCTGGGACAAGAATGCAACGTATAACTTCTATGCAGTAGCTCCTAATGCCCCAACAGATGGTGCAACTTATGCAATTCAAGGCGATCCGACTGCTGCTAATTTTGGTCGCATCACAATCACAGGTGCAAAATCTAATAAAAGTACAGCATCTGACGACTATCTGATTGATCGTGACGGAGCAAAAGGTGAACTTGGAAGTGCACATACCGGCTCTACAAATGAACCAGTAGATATTGATTTCCATCACATCATGGCTAAGGTTCAGTTTGCTCTTAAGAGCACACTCACTTCTGGTACAGTAACAGTAAATAGCCTTACTATGACAGGTTGGAATAATGGAGTTGGTAATTTCACTCAAAATATGACTTATACAGGAGCTCCTGGTAGTATAGTTTACGATGAGTGGAATATTCCTACTGCATCAGCCGGCAGCGTCGCATTAGTTGGTACTGGCACTGGGAATACATCCGTTGAACTCACATGTGGTGCATCTGCCACAGCTACCACTCTTACTGACTGGTATATTATGGTTCCACAGCAAATTGCTTACACAGCTCCCGCTGCAAACGTTACCGAGGCTGGTTTGACATTCACTGTAACATATACATATAATGACGGCGTTGCAGCTCCAAATACTTATGAAGAGACCTTCACAGACCAGGTTGCAATTGTTCCTTCAACTCAGACTTGGGGTACAGATTCTTATACAACTTATACATTAGACATCAAACCTAATGAGATCAAGTTTGATGTAGTAAGTATTTGCAATTTTGATGAAAATGGCGGTAATCAAAATGTTGAAGTAAAGTAATGTTTTTCTTATCGAAATAATAAAGAAATACAATCATGAATAAAAAATTATTGCTTATAGCTGCAACCGTATTAGTATTGACAGGTTGCTCAGAAGACAAGATGCGCTCAGACATCCATGAGGAGCAGATTGAAATAGGTTTCAGCACTATTACCAATAAGCAGACTCGTGCAGAGAACTCATCTGCCAATATCAATGGTAATCTTGAAACTTACAACAATACATTTAAAGTATGGGGTTATAAAGTTGTAAGCGGTACTGAAACTCCTGTATTAGGAGCTGTTGAAAGTGCAAACAACACCTATACATATCCTGGTCAGTTGGTTGAGCATAAGGATGCTGATAATACTGCTAGCCCTGCTGTCACAGAAGGCTGGTATTACACACCTGTTCGTTTCTGGGATAAGTCTGCAACTGTTTACAAATTCTACGCAGCTTCACCCAGCAGAGATGATTGGAGCTGGAACTCCTCTACCAAGAAGGTTTCAATTGCAGATTTCTCAATTACAGGTTATAACAGCGTAACAGGTACTCCTGCAACCGCTATTGTTACCAATAAGGTTTTGACAGCTGCACTAACAACTGAGGATCTTATGATTTCAACAGATATTGAGGATTATAAGAATTATACTAATACCCCCGTAAACCTCAGTTTCAATCATATTCTATCACGTCTTAACATAGGTGTACGTAAAGCTACTATACTTGATGACTATACCGTATATCTGAAATCTGTTAAGGTGTTTAATATGACAAGCAATGGTTCTTTTGATGAGTCACGGGCTTCTGGCACAACCCTTTCAGGTGGAACAGTTACACGTTGGACAGCAGCATCAACACCTGCCACATTCACCTCTGGCGTTGGTTATGAGAATGCATCCGGTTTGCTAATAACCTCAACTGAAACCACAGAGAATACATATTATCAATATGTATATGAGGGACTGGCTATTCCACAAAGCGTTGCTTACAGCAAGACTGTACTGGTAAATGAAAGTGTAACTGGACTTGATTCATATCTTTACCTTAATGGTAGCAATGCAACAGCTGATAGTGCACCATACATTGTAATTGAATATGAGATTGGCAAGACTGAAAATAATGTTTATACTAAGCATGATAGCTATAAATACTACTACAACCTTGCCGACGTTTTCAATGCTGATGCCACAACAGCAGTAGATTTCTGCGAAGGATGGCAGAACACTTTGAAAATCACTCTTGCACCTGCAGCAATCAACTTTGATGCTGATGTATATGAGTGGGCTACAAAGAATGATGTACCTGTTGTTGTACAGTAATCCCATCAGACTAACTCTTTTCTTTAAATAGGCCACCGGGGTTTGATCGCCCCGATGGTCACCAAGAGAGCGTGAGCGCTATATTACCAATGATATTTATAAAAGGAAAAATGCAGTTTGCAATGAGTGGGGCAGCAGAGTGAGAGCGAGAGTGTGTGTATTTTTTAATTTTGCAAAGGATTAAAAAACAAGAATGCTGAATGTAGCAAGACATAGAGTACTGGGGTTGCTGGCAGCGGTAATGCTGCTGGCAGGATGTCAGTACGAAAGTTTTGTAAGCCATCTAAATGATGAGGGTGGCAATGAGAGTCTGGCTATCAGTTTCGGCAACGGTGTAATAGATAATCCTGTCAGAACACGCGCTCTCAGCCTGCTTAGCCAGCACACTAATACCATGGGAGTCTGGGGATGGCAGACAGCAAGCGGCAGACCCGAGATTCGTCTGTTTAATGACAATCTGGTCAGCTATGATCCGGACCATGAGGATTGGACCTACTCTCCCGCACGCTATTGGGAGAAGGGCAGTTCTTACAGATTCTATGCTTATGCACCCAATTCTGCAACAGTACCGGGTGCATCGGTCTCTATCGATGAGACCACCGGCCACATTAATATAAATAATGTGGTACTGGAGGGCAGCAACACCATGAGTGCGGGTCCCGAGCCGTATCCCCGTGGCACTTTCGGCAGTGTGACAGATGTAGATTGGCTCGTTGACCGTGAGGGCAAGAAGGTTAACCCGAAACAGATAGGTAGCCTGGTTACCTTCAATATGCAGCACATCATGGCCAAGCTTATTGTAATGGTAACCCTTAACAAGACCATTAGTGAGGGCGGAATCCAAGTTGTGATAGACAGCCTGAGCATAGGCCGGTTCTACAGCAAGGGAGACTTTACTCAGATACTTGACCACAGTCCTGTGGTAGGTATTGAGGCCGATGAGTCCGTAACTGAGTGGCAGATTGACACCATTAATCCCACCTACGCTCTGTGCAGCGCCAACGGAGCCCTGATTGACTCAACCGGAAGTTGCGTGATAGAGTCACTGCTTTTGCCGCAGCAGGTGGACAGCACCCAGATGATACTTGTTGACTACTCTATGCACTACCCAGGTGGACGCATAGAGCATTTTGATACACGTATAGGCCTCAAGGAGGCCTTTAGTGCTTTCAGGTGCGCCAACAGCTATATCCTGCACCTTATGATAGGTCCAGACATAATAACATTCGATGCCGACGCCAAGATATGGGATAACAATGAATGGGAAGGATCTGTGGAGCCAGGCAAGAGCAATAAGTTATAAACGAAAACAAACAAAATAAAATACAATCAAAAAATGAAAAAGAGGAGTCTGATAATCCTTACAGGAGCAATAATGCTGCTGAGCGCTTGCGAAGACAGTAAAGTACTCAACAGCGTTGACCCTATCCGTGACCACAGCACACAGATTAATTTTACCAACTACGTGAGTGGCCTTACCCGTGCATCAAGAGGTGTGGGAGCCACATTTGTAAGCGGCGATGAGATTGAGGTCTATGGCTTACAGAACATGAACGGCGAATACGGCAAGCTTTTCAACAACCAGCTTGTAACCAACACCGGTCAGGAGATATGGTCATACTCCCCCGTAAAGTATTGGGAGAAGAACTCAACTTATGACTTCTACGCAGTATATCCCTATGCTGCAGCCAACAGCTTTGACTTTGAGAACCGCACTTTCAGCATAACAGACTTTACTGTAGCCGATAAGGATAGTGACCAGATTGACCTGATGATAGCCAAGCAGATAAAAGATCATCAGCCCTTTAACGTGGTAGACTTTGAATTCAGCCATATACTGAGTAACGTAAGCTTCTACTTCAAGTCATCATCCGAATTTGACACTGTAGGCATAAAGAGTGTGGATGTGGTTAGCTTTGACGTAACCGGACTGTACAGCAAGGGCTCATTTGCCCAGACAGGCTGGAACAGCAACAGCGTATTCACCGGCGCCTGGACTGCCGATAACACATCGGTCTATGATATGCCCGAAGTTAAGAGCGCCACATATACAATGGGTAGCACCAAGGCAGCCAACCTAGCTACAGACCTGCTGCTGCTTCCCCAGGAGATTAACAACAACGCCAAGGTAAGCATCACCTTCAAGCTGGTTTACAGTGACGATACCGAGTCAATATTTGAGCGCTCGGTTGCCTTGAACAAGATTGTAGGCAATAAGGTGTCAACCCCCGAAAGCAAGGTTACTATTGCCAAGTGGGAGCCTAACTACCGCTACAACTACATAGTATCAGTAGACCCGTCAATCACACCCGACGGCGGTCATTACCTGCCCAACATCAACCCGGACCATGACCAGGATGAGCTGACAAATCCTGACAGCATCTATACCCCTGTTGTCAACATCATTGAGATAGACAATGACGGTGACGGAATTACCGATGAGTACTGGATTGACGAGGATATTGACGATACCCCCGATTACCCCATCATATGGGATGATATTGACGGCGACGGTAAGGAAGAGGCTCTGCCCGACCGCGACCAGGACGGCCAGCCCGATGATACTGACGGTGACGGCAATCCCGATGTTATATGGATGGATACAGACGGCGATGATATAGTTGACACAGAACTGGAGCGCCCCAAGACCAAGCCCGATGTTCCGTCAGACCCGAATGATCCCGACTACCCCACCGAGCCTTTCATTGACTATGACGGTGGTATAGACGGATATAAGAACGATACCGCATGGGTAGTAACCGATGATAAGGGTGAGTACTTTATTGATACCGACCACGACGGCAAGGGCGATATACCTGTAGTATGGAAGGACATTGACGGTGACGGTAAGCTGGAAGGTATTGCCGATAAGGACGGCGACGGCGCAGCTACAGAGAACGATAACTATGATGGCGATGGCGTTGATTACAACGGCAATCCCAATGACTACGATGTAATCCTGATCAGGGACAAGGATGATGAAGGCAACACCATATGGCGTGAGCTTGAAAAGGATCCGTCGGTACCTGAGGAGGAGATAGTATACTATAAGACCATCATTGAATTCTCGGCCACAGTAACTGACTGGGAGGATGAGTATGAAGCATCTTATCTGATTAAGTAATAACTGCCCGGAAACCACATATAACTATGAACACAATGACCAAGATTAAACTGAGCATAATAGCAGGCGTGGCACTTCTGTCGTCATGCCAGCAGTCCGGAATCCTGCATGAGATAGATCCTTATGCAACCCACGAGAATGCTTACATTGAATTTGGAAACATTGTAAACAAGATGACCCGTGCCGCCAAGACCAGCGGTAACAGCGGATTCGTAGTGGGCGACACTATGGCCGTATGGGGCATCCAGAACACTGACGGTACCATAGATGTAATATTCAACAACCAGGATGTAAGATACGTATCATCCGACAGCGTCTGGACCTATGATAACAAGAAGCTCTGGAACATAGGCTCAACCTATATGTTCTACGGAGTATTCCCCTACTCCAAGACACTCTACACCATGAGTGAGGATGATAACCGTTACATCACCATAGGTACATATACTACGCCCAATGATCCTGACCAGCAGACAGACCTGATGATCAGTGAAAGGCTTAACGTATCACCGTTCAACACCGTACAGATGTATTTCCACCACATACTGAGTAATGTTAACGTGTACGCCAAGATAGGCAGTGGAATGAACACCGACGGTGTGGACAACATAACGCTTACCAGCATCAAGTTCAACAACGTAAAGAACACCGGAAGCTACCAGCAGACCGGATGGAGTCAGGAAATGGCAGTAGGCGCCTGGAGCAACCAGTCAGGCCTGATGCAGATACCCACTGTAACCAACACGCTGCTCAGCACCACATCCACAGCCATCTACAAGGACTACCTGATGATACCGCAGTCACTATTCAGCACAGCATCATCGCCCGTAGATGTAACCTTGGATGCCATATTCCACGTAGCTTACAAGGATGGCACATCACAGACATTCACCAAGAAAGGAATCCGTCTGGCCGGCATAACCGGAACATCAGGATCAAAAAACAGCATAATATCAAAATGGGAGCCTAACTACAAGTACAACTACACCCTGGCTTTCAACCCCACCCGCTCAACCCGCGTTTGGGATGCCGATGGTGACGGAAGTATAATAGTGGACCCCGTAACCGGCGATACCATAACCAAGACAGATGATACCCCCAGCGAGGGCGTAATGAAGTACAACCCCGATGAGCCCGACCAGATAAAGGTTTGGGAGGACACCGATGGTGACGGAATTCCTGATACATGGGTAACCTATCCGGTAGTATGGGAGGATATTGACAATGACGGCAAGCTGGAAGGCGGTATAGACCGCGACGGCGACGGACATATAGATAATGTGGACGGTGATAATGAAACCCAGCAGGAGCCCGGCGGAGACAACGAGAAGGATCCCAGTGACGGCAATCCCGACAACCCCGACGGCAAGGATGTTATCCTGATCCACATAGACACTGACGGTGACGGCGATATAGACGAGGATGACGGTTGGGTTCAGCTTGAGAAAGACCCCGATACAGGCGTAATCTCACCTGCCCGCGAAGAGGAGGACGCATTCATTGAGTTCACCGCAAAAGTAACGGAATGGGAGGAGATATACTCCATTGACTACGATGTTTTGAGATAAGAAATAAGCTTACAACTATAAACATGCTAAGACTTAGGTTTAAAGTACAGTTACACGTCATATTGCTGGCCGTGCTCACAGGAGGAATCATATCCTCCTGCAGCCGTACAGACAAGGCATATATGTATGACGAGATACAGATTGGTACCACATCGGTAGGCACCAAGGCTCTTGTTACCAATAAAGCCTCGCTTATAAGCCTGAGTATAACCAACAGCACCGGATTCGGAGTATACGGTTACAAGACCATCCCCAACAAGACTCCGTACCGCCAGTTCAACAACATTCCGGTATACCCCGACCAGAACACCGAGAGCACCACCTGGTCTTACACACCCCGCAGATACTGGGACTCCAACCCCAATGCAACCTATCAGTTTGCAGCCTATTGGCCCTATCTTCCCAACGAAGACCCCAATAACGGAACCCCCTTTGTGAGCGAGACCGGAAAAGTTCTTACAATCAACAACATTCCCTACTGGCAGCCAACATCCACAGGCACAGACCTTCTGGTAGCAGCCAGGAGCGGCAAATACAAGTCAACAGAGGACGATGCAACCCTGGTATTTGCCGGCGGTACCGTAAACTTCCAGTTCGAGCATATTTTGTCGCGCGTGCAGGTTAGGGCGTACTATGTTGGTGCCAAAGCTAAGGTAACAGTAAATCAACTTACGTTCAAGTCACCTGACGAAGACAATCCTATTGTACTCAAGGCAGACGGTAAATCTGTAGTTACCAGAAATTTCAGTGAGAACAACACAACCAATCAGTACAGCAGTCCTGTCCAGAAAGGATTAAGTAAGGAGTTGATGGAAGATCCTGTCATCCTGCCCGAAGAAACATGGTTTGATGAAGATCCCGATTCCGAGCCTGAGAATTTCCAGACATTATGCTCGTGGTTTACAGTTCCATGTAATCTGTGGAACGGGTTAGACCTCCAGGCAGACTATTCCATAGAGAATTCTCCACTTCAAGGAACAGCTCATGGAGTTACCCTTACAACCCAAGTTAAGAATAACCAGAATGAGGTGACAGCCACATATCCAGGCCAGACACTTCCCGGCTATTCTTACCTGATTACACTCAAATTTACTGCCTCCAGCGGTATTGAACTCGAGTCCGTACAGGTAAAAAATTGGGCTGATGGTGGAGAAATTCCTACCAATGTGCACAATTGGTAAATATTTTATTTATATTTACAATTTGAAATAAAAATAAAATGATAAAAAAGGGCTATAATAAACACCACTCAATAAGCAGAGTTGTCAACACTCTGCTGTTGCTGTTTATATGCTTAGTCTCATGCCAGACTGAAACTGAGAAGGATAATCTCTACAACGAGACCAGTGTTGGCCCGTTCAAGATTCTTCCCGTTTTCCGTCAGGCCGGCATGGAGATCAGCACCAGAGCCCTTATTGATGGTTACAGTCTTTACACTCCCCAGGATGGCGAGCTAATTTATGCCTGGGCTCAGGAACACACATCAGGCACAACTCTTAAGGAAGGTGAGTTCCGCCGTTCGGGTGGCAAATGGTACTCAAGCGTTGAGGCCGAAGGCGGCAAGAGTTACTATATGTTTGCCTTCCATCCCGGAGGTATAAGCAGTACCAGAGGCACATTTACTAAAGTTGGCAACAGTTTTACACTCAATGTAAACCCAATTGATATTGTAACCCTGGGTGACCCCACCATATCAATTGCAGCAGCCAGATCTGTGGCTCAGAACGGTGTCTACAATGACCCCACTCCTGTAGCCGGAACCTTCAACCTGGGCCAGATCTCCAACAACATACCGAATGATAAGGTACTGCTGGCCATGAACCATCTCTACTCAAAGGTTGACCTGAGTTTCACGCTGCACGAGAAATACAGCAAGCTGCGCACCGTAGTGATAACCGGAATCAAGATGGTTTCAAGCCAAGGCAGCTCAAGCATGAGCCTGACTTTCGGTGCCAACCCTAATCCTAACTGGGGTGATTGCACATCAAAGAATCTTGAGGTGAGCCTGCCTTTACCAAATGATTCCATTGTTCTGAATGCATCAAACACTGTAACCTGGAATGGTAACGAAGTGGAAAGCTATATCTATCAGACAGCCGGCAGTTTCTGCTATCTGCCCAAGACAGACCTGCCCGTAGAACTTGAGGTAACCTATAACGTTTACACAGGTGATACCGGCACTGATCCTCTTACCGATGAGAATTACAAAGACCGTCTGGTAAGAAAAGACCAGACAGCCAGAAACGGCAAGATATTGCCTACCGGCAGCGGAAGACCCAGAGCTGGAACCAGTTATGCCGTCAAGATCAATGTAGTGCCGTCATATCTGTACCAGCTCAGTGATGATGACTTAGACACAAAACTACCCATTGAATAAATCTCTGACTATCCGATATGAATATATTCTCCCGTAAACATACAAATGGCCGACCGCTCAGAATGATTGGAGCGGTATTGCTGTTCATATCCCTGCAGGTTACCCCCCTATTTGCTGATGTGACAATAACCATTAAAGGTGATGTCTACGGCGGAGGTAAGCAGGGCCATGTAGGTACACATTATGTCGATGATGCCGAGGAAACAAAGACAAGCGTTGAGATAGAAGATAACCTCCAGACCGGTACAACTACAAATATTGAGATAAACGCCGGTTCGGTCCGTACAGTATTCGGCGGCGGTGAGAACGGACGTACATTCGGCAACACGCAGATAACCGTAAACGGAGGTTCTGTAGGCCACACTGATTGGAATGGAACCATTCACGGCGGTCTGTTTGGCGCAGGCGACGGTGAGAGCGCATATGTATTCGGACACAGTCATGTTGACATTAAGGGAGGTACTCTGGTACAGAACGTATACGGCGGCGGTAACAAGGCCGACCTTATGGGTACCACAAACGTAACCCTTCAGGGAGGTGATATTCAGGGCGATGTATACGGAGGCGCACGTGTGGCTAATGTTTACGGCTACAGTTTTGTTAATATTGACGGTGCGAATGCCACGAATGACCTTATTATCGGTGCAGTATATGGAGGTAATGATATAGCTGGTGAAATCACCATTCCGACATTCACTAACAGCTGGAGTTGGATCAGTGGTTTGGAACCACCCTCCATTCTGAGTCAAGCCGCAACCCAGTCTTATGGTATAGATGAGAAGTGGAACGCTTTTGTGCATTCCAGTGCCATACCGGCCAATTCCACCAACAGGATTTATGTAGCCCAGGTATTCGGCGGTGGAAACGGAGACTATGAATATACTCCTGCAACAGGAGGTTACACGGTAGATGCTCTTACCGACAGAGTCTTGAACAGCACCGAGAACCGCTGGGACACACCAGCTTCTCCTTTTACCGTAACCAACAAGCCTGAGGTAAGCTACGCATATCTGGAGCTCAAGGGCGGTAATTACGGTTACGTGTACGGTGGCGGTAACAAGGCTACGGTAACCCAGGAGACCGTAATCTGTCTGGACAACAACACATCAGACCGATATGAATTCAAGCAGGATAAGTTGCGCAGCTTAGGCATCAACATTGATGTAGATAAGACTGCATATACCTTTGATGAAACAGCCGGTTCATCGGCTGACTACACTGCCACTCCGGTTTACCAGTTTGACCGCGTATTCGGAGGTAACAAGCAGGCCGAAATGTACATCCACCCAAAATGGCATCTGGAAAGAGCCAGCATCAACGCCCTCTACTCCGGCGGAGATGCAGGCGACATGACATATAGGGACGGTCTTATGCTTGACCTTAACAGCGCCAACCTTACCGTAAACAACGTTTATGGAGGATGCCGTCGTGCCAATGTAACTCCTAAGATTAACGGAGTGGCAACAACTCCCGGAGCCACCTACGGATTCCCGGCAGGTTATTCAGCACATATACGTATTTCGGCCGGAACCATAAACAATGTCTATGGCGGTAATGATATATCAGGTAATGTACTGGGAGGTAATGCCATTGACATACGCAGTTCAATAGGCGGTAATGTATATGGTGGCGGTAACGGTTCTTACGTCTATACCGATAAATCTTCAAAGGCTGATGACCCCACCTATGGTGATTTCTATTACGGAGATTTTGACAATACGCAGAACACCGCCAGTGTGGCTGCCCTGAATGCTTTCAGACCCCACACCGCCCAATCATACATCCGTGTGGCTGGAACTCAGGCCAATCCTGTAGTCGTAAATACCGTTTACGGAGGAGGTAACAGCGCCACAGTAACAGACGACATCAAGCTTGTTCTTGGTGAATATATTACCATTGACAATGTATTCCTGGGCAGTAACGGTATTGATATGGTTGACAAGAGTACAAACGGCACACTTGAAACCTACAGGACAATAAGCAACCTGGATCTTACCAACTCAGACATATTCAATTCTTACATGGAGGGCGCAGCTGTTTCATGTATGCCTAAATACAGTTTTGATGCCGGATACCCCAACACATATGTTGCAGCCAACGACGCGCGTTATGCACACATAGGATCGTTCTTCTGCGGCGGTAATGTGGGCAGCATGACATCGGCCGCATTGACCGACATTAAATTTGACTATCCTATCATTATCACCCATAAACTGGTGGGCGGTTGTAACGATGCATTCGTTAAGGCTACCGAAAACCTTAATGCGCGCCATGAAGGTGGTTTTACTGCTACGCCTGCCCGTGCTGATGAACTGAAGATTCATCTGACAGTAAACGGTGTTATATTTGCCAATCCTGACAATGCCTCTTCGGGTAATCAGGGTAACATATTCGGAGGCTGTTTCAACAGCGGTATCATTAACGGTAATGTATTAATAGACCTACAGCAGGATATCATTCCGTCAAATTCGACCATAAGCTCGGACATGGATACATATCTTGCCGATCAGGTCAATCTGTTCAACACCCCGTTCAGCGTATTTGGCGGCGGTTTCGGTCCTGAAGCAACAGTAATAGGCAATACCACCATCAATATAACCAGTGATGAAGTTGGTACCGGACGCGCCCTTAAGGTATTCGGCGGCGGTCTTAGAGGTGGAGTAACAAAGAACACTACCATCAACATGACAGGTGGTGAGATTGGAAAAATTTACGGCGGCGGATTTGAAGGAGCCGTAAATGGCAACACATCTGTTTATCTGTCCGGAGGAAAGGTATATGATTCATTCGGAGGTGCCTGCAACGCTAACATTTCGGGCTATGCACAGACATTCTTAGGTACCGCAGCTGACGGCACAGCGGGATCGCCCGAGATAAAGAACAACGTATTCGGCGGCAATGACTTTGGCGGCAGCATTCTGGGATCAAACAATTTCTATAATAAAGTCAGTGAAATAACCAAGGTTTACAACTACGACTCATCACATCCTGAGAACACTTATGTAACCCAGGCATCGGCTTATGTCGAGTACATATCCGGTAAAATAGGCAACTACATTTTCGGCGGTTCTTGCGGTAACTACAATTATTCGGCTGATAGCTATGAGTTACACAAATTAGCAGCCGACGACAGTTATCACAACAACAATCCGTATCCTTATCTTGCCAGTGCCTTTGTAAACTTCATGCCCAATAGCACATCAAGCACAACCATAGCCAAGGTATTCGGTGCAGGTCAGGGTTATGCCGGCGCAACAGAGGCCGACGTTAAGCAGGATATGATGCAGGACCGCAGTTATGTTTACGTTAACATACCTGACGGTTCCAAGAAGTTCACCTCTACAGAGATATTCGGTGCCGGTGCATTCTCCGGACTTGGTATGGGAGTAAATCCCAATTTAACAGAAAATCCGGACTTTACCGTAGAGTCCGTATCTGCTGTAATTGACCTTGTTCACGGCGAATTATCTACCGTATACGGAGGAAGCTATGAAGAGGGTATAACACGTAGAACCGTAGTAAACGTACCCACAGGTTCCACCTTGATTGCAGATGAGTTGTTCGGCGGTTCTTACGGAATCCGCAACAGTGCACCTTGCGATGTATATGAGTCAAACGTAAACTTCAACAGCAGCAATGCAGTCATCCATGAGGCCATATATGGCGGCAACAACAATAAACGCCGTACTCTGTATACACGAGTAAACATTTGGTCTCCTGTATATTCCGAAGATGGTAACCCCCGTAATTATACAGCAACTATTTATGGAGCCGGCAAGGGCGCCGGAACATGGTCACAATACACCGAGATCAACCTGGAAGATGGCGCAAGTGTAAGCGAAGTTTATGGCGGCGGTAATGCCGGAAGAGTACTCAACAAAGAGTCTGTTGCCGCATGGAACACCTATACACCCGATGCTTCTGAGAACGCCGGTGAAAACACAACAGCCACGGTTTATAAATCATTGGGAGACTTCTATACCGATAACGGTCTTGACAATGCACTTGTTCATCCACATACCATAACTGTAGATGATGAAGAGCAAGTCATCAAGACCAACACCAACGTAAACATAAAGAAAGGTGCATATGCAGCACGCTATTGTTACGGAGCCGGTCTTGGTGCTACCGCAACAGTTAGCGGTACAACATTCATCGGTCTGTTTGGAGGTACAGTAAGCAGAGATATTTATGCAGCCGGTTCAAGCGGTCCTGTTATGGACGAATACGGTACAAAGAATTTTGTAGCAAAGACATATGCATATATAGAGAGCGGCTCTGTACGTAATGTCTATGGAGGCGGCTGGCGTGGCAGTGTGGGCAAGCACGATATAACCACATCAAGTATCGCTAATGATATAGACGGTGAGTCAAATGTCATTATTGGCAAGTTAAATGTAAACGGCATATACGGTGGTGATCCCGCCATTTCACGTAACGCATACGGCGGCGGTGAAGGTGGAACCATATATGGTGTGGCAAAAGTTACTGTCAACAACGGCCATGTAGGTTTCAGGTATGAGGATAATGATTATGTTGAGGAACTGAATGACCAAGATGTAAATGACCTGGACAAGAGCGGCAATGTGTTTGGCGGAGGATATGTAATAAACAGCCTTGTTGACCAAACCGTTGTCAAGATGTACGGCGGAACTGTACGCGGCAACCTGTATGGTGGCGGCGAGGTAGGCCCCATAGGGCGTGGTAATGTCAGTAATACGCCGGCCACCGGAGGTACTCAATTTATAAACGGCCCGGCCCATATATCCAAAGCCGGTCACACTCATGTTGAGATGTACGGAGGCCACGTAATGCGTAACGTATTCGGCGGAGGCCGCGGTATTGACAGTTGGGGAGGAGATGGCCGCAAGTTCATGTCAGACGAAGAGATCAGCAGTTCAGACTGGGGTTGCAAGGGTTATGTATTCGGCCAGACCGAGGTATTTATTCGTGGTGGTGAGATAGGAACTACTGACAACGTGGCGCAGGGATACGGCAACGTATTCGGTGGCGGTGACCTGGGTTTTGTATACTCCGGTTCCGGCAAAAAAGGTGAAGTTGCAACAGGCAACGGATTCAATTCGGAAAGCAGCACTGAGGGTTATTATTATGAGCACAACGGAACTACTTTCAAAGTAGACGGCGATAAAAATGAGAACAAGCTCACAGACGATAGCCGTGTAATTGTTGAGCCTTATGCCCTGGTTAAAGCTGATGGCGGTATCACCATAGATGGTACTACATACGCAAAGGGGGAATATGTTCCCACAGATGAGCTGGACAAGCTCAGAAATAAGAATTATGATGAAGCACAATGGGCTAAGGTTAGCATTGACGGTATAATCATTCGTAACGCCATATTTGCAGGAGGTAACGTATCTGCCGGTAGTGATGTGGTTTATGCCAACACCAATACCGTTCTTGGAAACGCAACTGCCGTTTTGCGGGATGTATATAACCGCGACCTTATAACCATTGGTACCGAGCATATAGGCGGTATCTACGGCGACGGAAACCTGACTCTTGTTGACGGATACCGTGAGCTCAATATCACAAACTACGGTACAGACTATTTCAGCCAGCCCGACAAGATTGATATCGAGCAGTACGAACAAATGACTGACCGTGAGAAGGCCTATTATGAACTCAAGTACTTGTGTGTTCAGGACTGTACGGACAAGAATGGAAATCCTTATGAAGCACAAATTGATGAACTTACGGCCGAAGACTATGACAAACTGTTTACCGGCACTGCAGAGCAATATCATAACGAACACTATTGGGTAAAGAAAGGTTTCGTATCAATCTATGCGGGCCGATTGCTCAATACAATCCAGCGTGCTGATTTCTGCGGAATATTCGGAAGCCGTATGGTGCTTCAGGGTGCACGCGACCGCGTACCTGAAATAGTTGACTATACAGACTACACAATCAACCGTGTAGGCGAGGTATCGCTGAACCAAGTTGCATCAATAGCCGGCGATAATACTAAGGAAGACAAGGTTCACGGAAACTATTTCGGTATCTACAGCGTGGTGAATCACATGGGAGCTCTTACGAGTGATGTTGATTACTATAATGACGCGCGCCAATTTGACAATCAGGATGAAGAAACCTATAAGCCGGAATTTAACGGTCAGACTTACGAGAATTGGAAAACAAAATATTATAAGGATAAGCGCAGACGCAACAACGGTGCAAGTGCCAACAAGGTGGCTTTGGCATCGGGTGTATATCTGGAACTGACCACAGAGGAGAGTACCAAAGACAATAAGATCTGGGGACCCATTACCGGTGTGGTTGAACTTGACCTTATTAATGTGATGACCGGCTTGGGCGGCGGTTATGTATATGCCAAGAATATCCATGGCAGCAGGATCACTACAGGACTCGAGCAAACCATTCTGTCACAATACAATCTGCCCAGGACCGTAGGTTCCACTCAAGCTCACCAAAAAGCCGTAACCAACAAGGCATTTGAGTATGGAACTCCTACCAGTTCTTCTGAACTCCAGACATCGGGTAACTTCATACATCCGCAGAAACAGATTGTGGATGACTGCTATCCTGATATGAACAGTTACCTTGATGGCGGTTCGCCTGCACACTATTGGTACATAAAGGGTAGCATCTATGTATATGACCAGTACATATCGGCATACACAGGATCGGCCAACGCTTATGCCGAATCTGTGAACATACCTCTTACCATCACTGCACAATCTCACGGTAAGATTCAGCTTAAGGATGTTCAGCCTAACCTATATGCATTCTACAGCAATAGCGGTCAGACAGAGAATCTGCGTGACGGATCAAAGAAGACGGTATCAGTAAACAACGTAACATATAAGCTCAACGATACAATCAGCTACTGGGATTGGTATCTGCTAAGCGCACCCGAACAGAACATTTTTGTACCGGAGACTTACACTACTATTGCCAATGCTACAATAGACGGCACGCCCTATTCTAAGGGATATACTATGCTGCCTTCAGAATATCAGGCTCTGAAGACCGCATCTGCCAACAAGACCGTATATAACGTTGACGCCAAAACTAATGTAACATTTGACTACATATTCCGTCCGTCAAACAATCTGAGTCATAACACAGGTTTCATACTTACTTATGATATGGCCAACCCGATAGTTTGGGACAAATACCACACTCGGATGAACGGTACAGGCAAAGTAAATCTTAAAGATTATAATGACCTCACTGCAGAGCAAAAGGCACTTTACCATGAGGGTCCCACTTATACCGTTAAAACAGGCCAAAGCGGCGTTTACGGTCAGCGCCAATACGAGGAAGGCGATATCATTCCCGGAGCAATACATGATACGTATGAAAGTATAACCAATAAGCCCAATAATAATCAGGCCATTGTGCAGAGAGCTTATGTAGTAACGTCCAAGATTGTTCAAGGCGACAAGCAACTCAATCCGGGAGCTGCAGTCTACAGGACTCAGTTCACTGATACCGAATGGTCATCTATAAGCAGCAATGTGGCTGAGGCATACTTATGCACCAGTACACTTGATTTGGGAGACGATGAGTACATCTACTACGGAGAGCTTATTACCGACTCACGATACAATGAACTGGTATCAGTACCCGACGCTAATTACGGTGATTACTTTGACGTAGCATGGTACTGCACTACCGCAGGAAATTATGGAGGTGATTACTTTGAGACAGGTAAGAACTACCGCGGCATAGAGACCTGGAGTTCAATGTCAGAGGCTGACCGTGCTCATTTTGAATTCAACTATGATGCATTTGATGTTCTGATTGACCCCAACTACACCAAGGGTAACACCACACTGTATGACAGCAAGGAGGGTAATCAGGAGATATTATATTCACAGACCCAATCCATTGACTACACTGCCACATATAATGGAACTGAAAATCTGACATATACCAATAAGGCTAATCAAAACGTGACAATTTCACCAAACCGGGTATTGACACGCGAAGAGTATGAGACTATTCCTAATGAGCAGTATCATTACTCGCCAATTAAGGTAGATCAGGCTGGCACCTACTACATCATAAAGAAAGGCTTCTCCAAGGGAGGTTCGTTCTATATAGCAGGAAAGACCATAACAGAGGAATTTTATAATGGTCTGGGAGAGCAGAAGAGTAATATTGATGTTGTAACATTCACAGCCGCTCAAGCCGGTGTTCAGAATAACACTTACTATTACTGCCGTGACAGTTATGAAGTCAATGAGAATGGTATGGGACATGCCGTTACTTCGGTAGCCGGTAGTAGTATTTCAGTTACCAAGACGAGCGGACAAACTGTACCGGTAGGATTCATATTGAATGCCGACGGCTACAATGATTTGCCTAACCTGCAGAAAGGAAACTTCAGCGTTCAGGGTACAGCACCTATAGGAACTTCAACCCTTTATGTAACAAGAGAGTCTGACATATTCAACCTCTCAAAGGGTAAGGTCATAACAGTTATGTACCAGTATGATTATGAGGAGAGTGACGAGAGCGGACAGCATATAGAGCCTATCTCAGAGCAGCACATTGTAAACATACACATCAACTTCAAGAGCGGCGTTCCGTTCATTGATGAGTTGTCGGCTCCCTCTATTGTACTGCCCAGTACCACCGTTGGTCTTAAGATACCTAGCATTACTCCGGGTGCATACGAGGTCCTGGGTAGCGGATGGGAGATGTTCACCACTCCGGAAGATGCTGACCAGCACAAGAACGGTATACCTTATACCAATAACCAGACTCCTATGTACTGGTATCAGGACGGCTATCTGGTAGCTTACTACACCAAGACATATCTGGGTAAGACCTACTCTAACGCCGTACCGTTCAAAGTGGCCAACTACCACCGCATGGATAAGGTAATGAGCAGCACTCATGTTGAGACTACGCTTAATCCCGATACACATGAGCCGGAATCTCATACCGTTAATGACTACATGTATCTGGACGAGGCTGTCAAGGAAGGAAAGCGCAATCCTAAGATTTACATCAAGGATGCTTCAGAGCTTGCTCAGTTCAATGAGTTCTTCAATCGGATCAAGAGCACCGCTTCAAATTCAAGCGTTAGCAATTTATCCAACGGACAGAGACTTGACTTTATACTGGACGGTGATATCAATCTGACCTCAGGATGGACACCTGTAGGTGATGCAAGCGATTGCTTTGAAGGTACTCTGCATGGTGACGGTCATACCATAAGCGGACTTGACCACTCACTGTTCGGCTCACTTTGCGGCAGCGTCTATAACTTAGGTGTAACCGGTACATTTACCGGACCCGGTATAGCAGATGTCGGCTCAGGTAAGGCTGTTAACTGCTGGGTTCTCACTGACGGTACGGTAAGTTCAAGCACCTATCCTATCATTGGCTATAGTGGAGAAAACGATGAGGCTAAGGTTATCAACAGTTATTACTACAATGACTACAATAGCGCTACACTTGCCAACAGAGACACCCATAAGAAGGATCTTAAGGCGTTCATGGACGGTGAAGTGGCATATAACCTCAACCTGTTCTACCTGAACAAGCGCTACTATGACAACCTGTATAAGGATGCTACTGAGGCTCCTGCCAACACGACACCATACACAGCTTGGAATAAAGCAGACATTAATGTAGCTAACGCTGAACCTACTACAGCATATTATCCCAATAATCCGACCAATTATGTTGAGAATTATGTTGAGCAGCGTTACTATAATCCTGACTTCATCTATGCAAAGGGTTCTATTCCTGAAGATCCCGATATACGTGACAAGGGTACCGAGCCTTATTCGCCTATCTGGCCTGATGACTACATCTACTTCGGTCAGAACCTGACCTATGATATAGTAAACGGTGGCGGTGAGCATGACGTACATCCTGCAGTTATTATAAAGTCTTCCGGACTGTTGACAAACGGTATATCGGACAACAGGGTATTCAGGACTCCGGCCTACTATCAGAGCAAGGAAAAGAGCAGCGTTTACTTTAACCGTTACGCAGCATTGAAGGATACTTATGACAACATTGATATCCACAAGTCTATGACAGCAATAGACTTCACCCAGAACAATGATACTGAGTGGAGCCTGGGTACCAATAACAATGCGTTCTTTACACCTATCACTGACTTTGACGGCTTGAGCAGCTATATAACTGATGGCCTGACCCAGAACATGCTGGTTTACTTTACAGACAATATGGATCAGAATAACGTACTGCTCAACTACTATCATAAGGATGCAGATCTGATATTCGGGTTTGACGACGGTTATAAGAATGTGAGACCTGTTGAGCAGAGAGCTATTGATGATATCAAGGGTCATCTGGTAAGACTGACCGACAATGGTTATGTGAGCGTTAACAACCACTTCCTGGTTGACAGGCAAGACTTCAACGCTCCTATCAGCTACAAGATACCTACCAACTCCTACATCTGGTATCAGCGCGTTCCTTCAACATACGTTGAGAGCATGGATGCCGGCTGGGAGACCGTAAGCCTGCCGTTTACTGCCAAGTATGTCACTACCCATCAGAAGGGTGAGATAACACACTTCTACCAGGGCAGCAAGACCGGACATGAATACTGGCTGCGTAATCTGAGCAGTGTGAGCACAACAACAGAGAATGAGGTTACAACAACCACGGCTATGTTTAGTGCTCCCGAAAAGGATACCAATGGAGGCAAGACTGTCAACAATACATTCCTCTGGGATTATTACTACCATTGGAACAGCGAATCGGCCGATAATGCCGGACCCGATGTGAACGATGACGAGTACCAGAAGAATTACTACAAAATTGCACGCGAGTACAGCGATTATCCGCTCTATGCAGCAGGTACTCCTTATCTGATAGGATTCCCGGGCAAGCGTTTCTATGAGTTTGACCTGAGTGGAGAATGGACTGTATCATATACAGCTACCGAGCCAAATGGCGTACCTGCACAGCTGAGAAAGCAGTACATTACATTCGCATCGGCAGACGAAGGTACAACCATTCTGGTAACTGATGATGAGTATGCAGCAGCCGCCCGGAATGCAACTGACGGTTACACCTACATGCCTACCTATCAGACCAAGACTCTGGCCGGTGCAACCACTTACCTGCTCAGCCAGGCTGGCGACAAGTTCCAGAATGATGAAGCCAACAGCACGGTTACTACCGTTCCGTTCCGTACTTACATCACTTCGGCTGCCGCAGGCAATCATGCACCAAGCCGTATGGGCACTCGCGCAAGCGCACTGTACATAGGCTATGCTGGTGACAGCGATCAGCTGATTGAGGTTCCTGTTGACCGCGGACTCAACATCTATGCCGACAACATGAGCATCATAGTTGAGAACCAGATGACCGAGGCCGCTACAGTGACCATTGCCACCACAGCCGGAAGGTTGCTCAAGCAGTTCACAGTACAGCCCGGAACCAAGGCCACCGTACCTGTTAACAGTCGCGGCATCTACATTGTAAACCACAAGAAGATAGCCGTAACCAGATAAAAATATCACAATGGACAGCATCCCTGTGTCGTTTTTTTGACACAGGGATGCGGTTGTTACAAAGGCCAAAAAAAAACTTACAAAAAACAATACAAAGGTATCTGGCCCATTTGTATCCTATTTATCACTCTCTAACTAGAGAAAATAAACTTTCTAGTTAGAGAAAAATATTTCCCTAGTTAGCTAGTAAAATTTTCCCTTAACACACTACGTTCCAAACTCCCCACATAACACCCGCCCCAACAATCATCAGCAAGTAAATTTTCCCTACACATGAGCAATTGGGGACAGACCCCAATTGTACTGTTTTTCGAAAAACAGTACAAAAGGGGACTGTCCCCTTTTGTATCATTTTTATTATCTTTGTAGCGCTAATACCGTAAGGCGCTCCATCGGCACAGAAGAGGTGTTAGTGGAGCGCCTTTCGTATTGTTTGCACACTTTATTTTTAACCATTAAACACTTTTACTTATGGAAAAAGAATTAAGAGAGAAAAGTTGCTCAGTTGATAAACTTTTTATTTATTTGCATCGATGAAACGCAAAATCATAGCGTTTGGATCACATTACAAGAACTTTTTCAATACACTTGACCACCAAGCCCAAGAAAAGGTTTTGTATGGAATGCTACTTCTAAAGACTCAAGAGAGACTACCATCAAAATTCGTAAAGCATTTACGAGACGGTCTATATGAGCTTAGGATAGAATGGCTAGGGGATATTTATAGGATTCTTTTCTGCTTTGACAAAGGAGACATTGTTGTGCTATTTAACGGTTTCCAGAAAAAAAGCCAGAAGACTCCTGAAAAAGAGATTAAACTAGGTCTTAAACTAAAAGCTGAGTATGAAAAAAGAAAACGAGAAAGAATTGTTTGATGTCGACGCTCAACTTGACGCTTTCTTTGGAAAAGAAGGAACTCCTGAACGTCGTGCAGCCGAGGAACATGCCAACGCATTCTTTACTGGACAGATAATTGAAGAAGCTCGTAAGAATGCTAATATCACTCAAGCAGAGCTGGCAGAGCGCATCGGCACCAACAAGTCCTATATATCCAGAGTGGAGACAGGTAGAACAGAACCAAAGGTTTCCACATTCTACCGCATTGTGGCGGCATTAGGGCTAACAGTTGAACTGACACCTATCGCGTGACACAGGGATCTGATCCTTCTGTGTCCAAGCAAAATTCTTACAACGGCACCACAATCGGTCCAATCAGCAAACAGTCAACTGATTGGGCCGATTTGCTTTCATTTCCAACCAACCCCATAAAAAAACGCACAAAAAACAGCCCCAAAATGCGTTTTTACGCCCCAAAATGCCGCTTTTATAGATATTTATATCTATATTTGTCAGTTATTACAATAATTATACAATTGGGGTCTGTCCCCTTTTGTGTGCTTTTTTAGACTAAAGTTCCGCTATACAATTGCTCAAGAGGAAAAACCAGATCCCAATTCTTACCCCACACAACATTTCCATGTTCAATACGGAATTTCTTGAAATTCTTGGGATCAACATAGCGATTATATTGAGGATGTGGGTGAGAGAGTATAAATGGACGGAAATCTACAGTCTGTGACGTTCCGTCACTGAAGAATAGCTTCAGACGAACATCACCAGCATACTCAGCATTAACTATGTATGGTCCTGTAGACTCCATTTATATATCAAATCTTTTTTGTTATCAATGTGCAACGGACTCTTTTCTTCAAAACAAAGAAATTCATCCACTTATCAATAATGTTCCTGTAATATGCCTTAATAAAATCCTCAACCTGAATAGCATCTTTCTCGTCTAAAAGATTATAACCAGATTCTTTCCTACGACGAATCTCAACCAAGACTCCATCTGAAAGAATTATTTCAAAGACCGTTTGTTTACCACTTTTAATCACGTGAACATGTATTGGCTCATGTTCATTAGAATAGAAGAAAAAGATAAAACCAAGGTATTCGTAAATTTTAGGCATATTAAAATGGTATTGATAATTATTACTTCACAAACGTACACATATTTGACGAAATCAACAAAGAAAGATGAAAAAACATTCAAAGCACACAGTGACACAGGGATCTGATCCTTCTGTGTCACAATCAGCAAACAGTCAACTGATTGGGCCGATTTGCTTTCATTTCCAACCAACCCCATAAAAAACGCACAAAAAAACAGCCCCAAAATGCGTTTTTACGCCCCAAAATGCCGCTTTTATAGATATTTATATCTATATTTGTCAGTTATTACAATAATTATAGAGCAAACAATGATATTTATGATAAAGACTATTTCCAATTTAACCAATCAAACTACTATGCACACATCCGATGTTCAGGCCCCCACTCCGGCCCGCCGCACCACCATATTCTCCCGCACCCGCTCTTTGCTGCGCCGCACCCTCGTGCTGGCTATGCTAACACTTTCAGGCATTAGCGTAAATGCAGCAAACTATGTACTGACTTACAAAACTGGCAACACCACATACTTTCTAGCTCGTAATGGTACGAGCGGAGTGATTAGCACCAGCAGTTTCAACCCGACCACATGCATATGGACTTGCGTGGAGAAAACCGATGGTACCACAGAAAATACTCTTGGAACAACAGGCAATCGATATATATATCAGACTGTAAATGGTACAAAATATTTTCTAAATTATAATTTGGGATTAACTGCTACAACGGCAAATGACTATTGCCGTGTTCGAAATAGCGACTATGGTGTCTATTTTCGCAGTAGCAACAGATACATTTTACTATCCACAAATGGAACTGTATCATATGGTAATAATAATAGCACCGGAAGAGTCACTAGATATGAAATCTCCTCTACCAACGTTATCAACAGATCTACCAATCCTACCATTAACGGCGATAATGTGCTGACCACCACAGGTGATCACGAATATACAGCAACAGGGGCAGTTTTTAGGATTGGTTATAAGAACTATTACTTCAATAACAATCAATCAAATTATTATGTAGATGACGATGGCAACAGCATTACACCGGCAAATGCCACTATTGGTTCAGCCACATGGAATTTGACCACCAACAGCTATGCAACAGTCAACAGTTCTGGCGTTGTGAATGTCAGTTCATTGCCGGAAAGCGACATCACATTGACACTTACTGCTACAGTTCCTGTTTCTGGAGGTGTTCCGGAGGCTCCATCGGGTACAACACTTACAAACACAAAGGAAATAACTATTCAGGGGACAAACCCTTCTGCTCCCGCTATTACCGTCAACGGAACATCTGTAACTATGAGTACCAGTGCTCTAGGAACTACCAGCATTCGATATACTCTTGATGGTACGGATCCTACAGCAACAACAGGTACAATTTATAGTGGAGCTATTGACCTTTCCAGCAGTACTACATCGCCAGTAACAATCAAAGCTGTAACTGTTCGCAACGGCAACGCATCTAATGTAACAACAGAAGTAGTAACCCTTACACTTCCCGCGCCAACCATCACAGTTAATGGCTCAGCTGGGACAGCTTCTATCAGCGCTGCTAATGGAGCAACAATCTACTACACCACAAATGGTAGTGATCCCACCACCTCAAGTACGCAATATACAGGTAGTCTTTCAGGCCTATCTATGATGACTACCATCAAGGCTATTGCAGTAAAAGACGGTTGGAACAATTCTCCTGTTGCTTCTGAAACAGTCACCATTCCGTCTGGAACAAATGGAGGAGCCGTTACCCTGTTTGATTACGAGCCCCATTCGTGGAGCTACTATAGTGATCCCGAATGTCCTATCCGTAGTCTATCACCTGCCGATGTCAAGATTACTTATTACGGTGACGGCATTGTGATGAATAATAATAATGATTACACAGCCGGAACAAACAACTATGTATCACCAGGCAACGCCAATTATGTGGGTGGCGCTAAGGTGAATGTCGGCGGTGAGAACGAGAACACTTTCATTTATTACAAGACGTTGGAACGTGGTGATGCCACACAGACAGCCTGGACCTTTAGCTCCAACAACCAAAGCAGTGCTGCATCACGTTGTCCCTATACGCCAATACCCAACCCCTTCCAGGTGCGCCCGACGTATGGCTCACGTGGCACAACCGATGCCAACAACTTCACCGGTTGGCGCGGTTTCCAGTGTTGGCGTCTGAAGAGTGTGACCGGAGGTTCAGTGTATAGCGCTGCAAGTGGCGGCACAGCCCTTGCTGTGAATGCAATCGTAAATGCCGGAACTCAAATATATTTTGCTCCCAACAGCGAATACGGCATGGAAGTAGAGCTGGAAGCCGTCTGGGCCCGCGCCTACGTTGTCAAAGGCGACCAAGATGGTGCAAACAATATCCTATCGCAGAACGTTGGTGTGGAGCGCAACTTTATGACGCTGACATCTGAAGCGAACTATCGTTTTGATGGTACATCTGGCAGATATATCGGAAACAAAGGATATGCCGTAACCATCTCAAACTATTATCCCAACGGTGATACTGGCAACACCGGTGCCTCCATCTCTGGATACAACAATATGACCCTCGGAGCTGACACCAAGTTTGAGAATATTACTTTTAACTCTATGGGCTCTTATACCCTAACCGCTGCCAACCACAGTTTAACCATCGGTCGCGGTTGCTCTGGTACGATTAATTACGTGAGTGGCGTAAACGCCAATGTCACCTCGCCAAGCTATACTTTACGCATTGAAAGCGGCACCATCAATTACCTCTCGTTCATCAGGGGCTATTCTACCACAGGAGGTACCGCCACTGATGTCCCAGGCAACTATCAAACTTACACTGTTGGTGGAACGCCTAACATCAAGGGCGTCTTGGGATGCGACTATGACAGAGCAACGAACTCTGGCATCACGAATAACCTGATCATAAACAATGGCGTTTATTATGGATATAGTGTGAGTGAAGCCACTGGAATTGTATATTCCGAGAATGCACTAAACGTCCATGTCAAGAGCGGCAAGATAGGAAATAGTTTCACGATAAACAACAACTATACTGCTGATGCATCACAGGCCTTCTACATCGGTGTCGCTGGTCAACGTGTCAGGGGACATCGTAAGTTGTTCCTCGAAGGTGGAGAAGTAGCCTCCATTGCTGGTGGTATCGATGCCACAGCAAACCAAAACAACAACTCCGTAACTTTCCGCATGACTGGCGGTCATGTTCGTGGAGCTGTGTATGGCGGTGCTGCCCGTTCAGCTGCTTATGGCAATCGTAATCTGATTGTCACGGGAGGTTCCATCACCGGTTGGATCGGTGGCGGCTGCAACGGTGAGGCTATGCCAGCGGGTGGAGCTGAAGATACCTATGGTGGTGTTACCAACGGAGCCACCAAAGTATACTTTGGCGGTACTGCCACCTGCGGCGGCACCGGAAGCAACGTGAATATTAATGGTTCTGTCGGTGGCATAGTCTTTGGCGCCGGCAAGGGTGTCGAAGGCAACACCACCAGCGGACGTATGTCACAGGGTACTACCGTTGTGGTGGCCGACGAATGTGACATTGAACGCAACGTATATGGTGGTGGTAACTTCGGTTACGCCCAAACCTCAACGGATGTATTTGTCTCTGGCGGTACCGTTCATGGTAGCGTATTCGGTGGTTCAAATCAGAATAATGGTCCGGTCATTAACATAACCATGAAGGGTGGTACCATTGAAGGCGGACTTTATGGCGGTAGTAATACTACGGGTACCATTAATAACTCCGTCACCATGCAAATCGATGGTGGTCAGGTGGGAACTCCTTCTTCTCCGGGTAACATCCATGGTGGAGGTTACGGACAGCCGACACGTGTTAGCCAGAATGTAGAAATCACACTTGGCAAAACAGGCCAGACCACACCCGGAGTAACTGTCTACGGCGATGTCTATGGTGGTTCGGCCTTGGGTTACGTCAATGGAACAGCAGCTACGAACAATTACCATACCTACGTCACCATGAACAAGGGTACTATCAACGGCTCGCTCTATGGTGGTGGCTTGGGCGATGCTGGCAATGCTGCCAACGTCTATGGCCCTGTGGCAGTAAAGGTATATGGCGGTTCTGTCAATACGACTTCGGTCAGCGGCTCGGGTGCGGTTTATGGCTGTAACAATATCAATGGCGCTCCGCAACGTGCAGTGACCGTAGATATTTATGGTACCGACCCTGCTCCCAGCGCAGATACATACGCATTGGATGCCGTCTATGGTGGTGGCAACCAAGCCGATTATAGTTACGGCACACCAACTGTAAAAATACATAACTGCGACAACAGTATTGCTTATGTCTATGGCGGCGGTAACGCAGCCCATATCACCAACGGTAACACCGATGTGACTATCTACGGCGGCAACAAGATTGGAAATGTATTTGGTGGCGGTAACGGTACTGTAACGGCAGCCAATGTTAGTGGCAACACAAGCGTAAAGATCTATGGTGGTACCATCGGCAAGGTATTTGGTGGTTCAAACAGTCGGGGAACTATTGGAGGAACTATCAGTGTGAATGTTACCAAGGGAGGAGCTGCAGATAACGATCCCGATGGTTCATCAACAGCCTGCCCCATGCACATAGACGAGGTCTATGGCGGCGGCAATATGGCTAACAGTAATGCCGGAAGCATCACAATAGGTTGTACAGGTGGTGAAGGCGAAGGCATAGGTGATCTGTATGGCGGAGCCAACCAGGCAGACATTACGGGTAACGTAGCTCTAAGTATCACCGGCGGTAGCATCCAGCGCGTATTTGGCGGCAACAACACCAGCGGTTCTATAAGCGGCACCATACAGGTTAGTGTAAACTGGAATACTACAGATCCTTGCGGATACAACTACTTGGGTAGCGTATTTGGTGGCGGCAACCTGGCTACATACACCGGCGACCCGACTGTAACTATCCTGAACGGTACCGTAAGCGGCAACGTCTATGGCGGCGGCGCTGGAACTTTGGTAGATGGTACTGACAGAGGTAAGGCCGGTAAGGTAACCGGTAACCCGCAAGTGACTATAGGAGACAATGTCAGTGGTCATTCTGTTACTATCGTTGGTGACGTCTATGGCGGTGGTGATGCTGCCGATGTGGATGGTACGCCTGTTATCGTTGTTAATGACCACAACACCGCCCAGAGCGGACATGGTTGCAGTACAACTATAGGTTACCTGTATGGTGGCGGTAATGCTGCCGATGTAAACGGCACCGATATAACAGTAAACGGCGGTACCATAACCCACGATGCATTTGGTGGCGGTCATGGTGACAAGGATGCAACCAGTCCTGAAAAATACGCAGACGTAAAGGGCGATGTAACCTTCTTGATTAAGGGTGGTAAATTTAATCGTGTCTTTGCAGGCAGCAACTCAAAAGGTGATATTACCGGTTCTTCATCACTTACTATCGATAAGCAAGGCACTTGTCCTTTGATTATTGGTGAAGTTTACGGCGGTGGTAATGAGGCCGACGGCAATGCCGGTTCTATTACTATTAGCTGCACCGGTCCATTGGTGGAAGGTGCCAACGGTCATGTGGCCAATCCTGATGAAATTGGTACTACTCTTGAAGGTATCGGAGCCGTCTACGGTGGAGCTAACCAGGCCAACATTGGAAAGGACGGTTCGCCATCAAACATCACTCTGAATATCAACAGTGGTATGGTGGCCAATGTATATGGTGGCAACAACACCAGCGGCACTATCTACGGCAATATTCAGGTTAACATAAACAAGACATCCGATGACTGCGGCTGGTACGTAGGCAATGTATTTGGTGGAGGTAATCTGGCCAATTACAGCGGCACTCCCGATGTAAACATCCAGGCCGGAACAGTAAGCGGAAGCGTATTTGGTGGAGGTAATGCTGCAGCTGTTGGTGGCAGTGATGTCTCTGTAAGCGGCGGACAGATAAACGGCAGTGTTTATGGAGGTTGCAACAGTAGCGGTGATGCAGGCGCTGTTACCATCAGCCTGACCGGCGGTCAGATAGGAACATCCGGAACTACCGCTGATGTCTATGGCGGTGGCTTTGGTGCAAGCACTACCACTTCGGGCAATATCGGAGTTACCCTGAACGGCACAACCGTTTACGGTGACCTTTACGGCGGTTCAGCTCTCGGTTCAGTGAACGCAGCAGATGCCAATCCCGCAAACACCACTACCCTAACCATAAGCACCAACACCCTGCACGGCACCATCTACGGCGGCGGTAAGGGTAGCAATGAGGGTTCTGGTACAACAGCCACTTCGAATGGTAACGTAGTAATCAACTACAACACGACCAACACAAACCTGACCGGCCTCTACGGTGGCGCAAACATAAATGGTCTGGTGGTAGGTGACATTGAGGTTAATGTATATGCAAACGTTGGAGCATCGGGTGATGGAAACAGCATAGATATCTTTGGTGGAGGTCTGGGTGCTGCAACAGGTACTAATGGCAACGTCACTGTTACCATTGACAAGGCAGAGGGCCAAGGCGCTGTTGCTCCTGTCATATACGGTGATATTTACGGTGGCTCATCGTTAGGTGAAGTTGGCGCTGAAGGCAAGACGGCCAAGGTTGACTTTAAGAACGGAACACTAAACGGTAATATATATGGCGGCGGTATGGGTCAATTGGCTGATAATACCACAAATCCCGCGACCAGTGCTATTGCTGCAGCTGTCAGTGGAGGTACTGAAGTTGCCATTAGTGGCGGTAGCATTACTGACGGCGTTTATGGAGGCTGTAACGCAAACGGTAATGTTGTTGGCGACATTGCTGTGAACTTAACCGGAGGTACAATAGGTGCACAAAACGGTACTACAAATATCGTATTTGGTGGTGGCTATGGTTCTTCCACATCAACGAACGGTAATGTAACAGTTAACGTAAGTGGTACAACCGTCCACGGAAATGTTTATGGCGGCTCTGCTCTGGGTAATGTAAATGATGCTGTAACAGATGAGACTAAGGTTAATCTTACCGGTGGAACAATTAACGGTAGCGTATATGGCGGTGGTCTGGGTAATTCCACTACAGCTGCTTATGTAAATGGTTCTGTTACTGTCACACTGGACGGAAGCAAAGTAACCGGTAATATATTTGGTTGCAACAACCTGAATGGAACTCCTCTGGGTCATGTCAAGGTTTGGGTTAAGCAAACTAAAGACAACCAGAAGGATGACAACACGCCTCGTGATAGTAGAACCACATATGATGTTCAGGCTGTTTATGGAGGTGGTGATAAGGCTGACTACGTTCCTACTTCTGATGATGAGTACGCAGAGGTAGTAATTGACGGTTGCGATGAAACGAGCATTGAATATGTTTACGGTGGTGGTAACGCTGCTGCTGTACCTGCTACAGAGGTTACCATTAATGGTACTTATATCATAGATTACGTATTCGGTGGCGGTAATGGTTATGGTGCAGAAAATCCAGGTGCCCATGTTGGATATAAGGATAATGGCACTGTAGCTTACGGTACCGGTACGGCTGTCACTAAGCTCTACGGCGGTAAGATCCATTATGTATATGGAGGTAGTAATACTCTGGGTAATATCCGCCAGGGAGCTACTGTTTCAATGCCTGGAACCAACAGCTGTACCCTTGATATCAAGGAGATTTACGGTGCCGGTCAGGTGGCCGACATGCAGGGAAGCGTGAATATGATTATAGGTTGCGTAACCGGTATTGATGCAATATATGGCGGTGCAAAGAATGCAAACATTGAAGGTGGCGTAACACTTACAATCACCAGCGGAACATTACGTCAGGTATTTGGCGGAAACAATGTGGCCGGAACTATTCAGGGTCCTATCCAGGTGAACATTGAAGAGACTGCCTGTGACCCCATTAATATATCAGAATTGTATCTGGGAGGTAACCAGGCTCCTTACTCAGTTTATGGTTATAAGGAGGTAACAGTAAATGAAACCACTACTGTTCTAGAGCCCAGAACTTCAATGAGTGACGGAACTGCCATTGGTAGTGCTACCGCTTATTCTGCAAGCCAGTTGTATGCTGATCCGGTACTGAATGTTATCTCATGTACCAGTATTGGACGCGTATTTGGAGGCGGACTAGGCGCTTCAGCTGTAATGTATGGCAATCCCACTGTGAATGTCAATATGATTCCGGGTGACCACGCTACTTCTATTGACCGTGATGAGAATAATACGGCCGATAATAATGCGAACCACCTTGGTATGGTTGGTGATGTATATGGTGGTGGTAGTGAAGCCGACGTTTATGGCAATACTACTGTCAACGTAGGTACAGGATCAACCGTTACCATGATTACCAAAGATGGCACTCAAAATGTTCAAGGTGCATACTTGAATGGCGATATTTATGGTGGAGGTTTGGCAGCAAGTGTATTTGGAGACACCAAAGTGAACATTGGTACTGTTACCTATTCAGCTACCGGATATGAAGGTGTAAATATTACAGGAAGCATATTTGGCGGTGGTGAAGGTCAGACCACACTTGTTACAGGTGATGTTGAAGTTAAGATAGGTGAAAGCGCAGCTGGCAACGCAACTATTACCGGCGACATCTATGGTGGTTCTGCACTTGGTAATGTGAATGCATATTTAGATACTAATAACAACAACGCTATAACCTACTCTACCGGCAAGACTACTTCAGTAACTCTGAATAAGGGTACCGTAAATGGTTCTATCTATGGCGGTGGTCTTGGTCAGTTAACAGGTCAGAACGACGCCACAACAGATATCATTTCAAACGTTTATGGTCCTGTTACCGTAACCGTCAATAGCGGTAAGGCTACCAATGTATTTGGTTGCAATAATCTGAACGGCTCGCCCAAGAGCACTGTTGAGGTGCTGATAGAAGGGTCAGATGCATCGGTTGTAAATAACGACATCACAACTTATGCGATAGGTGCCGTTTATGGCGGCGGTAATATGGCTCACTATGATCCTACCACAGTATCTGCGGGTTATCCGTCTGTAACTGTAAATGGTTGCTCAACCAGCATAGAAGATGTTTATGGTGGCGGTAACGCCGCTGCTGTTCCGGAGACCAATGTTACCATTAATGGCGGTGATATCAAGCGCGTATTCGCCGGCGGTAACGGAGAGAGCGGCACTCCTGCCAACGTAGGTTACAAGAATAAGACAGAGGACCTGACGGGTCTTACCGACGCTCAGTTGCAAGAAATTACATACGGTGCAGGTACTGCACTGGCAACTATTAACGGAGGTACAATAATACAGGTGTTTGGTGGCTCAAATGCTCACGGTCTGTTACGTGAAGGCAGTGAGGTGGATATTGAAAAGAACGGCAGTTGCGAGATGCACATTACTGACGTATTTGGCGGCGGTAATAAGGCTGCTGGCGCTGCAGGTGAGATAAATATCAAGTGTACTGGTGGTGAGACAGAAGGTATCACAAACGTATTCGGTGGTGCAAATAAGGCCAGAGTAACCAGCGACATTACTCTTAATATCACAGGTGGCCGCATTGAGAACGTATTCGGCGGTAATAATGAAACTGGTAATGTGGATGGTAAGATTACCGTAAACATTGAAGAAGATGGTTCCTGCCTGAACAATTACATCAACAATGTTTATGGTGGTGGTAATCTGGCATCATATACACCTACCACTGCAGGTGCATATCCTGAGGTCAACATCAAGAACGGTACCATAAGCGGCAATGTATTTGGTGGCGGTCTGGGTGCAACTGCTAAGGTTTACTCAAATCCAAAGGTAACCATTGGTGATGTTTCTGAAGGTCATAGCAGTTATGTTGCTACCGTAACAGGTAACGTTTACGGCGGTGGTAGCGCAGCTATGGTTGGTGATGATGTTGCAGCAACTGCTTCAATCAATAACACAACGGTACTTATCCAGAAATCAAATACTTCTGTAGGTAAGGTGTTCGGTGGTGGTGCTCAGGCTGGCGTTACTGGAACTACTACCGTAACCATAGCTGACGGCTCTGTCAGTGCCGGCGTTTACGGCGGTTGCGATGAGAGTGGTACAGTATCGGGCAATATCGCAGTTTACGTTAATGGCGGTACAGTTGGTACTGATGCTACACATACTGCTAATGTACACGGTGGCGGTCTGGGTAACAGCACTGCTACAGGAGCAGATGTTACTGTAATAATTGGAAACTCCACCACTACTCCTACTATCTGGGGTGATGTATATGGAGGTTCCGGATACGGTAATGTTAACGCATCCAGCACTGACCTGACTAAGGTTTGGCTTAAGAAGGGTACTGTAAACGGCAATGTTTACGGCGGCGGTCTGGGACAGAAGGCTAATGGAGATAATCCTGCATACTCAGCTCTGGTTAACGGAGCAGTTGAGGTTGTTGTTGACGGCGGAACCGTAACCGGAAGCGTATTCGGCTGTAACAATGCCAACGGAGCTCCTCAGAGCACTGTAACGGTTGACATCAACGCCACTGATCCGGTATCAGGAGAAGGCTACGCTTTAAGCAAAGTGTTTGGAGGTGGTAATGAGGCTGATTACAACGGTATTCCACATGTTACTATACACGGTTGTGACAACACCATTGAGTATGTATATGGCGGCGGTAATCTGGCTACTGTAAAGGGTACCGTGGTAACTGTCTATGGCGGCACAATAGGTAATGTATTTGGCGGCGGTTATGGTGCCAGTGTAACAAATGACGGTACTGATGTCAATATCTACGGAGGTATTATCGGTTATGTATTTGGCGGTAATAACCAAAGCGGAACAGTAACCGGTCAGATTAGCGTTGATGTGGACAAACAGACTGAGACAGACCACAGCCCATGCGAAATGCATATTGGCGAGGTTTATGGTGGCGGTAATCTGGCCGCAAGCCAAGCCGGAACTGTTACAATAGGATGCACCGGCACTGCAACCGAAGGTATTCAATATGTATATGGCGGTGCCAAAGATGCTCAGGTTACAGGCGATATTAATCTGACAATCACTGGTGGCCGTATTACTGAAGCTGTATTTGGAGGTAACAACGTAGGTCACACAGTTGAAGGAGATATTACCGTAAACATAGAATGGGATGGCTCTTGTGATAATAACTATGTAAAGGATGTGTTTGGCGGCGGTAACATGGCCCCCTACTACAACGCTGGCAGTTACCCGGCCGTAAACATTAAGAACGGTACCGTAAGCGGCAGTGTATATGGTGGCGGTAAGGGTGCTGATGCTGTTGTTACTGCAAATCCGGTTGTAACCATTGGTGACATTACTGAAGGTCATGAAAGTTATGTTGCTACCGTATCAGGTAATGTATTTGGTGGCGGTGATGCTGCTGCGGTTGATGATAATGAACAACTTAGTTATACTTCAACAAATAACACAACTGTTCTTATCCAGAAATCAAATACATCTGTTACTGGTAAGGTATTCGGCGGTGGTAATGAGGCAGGCGTAAAGGGCAATGCCGTAGTTACCCTGGCATCAGGCAGTGTAGCAGGCGGTGTCTATGGCGGTTGCAACACAACCGGTACAATAGGCGGCACCACTCAGGTTAA
>JAZSKJ010000031.1:0-10979 GCA_045534785.1 Bacteroidaceae bacterium | reverse complement strand
CGGGTTCATGGAGAGGTCCTGGAATCGGGCGGCACCGGTTGAGACCGATACAAAACTGGTCATCCAGGTGGTGCAGCAGAGTTCACGACCGCAGGGGCCGATGCCACCTATGCGGCCTGCCTCCTGACGTGCACCTATCTGCTTCATCTCAATGCGAACATGGAAGGCATCGGCCAAAACCTTGATGAGCTGACGGAAGTCAACGCGGCCATCGGCAATGTAGTAAAAGATTGCCTTGAGGCCGTCACCCTGGTACTCTACATCACCAATCTTCATCTCTAAGCCCAGGTCCTTGGCAATCTGGCGGGAGCGTATCATGGTGTCATGCTCGCGTGCCTTGGCCTCGGCATACTTCTCCATATCAACCTCACGTGCCTTGCGATAGATGCGCTTTATCTCTATGTCGGGGCGCAGGTTGGCCTTCTTCATCTGGAGCTTGACCAGACGTCCGGTCATGGTAACGGTGCCTATGTCATGACCGGGATTGGACTCAACGGCCACGATATCACCTTTCTCGAGCGGAATGTTATTGGAGTTTATGAAGAATCCCTTGCGGGTGTTCTTGAACTGAACCTCCACATATTCGCAGTCATCGGCTCCGGGTACGCCTGCCAGTACGCTTAATCCTATTTACGGATAATTTCATGTCAACATCATCATATAGTTCATAAAGTTCTCCTTGTACACATGATGATAGCATAGGAACTATGCAAAGGATTAATAATCTAATGAAATGTTGTTTCATATTCTTATTGCGCTAAGATAATGATTAGTTGTTTATAGCATCACTGTTTTTTGAACAACAATGAGGAAGTAATACAAATCCTGATTAATGAGTTTTTCAAAGATGTTTTATAATGCTTTATAATAAGTCTAATTATATATTTTTGCAGATTTAGCAAAAACAAATATATTATGTAATTTTTGCAAAAAAGATATAATCAGTATTTTTGCATATAATCATAAAACATACGATTATGCACATGAGTAAATGGGTAGGCTTATTATTGCTGATTCTTGTTATGGGATGTAACAATAATGGAGAGATTCAGTCAGCATTAAAAATTGCTGGCGCCAACCGCTCAGAGTTGAAGATCGTGTTGGACCATTATCGAAAAACAGCCCCTAATCCAGATAAACTGCGTGCAGCCCAGTTCCTAATAGAAAACATGCCTGCTCATTACTCATACGCAGATGATGTAATCTACTGGTATTATAACTATGCGTCAAAGTTACTTGCTAACCCTGCTCTTACTCCAGAACAGCAACGCGACAGTCTGCTTGTCATTACCGACCAAAAGTATCAAGATCTGTCTGCCCATACTGTATCTGATGCTCAGATAATCAAGGCAAGTTACCTTATTGATAACATAGACAAGTCATACGCATAGTGGACCACCTGTCCATGGGCCAGTCAAGTCACGTTTGATGAGTATCTGGAATGGATGCTGCCATATAAAGCAGTAGAACTACAGGAACTTGATTATTGGCGTGACACATTGAAGACGCATTTCAGTGATGGACTAAAGGATATGATTCCAAACGACGTAGAATATGCTACTACAATCAAGGTTGCGGACATAGTCCGAAACGAGACTCTGAACAAACTAAATCGTCATGGTCTATACTCTCGTGCTGGACTTCCGCTTCTGAGTGCGCACCTCCAGGCCATCCAAACTTATGGTAACATTTCAGATTACACTCTTACCGCAGTTCTAACATTCCGTAGTGTGGGAATACCCGCTGTCATTGATGAGACCCCAGTAGGCTCCAGAGGAACAGCTGCGTCATGCTGGTTTGTCCTGTTATCGGATAACGGAAGCGAAATTCCATCGGAATGGGACTTGTCAACGATACCCGGTTGGGGCTTTTTTCCATATGAACGTGGCCCTAAAGTATTTAGAAGAACGTATGCCATTAATGATGAACGCTTGGAGTACCAAAAGAAAGCAAAGTTTATCTATCCATTCGAGTTGGCGAGGAAAGACGTTACTGAAAAATATTTCTTAACCAGCAATATTGAACTGGCAATAAAAAAAGAGTTAAGGAAACAACTGAAAGACAAATACGTTTATATTGCTTCAGCGGTAAGAGGAGAAGCTGATACACCTCCAGAATCGTCATTGTTTGGATTGGAAGGTTGGACAATAGTGGATTTCGGTAAAATTAAGAAAGGTCAAGCCTGTTTTGAAAAAATGGGCCGTGAGGTTATGTATATTGCTTTAGGGTATAATGGCAGAGTGCTTATTCCTATAACTGAACCGTTTATTCTGCATAAAGACGGCCATATAGAGTTCATAGATGTCAGCATTGTAAACCAACCTCATTATGACCGATTTAAGAATAACTCAATCTAATCCTTTGCTCATGAAACATCTTGCCATACTTCTACAGATTATGTTCCTGGTGTCATCTTGCGTTAGAAAGGATGCAAACCTTAGATATGCCCTTGAAGCAGCTGGGGCAAACCGCTCCGAATTAGAAATCGTTCTTGAACATTACAAGGATGATCCAGAAAAGCTTGATGCGGCACGTTTCCTGATTGAGAACATGCCGGCGCATTATTCGTATGCTGGTAATGCAATCTTAAGGTATTATGATATTGCCCAGAAAGTTCTCAAGTCTGATATGACTCCTGCTGCTCAACGTGATACCTTGCTTGCAATCAGCAGACGTGATTTTCCTGCAATTGAAGACAGTATCATATCAGATATTAAGATAATTACGTCTGATTTCTTGATTCATAGTATTGACCAGGCTTTCAAATGGTGGAAAGAGAACGACTGGTCGTCACATGTTACATTTGATGAGTTTAAGGAATGGATATTGCCATACAAAACAGTAGAATACCAACAGTTGGACGGGTGGCGCGACACTTTGGTTTCATTCTTCTCAAACAGGTTGTTGTCACTAAAATCTGTCGATGAAGGTTATGGGACTGCTTATCGCGCTCTTGATGCGGTTCGTAATGAAATCATAAGTAAAGTTAAGCCATACGGTGTTTATACAGGAACAGGTTATCCATTGTTGAGTGCATCAACACTTCCACGTCAAACCTATGGCAGTTGTGCCAACTATGTCTGTCTGGGAGTATCAGCCTATCGTAGCATGGGAATACCTGCTATAATTGATTATACGCCCTGCTGGGGCAGGTATCGTGCAGGACATACGTGGTATTCGCTACTATCTGACCAAGGAAAGGAAATGCCTTCTGAGTGGGACATATCGTCGGTTCCGGGAAACGGTTTTTTCCAGTATGAAAGGATACCCAAAGTGTTCAGGAATACCTATGCAGTCAATCCTGAAAGGCTCAAGTACAGGAAACAAGCAAAGTTTCGCTATCCATTCAATCTCTGCGAGGTTGATGTTACGGACCATTATATAGAAACCATTGATATAGATGTATGTTTAAAGAAAAACATTGATGAAGGGAAAAGATTTATTATTAAAGACAAATATTGTTATATAGCCGTATTTAATGGACACTCAACGGATTGGCAGATAATAGACTATGGTATTATAAGAAAAGGGAAAGCACATTTCACCAAGATGGGACGCAATATCATGTACATCGCTTTTGGCTTTGACGGAGATGGGTTAATTCCTATAAGCGAGCCTTTTATTTTGGAAAGGAACGGATCATTGAGATATATTCATTCAGATAAAACAAAACTGAGGAATGTGGATATACGCCGTAAATACTACCAGTCAGAGAACGTAGTAAATATGCGCCGCCGTCTTTTGGGTGGTAAGATTCAATGTGCTGATTATACTGATTTCAGAGATGCGATCAATATCTATGAGATTACTAACACAGAGATACCGGATAAGATACCAGTAGTTATAGAAAAAGGATCTCGTTATTGGCGGTATTTATCAGCAGACGGAAGTCATGGCAGCACAGCAGAATTGGCTTTTTTTAATATAGATACAGTTAGTATATCTGGGACACCTATCAGCAACACCAATGACTTGACAGTCATACATAAAGCTTTTGATGGGGACTGGTTAAGTAATTTTGAGACAGATTCCCCTAATGGGAACTGGATAGGAATAGATGCCGGGAAACCGGTAGATGTCCGGTTCGTGCGGATAGTACCCAGAAGTGATGATAATGACATTTGCCCTGGTAATGCCTACGAGCTCTTCTACTGGACGGATGAACGTTGGGAATCATTGGGGTTTAGAGCTGCCAATGACAATGTGCTGCATTACGATAATGTTCCATCTGGGGCGTTGTTGTGGCTTCGCAATTATACGAGAGGTTGGGACGAACGCCCATTTTTAGTGGATTCAGATGGGAATGTTGAATGGAGGTGAAACCAATGCCTTCTGTAAATATGGATTTAACTTTAAATCAAGAATATGAAAAAAGTAAGTAAAGCAACTATTGGGTTGTTGTTTTGTGTTGTGTCAATGATGTCATCATGTGTACAAGGAGACTTGTATGATTTATATGAAGATGAGTTGTGTATGATGTCACAAGTTCCAAGAAATAAAAAAACTAAAGAAAATGTAGTTTCAGAAGCTCAATGTGGTATTTGTTGTATGGCATATTTAAAATATGGTAATGTTGATGGTCAAAGTATAGGAAAAATAATAGGATTTGCCGAAAAGTTAAATATATCTACCGATAGTGCATTAACTAGTGGTAATATCGCGGATATCTGTGAAAGTAATGGAATAGGTAATATAACGACATGGGTTGGAATACGTTATACAGTAAATGGGCAGACAATAACAATAAGAGATTATGTAATTCAGCAATTGAATACAGGAAAAATACCTGTGATAATTCAGAAGGAATCCAATCATTGGGTAGTTGGTACTTCTATTAACACTAACTCACAAACTGTAAATTATTTGGATCCAAAATATACTGATTATTCTGGATATAATTTGCAAGGATCTGTTAGCTTTAATCAAATAGATTGTTTGATATACTAGTAATGAAGATGTATTTTGTAATAAGGATTGTCTTATTAATCATATTACCCGTTTCTTTAGTATCGTGTAATAAAGAATCTGGCATTTACAAGTATTTATCTTTAGACATGCCATTTGACACTGTGGTTACTAGTGCCAATGGAAGTAATAATATGATGATAAGATCTATCAAGGAGAACCATGAAATAGGCAGTCGGATTATTAGTTTAAGATCTTTTATTTATGATCATGATGGTGCTTATTGTTCCGCATCAAGAATTGATTCGTTAATAAGCAGAAGTGAAGATACCATAGTTTATCATTTTGAATGTGACAGCCTCAAGGATACCATTTATAGATTCAACGGAAAACCAATTAAGTTTAGAATACCTATCAATGAAATGGCTTGGGATAAAACTGATTGTTTGAAAGAAGATGATGGTTGGACTTGTGTTTATGACTCGCTCGGTCATCTTGTTATGAAAAGTGGATATGGCATAAAAATAGATTATTATTATGATGAGAATGGTTCTTGCGTATTAGAAAAGAGAGATAACGGCTTTCATATTATAACGGAAGAGAAATCATATAATAAACGTGGGGCTTTAAAAAACATTATTTGCCGCCTTGATGAAACGATAGACTATACTCTTGTCAATAAATATAATAGGAAGGGGAAAATAAAGAAACAGAGGCAACAAATGTATGAGGATGGATTCTTACAGAAAGGAAGTTATATCTGTAATACGTATAAGTATGACAACCATGGAAGAAAGATAGAGAATCATGAAATCTTTAAGATTAATAATAATGCTATAAACAACAGAGATTTTGTATATGAGTATAATGACAATGTTGGCAGCATTACCATGAAAACAATAAATATTCTACATCCGGAAGGGACTTATAGTGACATTTTTCGATATTATTCGTATTCAAAGGAACAAAGATGACCAGTTTCAAAATTATTTCTTTTTGTATCATATATTTAGTAATAATCTCATGCTCTAAACAAGATAGAATTGTTATTAATGGTGAATTATCATTGTTTGCATTTATCATTTCAGACAACAACCTAGATGACCATACAGATTATATTGAGAAGGATATTGTAAAGGGGTTGAAAGGTTGTCCCGTTGGGACTGAATTGTTTTTGTACATAGACCGTGAGAATGAAAAACCAACTTTGAGGCACATGTTTCTGCTAGAATCCGGACAGGTGGGTGTAAAAATCACTGCTGAGTATGATGAACAATGTTCTACATCACCGCAAGTGTTCCGTGAAATTCTGAATACCATGATAAGCGAATCCCCCGGTAAACGTTATGGACTGATTTATTGGTCGCATGGTAGCGGATGGTTGCCAGGATTCAGCCCAGGCAACGCTTCATTGACAAGCACCCGCGCGCTTGGAGCGGATGGTGTTTACAGTATGGACATTGACAATCTTGATAATGTCCTATCTGATGTGGGTGCCCCCCTCTACATGGTATTAGATGCCTGTTTCATGGGTTCTGTAGAGGTGGTATATGCCCTGCGCAATTCATCCGACTATCTCATAGCCAGTAGTGCAGAAACCCTTGGCGCAGGTTTCCCATATCATCTTATGCTACCTGAACTTATAAAAGGTAATACTGAATCATTTAAACATGCCATGGACATATATCTGGATTACTGTTATACAGACTACTATGGCGATGGTACAATTTCGGGTATGGCGTCACTCATAGACTGCTCTCAAGTGGAAAGCCTTGCTTCAGCTTATAAGAGTGTCCTTGAGCATAGTAAAGACATTATAGACAAGGATAGCATACAGGCTTTTGACTGTTCTTACCCCCATCTCTATTATGATTTGGATAATTATGTGCATTCTATAACGGATGATTCAATATCGTTGGATTTATTTGAAAAGCAATTGGAAAAGACCGTTGTCCATAAAGTAAGTACACCTTCCGTCTTTACCCAGACCGGCGGAAGGGACAGTATGCTTGCAATCAAAAGTTATTCAGGATTAAGCACCTATATTCCAGGTTCATCACCAGTATATGACTATGCATATATGCAGACAGAGTGGTACAAAGATTGTTATGGAAAGTAATAACGGTAAGAAAGACATTTTTGACCACCTGATGGCAGTACTGTTCATTTTCCTTTTTATGGGGAGTGTATTCATTGTATCCGGGCGTGACTATGACCTGTTTGACACTTACCGCAAGTACTGGACCATTACTATTGGGTTACTATTCATAATCTTTGTAAGCGTCTGTGTCCTGATAAAGAAAGGTAATGTCCGGATACCTATTGACACCATACTTAAAAGCATCTTTGCTACAGGGGTACTGGAATGTATCTATGCACTGGCACAGTTCTTCAAGATTCTGCCAACATATAACCGTTACTATGCCTATACCGGCAGCTTTGACAATCCGGCTGTTTTTGCTATGCTGCTATCTGTATGTGTGCCCATAGCCATATGTTATGCCAAAAATAAGACTTGTTCAAGGAAAATGAAGATCGCATGGTGGACAGGAGCGGCTGGTATGCTCGTGTTTATAGGTTTTTCTGAGTCACGTACAGGGTTTATATCTGCTGTTATTTCTTCTGTAATTGTATTGCTTTCAGTATCAGACATAATGCGCAAGAAACTGCTTAACCGCAAAACTGTTTTGATTCTGATACCGCTTGTCGTATTGCTTGTATTCCTGTTATATCGTTTCAAGGCTGATTCCGCCAACGGAAGGTTGCTTATGTGGCGTGTATCTACGGAAATGATAAAAGAACATCCCGTATTGGGCTGGGGGCATAACGGTTTTACCGCGCACTATATGGAATACCAAGCAAGATATCTTACAGAGAATCCGGACTCACCGTTCATACTGCTGGCCGATAACGTGAACAACCCGTTCAATGAATATCTGCTTGTGCTGGTCAATTACGGTCTTGCAGGCTTATCATTACTATTGGTCTTGCTTGTACTGTTGTTTAAATGTCTTAAGTCACTTCCTGAGGCGTATAAACCATTGATTATAGGTATGACGGTAGGCATTATGATATGGAGTTTCTTTTCTTATCCGTTCAGTGTGCCGTTTGTTTGGATAATAGTAGTACTTATATTTTTTGTAGCGTTCTCACCACTTGTATGTAATCATTACGAACTTACCGGCGCAACGGCATCTATACTTAGTTTGATTGGTTTGTTTGTTGCAATAAATTCTTATATTCCTGAACGTGAATGGAAGGTTATATCCTTACGTTCCTTATTGGGCGATACAGAAGCCGTTTTGCCTAATTATAATAAACTTTATAACAGACTGAACAGAAACTGGAGATTCATGTATAACTTTGGAGCAGAGCTCCATTACATCAAACATTATAATGAGAGCCTCGCAATACTTGAAGAATGCCAATTGATGCTAAACGATTACGATGTACAGATGCTTATTGGCGACTGTCTTCAAAATAAGGGTGATACTATTGAAGCTATAGGGCATTATAACTATGCTGGCAAAATGGTTCCAAGCAAGTTCTTACCTCAGTATTACATTATGAAGCTGTATATGGACAAGGGGGATACACTTAACGCTGCCACTACCGCGAATGCAATTTTGACAAAGGATGTTAAAGTGAATCAATCCAAGGCCGTTAAAAGAATCATAACTGAAGCACAGGAGGTAGCAAGCTATCAACCATAACAGATACAAATAACGCAAATGACAATCAACGACAATAAAACAAAAATAGAAATGGAAAAAAGAAAAATTAACTTATTTGCTCACAAAGGACTGTTGTGTATAATAATCACTATTATCACAGTAATGACATCATGTGTACAAGGAGACTTGTATGAGTTGTATGATGACGACAAGTTGGTACTTGATGGGTTAGTTAAAAAAAACAAATGGTCTGATGATGTTTTGCTTGGTAATACTAATTCCTTTGATGGTAAGGCTGTCTTTTATAACACAGAATGTGCAGCTTTTGCTTTATCCTATTATCATTCTGGTGGGAAGTTGGAAGGAGATAACTCAGATTGTATTGATAATATAATAAAGTTAGATGCAGTGAGAGCATTGATGAACTGGGATGATGAAGATTATTCATTTGCTTACAATCCTGATCGTAATTATCAGTATAAAACTACAATAATGGATAATTCGGGAGGGGCTTCTACAAAAAATCAAATGATTCCTGCAATTCAAAGATTATTCAAAAAAACATTTGTTGCACAAGAAAACGCGACCATTTATATGGGCAAAATGTTGAGTAATGGCGTATTAAAGGAAGGAATGTATTATATAGTGACATCAGGTCATGTGAGTGTTCCTTACAGTTATAATAGTAGTACTGGCGTATTTTCCTGTTATGATTGTGATGGAAGTGATTTTACAGCCAGTATCAATGATATAATAGCTGTATTAATTGAGAATAGTAATTGAGAGTATGAATAGAATAGTTATTATTCTGACTTTTTTGTTGTTTGTTTCATGCAAACGTATCTTGACCGAGACGTTGGCAACTACATATAATGCCCAAAATAGCCCTACTGGAATGTGGTTTTGTGAATATGATAAGGACGGACATATAACAGTCCGGCTGGATTATCTTCTTGTAGATGGTTTATTTGTTGAAGATACCAAAATGATATATTCAACTAAACAGATGGAAGATATTAGGGATTCTCTCAGAGTATATTATAAAAAGGTTGAGAATGAGTGGAAGCCGGTATCAAAGGTTGTTGACAGTTATAATGAAAAGCTTCTCATCTTAAGTTCAAAAGCCTATGAATATAAGGATGATGATTGGAACGAGAACTTTTCCATAATATGGACTTATGATTCTCTTGGCAGAATCACTTCTCAAATAAGCAATTCTTGGCAGAACAAATATGAATATGGTGACGGCTATGTTTCGTGTTCATTGTATGTGTCTGATAATGGAGAATTCAGAGTTGAAAGTGATTACACACATTTTCTGGATAATAAAGGAAATGAAATTAAGTATTTAGCCCGAACAAAAACAAAAGATGGATGGAAGGATATGTTTGTTGTATATAAAACATATGATGAACATAACCATATTCAAGAAGAATCTATTATATACGCAGATAATGATGTTAATCCAGATAGTACCAAGACTGTATATTCATATGACCTTTTAGGGCGAGTTATTGGTAAATCATCATTTTATGCCGATGGTGGAGTATGGAACATTGATAAAATAATGGAATGGGAGTATAACAAATTAAAAAAGATAAACAAATCCGTACTGAGTCGATTTGGCAATGGCTTATTGCAGGATCAGGTCATCAAAGAATATGAATATGATAAGGAAGGCAATAGGATCCTTGAAACCACAAAGCGATGGAAAAGATCTATTGATTCTACATATATTGACCATATCGTTTTGATGGAAAACTATTACAGAAAACAGCTTTAATTCTTACATAATTTATTGTATATATATGAATAATTAAAACAGTAATAAAAACGATGTTCGCAGGAAGTCTTTGATAAATCACCAAGCTTTATTGCGGTCTATTGGGACGGTGGTGCTTTTTCTTCTTTTTCTTTTTGTCAAAGCGGGACAGGTCGCCGTCGGTAAGGATGTCGTTCTCTATGCGGGAATCGGTGCGGACGGCGTTCTCATCCAGGCTCAGGGGTTTCTGGCCCTTGCGGTTCATTGCTATGATCTCAAGCGCGCGGGCGGGGGTGATTGTCTCCACGTTGGCGGCAAACACCTTATCAGTAGAGTAGGAGAGCTGTCCGTTCAGTATATCGGCCTTGAAGAAGTAGTAGGTGCTGTCCAGAGTCTCCAGAGGTATGTCGCGTGATGGGAATCCCTTCTGGGCCTCCACGTAGGCATCGACCTCATAGTTGAGGCAGCATTTGAGCTTGGCGCACTGGCCGGCCAGCTTCTGCGGGTTCATGGAGAGGTCCTGGAATCGGGCGGCACCGGTTGAGACCGATACAAAACTGGTCATCCAGGTGGTGCAGCAGAGTTCACGACCGCAGGGGCCGATGCCACCTATGCGGCCTGCCTCCTGACGTGCACCT
>JAZSKJ010000010.1:0-191522 GCA_045534785.1 Bacteroidaceae bacterium | reverse complement strand
CGGGTTCATGGAGAGGTCCTGGAATCGGGCGGCACCGGTTGAGACCGATACAAAACTGGTCATCCAGGTGGTGCAGCAGAGTTCACGACCGCAGGGGCCGATGCCACCTATGCGGCCTGCCTCCTGACGTGCACCTATCTGTTTCATCTCAATACGTACATGGAATGCATCGGCCAGCACCTTGATGAGCTGACGGAAGTCAACGCGGCCATCGGCAATGTAGTAAAAGATTGCCTTGAGGCCGTCACCCTGGTACTCTACATCGCCTATCTTCATCTCCAGACCCAGGTCCTTGGCAATCTGGCGGGAGCGGATCATGGTGTCATGCTCGCGTGCCTTGGCCTCAGCATACTTCTCCATATCTACCTCACGGGCCTTGCGATAGACGCGCTTTATCTCTATGTCTGGGCGCAGGTTGGCTTTCTTCATCTGGAGCTTGACCAGACGGCCGGTCATTGTGACGGTACCTATATCGTGGCCGGGATTGGACTCCACGGCAACGATGTCACCCTTTTCCAGAGGCAGTTTGTTGGAGTTGATAAAGAATCCCTTGCGGGTGTTCTTGAACTGAACCTCAACGTAGTCGCCCTCATCGGCCCCCGGTACACCTGCCAGATAGTCAAAAGAGTGGAGTTGGCCCATTGACCGGCCGCAACCCTTGCAGCAGATACCGCCGCTGCCGTTATTGAGTATGAAATCCTGATCCATTATTGTTTCATTAGCATGATGGTCTTGAGTGACATGTCAAAAAAGACCATCTTGGAGTTAACGTTCTGTTCTATATCTCTTTGGGCATCGGACAGCATATCCATAAGTCCGATGATATTGTTCTCATTTACGAATGGGGCGAACCTTACCGAGAACTGCCGCTCCTGCTCAGTCAGGTAATTGAGGTCAGGATTGTGGAAGTTGCAGATAAAGTTCTCTCTGATCATGCGCTGGCAGTAGGCAAGGAACCGTTTCTGCCACTCGCGCCCGCCGCCGGCTATGCTCTCCGACCACCGTTTAAGGTCCTTGAGCTTACGGCCGTAAGACAGACGCATGAGTTGTGTAAAGTAGTCAAAGAACTCATCGCTCTCGGCATTTACGCGCAGAGCGCTTATGGCCTTGAGCCAGCTGCCGCCGCTCAGGTGAGCAATCTTATGGGCATTGTCGTCATCCAGCTGATAGGTGGGGCCTTGCAGCCTTGATGCAATCTCCTGCTCCGGAATGCGCCTGAAGTCTATGCGCTGGGTGCGACTCAGTATGGTCTCCAGCATCTGCTCGGGGGCATCGGTGGTAAGTATGAATACCGTCTGGGCAGGCGGCTCCTCCAACAGCTTGAGCAGGGAGTTGGCGCACTGCTGGTTCATCTTCTCGGCATGCCAGATTATCATTATCTTGTAACCGCCCTCTACGGATTTGAGCGACAGTTTGGATGTGATCCGCTCACTCTCGGTTACGAATATGCTGGCCTGCTTGTTTTCGGCATCAATGGCGCTGAGCCAATCCTCAAAGCCAAAGTATTGCTGCTCCAGCACTGTCTCGCGCCAGGTCTGGATCTCATCGTCCGATACGGTTGACCGCTCTGAGGTTTTGCTTTTGTTTATTACAGGGAATACAAAGTGCAGGTCGGGGTGGACCAGTTTGTCCATCTTGACGCAGGCAGGGCATTTGCCGCAGGATTCTGTAGCAGCACCTTTGTCGCGGCACAGCAGATAGCGTGCAAAAGCAATGGCTGTCTGCAGCTTTCCTACACCTTCAGGGCCACAGAACAGCAGTGCGTGGGGCACAGTCCCGGCCTGAGCGTCCTTTACCAGCCGCTCAATCACCTCCTGCTGTCCTATGATATCCCTGAAATACATTTATTTCAAAATGCTGCAACCTGTGCAGGGCTTGAGTTGTTTGAAGAAATCGTTTCCTTTATCGTCAACGAGGATGAAGGCAGGGAAGTCCTCAACCTCAATCTTCCAGATGGCCTCCATGCCAAGTTCCGGGTACTCGACGCACTCAATTGACTTGATGTTGTTCTGGGCCAGGATGGCAGCGGGGCCGCCTATTGAACCCAGGTAGAATCCGCCGTGCTTCTTGCAGGCATCGGTAACGGCCTGTGAGCGGTTACCCTTGGCCAGCATGATCATCGAGCCTCCGTTATCCTGGAACTCATCCACGTAGGGATCCATACGTCCTGCGGTGGTGGGGCCCATTGAGCCGCAAGCCATACCGGCAGGAGTCTTGGCGGGACCTGCGTAGTAGATGGGGTGCTCCTTGAGGTACTGAGGCATAGGCTCACCTGCATCAAGACGTGCCTTGATCTTGGCGTGTGCTATGTCACGACCTACTATGATTGTGCCGTTAAGGCTCAAGCGGGTGCTTACGGGATACTGTGAGAGCTGTTTGCAGACCTCGGCCATGGGGCGGTTCAGGTCAACCTTTACGGCATCGCCCTCACCAGCCTGACGCAGCTCCTCAGGAATCAGTTCGTATGGTTTATCGTCCATCTTCTCAATCCAGATACCGTCCTTGTTTATCTTGGCCTTGATGTTGCGGTCGGCACTGCAGCTTACGCCCAGACCTATGGGGCAGCTTGCACCGTGACGCGGCAGACGGATAACACGAACATCGTGAGCCATATACTTACCGCCGAACTGTGCACCCAGACCAATCTTGTAAGCCTCCTGCAGGAGCTGCTTCTCAAGTTCAACATCGCGGAATGCGCGGCCGGTCTCATCGCCTGTGGTGGGCAGTGAGTCATAGTAGTGGGTTGATGCCAGCTTTACGGTGAGCAGGTTCTTCTCAGCACTGGTTCCGCCTATCACGAATGCAATGTGGTAGGGAGGGCAGGCTGCGGTACCCAGGCTCTTCATCTTTTCAACCAGGAAGGGAATCAGTGTGCCGGGGTTCTGGATGCGGGCCTTGGTCTCCTGATACAGGTATGTCTTGTTGGCCGATCCGCCGCCCTTGGTAACCATCAGGAAGCGGTACTCCATACCCTCGGTAGCCTCGATGTCAATCTGGGCGGGCAGGTTACACTTGGTGTTCACCTCATTATACATATCTAATGGAGCGTTCTGGCTGTAGCGCAGGTTCTCCTCGGTATAGGTCTTGTAAACGCCCTCTGACAGAGCCTCCTCATCGCAGAATCCGGTCCAGACCTGCTGGCCCTTCTCACCGTGGATGATTGCGGTACCGGTATCCTGGCACAGAGGCAACTTGCCCTTGGCCGATACCTCGGCATTGCGCAGGAATGTCAGGGCTACGTACTTGTCGTTGTCACTTGCCTCGGGGTCACGCAGTATCTTGGCCACCTGCTCGTTGTGTGAGCGGCGCAACAGGAAACTTACATCGCGGAATGCGGCATTGGCCATACGGGTCAGACCCTCCTTCTGAACCTTAAGGATAGGTTTGCCCTCAAACTCGCTAACACTTACATAATCCTTTGTGAGCAGATAGTATTCTGTCTCATCCTTGCCCAGCTGGAACATGGGCGCATACTTGAAATTTGCCATAATTATATCGTTTTATTAATTCTCAATTTTCATTTTTCAATTTGGTCCGGGTAGAGGAAATCATTGTAGGGGTACTTCTGCACGTGCAACTGCTTAACTCTATCGTATAATACTTTTCGCATATTCTCAATCCCTGTCTTCCTGAGTGCCGATACAAACAGGCACTCGCCGTTGAGGCGGCCCATCCAGGTGCGCTGCAACTCCTCCATGGTGATGTTCTCACGTGTGGCGGGGGTCAGGTCATCGGCCTCTTTCTCCACCCAGGTGTAGGCATCGGTCTTGTTAAAGAGCACTATCTTGGGCTTATCGCCGGCGTCAAGGTCGGCCAGAGTCTTATCGACAACCTTCATCTGGTCCTCAAAATCGGGGTGCGATATATCCACCACATGTATAAGAAGGTCTGCCTCACGTACCTCATCAAGCGTGGATTTGAATGACTCCACCAGGTCTGTAGGCAGTTTGCGTATAAATCCTACGGTGTCCGAGAGCAGGAACGGTAGGTTATCCACCACAACCTTGCGCACCGTTGTGTCAAGGGTTGCAAAGAGCTTGTTCTCGGCAAACACATCGCTCTTGGAGAGCAGGTTCATAAGGGTGGATTTGCCTACGTTGGTGTAACCTACCAGCGCCACGCGGATAAGACGGCCGCGGTTCTTGCGCATGGTTGATTTCTGGCGGTCTATATCGTCCAACTGTTCCTTAAGCCAGCTTATACGCTTGGTGATGATTCGGCGGTCCATCTCAAGCTGGGTCTCACCAGGTCCACGCAATCCTACAGTACCCTTACCGCCACCGGCACCGGAACCACCTCCCTGACGCTCCAGGTGGGTCCACATTCGCTGCAAGCGGGGCAGCAGATAGCGGTACTGCGCCAACTCTACCTGAGTCTTGGCGTGGGCCGTCTGCGCACGCATGGCGAATATATCCAGAATCAGCGATGTTCGGTCCAGGACCTTTACGCCCAGCACGCTCTCTATGGCCGACATCTGCTTGGCTGTGAGTTCATCATCGAAAATGGCCATACCGACCTCATTCTCCATGTCCTCCATGCGCTTTATGTAGTCACGCATCTCCTCCAGTTTACCTTTCCCCACGTAGGTGGCGGCAAGTGCCTGGGGTATCTTCTGCGTGAATCGGCGCATCACGCGCACGCCGGCGGTATCGGCCAGGAACTCAAGTTCGTCAAGATACTCTGTTGTCTTGCGCTCGTCCTGATCCTGCGTAATGATACCTACCAGTATGGCGGTCTCGGCTTTCTTTTCGGTTATGACCTGAAACTCCTCCTTCATCCTCTATTCCTATTCTCTCTTCTACGTCTCTTCTACGTTATCACTACGACCCCACTATCTTATCACTCGGTTGCTCCACCCAAGACTATTACAATCTCACCTTTAGGCTCGTGTGCCTTGAAGTGAGCAAGAACTTCGGTCAGTGTTCCGCGCACACACTCCTCGTGAATCTTGGAAATCTCACGGCAAACGGCAACCTTACGCTCCGGACCATAAGCCTCTATAAACTGCTCCAGCGCCTTGACCAGGCGGAACGGAGATTCATAGAACACAATGGTGCGGGGTTCATCCTTAAGCGCGTTGATGCGCGTCTGGCGGCCCTTCTTCTGCGGCAGGAATCCCTCAAACAGGAAACGGTCACAAGGCAGACCCGAGTCAATCAGTGCCGGCACAAAAGCAGTAGCGCCCGGCAGGCACTCCACATCAACTCCCTGCTGCACACACTCGCGCACCAGCATGAATCCCGGGTCCGATATACCCGGAGTACCCGCATCGCTTATAAGCGCCACAGACTCACCAGCCATAATACGGTTTGCCATAGCGGCCGATGTCTCATGCTCGTTGAACTTGTGGTGTGACTGCAACGGCTTATGGATATCGTAGTGCTTAAGCAGGACGGAACTGGTACGAGTATCCTCGGCCAGGATAAGGTCCACCTCCTTAAGGATGCGTAATGCCCTCAAGGTTATGTCCTCAAGATTTCCCACCGGGGTGGGTACCAGATATAACTTTCCTGCCATCGTGTATGCGCGCGTGCGTTGCAAAACACAAAAGTAGATAAAATCCCTGTAACTGCCGTATTTTTTGCGTAAGTTTGCATTTACAACAATCGGGATATATGAACAGAAGGATTGGTAAGACAGATTTAATCTTTTACGACATAATAATTACGGGTCTGGTATTCCTGGCAATACTGGGCTGCCTGCTGCATTGGGCACCTTACCGTTTGGAATTCAAGGAGCAGATGAGCATATTCCTGCTGGGGGCCGACCGCATTAACTGGTATCTTTCAAATCCCGCTGTAGCTGCATCAATAGCCGGTGACTGGCTCACCCAGTTCTACATAAACGGCAAGCTGGGTGCTTTATTGAGCGTACTGCTCCTTGGTGCCGTCTGGATGGGCTTGTTAAGGTTCCTCAAACTGTCCGAAAACGGAGTCCGAACCAACCTTCTGGTACTTACCGTTCCCATACTTTTGGAGGTCGGTTTCCTGACAAACATCAACTATCCCGTATCGGCCACTGTGGGTCTTGTAATGTCGGTCTGGATGGCTTGCGGGCTTGTCCGGCTGAAAGACTCCCGGCTGAAAGAGCTGGTTTATATGCTGGCTGTTCCGGCTGTGTTCGTGATTGCCGGGTTTCACGCCCTGACCTTTGCATTGATGCTGGGGATGGCTTCACGCAGGAAACTAAACCTGTGGGGTGGACTGATTGCGGGAATAATCCTTATGATGGTGTGCGGAAAGTACTACAACCTTACTCCGGTTCAGACACTGATGTGGCCTTTCAGCAAGGGATATATGGATCCTTCCAGGATTTGGATCATTGCCCAGCCCTTATTCATACTGTCGGTTCTGGTGTTGTCGGTCCTTATAGGTAGAATAAAGCATGCAGGTTGGATGATAGGTCTTTACACCGGCTTTATGGCCATAAGTCTGGGAGTGTTCAACTCATCGGTCAAGAGTGAGCTTGAGAATGTTGTCAAGATAGGAACCCTGGCTTATCACAATCAGTGGAAAGATGTGGCCCGACAGGCACAGCAGGACCTCAGGACACAGTATGCAGGGTTCTACTGGAACGTGTGCAACGCCCGGGAGGGCCGTCTGGCGGAGAACCTGCTGAAAGGGCAATGGGCTTCGTCACAGGATGTGCTGTTCCTTTCCACGGGCAGTGAAGACCCGTATTTCTCTATGATCTATTTTACCGATGCGCTGCTTGAGATGGGCGATGTATCGCAGGCTACAGACTGCGCTCTGCTGGCCCAGACAGTAATGCCCGGACATTACTCCACACGCATGCTTCGCCGTCTGGCGGAGATAGCCGTTGTTACGGCCGACTATGACGTGGCCCGCAAGTATCTGGATATACTGATGCGCACCCGCAATCACAGGCAGTGGGCACAGGACATGCTGAAATGCATAGAGACCGACAATATCCCGGAGCAGTATCTCAAATGGCGCTCCAGGACCGTTCCCAACGACCGGTTCTTTGCCCAGGGCGATATCAGGTCATCACTCGCCATTATAGCACAAGAGTGTCCCTATAACCGCGTTGCCATAGACTATCTGCTATGCGCCAACCTGCTGGACAAGAAGATCAACACATTCGTAAGTCTCTATGACAAGTATTACCTGAATGCCCTGGACCGGATAGTCACAGTGCCGGACCTTTATCAGGAAGCTCTGCTGGTAAACGTCAACTCCAGTGAGTCTCTGATGGAGACAGTAGACAAATACCATATCAGTCAGAATGTGGTGGATAAGTTTCTGAATCAGCTCGAGGCCCGTTCGGAGTCCAATGATCCGCATGTGCTCACAGGCAATGCCCGCGGCACATATTGGCACTACATAATGGCAGTAAGATTTAACAACAATCAGGAATGAAGTACAGAATAATCATATACCTATCCCTTACCTTGATGCTGGCAGGTTGCAATGCCGGCACCAGGGACACTTTTGAGGGAATGTTCCCGGATTACACTGATGTAACCATACCCTGCAACATAGCACCGCTCAATTTCAGGATTGCTCATGCTGCCGCAATCAAGGTTGAGGTAAAAGGCGCCAACGGCCAATATAATTTCCGTGGTCACCGCGGACTGGTCAGGTTCCCCGTAAGGAAATGGCACCGTATGCTCAGCGCCGAGACCGGTAATACGCTTACGGTAAGCGTAAGTGCCGGAGAGAGCTACCGGAACACATTTACCTGGACCGTAGCGCAGGATTCCATAGACCAATACATGAGTTACCGCCTTATTGAGCCCGCCTATGAGGTGTGGAGCGGCATACAGATAGAGCAGCGTGATGTCACAAGCTTCCGCACCCGTCTGTTGGGCGATAACCGCAATGCGGAGCTCTGCTGCATGAACTGTCACACATCAAACCGCTCCGGCACATCATTCATGCATCTGCGTGGCCCCAAGGGCGGCACCATACTGACCCGTAACGGACATAACTACAAACTCAACACCAAGACTGCCAATACCGGCGGCGGAGTATACGGTGATATAAGCGCCGACGGCCGTTACGCCGTATTCACCACAGCCGATATAACCTTTGCCATCCATAGTCGCGTAGATCAGCGTATGGAGGTTTACGATAAGCGCTCAGACCTGGTAGTGGTGGATTTTGATAACTTCTCGGTAACTGACAGTCCTGTCACCAGTGGCGATGAATATCAGGAGACATTCCCCTGTTTCAGTGCCGACGGACGTACAATATTCTTTTGCCGTGCCCGGCATAAGGAACAGCCGGACAGCATAGACAGGATGCACTATGATATAGCCGTAGTGGAGTTCAATCCCGAGACCGGCCGTATGGGAGACAAGGTGATAACTATAGTTCCCGCTGGCGATAACCTTTCGTTCAGCCACCTCAAGGCCTCACCCGACGGCCGCTGGCTCATGGTTACCGCAGCCGGGTACGGAACATTCCCTGTCTGGCATAAGGAGAGTGAGTTGTGGCTCATTGACCTCAAGACCCGTCATATTGACATGCTGCCGCAGGTAAATGCATACGGAGCCGATACTTATCACAGCTGGAGCGGCAACAGCCGTTGGGTAGCATTCGCCTCCAAGCGTGACGACCTGGTTTACGGACGTCCGTACATTGTGTATATCGGGCCTGACGGCAATGCGGGCAAGCCGTTTGTACTGCCGCAAAAGGATCCCGATAAGTACCGCAAGATGCTCAAGTCGTTTAACCTTCCGGAGCTTTACGCTATACCAGAGATATACAACGCACGTGAGACCGCCAGACAATACAGGAATGTGGAGGCGTTCGAGCTTAAGTATCAACCTTGACTCATTCATTATTATGGTATACAGAAGATTCAGGATATTAGTTTCAAAGGGATGGACATTCATTGTCTGCTCCCTTTCCATTGTAACAATAGCCCTTATGGGTTCTTGCCGCAGTAAGAAGGTAAACAAATCTCCGGAGCCCGAACCTGATGCCTCAGCTCCTAAACAGGCCGAGGTAGTTGATGAATATATAGCTACAAGGGCCGGGGCCAATATGTATCCATCGGCTATAATGCCAGGTGATTCCAAGGAGGTAAAAGGAATGGTTGAGGAGATGAATACCATTAAGGATGAACTCAACAAGAGAATGAACTCCGTTATTTACGGAACGCCCGAGGTGATGAAGCGTCGTGCTAAGGAAAACGATGCAATGAGACACAAGATTGACTCGTTGCAGAATGAGATAACAAAGGCACGCCGGAAATAGTGGACAGCAAAATTTCACATTCCAAGAGGCTGGTACTTGAGTCCGGCAGAGCTGCATTCAGGACTCAGGTGCTGGAGCACAAACTCTCCCAGTTGTTCTGGGAGTGCACTCTGCGCTGCAACCTTAATTGCCGACACTGCGGGAGCGACTGCCGCAAGACCGCCGGTCTTGAGGATCCTCCCATGAGTGACCTGCTGGGGGTTCTGGATTCCTGTCCTGCCGGTTTTGACCGTGGGCATTGCGTTGTTATAACCACCGGCGGAGAGCCTTTGGTACGTAAGGATATCATTGAGGTGGGTGCCCAGATCAAGAAGCGCGGATACCTGTGGGGAATGGTCACCAACGGAATGCTGCTTACCCGGGACAAAGTCCGGGAGTTAGTAGAGACCGGACTGGACACAGTAGCTATGAGTTTTGACGGCTTTGAGCCCGAGCATAACTGGATGCGCGGCAGTGACCAGAGTTTTAAGCGGGCCGATGCCGCCCTGGACTGGTTTAATGAGCATCCGGCCCTGACCTGGGATGTAATTACCTGCGTAAACCGGTGCAACTTTGGTTATCTGAACGAACTTAAGGAGTACCTTATAAACCGCGGCGTAAAGATGTGGCGAATATTTACCGTAGCTCCAATGGGTAGGGCTGTCTCAGAGCCTGAACTTATGCTGTCCGATGAGCAGTTTGGACAGCTGATGGACTTTATCACATTGGTCCGCCGCGAGGGTAGGATACAACTCAATTTCTCATGTGAGGGCTTTGTGGGCCGCTACGAAGGCCTGGTACGCGACCACCTGTTCCACTGCATTGCAGGAGTAAGCGTGGCATCCATCCTGAGCGACGGCTCCATATCCGGTTGCCTGAGTATCAGAAGCGATTACCATCAGGGCAATATCCACAAAGACAATTTCTGGCAAGTCTGGGAGAACGGATTCGGCCCCTACCGCAACCGCCGTTGGATGAAAAAAGACGATTGCGCTCACTGCAAAGTCTGGCGCTACTGTCAAGGCGGAGCAATGCATCTGCGTGATTCCGCCGGCTCCATGCTCTCCTGCAATTACTTAAAGTTAACGCATTAGGATTGTTTTGCGTCAAAGTGTGCCGATAAACTCTCCAACTATCCTGAATGAATCGGCGTCATCGGATGGGATAGAGATGGTGTGATAGTCCGTATTTAGCGGACGCAGTTCAATGGTCTCGTGCTGCCAAACGCCATCACTATCAAAAGTCTTTACACTGTTGTACTCTTTGATGGAATAGGCTCCGTTGTTATCTGGGTCAAAAAAGTTGAGATGCTGCGCCAGAACTATCTTTCCCTGACGGCTTCCGGCTGGGTTTGCACGGAATACGCAGTAGTCACCATCCTGAATGCGGGGCTCCATTGAGTGACCGATAGCTTGTACAACAAACATGTTCCTGTTTAGACGTCCTATACCATCGGCTTGAATCCACCCTATCTCGCTTACATCTTCACCTTCACCGAAATAGCCGCATGCTGCTTTGATTGAAAATACCGGTAGGAAGTCTATATATTTGACATCATCATTGACGGTGGGTTCTATGCGTGTCTCTTGGGTCTCAATCATCGGTTCTGAGAGTAACTGACGGAAATGATCAGCCAGTTCGCTGTCGCAGCAGTATACGTAACAGCCTTTTATACCTCTTGTCATCAATGTACGATAGGTGTTCCTGATTATCCGGTCTGCCTCCTGCAACGCAGCCTCGGGGTCAATGTTATATTTTTGCTTGAAGCCTTGGATGGATCTGTCTCCACCGGAACGCTTGAATGCATCGGTTATGATGTGTCCGTCCCTGAATGTCATATCAGGGCCGATGATCACGCCCACATATTCCAGTTCAAGTCCTTGGCATGTATGTATACAACCTATCTGGTTTACCGAATCCGCTCCTATCAGCCAAGGCTCCTTTCCGTTGAAGTTCCATTGCTTGCGGAAATTGAATTCGGGTAAGACAATGTCAAAAGCGCTACTGTCTCTCTTGCTTACCCAATCCCAGCAATAACCTGCCACTATACGGCTTTTGTTGTTGACCTGGTTTTTTCTGTATATCTCGTTGAAAAGGTCTACGGGCGAGTCAAATACACGGAAGTCAAAATCCTCCTGAGTAAGAATTACATTTGCTGTTTCCCTGAGTTGTATTGCATTATCAATCCAACTGAGATATCCGTCAGAACCGTTACAGCGGAATTGTGACTTGAGATGTTCCAGATGTACATCGGCACCTAACTCTAGGGCACATTCTTTGATATATTGCACGTTGCCTATGTCTTTCATGTGGATGCGCTGATAATCATCAACAAAAAAGACCGAAAAACGGGCAGCGTTGATTATTTCCTTAATTTGATTCTCACCCTTGTTGGCATACAGTCCGCTTTTAAGATTCAGTCTGTGTGCTTCATCAACCACCAGTGCATCGATTGAGTCTTGCGGTGCATCGGTAAACTGACCGCTTCCCACAAAGAGATTTCTGATATATGTCTGTTTGAATGTACCTGACAACTTTACGGTGTAGACATCTCGCGGAGCCTGATTCTTGGTAACATATAGTGCAGACTTGTCACTATTGGTAAATTTTACCAACAGGTTTACCGCAAGCACACTCTTGCCTGTCCCCGGACCGCCTTCTACTATCAGCACCTGTTTCTTTCCGTTTTGCGCCTTATTTGCAAGATATACAGCGGTCTCATATACTACCTTCTGGTCATCAATCATCTTGAATTCCTCATTGCCTTGGAGCATAGATGAAAGAGAGTCTGCCAATTGTTTGGACGGACGGATGCGGCCGTTGTCTATTCTCCATATGATATCATCTCCGGATGATTTATTGATATGCTTAAGGATGAATCCCTGCAAACGTGCAGCGTCATTTTTAAGAAATACGGGTGCAAGTGTGGTGTATTCGGCATATAGAGCACTGTCTATGATACCATCGGGCGTGTAATTATGAAGATAAGCGCAAGGTGATATGCCTACATTCTCCTCCTGTATGGTCAGGTTATAGTTGGAGAGCATATATGCGTATGACCAAGCCTGATAGGAGGGATGTACGGTTTCTGACGGACCGCCTTGGAATCGTGTAAGTACAATGCCTGGCTTGGATGTGGGTTGTGCCGAATCCCACTGCTTGAGCTCAATGACAACCAGGTGTGAGTGATTTGTGGAGTCTGTTCCTGAGATTATGAAATCTACGCGTTTGGAAGTAAGCGGAATCTGGTATTCAATGGCTATGCCTACATCATCAGATAAACTGGAGGTATTGACAACCCTATACATGTATTGCATGGAGTTTTTCCAAGAGCGAACTTCGTTAGGAGACGTGTGTCGGCCCAGATGCTCATAGAAAGCCTGGTCAATGTTGTCTGCAATGACATCATTAAAGACGTCACTTACAAACTGCCTCTTGGTAGCCTTGTAGATAATCATAGCTCATTGTATTTCTTTGCACTGCCATAAGCCTTCTCTACAGGGTATTTCAGGGCATTCCTCTTAATCTTATCCAACACAATCTGCTTGATATCAAGGTTGTACTTATCGGCTATAAGTATAGCGTAATTTACGATATCTGCCAGCTCCTCCTTTACCTTATCAATATTGACATCTTCGGGTTTTTTCCACAAAAAAGCCTCATTGAGTTCGGCAGCCTCGATTGACAACGCCAAAGCCAAGTCCTTTCCATTATGAAACTGATCCCAATTACGCTCCTGTGTGAAAGTAACTATTGCCTTCCTAAGTTCTTCCAGATCACTCATGTCTTTTCTCTCCTTCAATGCGATTCCTTTTGTTTGGCTTGGGGACTTTCCCCTTTTGTACTATCTGATGAAGTTGGTCCTGAGGGGTGGCTCTTTTTCGGGATGTCCGTCTTGTGCCACATTCAGTTTCTTGATCATCCAGGCCATATTGCGCCCCAACGTCCGCATTGTCTGCATGCCCTCTTCGTCCAGCTTTACCTGTCCGGGAGTCTGGCCGTATACCATGTTCCAGTACTGTGAACTGACCACAGGCATATTGGTGATAGTAAAGTATTTGTTAAGACGATCAAAAGCTGCCGAAGCTCCACCGCGACGGCAAACCACCACACTGGCGGCGGGTTTGTACTGCAACTGCTGGCTCAAGGTATAGAACACACGGTCCAGCAGAGCGCAAAGCGAACCGTTAGGACCACCATAATAGACAGGTGAGCCTACCACAAGTCCGTCGATGCCGTCCTGCACTGTCCGCCATATCTTGTAGTACAGATCATCGTTGTAGGTGCATCTGCCCGTCTTGCCGCAATACCCACATGCGATGCAACCATGAACAGCCTCTTTGCCGATGCTAACTATCTCAGTCTCAATACCCTCGGCATTTAGTGTGTTGGCCACTTCGGTGAGCGCCTGGAAGGTGTTGCCATGTTCCTTGGGGCTTCCGTTTATCAGTAATACTTTCATAGATCCTATCTTGAATGATTTTTGTCTTGATTATGCAAATATAGTGATAGTTTGTGATTTGCTGGTCCCCTCTTTATGGAAGCAGCAATGGAAATATATCAGCTGTATTCAAGATTGTAACATTATCTTAATATTGTTGTAACCTTATATTAATAAGGTGATTTTATTTTTGTACCGCTATACCAGAAATACACATCCTCATATAAATACTAAGGTTAATAAGAGACTGCCGATGACATGGATAATGGTTGTCGGCAGTCATTAATTTGTTCGGAGTTATCACCAGACACTTTCCGAGGAAAGTGCCTGAAATGATGACCCCTGGCCCTGCCACGGGCCATCATTCCAACAAAAAAGAGGCTCAGAATCTCTTGAAAGCAAGCTTTCAGATGATTCTTAGTCTCTTTTTTGTTGGTGAGCCGCTCGGGGTTCGAACCCGAGACCCCATCCTTAAAAGGGATGTGCTCTACCTGCTGAGCTAGCGGCTCTACCTCTAATTGCTGTTAAGCGGGTGCAAAATTATGCCTTTTTGCGGATGTAGACAAACTTTTTCTGATTTATTTGACAATCTTGATGGTGCGGTTGCCGGTCTTGAGCAGATATATCCCTGAACCAAGGCCATTAAGGTCAAATGGCTGGTCACAACTTCGGTCGGTGTGGGTCTTGACGGGGCGTCCGCTCAGGTCATATATGGTATAACGGGATGCCCCTTCCGAAACCTCCTCATCCTGTTTATCCGTGGTAAACCGGAGTTTATCCGAGCCTGACATCTTACTGCTTTGCGACGTTCCGTCCGAATAGGTGGCTATAACGTTGCCATCCTTAAATGATATCTTGCGCAGATTGTCCAAGTCCAGGCTTTTGGTGAGGCTGTCGGATGCGACAACATCATTAATCTGACTGAAAAGATTGACAGTCAGAAGTGTCGTCAACATCAGTATGATCAGCCTTCTCATTTACTTGGACAGACCGGACATGACCAGTCCTCCGGTTTGCGTTATCGTTCCTTTTACATATAAAGCTTTTGTCTCATCAGACAGTGAGTAGGCGAATGTGTTGCCGCCTGTCACGTTAAGTCCTGTCTCTACATAGACCGCAGTCTTTGCAGCACTGATACCCAACGATGTGCCGTCATTTACAGACATGGAGATGACATCTATGGCGCGTGACCTGATCTTATTTCCGTCACCGTCATAATCGTCTCCATTCGTTACCAAGGACAGCGCCGAACTCCCCAAGGTCACATCGGATGCGGCATTTATACACTTACTGCCATTGCCGGCGCTGAGCAAATATACATCAGAGCCTGAGATTGAAAGACTGCTCTTGGCGCGGATGCAGGCAGCCGATGACCAGTCATTCTCATCCTCGTCAAACAGCGGGTCACCCTGGGTGGTCAGGTTGATGTATGAATCCTTAATTACAATTTCACCGCTGGCGGTAAGGCATTTGGAAGCAGCACCCTGAGTTGATGCAGTTACAGTTCCGTTCTCAATGGTAAGGTTTCCGGTGGTCGTGACTGAGTGGCCTTTTGCGTCTGTAGTCACAATCTTGAGGTTTCCTCCTCCGATTTTCACGCAAGCCACATCGGCTTCAAGAGAATAATCCGATACTATTCCGTCATCGCTGCAACTGATATCAAGAGATCCTCCGTAGAGTTCAAACGGACCGCGGCGTACGGTCACTCCGTCACCTGAGGATTTGACGGTAATATTACCGCCGTACATCAGAAAACGGTCCTTGGTGTTGAAACCGTCCTTGATTGATGTTATGTTGATGTTACCTGCGTTGTAGCGCAACCTTATGTAGTCGTCACTGCAGATTCCATGACCTCCCAATGACGTAACGTTCAGTGTACCGGGTCCGCTGAATACCAACTGGCCTTCACTGAAGAAAGTACCTTTCTGGCTTTCGCCGTCGGTCTGGGTGTAGACTGCGCCGTCCTTCAGGTTATTGACTTTGTCAAGAGGCATGTTGACCAGGATGGTTTTGCCGGACTGTATGTTGATGGCCGGGCCGTTCGGGTTGGTGATGTCAACGCCATACAGTTCCAGAATGAACTTTTTGTTGTTGTCATCGGTCTCCGTGACATTCATGTCGGCAACCTTGAATGAACCGTCAGAGGTAGTCCCTTGCAGACGGTATTTCATCTTGCCCTTTGTAGACTGTACGGTTACATGACCTTGGTCCTTGGTGATTGTCACACCGCTGGGAACAGTTCCGGACCATGTGACATCATTGCCTGCCCAAGTGAATACGATAGAGTTCTTTACGCTGAAATTCTCAATGTAATCACTGTAATCATCGGCATCCTCATCCGAGGCGGGAGGTTCTGTTACGGATCTGGGCTGGGGAGTCTCGGCGTTGTCAATGGCGCTTCTGAAATCCGATGCATCCGGGAATGCAGAGAATGAAATGCCTGAAGGATAGCTGTATGTGACGCTGTCCAGCATGTTCTTGGAGTACGATGCCACGCGGCTGTCACTGAAGCAGTACTTTACGATGTTGACGTTATCGGCCTCCTGGATGTCGTCCAATGCGGAATGGGCGATGTATCTCACGATACCGTCTTTCTGATAGAAGACCATGGGACCTTCATCGGATGCCAGCGTGGTAAATGACTTGACTGTTCCGGTATACTCGTGGCCGTCCAAGGTTATGCAGGCCACATAATAATATCTGGTGTCAGGGTCAAGGCCGCTCACGGCAGCACTGAATGTCTTGCTGCTTTCAGTAATGCTGTCTGCGAATACTCTGATACCGTTCTGCCTGACAGCTTCTGCATTGCCGGCGGTGGAATTATAGTAAAAACATGCAATGCCGCCCAATCCGTCAGCATCGGTGATAGCGCATGTCGCTGTCATTATGGCTGATTTCTTTTTAATGTCTGTGGCATCGCCGGTGGCTATCTCCACTTTTGCGTTGCCGGTATTCACGGGATCGGTATTGCCGCCGTCCTTCTTGGAGTCGTCGTCAGGATTGCAACCTGTCAATAACAGTGCCGCAGCAGCCAGGATTGCTGCCAGTGCCGGAATATGCAGTCTTTTCATGTAATAAGTCCTTTAGAATTTGAATGTATAGTTTATGCTGACAGCCGATTTTACAGACTCGTCATCGTCAATGCGGTTCTGCCAGATGTATGCCAGCTGGAACGCATGTTTCTTTTTAAGCGTGAAACCTGTACCGGCTGTAAGACGCCCCTTCTCAAAAGCTTCCCTTCCGCTCAAATCAGAAAACACCTCATATGATACAAAAGGATCCAGCTTGAAATGCGGTATGTCATAATCCACCGATATGCGGCTTCTAAGGATTACCTTTGATGAAGGCTTTACGCTGACAACGGTTATGCTATCCTCATAATAGGACTCTCCGGTAATCATGTCGGTTTTCTCACTGAAGCGGTGCTTGTCCCTGATGTCAGCCTTGCCGCAGGAGTATGTGTATTGTCCGCGCTCGCGCAGGCTGAACTTGAACCTGCCGACCTCATATCCGGCCGATACGGAAGCGCTGAAACGGTGACGGCTCTCCAGAAAGTCATTGGTGAGATTAAAGTCAATATGGTTGTCCAGATAATACTGAGCAGGCATACCGTCTTCCTGCTCAAACAACTCCGGATCACGTTTGTCGGTCGTATACTCCTGACGGTTGGATAACATGTATCTGTAGCCAAGGTCTGCCCTGACATTGAATGTCTTGTCCTTGTTGCGGTACAGACGCTTGCTTACCGATGCTCCTGCCGACCAGCGGTCAGTTTCTGTAAAGAAACCGGTCTGACGCCACTCGGCCTCAAACTCGGCATTCATCCCTTTGGGAAGGTCCTTCTTAAGGCCGACCCCGGTCCAAAGACCGGTTCCGGACTGGGCCGTAGCACTGCCTTGGGCCATGATAAACATGACTGCTACGGCAATTAATGCCCGGATGCCGGATTTGACTCTGTACAATCTCATCTTATCTTACCTGTTTTCATTACGGTGTCAATGGTTCCGAACTCATCCATTATGGGTTCATAATAGATCTTGATAATGGCGGAATCCTTGAGAAAATCCACATTACCCACTTCAATTCGAATAATCTTGAGACCAAGGCGTTTCTCCAGGTCAGCCTTCAGTTCCTCCTCCTTTCCGTGCGCCACCAGTTTTACATTGTCATACTTGATGAGCTTGGTGGGTACGTGTTTCATCCACTTGGTGTTCTCGCAGATAGCCAGAGCTATAATGAATATCAGATTGGTTCCCAGCAGCTCAAAATAACTCACGCTGGTGGCCAGACCGTTTATGGCGGCTACTGCAATAATTACAAACATGTAGGTCATCTCACGGATGGGAACCTGCTCGGTACGGTACTTGATGATACCGAATATGGCAAACAGACCCAGGGCAAATCCTATCTTGAGCTTTACGCCGCCCATCAGGTAGATGAGCAGGAAAATGCTCACTCCTATAATGGAGAATGTAAAGTAATAGTCACGTCTTTTGGCCTTGGGATAATAGAAGGCATGGACTATGATGCCTATGGTTATGATATTGATCAGAAGACGGATTACCATCTCCCAGATGCTTGGCCACGAAGGCCAGAAAGGTGTGGAGCCCAGTGTAGAGAGCAGACTTTCGGTCTCTTCTCCAAACAGCTCGGTTTCTTCGGATGCTGTAGCAGCCAACTGGCTGAGCCCGCCTATCAGCGGGGTTAAAAGATTCATAAGCATATTGATGTGATTTTTTCTATTTTTCTGATTCTTTCGTTGAAAAGGTTCCTTTTTATTCCGGGAGTGGTGAGAGCCATTCCGATGCAGTATTTGCTGAAACCGCTCGGAAATATCCTGAGTTCACGCAAAAGGTCCTGAATAGGCGAGTATGTGTTGCCGTCTCGTTTCACCTCTATTACCACCAGGTTGTCCATGTTCCGGTCCAGGCCGGTCTCACTGTTGTGGAATGAGAGATGCCGGTCAATGGTGAGCCTTTCGGTCTTGGCGTTGTTCACCAGGGTTATCCGTCTGAAATGGTTGGCCACCTTAGGCATCATATCGCTTAGCGGAATGGAAAGCATGGCGTTCTCCTGAACGAACTCAGCGGCACCCTCCTGAATGAAAGTGTCCGCTCCGGTAAGGTGGATGCGTTTCTTTTTGGTGCGGCCGTGGTTGTTCTTGAGTTTTATCTCAAAGAAATGGTCTCCCGTATCGACATAAGTGCGGATGCGTACCTTCTGGCGGGTCAAATGTCCGTTGTGATGGTGCAGGTACATTGTGTTGAATCTGTCATCAAGATAGAGGGTACGATACTCAGACTGGCGTATCCCATTGATAGACTGAACCATGTAATCATCTCCGGCCATCTCAAGAAGCCTGTAAAGCTGTGTTTCGTTTGCCAGATATTTGCTGTCAATCCTGTTCATCAGACGTATCGATGACATCTCGTCGAGAGAGATGGTGTTGAATCCGTCAAGTATTTGTGAACAGTCGGTCAGCATCAGGTTCTTTTTTTAATCATGCAAAAATAGTAATAATATATGGTATTTTGAACAAAATTAACCTATCTTTGAGGCCAAACGAAAAACAACCCTGTTATGTTTGATGTAAATAATTGTCTTAATGAGGCTGAGGAGCAGATGGAGATGGCCATCATGCACCTGGAAGATGAGTTTGCCCATATTCGCGCCGGAAAGGCCAATGTGCGTATCCTGGATGATATCCGCGTGGATTCATACGGCTCTATGGTGGCTCTCAATAATGTGGCTGCGCTGTCAACTCCCGATGCCCGCACCATTGCCATCCGTCCCTGGGACAAGAATATGATCAAGGTCATTGAGAAAGCAATCATTGACTCATCTGTAGGTATCATGCCCACCAATAACGGTGAAATTATCCGTCTGGCCATTCCGCCATTGACCGAGGAGCGTCGCCGTGACCTTGTAAAGCAGAGCGGAAAGGTGACCGAGAGCACCAAAGTATCGGTACGCAACGCCCGTCGTGAAACCATTGATGCCCTTAAGAAGGCTCAGAAGGACGGTCTGCCCGAGGATGCAGAGAAGGATGCAGAGGACAAGCTGCAGAAACTGCATGACAAGTACATCAAGAAGGCCGACGAGCTCTTTGCCGAGAAGGAGAAAGAGATAATGACCGTATAACGGCTGATGCGCGGATTAGTTATTCGTAATACAGGCAGCAGTTATCTGGTACGGACCGACGACGGACGCGACCAGGAGTGCCGCATTAAGGGAACGTTCCGCATCAAAGGCATTAAAAGCACCAATCCCGTAGCCGTTGGCGACTACGTGGAGTTCAGCCCGGCACCTGACGGGGAGCCGGCATATATCACAGGCATAGAGGAGCGCCGTAACTACATAATACGGCGTTCCTCTAATCTTTCCAAACAGTCCCATATTCTGGCCTGCAATCTGGACCAGTGCCTGCTGGTGGTTACCATAAATCATCCTGTAACTTCTACCGTTTTCATCGACAGATTCCTGGCATCGTCATGGGCTTACAGGGTCCCGGTAATTCTGGTTTTCAATAAGTCGGACTTGCTGACCGCAGAGGATAGGGATACTGCCGATGAGCTTACCTTGCTGTACCGTTCCATAGGATATGAATGTGTGGAGTGCGATGCCCTGCACGGAGAGGGTGTGGACAGTGTCCGCAGTCTTCTTAAGGATAAGGTGTCACTTATAGCAGGTAACTCCGGAGTGGGAAAGAGCACTCTTGTAAACCATATCCTGCCTGACCTGAACCAGCGTACCGGCCAGATATCGGAGAAACATGATACCGGCATGCATACAACCACATTCTCCGAGATGTTCCCACTGCCAGAGGGCGGCTGGATCATTGACACTCCGGGAATCAAAGGATTCGGTACATTCGATATGGAGCACGAGGAGATAAGCCACTATTTTCCCGAGATTTTCAAGTATTCTGCTGATTGCCGTTACGGCAACTGCATGCACACAAGCGAGCCCGACTGCGCCGTAAAACGCGCGGTGGAATCGGGAAAAATCCATCTCTCCCGCTACACCAGCTACCTCAGCATGCTGGATGATGAAACTGAGGACAAATACCGCAAAGAGAATTGAACTGAAACTTCCTAAGCGAGCGGTACAGAACACAAAGATTATCCTTTTCGTTTCGATTTAAAGAATTCCTGAACTATTCCGGCGCACTCGTCGGCCAGAATGCTGCTTGTGACTTGGGTTTTGGGATGGAGCGCGTTCGGGGCGTAGAGAGTGTAGCCGCGTTTGGGGTCCGATGCGCCGTAAACTAGGCGATCCAATTGTGACCAGCCTATGGCGCCGGCGCACATGGTGCAGGGCTCAAGCGTTACATATAGGGTGCATTGATTCAGATATTTGCCTCCTAAGTATGAGGCGGCGGCTGTGATAGCCTGCATTTCGGCGTGAGCGGTAACATCGGTCAGGGTCTCGGTCAGATTGTGGGCACGCGCTATAACCATACCCTTACAGACTACAATGGCGCCAACAGGAATCTCTCCCTCAGACGCAGCAGCCTTGGCCTCATCCAAGGCCATTCTCATAAATCTGATATCCTGATCCTCATTACTCATCGGCGCATCTCCTGCTCGTTGAACAGTGTGGGATAATCATGATCCAGGTTCTTGATGATGAAAGTTATCAGGGTTTCACGCATCCAGCGGCTGCGATTCCTGATCTTATATTTGCGCAGATAGTTCTCTATGGTCTGTCTTTCATCCGGATTTACCAGAAAACTGTAGCGCTCCTTTCTTGTTTGGGTACCCTTTTTCTCCATATGCGGCACGAAATCGGTACGAAGATATTAAAATAACTCAACAAACTGACTACTTTTGCACTATAAACACTGACATTCATGGCAAAACACCTTATTCTGGGGCGTGAAGGCGAGGATATCGCCGCCCGGTATCTTGAGGAACACGGTTACACCGTACTGGACCGAAACTGGCGAAGCGGCCACAAGGAGCTGGATCTGATTGTGACAAAAGACTCTACACTTGTGTTTGTGGAGGTAAAGACGCGTACCAGCACGGATTACGGTGACCCGTGGTCATTTGTCGATGACAAAAAGATAAGGCGTACTGTACATGCGGCCGATGCGTATATCAGATTCAATAGGATTGACATGGATATCAGGTTTGATATTGTTTCCATCAGCATTGAGGATGGGGATTTTAAGGTTGAACACATAGAGCAGGCGTTTTTTCCGCCGGTGGAATGATGAAAAAGATAAAGTGGCACAGAAGTGACAGCATAGGTTCCACAAACACCTATCTGCGTGAACTTAAAGGCGGTGACCCCGCCTATGATTATGAGGTTGCGGTGGCCGATTTCCAGACGGCCGGTCGCGGACAGAAGGGTAACACCTGGGAGTCTGAGCAGGGCAAGAACCTTCTGTTCAGTATTCTGGCACATCCCAAGGGAATTAAGGTGCAGGAGCAGTTCTATATATCGGAAGCTATTGCGCTGGCGGTATCGGATGCCGTAATTGCAGCAGCCGGACCTGAGTTAACTGAAGGATTCTCAGTCAAATGGTCAAATGACATATATTATAAGGACTTCAAGATGGCCGGCATCCTGATTGAGAATACCCTGCAGGGCAGCTCAATCCTGGACACTGTTGTGGGCGTGGGCCTGGACGTGAATCAGGAGGTATTTGTGAGCGATGCCCCCAACCCAATCTCACTCAAGAACATAACCGGCCGTGATTATGACCGTGATGCCTTGCTAAACGATATAATAGAACGTTTCATAGGTTATATGGAACTTGGTACCCCAGGGCAGCGGGCCAGTGTGGATAAGCTTTACCGCAGCCGTCTGTACCGCCGAGAAGGGTACCATAAGTTCCGTGATGCACAAGGAGAGTTTGAGGCCTGTATAGAGGGCATTCGCCCTGATGGTTGCCTGATGCTCCAGACCCGCAACGGTGAGCACCGGACCTATGAATTTAAACAGGTTCAGTTTGTGCAATTGCACGCTTAAAAGACCTCATCATAATCCAGAAGAGCCCGTCCGTTGATACGGGCTTTGGGGAAGCGCTTACGCAGTGCCTCCTCCTCATCGGGAGTCATGGAGCCCGATATCTCAAGTGAGCGTATATCCTTGCCGTCCATCCAGTCCGGAATGACAACCTTGCCCACAAAACGTAGGGTGAGACTGTTTATTCGGCCCATCTTGCGGATTATATCGGGAACCTTGTTTACCTTGAGCATGAGTCCGTCCGAGAATCCTTCGCCATTGTCCATTGCCTTGAACTCCTCAAGCAGCTCCTCCTCGGTCTTTTCTATGCGTGTAAACCATCCCATCTTGGGAGTCATGGCATAAGTCACGGGATCAACCTCCATACCTACTATTCCGGCCCAGAACTCCATCATCATGGTTTGTTCCACCTCACCGGTAAGGTCATTGAATATTATATACTTATACTCGGTCCTGACCATTTCGGGCAGCATGTTATGGTCCATATTGACCTCGGCAGGGGTACGTCCGTTCTCATCATACGGCAGGAACTTAAGGAACCAGCCGTCAAACTTGGTGGAGCCGATATCCATTCCGCAACTGAGTCCACGCACATCACCAGGGCGGTATTTTTTGACAATGCTCTTCCAGAAATCAACATCCGGCTTGCCTTTTGAAGCATTGACAAACTCCTGGAGAATGGGCTCCAGGTCATCAACCCACCAGTCTATGCCGTACGCACGCAGCTTGCGGGTGCGGTCCAGAATGGACTGCCAGTCATCGGGGGTGCCCTTAAGCGTTACGCTTGGTATGCCGCAGGACATATACATCACAATGTAGTCAAAGTATGACTTTACTGTCTCCATAAGCGCAATCTGTGACACCATGTGTTCAGTTACACCGGTCGTGGAGAACTTCTCCGAGATGATATCGGCAATATCGCCTTTGGTGTTGTCGCGAATCTGCACGTAGAAGCTGTCCACTATGGCCTCCCAATCGGCCTCACCGCTCAACAGGTCCTTACCGCTCTGCACCACAAGGTCTATCTTGCCCTCATGATCCACAAACAGGTTGCGCAGCTCCTCAGGATTATCATTTACATAATGCGCGAATCCCTGACAGATCAGGAACCAGATTACATCGGGCGTAAGAACCACCGGCCGATGATCGGCAAAAGCATCAATCATGCCTTTAAAGAAGGGGTGCTGTCCGTACGAGGCATAGTTCTTATCACCTATGCCCCATGCCACAACCCTCTGGTTCTCACCGCGAATTTCACTCCTGTCAAGTATATCACTTACAAGCCTACCGCTACTGCGCATAATCCCGCTCAGGCTTTCACCTGTAGGTTCCGGCAGGTCCGGATCTACGCGGAACGTTATGCTGCCTTTCTCCTTACTCAAGATGTCCTTCTTCTTGGCCTGAACGCCCGATGCAGCCAGAATCCCAGCAAACAACAATAACCAAAATCTGATAGTTCTCATATCTGTAATCTTTTATTTTTCACACACGGCACGTACACAACAACCATTTGTTCTGTCTCTGGATGTTATATGTATCTTAGACATCCTTGATCCGAGCAAAGACGTTGCATTCTCTCCAAAGTCAAGCTCAACCTCATCGGATGTCCCGAATTCATGTTCATCGAACTCCAGTACTACACATCCACGCCACATATATCCCTTTTCGGAGCTCATTTTATCGGATGTCATATAAATACCTCTTTCATAATCATAATCGAATAACCTGTCAAAAGAATTTGAATTATAAGGAAGGAATATGGATTTATTCGTATATCCGGGAACCTTGCTTGTTATGCGGTATCCTTTCACTCCGTTAACGGAATCCTGGGTCCATTCACATTTTTCATACAACTCCTTGTATTCCTCCTTGGTGGGCATACGCCACTTGCCTCCCCAGTTGGCCCGGGCTGCATCATCCTCGGCACTCAGCCTGGTCAGGCCATCCACATAGGGATCTTCATCAGTAGTGGTATATTTGGAGTACCACCACTTGTTCTGGTCCTTGAAGGCTTTCATGTGCTTGTAGTTGTACTCTGAATAATAGGTCTTGGGTGCGGTCTCGCCCCATGCAAAGCGGGCTCCGGTTTCCTGAGGGCTGTCGGCACCTACATTGCAATCGGCCCACAATACGCTTAATCCAAGGTCAACCTGGGCGTTGTGTCTTAAAGGCTTGACCGGATCGGGCTCCGCCTTTTTGCGGTGTTCTGACTGCGGGAGTTCCATTACAGGCCTGATATTCTTGCCGTTCCAGCGTCTGTCACCATTATCCAGGGATTGTCCCAAAGTCGATGTCCAGTAATATGCATCTCCTCTATTAACAGGATTTGAATCATGATTATAATCATTTATGAAACCCGTGGCTGGAAGCCAGATGCTACGGTCCTCATATCCGGGAACATTACTGGTGATGACATATCCAAGAAGACGTTTTTCAAAATAGAGCTCAACAGTGTCGTCATGATTGTACTCAATAGTGTCTTGTACATACTTTGCCTCCCAGGTGCATCTGTTCTTGAGTTCCCACAGTTCATCGGCAGTGGGCATACGCCAACCGTTACCCAGAAGTACTGCGGCTGCATCATCTTCAGGGTCAAGAGTCTCCTTGTAATCAAGCGGGTATTTTGCTCCTCCCCACTGACCGGGACTGGTATAGAAATTATACTTGGTCATTTCATTTGTATATTGGCCGAACTTATAATTCCCACCGCTGTAAAGACCCGGCTTGGGGCTTGTCTCTCCCCAGGCAAAATATCCTCCCGCCTCATCGGGTCTTGAAGCGCCCAGATTGGCCGATGCCCACATTACGCTCAGACCCAGGTCAACCGCCTCCGGTACGGGCAATGACACATTCACTGTCATCTGAGCCTTACGCCCCTCAGTCTCTGCGGTAATCACGCATGTGCCCTGTCCGACAGCTGTCAAAAAACCGTTTTCATCGATGGATACAATCTGTGGTGCCGATGAGCTCCAGTTGATGGAGGTTGGTTTGACCTGACGTCCGGAGGGTTTCATCACAGCCTCCACATTGCGTATGGTACCATAACTTATATCCATACTCTCCGCGGGCAGGGAGAGTGATGTGAACATATCATCGGTAAGGGAACGCACGGGACGTATATTCATTCCTATGAATCTGCTTTCATAACCGTTGAACATGAAGTTAAATGCCATTCTCAGTACTTCAACCGGGGGCAGTTCCGACAAACCTCCCATCATTCCGTTTACTGAACCTATGGTACTGAAACAGCTTCCTCTGGAACCACGGCCTGCAATCGATGTCCAGAGAGAGAACTGTTTTCCTATTTCAATAGGCTCATTGCCGTTCATCTGACCTGAATAGGGAATGAATATGCTGTGTCCCTCAAATCCGGGAACATTGCTTGTAAAACGCATTCCGGCTACACCGTTTAGGGTAATGGTATCATACGTGCAGTTTTTCACCAACTCTACAATCTCATCGTTGGTAGGAATACGCCAACCGTCACCTAACATTACTGTGGCTGCGTCATCGGTCGGCTCAAGACGGTTAAGATTGTCGGCCTTGAGGAATTGATGGGACTGCCCCTGGGCGGTATATTTGTCCATACCGTCTTCCTGTACAAAGGAACTGTAGCGGTAGTTACCCCAAGAGAAAGACTCCTTGGGTTCAATCTCGGCCCATGCGTAATAGTTACCGTAGCTCTCCGGAGCCGATGCCCCCAAGTTGGCATTGGCCCATAGAACACTCAATCCCAGATCCACGTATTCAAACTCATGAGGAGTTACGGTTACGGTGCATTGGGCTGTCTTGCCGTATGCGGAAACCTGTACTTTACAGCTGCCCGGACCTGCGGCCACTAAAAGGCCGTCTCCAATAACTTTTACTACGTTTTCATCGTAGGATTTCCAGGTGCAGGCGCTGTTCACGTCACGCTTTCCCATTGTCACTTTCAGTCTGGTGCCTGTGCCCTGCTGTAAAGAGAGTTTTGTTTTTTCTAACGTGATTCCGGACACCTCCTTACCTGACAACGGCATCACCATACGCACCGACTGTTCCGATTCACGGTTCTCGCTGTGCCACTCATCGGCTCCGCGCTTGAAATTGAAACCGTATGCGGCCTCATCATCAGGCTGGACTCCCGGGGTTGAGCACCAGTATGATGCGTATGTGCCTACCTGCATCAGCTGGCCGTCCTGAAGCCAGCCTGCAGCGGGCAGGAATATGCTCCGGTCCGTATATCCTTTTATCTTGCTTGTTACCAGATAGCCGCCTATGCCGTTCTGTTCTGTCCACTTCCAGGTGCAGTACTCTCGCAGCTCGTCCCATTCGGCCTTGGTGCCCATACGGCTGCCGTCGGTAGTCTTGATTGCCATTGCATCGGGCCAGCGGTAATACCAGCCTACAGGTCTGTCGGCTGTTATACCGGTATTTAAGGTACTCCACTTTACACTCAATCCCAAATCAACGTACTCCTGGGCAGACGCTATGCTGTACAAGGCGCAGAAAAAGACAATTGCAGAAAAACGTATTCTCATTATCAAACTGGTTGTGTAATTAATAATTCTGAACACATGTCATGTTAAACCGCATTACGGTTCTTTAACGGCATTGGTTACGGGGCAAAAGTATCATAACGGAATCCTCAAAACAACAAAAATGCGCTGCAAAACCGTTGCATCTGCATATAAAACGGAAAAGAGAATAAAATGCGTCCGGAAAAATGAATTATTAACTACTTTTGTGTAATTAAATTCAGATTTCAGTATGGCAAGATTCAAAAGGATATTGCTCAAGCTCAGCGGCGAGAGCCTGATGGGTGAGCAGAAGTATGGTATAGACGAGAAGCGTCTGGGTGAGTATGCACAGCAGATCAAGGAGATACATGATATGGGTGTGCAGATAGGCATAGTGATTGGCGGCGGTAACATATTCCGCGGTCTCAAGGGCGCAGGCAAGGGCTTTGATCGCGTCAAGGGTGACCAGATGGGTATGCTGGCAACCGTAATAAACGGTCTGGGACTGAGTTCAGCCCTCACATCAATTGATTGTCCCAACAAGGTGCTCACTGCCATCCGTATGGAACCTATAGGCGAGCTTTACAGCAAGTGGAAAGCAATTGATGCAATGGAACAGGGCCAGGTGGCCATTCTGGTAGGTGGCACCGGCAATCCCTATTTTACCACCGATACAGGCTCATCACTGCGCGGCATAGAAATTGAGGCTGATGTAATGCTCAAGGGAACCCGCGTGGACGGCGTCTATACGGCCGATCCCGAGAAGGATCCCACTGCCACCAAGTTTGATGAGATAACTTTCGACGAGATATATAACCGCAATCTTAAGGTTATGGACCTGACCGCCACCACAATGTGTAAGGAGAACGGTCTGTCCATCTACGTATTCAATATGGATGTTCCCGGCAACCTCAAGAAGGTGATAGCGGGTGAGCCCATAGGCACCCTGGTGCACAAGTAAAAGAGAGGGAGCCTGGTGAGCTCCCTTCTTTATTTCTTTACCTCCTCAAAATCTACGTATTCACCGTCGGAATCGGAGAGGACTTTCTTTTTGGAACGTGTGCGCTTGCCTACAGTCTGGCGTCCCTCGGTCTTTTTCTGTTCCTGTCCGCGGCCTACCAGCCTCCTGAAGAAACCTACTATGGCATTGAGGAACGTAGCCAGAAGGTCACGTGCAAAAGTCAGCACTGCAAGCAGTACAAAAAGAAGGACAATTATTATGACTGAGAAAAGTATAAGCATGAATTACGTTTTCTATATTAACTAACGGCAAAAACCTTGCCTCTGTCATCAGTGCTGACCTTTTGTCAGAACTGACAGTATGATATACCAGACTATTACTGCCGAAAGACCTTTCTCACGGAGTATGATAAGGATTATGGCAGCTACAATAAGGAATATGAAACGGACCTTGTTATCGGCCCATTTGAGGTTCTTGAATTTGAGCGAGAACATAGGTATCTCACTGGTCATCAGCCAAGAGAAGAAAAGAATGAACGGTACTATGAAGCCCGGTGCTCCCGGCAGGTCAATGAGGTTGAACTGGAAAAGGCCGCAGACAAACAGCGCATTGGCAGGTACTGCCAGACCCAGGAACGATGAAGTCTGACGCTCATCTGTATTGAACTTGGCCAGACGCAGTGCCGCGCAAACCACAATAATCAGACCGATGTAAGGAATGATTGCTGCTATTGTGTCATTGGCGTAGTTGAACTGGCGCAGTGTCATGACGCAAAGTACTGAGGGAGCAAGACCGAATGTGATAAGGTCTGCCAGGGAGTCCAGTTCCTTGCCGATAGGTGAATATGCCTTGAACAGTCTGGCGGACAGGCCGTCACAGAAGTCAAACAGCGAGCCGGCCACAACCCAGAGAAGGGTGTGCCAGGCATCGGCATTGAATGCGGCCATCACTGCCATGCAGCCCGAAAGCAGGTTGCAGCAGGTAATGGTATTGGGAATATGCTTTGTTATGCTGTTAGCCATTGTCATGATAATTTTGCCAGGATGGAGATATCGGCCGTTACCTTTTGGTTGAGCTTGACGCAAATCAGCGAATCAACCGGCAGATAGATGTCTACCCTGGAGCCGAATTTGATGAATCCCATGTGAGTGTCTATGCGGCTTTCATCACCGGGTTTGCAGTATGTAACTACCCTGCGGGCAAGTGCACCGGCTATCTGGCGGAGCATTATCTCGTTACCGTCGTGGGTCTTGATGACTACCATTGAACGCTCGTTCTCAGTGCTGGCCTTAGGCTTGAAGGCTGCATGAAAAGATCCGTCCTGATGCTCTACCTTGGTTATCGTACCGTTTACGGGGAACCAGTTGGCGTGCACGCTCCAAACGCTCATAAAAATGGATATCATAAGACGGCGGTCATTGAAATACTCGGTTTCATCGACCTCCTCTATGGTGACTATGGTGCCGTCGGCGGGTGATACGACCACTTTCTCATGGTCATCGCTGGGAAAACGGCGTTCGGGATTTCTGAAAAAATGGATAAAGAACCATACCAGAAGCAGGGTTACTCCCATAGCGACATAAGTCCACCATCCGTATAAGGCATGGATAAGAAACAACGGCAGGTTGATGGCAAAGAAAAGAATTGCCACTATGGTAAGCGTGGTCTTTCCCTCGGGATTGATTGCGGGCTGATTTCCTTTATTCTGGGCCATGTCGTATTTTGATAATGATTGACAAAGATAGGATATTTAAGCTAATAATGGCATACTTATTGTATTGTATTTTGTTGAAAACTTTGAGGCGCTCACGGTTGTGACTGTTTCCAAATGGGAGTAACTTTAAGAACTTTTTCGGCCACGGAAGCATTATGCAGGAATTCGTTCATCTACATGTCCATACGCAGTACTCTCTGCTGGATGGCCAGACCAACATCAAGAAGTTGGTAGACAAGGCTATTGCAGATGGTATGCGCGGCGTTGCCGTAACTGATCACGGCAACATGATGGGCATCAAGGAGTTCAAGAACTACTGCGACAAGGTCAATGACAAACTTAAGGAACAGGGCAAGCACTTTAAGCCAATTATAGGCTGTGAGGTCTATGTGGCACCCCGCCGTAAGGAACAGCGTGAAAGCAAGGAACTGGACGGCGCCAACTACCATCTTATACTGCTTGCCAAGAATGAGAAGGGCTACCACAACCTGATAAAGATTGTGTCTCGCGCCTGGACCGACGGTTTCTACTCCCATCCTCGTACCGATAAGTATGACCTGGAAAAATATCATGAGGGTATAATCTGCTGTTCAGCCTGTCTGGGCGGTGAGGTGCCCAAGCTTATTACGGCGGGTAAGATTGAAGAGGCCGAGCAGGTAGTGCAGTGGTTCCACAACCTGTTTGGTGAGGATTATTACCTGGAACTCCAGCGCCATAAGGCAACTGTTCCCAATGCCAATCATGAGGCATTCCCCCTGCAACAGAACGTGAACAAATATCTCATTGAGATGTCACGCAAGCATGGCATCAGACTGGTCTGCACCAACGATGTCCATTTTCTTGATGAGGAGAATGCCGATGCCCACGAACTGCTGATATGTCTCTCTACAGGACGTACTCCCGATGACCCAAACCTGATGCGTTACTCCAAACAGGAGTGGTTCAAGACCACCGAGGAGATGAACCGTCTCTTTGAAGATGTTCCGGAGGCACTGGATGGTACGGTCGAGATATTGGATAAGGTTGAGGAGTATTCAATCAACCATCCGCCCATCATGCCTAACTTTGAGATTCCGGTGGAGTTCGGGACTGAGGATGAGTACCGTCAGCGTCTGACCGAGGAAGACCTCTTTAAGGAGTTTACCTGCAACGAGCATGGTGAGACAGTCATGTCAAAGGAGGATGCCGACAAGAAAATAAAGAAGCTGGGCGGTTATGACAAGCTGTACCGTATCAAACTGGAGGCCGATTATCTGGCCGAGCTGACATTCAAGGGTGCCAAGGTGCGTTACGGTGATCCCATACCGGAGAGCGTGATGGAGCAGCTTAAGTTTGAACTCCACATCATGAAGACCATGGGTTTCCCGGGGTATTTCCTTATTGTGCAGGACTTTATCAACGCTGCCCGTACACAGTTGGGCGTATCGGTAGGACCGGGCCGTGGTTCGGCAGCCGGATCGGCTGTGGCCTACTGTCTGGGTATAACGCAGATTGACCCAATCAAGTATGACCTTCTGTTTGAGCGTTTCCTCAACCCTGACCGTATATCATTGCCTGATATCGATGTGGACTTTGATGATGACGGCCGAGGTCGTGTGCTGCAGTGGGTGACCGAGAAATACGGAAAGGAGAAGGTGGCTCATATCATAACCTACGGTACCATGGCCACCAAGATGGCCATCAAGGATGTGGCTCGTGTGTTGGAGGTGCCGCTGGATATATCCAACAACCTTTGCAAGGCTATTCCTGACCGCCTGCCCGATGATCCCAGCGGCAAGCCCCGCAAGATGAACCTGACCAATGTGCTGGAGTGCGTTCCGGAGTTGCAGCAGGCGGCCGCATCCGAGGATGAGCGTCTGCGTAACACCATCAAGTTTGCCAAGATGCTGGAGGGCAATGTGCGTGGAACCGGCGTTCATGCCTGCGGAACAATTATATGCCGTGACGATATTACCGATTGGGTGCCGGTATCGTGGGCTACCGATAAGGATACGGGTGACCGTCTGCTGGTAACGCAGTATGAGGGTAGCGTGATTGAGGATACCGGCCTCATAAAGATGGACTTTCTGGGCCTTAAGACCCTTTCTATCATAAAGGAGGCTGTTGAGAATATCAAGAGCAGCCTGGGCATTGATGTGGATATTGACAAGATTCCCATTGATGACCCCAAGACATTCAAGCTCTACTGCGAGGGCCGTACCATAGGAACGTTCCAGTTTGAATCGCCCGGTATGCAGAAATACCTGCGTGAGTTGCAACCGTCGGTCTTTGAGGACCTGATTGCTATGAACGCCCTATACCGTCCGGGTCCTATGGATTATATTCCGGATTTTATTGACCGCAAACTGGGCCGTAAGCCTATTGAGTATGATATTCCCATAATGGACCGTTATCTCAAGGACACCTATGGAATCACGGTCTATCAGGAGCAGGTTATGTTGCTGTCACGCTTGCTGGCCAACTTTACCCGCGGTGAGAGTGATACCCTGCGTAAGGCTATGGGTAAGAAACTCAAGGACAAACTGGACCATCTCAAGCCCAAGTTCATTGCCGGCGGCCAGGCCAACGGCCATGATCCCAAGGTGTTGGAGAAGATATGGGCCGACTGGGAGAAGTTTGCATCATACGCTTTCAACAAGTCTCACGCTACATGCTACTCATGGGTGGCATACCAGACCGCTTGGCTCAAGGCCAACTATCCGTCACAGTATATGGCTGCAGTACTGAGCCGTGCCGGTGATATTACTGAGGTGACCAAACTGATGGACGAGTGCAAGTCCATGGGTATAAACGTACTTGGGCCCGATGTAAATGAGAGCGTACCACGCTTTGGTGTCAACGCCAAGGGTGATATCCGCTTTGGCATGGCATCGGTCAAGGGAGTGGGTGAGAATGCGGTATCGGCCATTGTAAGTGAACGTAAGGCAAACGGACCGTACAAGAGCATTTTTGATTTTGTGCAGCGCGTAAACCTGAGCGCATGCAACCGCAAAAACATAGAGAATCTGGCAATGGCCGGAGCATTTGACTGTTTTCCCGAGATAAGACGTGAGCAGTTTGTCCAGCCTTACGGCAAGAACGAGGTGTTTGCCGATGTGCTGGTGCGTTACGGAACCAAGTATCAGACAGACCGTATGGAATCACAGTTCTCACTGTTTGGCGATATGGGACATACGGACCTTATAGCCACACCCGTAATTCCTGAAGCGCCCGAATGGCCGTTACTGGAACGCCTGAATCGCGAGAAAGAACTGGTGGGCATATACCTTTCGGCTCATCCGCTCGATGAGTACAGGGTCATTCTGGAGAATGTATGTACTGTAGGTATGGCTCAACTGGATGACAAGGCGGCTTTGCTCAACAAGGACCTTATACTGGGAGGCGTGGTTACCGGTGTGCGTGAGTCACGTATGAAGAACGGCAAGCCTTGCGGATTTACCACGATCGAAGACTTCTCCGGTTCGCATGAGATAGCTCTGTTTGGCGAGCCCTGGCTCAAGTGGTGCAATATGATGAAGGTGGGTAATTTCCTGTTCATCAAGGCAAAATGTGAACCATACAGGTATAATCCCGAGAGGATAGATTTTGTGATAAACTCCATAGAGTTGCTGCAGGATGTAAAAGATACGGCAATAAACAGCCTCACGATAAGTATGCCGCTTTCCGAACTTGACAAGGAGTTAGTGAGTGACCTGGACACCCTGACTCATACGGAAGGCAAGACTACCCTTAGGTTTGTGTTCAACAATCTGGCTGATTCGGATAACAGCAGGGTTTCGTTGACATCGGCCAGCCGCAGGATAAGTGTGACTCAGGAGTTGGTGAGTTATCTTAAAAGCAAGGAATCAATTAATTTATCATTTAAATAAAAAGAGATTATGGAAATTGAAATCACGATTCAGAATTTTAATGAGATCATTTCGCAGGGCAAGCCTGTGTTGATGGATTTCTGGGCAACCTGGTGCGGACCCTGTAAGCGTCTGGGGCCTATCATAGAGGAGCTTGCTCAGGAGTATGAAGGCAAAGCCGTAATAGGCAAGTGCGATATCGAGGAGAATGACGAACTTACAGAGAAGTTCGGAATCATGAATGTTCCCACTGTGGTGCTTATCAAGGATGGCAAGGAGGTTGACCGTGTGGTAGGTCTTGCCATGAAGAATATCTATCAGGATAAACTCAACGCTCTGCTTTGATTATGGCACAAGATGAGTTCCTTGAGGATGACCTTGACGATCAGAAGACCGTTGAGTATATCAAGAATACGTTGCCCCAGGACCTGAAGGAGAAATATACCGATGACATTCTTTATTATATACTGGATGTCATAAACGACTATTTCACCACAAGCGGTGTGCTGGACCAGGAACCCGATGCCGACGGCTGCATCAACATAGACAACGATGCGCTGGTGGCCTATATAATCAAGGAGGCCAAGAAAGACAAGATAGGTTCCTTCCCGGCCGATGAGGTTATCCTCATCGTCGAGGCCGAGGCTGACTACGTTGATTCGCTAGGCGAATAGTACAATTGTACTATTCTATTGTGCGTGAACCATCACTGTTCTCGGTGATGGTTATTTTTTTTGCGTCAAGCGGAAGGAGTTCCTCAACCAACTCGGGCCACTCTATGAAGCAGAGGGCTCCGCTGTAGAAATAGTCCTCATACCCCAGGTCATAGACCTCTTCCAGCTTCTTGATGCGGTAAAAGTCAAAGTGATAAATAAGCTCGGCTGTAGTCTGGGACCGGTATTCGTTTATGATGGCGAAAGTGGGAGAGTTGACTTCATCCTCCACGCCCAGCAACTTACAGATAGCCTTTATGAATGTGGTCTTGCCGGCACCCATCTTGCCGTAGAAAGCAAATACGGTATCATCGCCCATCTGGCCGATGAACTCGCGGGCGGCATCCTCAATATGGTCAAGGTCCTTTATGGTTATTTTGTTCATTTCTTCTTGGGGTTAAGTGTTATGAAAGGTATTATCATCTCTTCAAGCGATACGCCTCCGTGCTGGAAGGTCTCCTTGTAGAAAGATGCAAAACTGTTAAAGTTGTTCTGATATACAAAGTAGTCTTGCTCTGTACAGAATATGTAAGATGTGCTCACGTTGGGTGATGGGAGGTGGGCCTTGAGCGGTTCTGTTATCTCATACACGTCCTTTGGATTGAATCCCAGGTTCTTACCCAGCTTATAGCGCAGGTTGGTGTTGGTGGTGCGGTCACCTGCTATTTTGACTGCGTGGTTTACCATTATGCTTCCGTGATCGGTGGTAATCATCACCTTGCGGCCTGTGGCAGCCATTGAACGGAACAGTTCACGTACCGATGAGTGGCGGAACCAGGAGAGAATGAGACTGCGGTATGCGGCCTCATCGTTAGCCAGTTCACGCATCATGCGGGAGTCTGTCTTGGAGTGCGAGAGTATGTCTATAAAGTTTACCACTACTACATTCAGGTCATTTACAAGAAGGTTGTTGAACTGGTTCAGAAGTTTGTCGGCCGATGCTGAGTCATTCACCTTATTATAAGAGAACGTATCCTTGCGGCGGTATCGGTCTATGTGTGTCTGAATTAGAGGTGATTCGTTCAGGTTCTTGCCCTCCTCGGAATCCTCGTCAACCCACAGGTCCGGGAACATACGGCTTATCTGCTCTGGCATGAGACCTGAGAAAATGGCATTACGCGCGTATTGCGTAGCAGTGGGAAGTATGCTGTAGTACAGGCGCTCATCAAAAGTAAACAGGTCGGCAAGCTCCTGGCTCAATATGCGCCACTGGTCATAACGGAAGTTGTCCATCACTATGAGGAACGGTTTCTCGCCGCTGTCCAAGGCGGGGAACACAAACCTTTTGAATAGGTCAGGACTCATTATCGGACTCTTTTCACGGTCTGCCATCCAGCTCATATAGTTGCGCTTTATGAACTTGGCAAACGCTGCATTCGCCTCGGCTTTCTGCATCTTGAGCATATCGTGCATGGAACTGTCGGCCTCCTTGAGTTCCAGTTCCCAATAGACAAGCTGACGGTAGACCTCTACCCAGTCATCGGCGGTAAGGGAGTCATTTATCTGCATGCTCAACCGCCCGAAGCTCTGCTGGTAGTTGCGGTCTGTTTCGGCAGTAACGATATCGCGTTTGTGGATGTTTTTCTTGAGTGAAAGCAGTATCTGGTTAGGGTGGACGGGTTTGATCAGGTAATCTGCTATCTTGGAGCCTATTGCCTGGTCCATGATGTTCTCCTCCTCGCTCTTGGTGACCATCACAACGGGTATGTTGGGGTCTATCTCCTTGATATGTGAAAGGGTTTCAAGGCCACTCATACCCACCATATGCTCATCCAGGAGCACAAGGTCATACTGACGTGTACGGCACATATCCAGCGCATCGTGGCCGTTGGTCACGGTGTCTACCTCATAGCCTTTATTCTCAAGGAACATTATATGTGCCCTGAGCAGGTCAATCTCATCGTCGACCCAGAGTAACGTACCATTCTTAATCTCCATCGTCAGTGTACTCTTCAAATAGTGTGGCTCCGTCTATGTCAAACTCAGGTATGTTAAGGAAATGCTCCTCGTAGAACTCCTGGTAGTCATTGAAACTGTAATGCTTGAGCAAGATTTCCAAATTATACCGGGTTATCACTACGGCTTTTATTCCGCTCAGTTTGCTGGCCATATCCGAGTTCTCATACAGACTGCGCTGATAGACGTAAGCCTCGTCAAAGTTAAGAAAATCTCCCACTATCATCATGCCAATTCCCTGCTCAGTTTCAAAACTGATGTCAAAATTGCGCATCATGTAGTTGCTGAAGTTATATCGGGCAACCTCAAAGAGCAACTGGTTGCGGTCCAGCTCGCCGTCGGGATATGCCAGCACAAACAGGAACGGCTGGTAGCGGTTATCGCTGAATTCGGGTAAGCTGTCGGATTCTGTCTCTGTGCTCTGGGCAGTACCATTGCGGCGGTCCCAGATTGAGGCGAATGATGTGGACTGCAGAATCTTTCCGTTCTGTATGCCCTGGGCAATGAGTCCGGCCAGTTGGCTTATCTCATTCTGCGGATACCTGGAGACAATGTCCCTCAGTTTCACGAGGAAGGTGTCCACCTGGCCATACTGAAGGTCAAGTGTTGCATCCAGGAACATAAATTTGGCCCGATGCTGTCCTTTGGGATATCTGGTGGCCGATATCTGACAGTTGTTCCTTACAGTCATAAGATCTCCTTGACGGAACGCAGAGTAGGTTTCGGCATATATGGAGTCTTCGCGGTGCTTGCCGTATCGGGCATTGTCAATATAGTCAGGATCACATACCATTACCGTGTAATCACTCTCGGGATAGAGGCGCTGCATCCTTGCACGGCAACTGTCGGCCAGTTCGTTCCTGCCCCAGAGCGAGTACATGAGGTAAAGATTGTACATTGCCTCGTCAGCTTCTTCGGACAGGGGATAATCCGTCACTATTCTGGTGAGTGATTTCTCCGCATCGGGGTATTCGTTGAGGCGGTCCTTGTAGATGATTCCCTGCTGCAGGAGTGCCTCAGATATCAGCTGGTCGGATTTGGCCTTGTCCTCATCGGAGTAGGGAATCTGCTGTATGTAATACTCGCGTTTATGGGGATCGGTCTCCTGCGGCGTGTAATTTAGGGAATCAATTATCACGTCGGTGAGTGTATCCAGTGAGAGCTCATCAGGATTTTCAGGATATGTTTCGGAGGTCTGTTCAACAGGGGCCAGCGTAGTCTTGTTGGCTCTGCGCCAGTTGTCCTCAAGCTTGCGGTCACCCCATTGGTTGCGGAAATCCTTTGCTCCGCGCTCTACCACTTTCTTGTTGTAGAAATACCACCCTCCGGCCGATGAGCCTTCATCATCGGCAATAGACATATCGGTTGCAGATCCGTTACGGGCTTGCTCCTTCTCTTCCTGTTTGCGCCGTTCCTCCTCCAGGCGTTCCTGCTCAATGACATCCTCAATGACCCGGTCAATGACAGCGTACAGCTTATCCTCGGGCAGCGTGGAGAGCCATTGCAGACTGTCCTGCAGTACAATTGTCCCTGAACAACTTACCAGATCCTCCAACACCTCGGAGCGCAGTTTTACCGTCTCATACTCCTTATGTGCGGAACCTATCATGCCTATGGCCTGCGAGTAGCATCTGGAGGCGTTAGGATAGTCCTTCATGTTCCAGTAAAGGTTGGCCATCGTGAGCAGAAGTATACCTTTTTCGGGCGATGCCTTCTCACTCTTGTCGGCTCCCTCGTTGTAGAGACCGAGTGCGGTTACGGTGTCGCCGCGCATCAGATATATGTTACCCATAGCATAGTATATCTGGTCCAGGCTCTCCTTGTTGTTGGGATCACGCTCCATGCGCTTGAGCTTTTTCATGATCTTACCCATGTTGCCGTCCTTGGCCATAGTCTCAGTCTGCTGAATACGGGCGTGGAACTCTATCTCATGGGGCGGACTCATACGGATAACCTTTCCGAACATACGGTATGCGTCATCATTACGGCCGGTTGTCTTGTAGAGTTGCGCAAGCAGATAGTTCTCCCTTATGCGTTGCGTCTTGCTTATTCCTTTGCGGCCTATAGCACCTTCCAGCAAAGGTATGCTCTCTTCATATCGCTCCTGATTGAGCAGATGAGATGCGAATCTGGCCTGATAATCCTGACGGCGTGCCGGATTTGTCTTGGTCTGGCCGGAGCGCTGGAACAACTCCTCTGATTCATAGTTCCATCCCAGTTCCGAGTAGCACTGTGCCATCTTGTACTGTGATTCAGCTACAATCTCCGGCTCGTCAAAGTATAGTTTGGAGATGTATGAATATGTACTGGCCGCCTCAATGAAATCGCCTTTCTGGCGCTGGGCATCGGCCATAAGGAACCATGCATGCCAGAGGAACGGATTGTATTCGTTCTTATTCTGGTACTGTTTGTCCGATTCGGTGGGTGTGTCCTTCCTCTTCTTGGGCTTGACGGTTATTGAGTGGAGTTTTATGGCTTTCTGTGATTTCTCTATTGCATGGTCAAAATCAGATTTGCCTGTGCTGCGTACTTTCTCATCACTTATGGGGTAGAGGTCCAGTATTTCCAGAAGGTTATCCTTCTTGGCTTTCTCCTGAGCTTCATAACCTTTCTTGTATGACTCGTTGCCGTTGAAATAGACATTGTATCTGGTTACCAAGGACTGATATGAGCGGGATGCCGCAGTATTGCGGGACGTGGAACAGCCCGTCACCACTGCAAGCAGAGGTAACAACAGAATGTATAATGCTGTCCGTATCAATCTCATCAGACTCTGTTCACTCTATCTCATTCATCATTGAGTAGCACTCTTCCTTAAGTTCGTCGGGAAGTTCTATCTCCCTGGCCTGCAGGCATTCCATCCACTCCCTGACTTCATCCTGACGCATGGTGTACATTATGTAGCGGAACTCCTCAACCTCTTGGTCCTGATATGAGTCCGAACTCCTGCCTTTGAACCTGTCCAGTTCCTCATCGTCATAATACTGTGCCTCTCGCAGGCGGGCCTCGGCCAGCTTCTGCTTCTCACACACTGCGTGCTTGCCGCAGCACTCACCGGCAGGTACGGCCTGCTGGGGCTGCTGCACTGCGGTCTCTGAGCGGTCGGCTCGCGTCTTGTTCCACCTGTCAAGATAGTACAAAACGAACATCAGCAGCAGTACCGCTGCACATATTATGTATACCACGTTATTCATAACGGAAAAATCATTCTATTAGTGCGAAGATACAAAAAATGTGCCATTACATGTTTATCCCGGCCAGTTGACAAGGTATACGGTTTGGGTAGCGCGGGTAAGGGCGGTGTAGAGCCAGCGGTAATATTCTTCGTTGCGGCCATCCTCGGGGACAAAGCCCTGGTCGATGAATATGTTTTTCCATTGGCCACCCTGTGCCTTGTGGCAGGTTACGGCGTAGGCGTATTTTATCTGGAGGGCGTTGAAATACCTGTTATCACGAAGGTTCTCCATGCGTTTCTTCTTGGACGGGATATGCGCATAATCCTCCATCACGCTGTTAAACAGGCGGTCGCTCTCATCACGTGTTAGCGATGGTGACTCACTGTGCAGAGTATCAAGCATGAGAGTTACCTCCATCTCCAGGTCATCGTAATCAGGGAATGAAAGAACCGCATCCTCAAACCGGAATCCGTAAAGTTCCCTTTCACGCCTTATTCGCCGAATGACCGCTATGTCACCATTGGCAATGAAAGAGGGAATGTTGGAATACGAATCGGCTTCACCTTCGGCTATCAGATGCTCGGTCCAGTAATAATTGTTCTTTACAATCATTATGCTGTCGCCGCGACACAGCTCATCCTCCCGGTCCAATATCGTATTACGGATGCCGTTGTTGTATATATTTGAACGTTTGTTTGATCTGCACAGTACCATTGTCTCGTCAATTCCGTCACGGCTATAACAACCACTGAGTGTCTCTATCAGGTCATTACCTGAAATTTTGATTACATCCTTGAAGCCGTCCAATCTGAAACGGAACCCTCCGGGTTGGCCTAATCCTCTGGCGTAGTCTCTCAATGCCGTAGCATTGTGCAATATCCCGGATTCCTGCATCTGACGCATCACGTTCTCCAGACAGAACTCCGATACGTTCAGTCCGTATGAGGTCAGGACCTGAACCGAAAGTGCCGGGCTTTCGCGTTCTCCTACCGGCGGAAGCTGCGCCTGGTCTCCCAGCATGATAAGGCGGCAGTCAACGCCCGAGTAGACGTACGATATCAGGTCGTCCAGAAGCCGGCCGGTACCGAATGTTGAGCCTGACAGCCCTTCGTTTGAAATCATTGACGCCTCATCCACAAGAAAAACAGTATGCTCATGCATATTCCTGTCCAGCTGGAAATTGCCCATATCAACGATTGATTTCTGGCGGTAAATTTTCTTGTGTATGGTGCAGGCAGCAAAACCCGATGTGTTGGAGAAAACTTTGGCGGCACGCCCGGTAGGAGCCATCAGGACCACGCGTCTTCTGTTCTTTACCAAAGCACGGACCAGGGCGCTTATTATAGCTGTCTTTCCGGTACCGGCATATCCTTTCATCAGAAAGGCCCGGCGGGGAGCCGGATCGTTCACGAAAACAGCCAGACGATTCATCGCCACTGATTGTTCAGCGGTCGGTTCAAATGGAAATTTGGCTGCTATATCATGAAAAAGAGGGTCAATCATCTGTCCGAAAAGCAAAAAAATGTTGTTTTATGGATAAATACGGATAATTGTTCTATTTTTGCGATGCGAAAATAAATAAAAACATTCGATATGAAAAAAGTCATCAACGTACTTCTTGCAATCTGCATCGTTGGTCTTGCTTACATCGTTTATGGAAGCATCATGGGCCCCATCAAGTTTGCCAATGAAAAAGGCATCCGTGACAAGGCAGTTATTGAGAGACTCATGGACATCAAGGCAGCCCAGACTGAGTACAACTATCAGCACGGTGGATTTTGCAACAACTTTGACACTCTTGCCGCTTTCATCAAGACAGGCCAGCTTCCTATTACAAAGAAGGTTGGTGAACTGACCGATGACCAGCTGGACCATGACTGGACAGAGAATAAGGTCCTTATGCTTTATGCAAAGGCTAGAACCGCAGAGCAGGAAGCATCCAAGCTTACCGGCCGCCGTGCAGCCAACAAAAAGTATGAGGCAGACACTCTTTGGCAGAAAGCAGCTGATGAAGGTTTTATCATCATCAGGGAAGACGGAACAAAGGAGTTCCTTTTCAGCCGTGAGACAGAGTATGTAAGTCTCTATGATTCTCTTTACAAAGGAAGAATCAATCCCGATTCACTCCGTTATGTCCCCTTCAGTGCTCCCGGCACAGAATTTGAGCTGACAACCTCTTCGGATACCTCCAAGACTGGTGTGATTACACACACATTCATGGCGCAGACTCCGTTTGAGAGCTATCTGGGAAGCGAGAGTTACAAGGGTGGTCTGGACAGGCAGGAAATCATAAACCTGCTTGAGGATTGTGACGATCGCGGCCGTTATCGTGGTATGAGGGTTGATAACAACTCCGGTAACTGGGAATAACAGACTTTGCGCGTAATAAGCGGAATATACAAACACAGGAGGTGGGACGTGCCTAGATCATTCAGTGCACGTCCCACCACTGATTTTGCCAAAGAGAACCTGTTCAACATCCTGGCCAACAGGATAGATTTGGAGGGCGCCACGGCACTTGACCTGTTCTCGGGTACAGGCAGCATAAGCATAGAACTACTCTCCAGAGGATGCTCTAACGTAATAAGCGTTGAGAAAGATCCGGCTCACTATGCATTTATCTGCAAAGTGATGGAGACCGTAAAGACAGACAAATCCCTTGTTATAAAAGGTGACGTATTCAAGTACATTGCAGGATGCAGCACCAGATTTGACTTTATCTTTGCCGATCCCCCATACCAGTTGGAAAACATTGCCCAGATACCCGATCTGATATTGGACGGAAACCTGCTCAAGGACGATGGGATATTTGTTTTAGAGCACGGAAGCGGAAATGACTTTAAGGATCATCCCCGCTTTACAGATATGAAAGTGTACGGATCTGTACATTTTTCATTTTTTAAATAAAAAATGTACTAAATCTCTTTTTATTTTGCTTTGCAAAAGCGCTCCTTGTAGTCGCTTAGCTCCCTCCGGTCGTGTCCTTCGGACCATTACATTCCTCTACCACCGCCGGGACCGCCCATTCCACCACGGCCACCGAATCCGCCGCCTCCACCCATCATAGCTCTGCTCTCCTGACGCATCTGCTGACGTGCGGCTCGTGTTCCGAATACGTTGGCACGCAGTATGAAGTGTACCATGATGTAACTGTGGATATTGTTATTCTTGGTGTCGGTACGTCCGGTTGTGGATACGGTACGTGTTACATTGGTCTCATCATTCAGAATGTCATAGTACTGAATTTGGATAGTTCCGGCATTTCCCTTAAGGAAGCTGAACGATGCATTGGCATTCCATATAAGGTCATTGCGGTTATATGATCCGCTGTAACCGCGACGGCTCTGCATAGTAATGTCAGTACCCAGATTCAGGTTTCTCCAAGGCAGACGGGCATTGGCGCGGCCTCCATAACTGAACGTGTAGGTATCCATATTCTGGTTCTGACGCTGATTGTTCTCGGAGTGGTTGTAGTTGAAACGGCCGTTTGCAGTCACTTCCAGCCACTGGTTACGGTATGTCACCGATGCGTTCTCGCCAGCCGATATGCTGTTGGTAGAACTTAGTACCGCAGCACCTCCTGTGCCTGCTCCTGGGTTGTACTGACCGATATTACCGGTTCTCATATAACTCTCCTGATGCCTGTATGATGCATTGGCACTTGCATTGTAACGCCATTGTGTGTTAGGGATGGTCTGGTTATAAGTAAGGTTGCCGGATGTACTCCAGTTGGTCCAGAATCCTTCCATATTCTGAGGCTGGGTTACTGATACACCAGTATTGGGGTCATAATCCGTTCTCTGGGCAATATTCCTTAACGAGTTCTCAACCGACAGACGCAGGTTGATAGTCTTACTGGTTTCCTGTATATAATTCTGGTAATCAGCCTCTACTGTATTGCGTAGGGTAGGCAGAAGTCCGGGATTACCCTTACGGATATTCAACGGGTTGCTATCGTCTGTAATATCCATCATATCCTCCATGCTGGGCTGGCTGGTGTTGGTTCGCATGGTAATCTGGATGCTCTTCTGACGGTTGAACCTGAAACGGTAATTGAGTGAAGGTGACCAGTTGTATACCACACGTGATGTATCGCCTATAACCTTACCCATATACTGGAAATTGTCCATTCCGGTATACTGAGGCATGAAGTTTACACCCAGATTTATGTTAGATCTCTCAAAATTGTAGCGGAACTGCAGTGTAAGCGTATGGTTGCGGGATACGTTTGTGGCTGAACGGCTCAACCTGTCATCGCGGTATTCCTTATAATTATCTGGTATGAACCAGGAATCATACCAATCCAGGAATCTGTCATCATCATAAGATGAGAACACATATGTCTCCCTGTTCTGGTTACGGTTACTAACCTGTATCTGATAACTTAACTGCAGATTTCCGCGTCCCGAATCAATGGGCTCGCTCCACATGATACGGCCCGACCAGTTGCTGTTGTCAGTCGGATTCAGGTTGTAGCGGTTCATTATGGTGTCACGCCTGTGATCCTGATAGTATTTCTGGTCAGAGAATGAATAGCTGTCATTGGTACCCTTGGTACTGCTGAAAGTGAAGCGTATTGTAAAGTTACGTCCCAGGTCATTGAACCTCTTGTTAAACTGGAACTCACCGCTCAACTGGTTGTTCCCGGTTTCACTGTGGTTGTAGCTCTTCTGTGAGTTGACACCTATGGAGTCCATCATCTCTGTAGACAGGCCAGTGTACTCATCCAGGATATTCTCCATCTCCGTAGCTATGTACGGATCCGTGTTGAACGTTACTTGACCGCTGTTTGAGTTGCTGTGGTTGCGGCTTATCTGGAAACTTGGACGGAATATGATATTGAGCGATGAATCCGGACGCCACTCCATGCGGAACTCTCCGTTTACGCTTCCGTTACCGCTATCGCTGTTGGACCGGTTGTTACGGAATGAAGCCGATTGGTACTGCGTTGTAAAGGTCTCCGACTCCGATTCGCTTACGGAACGTGATGTAGAACCGTTATATCTTACATTACCACCTATAACCAGCGGGAACTCATTACGACGGCGGGGGAATGGCTCTCCTATATTCTTTGAGAAGTTCACACCCAACTGACTGGTATAGCTCACACCGTTACCCCTTCCGGAGTTCTGGGTGTTGGCATTGACAGAGAACTGTGTGTTGGCTTGGAAACGGTTAAGCGTGTATCGGCCGGACCACAGGTACTTTATCCAGTCTCCGTAATCATTATTACCCACAGGCTTGCCTATTGCACCGTCTATGTTGTGCAACCAGCCGTTTCGCATGTTAGGCTTGATTTCCAAGTCCATGACCGTCTCCTCCTCTCCGTCATCAATACCTGTAATTCTGGCCAGGTCACTTTGACGCTGGTAAGTCTTGATGCGGTGGATTATATTTACCGGAAGGTTCTTGGTGGCCATCTGGCGGTCATTGCCGAAATACTCCTGACCGTCAACCAATATACGTGTTACGGTCTTGCCGTTTACGGTGATATTGCCGTTCTCATCGACCTCGACACCTGGCAGACGTTTTATGAGTTCCTCCAGTACCGATCCCTCTGGAACGCGGAAAGCGCTCACGTTGAACATAAGAGTATCATCAACCACCTGTGTGGGAGGTAATGCATCCTCAATGACGGCTTCACTCAGCATTATGCTGGACTCGTACATCCTGAATACGCCAAGGGCACGCTCACGGTCTTCCTTGATTACCTTGAAACCGAACTCCTGAGAAGTGTAACCCATAAATGAATACTTGAGGAGGAACTCGCCTACGGGCACTTTCTTGATATTGAACCAGCCCTCATTATCTGTAATGGTTCCGTATATGAATGTGGTATCAGGCAACTCGTATAACTGAATTGTCACCTGCGGCATATTTTCTGTGGTTGATCCGTCTATGATATGCGCATTGACGGTGGCTTTACCGGTCAGTTTGGATTTCTCCTTTGTGTCTGCTTTCTGGGCGGCACATACTGAAGGTATGAGCAGTGAGAATATGGTTAGTAACAGATAAGCTCTCTTCATAAACGCTGAATGTAACGTTTTGACATTTCAGAGACATAATGGTTTAATCGGGAAACGCACATTGAAATGATTTATATTATTTTTGCATTCAATGGAGCATGATTCTTTTTCTTACATTTTTGAGAAGGCACTGGACCAGGCGGCATCGGATCATGGGGCAGTATATGCCCAAGGAGCAGCCAGCGCCTGGGCCCAGACAGGTGCATCATATCTGGGGTTTGCCTTGTGCGGTCTGTCCCAGCACACTCTACGCTTACAGCAATATGAGACACGCCAAAGCTACGGGCCTGTCATTCTCGATTGTAAATGGTATGATTGGCTAAAGACACGGTGCCTTGGAGGAGAGAAAGAGATTGTCTGTCTGTTACCCGGACCGGAAGGAAAACTATGTACGGGTACCGTGACCCAAGAACTGTTTCTTGAAATGCTGGATTTTTGCCGTGAAGGTTAAAAACATCCGAATTCTTGACAATTGAATTTCTTTTGCATATCTTTGGTTTGTCCAATTAATCACAATGTTTATGAGAAAGTTGTTTTCACTGTTGCTCACCGCAATGATCGCAGTCTCCGCCAATGCACAGTTCATCAGTTTTCCACACTTCGGCCGCAACCTGAAAATGAGCAGTGATCCCATCCTGGGACTTGAAGGACTCCATGTAGGAGATGAGGGATATGTTACTTTTGAGGTGACAAATGAGGGTGACAGCCTGTACACAGGTCCCATATTCCTGAGAATAGTAGAGCGCGAACACAGTGCGCAGGTGCTGGCCGCCAAGAAAATAAAGATCAAACCCGGAAAGACCTACTCCATTACAACCGTCTTTTCTACGGAGCGCCTCAACCCCTATGCCAGGTATTTTGTTGGTTTTGAGTACAATGAGGACGGACATACCGTTCCAATGGGTTTTACTGAGGCTAAGCCTCTCAAGGACTTCATGCTTCTGCCTGCCATAATCAACAGTCAGGAGAAGAAAGCTCCCGTCAAGGCAAAAATCAAGGAAGTAAAGAAATCTTCAAAATAATTTTGGGGGATTTATTGGATAATATCATAAAAAGGAATACCTTTGCGCCGGTTTTGAAAGCCGTAAGGCCCGATAAACTCAGCGGGGTGTAGCTCAGCCCGGTTTAGAGTACGCGTCTGGGGGGCGTGTGGTCGCTGGTTCGAATCCAGTCACCCCGACTGAAAACAAGAGGTGGTTCAACTGAACCACCTCTTGTTTTGTATATTGCTTCAGATTGTTTTGAGCAGGGATTCAACTGCAGCATGCAGCCCCTCAGCGTTTTTACCGCCAGCGGTTGCAAAGTGGGGCTGTCCACCGCCGCCGCCCTGAATCAGTTTGGCTGCCTCGCGTACCATTTGTCCGGCGTTGAAGCGGCTGGTCAGATCATCGCTTACGCTTATGGTGAGCATAGGCTTGCCGGCTTCCTCACTGCCTATTATTACAATTGTGGATTGCGGGAACTGGGCACGGATACCAAACACCATATCCTTTACCATTGCGGCTGTTCCGGGTAAAACGGCACTTATAACTTTGATACCGTTTACGTCCTTGGCCTGGCTGACGAGTCTCTCCTTTACCTGAGCGGCTTTCTCCTTGAGGAACTCCTCTACCTGTTTCTTCAGGGTGGCATTCTCATCGATAGCCTTCTTTACCGCGGTCTCTATTGAAGATCCGGGCAGTACGGCCTTAAGTGCTAGGATGGTATCCTGAATGTTGTAAACCATATTCTCTACAGCCTCACCGGTGATAGCCTCGATACGGCGCACGCCGGCTGCTATCGAACTCTCGGATACGATTTTGAACATACCTATGCGGCCGGTTGATGAGGCGTGTACGCCGCCGCAGAACTCTATTGAGTTACCGAACTGTACTACACGTACCTTATCACCGTATTTCTCGCCGAAAAGTGCGATAGCACCGAGTTTCTTGGCCTCCTCGATAGGAAGGTCGCGATGCTCCTGAAGCGGCAGGTCCTCACGTATCTTGGCGTTAACCAGACGCTCAACCTGACGCAACTCCTCATCGGTCACCTTCTGGAAGTGTGAGAAGTCAAAGCGGAGTCCGTCGGGGGTAACAAGCGATCCCTTCTGCTCAACGTGTGTACCCAGAACCTCGCGCAGAGCCTCATCAACGAGGTGGGTCGCGGTGTGGTTAGCCTCGCAGGCGTGACGCTTGTCGGTATCAACGCAAGCCATCATGGGAGCGTCTGGGTGCTGTGGCAGCTTCTTGGTAATATGAACGGGCAGGCCGTTCTCCTTCTTGGTGTCAATTATTTCGATTGTCTCGAACTCGCTTACTATCACACCCTGGTCGCCTACCTGACCACCCATCTCAGCATAGAACGGGGTCTTGTCCAGTACAATCTGGTAGATTACGCCGCTCTTCTGCTTAACCTCGCGGTAGCGCAGGATAGAGGTCTCATACTCGGTAAAGTCATAACCTACAAACTCTGTCTCACCCTCACGGAGTACAACCCAGTCACCGTTCTCAACGGCGGCGGCGTTGCGGGCGCGGGCCTTCTGTTTGCCCATCTCCTCATTAAACTCGTCAATGTTGGCGCTCATGCCGTTCTCACGCAGTATGAGTTCGGTAAGGTCAAGCGGGAATCCGTAGGTATCGTACAGCGTGAATGCGCTCACACCGCTTATCTCTGTCTTGCCGGCGGCCTTGGTATCGGCCATTACCTTGTCAAGCAGCTTGATACCGGTGTCAAGGGTGCGCAGGAATGACTCCTCCTCCTCAATGATTACCTTCTCTATGAGTGTCTTCTGGGCACCCAGTTCGGGATAAGCGTCACCCATGTTGTCAATGAGCACGGGCAGCAACTTGTATAGGAATGCTTCCTTCTGGCCCAGGAATGTGTATGCGTAACGTACTGCACGGCGCAGGATACGGCGGATAACATAACCGGCCTTGGCGTTTGAAGGCAACTGGCCGTCAGTGATGCTGAATGCAATGGTGCGGATGTGGTCAGCCACAACTCGCATTGCTATATCAACCTTCTCATCCTTTCCGTACTCAAGTCCTGTAAGTGCGCCTATCTGTTTGATGATAGGCTGGAACACATCGGTGTCATAGTTGGACTGCTTGCCCTGCAGGGTGCGTACCAGACGCTCAAACCCCATACCGGTATCGATTACCTTAGCGGGCAGGGGTTCCAGAGAGTGGTCGGCCTTGCGGTTGAACTGCATGAACACCAGGTTCCATATCTCTATTACCTGGGGGTGGTCCTTGTTTACAAGGTCACGGCCGGGAACCTGAGCCTTCTCAGCATCGGAACGTGAATCCATGTGAATCTCACTGCACGGGCCGCAGGGACCGGTATCGCCCATCTCCCAGAAATTATCGTGCTTGTTACCGTTAAGGATATGATCCTTGGGAAGGAACTGCTCCCATATGGCGGCAGCTTCGTTGTCGCGCTCCAGACCCTCCTCAGGGCTACCCTCAAATACGGTTGCATAGAGGTTCCTGGGGTCCAGTTTGAGTACGTCTACCAGATACTCCCATGCCCAGCTGATAGCCTCTTTCTTGAAGTAGTCACCGAAAGACCAGTTGCCCAGCATCTCGAACATGGTGTGATGATAGGTATCGTGACCTACCTCCTCCAGGTCATTGTGCTTACCGCTCACGCGCAGGCACTTCTGTGAGTCGGCCACACGGCGGCTCTTGGGTGCACGGTTGCCCAGAATGATATCCTTGAACTGGTTCATTCCGGCGTTGGTGAACATAAGGGTGGGGTCATCCTTGACCACCATGGGTGCTGAAGGTACTATCAGGTGCTCTTTACTCTCAAAGAAACTCTTGAATGATTCGCGGATTTCCTTAGCTGTCATCATATCTTATTTATGTTGTATTCTTTTGGCTTGCAAAGGTACAATAATTTCGCTACTTTTGCGTGTTGCATTAAGATTATGAGGAAGATTTACTATCAGTACGATCCCAATCGCAGGGTATACCGCAGGGTATTCCCCACGCTAGGCCAGAGATTTATGTCCTGGGTGTGGAGGTTCCTGCTGTCGGTGTTATTGGGAGGTGTCTTTTTCATTATCTACTGGTTCATCATAAGCACGCCTCAGGTTGAGGACCTTCTTGTAGAGAACAGCCGGTTGCAGTCACAGTACCGGGTGCTTTCCCGTAAGGTTGATGACGCACTGCTTGTGCTTCATGACATAGAAGAGCGAGACGATAACCTGTATCGCGTCCTTCTGGAGGCCGATCCCGTACCCGAAGTGGCCCGACAGGCAGGATTCAACGGAACAAACAGATATGCCGAACTCACAGACATGTCCAATGCCGAACTTGTGGTCAACACAGCCCAGAAGGTGGATATGCTGAGCAAGAAGCTATACATGCAGACCCGTTCTTTCAATGAAGTGCTTGAACTGTCACGTGAGCAGGATGACAAGCTGGCCTGTCTGCCTGCCATCCAGCCCGTATCAAACAAGGACCTTAAGCGCACGGCATCGGGCTACGGATACCGCAATGACCCCATTTATCACGTCCGCCGGTTCCATCACGGAATGGACTTTACGTGTGATACGGGCACTCCGGTATATGCTACCGGAAACGGTAAGGTGGTATACGCCAAGTGGAAGACAGGTTATGGAAACCTGGTTGAGATAGATCACGGATACGGCTACAAGACCCGATACGCACATTTGAGCAAGATTCTGGTAAAGGAGGGGCAGAAAGTGGTGCGCAGTGAGGAGATCGGTCTGGCAGGTTCGACAGGAAAGAGTACCGGCCCGCATGTCCATTATGAGGTTCATATCCTTGACAAGGCCAAGAACAAATGGCAGGATGTAAACCCCATAAACTACTACTTCATGGACCTGGATGCCGATCAGTATGAGGAGATGATCAACCTGGCCGAGAATCACGGTAAAGTATTTGACTAAACATATCAGGACTATGGCACTTAACCCCAACAAAGTTCTAAAGAAGTACTATTCTATAAAAGAGGTATCGGAATTGCTTGATGTTCCGGAAAGCACCCTGCGTTACTGGGAAAAGGAGTTCAAGGAGATCAATCCCAAGAAGAACGCCAAGGGGGTACGTCATTATACCGTAGAAGACATAGAACAGATAAAGAAGGTTAAGTTCCTGGTTAAGGAGAAATCACTCACCATCAAGGGAGCCAAAGGCCGTCTTAAGGACAATCCTCAGAAGACTGCCGATACCCACGATATTGTGGAACGTCTCAAAAGGATACGTGAGGAGCTTGTAGCCATATTGGGAGAGCTTGACGCTACTCCTCCTTGCGGACAACCGTTGTGATATTCTTGATTTTCTTGAGTTCCTTCTGAATCTTATCCACATCCTTGAGGCTGTGGACCTGGACACTGATGGTGCCTTCAAACAGACCCTCTTTGGATTCAATCACCAGCTTGTTCATGTTTACGTTCATCTTCTTGGAGATGATTTCGGTAATCTGTCCAAGTGTACCTATGCTGTCAAGTCCCTTCATGTAGATGGTTACAGGGAACAGGCTGTTCTCAATCTGCCACTCTACCGTAAGGATTCTGTTGCCGTTGCCGGACTTGAGCTTATTGGCTACCTCACACTTGCGCTTGTGTATGGTTATGTGTCCGTTTTCATCGACAAATCCCAGGACAGAATCTCCGGGAACGGGATTGCAGCACGGGGCGAAAGTGTATTTGTGCATATCCATGTCGTTGATGATAAGCGTCCGCTTTACATCAACTCCAACGGTATTATCGGCTTGCTCCTTCCTGTCCTTGTCTTTTGATGATGACGATGAGAACGATGACCAGAACCTCTTGTACCAGCTGTCACTCTCTCCTTTTATTATATTACGCTCGGCATCACCCAGGATTATTTTTTTCTGGCCAAGGGCAATCATCAGTTCTTCGCGGCTGCCCATTCCGTGCAGACGGCATATACGCTCCATCTTGTCCGAGTCAACCTCCATCTCCTCTTTCTCAAGGAATTCATGGAATATGGCCTCACCGAACTTCTGGTTGGCACGTTCCTCCTTACGCAACACTTGCTTAATCTTACCGCGGGCCTTGGCGGTTGTAGCAAAATCCAGCCACTCGGGACTCACCTTCTGACTCTTGGAAGTAAGAATCTCAACCTGGTCGCCGCTCTTAAGCTCATAGTTGATAGCTTCCAGCTTATGGTTAACCTTAGCACCTATGCAGTTGGTTCCCATATAGGTGTGGATGGTAAATGCAAAGTCCAGAACAGTACTGCCTTGAGGCATGGTACGCAATTCTCCCTTTGGAGTGAATATGAATATCTCCGATGAATACAGATTGAGCTTTATAGTATCCAGGAAATCCATCGAGTCAGGCTGCGGATCCTCCAGAATCTCCTTGATTGTCTCCAGCCAGTGGGTAAGCTCTGTCTCATCCTCCTCGTAACTTGAGCCATCCTTGTATTTCCAATGTGCCGCGATACCCTGCTCTGCGATATCGTTCATGCGGCGGCTTCGGATCTGAACCTCTACCCATTGGCCGGTATTGCTCATGAGCGTAACGTGAAGAGCCTGATAGCCGTTTGCCTTGGGGTGGGTTACCCAGTCCCTCAAACGGTCAGGATGAGACTTGTATATCTTGGTCAGAGCCAGATAAATGTCAAAGCACTCGCTCTGTTCCTGCTCGGGTGATGATGGATCGAAAACAATCCTTACCGCAAGAATGTCATACACCTCCTCAAAGGTAAGGTTGTTCTTGTTCATCTTCTTCCATATGGAGTAGGGAGACTTGATGCGCCCGAACATATTGTATTTAATGCCCAGCTCATCCAGCTTGTCCACAATGGGCGAAGTAAAATCTTCGTAAATATTGTTCAGTTCCTCACGTGAGAAAGACAGTTTCTGCTGAATATCCTTGTATTCTACAGGATGCTCATACTTGAAACTCAGGTCCTCAAGTTCGGACTTTATCTTGTTCAATCCAAGACGATAAGCCAGCGGAGCATAGATATAAAGGGTCTCGCCGGCTATCTTGTATTGCTTGCGCGGCTGCATGCTCTCCAAGGTGCGCATATTATGGAGACGGTCAGCTATCTTGATCAGGATAACACGGATATCGTCATTCATGGTAAGCAGCAGTTTCTTGAAGTTCTCTGCCTGGGCCGATGCCTTATCACCGAATATACCGCCGGCAATCTTGGTAAGTCCGTCAACGATCTGTGCTATCTTGGGCCCGAAAACGTTCTTGATGTCATCGGTTGTGTAGTCTGTGTCCTCAACCACATCATGCAGAAGGGCCGAGCAGATTGATGTGGAGCCCAGCCCGATTTCTGAGCATACAATCTGGGCAACAGCAAGAGGATGCATTATGTACGGCTCGCCTGAGTGGCGGCGCACACCTTTATGGGCCTGACGTGCAAACTGGAAAGCCTTGGTGATTATCTCCACCTTCTTGCGGTGCTTGGTCTGGAGATATGAGTCAATAAGATGCTGGAAGGCCTCGTCTATGAGTCTCTCTTCATCGGGCGAAAAAAGATTATCTTCACTCATCCTGCTGTCCTTTTTTATCGGTTATATATCCTCAAGGTCTTGCCGGCCCTGATAATGTCACTCTTAAGATTGTTCCAGTTCTTAAGGTTCTTTACGGTTGTGTGATACTTCAGGGCTATTGATCCCAGATTGTCTCCGGGCTGGATCTTGTAGGTGATATAGGTGATGCGGTTCTTCATGTCATCATCTATATACGCAAGTTTGGCCTTGGTAAAGTACTTCTCCTTGTTATACTCATAAAGTGAGTCACCTGCTTCCACAATCGGTTTTATGTATTGCTGCGGCAGTGTAACCACGCAGGTGCGATAAGCGCCTGGGATGACTTCGGTCAGATATTGCGGGTTGAGGGCCTTGAACTCATCCTGGCTGATGCCGCTGTAATGGATGAGTTGTCCTATGTGCAGGTTCTTTACAATGTGCAGGGTGTCAGTCTGGGCCGGGCGTTCAGATGTCATGGGGCAAATGCCGTGCTCCTTGTAAAAACTCATAGCGTAGTTGACAGCTATGAATGCGGGCAGATAGCCTCGTGTCTCACGAGGCAGATAAGGATAAATATCCCAGAAGTCACGCTTTCCGCCGGCTCTCGTAATGGCTTTGGTAACGTTACCCGGCCCGCAGTTGTATGCCGATATGGCCAATGACCAGTCGCCGAACATATCGAAAAGGTCATGCAGATGTCGGGCGGCAGCCTCCGAAGACTTGGCTATATCATAGCGGTCATCAACAAGACTGTTTACCTGGAGCCCGTATTTGTGACCGGTACTGTAAATGAACTGCCACATTCCGGCTGCTCCCATACGCGAATAAGCTTTTGGCTTGAGGGCTGATTCAACTATAGGAAGATACTTGAGTTCTATGGGGACATCATACTTTATAAGCGCCTCCACAAACTTATCCTCATAGATTGGCATCATACCCAGAGCAAATGAAATCACCTTGCGGTTCCGGCCCATATAAGCATCGATAGAGCTGCGTGTCACATAGTTGTAGGGCATCTCCACGATTGTGGGAAGGCTGCTCAGACGCTGAGCGTAGACTGTATCGCTGAACTTGGGATTGACCGAACTCTCCATACACTCTTCATCATATGAGAGATAATGTTTGGTCATCCACAGTCCCATAAGGCTGTCTATATCAAACTCCATGCTCTCCGGAAATTCTACGGTAAGAGAATCGGTACAGATGGCAGTGCTGTCCATAAAGGCCACAGTGCTGTCCGAATCGACCTCTTGTGCAGAAATCATTCCGGCCGACAGCAGACAACAGACAGCTATAGTTATGGTCCTCAATCTCATCAGAAACTAAGCGCTAAGGAGAATCCCGCCGTAGGGGCTCCCCTGTGGTCAATCATAATATTGGGCTCCACCCTGAAACTCAGATCGGTGGAAATGTCAAAATGTGACAACTCGGCATCAACATATGCGTCGATGGCAGCCACTATATACATGCCCGCAAACGCAAAAATACTAAGGTCGCGATAGCGGCGGTACTTGTTCTTTCGCTGCTTGAACACATCCTTCAGCCACTCCTCCATGCTGGTGTCTATCTCATAGTGGGGAGGCAGGAAATCCTCGTAGCTCTTGGTGTTGGGGTCACCGTCCATAATGTCTACATAGGCATGCTGGTAGTCCAGATATGTACTCTGGTTCCATGTAAGGGCATAAATGCAGCCCACATAACCTCCATAGACTATAGGTAGTTTCCAGAATTTACGGTTGTATATCTGTCCGCCTCCGGGTACTAACAGCGAGAACCAGACCGCCAGTCTTGGTTCGGGTTCCCACAGAGAGGCGTTACTCTCTATCTGTGCTATCCTGTTGTCCTCAATCTCCTTCCATGTGGTACGCTTGCGCTTGGGCTCAGACTGGCTGTCTGTTTGCCTTACCAGGTCCGAATCCTGCAACTCATCAAAACGCAGGTTACGTACAAACTCCATCTCACGTTCCCAGGCAGCGGTATCGTTGAGCGAGCGGTAAATGCTGTCCATGCGGTTAATTCGTACAGAATCATCCCTATACTGGATACCGTTAGCCTGTGACCAGACCGGCAGGCAGGCCAGAACCGCAGCAAGTATAAACAGCGCTTTCTTTATGGTACCTTTAGGGAGGGTCATTTCTTGAGTTTGTCAAACAATTGCATCAGACGGGTCAAATCATCCTCGTTCTTGAACGAAATGCTTATGCTGCCCTTTCCGCTTGCCGTAGTCTTGAGCTTGACCGGTGCACCCAGGAATCTGGAGAGCTGGCCTGCAAGCGGGGCAAGGTCATTGCCGGTCTTACTCTTTACGGCCGATGTCTTGCCCTCATTCATGTTACGGGCTTTCTGCTCAACCATGCGTACCGAATAACCGTATTTGGTAAGTTCATGGAAAAGCTGGAGCTGTTTCATGGGGTCATCTATTGCAAGCAGAGCGCGGGCATGACCCATATCAATCTGCTTGTTCTTGAGAGCCACCTGAATCTCGGCCGGCAACTTGAGCAGACGTATGTAATTGGCAATGGTGGCGCGTTTCTTACCTATGCGTGCGCTGAGCTGCTCCTGAGTCATGTTGTAGACCTCCAGCAGATTCTGGCAGGCCAATGCAACTTCCATCGAGTTCAGGTCTTCACGCTGGATATTCTCAATCAGCGCCATCTCCATCACGTTCTCGTCGCTTGCCGTGCGGATATAGGCGGGAATAGTCTTCAGACCTGCTATTCCGGCTGCGCGGAAACGACGCTCGCCGGCAATGATCTGATAGTTGCCTTTACTTACCTCACGCAGTGTGATAGGCTGTATAATACCTATCTCCTTGAGTGATACGGCAAGTTCCTCAAGGCTCTCGGGGTCAAAATCCCTACGTGGCTGGTCCGGATTGGCGTGTATTTGCTCTATGGGAACCTCACTTATGGATGAGGACCCCTGAACCTTTACAAAATCTGTCGATATCAGGGCGTCAAGGCCGCGGCCAAGTGCCGATTTCTTGGGAGGTGTCATCTTTTGTTCTTTTTAAGTATTTCCTGTGCAAGGGCCAGATAGTTCTTGGCTCCCTTTGATTCTGCATCGTACAGGATTGCGGGGAGACCGTAGCTGGGGGCCTCGCTCAGTTTGACGTTACGGGAAATGATGGTATCAAACACAAGCTCCTGGAAGTGTTTCTTGATCTCATCATAAATCTGGTTGCTCAGACGCAGGCGGGAATCATACATAGTAAGCAGGAATCCCTCTATGTCAAGCGAAGGGTTAAGCTTGGTCTTGATTATGCGGATGGTATTGAGGAGCTTGCTTATACCCTCAAGCGCAAAATACTCGCATTGTACGGGAATGATTATGGAGTCTGCAGCGGTAAGGGAGTTTACGGTAATGAGACCCAGTGAGGGTGAGCAGTCAATAAGGATATAGTCATACTCATTACGGACTGTATCAAGCATCTTCTTCATCACAGTCTCACGGTTCTCCATATTCATGAGTTCCAGTTCGGCACCCACCAGGTCAATGTGCGACGGCATAACGTAAAGACCGTCAATGCATGCCTTGAGGATAGCTTCTTTCGGATTGTTGCCATTGACCAGGCATTCGTATACAGTGCACCCCAGAGACTGGATATCTATTCCGAGTCCCGATGATGCGTTAGCCTGCGGATCGGCATCAACTACAAGGACCTTTTTCTCAAGTGTGGCGAGCGATGCAGCCAGGTTGATGGTGGTAGTAGTCTTGCCCACTCCTCCTTTCTGATTGGCCAATGCTATGATTTTTCCCATACGTCTATAGTTTTAGGGTGTGAAGTTACTGCAAAAAATCGGTATATGGGAAAATTATAGTATTTTTGACATCTGCAAAATACCGGATATGAGATACTATTTAGTGGCTGGGGAGGCATCGGGCGATATTCATGCCTCCAACCTGATGAGATCGATAGCGCGTAGGGACAGCTCTGCGCAATTCCGCTGTTTTGGAGGGGATATGATGCAGGCAGCCGGCGGCAATCTTGTCAAGCACTACCGGGAGCTTGCCTACATGGGCATCTGGCCTGTTTTAACTCATCTGGGCACCATATTGGGTGGAGCCAAACTCTGTTACCGGGACATAATGGAATGGAATCCCGATGCAGTCATACTGGTTGATTATCCCGGTTTCAATCTCTCACTGGCAAAAAAAGTACACAAAAAGGGTATACCCGTCTATTACTACATATCGCCTAAGATCTGGGCGTGGAAGAGCTGGAGAATCCGTAATATAAGGCGTGATGTGGATGAGCTGTTCTCCATACTTCCGTTTGAGGTGGATTATTTCAGACGTCACAGTTACAACATACGCTATGTGGGAAATCCCACGGTCGATGAGATAGAGGCATACAAGTCTGACAGCACCCGGAAACCGGCATTCGAAGATGACGGAAGGCGTGTTATTGCCCTACTTGCCGGAAGCCGTCGGCAGGAGATAAGCCGCAACCTCCCGGTAATGCTTGAGGCGATAAAAAATATTGACTGCATACGCCCCGTGATGGCTTGCGCTCCCGGAATAGAACCCGGGTTTTATGACAGCATAGCCAATGGTGCCGAAATTGAAAAAGTGTACGGAAATACTTTCGGAGTGCTCGAGTCGGCATACGCTGCTTTGGTAACATCGGGAACCGCAACTCTTGAGACGGCGCTTTTTGATGTGCCTCAGGTGGTTTGTTATAAGGTCCCTGCCAGTTGGGCAGCCCGAATCATCAAGAAACTGTTTATCAAGGTGCGCTATGTATCTCTGGTCAACCTTGTCTCATTCAGCGAGGTGGTGCCCGAACTGCTGGGTTCCGACATGAATGCCTCAAACGTGCGTGAGCACCTTATGCCTTTGCTGTCTGATACCGTTGAGCGCCAGATGCAACTTGACGGCTACACCCAAATGAAAGGAATACTTGGCCCGGCCGGAGCTCCTGACCGAGCTGCAGATCAGATAATCAAGCTGTTAACTGTAAAACCCTACTAGACTAAGATAGACCACTGTGGCCGGAATAGCCAGCAGCGCGCTGTCAAAACGGTCCAGCATGCCGCCGTGACCCGGAAGAATCTTCCCGGAGTCCTTAATACCCATCTCACGTTTCATGAGTGATTCAATCAGGTCACCCCAGGTGCCGAACAACACCACAACAAACGCCATTCCTATCCAAACCCAAACAGGCATGAAACTGTACCAGTCCGGCAGGAAACGGTGAAGCAGGAAAGCAGCCAGCATAGTGAAAACAGCACCGCCAATGGAACCTTCCCAAGTCTTCTTGGGAGATATCCTCTCAAACAGCTTGTGCCTGCCTATAGTACAACCTGTGCAATAGGCTCCCACATCGTTACACCACAGGAACACAAATAGGGTAAGGGGTATAACGGGACTGTAGCCGGTTTCGGGGCCCATTGCATCAAATGCAAGCATCGATGTCAGGGCAAAGGGCAGAGCTATATATATGACAGGAAACAAGGTGTGAACCCAGTCGTTTATGGGACTGGGCTTCTTGAAATAGAGTTCCCGTATCATGATCACAATAAGAGTGAATATGAACGGCAGAAACAGAACTGCACTGCTTTGCATAACCGAAAGCCCAACTATGGCGGCATAGAACGTGAATGCGGCCACTGTAGCCCAAAGGCGGCTTGCATTTGACTCCTTGAACCTGTTGGCCAGTCCGGTATACTCAATAGTAGTCAGAATGGTGCACACTCCAAACAGCCCCACAAACCAAGGCGCTCCCCTCAGTATGCAGAACAGCATCACCGATGCAAATACCAGCGCAGTTACAGTCCTTATCAGAAAGTTCATTCCAATTGTTATTTAGGGTTCAACCTTATCTTTATTCTCAACAACGGGGGCGTTGTCATTCTTGCTCTCTTCCTCCAGGATCTCCTCGCTGCGTGATGCCCACGGACGCTTGCCGAATATCTTCTCAACATCTTCGGCCATTATGACCTCGCGCTCTATAAGCAGCTGGGCCAACTGATGGTGCCCCTCTTCATGCTCCAGCAGGAGCTTCTTGGCACGCTCGTATTGCTGTGCAATCATAGCCTTTACCTCTTGGTCAATAAGCTGGGCAGTCTGGTCAGAGTAGGGCTTCTGGAATGCATACTCATCGGTACTGCTGTAGTAACACAGGTTGGCCAGTTTGTCGCTCATGCCGGCGTAGGCTATCATTCCGTATGCCTGCTTGGTTACGCGCTCCAGGTCATTCATGGCTCCGGTGGATATGTGACCTGTAAACAGCTCCTCGGCCGCACGTCCGCCCAGAGTGGCGCACATCTCGTCAAGCATCTGCTCCTTTGTGGTAATCTGACGCTCTTCCGGAAGGTACCAGGCTGCTCCCAATGCCCGTCCGCGAGGTACTATGGTAACCTTGATGAGCGGGTTGGCATATTCAAGGAACCACGAAAGGGTTGCGTGACCGGCCTCATGGAGAGCTATAGTACGTTTTTCTTCGGCAGTCAGCACCTTGGTCTTCTTTTCAAGACCGCCTACAATGCGGTCAACCGCTGCCAGGAAATCATCCTTCTCAACCTTCTTCTTGTTGTGACGGGCAGCTATAAGGGCAGCCTCGTTGCAGACATTGGCAATATCGGCGCCCGAGAATCCCGGGGTCTGGCGGGCCAGCAGATCCACATCAACATCCTTGCTCAGCTTGATGTTGCGCAGATGAACTCCAAATACGGCCTTGCGCTCATTCAGGTCAGGCAGGTCCAGATGTATCTGGCGGTCAAAACGCCCGGCACGCAGCAATGCCTTATCCAGAATGTCCACGCGGTTGGTGGCAGCAAGTATAATCACACCGCTGTTGGTGCCGAATCCGTCCATCTCGGTAAGCAGCTGGTTGAGTGTGTTCTCACGCTCGTCGTTGCCTCCCATTGCGGGGTTCTTGCCTCGGGCGCGTCCAACGGCGTCTATCTCATCGATGAATATGATGCAGGGCGATTTCTCCTTAGCCTGACGGAACAGGTCACGAACCCTTGATGCACCCACACCCACAAACATCTCCACAAAATCAGAGCCTGAAAGTGAGAAGAACGGCACATCAGCCTCGCCGGCCACAGCTTTGGCCAGCAGAGTCTTGCCTGTACCCGGAGGACCTACCAGCAGGGCTCCCTTGGGTATCTTTCCGCCCAGGTCGGTGTATTTCTTGGGGTTCTTGAGGAACTCCACAATCTCCTCCACCTCGGTCTTGGCCTCGGCCTGTCCGGCCACATCCTTGAATGTTACGCGGTCAGACTGTCCCTTCTCATATACGCGTGCCTTTGATTTGCCCACACTGAATACTCCGCCTCCTCCTCCGGCTCCTCCATTCATACGTCTGGTTATCAGTATCCAGAATACAATTATGAGCACAAACGGGAATACGCTTATAAGTATGTCTGTGAATGTATGTGAGCGCTTACGGTACTCAACCTTACCTGTAAATGTTCCGTTCTCTTCGGCCTGGTCAATAAACTCCTGGAGGTTATCCAGAGAGCCAACTCCTACTGCCAGCATCGGCTTGACCAGAGGCTGTGCAATTGCGCGGTCTCCAAACACGTATCTGGCCGAATCGGGCTTAATGTACATGTCCATGGTGTTCATGTTGGAATAAATAACCAGATCGCTAACATAACCTTTTTCCATATACTCCTTGAATTCGGTGTATGTGGCGGTGCCGTTTAGCTCTGTGCCGTCATCCTTGAACAGGATGTAGCCGAACCCTATGAACAGTAGAATATACAGTATGGATGTTATCCTGAAACCGTTGTTCTGCTTGTTTTGTCTGTTGTTATTGTTGTCTGCCATATTGCTGATGGTAATGTCAGTTCTGTTTATGTCAAGGTGTCATGCAAGGTCAGGAATCTGCTCGGTTACGGCATCGGCCCAGAGATGTTCCAGGTCATAGAAACTGCGCAACTCAGGGATAAAAATGTGAACCATCACATCGCCGTAATCCATTGCTATCCAATGCGCATAACGGGCACCCTCCACATAGTCAGGCTTGCGGTTCTCCTTTATCCTGACGGTCTCGCGGATAGAGTCCTCGATGGCCAATGTCTGGTTGGGCGTGCCTCCCTGACATATTACGAAATAGCGGCAGACGGTATCTTCGATTCCGGTCAGATCCACAACCGTGATACCTTCTCCCTTACGCTCCTGAATACCTTCTATTATACTCTCTATAATACTTTCCCTCTTTTTCTTTTTAGCCATTCAGTTGGTTCTGTATTTGTTCTTAATTGCAAAATTAATAAACTGAAACTTTTCAGAATGTAGTAACACAAAAAATGTGCCAAAAAATTTGTGTTCCATAAAAAAGATGTATCTTTGCACCGCTTTTGAGCAGAATACTGGGCTATGGTGTAATGGTAACACTGCAGATTCTGGTCCTGCCTTTCCTGGTTCGAGTCCGGGTAGCCCAGCAAAAAAGAGAGACGCAATCAGCGCCTCTCTTTTTGTCTCAATAGGGACTGTCCCCAGTAGGACATTTGTATCAGAACCCCTCTTTGAGGAATTTTCTCAGTGAAAGATGTTTAATGCCGTTCTCGTTCCGCTCAGTTAACAGCGGAGTAGCGCTTATTACATATTTGGAGTGGTTATCTTTAATCTTATCAAGCGGTCCAAACTCCCTGTCTCTGGTAGATTTTTCTGATATGATATAGCTTGCCTGCACATAAACGGTTTTACCCGGCTTGGTGCATACAAAATCCACCTCCCCGGCATTCAGCACGCCTACCTTAACTTCATAACCAAGAAAGCGCAAATGCTTATAAACAGCATTCTCAATAACCTTCTCAATGTATGAGTCCATTCTACCTTCGGCTTTTAGGTTGCGTAGCCCCAAGTCATCCCAATAAATCTTATCGTTTGATTGGAATATCTTTTTTTAAGTGTGTGAAATACCAAAAATTCGGAGTAGGTCAGTGGATGCACTCTCACTTCCACATGGCGGCCCGATATAAGAGTTGCCAATCCAGCCGTCAACTATCTTTGCATAGTGATTTCTAGTTATAATTTCCATATCTTGTTACCGTTTGTCAAACGCAAAGATGTGCGAATTTCATTGTTCATAGACAATAAAATTCGTTTTTTGTGATTTTATCATTTATAAACAATAAAATTCCTTGAGAAGCTATCCCCAAATTGAAATCTTGGTCCTAAAAATACCCTCCTATTTTTAATACGATTTAAAAAATCTCTCAATGCTCGCAAGATTTACTTACTGGTAAAAAATATCCACAAAAAGCCACGCCAAGTTTTTTTTGCCCAGCTAGAGAATTTTTCTTTCTCTTAAGGAAAAATATTTTTCCCTAACTAGGCAAATATTTTTCTCTAGTTAGGGAATAAAAAACGATTCAGAACCACTCCTTACCTATTAAGGTTCGTTCAATGAACTTAGCGTAAAGGATTCTTACATTTGGCTGGTGGTAAATTTTACTTGAACAGCTTCTTCTCTGTGCGCACTGTGCCGTCACTGTATCGAGTTACCACTATTGTCAGACCAGAAGGGGTATCTGTCTTTTGGCCGGAAATATTGTAGTATGTAATATCCAGGACATTGACAGTATTGGTAGCAACATTTGTTGTATAAAATGACACGGCGGTCATGAAAGGATCAGGGTATGCATAGTTGAAAAGGCCTGTTTCATGTATCTCTTGAGCTATTCTGAATATATCACAACACTTATAGGCTGATAATACAGCAAAGATCTGATTATGGCTTTTTAAAGTAAGTCCATATACTCCAGCTATGCTGTCCATAAGTTCCTGATTGAAACTGTATACCTCATATCCACAGATAATATCATCCATGACACACATCTCTGAATTCTCCCAATCAGTTTTGTTATTTGAGATATAGTAATTATACATATCTTGGCTGATATGTACGCGACGTGCTATCAGGACTGCATCATCTTTGTATAATTCATCTATAACATTGTCTATCTTATTATCATCAAGGATAATCTTACAAAAATTATCTGTAATCCACCCTATCTGGAATGTAGTATCAATCTTGCTTTGTAAAAGTGAAATCAGGTAATCTTTTGATACTTCTTTACTCGTCTTGACGAACATCTTATTAGGAACCTCTACAAGATAAATCTTGTCTGTACCACCGGTATAGTAAAACAAATTAGAATTTTTTGTACCACCTGCCGAGAAGCCTCTCCTTATGGCATACTGCACAAACTTATCCTGAGAATCAAGCACGTGAGTCTTGTTCCTGAAATAGATGTTGTACTCCTGGGCATTACAGTTCTCTATCTCCAGGCTGAAAGGCTGAGGATAGAACATCTTTGTGGAGTCCTCATAGTTGATTTCAAACCACAGGTAAATGCACTGGTCCGTTACAATGTAATTAAGGTGGTTGGTCTGGGCCCCGCTTCCATAGTATGCACCTTCTGCCTTGAAATGGCCGTTGTTGTCAAGTGTGAACTTGGCTTCGGTCCATTCGCATTCATCAACAGGGGCGAATGATTTCTTGTCTTTCAGAATGCTGCCTTCATCCAGAACCGTGACTTTGCACAGTTTACTGACACTGCCATCCAATGATTCCGCGCCAACGGTCGTAATGCCGCCCATAATGGTGTTTGCAGAGGTTGGCTTCAATGCTGTTACCAAACCATTCATGTCAACGGTAACATAATTGTCAAGTGGATGCATGCTCTCCATCCATCTGATCTTGGCATCAGCCGGACTTACATGCAACTGATAGCTTTCACCCACCTTAAGGGTAATGTTCTGCTCCTCAAGTGTAAATCCATCAACCACATGGGTTGTATCAGTCTGTGCATTTGCAAGACTGCCCATACACATTATTGCAAGTGTAAACAGAAATGCTGTAATCCTTTTCATATCTCAATCGTATTAAAGTTTATGACTCATTTTCTCCGCGAATATCAGGCTGATTATGAGTCAAAACCAAAAGAATCCGGGGATAAATATAGGACAAATTCGGGACAAAACTTTCCCGATGCCAAAAATGCTCTCTAAATATTTTCACAAGGTCAAGTACGTAAACAATAACAAAAGGCGCTCGGCTGATACCTTACGTATTATGCCGGGCGCCTTTGGTATTAGCTATGCAAATATAAGCAATAATCGGTATGAAAGACTTAGAAGAGTTTCTTTTCTGCCCGTACGGTGCCGTCTCCGTATCGCGTCACCACTATTGTCAGACCAGTGGAAGAATAGATTTTCTGGCCCAACAGATTAAAAAATGATATTTCCTGTATTTGATTGTCGTTTGATTTGACGTTTGCGGTTCCATCTACTGGTTCTAATAAATAAACAGCTTTGTCTGCATTAGAATAAACAAATATTGAATCTCTGTAAACTGCAATTCCCACTGGATCCTTCACTGGAAAAACAGTTTGAGAGTAACCGCTCAAATCTTCATTTATACGATACAATAGACCTGTACCATTTCCTGTGGATTGAATACCATATACAACACCTCCATAACAACATAACCCAGATAAGTCATAGTATGTGTTGAACACTTTATCATAATTCAAATAGTTTTTGACATAAACATCCATACTCCTACTGCCTATGAAAACATATATACCCGATGATGAAGCTGCAATAAATTTGTAATTAGCAGTATTCTTAATATAATCAGCGATTGTGTCTCCTTTTACATTTACCACAGCATGCCCATTAAGAATCAATGTATCGCCATTTAGGATTGTAAAGAATTTGTATGGATTATCTGTTGTTTTAATAACATTTCCATTGAAATCAGTCTTTATAAGTTTATCTGCCTTTGTTTGAAAACAGAATTCCACATTTCCACTGGCAGTTCCTACAGAATCAATGTAGATATTATAAACTTCATCATCAATATTAAACTCAAAAAACTTCTTCGCATTCCAATTGTCCTGAGCATATGAAGACAAAAGAGTGAAAGAAAACGACAACAAAACTATCTTTTTCATTTTTTTTGACATATAATTACTCAACCAACAATGTTGCTCCCGCTTCTATTTCGAATGCTCCTGTAAAGATCGTGTTTTCATCGTGATTAATAATGACATTAGTGCCTGTTTTTATTGTAGCATTATGAACGTCAACATACTCCTTAATGTATGTTGAGTCATTATCCACTTCACCTTCTATAAAAATTGTTTTTCCCACATTGTTGTTTGGAATAATCCGAAGTGATGGATCTCCGAATAGAATCCATGTATTAAAAGTTTCTATGGCACGCCTATGAGCATTTCCCGAAATATAATTACTCATCATATCACATGAAGAACTAAAACACAATGAACCTATTGAATAATAATCTTCATTTATCAATTGCTCGTTAAAACTATCCTGTGCATCCATTGGCTCATTCCAAGCTTGTTCAACTGAAGATCCATAGAAGCCAATACATCCAGTAGGCTTATTCGTATTTTCTTGTCTAGCTCTTTGCCATTTTTCAGCTAGGCACATTGAATAATCTTCATTGAAGCAACCGACTTCACAAGCCACAGAATATACAAACGGCAATTCTGATACATTATTCAGTCGACCGACATGATAATGTGAAAAGCCTCCAGTTACCCATACGGCGTATCCTCCATGGCCAATGTAATTTATTAATGAAACACCTTCATTAATTGAATCTACCATTGTCATTGCAGAAGGATTTCCTGGAGCATCCATTAAGCCATGGGTTCCATCGGTGGGTTCAGGCATAGAGGCAAGTATTGAGTCTGCTGCGGCGGGATTGGTCTCAAACAGAGCCTCCGCCTCACGCAAAACATGGTTGTCGCGACACGATGCCAGTGCTGCCAGTAAGATAAAACAGTATATTTTAAGAGCTGTTTCTTTCATAAGGCTAAGGTTGGACTTATCAGTGCTTGCGGGAGTAGTAGAGCTCCAGCAGGCGGTGTGCGGCAGCAAATGATGTTTGCTGGCCTCCCAGGACCTGAGTCTCAAATTCGGCCAGGCGGGCCGATATTTCGGGATCGTTGTAGAATCCGTTCTTCAGGGATTCGTTTATGGTCTCGTACATCCAGTATTTGGCCTGCTCGTTGCGGCGGTACTGGAAATAGCCGTTCTTCTTTACAAAATCAATGTATTCCCAAACCATATCCCAGACTTCCTTGATACGGTACTCATAGAATCCGGAGTAGGTGAGCACCTTTGGAGTCCAGCCACTTTCCGATGGCGGGAACAGATGCAGGGCGTTACGGAACGAGCTGGCTGCCAGCTCGGCCTTGGGAGCGTTGTCTCCGTCGGCCTTGTTTATGATTATGCCGTCGGCCATCTCCATTATGCCGCGCTTTATTCCCTGCAGTTCATCGCCGGTTCCGGCCAGTTGTATGAGCAGAAAGAAGTCTACCATTGAATGGACTGCGGTCTCACTCTGGCCCACACCTACGGTCTCCACGAATATCTTGTCAAATCCGGCGGCCTCGCACAGCACTATGGTCTCACGTGTCTTGCGGGCCACGCCGCCCAGTGATCCGGCCGACGGGCTGGGGCGTATGAATGCCTTGGGGTGCACTGCCAGACGCTCCATGCGGGTCTTATCGCCCAGGATACTGCCTTTGGTGCGCTCTGAACTGGGGTCAATGGCAAGTACCGCCAGCTTTCCGCCGTCCTTAAGTACATGCAGACCGAAAGCATCGATGCTGGTGCTCTTTCCGGCTCCCGGAACACCGCTTATACCTATGCGGACCGAGTTTCCTGAATAGGGAAGGCACTTCTCAATAACCTCCTGGGCAATGGCCTGATGCTCCGGCTTGAGGCTCTCCACCAGTGTCACGGCCTGGCTCAGTACGGTAACGTTACCTTTTACTATTCCGTCAACGTAGTCCTGCACCGAAAGGGTGGGACGGTTTATGCGCCGGCCTTTCAGATACGGGTTTACAGACCCCGGGCTTACAACTCCGCTGTTTACGGTCAGTCCTTTATACTCTTCGCTATTTTCGGGATGTTCCATTGCGGTGTATTATTTTAAGAGCTATCCAGGCTATCAATCCGCAGAGCAGATATATCATGGTCTGGCAGAAATGCAGTACGAATGACATTATCTGGGCCTCGTTGGTCTTGGCTCCGTATATGCCCAGCATCTTGACTATGGCCAGGTTCCACGGACCGGCTCCGTTGGGCGTGGGCACAAGTACGGCCACGCTGCTGGCTGCAAAACAGGCCAGTCCGGCTACGGGGCCCAGAGCTGCGGTTGAGGGCAGGCAGTAGAATGCCAGATAGAGTTCCAGATAGTAGCATACCCATATACCTATGGAGTAGGCCAGGAACAGAGGCAGACGCTTTATCTGCTTGAGTGACAGGAATCCCTCCCAGAACCCTTGGATGAAACTTTTCACCTTGTCCCAGAAGCGGAATCTTATGCATGCCCACCAGCAGACGGCTATGACAATGATTATACCTATTGTCCAATACCAGAACTTGGGCTGCCTTAAGAGAGGTACGCTTTCAGCTACGGGTGCGGCCATATCGGCATCGGGGGTAAGCAGCAGGGTGAATTCGGTCCATGAGACCAGCACTCCGGCTACTACTATCAGTCCCAGCAGTACGGCATCGACCACACGCTCGGCCACCAGTGTGCCAAGACCTTTGCTGAAAGGCACTCCCGCGTTCTGCTCCAGCATTCCGCATCGGCATATCTCACCTACACGGGGTATGATGATATTGGCGGCGTAACCGGTGAATACGGTCAGAACCGTGTCTTTCTTGGGGACGACATAACCTATGGGTTCCAGCAGCAGGTTCCACCTGAGGCCGCGGAACAGAGGGCCGAGTGCGCTGAATGAAAGGGCGCCTATGAGCCAGCCCCAACGGATGCTGCGCATATCGGTCCAGAACTGTGAGAAATCATAGTCCCTGTAGGTAAAATAAAGCACCACTGCCGATATGAGCAGAGGTACTGCTATCTTGAGTGTGGTTGATGCAATCTTTTTCATTATCAGGTGTTCATCCTTTGGATGATTTTGCCTACCTTTGCTGCCGTGAGTGCGGCGGGAGGTCAGCATTCCAGAGTGCGAAGATAATATTTTTCTTCGAGTTGATAACCAAACATATTCTATATGGACGACGTTGATGCGGACAGTAAGACCCAAAAAGGCATTAGGCCAACATTTCCTGAGGGATATGGATATCGCTCAGCGTATAGCCGGCACTGTTGATGCGCGCGCCGACCTTCCGATTCTTGAAATAGGACCCGGCACAGGAGTCCTTACCCAATTCCTAAGTAAGAAAAACCGAGAGCTTAAGGTGGTTGAGATAGACACCGAGTCTGTGGTATACCTGCATGAGAATTATCCGGACCTGAATGTTATTGATGGTGATTTCCTGCAGCTTGACCTGAATGGGCTTTTCAATGGCCGTCAGTTTGTACTCACCGGCAACTATCCGTATAACATATCCAGCCAGATTTTCTTTAAGATGCTGGAGTACAAGGAACTCATACCCTGCTGTACCGGAATGCTGCAGCGTGAGGTGGCACAGCGAATATGCTCGGGCCCCGGAAACAAGGATTATGGCATTCTGAGCGTGTTTATACAACTGTGGTACGATACCGAATATCTGTTTACCGTAAATGAAAACGTATTTGACCCGCCTCCCAAGGTCAAGAGCGGTGTGATACGCCTGCAGCGTAACAGCCGCCGCTCTCTGGAGTGCAACGAGGCTCTGTTCCGCAAGATCGTTAAAGCCACTTTCGGAATGCGCCGCAAGATGTTGCGAAACTCCCTTAGACAGGTCTATGACAAAGACTCACCTCTACCGGCGGACTGCCCGTATCTGGACAAACGTCCTGAACAGTTGTCAGTTGAAGACTTCATCAGGCTGACGCTTATGGTTGAGGGGAAAGCCTGAATACCATTGGAGATTTAAGAACTGATCGTTTATCTGGCCCCGCTTCAGGGCCGCAATATTCAGAACTATGGAGAAGGAATTTCTGGATAACATTCTTGAAGTGATTGAGAATCAGGATGCCGTAAAGCTAAAGGCTATCCTGGAAGAGATGCATCCTGCCGATATCGCCGAGCTGTGCGATGAACTGGACGTTGAGGATGCCCGTCTGGTGTACCGTCAGCTGGATAACGAGACGGCGGCCGATGTGCTGGTGGAGATGGATGAGGATAACCGTAAGCGGTTGCTGGATGAACTGCCGTCCGAACTGATTGCCAGCAAGTTCATCGACAACATGGACACCGATGATGCTGTGGATATAATCCAGGACCTGGATGAGGATAAGCAGGAGGAGGTGCTTGCCCACATCGGCGATATTGAGCAGGCCAGCGATATTGTTGACCTGATGCAGTATGACGAGGATACCGCCGGCGGTCTGATGGGCACTGAGATGGTTGTGGTGAATGAGAATATGTCTATGCCGGAGTGCCTTCAGGAGATGCGCAAGCAGGCTGAGGATCTGGATGATATATATAATGTCTACGTGGTGGATGATGACGGACGCCTCAAGGGTGTGTTCCCGCTCAAGAAGATGATCACCAATCCGTCCGTATCAAAGGTCAAGTACGTGATGGATGAGGATGTGATAAGCACCAAGGTTGATACCCCCATCGATGATGTGGTTCAGCTCATCGAAAAATATAACCTTGTGTCGGTTCCTGTTATAGACAGCATAGGCCGTCTGCAGGGTCAGATAACCGTTGATGATGTGATTGATGAGTTGCGTGAACAACAGGAGCATGATTACCAGATGGCATCAGGTCTTACCAGTGACGTTGAGACCGATGACAGCGTGTTCCGCCAGATGTGGGCGCGAATTCCCTGGCTGCTGATAGGTATGCTGGGCGGCATACTGAACTCCATGCTGCTGGGCAAGTTTGAACCCACGCTGCAATGTTATGTTGGCCTGCTGCTGTTCATCCCGCTTATAGGCGGTACCGGCGGTAATGTAGGAACCCAGTCTTCGGCTATTGTTGTGCAGGGACTTGCCAACGGATCACTCAACGTTTCAAACATATGGAAGCAGGTATTCAAGGAGAGCGCTGTAGCTCTGCTTAACGCAGTAGTGCTTTCCCTGCTGGTTTTCGGATATAATATCTATCAGTTCGGATTCAGCGAGACTGTGACATATGCTGTTCCCATAAGCCTGTTTGCTCTGGTGCTGATAGGAACCCTGTGGGGTACTCTGCTACCGCTCATATTTGAGAAGATTCACATAGACCCGGCCATAGCCACCGGTCCCTTTGTTCAGATAACCAATGACCTTCTGGGTATGGGTATCTACATGCTGGTCATCACGCTGATATTGTAATTAATTTGGCTAAACAGTAGGTTTTTTGCAGGGATTTGCTTTTATTTGCATCTTTTGGAACTATAATCAGTGTTTATGAGTGAAGAATTGAAGACAGAGAAGACTCCGGAGCCTGTTGTGGAAGAAGTGAAAGAGAGTGTTGAAGAAGAGGTTCAGGTTAAGGAGGAAACTCAGGTTCAGGCTGATGAGACAGCTCTGACAAGAGAGAGTATTATAGCACGCCTTCAGGAGATGGTGGGCGATATCAACTTAGCCAAGCGCCAGGAGCTGGAGTCGCTCAAGCAGTCATTCTACAAGTTGCAGCGTTCTGCCCAGGAGGAGCAGATAGCCGCATTTGTGGCCGGTGGCGGAACAGCCGAGGAGTTCAAGCCCGATCCCGATCCGCTGGAGGAGCAGTACCGCAAGCTCATGAACATTATAAAGGAGAAGAAGGCTGCCGCTCAGGAGGCTCTTGAGATTGTCCAGAAAGAGAACTACAAGAAGAAACTGGAATTGCTGGACCGTTTCAAGGCGCTTATAGACAAGGCTAATACGGAGGGTGCATCTTACAATGAATTCAAGACTCTTCTCCAGGAGTGGAAAGATATAAAGGAGGTTCCGGCAGATAAGGCAAATGAGCTCTGGAAGGCATATCAGCAGTACGCCGAGCAGTTCTATGACATACAGAAACTCAACAACGAGTTCCGCGAGTATGACTTCAAGAAGAATATGGAGGCCAAGATAGCCATCTGTGAGGAGGCCGAGAAGCTGGCCGATGACCCCGATATAGTAGGCGCCTTCCGTAAACTTCAGAAACTGCATCAGGATTATCGTGAGACAGGTCCTGTATCAAAGGAGTCCCGCGAGGAGATATGGAACAGGTTCAAGACGGCATCGACCGTAATAAACAAGCGTCATCAGCAGCATTTTGAGCAGCTAAAGGAGAAAGAGAAGGAGAATCTGGACCAGAAGACCGTTATCTGTGAGCTCCTGGAGGGTATAGAGTATGATAAGCTCAACTCATTCCAGAGTTGGAACGAAAAGACCCAGGAGGTATTGGCTCTCCAGAAAAAGTGGAAAGACATAGGATTTGCCCCCGCCAAGCATAACCAGAAGATATTTGAGCGTTTCCGCGCAGCCTGTGACCTGTTTTTCAGCCGTAAGGGTGAGTTCTTCAAGCAGGCCAAGACCGATATGACCGCCAATCTTGAAAAGAAGACCGCTCTCTGCGAGCAGGCAGAGGCTCTCAAGGAGAGCACTGACTGGAAAGAGACTTCGGACAAGATGGCTGAGCTCCAGAAACAGTGGCGTGAGATTGGTCCGGTGCAGAAAAAATACACCAACTCCATCTGGAAGCGTTTTATTGGCGCTTGTGACTATTTCTACGAGCAGCGTGACAAGAACACCTCTTCAAAGAAACGTGAGGAGAACGCCAATCTGGCTGCCAAGAAGGATATCCTGGCCAAGCTGCAGGCTTTTGATGCCGCCAGTCTGAGTGATGACGATATCCAGACCATCCAGCAGCTTGTGGATGAGTGGAACGGTATAGGATTCGTTCCTTTCAAGGTCAAGGATAAGATTGCCGCTCAGTTCAAGGCTGCAATGGAGCCGTTCGCCAGTGTGGTAAGCACGCGTAGAGGCCGTCCTGCCCAGCGTGGAGGTTCTGTCCGTGAGGCCGGCTCGCCGCGTGAGCGTCTGATGCGTCAGTATGAGCAGAAAAAGGCAGAGATCCAGACCTATGAGAACAATCTGGGCTTTATGAACGCCTCCAGCAAGGCCGGAAACGGATTTGTTGACGCTATCAAGGCCAAAATCGAGACTCTCAAGCAGGAAGCCGATGACCTGCTCGCCCAAATCAAGTCTCTGGATGCCGAAGACAGTGAAAACTGACCCCACCTCAAAATAGGCCATAGGGTCAGTTAAAATCAACCAGGATGCGGAAGACTTTTCTCGGGGCTTCAACCCATTTCTGCATGGCGCTCAACGCCTGGTCGGGCTTGACTACTGCCGATATGAGCTGGTCCTTGGGACAGGTACCGCGTTGCAGATAACGTATTACAGCTTCAAAATCCGACGGCATTGCGTTACGGGAGCCGTGAATGTTGATTTCCTTCTTGACAAACAGGCCGGTGTGGAAGGTTACATCGTTCTTGGAGTAACCTATGCAGACCACACGTCCGCTGAATGCAACCTCATCAATTGCGGCCTGATATGTGGGCACACTGCCTACTGCCTCGACTACTACTGATGGGCCGTATCCATCGGTGAATTCGGCAATTTTTGAATGAAGGTCCTCTTCCTTGGAGTTGATTGTGCGGGTTGCGCCCAGACTGCGGGCAAGAGCCAGCTTGTCATTGTCCAGATCAACGGCTATCACCTTGGCTCCGCGGAGTGATGCACGAACTATCGCGCCAACACCTATCATTCCGCAACCGAATACCAGAACGGTATCGGAATCAGTGACTTGAGCTCTTGATACTGCGTGGAATCCTACGCTCATGGGCTCTATGAGTGCGCAGTCGCGCGTAGCTATTCCCTGAGCAGGAATTATTTTTTGCCAAGGCAAGACTATATAATCACGCATGGCGCCGTCACGCTGAACGCCCAGGGTCTCGTTAAACTCACAGGCATTGGGGTGACCGGAACGGCAGGCGGCGCAGTGCCCGCAATTGGTATAGGGATTGACCGTTACCGTCATGCCCGGTTTAAGGAAATCAGGTACATCCGGGCCTACGCTGTCTATCGTGGCACCAATCTCATGGCCGGGAATCACAGCTTCCTTGGCCATCAGGTTACGGCCCAGGAAAGTATTCAGGTCCGATCCGCAAAATCCTACATATCCTATTTTAAGAAGCACCTGACCGGCACCGGCCTGCGGCTTCTGTGCCTCCTCAACTATCATCTCTCCCTGTGCGGGGATTCTAATCTGTCTCATTATCTTAATCTTTTACTACGTGTCCCTTCCATCCGTACCAGGCGCATACTGCAAAGCAGATAAGCGGAATGATATATGCCAACTCATGGTTTGATGTGAGCGATACCTGGAATTTGGCTGTGAGCAGCGGCAGTATGGAGTTACCCACAATGGCCATCACCAGGAATGCCGAACCGCTCTTGGTCTCACCCTTAAGGTCAGTCAGTGCCAGTGAGAACTGTGTGGGGTACATGATTGACATGAAGAACGATATGCCCATCATGGCGTAGATGGCGGTCATACCCTCTGACAGGCAAATGACTGCGCACAGAACCACATTGGCCAGTCCGTATACCACAAGCATGTTCTTGGGCTGGAACTTACCCATGAGCCAGGCACCTATCCAGCGGCCCAGCAGGAATGCCAGCATGTAGAATCCGTACAGCGTGGTGGCCTGGTCATGGTTTAGTCCAGCGTACTTGACGCAATAGACTATGAATAGGCTGTTCACTGCGGTCTGGCCGCCGTTGTAGAAGAACTGTGCAATGACACCGTTACGCAGATGACGGCGCTTAAGTACACTGAAAGAAATCAGTTTTCCATTGCTTGAGGTGTCATCATCCTCGGCCTGGATACGGGGCAGTTTGGTGAATGCCATCACTACTGCAATAAGGATAAGCACTATGCCGAAAATGGTATATGTCAGTTTGAAGTTGTGTATCTCGGCATCGGGCAGGGTGGCTGTGGATGCGTCGTCAATAAGGATCAGCTTGCTCAGGAACATGGCGGCGATGAATGCGCCCAGTCCGTTGAATGCCTGTGCCAGATTGAGCCTGCGAGGTGCGGTGGCGGGATCGCCCAGCTCGGTAACATACGGGTTGGCTGCTGTCTCCAGGAAGCACATGCCTATGGCTACAATAAAGAATGCGCAAAGGTAGAGCGGGAAACTGTGCAGTGATGTAACCGGCAGGAACAGCAGTCCGCCTGCGGCTGAGATAAGGAGTCCCAACACAATGCCGGCCTTGTAGCTGAAACGCTTCATGAACATGGCAATGGGGATGGGGAACAGGAAGTAAGCGAACCAGTATGATGTCTCCACGAATTCGGCGCTGGCCTGATCGATGTTGAAGAGTGACATCATCTTGTTGACCACTGGCGACAGCAGGTTGTTGCTGATTGCCCAGAGAAAGAAAAGGCTGAATACCATGGCCAATGCCACGGTGTTCTTTGTTGATTTTGGATTATTGCTCATTCTGACATGTTTTTAATATAAGGTAAATCAATTTCTGTGTTAATTCCGTAGAATCGGGCGGCGTTGAGTCCCAGGAACAATTCCTTGGATTCTTCGGTGAAATCAGGACTTTTCAGTATAAAATTGTAGGACATACGGTAGGTTATGGCTGTTATGGTGCGAGGATAGTCCGATCCCCACATCAGCTTGTCCATTCCTACCTCATCGGCTGCTTGGAGTATTGCTCTTACTGCACCTTTGAACGGGTAGAATTCATCGTTGAAAAGCCAGGTTATGCCTCCTGATTCTATCATCACGTTCTTGTGGCGTGCCAGACGTATCTGCTCCATCCATCCCGGAGCGGTCACCATTCCGAAATGTCCTACGGCTATCTTGAGGTCAGGGCATTCCTGTATAACCTCTTCCATTTCGGGAACCTGTACGGCGCCGTCTTCAAGAGTAATTGAAAGGAATACTCCCTTCTGCTCCATAAGATGGAACATCTCCATCATTTCAGGGCAGGTAAGGCTTATGCGTCCGTTCGGAGTCTGCAGCCGATGCCCGGGAATTGCGATACCTGCGAATCCCTGGTTTATAAGGCTTTTGGCCTGTCCAAGCCAGCCGGGCAGGCGGTAATCGGCCATTCCGCAGACCACAAAGCGGTCAGGATAGCGCTTGCCTACTTGTGCCAGATAGTCATTCTGCAGGCCGTCTATGAACTCCTGAACCACTACTGCGGCTGTTACCTGAGCGTAGTCCATGTTGGAGAGGAATATCTCGGCGGTGTTCCGGCCGTCAATTATGAATGGCGGTATCATCTGCCGGACCTCACCCATAAAAAGGGAGCGGCCGTTCTCAAGCGTACGTATGGGATATCCGTTTACTACGGTATCCTGACGCAACCAAAGATGTGAGTGTGCGTCTATTATCTTCTTCATGAGTTGCACCAGGTTACTCTCTGCTGGCTACCTATGATCTCACGTACCTCAAATACGAGGTCCCAGTCAAGCGGCTCCTGGACAGCGTTTATGTTCTTGAGCACATTGTCGGGATTTGCCGAACTGAAGAGGTTTGTGGCGATACGGGGATTGCTGTATGAGTACTGTACGGCAAGTTTCTCTATCGAAGTGCCTTTGGCCTTGCAGTGCTGAGCTGCCTTGGCGCAGGCCTCTACGAGCGGTTTGGGTGCCGGATGCCAGTCTGGTACACCGCGCTCCGAAAGCAGACCCATTGCCAGCGGTGAGGCGTTGATCACGCCTATTCCTTTCTGCTCAAAGTAGCCCAAATAATCGTTCAGCTTGTCATCGTTCAGGCAGAAATGGCAGAAATTGAGTATGCTCTCTACTGTTCCTTCAGGTGCGTGGTCAACAACCCACTTAAGGTTTTCAAGCTGGAGGTCGGTTATACCTATGTGGCTTACTATTCCTTTGTCCCGCAGTTCCACAAGTGCGGGCAGGGTCTCATCCACCACCTTCTGCAATCCGCCCGGCAGAGCTGCCTGGAACTCAATGTCATGAACATTTATCAGGTCTATATGGTCTATGTTGAGACGCTCCATACTCTCGTAGACACTCTCGGTGGCTCGTTTGGCGCTGTAATCCCAGGTGTTGACTCCGTCTTTGCCGTATCGGCCCACCTTGGTTGAGAGATAGTATTTGTTGCGCGGAATATCCTTGAGCGCCTTGCCCAGTACGGTCTCAGCCTTATAATGGCCGTAGTAAGGCGATACGTCTATAAAGTTAAGGCCGTTGTCCACTGCGGTGAAAACTGCATCTATGGCTCTCTTCTCATTGATCTCATGGAAAACTCCGCCCAATGATGATGCACCGAATGCCAATCTGGCCACTTTCATCCCGGTTTTTCCAATCTCGTTATACTTTAAGCTCATAAGTAATTTAGTTAGGGTTATTAATCAATTCTCAATTTCCAATTTGTCAAGTATATATCTCCTGCACTCCTCCATGAGCCACTTGGGAGTGGAAGTAGCCCCGCAAATCCCTACAGACTGGGCGCCGTCAAGCAGCCTGAATTCTATGTCCTCCTTGCCCTCTATCATGTATGACTTGGGGTTTACGTTAAGGCATTCGTTGAACAGCACCTTTCCGTTTGAACTCTTCCGTCCCGATACGAAAAGAATGACATCATGACGGCTGGCAAACTCACGTATGTTCTCGCGGCGGTGAGATACCTGACCGCATACTGTATTGTTATGAACAAATCTGCGCCCATCCTTTACGCGGGCCCCGATCCTCTCGATTAGCTGGTTGTAGCTTGAGGCTGATTTGGTGGTCTGTGAGTATAGGAATATGTCCTTGCCGTAATCAATTCTGTCGATTTCATCGGCAGATTCAATCACTATGGCGGTGCCGTCAGTCTGTCCTACAAGACCCAAGACTTCGGCATGTCCCTTTTGTCCGAATATGACTATCTGTCCTGTAGACTGGTCCAACTCCTTGTACTGGCGATGTATGCGCTGCTGCAGTTTGAGTACAACGGGACAGGTGGCATCAATCAGGGTGATTCCGTTCCTGGATGCGGTCTGATAGGTTGAAGGTGGTTCTCCATGAGCTCTAAGAAGCACTTTTGCCCCATGAAGCGAGCCGAACTGCTCGTGATTGATGGTTTTCAGGCCAAGACATTGCAGGCGTTCGCACTCTATGCCGTTATGGACAATGTCGCCCAGGCAGAAAAGCTCGTCTCCTCGGCGCAATTCCTCTTCGGCCTTGCCTATGGCCGAAAGCACGCCGAAGCAGAATCCTGAGTCATTGTCTATCTCAACAGTCATACGGGTTCAGTCTGCTGCGGCCTTGAGATACTGTTCCATCAGCCATTCATCCTGCTGCTGGAACGTAAGGTTGCTGTTGTCAAGCACTATGGCGTCATCGGCCTTGCGCAATGGTGATACGGCGCGGTGTGAGTCAATGTAATCTCGTTCACGCACGTTCTTGAGCACTTCCTCGTATACCGGATTCTCTCCTTTCTGGGTGAGCTCGTCAAAGCGGCGCCGGGCACGGATCTCGTCACTTGCCGTTACGAATATCTTGAGTTCGGCATTGGGGAATACGGTTGTCCCTATGTCCCGTCCGTCCATGATTACTGCGCCTTGCCTGCCCATTTCCCTCTGAAGCTCAACAAGGGCTTCCCTTACGAATCCTATTGCGGATATGGGGCTTACATTGCCTGATACCTCCATTCCGCGTATCTGGCGTTCTACATTCTCTCCGTTGAGTATGGTATACTGCTGGCCGTTCTCGTTTCCGAAGGATATCTTTATCTGAGGCAGATCCTTCTGCAAGGCCTCCTCATTGATCCCGTCCTTGCCTATATAGCCCTTACGCATTGCATAGAGGGTTACAGCGCGATACATCGCACCGGTATCTATATAGGTGTAACCTATCTTTTTGGCCAGAGCCTTGGCCATCGTGCTCTTGCCGCAAGACGAATGGCCGTCCATTGCTATGATGATCTTTTTCATATGTTGAATGCGAAATTGCAGATGAGTGATGATTCGGAAACCTGATATTTTCCGTAAGAGAGGTCAAACCTGACCTTTCCCAACCGCAGTCCGGTGCCTAATGATATGCCCGTAAGTCCCTTGTTTCCCTTGCCGGCCATTTCAGCGCGTGTACGAAGGTTGGTGCCTATGGCCAGATAGAAACGTTCCGACAGATTTACATCCACACCCAGTGATATATGACGTTTGAGTATCTCGCCGAATCCGTCGTCCTCATCCTGGGCAAAATAGAAATCCGATGCGTCCCATCGGGTCAGGTTATCCATTGATACGGTAAAACGGAGCGGGGCATGCTCAGGCTTCCATGTAATTCCGGCACATAAGTCAAACGGTAGTTTCTGGAACGTGTTCTCAAAGGCTTTTATCTGGCCACCTAGGTTGGTGGCGGCAAGTCCTAAGGTCAGTCCGTTGTCATAAGACTGCCATATGAGTCCCAGGTCAACTCCTATAGCTACCGATGACATCGAGCCGTAGCGGGATGTTATCAGATTTCCCGAAAAACCGCCGCTAAGGTTGTCGGTGAGCATATATGACCAGGTTGCTCCTATGGCTATGTCCTTGGCCGAGAATGTTCCCGTTACTGTGCCGTCGGCGCTGGTCTCCTTCATCTTTCCGTAACTTACGTATCTGGCTCCCAATGCGTAGTGGGAACGTTCGTCAAAGAGGTTGCTGTATTGCGCGCCGGCTACCGTTGTGCCCGAGAACCAGGTCATAGCGTTGAATCCTAAAAGTCTGGTCTCATTTGCCGACAGGACAGCGGGGTTGGATATATAGAGTACCGGGTCGCTGTCAAATACGGAAACAGTGTGCCCGCCGAGTGATGAACTGTGGGCGGAAACCGGCAACCGTAGGAACTCGAACGAGCTTTCCAGACTCTGTGCCCGTACTTGGCCGGTTCCTATCAGGACCGATGCCAGGACTGCTGTCAGGAGATTCTTTTTCATCGGGGAACAAATGTAAAAAAAAAAATTCAGTATGGAGACGTATTTGTTTGCCGGTTGCGTTTTACGTACAGAAACGGGGAAGAGGAGAGAGCCTCGTTAAATATTAAAAAATAACAAAAATGGCATTTGTTTATTCGGATTGACAAAAAGTGTACTATTTTTGCCGGAAGATTACAAAAGTGTCTAAAAACTAAACTATTATAATTATGGAAATCAAAAAGTCTGAACGCGCCGACCTTGAAAGGGGAAAGGGAACTTCACTCCTGATAGGATTCGTAATGGCTCTTGGAGTCATGTTCGTGGCTCTTGAGTGGACTCAGAGAGAGAAAGAGGACAATTCCGAGATTTATGCAGTCAAGGACCTTTCCCTGAATGAGGAGATGGTTCCTATCACTCTGCCTGAAAAGAAAACCGTTCCGCCTCCACCAGCAGCCGTAACACAGTCCGATATTCTTGAGATTGTAGATGATGACGCTGATGTAGAGGAGGATATCATGGCTTCTACCGAAGACCAGGTTGAATGGGTTGACCTTGATGAGATTGACTACGTTGAGGTGGAGCCCGAGCCTGAGGAGGAAGAGATATTCATGGTTGTTGAGGATGCTCCCGAGTTCCCGGGCGGTACCCAGGCTCTTCTGGATTATCTGCGCAAGAACATCAAGTATCCGGCTATTTGCCGTGAGAACAATATCCAGGGACGTGTTCTGGTATCGTTCGTGGTTAACAAGGACGGCGCCATTGTGGATCCCGAGGTTGTAAAGGGCGTTAACCCCTCACTTGACAAGGAGGCTCTCCGAGTTATAGCAGGTATGCCTAAGTGGAAGCCGGGCTCACAGCGCGGTAAACCTGTACGCGTAAAGTATACCGTACCTGTAAACTTCCGTCTTAACTGATTCTTAAGTAAAGAGATAGATTGCGAAGAGGTCGTTTCCGGCCTCTTCGCATTTTTTTATTCGTATAATGCGTGTTTTTCAAAACAACTTGTTACTTTTGCATGTTATGAGAAGTTCGCATCAAATACAGGAGAGTTTTGAGGAGTATCTCCAGTCATTGGATTATTCACATCAGCCCGATGAACTTTATGCTCCCATACGTTATGTCCTTTCACTTGGCGGTAAGCGGATACGTCCCACACTGCTTATAATGGCTTACAATATGTATGCCGATGATATAGAGCGTGTGTTCAGTACCGCTGCCGGGATGGAGATATTCCATAATTTTACCCTTCTTCATGATGACCTTATGGACAAGGCGGATATGCGGCGCGGCAAAGCTACCGTCCATAAGAAATGGAATGAGAATGCTGCCATACTGTCCGGCGACGGAATGCTGGTTCTGGCGTACCGTTTCCTGTCCATGAGTTCCCCTAAAGACCTGCAGGGAGTACTGGATCTGGCAAATGTCACCTTTACTGAAATAATGGAGGGACAGCAGTATGATATGGAGTTTGAATCCCGTGACGATGTTACTGAAGATGAGTATATTGAGATGATTCGTCTCAAGACATCGGTATTGCTGGCCGCCTGTGTCCGGATGGGGGCTGTGCTTGGCGGAGCTACAGAGAGTGACGCAAAGCTTCTGTATGGATTCGGCGAGAAGATAGGTTTGGCGTTCCAGCTGCAGGATGACCTGCTGGATGTTTACGGTGATCCCGCTGTTTTCGGTAAGAAGATAGGCGGTGACATACTTTGCAACAAGAAGACCTGGCTATACATCAATGCATACCGTCTGGCCGATAAAGCCCAGAGAGAGACTCTGGACCGCTGGGCGGTTTATGAAGGGGATGACCCTGACTCCAAGATTCGCGGAGTGCGTGCCATCTATGATGCAGTAGGCGTGAAAGCGCTGTCTGAGAAACTGATAGGTTCATATTTTGATGAAGCTATGGACCAGCTTGAAAAAGTAAATATCGAAGCCGGCAGAAAATCTTTGCTCAAGGATTATGCCGGAAGCCTTTTAAATAGAGTCCTTTAATTACTATGCCTTACAGAAGATTACCCAACACGGACAAAGCCAGGATCCGTTCCCTGGAGACCGCCATCAACAAGATGCGTAACAGTGATTATTACGCTCCGGTACTTTCACCCGAACTCCTATCCAAGGCTGAGAAGAAACTGCAGCAGTTCAAGGAGGCTGTAGAGAGATATGTCAAGTCTCTGGACGCTCAGGTGAATTATTCCAAGTCTGAACCTTATCAGAACAAGCTCAAGAACGCCAAGATGTATGTGTCTCACTTCCTTACGGTATTCAACATGTGCATCAAGCGCGGTGAAATAAAGCCTTCCGACAGGAACTACTATTCAATTCCTGCCGATTCGGGCGAACTTCCCGATATGTCAAGCGATATTGCTGTAATCCGTTGCTGCGAGAACACAATCAACGGTGACAAGAACCGTACGAGCAAAGGCGGCATACCTATTTATAATCCTACAATCGCCAAGGTGGCTGTCTATTACGAACTCTTTAAGGAACTGTATGACAAGCAGTGCGAGTTGCGCCAGCTTACCGATGAGGCGCTGATGGTGGTTTCTCTCATGCGTCCACAGGTGGATGAGATCATTCTTGATGTCTGGAACTCGGTTGAGAACTATTTTGCCGATTTGCAGGGAGAAAAGAAACTGAAGACCTGCCGCGAATATGGCCTGATATACTATTATCGTACCAGTGAGAAAGCTGATTGACACTCACTGTCACATTTATGATGAGGTTTTCCGTGAGGATCTGCCCCAAGTCATTGACAGAGCGGTGGAGGCCGGCATCGGATATCTGCTTCTGCCCAACATAAATCCTGGAACTTTGGATGGCCTGCTCCGTGTATGCGATACATGGCCTGATTTGTGCCGTCCTATGATTGGGCTTCACCCGGAGGATCTGGCCGATGATCCGGACAGTCAGCTAAAAGGGCTTAAGGAACTCCTGGACAAAGACCGGAGGGATGGCGGCCCGCACCGTTATATAGGAATAGGTGAGACAGGTCTGGACCTTTACTGGGACAAGACTCGGCTCAATGACCAGATCAGGTCGTTCAGGGAACAGATAGGATGGGCGCTTGAATATGATTTGCCTCTGGTGATTCATTCCAGAGATTCGTTCACACAGCTGTATGAGATTTTATCGGATTACAGGGAAAGCGGCCTGAGGGGCGTGTTCCACTGTTTCTCAGGTTCGGCCGATGAGGCAAAGGCCCTGATGGAGTTTGACGGTTTCATGTTCGGAATAGGCGGTGTGCTTACCTTTAAGAAGTCAACCCTGCCGTCTGTCCTGCCTCTTATTCCTTTGGACAGGGTGGTGCTTGAAACCGATTGTCCCTATCTTTCTCCGGTTCCTTTCCGCGGCAAAAGGAACGAACCTTCATATATGGTCAATACCGCAGCTGTGATGGCTCAGGCGTATGGATTGGATCCGGATGAGATTGCCCGTATTACCAGCCTTAACGCAAGCCGATTGTTCCGGCTTTGAAACTCCGGGTACAATAACCCCGCCATTAATCCGTTTATTCTATGTCGTCTCAAATAAAGTGCGGCGTTTTCAGATGAGAAAGTTCAGGGAATTCAAGCGAATAAGGACAGTCCTTATAGTAGTAGCCATAATAATCGCGGTTCTATCACTGTTCGTATCACAGTCTCTGGTCAAGGACCTTTCACGTGAGGAGCACTCCAAGATGGAGTTGTTCGCTCAGGCTTACCAGTCTCTGAGTGACGCCGATGAGAACACGGACCTTAGTCTGGTTCTGTCAGTGATGTCGGGCAACAAGACCATACCTGTTATTGTGGTCGATGAGAACGATGACGTCAAGAGTTTCCTGAACATAGAAATCCGCAAGGCCGACACGCTGGCGTTCCTTAACAGTTACGTGGAGCGTATGCGCGGTCTGGGCAATTCAATCAAGATTTATTATGACGAATCGGACCCGGACCATTACAACGAGGTCTGTTTTGACGAGTCTTTGCTGCTGAACCGGCTTACGGTCTATCCTTATATCCAGCTGGGCGTAGTGGTGCTGTTTGTGCTTATAGCCATATTCGCACTGCTCAGTTTCAAGAAGACGGAGCAGAATCGCGTCTGGGTGGGCTTGTCCAAGGAGACCGCTCATCAGCTCGGCACTCCAATATCGTCTCTGATGGCCTGGACCGAACTGCTCAAGGACAAATATGATGATGAGCTTATTGGAGAGATGGAGAAGGATGTGAACCGTTTGCAGATGGTTGCCGAGCGTTTCTCCAAGATAGGTTCAATGCCTGAGCCGGTACAGGCCGATATGGTCGGCGTTCTGGACGGCGTGATCGATTATGTTGAGCACCGCTCGCCGGCTACTGTCAAATTCATACGTAAATTCCCCAATCCCCCTGTCAATGCCAAGGTCAACGCCTCACTGTTCGGGTGGGTTATTGAGAATATCTGCAAGAATGCCGTGGATGCTATGAGCGGCAAGGGCAAACTGACCATTCAACTGTCTGAAGACAGGAACAGCGTTATCATAGATGTAACTGATACCGGCAAGGGCATAGCCAAGAATTCCTGGCGCAGCGTATTCGATCCGGGTTACACAACCAAGGAACGCGGCTGGGGTCTGGGCCTCTCTTTGGCCAAGCGTATAGTGACCGAATATCACAAGGGTAAAATCTACGTTGCCCACTCGGAACTGGGCAAAGGCACCACATTCCGTATAGAGCTTCCCAAGTAAATTGTATGAAATTTGCTTAATCATTTTATTAAGCGAAAATATTGTTTTATCTTTGTGCCCCGAAAAAATTGTCTAATGGGAAGACTGGATAAATATATCGTTGACCTGAAGGGGCTTACGGAGGCTTATTCCACTTATAACTGGACCGTAGACCAGGAGTTCTTCGGCATCGTTGAGGGCGAAGAGGTCCAGCGCGGCAAGGTCAATGTGGACCTTAAGGTAACAAAGGCATCCGGTGTTTACCATCTGGCATTTCAGGTAGCGGGATCGGTTATCGTAACCTGTGACCGCTGTCTTGACGATATGTCGCTGGACATTGAGAATACGGGTGAGCTTAAGGTAAAGCTCGGTCCTGATTTTGCCGATGAAGGTGATATTATCGTGGTACCCGAGGACAAGGGTATAGTGAATGTGGCCTGGTACATCTATGAGTTCATAGCTCTGGCCATCCCAATCAAGCATGTTCACGCTCCCGGTAAGTGCAACAAGGGTATGATGGAGAAACTTGACGAGCATTCGGCCGAGGAAGGAGAGGAAGGCGGTGTTGAGGATTCAGGCGCAAACGATCCCCGTTGGGATGCACTGAACAGCCTGATGGAATCAGATAACGAATAAAACAACAACAATAATAAAAACAAAACAAAATGGCACATCCTAAAAGAAGGCAGTCCAAGACAAGAACTGCGAAAAGAAGGACTCACGATAAGGCAGTAGCACCTACACTGGCCATCTGCCCTAACTGCGGAGCATGGCACGTCTATCACACAGTATGCGGTGAGTGCGGTTATTACAGAGGCAAGTTGGCAGTAGTCAAGGAAGCAGCCGCTGAATAAACCAAGACTGAAAAACGCATCCCGATAAGATGCGTTTTTTTTGACTCTTTCCATAAACAGCTTTTTCATGCACAAGGCCGGATTCGTAAACATAGTGGGTAACCCCAACGTAGGCAAGTCAACCCTGATGAACCTGCTGGTGGGCGAGCATATATCCATAGCCACTTTCAAGGCTCAGACCACGCGTCACAGGATAATGGGTATAGTAAACACTGAGGAGTCACAGATTGTCTTCTCGGACACTCCCGGTGTGCTTAAACCCAACTACAAGCTTCAGGAGTCCATGCTGGCTTTCTCAGAGAGCGCACTGGTTGACGCCGATGTGCTGCTCTACATGACCGATGTGGTGGAGAAGGCCGATAAGAACGCCGAATTCCTGGAAAAGGTAGCCAAGATGAAGGTTCCGGTGCTGGTCATAATCAACAAGATTGACCTGACCGATGAGGAGAACCTTATCAAGCTGGTGGAGTCCTGGCATGAGAAACTGCCCAATGCTGAAATCATTCCCATATCCGCTGCAACTGCTTTTGGCGTTAAGACCGTCCTTAAGCGTGTGAATGAACTTATCCCTGAGTGTCCTCCCTATTTTGACAAGGATCAGCTCACTGACAAACCGGCCCGTTTCTTTGTATCGGAGATAGTGCGCGAGAAGATACTGCTTCATTACGATAAGGAGATTCCATATTCGGTCGAGGTGGTTGTGGAGCAGTTCCGCGAGAACCATTCCCGCATACTCATAAATGCGGTCATATATGTAGAGCGAGAGTCTCAGAAGGGTATCCTGATAGGTCATGAGGGCCAGGCACTCAAGCGCGTGGCAATAGAAGCACGTAAGGATCTGGAGAAATTCTTCGGCAAGAAGATATTCATGGAGCTGTTTGTAAAGGTCGATAAGGACTGGCGCAGCTCTGACCGCGAACTCCGCAACTTTGGTTACGGACAGGATTGATTACATAAGAATCTAAGAATCATGAGTAATCTGGTAGCTATAGTAGGCCGTCCCAATGTAGGCAAGTCAACACTGTTCAATCGTCTTACACAGACCCGTCAGGCTATCGTGGATGATGTGGCCGGAACCACCCGTGACCGTCAGTACGGCAAGTGCGAGTGGGGTAACCGTATTTTCTCGGTTGTGGATACAGGCGGATGGGTGGTGAACTCCGATGATGTGTTTGAGGAGGAGATCCGCAAGCAGGTCAATATCGCTATTGATGAGGCAGACCTGATACTTTTCCTGGTTGACATCAGGAACGGTGTTACGGACCTGGATGATGAGGTGGCCGGAATACTGCGTCGCTCCAAGACTCCGGTCATTCTGGTGACCAACAAGATGGATACCTTTGACCTGCAGTATGCAGCTGCCGAGTTCTATCGTCTGGGATTGGGTGATCCCGTGAGCATATCGGCCGCAAACGGAAGCGGTACAGGTGAACTTCTTGACCTGGTGGTAAGCAAACTTCCGGCTGAGGCAGATCCTGAGACTGATGAGAATATACCCCGATTTGCAGTGGTAGGTCGTCCAAACGTAGGCAAGAGCTCCATTGTAAACGCATTCATAGGTGAGGATCGCAATATTGTGACCGATATAGCCGGCACTACCCGTGACTCGGTCTATACCCGTTATACCAAGTTCGGATTTGATTTCTACCTGGTAGATACAGCCGGTATCCGTAAGAAAAACAAGGTTGAGGAGGATCTGGAGTTCTACTCAGTGATGCGCTCCATCCGCGCCATAGAGAACAGCGATGTATGTGTGCTGATGCTCGATGCCACCCGTGGCATTGAGAGCCAGGACATGAACATAGTATCACTTATCATAAAGAACCAGAAAGGTCTTGTGGTGGTGGTAAACAAGTGGGATCTCATTGAGGACCGCTCAGCCAAGGTGATGCAGAACTACGAGGATGCCATACGCTCGCGTCTGGCTCCGTTTACGGATTTCCCCATAGTGTTTACATCGGCTATTGAGAAACAGCGTATACTCAAGGTGCTGGAATGTGCCAAGGATGTATACAAGCATAAGACAAACCACGTATCTACCGGCAAACTGAATGCCGAGATGCTGCCGCTTATCGAGGCCTATCCGCCTCCATCCACCAAGGGCAAGTACATCAAGATAAAATACTGCACTCAACTGCAGGGACCGCAGATACCTACTTTCATATTCTTTGCCAACCTGCCGCAGTACGTAAAGGATCCCTACAAGCGTTTCCTTGAGAACAAGATAAGGGAAAAATGGGATTTCAGCGGTACTCCCATCAATATCTTTATCAGACAAAAGTAAATTATAACCGGATCTTGCGGACGGTATTGCCGCATCTTACCACCCAAAGGCCTTTAGGCAGGCTTATCTGTTGGGCTTGTCCGGTTGTGACGGTTTCCAGAACCGTCTTGCCGGATATGTCATGAACGGTGATTGTGCTTCCTGAAGGTGCCGATACTGACAGTTCCCCTTCTGCCACGCTTATTGAAACCTGTTGCTGCCGATGGCTCTTTACTTCTGAGGGCAGATCGGCGCCGGCCAGAAATGTTACTTTTCCGGACTGTCTGCGTATGTTGTAGATAGAATACATGGGATAGAGCAGTGTGTCCTTGCTGTTTACAATATCCTTTACCGCAAGGAGTGGTTTTCCCGATGTGGTGATGCTGTCCGTATTGCCGTAGGGGAACAGGTCTCCGTCATTGGTGTATTTGGCGTAATTGTTGTCTGCCGGCAGTATATGGTAGCGTTTGAGACGGCTGCCTGTGTTTACACTGTTTGAACTCTGGCTCCAGTCACTGCTGTAATAGTTCACGGCTGTGACCATAAGCCCTTGTGAGGCGTGATACCTGTACCAGCCGGTTTTGCTGTGGCTTTCCAGAATGATGAACTGGTCGTCTGACAGGGTGTTGAGCCTGTATGCGGTGTGGATGTCATTGTCGGGATCGGGTTTAACACTAACGTCACTCAGGGTGTAGGTTCCGGCGTAGGTGATGTCTTCAATATCCATCCAACCAAGTGAGTATTTCTCAAATGCGGTATAACCTACGGGCGAAAAACCTCCGTTCTCATAAGTGCCGTAGTCCATTATGCTCCAGAAACCCATGGCGGCATCTGCCGTAAGGTCATTCTGCGATACTGAGGAGTAGAAATCCGGCAGCCCCAGGGTGTGTGAAAACTCATGACAGAATGTTCCAATGCCGTCAAGTATGCTGTCCGTATCCCAGAAGAGTTCGCAGGTGCAGGCGTATTTGATCTCTCCGATTCCGTTCCTGTTGTAGTTCCATTTGCTTGCTTGCGGCCAGATGGTGTTTGCATCGGCCCCAGGGTAATTCTCACCCCGTCCGGCATAGATTATCGAGAGTTGGTCCAATTTTCCGTTCCTGGCATAACCGGAAAGAATATAGCCCACGGAATCACAGATCTCTTTTATCATTTGTGTTATGTTCCTGTCTTTTCCGTAGCCGTAGTAAGAATACTCCCTTGAAAGGTGTATGGGTCCTATGATCTTGAATTTGGGTACATACTGTCCGAATGACTGATCCCTGAAATAGTCCGATACACTGCCGTTTGCTCCGTAATAGATTATGCCCTGATAATCATACGTGGAGGTATCGGTATAACCCTCTTCGTTGAAAATGCGGTCATAACGTCTTACCAGCGAGTCCTCATCACTTATGATGAAGCTAAGGTCCTTGAAGTCAACCAGGACGAGCGGATACTCTACGTTGCCTTTCCTGATTACGTCATTGTTGGCATATGCCCCTGGGGCGGCTCCTCTGGTAAGAAGACGGGGTATGTCGGTCCACAATGCAGGATTGTCACGGTCTGTGGGCAAGACGTATTCAGGGAGACTGTAGCCAGGTCCCCGGCGTATCTGGACCGCAAGGCCTGATAAAGAAAACATAATACAGGCCAGAATAACCGTAATATGTCTGAGGGTTTTCACTTCTGGAAATTCTTTTTCTTGAGCTCAAAGCTCTGGCTGAGATATTTCTCCCTTACAATGGGATTGACGGCCAGTTCCTCGGGGGTACCCTGGAACAGGATCCGTCCCTCAAACAGGAGGTAGGCGCGGTCGGTTATACTCAATGTCTCGTGAACATTGTGGTCTGTAATGAGAATGCCTATGTTTCGGTCCTTGAGTTTCCAGACAATCTGCTGGATATCTTCGACAGCTATGGGATCGACTCCGGCAAACGGTTCATCCAGCATTATGAATTTAGGCTCGATAGCCAGACAGCGCGCTATCTCGGTACGACGGCGCTCACCACCCGACAGTCGGTCGCCCAGGTTCTTGCGTACCTTTTGCAGACGGAATTCGTTGATGAGGCTCTCCAGTTTCTCACGCTGATAGTCAAGTGGCCTGCCTGTCAATTCCAGTACGGATGCGATGTTGTCCTCAACGCTCATCTTGCGGAACACGCTTGCCTCTTGAGCCAGGTAGCCCACTCCGGCGCGAGCGCGCTTGTATACCGGATAGTCGGTTATATCCTTTTCGTCCAGATAGATGTGGCCTTCATTCGGTGTTATCAGACCGGTAGTCATGTAGAATGAGGTGGTCTTGCCGGCTCCGTTTGGGCCAAGCAGACCTACTATCTCACCCTGCTTGACATCGAATGAGACGTGGTTAACCACAGTGCGCTTGCCATAGCGTTTTACTAGGTTCTCTGTCCTGAGAACCATCTTGTGGTCAGGAGCAGTTTCCTGAATCAACTCTTCCATAACGCTGCAAAGATAAAGATAGTTTGCTAAAAAACCTCAATAATTTTACCATTTGCAGGAATTAAAGTAATTTTGCACCCTAATTAAAAAAGGCGAATAATTCAACACTATAAAGACAGAATGAACGTAAAGTTTGAGAATGTAAGCAAGGTACAGGGCCTGCTTACCGTCAGCATGGAGAAAGCTGATTATCAGGAGAATGTAGACAAGGCACTTAAAGATGCAAAGAAGAAGGTCCAGATGCCGGGCTTCCGTCCGGGAATGGTCCCCATGAGCCTTGTGCAGAAGATGTACGGAAAGTCAATAAAGGCCGATGAGATAAACAAGCTCCTTCAGGAGAAGGTGTTCGGCTACATCAAGGATAACAAGATAGATATGCTGGGCGAACCGCTTCCCAATGAGGAGAAGGAGGCCGGAATGAGCCTGGATGATGACAATCAGACATTCTACTTTGACATTGCTCTTGCTCCGCAGTTCAATGCAGAGATAGGCAAGGACGATGCCATAACCTATTATGAGATTAAGGTTACTCCCGAGATGGTGGACAGTCAGGTTAAGGCTTACACTCAGCAGAACGGTCATTACGAGCAGGTGGACAGCTATCAGGAGAACGATGTTATCAAGGGTCAGCTCGTTGAACTTAACGCCGACGGTTCCGCTAAGGAAGGCGGAATCGTAGTTGAAGGTGCCACCCTGATGCCCCAGTACATAAAGGATGCAGATCAGAAGAAACTGTTCGGCAAGGCCAAGAAGGGTGATGTAATCACATTCAATCCTGCCAAGGCTTACGAGGGTAACGCAATAGAGATATCATCACTTCTCAACAAGAAGAAAGAGGAGGTTGAAGGCATTGACGCCGATTTCTCACTTACCATTCAGGATATAACACGCTTTGTAGAGAGCGAGCTAAACCAGGAGGTGTTTGACCGCGTATTCGGTAAGGACGTTGTCAAGGACGAGGCCGGTTTCCGCGCCAAGGTTGAGGAGTCTCTGGCTCAGAGCTTTGTACCTGACAGCGACTACAAGTTCCTGCTTGACCTGCGTGCCTACATGATGGAGAAGGTAGGCAAGCTGGAGTATGCCGAGGATCTGCTTAAGCGTATCATGAAGGCCAATAAGCCCGATGCAGAGCAGGATGAAGCTACATTCCAGCGCAGCCTTGAGGAGCTTACATGGCACCTCATTCAGGAGAAACTTGTTGAGAAGTATAACATCAAGGTCGAGGATGATGATGTGAAAGCAATGGCCCGTGAGGCTACACGCGCCCAGTTTGCCCAGTACGGCATGATGAACATCCCTGACGAACTGCTTGACAACTACTCAAAGGAGATGCTCAAGAAACGCGAGACTGTGGACGGACTTGTTAACCGCGCCATAGAGACAAAACTTACGGCTGCTGTCAAGAAGGATGTCAAGCTCAAGAGCAAGAAGGTGACCGTTGACGAATTCAACAAGCTCTTTGAGCCTGCCGATGCCGCCAAGGGAAAGAAAACCAAGAAATAAGAGTATATATTTGCAGAGTCTAACTTAAAACAGAAGGTCTTCTATGGATGATTTCCGTAAATACGCTGTACGTCATCTCGGCTTGAACAGCCAGACATTGGATGATGTCATCAAGGCAGAGTCCCAGTATCTGAACCCATATATCCTTGAGGAGCGTCAGCTGAACGTTACCCAGATGGATGTATTCTCACGTCTAATGATGGACCGCATCATATTCCTGGGTACGGAGATCAATGACTATGCAGCCAATACCATTCAGGCCCAACTTCTCTATCTGGACTCGATAGATTCATCAAAAGAGATATCAATCTATCTGAATTCCCCTGGCGGCAGCGTAACTGCCGGATTGGGCATTTATGATACGATGCAGTTCGTTTCGAGTCCTGTGGCCACCATCTGCACAGGTATGGCCGCCAGTATGGCCGCCGTACTGCTTGTGGCAGGTCAAGAGGGCAAGCGCTCGGCTCTGCCGCACAGTCGCGTCATGATACACCAGCCTCTGGGTGGTGTTCAGGGACAGGCGAGCGACATTGAGATCACCGCGCGCGAGATCCAGAAGATGAAGAAAGAACTTTACACTATCATATCTGAACACTCACACACCCCGTTTGACAAGGTGTGGGCTGACAGTGACCGTGACTACTGGATGTCGGCACAGGAGGCCAAGGAGTACGGTATGATTGACCAGGTTTTTGAAAAACGCAAATAAGGCCACATCATGGCAGGAATCAAGAAAGCTAAAAGTTGCAGTTTCTGTGGCCGGACAGACAAGGAGGTGGGTTTTCTCATCACCGGTATAGAGGGCTGTATCTGCAATGAATGCGTTGAGCGTGCGGCAGAGATAGTACGTGATGCCAAACAGAGCGGCGAACGCCCTGCCTTTACAATGGATTCCGTGCCTAAGCCCAAGGAGATAAAGAAATTCCTTGATGACTACGTGATAGGCCAGGATGCCGCCAAGCGATATCTTTCAGTAGCTGTCTATAACCATTACAAGCGAATCACACAGCCTGATACCGATGACATTGACATAGAGAAGAGCAACATTATCCTGGTGGGTGCCACTGGTACGGGCAAGACCCTTCTTGCCAAGACCATAGCACGCTTACTCAAGGTTCCTTTCACTATTGTCGATGCTACCGTCCTTACCGAGGCCGGTTATGTGGGAGAGGATGTGGAGAGCATCCTGTCCCGTCTGCTCCAGGTGGCCGATTATGATGTGGCAGCCGCAGAACGCGGAATAGTTTTCATAGATGAGATAGACAAGATAGCCCGCAAGAGTGATAACCCGTCCATAACGCGTGACGTGAGCGGCGAGGGAGTACAGCAGGGACTGCTCAAACTGCTTGAAGGTACGGTGGTGAACGTCCCGCCTCAGGGTGGACGCAAACATCCCGAGCAGAAGTTCATCCAGGTTGACACAAAGAACATACTGTTTATCTGCGGCGGAGCATTTGACGGCATAGAACGTAAGATTGCCGGCCGCCTGAATACGCAGGTGGTAGGTTTTGACTCCGTTGAGCAACGCAGTAAGGTTGACCTTAATAACCTTATGAAGTACGTTTCGCCCCAGGACCTCAAGTCATATGGCCTTATTCCCGAAATAATAGGCCGTCTGCCGGTGGTCACAAGTCTGCAGCCGTTGGACCGTGAGGCCCTGCGCAATATTCTTACAGAACCAAAGAACTCTATAGTTCGTCAGTACATGAAGATTTTCAGGCTGGACGGTGTGGAACTGGAGTTCCAGCCCGAGGTCCTGGATTTTATCGTAGACAAGGCTATAGAGTTCAAACTGGGGGCCCGTGGGCTCAGGTCTATCGTGGAAACCATCATGATCGATGCCATGTATGAGATTCCCTCTTCGGGCAGGAGCAGTTATACCGTTACTTTGGATTATGCCAAGCGTCAGTTGGACAAAGCAGACGGTGTGGTGTTTGAGAACGCCTGAACTGATGCGGTCATTTATAATAATTTGAATTTTTTTTAGTCAAAAAGTTTGCAAGTATGAAATACTTGTACTTAACTTTGTTTTCTATCCTTAAGGATAGACCGGACGTTTTTTATTTGTTTGTATGGCAAAAGATGTGAATTTGCAGGAAATCCTGAAAGTCCATTTCGGGTTTGACACTTTCAAGGGAGACCAGGAGGCTATTATCCGTAATCTGTTGGCTGGCAACGATACATTCGTGCTTATGCCTACGGGTGGAGGCAAGTCTCTGTGTTATCAGCTCCCGGCCCTTGTCATGGATGGAACAGCCATTGTTATTTCGCCGCTTATAGCATTGATGAAAAACCAGGTTGACGCCATGCGTAACCTGAGCGAGGAGGACGGTATAGCCCATTTCATCAATTCTTCTCTCAATAAGACATCAATAGACCTTGTAAAAGCCGATATCCTGAGTGGTAAGACCAAGCTTCTGTACGTTGCTCCCGAGTCCCTTACCAAGGAGGAGAATGTGGATTTCCTCAAGAAAGTCAAGATATCGTTCTACGCAATAGACGAGGCTCACTGTATATCGGAGTGGGGACATGACTTCCGCCCTGAGTACCGCAAGATAAGGGATATAGTCAAGGAGATAGGTCTTGCCCCGATAATCGCTCTTACAGCAACCGCAACCAACAAGGTTCGTGATGACATAAAGAAGAACCTGGGCATTCAGGATGCCAAGGATTTCAAGTCGTCATTCAACCGCCCCAACCTGTATTATGAAGTGAGGCCCAAGACCAAGAACGTTGACAAGGATATAATCAAGTTCATAAAGGCCAATCCCGGCAAGTCAGGTATCATATATTGCCTTTCACGCAAGAAAGTAGAGGAGCTTGCAGAAATCCTGCAGGCCAATGACATATCGGCTATGGCCTACCACGCAGGTATGGAGGCGGCAGCACGCAGCAAGACTCAGGATGCCTTCATCATGGAGAAGATTGACGTTATAGTGGCTACCATCGCTTTCGGAATGGGTATTGATAAACCCGATGTCCGATATGTGATACACTATGATATTCCTAAGAGCCTTGAAGGCTACTATCAGGAGACAGGCCGCGCCGGACGTGATGGCGGTGAGGGTCAGTGCATAGCATTCTACAACAGCAAGGATGTCCAGAAATTGGAGAAATTCCTTGAGGGCAAGCCTCTGGCAGAGCAGGATATAGGCCGCCAGCTGCTTGCCGAGACCACCGCATACTGTGAGTCATCGGTTTGCCGCCGCAAGCTGCTGCTTCACTATTTCGGCGAGAACTATGACGAGGACAACTGCGGCAACTGTGACAACTGTCTGAATCCCAAGAAACAGGTTGAGGCACAGCAGTTGCTTGAAACGGTTCTGGAGGTTATTATGGCTGTCAAGGAGAATTTCAAGGCCGATTACATAATTGATATGCTGCTGGGTAAGGAGACATCCGAGATTACAGACCACATGCATGATGACCTTGAGGTGTTCGGCGCAGGGTCCGATGAGGAGGAGAAGACGTGGAACGCTGTTATCCGTCAGGCCCTGATAGCGGGTTATATACGTAAGGATGTAGAGAATTACGGGCTGCTCAAGATAACCGATGAGGGTAGGGAGTTCATGAAGGAACCCAAGTCATTCATGATTGTGGAGGACAAGGAGTTTGATGATGACGAAACTGAAGGCCCGATGCGTGGCGGCGGATCGTTTGCCGTTGACCCCGAACTTTATTCCATGCTTAAGGACCTAAGGAAGAAACTCTCCAAACACCTGCAGTTGCCGCCGTATGTGATATTCCAGGATCCCTCATTAGAGGCTATGGCCACCACATATCCGGTTACGATAGAGGAGCTTCAGAACATTCCCGGCGTAGGTGCAGGCAAGGCAAAACGTTATGGTCAGGACTTTATCGACCTGATAAAGCGTCATGTAGAGGAGAACGAGATTGAGCGTCCCGAAGACCTTAGAGTAAGAACCGTTGCCAACAAGTCCAAACTCAAGGTGAGCATCATTCAGAGCATTGACATGAAGGTGGCCCTGGATGACATAGCTATCAGCAAGGGTATTGATTTTGACGAGTTGCTTACGGAGATTGAGGCTATAGTCAATTCCGGAACCAAGCTTGATATTGACTATTTCATTGAGAGCGTGATGGATGAGGATCGTGCCGAGGATATCTACGAGTATTTCAGGGAGTCAGAGAGTGATTCCATAGACGATGCAATAGACGAGTTGGGTGATGATTACAGCGAGGAGGAGATCCGTCTGGTACGTATCAAGTTCATTTCAGAAATGGGTAATTAATAAAAACAAAATACTATGTCATTTTTAGAAGATAGAGTTGCAATGGAGGGCCTGACATTCGATGATGTCCTGCTCATCCCCGCTTATTCGGAGGTTTTGCCGCGTGACATAAACCTTACATCAAGGTTTTCACGCAACATAACACTTAACATACCGTTTGTGACAGCAGCCATGGATACCGTGACCGAGTCACGCATGGCCATTGCCATAGCCCGCGAGGGAGGTATCGGCGTTATTCACAAGAATATGTCAATTGCTGAGCAGGCCCGCCAGGTTGCTATAGTAAAGCGAGCTGAGAACGGTATGATATATGACCCTGTTACAATTCATCGTAACAATACCATCAAGGATGCCCTGGCACTTATGGCAGAGTATCATATTGGCGGTATTCCTGTAGTAGAGGAGGATGGCAAGCTGTGCGGTATCGTAACAAACCGTGACCTCAGGTTCCAGCGCAACTATGAAGTCAAGATTGAGGACGTGATGACCAAGGAGAACCTGGTTACCACACATCAGCAGATTGACATGGAGGCCGCTTCACAGATTCTGCAGGAGAACAAGATTGAGAAGCTGCCGGTTGTTGACAACAACGGAAAGCTGGTGGGACTTATCACCTATAAGGACATCACCAAGGCTAAGGACAAACCAATGGCATGCAAGGACAGTAAGGGCCGTCTGCGCGTAGCCGCAGGTGTAGGCGTAACAGCCGATACCCTGGACCGTATGGCAGCTCTGGTCGAGGCCGGTGCCGATGCAATCGTAATCGATACCGCCCATGGTCATACCAAGAGCGTGATTGCCAAACTGAAGGAGGCCAAGGCAAGTTTCAGCAACATAGATATCGTGGTAGGTAACATAGCAACCGGTGCCGCTGCCAAGATGCTGGTTGAGGCAGGTGCCGATGCCGTCAAGGTCGGTATGGGTCCCGGCTCAATCTGCACCACCCGTATAATTGCCGGTATCGGTGTTCCGCAGGTATCTGCCGTATATGATGTGTACTCCGCAATCAAGGGTTCGGGAGTACCGATCATTGCCGACGGCGGTCTACGCTACTCGGGTGACGTGGTCAAGGCTCTGGCTGCCGGTGGTGACAGCGTGATGTTCGGCTCACTTGTGGCAGGTACTGAAGAGTCTCCCGGTGAGACCATCATATTCAACGGCCGTAAGTTCAAGTCGTATCGCGGCATGGGCTCTCTGGAGGCTATGGAGAACGGCTCAAAGGACCGTTATTTCCAGGCCGACACCAAGGATACCCGCAAGCTTGTTCCGGAGGGTATTGCAGCACGTGTTCCCTATAAGGGCACCCTTTATGAGGTTGTATACCAGCTTGCAGGAGGCTTGCGCTCAGGTATGGGTTACTGCGGTGCTCCCAATATCGACAAGCTGCACGAAGCCAAGTTCGTACGTATTACAAATGCCGGCATGAACGAGAGCCATCCTCATGATGTTGCCATCACCAGTGAGGCTCCCAACTACAGCCGTCATGAATAAATGAACAACAATCTTTGCTTATGAAACGAATCCTATCAGGCATTGTTTCCGTTCTACTGTGCATACCTTTTCATGCTCAGGATGATCCCGTTGTAATGACGATAAACGGATATGATGTCAAGAAGTCGGAGTTTGAGTACTTTTTCAAAAAGAACAATACTGATTCCGTTGTCAACCGTAAGGTCTTGAAACAGTATGCAGACCTGTACCTGAATTTCAAGCTGAAAGTTCAGGCAGCAATAGATGAGGGGCTTGACAAGACAGAGTCTTTCAAGAGTGAATACAAGACCTACAGAGACCTGCAGGCCGAGGAATTGCTTCTGGATACCGCTTATCTTGAAAGAGTCGCATATGGTTCTTATCTTCAGTCTGTTGAGGAGATAGGTCCTGACGGGCTTCGTTATATTTCAATGATTGTTATTACCCCCGAAGAAGATACCCAGGAATCCTTTGACGAAAGCTCAGAACTCATCATCGCCGCCTATGAGCAGTTGGAGAAAGGAGTGGATTTCGCCGTTTTGGCTCAAAAGTATTGCACTGACCGCGATCTGGCCGGACAGGGCGGTGCTGCCGGATGGATTTCAAGGGGAATGTTGCCCGAAAGCGTAGGTAATATAGTCTATTCTTTGGGCTGGGGAGAATATTGTGAGCCGTTCATGTCAGATGGTTCATTCTTCATTATCAGAGTGGACAACCGTCGTGACCTGGGTTCATATGAACAGAACCGTCCTGATATTTACGAATGGATGAGGGAACAGGGAAACTATTTCCCCGAGGCTAAGCGGCGCAAGGCCAATGAGTATGCCGAGCGTTTGGGCTGGAGTGTCAGGGGAGACTCCGCAGCCATGCTTTTGGACAGCAGGCTGGAGGAGATAGAACCGGAATTCGGCAATATTTCAAGGGAGTATCATGACGGCCTGCTGTTGTTTGACATCAGCAGCAGAGAGGTTTGGGACAAGGCATCGGCAGATGTCCAAGGCAAGGAGGCTTATTTCAAGTCACATGCCAAGCAGTACAAGTTTGATGAGCCTTGTTTCAAGGGAATGGTTTTCTTCTGCATCAATGAGGATGTGTTCCATCAGGTGGAGAAAGCTGTGAGTGGACTGGAGGTATATGATTGGACCGATACCATCCTTACATTCAATGAGGGCGATGTCAAGATCCGTGTAATGAGGGCCTCTTCGGAATCCGGTATTTTCAGGAAAGGGCAGAACGTGTATGTTGACAAACTGGTGTTCGGCCAAGGTGACTTTGAGCCAATGAATGGCTTCCCTTATGCCAATGTTATAGGAAAAGTCCTGGATAAGCCGGAGAGTTCCCGCGATGTGGCCACTCAGGTTTCGGAAGATTATCAGAACCATATAGAACAGCAGTGGGTCAAGAAACTGCGTAAGCAGTATAAATACAAGATTTACAAGAAGGTCCTCAAAAAAGTCAGCCTGGACAAATGATGATAACTGCACCTGCACGCTTTAAGGTTAGGATGGGAATGTTTCTGTTCCTGTCAGTTATCTTTCTTGTTTCATGTAATAAATTGAGCAAGAGCGTGAAGGAGTATATATACGGAAAGACCCCGATAGTAGAGATTGGTACAGATGTGCTTTACATGGAGGATCTGGAGAATGTACTTCCTTTAGGCCTTTCGGAAGCGGACAGCACATTGTTTGCCGAGCGATACATCAGGAACTGGATAGAGGATGTGCTGTTATATCAGAATGCCATCCGCAACATTCCCGATACCAAGGATATAGACCGTCTTGTCGAGAATTATCGCCGTTCTTTGTTTGAACATGAGTACCTGCGCAGACTGATTGACCAGAAATTCTCATCGGAGATATCCGAAGAGGAGATAGAGCAGTTCTATAAGGATAATGAGCGCCTTTTTGTACTCGACGAGTCATTGGTAAAGGGCCTGTACCTTAAGATATCCAACAGGTCGCATGATCTGGCGGATATCAGGAAACTCTATACTCTGCAGGATGACGAGTCATTTGAGGAGATAGAGAAATACAGTATCCGCAATGCCGGACGCTGTGAGTTCTTCTATGACAACTGGCGTTCCGTGGCGGAGTTGAATGTGCTCCTTCCAGCTCTGGATACTCCGTTGGAGACCCTGCTCAAGGAGAACAGCAGTTTTGAATTCAAGGATGAGGAGTATATTTATCTTCTCAATGTGAGTGAGTTTGCCCCCAAGGGCGGCATTGAGCCGTTGGATCATGCCCGTTCCCGTATACGTGGCCTGCTCATAAACAGTACGGAGGTTTCATATATCAGAAAATTCAAAGAGGATTTGTATGATGTTGCCCTGGAGAGGGGTAAGGTCATTTTTCATCAAAAGAAACGTAAATGAGAATCAGATTATACATATCTGCCGCGTTCCTGTCAGTCATTCTGTATAGTGGTGTCTGTGTGGCCCAGAACAATGTGATTGATGAGGTGGTGTGGGTAGTAGGTGATGAGGCAATCTACAAGTCAGAGGTTGAGGAGGCCAGACAAAGTGCCCAAATGAACGGAGCACAGTGGGATGGTGATCCCTATTGTATCATTCCGGAGCAACTTGCTATTAACAAACTGTTCCTGAATCAGGCCGAGTTGGACAGTATTTATGCCACTGATAATGATGTGTCCAGTTATGTCGAAGCCAGATACAAGGATTATGTGGATCGGGCCGGATCCGAGGACAAACTAGAGGAGTATTTCAACGGAATGACACCCGATCAGATAAAGAGGCGCCTATATGAGACAAGCCGTCAGGAATATGTCATTTCAAAGGTTCGTGACAAGATAATGTCGCGCGTAAAGGTAACCCCAGCTGATGTGAGACGTTATATCAAGGATATTCCGGCTCAGGATATCCCGGATATTGCCAATCAGGTCGAAGTACAGATAATTACCCAGGAACCGGTCATTCCTCAGGAAGAGATTGATGCTGTAAAGTCAGACCTGCGCGATTATATAGACCGTGTCCAGTCTGGAGAGGTGTCTTTCTCTACGTTGGCGCTTCTCTACTCTGAGGATCCCGGATCGGCCAGAAAAGGTGGAGACCTGGGTTTCTTCGGACGTGGTGAGATGGTACCCGAGTTCTCTGCCGTGGCGTTCAATATGACAGATCCCAACAGGATATCCAAGATAGTGGAGACGGAATACGGTTTCCATATCCTGCAGTTCGTTGAGAGACTGGGTGACCGTGTGCGCGTACGTCATATCCTGCGTAAACCGCGTGTACCAATGGAGAGCGTAAACAACTGCCTGTCGCGTCTGGACACCATAGCCCAGGGCATTCGCAGTGGACAGCACACTTTTGAGTTCTGTGTGGCCGCATACTCTCAGGACAAGGATACCCGTAACAATAACGGTCTGATGACTCACCGTCCCAACCCTAATGAGCCCGGTATCTCAAAATTCGAGATGCAGGACCTTCATCCCGATGTGGCCAGGGTTATAAACCGTATGCATGTGGGCGAGGTTTCGGATCCGTTCGTGATGCAGCTGAGTAACGGAAAGACCGTATGTGCCATTGTGAAGCTCAAGAACAAGATAAACGGTCATAAAGCCAACATGTCGGAAGACTACGAGATCCTGTATGAGATGGTCACCTATATCCGTCAGCAGGAGGCTCTTGAGAAATGGATTCGTGAAAAGCAGCGCACCACGTATGTCCGCATAAGCGAAGGATGGAATGACTGTGATTTCCAATATCCCGGATGGGGTAAATACTGATTGACAGATGTTACGGTCCAGGATTCTGTGCTTATTGTTTGTGCTTTGCGCCGCCTTGGGGTTAAGGGCGCAGGAGCCAACGGTGCAGACTGACGATACTGCTACCCAGGAACAGGTCGATACCAATTGGGTATATCTGCTGAATGCGGACCTGATCCGTTATGAAGAGTGGATCAATCCCGATGCCCAACGTCTGATAGGAAATGTTGCGTTTCGTCATGACAGCATGTATATGTACTGTGACAGTGCTCTGTTCTATCAGGACCGAAACTCTTTTGACGCATATTATAACATAAGGGTGGAGCAGGGTGATACCCTTTTCCTGTACGGAGATTCCCTTTTTTATGACGGCAATACCCGCCTGCTGCGAGTCAAGGACAATGTTCGCCTTGAGAACAAGACCATGATACTTCTTACTGACCGTTTGAACTATGACCGCAACACAGGTTTGGGATGGTTCTTTGACGGCGGAACCCTTTTGGATGAGGAGAGTACGCTGATATCGGAATACGGTCAGTTTGACACCAATACCAAGATGGCTGAGTTCATGGACGGAGTGTCATTGGAAAGTCCTGATTATAAGCTGACTACTGACACACTTCATTACAACACGGACAGCCACATCTCATATTTGGTAAGCCCGACTACCATCGTCAATGAGGACTATGTGATTAATACCAGTCACGGACGGTTCAACACGGAGAGCAACAGCGCAGTGTTGCTTGACCGTTCTGTCATAGAGCAGAATGAAGGAGAGAACCGTATGACAGGCGACAGCATAATATATGATAAGGAGGTAGGCGAGATGCGTGGCTTTGGTGATGTCATCATCAATAATTACAAGGATAAGGCCGACATACACGGAGAGTACGTCTATTACAATCAGAACAACGATTCGGCTGTGGTGACGGGAAAGGCCCTGCTCATAGAGTACTCATCGGGAGACAGCCTTTTCGTTCATGCGGATACGTTCCGTCTGGTAACATTCTATAATGAGGCCCGGGACAGCGTGGTGGAACGTCAGGTACGCGGATTCCGTAAGGTCAGGGCTTATAGGCCAGACATCCAGATGGTGGCAGACTCCATGCTGTTTACGTCATTGGACTCAAGCCTGACATTGTTCATTGATCCCATACTGTGGAACAACGACCAGCAGATACTGGGTGAGAAGATTGTGTTCTACATGAATGACAGTACAATAGACTGGGCTCATGTTATAGGTCAGGCCCTTTTTGTACAGATGAATGACACCGTCCATTACAATCAGATAGCCGGGCGTGAGATGAAGGCATATTTCAAGAACAGCGAACTGGATTATGCCGATGTAAACGGAAATGTGCAGGCCGTATTCTATCCGTATGACTCAGACTCGGCAATGATAGGAATGAATACTACCGAAGGGCCTGCGCTGACAGCCTATTTCAAGATGCGTGCGGTTGACAAGATTGTTATACACGGCCAGTCAAACGGGATAATGTTTCCTATGGAGAAGATTGACCCCAAGAAGATGTATCTGCCCAATTTCAACTGGTTTGACAGGATCAGACCCAGAGACCCGGAGGATGTATTCTATTGGCGTGGCAAGAGAGTGGATCAGCAACTCAGGAAGAGTAACAGCACGAAGGAGGTTCCGCTTCCTACGTTAGATGATAAAAGAAGAAGGAGAAGATAGCTATGGGAATGTTCAATGTCAGGGAACCGCGCCGTTTTGAGCATAAGTATATCTATTATGACGAGCGCAAGGAGAGGTTGGCCAAGATAGAGGATAGGGCCAAACGTGAGCTTGGTATGCTTCCGGAAGAGGAGTTCAATCCAGAGAGCATACGCGGTAAATTCGTTGAAGGAACCAAGCATCTCAAACGCCGTAAGGAGAACGGAGGCCCAAGAATGAGTTTCCCGGTAGCAATCGTGCTTATCTTCTTATTGACATTGCTGTTGCTTAATATTCTTAACGGCAATCTATTCTAAATCCCGGATATGGAGTGTAAGGTCAGGATATTATCGCAGCAGGTGGCCAGCCAGATTGCCGCAGGCGAGGTGGTTAACCGCCCTGCATCGGTAGTGAAGGAACTGGTGGAGAATGCAGTCGATGCCGGTGCGGAGAGTATTAAGGTGTTGCTGACCGATGCCGGAAGGACCTCAATTCAGGTAATTGACAACGGATGCGGCATGAATCCTGAGGATGCACGTACCGCATTTGAACGTCACGCCACCTCCAAGATACGTGAATCCGACGACCTCTATTCACTTACCACATTCGGATTTCGCGGCGAAGCATTGCCTTCAATCGCAGCTGTGGCACAAGTGGAACTCCGAACCCGCACTGCCGACAGCGAGACCGGTACAGCCATATCTATCAAGGCGTCTGAGATAGAGGATGAAGAGCCGTGCGTATGTCCGGTTGGCAGTACGTTCACTGTGCGCAACCTGTTCTACAATGTGCCTGCCCGCCGTAAGTTCCTTAAGAGCAACCAGACGGAATACGGACATATACTAACGGAGATAGAGAGGGTGGCCTTGTCTCACCCCGAGGTGGCAATTGAACTGACCCATCAGGGGGAACAGATTCTTTCACTGCCTGCATCGGCCATAAAACAGCGTATAGTGAATCTTTTTGGCCGTAAGATGAACGAAGCCCTGCTTCCGGTTGAAGTTGAGACATCGGTGGTAAAGGTGAACGGATTCTGTTCAAACCTGGACAGCGTGAAAGGAAAGGGTGCCAAGCAGTTCTTCTTTGTGAACGGCAGATTCATGCGTCATCCCTATTTCCATAAGGCTGTTTTGAACGCTTACGAAGGTCTTGTACCGGAAGGCGACCAACCATCATATTTTCTGTTCCTGAATGTTCCGCCTGAAACGATTGATGTAAATATCCATCCCACCAAGACAGAGATAAAGTTTCAGGACGAACAGGTTATATGGAAGATACTTATGGCTGCAGTAAAGGAGACTGTGGGCCGTTTTGAAGAGATGCCCACTATAGAGTTCGATACTGCCGATATGCCCGATATCCCCATATACGATTCAACCCGTCCTGTCACACAACCCAAGGTCAGTTACAATCCGGATTTCAATCCGTTTGCCGGTACCCGCAGCGAGTCGGGACAGACCCGAGCCAACAGGAATAACTGGAGCAAGCTGTATGATGACGTGATTGAGCGTAAGGTCAATGACGGGACAATCCCGTTTACACCTATGAGTGAAACGTTTGTCAAGCCAGAGGATGAGCAGGTTAAACCCTTCCAGCTTGCAGACCGTTTTATTCTTGTGCCGTCTGAGCAGGGGCTTATGGTTATAGACCAGCACCGTGCGCATATCAAGGTCCTTTATGAGCGTTTTATAGCCGATGCCAAAAGTCATGGAGCTGCATCACAGGGACTCCTTTTTCCGGATATTTTTCAGCTTTCTGCAGCTGATGCTGCTGCTTTTGCAGAACTGAAACCCCGTTTTGCGGAGCTTGGATTTGACCTTTCCGATATGGGCAGGGGAGCAATTGCGGTTCAAGGTGTTCCTTCGGGTCTTGAGGGACAGGACTATGAGCGACTTATAACGGATATGATAGCCGATTTGCGTATCAATCCTACCCGGGAGCAGGAACGTCAGCTTGAGAGTATGGCTTTGGCTATGGCCAGACAGGCCGCAATTCCGTCTGGGCGTCATCTTTCCGAGAGTGAGATGCTGGAGCTGGTACGCTCACTTAAGGCATGCAGCATGCCCTCACGCACGCCCGATGCCAAGACGGTTTATGTCATAAAGTCTGATCAGGAAATCTCCAGGTGGTTCTGATTGTCAGCCTCTGGGACCCGGCTTGTGCTTGTTCCAGAGTCCGTAAATCTCACTTACATTACCGGCGGTAACGAATCCGTGGATATCGTTCTTCTTCATGAAGTCCATCAACTTTGAGAACTCATCCTGTGTGAGCAATGCCTGGATTTCAACATTCTCCTTGCCGCTGTATCCGCCGGTAACATTATAGAGGCTACAACCGCGGTCAAGGTCTTCAATAATGTATTTGCGCAGGATTTCATGACTGGAGGATATGATGCATACCCTCTTGCGCTTGTTTATACTGGCAGTAAAGTAGTCAACCACTATTCCGTTAATCCATGTGCCTATAAGACCTATCACCACCATACGGAACGGATTGATGGCAAATGCGGTACAGCAGATGATTGCTCCGGCAACCGATATGGATGCTCCTATGTCAAAGTGCAGATACTTGTTCACTATCTTGGCAAGTATGTCCAGGCCGCCGGTAGATGCGTTGATATGGAACAGTATAGCCTGCGATGCGCTGAGCAGCAGTACAAAACAGCACAGATCAAGCCATATGTCTCCCATGACCGAAGTGCCGTCGGTGATCAGTGACGATGCGGGGAGTATTTTCTCCCAAAGGTCCATGAGCGGACCGAGTATCATGGCCGTATATACTGTCTTAAGACCGAATTCCTTGTCTATGAGAAGATAAGCCATGATAAGCAGTATGGCGTTTATGATAACGATTACAGTCGATACCTTGACCGGCATTCCAAGAAGGTCAAAAATGCCGCTTATTACGATTGAAAGACCGGAGATACTACCTATGATTAGTTTACTGGGAACAAGAAAGTAGTTTACGGCCAGTGCCGAGACTGCCATGCCAGCTGTCATAATGAACAGCTCTTTCCAGAATTTCCACGTCTGTACTGCGCTCCAAGCTGTATTGGCTGCATCCTTAATCTTTCCCATATAGTCCTTTTTTTAGAGGGGTATTCAGTACACCTTGAATCCTATGATCTGACGTACTTCGCGCAGAGTCTTGGATGCGCTCTCGCGGGCCTTCTCGGCACCTGCACGGGCAATACGGTCAAGCAGTTCAGTGTTGCTGGCGTACTCCTTAATGCGCTCGCGTATGGGATCTGTGGCTGCCACAATATCCTCGGCCAACTGTTTCTTGAGGTCACCGTAACGCAGGGTGCAGTCATTCCATTTGTCGTTGAAATAGTTGTAGGTATCCTTTGAAGATACAACTTCAAGCAGTGTGAACAAGTTCTGTATTACATCAGGTTTCTCGCTGTTCATGGCCTGCGGACCTGCATCGGTCACGGCCTTCATCACCTTCTTGCGGATTACCGACGGCTCGTCGCACAGGTAGATGCAGTTGCCCTCGCTCTTGCCCATCTTGCCAGATCCGTCCAGTCCGGGAATCTTGATTCCACCCTCCTTGGCCAGTGAGAACGATGCGGGCTCGGGGAAGAACTCCACCTTGTACATCTGGTTGAAACGGCGTGCGAACTTGCGTGCCATCTCCATGTTCTGCTCCTGGTCCTTGCCTACGGGCACCTTGTTGGCTTTGTGGATAATGATGTCCGATGCCATCAGGGTGGGATAGGTCAGCAGACCGGCGTTTACGTTATCGGGCTGCTTGCGGGCCTTCTCCTTGAATGAGGTTACACGCTCCAACTCACCCAGATAGGCGTTCATATTGAGGTAGAGGTAGAGCTCAACCACCTCAGGGACATCGCTCTGAACATAGATGGTGGCTTTCTCAGGATCCAGACCGCAGGCCAGGTACTCGGCCAGAATGGTGCGGACACTGTTCTGTATGTTCTCAGGGGTTGGGTGTGTGGTCAGGGAGTGCCAGTCGGCAATAAAGAAAAAGCATCTGTACAAATCCTGAAGCTTTATGAAGCTTGTCACTGCACCGTAGTAGTTACCCAGGTGAAGGTTTCCTGTGGGGCGTATGCCGCTGAGAACTGTTTCCATTTTTATTTTTAGTGTTTTTATAGCGCAAAAATACCATAAAAGAGCCATACAGGGAAAAATAATGCAAAAAAAGGACCGAAAGTTTTTGACTATCGGCAAAAGTGCTTATCTTTGCACCGCTTTTACGGAAAGCACGGGCGTTTAGCTCAGCTGGTTCAGAGCATCTGCCTTACAAGCAGAGGGTCGGCGGTTCGAATCCGTCAACGCCCACGAGAAAAGAGGTTCGCAGTCGCGAGCCTCTTTTCTTGTGGGCGCTGACGGAGGACCTTTTTTTATTTCGCTACGCGAAAACGCTTCATTTCATTTCGCTTGGCGGCCCTCCGGGACCGCGGTCTCACTCGTCGCCTCGTTCGCTCCAATACGTTTTTTACCTGCGTGAGCAAAAGGGGCCTGCCCCCAATTGCACATTTCCGAATAATTGTCTAAATTAGCACCCCGTTGGATAATTATTACTAATCTATAAATAAAGTATGTTTAAGGGACCTGTGGTAGTGTTTTGAGGATTATGTAATTAGTTATCAAAATGTTATCACATTTGTTGGAATGAATACAAATGCTTGCAATATCCCGCACAGACCTCTATATTCCTATATTGTCCCTGGCATTTGTCACAGATTTGTCACATGAAAGAACTGGTTACACTAAGAGAGCGTAAGCTGGCAAACGGCAGTAAATATCTTTATCTGGACTACTTTGTAGGAAAGAAAAGGGTCCGTGAACATCTTAAGATCTACCTGGTACCGGAGCAATCCAAGATTGACAAACTCCAAAACGCGGAGTCTGTAAAAACCGCTCTTGCCATTAAGGCCAAACGCACACTTGAACTTCAAGACAGCGCATCCGGTTTGTATAAGCCCAAGAAAAATGACATGCTGCTAACAGATTTCCTGCAGCAGCGTGTAGTCTGGTATGAACAGAGGGGCAGCAAAAGCTACCGCCAGCATTTGGAAAAGATAATTCGCTGGCTTAACAACTGGGGTGGACACGTCACGCTGCGCACCACAAACAAGGCCCACTTACTAGACTTTGTCAAATTCCTACAGGATAACGGACTTGCCCCTACTACTGTAAGAGGTTATTATGAAACACTTGGCAGCCAGTTCCGCGCAGCCATGAGGGATGAGCTGATAAACGCAAACCCCTTTGACCGCATAGACAAAACAGAAAAACCTAAGCGCGTAGAGACAGAGCGTGAATACCTAACTATGGAAGAACTCCGACACCTTTCACGCACCAAGATACAAAGCGACCAGGTTCGGCGCGCTTTCCTGTTTTCTTGTTTTACCGGCCTGCGTATATCTGACATACGCAACATGAACTGGTCAGATATACACCAGACAGACAGCGGCCACCAGTTAGCTATACGTCAAGTCAAGACCAAAGGTCTGGTCTATCTACCGTTATCAGACAACGCCATGAGCATATTGCCATCAATTCATCCCAGCAAAGGACCCGTGTTCAATTTGCCGCATCAGGTAACGGTCAATGAAACTGTCCGAGCTTGGGTCAAGCGTGCCCGGATCAACAAACACATTTCCTTTCATTGTGCACGCCATACCTATGCAACTCTGCTGCTTACATCAGGTGTTGACATCTACACTGTCAGTAAGCTGCTGGGACATAAGGATGTAAGCGTAACACAGATTTATGCGCGTATCATAGACCAGAAAAAGGTTGATGCCGTCAACGCCATACCCCAACTTTAAGCCATACACGCCGGCATTATAGCCTTCATGCCCTCACGCATAAGGAATCCCATTGTATATGCAGCATCCTCACTGCCCAGCTGGAACCCATAGAATATGGACAACGCATCCTGAACATGGTCCAGCTCATGTGCCAAACTGTCCACCATCTGTTCCCTGCTGGTAGTGGGCCCTATCAGGACCAGACTCATTGTAGTGTCATAACTTGACACACAGCAGGCGCAGTTCTCGCGGCCCAGCACCGTGTTAACGCAGTAGTCAATACGCTCTTCTCTTACGCCAAATGAGCGCAGGTAGGCGCGTACTCTATCTTCGTCATTCCAGTTCAGGTCATAACACAGCACCACGCCCCAGTAGCCGTCCACATCTATGTATCTTGTAGTCATATTTGGTCAAATCATACGCTCCCAGTATATGGGAATATCCCTTACGTCCATCTTGGCACGGAAACACGCCAATACAGCCTCGGGTGTGCCGTCCGGATCATAGATGGTCTCATATATGAAATAGGCAATAGCCTGCTTGTTAGGCAGACTCTTGGGATAGTCCGCATAACACATGTTATACAGATACCAGGCAGAGTAAATATCCTCCTCCTTAATCTTTAGACCCATCTGTCTCATTAACTCCTCCATCTCCTCTATAGAGTGTCGAGCCACTGATTTCAGCATCCCTGTGCTTTCGTCTTTCTTTTTCATGGATGATATAGCCCACTCGGCCAGCTTGTAACTGAACCTACCTTTGTACTGGTCCATATACTGGGCCTCACCCTCACTCATTATGTATTGCATGTTTTTTCGTTCTAATCGTTTTTTAAAAAGGCCGATGGACAGTTAGCCCACCGGCCCCATGAAAATTGCTTGCATCAGTCCGGAATCACATGTAACGTCCCATGCGGTCACGCCTGCGGCGGTATTCTTCACGCATCTGGCCGTCCTCCTGGTACTGGTCACCTTGCAGCTCCTTTTCGGCATCCTCCCAGCCTTCCTTGTAGCCTTTGCAGTAACCCTCCTTGTATTCCTGACCCTCCTTGTAGTGCATAGGGTAGTGGCGCATACCTGAACCACCCCTCATGCTCATGCTGTCACGCATCTCAGAGCGCATACCTGAGCGCTCGTCGTCCTTGTCATTTATAACTAAGATTGGCATAATCGTCACTTTTTTAAGGAAGTCAATCACTTGGACCCTACAGCCGTCAAGATCTTATCCATCATCGTCTTCATCTCATCCAGCTTTTTGTCCTGGTTGTTTACCCTGTTCTGCAGCTCCACCATAGTGCGTGCCTGGTTCTTTTCCTCTGCATAGCGAGGATTTAGTGTCTCCAGCATCTTCTCACCTTCGGTAAGAACATTCTCATGATACGCCTTCTTGCCCAGTGCATCTTTTGATGCCTGCATCATGGCGTCCACCGCTTGCAACATAGCCTCACGGCTGGCCGAGTATGTGTCCTTACCCCTCTCGGCTATCTCCACGCCCACAGGCAGTGACGGAATAACCTCATCCTTGCCATCTACCGTTACGGTGATGTTGATTACCTGTTGTGTGCTTATTCCGTTAAAAGCCGTCGGAACAGCTTGTGTCTGATACATCGGCTGTGGTGGTGTTTTTGACTTGATGGTGCCAATCTCCAGCACAGGCTTAGACTCAGTACGTCTCAGAATATAGAAAGGGCTGCCTTGCCCAAGTGAATTGAAATCCATTGTTTGTTACTCTTGTTGTTTGTTACTCTTGTTCTCTCTCTATTATGCTGTGGCCGTCAGTGGCGATACCACCTGCAGCACGCCGTTGAACAGGTCGTTAAAGACCAGTATCACACCGGTGCCCACAAGATCGGCCGCAGTGACAGCATCCCCGCCCAGCTGAGTCAGGGCACGTGTGGTGCCGTTCAGTGTCAGGTTTACAGGCAGTGTGCCCGTTGTCCCGTCTGGAATGGCAGTGGCAATGCGCAGAGCAAACAGACCTACAGGAGCAATCCTGCGGAATCCCATTGCAATGTTCACAGCCTCTGTTGTCACCTGCACGCTCCTTGACTCCAGGTACGGAATGCCGTTTACGTTTACAGTTACAGCGTTGCATCCCATAACAAACTCCTTGTTAATAGTTAGAATGCGAATCCGTTTCCGTAGAAACCGCCGTTACCATAGTAACCGTTGGCGTAAATGCCACCCATGAAGGGAGTGGTGTTCACAGCCTGGAGCTGGGGCCACTGCACATTCACGGTCGGGAGCTGCTTTGCGGCAATCTCGTTCACCTTGTTCTGCAGCGGAGTAATCACGCTGTTCACGTAACCTATAATCTGGTTGCTCTGGTTGGCGTTGTCAATCTGACCGCGCAGCTGGCTGTTCTGCAACAGCAGTGCGTCAATCTTCTCCTGCATGTCACGCTCCTTCAGTGCGCAGAACTGTTCGTTCATGGCCACGGTCTGGTCGCCGATGGCTTTCTGGATTGCGTTGGCGTTGCGGTCTGCCTGTGAGCCCAGCTGGTTGGTCTGCTCAAGAGTGCGGATCTGAGCCTCATAACCCTGCTGGGTAGTCAGCAAGCGGTTATCGCAGCAGCACTGTGACAGCTGCGCAGCCAGTCCGGCATTGCCGCTCTGAATAGAGTTGATAACCTGCAGCGTGCTCATGCCCTGGTTTGCACCGATAGATGAAAGCAGGTTCTGCACATTCTGAACTGCACCATAAACCACATTGAAATCCTGGCCGGTCGAAGCGGCAAGGTTCTGAACAGCAGAGCGTGTGGCAGCACCTTCAGCTGTCACGGCGTTCATCACCAGATCATTGTTCATTCCCGGAAAACCACCTCTGTTACCAAAGAGATTGGGGAATATGCTTGCAATGATGGCAAAACCAAACAGGTCCATAAGATTGGTCTGGCCGCTGCCAAACAAACCACCGCCACCGCCACCAATAGGAATAGAGAACGGAAGTCCTCCGTTTCCGGAATTATTATCCGGAAGTTGTACTATTTCTGACATAATGTACTTTTAGTTAGTTAAACAATAGTGTTTTGTAACCGGTTATGCCACAAAAGTACAATGGCGCCCTGCGGTCTCCTATCATTACCGCAAAGCGCCACAACAATATAAAAATGAATCAGTTACAGGCGGTTATGTGTGTATGTATCTCCTGTTGAATGTCACGTTTTACTAAATCATAATCTGCCGTTATACTCCCTGGCCGCCTTTTCTACCTTATAACGGTTAAAATGCAGCTCCTTAAACCCTGCTTTGTGTTCACCCTTGGGTGCTTTACCCTCTGTCACCAGCTCGTTAAACTTGGTCCGTTCCACACCCATAATACGCATAGCGTCATACTTGCTCACGTCAGGACTGAGCACAGTATGCAGCACATCCAGCGCACTCTCGCACTGACTGTCTGTAAGGTGTGAATTACCGCTTTTCAGAGCCGCTGTTACGCCGTCCAGTAAATCCGTCAGACTTTCTTCTTTTGACTTCTTCGGCATGATTGATAACAAGCAGAATAATAACGAAGCCCACCAACGCTACATGCAGAACAAACATACCTTTGTTGCTGATGGGAATACCTACGTAGTAGTCAAAGGTGTTAATTGCCTCACACGCCATGATATAGGCAATCAGACATCTGTGCCAAAAGCAGAAACGCAGCACATAAGAAAGCAAGAATACTCCAATGTAGATAAGAACCGTCACCAGGTACCCCAGCGCCTCCATGTTATATCCAAAGTAAGCTGACAGCGAGTTACTGGCACAAGCCAGTGCTGCTATGATCGGCAGATACTTTATCCAAAGCGCCGCCATCTTTCTTATACGCTGATACCTGTTATCGTCCATCAGTGCGTTCTTCTTCCATTATGTGATACACCTTTCTTGGTTGCCATAGGTCGCGGCCTTCCTTTAACACGCGCCCTGCTGCCACCACTTCTGCTTTTACCCTTGCTACCTGACATGGCTTATCGTTTTCGTTAAACAAAAATAGTAAATAATCTCAAATAGTTCTATAGACTAATTTAAAACATCATACTTTACCAGCAGTCGGCTCTGGTGCTCCCACTTCCGAAATATTACTCTTGCCAACAGGAGGATTGCCACTCCAGGGACCGCCAAACATATTAGCTATGACGCTGAGTGCGCCAAAGTTGGGAACTGTGCACTTGTCCAGATCCTCATACAGCCTCATGCTCAGAGTCTGGAGATAAAGCTCCATAGTAATTTTCTGGTTCTGCAGCACCGTTCTATGGTTCTCGCTAAGCTTGTAATACTCCTCAGAGTTGATAAAGCTAACCAGCTTAACAAGCTTCTCCTTCAACTCTGCATGCTCCACCACCAGCCTTTCATGCCATGTGGTCTTTTCATTCGTTTCACTCATATTTTCTCATTTGTTAGTATAATCAGTAAGTATTACATATCAAATTCCATTATTTTATTATTATATTGGGTGATTTGCGTGTCCATCCCTATTGCTGATATTCCGCAATATATCTTTCCATCCTTGCATATTATGCCCTCGTTCGCGCAATTAGGAATTACATTACCCGAATCATCACCCCACAATTGGTGTATAACACGCGGAGTAAGCCCTCCATCCGTGATGGTAAGTTCCATTATCGTTGTCGGAACTGCACCTGTCATTGTATAGATTTTGCCTTTATAATATGCAATATCTTGACATACGGTTGCAGAGTATGGCAGTTGGCGACCGATTTGGTTGATTAGTTCCGGGATGGTTAGAGCATAATTCCAATCTATTGCATAAGTCCCATTGGGTACATTAGTGGATGATGCGGTATATACACCATATTGGAGTTGATTAGTGCCGTAGCCTAATTTAATCTTAATAAACCATGTGTTAAGATTGGCCGATATTATCATCTCCCGATGCCCTAACGCATTGCGCTCTGCCCAAACGGGATTCGGTCGGTTGTTAACTTGCGATACAACGATAACCCTTTCTATGTCTGCCGATGTAATTGGTGTGCTTGAGTGAGTGGTCGGCCATTGTGATACATTGCCAAATATATATACCTCGTTAGAGCCTTCGCCAGCCTCGCCCGTAATTAATCGGTCAGTATCTGCGTCATAGTCCATTGAATTAAAATGGAAGCCGTGTTGCTCCATCTTATCGATATATTCCCATTGGGCATTATATCTGTGTATATAACCTTCTAATATTGTAGAACCTGCTCCCGAACCACCTGTCGCAATCCAAAACTCATTACCCACCTTACACATAGATTGGAATTCCGTGTTAATCTCCGTTGCAAGAATGGACTTTAAAATGCTCATATAAGGATATACTGGTGTGTTAATCTTATCCTCGATTATATCACTAATACGTTGTTCGTTTGTCTTGCCGTCCAACGTGTACTCAAAAGGACAAGATATACCTATTATTTTGGTGGGTTCATTCTCTGCATCAGTCCGGATAACAGCCAATACAGTATCTTTCAAACCCAAAGTGGCATTGTGGGGTTTAACGCTTAACTTTCTATTATCATAGTCGTAGCATACTAATATCACAACACTACTAACACCTTTTAATGAAATTGTCCTATTTTCATAAGGAAGACCTACTACATGGTTGCCGAATAGCATTACACCCCCGGAACTCGGCAAACTGAAAGTCATATTGATGCTATCAATGTTCGGGATATCGGCTTTTCCATTATTATTACCCACCCCGAAGAGAGTTTTACCGGATTGTTGAGATAGAGTTTCATAATTTGCATAAGGGTATTTACCATCTATGGAGACAGGGAAAGGAGCATTTACACCAATAATAGACGTAGGTGTAATAGGTTCATCGGTTCTAATCATCGCAATAACAAGCCGCTCTGTGGGCACCTCGCGATAATCTTCGGCTCTTAACATATTATCCGATAAGTCGTATGTTATAGCAATAGCATAGCCGTTAATACCTAATAAACTCAATGTCCGCGATTCATATTCGGGTGCGGGTCTTGCCTTATTACCAATAACCATACTTCCTCCATGCAACAATATGGATATTGTCATATCACTTGTATTGATGTTTGCAAAAATATCGTCAGATGGGGCTGTCATCAATATACTGCTACTTAACAATCCCTTTGGTTCTCCCCCTATACTTAATGTATTTCGTGAAACACTAACAGGTCCTGTCTCCTGCCACTTAGAAGCATCGCTCCAGTCATCAATATCATCGCCAATAAACTGGTCGCTGTACCAGCCGTCGACCAAAAGGTATGTAATCTTCAGTCCGGGTTGTTTGACAGCAGCGGGCACAGCTCCTCTTGCGGTAGCGGCATCGCTGTAAGCCTCCTCATGTTCAGTTACCAGATTGACGTTGACAGCACCGGTAGAGCCCACCAGCGCAGCGCGTGCAGCATTTGCATTGGCAGCAGCCTGGTTAGCGGCAGCCACGTCTTCCTGACGTGCGGCATGATCCACAGCTGCCCGCTCACTGTCTGATACAGCCTGTGTATGGTCCTGAGTGGCACGTGAACTGTCTGCGTTTGCCCTGGTATGGTCGCTGGCCGCCCGCTCACTGTCTGATACAGCTTGTGCATGGTCCTGAGCAGCACGTGAGCTGTCTGATACAGCCTGAGTGTGGTCGTTACTAGCACGCCCGCTATCTTCATTTGCCCTGGTATGATCCGTGTCCGCTCTGTTATGGTCTGTTGCAGCCTGCTGGCTGTCCTCTCCAGCTCTTTCATGGTCTGCTTGCGCACGTTCACCCCAATCGTCAATCTGCTCCTTCCACTTGACATCCACCTTATGTGCCCAGCTCTCATGGTCGCCCTGCTCCTGGCCGTCGTTGTCCGGATCCATCTCATAATCCACGGTGTCAAGAGCCACTTTAACGGCGTCAAAGGTATCCACCACTACTGGCTCTACGTCCACATCGGCATTACCCTTGTATATAGTGATACGTCCTCTGTTCTCGCCCTCTCTTGTAAACTTAAGTGAGAAATAAGACGCAATATCCTCTTCGGTCTCGTTCTTTATTCTCTGGCCGTTAAAATACCAGTAGCCGTCAGCGCCGCCCACTGGAGCCGTAGGAGTGTAAAGGTTGAACTCGCCCACGGTAAACAGCTGTATGGTAGGAGTGGAACTGCCATCGGTAGCCGATGAGTTGGGCGTAACATTACCTTCGCCGGCATCCTGTATAGACACAGCCGTTCTTTGCCGCATCAGCGTCACGGCATCACGGTATATGATGTCGTTTACCCTGGTGTTGTTCTGACTCAGCTGGAGCAGGAAACTGTACTCACCGGAGCACACCTGCATATTGGCGGTCAGCGTAAAGCTCAGATAACCGCCCTCGGCGTTCATCACCACGCTCGGTACCAGGAACCGCCCACGCGCATTGATGCAATATAGTCTCGGTAGCTGTCCTGACAGGCTGTAGTTCTCACCATCCGGACGCTTAAAGTGCCACTGTATGTTAAGCGGCGTTCCCAACTCAAACTGATTGTTCATTGTTATTCAGTGTATCTTATGTTATCAAAAAATAGTTTGCTCTTCTCGGTAAGACCGTACACGTTCAGAACCATGCCGGTCAGCTCGTTCAGCACTGCGTCCAGCAGGCCGTCCGATATGAGGTAGTGCGCTCCAATGCCCTGCTGTATGTTGGCTTCTACATACAGCCGCCCTTTCTCAAGCTCACACTCAGGCATAAAAGAAAACCTTTCAAAGGGGAACGGCATCGGTACAGGCGGATCGTCTGCTGTCATTCCTCCGTTAGTCACGTATGTAGTCAGGTTAAAGTTGTGCAACACGCTATCCGTGTCAAAGCTCTCCTCTTTAAGGCTGTAATACACAAATTTCAGGCGCTCACCCTGCAGCTGTACCATCACCGGATTGTCATAACGTCCGCGCACGTAGGGGTTCAACTGCATACGGCCCACAGACGATGCCTCGGGTACAGCCCACATCAGCACCACTTTGCTGTCCACAGCCTTTAAACTCACCATCCGCAGCCACGGCCCCATAATGTCCCTGTCTAAGGTAACATCCACAGAGCCGTCGCTGTTAATGGTAATATCCTTGTACTCGCTTTTGTATTGATGCGCTTGCTCGCTGCCATCATCAAACACGCTTCTCACGGTGATACCCTGCAGCCTGTCCGGCGGCACCATCCTGTTAACGGCGTTGATAGCCTCCGGTAGAGTACGCCTTATTACATCATCCAGAGCCGTAGTCTCAGGATCCTCCAGCATACCCTCAGTACCTGTGTCCACCTCATCCATGTTCTTGCGGACCAGGGCTAACGCATCGTCAACAAATAGCTTAATCATCTTCCCTTAAAACTGAAAGTTAGGGAATACAATACCGTTTCTGGCCATGTAGTTCTTCATAGCCGTCTCGTTCATCAGCACACCAGCATTAGCGCCATGAGCCTTAAGGGCCACACGCGCCTGCTCAATGGTTGTTACCTCCGGAAAGTTCATGCCGCCGTTATCGGCACCACCGGCCGGTTCAGGCTCTGGAGTAGGAATAGGCTCTGGAGTAGGAATAGGGTTGGGCGCTGGTGCCTGCGTTCTTCTTCCGTTTCTTGCAGGCTTTGTCGGGGCTTCGTCGTTCTTCACAGTGCCGATAGTCCGCACAAGACGTATTACGCCTGTCTTGAACATGGCCGATGTTTCAATCATCGTCTGTTCAGCCTCAGACACACATACGTATGTGGCAGGTTTGTAGTAAGGTCCACGCTGGCTGTTACCACGTGTAAATTCCAGTCTCAATGTGTTGCGGCCATTAGCCAGTGGTACAGTCAGTATTGCTTCTCTCTGTCCGTCCACTCCATAAACTTTTGTTGCCATTGTTTGTTTTGTTTGTGTTATTATGAAAAATAAGGGAGAGGAGTAAACCTTCCTCCCCCTTATTCAAAGGTTTGTGTCAGTCTTAGGCTGCCTTGACCATACCCTCAAACAGTTTCCAGGTGTTCAGGTCAAAGTCCCACTCAACTATGTCATACTGCTTGAATCCTGCAGTGTCATCATCGGCAGTCAGGAAGTACTTCTTAGTCTTCTGTGCTGCGGTAGGCTCTGTCGGCAGCTCATCTACCTGTACAAACTCAGCACCTATGCCTCCCAGCTGCGCCACCTTTGATGCAGCTACGGTCGATGGGCAAACCAGCACTGCATTGTGACCCTTCAGATCCACGCAGTCTATACGTACCAGGTTGTACTCCTTAGCCTCACGTGCCTCTTCTGTCTTGCTCATGTCACGCTCCGTCTTCTTCTCATTGATGAGGTATGGACGCTCAGCGTTTTCAAGATCAAGCACAGCCATAAAGTCGGTATAACCCAGGTCATCAAGAGTCTGACTCCAGATAAACTCCAGCGAACCGAAGTTATCCTCGTAGTTGCGAATCTTGATACCAAAGCGGTTCACCTCTACCTTGCCAATATCCTTGTGCTTTATGCTGCTGTTGGCGTACTTGATAATACGTGACAGCTCCTTCTTTCCGCAGAAAGCGTAAGCATGGTCATTGGTAGCGTTCAGTGTGAACATAAGTGAGGTTATTGCCAGGAAGTCGTCATCATTCATCTCAGGCCCGTGTGTGTAGAGCATCGAAATCTGACGCAGCATACCCTTCTCGTGGAATATATCCTCACGGCCTCCGGTAGCCTTGACCTTAACCTGATGACGGTACTTGCGTCCGTTCCAGTGTGAACGTGCGCACTTACGCTTAAAGTTCTCCTTGGCGCTTGCCAGCTGGTTCTTGGTCTTCCATGAAACCTTGGTGTCACTCTCCTCAAAGCGGTCAGTCACAACTACGGTCTCAATCTTCTTCTGCAGGTAGCACTCCTCATCCACAGGAATGAAAGCGTCACTTGCTACGTTCATCTGGCTCTCAGCGCAGGCGGTAGCCATAACGTGCATCACAGTATTGGCGGTAATGTACGGGAAATCGGTGCTCTCCCAACCAGTGGTGTCATTAGGCGGATTCAGCACCTTGAACAGCACGTTCTCGCCGTTGTTATACTCGCTGTTAAGGACAAACAGAACAAGCTCACCGTCCGAAATCTGGTTACCGTCACTATCCTTGTCATAACCCTTTACTCCCTCAATAGCCACATCGCTGAAGTTAGTCAGAACCTCCCAGTTCACAAGATCCTCCTTGGCAATAGACAGAGTATCCATGTTCTTTGTAATCTTAATCGGAGTCTCACCACCATAAGTCACATCGAGGTCGGTAGAACCGGTCACCCAGTGCTTATGCACGTAGTCCTTTGCCTTGACTGGCTTACATACACGCGCAATGATTGTCTCCTCGGGAAACCTGAACTTGCGGAACTCTACCGTCTTTCCATCATAGTCCTCAGCCAACAGACCGGCATCACGCAGATTAGTCGCGCTGCTCGGGTTGTTAGGCATCTGGGTGTTCTGTCCCTGCTCGTCGGGTACAGCAGCTTCACCTGCAGGACGTCCGCCGGGATTGGAATCAGATACAGGGTTAATGTCTGTTGATGGGTTAGGGTCAGCCGCAGGCTCAACCGGATCCACCACTGCCATAGCAAAGCCGCTACTTGCTCCCAGCAGAACGGCCATAACCACCAGTAGAGCTGACAGTACGCTCATTTTGTGGCCTCTCACGTAATTAAAAACCTTCTTCATACTTTCTTTATTTGAGAATTGTTAATGTTATTCTACATCATCCCATACGGAACGCTTCTTAGGCGGCTGCGGAGTAGGCATACTGCCGCCACGTCCACCGCTTATTGACGGCATGGCCTGTCCTGCAGCTGCGCCGCGTGTCCTTCGGGTCGCCTCAATACGCTCGTTGCGGCCTGCTATCAGACCTTCGTTGCGTGCAGCCTTCACGTCGCCCTCATAATGTATGCCGCGCCAGACGGTGTTAAGGTCATCCTCGTCATACATGTTTACGTTACCCTTCTGCTTGATGTCTATAAGGCGTACCGCAATTGCCGCCTTCTCGTCATTACTCAGGTTACGCTCGTTACCCCAGCTGTCCAGGCGTTCCAGGAAACTATTCCAGTTCTGCTCCTCCTGCTGTCTCAGTTCCTCGCTCTGTCTTACCCGCTCGTGGTAACTCTCCAACTGTGTCATAAACTTGCCGCGACCCTCCTCGGTTGCCAAATCTGAAAGCTTGTCTCCAAACACCTGTACCGCTGCAGCACGAGGATCACCAGTTTCAATCCACAGATTTAAGAATTCTGCAGCCTCGGGGTCATTGTACAGCAAATCTGCCAGTTGTTTGTTTTTAGCAGCACTCTCCGCTATCTGTGATGCGTCAGCATCCATCATCTCATTGATAGCATCGTCCAGGTCTGCAATTTGTACATCTTGTCCGTCTTGTCCCTCTGGTCTTGTAAACGTGCGGTCAGGGAATCGTGCCTGCGCTCTTTCAAGCAGCTTCTCCCTTCCTGACTTAACCTGCTTATTATCAGCTTTTGCCATTGTTTTAAGTTGTATGTTTTCTTTCTTGCTACCAAAAGTAACCCACACCACCACAGCCGTTAGTCTATCTTAGCCCCACGCAATTTGTAACTTCAAGTCCACACAGCATATCCAGGAGTGAAAGATACAGAGCTCAAACGTCAGCGTGACCGTGACCTCTACAAGGTCTATGTACGCTCGCTCGCCACAGGCCATTTTGCCAGCATAGGCGATGCGGCCGACCACGCACGCCGCCAGCCGGCACCACAGTTCTATATCTCGGCACGCACCGCCAGCCTTTACATAGGCCGTATCATGGCCCACCAATCGCTGCTGAGTCTCAACAGCAACTCACGCCAGCGTATCTGGTATCTCTATGACGCTTACCGTGACTACCTTAAGAGCCACCCGGGCTGTACGCTTTCACGTGAGCTCATACTGGAGCAGCTGGTAGAGCAGCCAGCGCCCCATTTCTTTGTCTCAGCCGGACGTGCCAAACATATAATCATCTATGAGCGCCGCGCCGCTATACGCCGTATGAAAAAGCAATGAGGATACTTATCATCATAATATGCACCATCCTGTCACTTACAGGAGTACCGCAGTGGATTGCCGATACCCGCTGTCCACTACTATGTGCTATGCTCTATCCTCTGTTTCACGCTAATTTCTTTCACCTTGCTGTCAACATGCTGGCCGTCTGGCCGCTCTACTCTCCCCAGCGCAAAAACAAGGGCTTACTTCTGCTTACCAGCTGGATAATATCATGTCTTGTCTGGCCGCTGGCGCCGCATCCGGTAGTAGGTATCAGCAACCTGCTGTATGCCAGCATCGGCTGCCTCTCACCGGTGCTACGTCCAGGCTACTGGCGCTCACCTGCCGTCATCATATTTTACTTAATGACTTTCGGAATGGTCCTTCTTTCGGCCGTGGCAGGCTGGTCCCATATAGCAGCTTTGGCACTCGGCATCATCGTGTCACTAATAAGAACCAGGTATTATGGCACGTAAGGCAAAACCAGCGGACCAACAACCTCAGCTGCCACTCCCTGACATGACACAGGAGGAGCTGCTGGCCGTCATGGACATAATAGCAGAGAATGAGCGCCGACGCACCATGTACGCTGCCCATTACGACCCTATAACCGGTGATGGCCTTGCCCAGCTGCTGGACGAGGAGCGCAGCCAGCTCCGCATACCTGACTTTGCCGTACCTGTCCAGTACGTGCCCAAACGTATGCTTAAGGTAAAGCTCATACGTAACATCTGCCGTGCAGGCGGTATCCAGAAATTCATAAACCGCCACAAGTGGAAATCCGATGACATACCCTCCTTTCAGGACATAGAGGATGAGATACGCCGCATACGTCACAAGTATGATTTTTGCAACTGGGCGTTTACTTGCATCTGGATAGACATGAAACTGGGGGGCAGCGGCCGTTTCCGTCTCAACTACGCCCAGCTGCAGGTACTCAAGCTTTGCATGTTTCTGTTATGGGCCGGTGTACCTATCAACATAGTCATAGCCAAGGCGCGCCAGTGGGGCGGCTCCACCTTCTGTATCTTCTTTCAGTTCTGGCTGCTGGCTCACCATGATCCATACCACTCGTTTGCCGTGGCAGCCCACGTTCAGGACGCAGCGCATAACGTACTTAACATGCTGGTCAAGGCGCTGGAGAAATACCCCGCCTGGGACCTTGGCCTGCCGCACGGCGAGCAGTTGCATCTGGGTAACTACGGCGGCAACAAACACGGCTATCAGATTAAGGACAACTCAGGTAATGTCGTACTGCCAGGAGTAATCTATATAGGCTCTGCCGAACGTCCCGAGAGCCTCCGTTCAGGCCGTATCAGCGGAGCCCACTACACCGAGGTGGGTGTGTGGCCCGACACACCCGGTAAGAGCGCAGCCGGTCTGGTGGCCGACATCAGCGGCGGTATCCCCAAGCAGCAGCCTCTGTCCATGCAGGTCTATGAATCTACCGCCAAGACATCCGATGACTTCTTTCATGACATCTTCTATGACGCACTTGACGGCAAGAGCAACTTCCATCCGCTCTTCGTGCCCTTCTACTACATACCACATGACACTATGCCCATACCTGACATCTATGAGTTTGCCCTGTGGCTGTGGCGTAACCGTAATAACGAGACGCGGCAGGACAAGTGGCGCAGTACCGGCCGTTACTACTGGTGGCTATGGACCGAGGGAGCCACGCTGGAGGCCATACAGTGGTACCGTTATGAGGAGTTCAGTTTCACACGCCGCTCCGAGATGGTCAACGAGGCACCTGCCAGCATAGCCGAAGCCTTCCAATCCAGCGGCAATAAGGTCTTTGACTTCTATGATGTCGATTGGTTCATGAAACACACACGTGACCCGCTGTGGGAAGGTGACCTCATATCCGATGGCACACGCGGAGCGGACGTGCTTAAGAACATACGTTTCATAAGCCGTGCAGGCGGTAACCTTAAGGTATATGAAATGCCTGACCCCACACCCATTGTCAACCGTTACGTGGTGGCTGTGGATATTGGCGGCCCTAACGAGACCAGCGATTACTCATCCGTCCGTGTCATGGACCGTCTCATGATGATGCCGGAGTTCGGTCTGGGAGGCAAGCCCACCATCGTGGCCGAGATGCATTACCACACCGATGATGACCTGCTGGCATACGATGCCATGCGTCTGGCCGCCTGGTATAACAATGCACTGTTGGTAATAGAGAGTAACACCTACGAGACACGTGACCAGAACCGCGACACCGGAGTGGAGGGCTTTGAGTATATCATGGACGCCGTAGCCAGCATCTATGGCCGCACCCACATATACGCACGCCATAACAACGAGGAGAATGTTGATGACAAGGTGGAACGCAAGTGGGGATTCCATACCAACACCAGCACCAAACCCAAAATCATCAATCACATGCGCACCTGTCTAAGGGACCGCCTGTGGGATGAGCCCAGCCGCACCTGCTGTCAGGAGATGTCTATCTATATAGAGGATAAGAAGAAACTCACCGCACCGCCCAAGAAACATGATGACGTGCTCATGGCCACCGCCATCCTGCTGTGGATAGCATATAAGGAGATGCGGCCGCCCAAGTTCGTACAGGAGACCACAGCCAGCACCGGTAACACCCAGCGCAGCAGCTCCAACATCACGGTATTTTGATTCAATGCAAATAATATTAACTTAAAAACAAACAATTATGAACAAACAGAACATCTTTCAGACAGTGGCAGAGTGGTGGCATAACCTGCGCCGCCGCTGGGCACGCCGTGCCGTCACACGTTACGCCAAGCGTGAGTTCTATGCCGCCATGCGCCGTGCCGATGAGCGCCACAAGCATGAGCACACCATGATCTACGTATGCTCCAAACCTTTCCAGCCTGACGTCCTCACCACATACGACCGTATCCGGTTCAAGCGGGAGAAACATGTATGGGGCTGGCACGCCACGCTGCTCACCCTACAGTCCCTTAAGGCAGGCTGCTATTACCACACACCTGACAAGGCTGGCAACCAGCGCATGAAACAGAAGGACATAGACATCCGTCTAAGATATTTTATAGATGAGCGCCTGACACTTGCCAACCTCAAGGATTAAGACATAAAGGGCCGCGTTTCACAACGCAGCCCTTTCCGTTTATTATGAATAAATAATAAATAGACTGTTAACTTGGTTGCAGCCGTGAACGCTGCTGAATCATACTCTGTCCCATGCCGGACACACCGCCTGCCGCATTACCGGCAGGTTGTCCTGCTGCCGGCTGCCCCGCACCAGGCATAGCACCAGCCTGCTGTGCCTCCTGCTGCCGTGCGTCGCGGTACTGCTTCAGTTTCTGCATCCACGGACGCTTGCTTATCAAAGCATATTCGTCAAATGTTATCAGACCGTTCTGCATCATCTCCTTGGCATCCTGCTCCGCGATCTCACGGAAGGCCGGAGTCTCGGCGCTCTCCTGTATCGTCAGGTCGCAGTGTATGTAACGCAGATCATCCAGATTCAGCGTAGTCATGTCAAACTCACTGTCTATTTGGCCCACAATCATTTCCCAGCGTTTGCGGTCATAGTAATACAGCAGGTTCTGCATCTTCTTGGTGTGCTGCAGCTCCAGGAACTTATGGAACTTAAGCAGGAACGCAGCCACCGTGGTGGTGCTGTTGCTTGCCATCTGAGCGTACAGCGTACCGCTGGCACCTGCAAACGGTGTCTTGCCCTGCAGTGCGTCAGTGATGGCGCTGGACTTGTCACCCATGTGCTCAAAGGTCTGCAGGAAACGGCTCAGGTCAAAGTTCACGGCGTTGCTGTGGAATGACTGCGGCATCAGCTTCTCCATGCCCGGCTCAATATCCACAAATACCAGACCGCCTATCTCCGTCCAGCTCTTGGCAAACTCCTTGGGGTCAATGCCGCCCAGTATTGATTTCGGTACCACCGTCACACCTTTAACCTGGGCGCGCAGCAGCCAGTCATGCAGTACAATGGCACGGTTCTCAATAATGTTATGGTCTATTACAGGATAGAGATAACCCTGTATCTTACCGTCTATGTTAGGTATAGCTCTTACTATGAACGGATTGTTACGCCCTGGCAGCGTGCTCTCACCTTCCCACAGCACCGTGCCGTCAGGAGCCATGAACCTGCAGTACCAGAACTCATCAATAAAGAAACCGTCCTCTCCGTATCCGTCTCCTGTTATGTATGGTATCTCATCCTCCGTCCAGCGCTCTGTCATGCTCTCGGCAATGGCACGGCGGCGCTGGTTCTCCATCTTTATGCGTCTGCGCTCCGCGTTATCATCGGCATCAATGATAAACTCCTTACCTTCGTTCCAGTCGTGCAGCCTTATACGAGCCTTGGTCTCTTTGGTCCATGCCTCCAGCACCACACATACAGACGGGTCCTCATCCTTCATCCACTCCAGCATACCCTCCTTGTAGCGGTCGGTGAATGAGTCAAAGCGAGCCTTTACCTTGAGCGGCTCATACTGCTCCGGATATATGGAGCGCAGTATGGCGTAATCCTCGGCACTGCGCGCAAACGTAGCGGCCAGCTTGCCGAAGTCACACTTTATCATACGCCCAAACATGGTGGCGTCCCACATGCGGCTGTCGCTCATCATGCAGTCCATCATGAACAGGTTGGGGTTCACGTAGCTTGACCAGCTGTCAAACGTACCGTCCGGACCGCTGGTGCTGTCCCATGTCTCATAGCCTACCATCAGACCGCCCAGACACAGCTCACGTCCCCAGTCAAGATACAGCTCCGGCATGGAGTTCTTTTTGCAGTTCACCTGCAGACCCTTGCTAACTATCTCGCCAAACGCCTGCTCGTTGGCATCCACGGCAGTAGCCTGCGGCTCCAACATTTCGCGAGTAATCACTCCTATCATGGTCTCCACCTTCTCCTGTACCTGGTTGCTCTGCACCACTATGTTACCTGTCTGCTGCAGATACTGGCGCATGGTCATCACCTTGCCGTCATATTCCATCAGGTCGCCCCACTGATCGTCATAGGCAAAGCGGAACCCGCGCGCCCTCTGCTCGCGGTAATCCTTCATGTTCAGCCACAGGTCACGGAACTGCTCCAGCAGCGCCATGTCACGCTTGGTGCGCTCTATGGCTTTCTTCCGTACGCGGACGCTGTCCATCTCGCTCACGGATTTCACTCTGCGGTATAGTCTGTCGGGCTTCTGCATATATCTTGTCTTATCGTCTTATTTTCAATATCAGGTACACCACGGCCAGCAACAGTTCAATCAGGAACAGGTTACCCATCTTTATTCTGAAACGCTGCCCGCTGCTCAGTTCTGCCGGCACCTCCTTTATAACCTCAACAGGGTAGGGTACGTATATAGTGTCATGAACAGCCACCGTATCACTTTTGCTTTGTCTCAGCTTATCTATCTCGCGGAACAGCTTGTCACTCTCCACCAGCCATGCCTTCTGCATGTTCTTAAGCTCAATGCCGTATCGGGCCATCGTCAGGCTGTCCACCTCACGAATAACCAGTGTCTGACGGTCTATGATGCTATCTACCTTCAGCACGGTATCGGTAGTATGCACGTATTCGATATGTGTGTTTGTAGGTATATCAGGCTCCTTAGGCTGCACTATGTTCTTTGAGCATGAACAGGCCAGCAGCAGTACAACAACCAGCAGCATAAACATTGTAGGCTCGGCACAGCCGCCGTTCCTTTCCAGGCTCTCGTAGTAGTATTTCAGATACTCACTTGTCTTGTCGCCCTTGCTGTTGTCATTCTTTGTATTTTCCATCTTTATTTTAATTTTAAAGGCAGGATGCTGTCGCAGCAGCCCACCTTCGTAACACATGAAAACTTAACATTGCTAAACCAATAATACTGCTATCCATACCACACCACATTAGGCGTATGCCCAGCCATATCACCCATATCCAGGTGAATCCAGCTTTTATACACCCCTATGCGGTTTATCTTGCACTTATAAGCAGCGGCCAGAATCTTGTAACGGTTGCTGTCGCTGTTACAGCGTATATCCACAGCCAGTCCCTTGGTGTGCGCGCCGTTACCGGAGCGTCCCTTGCTGCGGTCCCATTCAGGGGTGCGGTACGCGCTGTTAAGCACCAGCGGAATGCCGGCCTCCTTGCGCACATTATCCAGCACAAACAGGAAATCCTCATCCATATCCTCAATAGAGCATGGAGGAGTACATTTCCTGAATTCCTCATCCTTGAAATACCTGGCCTGTTTCATTGTCAAAAATCAATCTTTGTCATTGTCATTATCTCTGTTATATCCGCACCGCTCACAGCGTTTTTCCAGACGCTCGTTGTTAGCTTCATCCACAGGGCAGTGTATGTTGGGATCCTTGAAACGGTGCTCGCACTGCCCTGATTTCATAATCACGGCGCTCTTCTCCGCACTGTCCAGTTTCTCGCGCTCATAATCGGCGTTACGCTCCTCATAGAAGCGCTTCTGCTCCTGTATCATCTCCACCACCATCTGGTATGGCGTCTTGCGTTTGTCAATGACAGACTTCAACACTCCGCCTATAACCACCGATATGGCCGATACTATGATTGTAGTCCAATCCATGCTTTTCTGTTATTGTCCAGGTTCAGCGGCCGGGGTAGGAGTGAATGTGTAAGACTCAACAGCGCTGTCCACCATTCCACTCTTGATAGCGATAGCCTTATAAGTGGTCTCCGCTACAGGCTGGTCAATACCGGCAGAGTAGGCTGTTGATGCCGATGTCGGGGTAGTGCCGTCAGTTGTGTAGTAGATTGTCGCACCATCGGTGGCGCAGCTCATCTCAATCTTGCTGGTCTCGGAGTTGATACCGATAACCGGTGTTGCCACGATTGTGAACTCCTTGCTTGCCACTGCGCTGTCATGGCAGTCCAGCTTAATAGCAATTGCCTTGACTGTTATAGGACTGGTGCTGATAGCCAACGGCTCGCTGTAAACGGCCGATGCGGCTGTAGGCTCCGTGCCGTCAATGGTGTAGTGAATCTCAGCGCCACTTGTGGCACAGCTTATCGCAGCCTTGTTGCTTGACAGGCTGATAACCGGAGTGGCCACTGTCGGCAGCTGGTTATGAGCTATCTCACCAAGTAAATCCTTAACCTCCTGCATGACGCCTGTGAGCCTCTCAATGGCGTTGAATAACATGCGGCTGTACTCATTTTTTTTGTTTGCTCCCATAGTAAGTGATATTATACAAAACAAAAATGGGGACAATCACCTGTCCCCAAAGTCTATCTTAGCCTATACCCGTCTTATCGCAACCGGCCAGTGTAGCGCGTCTCAAACTCCGCCTCCACATAGCTTATCCGCTCCGCTTGTGTCAGCTGGCACAGCAGTACCAGCCTGAACAGCTTGTAGCTGCCGCCGCGGAAAGACCTCAGCTTCTGCCATGTCAGCCCGTCCTCGCTGCCCAGCAGCAGCATCTTTACCGGACTTCCTATATCCGCTCCATCCACCTGCGCCTCTTTCGGATAGCTACCGCGCACAAAGAGCCTGTTCAGCACCTTACGCACATCATCCTCGTCCAGGTCTATGGGCCGCGTTACAATCATACCCTTATACCGCGTGTAATCATCCTGGCTCCGCGCATTAGAGAAACACATTACAGCAGCATATCTTTTTTCAGTGGCCATTTCATCCTCAGTCACCTCCTCTTTGCGGTCCATAGCAATATAAGTGTCCGGATAGCTATTCAGCACGCTCTTAAACTCAAAACCTGCAGGGATTATCACCTTGTGCCAGCTGTCCGTCTCAATCATATAAGCGTAGATATATGGCAGCGGATTGGTCTCTTTGAAGAAAAGCAGCCTGCGACCCACATAATCGTAAGCCGTCCTGGCACCTGCCATGTACTCCATAAACGGCATATCCTCATGAGCCATCTCTGCCAGCTCGCCCCATTCAGTTGCAAAAAAGGTAGTAAGCAGCGTATATATGGAGGTGTCCAGCTTATAGTGCCGTCCGTGCATACGGTCCGATATACACCGCAAGTCACTTCCGGTAAGCAGCATCACACCTTTCTTTGTGGTGAACACCACCGCCTGATCCAGCTGGCACACCGTGCCCGGCAGCGCCACATCCTGCGATACAACATCAGGTTGACCCAATGAACCGTCAATGGTTGCTTTCATAGCCCATAGCCCTTCATCCGTGAATATATATAACGATGAATAGCCAAACTGACCAGTTGATAGCGCTTTGGTTATTACTGCCACATCAGTTATTTTGGCCTGGAATGTTTGCTGAATCGGGAAAAGAAACAGATTGAATACATTGCTTTGAACTAATGAGTTGGAATTATCTTCAACATCTTCCACTTCGCTTTCTATGGAAGCCCACAATTCCTCTAAAGTATCAAATATTTCATCTGTACTTTCCCAGCCGTTTTGATATGGTTCATTACCGTAACCCACAAAACTATAAGCTCCATTCAGATAAGGGTGTTCTGTCATTGGAACAACACATTTATCTTTTCTATATCTCAAAGGGTCACTAACTAGAATTGTATATCCGTACATTACAGCTTCGTAACAACGTGCATCAGGGTAAAACATCCAAGGGCCTGGTTCTGCTTTTGTTTCTTTTCGTAACACACGGCGCTCACCTCCAGCAGTATTGATTTTATATAGTATTCTAACCGACCTCGATTCTTCCTGTCTGCTCGGTAAACAGTATGGTCCTGCAAACAACCTTGTCTTTGAACCAACAATCATTAACCGCTCGTTATAAACAAAGAGATTGTTCGCCAACACATTGTTATTGCTGCCTTTGTCATCAGGCAACATATCTTTAGTCTGTAAGTTTATACCAAATAATTCATCATATTTTTCAAGCGGCAGAACTCCATCAACACTGTTATATATGGATTCCCAATCATAAGACTTTATCTTATAGAAATTTGAACAGTTTAGAATATTCTCCTTTTTTTCTGTTTCAGTTAATGTTTTCAGATAAAACACACGCGGGTCTTTCGTGTACCAATTTGGACCTACTCTGTGATCGCCGTCTATATATAGCATATCCAATGTAAACTGCTCAATAGAAGGAGTACAAAAAAGATCCACTGATATAATAATATCTTTCCACTTTTCCAAATCTTCATCCTGTTCTATTTGATATGTCAGGTTTAGTCTGTATGGAAACATAAAATGATGTGTGCTGTCAGATTCCACCTCACCCGTCTTGGTATCATTATCGTTTGAATAGTTGTAATTCAAATACGATAACATCTCTGTTATCTGTGAATTATTTGGATCAACTAAGATAGGTGCTGAGTGACGAACATAACTGCCATCATATAGACGCAAAGCATACCTCATTATAAGGGGAAAACTTAACGCATCATGCACCAGATTAAAATTGTTGTTTTCAGAAATCTTTGCCCTCAGACCGTTTTGAAGTATGTTATACACCTCTTTTCGTTTATCGCTATCTGGGATTACTTTCCATGCGTCAACTCCTATGCTTAAACAAAGCTCGCTCAGGGCTATACCTTCATCCGATGACGCTGTTGCCTGATAAGCAAAACTAATATCTCGCTTATACGCAAGATTCACAATCGTTCGTCCTTCTAATTCCTGCGTTTCATCTTCTAACGCTTCAGGTACTATTGTTATTTTGGGTTCCGGTAATTCATGGCCTAAAGCCAAGTATGAACCATTCTTAAACAGCACATACTCCATACGTTTAGTATTGCCATCTGTATCAGCAATAAGGATTATCAGTGTATTACCAACACTCTTTATTTCCTTTACGTTTTCGTCAAGCCCATGTTCCAGAAATGAAACAAACGTTTGTGTTGATGTAAACCATCCTATATGTTTGTGGTGAACCTCATGTTCATCGACTGTAGTTACCTCATCCCAAATACCCAAATAATGGGTGTAGTCATTGGTCTTGTGTATATAAACAACCTCAGCATCCTGCACTTCATCGTTCAGTCCCAGTTCTGTTGTTACGTCAGTGGCCGGCACAATCACCGCCAGCTCCTGCATGTTATTCTCAAACCCTATTGACTCGGCCAGCCCGCCGTCAGCGCTCATACGATCTGACGGCGTGCGGCTAATACCTCTCAGTTGTATCTTCTTTGTCGGCATAGTTCACTTACTTTAAATCCGAAATTTCCTTTATCATACGTGAGCGCAGTGCGTCATGCTCACGGGTTATCTGCTTACGCTGTTTGCGGTCCTTGGTGTCAATCAGACGCAGGTACTTGTCATACGCATCCATTTCACGCTCATAACGTTTCCACACCTCAAGAACCTTGTAGTCGTAACTGCCGGTTACTTTCTTATACTGCTTCTCATCACCGGCCTTGGCAGCCTCCTTGATAAGACGCTCCGTGTTCTGTGCCACCTCACGATAGTAGTAATACAAGTCAGTCACATGAGCGTTACGGTAGCGGTCATCATTCCATGTCATCAGACGGCGCAGAAACGGAGTATCACTAATCTTTACCTCACCGCCCAGCGCGTTCTCCATGAACTTAAGGCCCTTACCCACGGTAGTGCCCACACCACCGGTGTAACCCTCTACTATATGCTCCATGATGTTGGGATTCCAGTTTACGGCACCAGCCTCATACTCGTTACCGCCACTTATCCAGTTCAGTGCCTCTGACAGCGCCAGATATACCTTGCTGGTGTTCTTAAGCGGATTGCGGTAGGCAGGAATATGTTTTTTCTCCTCATCACTCAGGAAACGGTTATCGTTATACACCCTTGCACCCTTATAGTCCTCGTTCTGGATCACCTCCACAACAGGAGTAGTAATGCTGGGCATAACAGCGGCCAGTCCTGATGTCGCATCCAGCGGAGCAATCTCGCCAATCATGCTTGCCACCTCACCTACAATGTTACGGTGCGGCTCACGTCCCAGCGAGTGGTTCACAATCATATCACCCATGCCGTAGAACACACGTGCCTCCTGCGGCAGTGCCCATTTCAGGTACACCCCCTTAAGGCCCAGCAGCAGATTGTTACGGCGTTCATAATCGGGTACATCCAGATACTGGTCATCATCGTCACCGTCACCATCCAGCATAGCATGCAGCACAGCGTTCATGGCACCCAGCATCAGGTAACCGCCCACCCACAAGCCCAGCTTGCTCTTGTCTTTCTTAGCCAGCAGATACATGGCGTTAAGACCCTGGACCGATGCGTTAAAGAACATGATCGCGTGACGGCCATATACGGACATCATACTGGCCGATACGGCAAACAGACGCTCCATGTCATTGAGCTTACGCCCCTCCTTGGTGCGCAGGAACTCGCTCTCCTTCCATGTTATACCCTTACCGCTGCCCTTACGGTTAAAGTTCACCGTCAGCTCCTTTGCATCAGCCACGCTCTCCACCACGCTCCTGCCCTGCTCACGGCTGGTAAGGTATGCAGCAAAACGTGTCAGCTGCTCAAAACTCTCGCCAAACTCCTGCACCACATCCAACGCTGTGCCTGCACGCTCAATGGCAGTACGTGTTTCACCAGTGTATTTCTTTATCTCAGCTTCCCACACGTCTGTACCGCGTACTGATGTGTAACCGGTCACGCCGCCATTCTCCACGAACATGCGGTAATGCTGCTCCAGCTCGCTGTTACCCAGCTTACCCTGCTGCAGGTCACGTTTCATACGTACCACCTTAAGAGCCTGTTTCAGGTTCTTACGGAAAGCCTCGTTATATGCCTTGTCCTCCTTTACGTTCACTGACATGAGTGCAAACAGCGTATCACGCTGCAGGTTGCTCAACCAAAACTCAGGGTTAAGTGACGTGTTCAGACTTGCAAACGCACGCAGGAACTTAAGCGTAGCCTTAGTAAACTCGTTCTTGCTGGCATCCACGTTCAGCTCGCCGTTGATAGCCTGGGCCGCACGCGGATTGCCGTTTATGAACATAAACATATCACGGCCACCCAGCTTAAACGCAATGATATGAGACTTAACCTGCTGCTTGGTGGTGTTCACCACGTAGTTCAGGCGTTGTTTCTCAATCTCACGCACGCCACGGAAAGCACGGTGCTCACGTGCCAGTTGCTTCATCTCGTTTTCCCACTGCTCATACTCGGCCTTAGCCTGGTCCGTTGACAGAGCCTCTGTAAACGGCGGATACTGCGGCTCAAATATGGTGCGTCCCTGCTCATCCAGCAGCGCATTACCTTCCTCATCCACCTGTTTCACGTACCACACGTCACTGACCAGCACCAGGTCATTGTCCTTTTGGCGGTTGCTTACAAAGTAATACAAAGCCAGCTTGCTCTCGTTCTTTATATCAGCAGCAATAGCAGAGCTTGCCATGGCACCGATATATGCCAGCGGTGACTCAGCCCTTGTCTTACGGCCCTTAGCCTGTTTAAGTGGAGCCACAAACGTAGCGTCAGCATTACTGGTGTAGTAAGAGTACATATCCTCCGGAGTGGTCTCGGCAAATCCGCGCAGCGGCACGTAATACTTGAACATATCACGCACATGCTCATACTGGCTGCGGCTCATCATGTTAGCGTCATACTGGTGTTTCAGTACCGCCTTGGTAGCGCCGTTAATCTGATTCCACAGCTCCGTCATCAGGTCGCTGCCTATACGCTTTTCAAAGTCTGCAATTTCGGCATCCGCAGCCAGCTCCATGTCTGTCATATTGTCATACATAGGCTTACGTGCAGCCAGCAGCCGTTTCTCATACTCCTCCTGCGTCTCGGTGGTAGGATCATACGGATTGATATTCTCATACTTGGAGTAGAGACCGGTCAGACCACCGTAATCCTTCTCACGCAGCTCCTTATACTTGCTGTCAGTACCGGACTCAATAGCTACAAAACGGCGGTCCAGTATCTCATCCTCACGTGATATACGTTTCTTTATCTCCTCATCTGATACGTCAGGATGCTGCTTGGCAAACTCACGTATAGAGGTTACTTTGGCGTCATGGATAGCCTGGTAGTAAGCGCGTGCATCACGCTTTGCAAACACATCGTTACGCTCCACACCATGCTTAAGCATCAGGTAACGCTCCACCTCGTCGTAACTCAGCCCACGCTCATCTATAATAGCCTGCACGGCCTTCATCATCTTATCCCAATGCTCGCGCTCCCATTTCTGCATGGCGGCCAGGCCCTTTGATGACTGCTGGTTAAGAGACTTGCGTATATCCTCAAATCCCTGTGCCTTCTTCCCGGACGCTTTCTCCAGCGCATCCACAAGAGTATTCACGCTCTGGAACTGGTCGCGGTATGTCTCATCCATACGAGACCACATTCGGCTCACTACGCGGTTGTAGAGGTTGGCGGCACTCTCGCCTGTACGTTCCTCAGCCTGCTGCACCCTAGCAGCCTGTGCACCGTCAGTACGGTTCTCATTATCGGCAGCACTCAGACCCAGGTTATGAGCCAGCGCAGCACCACGTGCAATAGTAGCGATAGACTTATCGCCCTGATGTGCATTCTGGAACAGGATATAACGCAATTCATTTTGTCCAATAAACTGCATACCCATTGGAGCCTTGTCAAGCACCTTGTCAAGCATGTTTTCAAAAGCGTTCCATATAGCGCCCCATGCCTCGGTAGCCTCATCATCGGCAGTGTCACTTTCTGCCATGGAACCCAGATACTGCATCATAGCCTGTGCGGTGTTCCACCCATATTGCTGCTGCGCAATCTCCACCACCTTCTGACGGAACTCCGGCAGCACTCGGTAACACTCCTGTGCAAAACTACGCACAGCCTCATCGCCCAGTATCTCACTGAGCGTCATTTTCTGTGTCATTGCCAACAGTGCAGCAGACAGCTCAGACCGACCATTCAAAGTACCGATATTGATTGTCAGCGTACCACCCTCATAAAAACTGATGGTACCATTAAACGGCTCGTTGATAACCTGCACCGGCACACCCAGGTTAGCGCCCACAGCCCTGCATCTCTCCGTCAGGTCCGCTGCGCTACCCTCATAATCAGTAGGCTCAACAGTCTGATACCTGATTTCATCGGCAGAACCGCCATATTCCATGCCAGGCTCCGAAAGCCTGCCGTGGTCATTGTAGCTGTAATAATTGTACAGACCACCGTCATAGGCAGTCTCACCGCCAACCATATCCAGCAGTATGGTGCCGTTTGCGTTCAGGAATGTCTTGATTATACGACCGGCCACAGCATCAAGCTGGTTGGTTGTTCTTGGGTCAACACCGCTGCCATATACCACAACAGCGGTTGCGTTGGTGATACCTGCGTAATAAGCGCAGTCAACGGCAATCTTATTAATGGTCTTGACATCATCCAGTCCTGTATATGGCAGGAAGAAGTTACCTACTACAATATTGTTACGGTTTATGCACAGGACGCTTATCTTGTCACGCTCACCCAGTCGGTGTGATGACACGTAAGCAGCCACATCACGGCTGGTGCGTATCCTCTCACCTCTCACGGGATCGTAATCCTTACTGAACACAATCTCGTCAAACCGATAAGTAGGAATCTTTACATCACCCTCACGTCCGGTAAAGTTCTCTGGCATACTTGAATCAAATTCATTCATGTATGTACCATATACGCCACGTGTGGTGTCTATGATAATGCCGGGTTCCAGTTTCTTACCCAGTATCTTCTGCATCTCAGCCCACAGCTTGCGGTCATTGGTAGAGCTTATGATATTACCGCTGGGGTGATTATGTACAAAGTAAACCTTGTCAGGCTTAATCTCCTTCATCATCACTGTCAGCGGACTCAGGTCCACATTGACAGCATCAATATGTCCCATGCCCACATGCAGAACCGTAGGCTTGCCGTCCTTGACAAACACGATAAAGCTGTTCTCTACAGCCTTGGTCTCCAGCTTGCGGAATATGAATGCCACATCCTCCAGGCTCTCTATCCTGTCACGGCCTATGAAACTGAAATCCCCGGCCTCGCTCAGCTTACGCTCCACAAGACAGGTCTCACCAGGCTTCAGCTTACGAAGCGGCTTTACAATATCGTCTGTTGATTGTCTGCTTGGAACGCCGGCCTCGGTATCATCTGACCTCCGTACTGCATCGGCTCTCCGTCCAGCATCGTCCGATGCTGCTCTACCGGCCTGCCGTTGTATGTCATCAGTTCCTCGCTCATTGTTGCGGTTATTTGATGCAAATATACCATTTTCTGCCGATAAACCAGCACTTTCATCATTCAAAGTTCGTATCTCATCCTCACTCATGCCGGTCACGTATGACAGCATCTTAACCTGATTGTCGGTCAACACCTTCTTGGCACCACGCACGTTACCTGACGGCTGGCCGCTAATTTTCACACCCAGCTGCTCCAGCTCATAACGCAGCGATGGAGTGACGGTGTTGTAGGGTATAGCAATATCCTCACCCTCCAGCAGCTGTGCAATTTTCTGCGCCACCTCGCTGTCGGGTACCACACGTATAGGCTTATCCCAGCGTGTCAGTATCACCTTACGGCTTTTCTCCTTGGGCAACTTGCTGCTTACAGGACCGCTGTGCCAGTCAATCTCGCCCACGCTATCCTTGGCGTTCTGAGCCTTATATCCGCTGGTAAGCTCGCTCTCAGGAACCTCCACCTCTACGGTCACCAGATTAGGACGGTCATAAGCACTTGTAAACTGGTCGTTCAGCGGACTGCGTGACGTATGGATATACGGATTATAGCGTGCTTTTAGGCTCTTGCCGTTACCCTTATCCAGTTTGTAACGGCCGTAAGCGTCAGCCAGCTCAGGGCGCTCTACAGCCTGCTCCCACTTGCCCATTTCAACCGGCTCAACCATCTTGCCGTCAACACGTGCAGCCATAGGAAGATAGAGCTTGCCGTCTATCTCCTGCATAGCCCTGTAAACACGAATCTTATCGCCAGCCTCCAGCTTTGCAATAGTCACCGGATCAGTCACCGTCTGGAATAACACATCGTCATCAGTTGTTAGTAAAGCTGAATTCAGCAACGCATTCTCAACAGCATCATGCCTTGTTTTATACGTTGATTTCTCTCCAGCAATTAGATTCTTTACTTCCTTGATAAATGTGTCTGCGTTAGCACCATCGTTCATGACGGTCATGTGTACGATTTCATCACTAACAGCACCTATTCGGCTTATGTTGATAAGGTCCTGGAATAAGTTTTCCTTTAGCGCGTAAGGTAATAAACCTGCTATCTCACGTAATTCATCACGTGTGAACAGTCTCTCCTCGTTATAGTTGATACGCCTTGTGTACTCGCTCCATTCTTCACTAGGCATGTGCTTATCAGAGTTGTTTAACCTCTGCAGATAAGCAGCATCCAGCCCTCTGTTGTCAATAGCCCATTTAATTATGTGATATATATCCTCCCATGGATTATCCATCATAAAGGCTTGCGCTGACGGTCCTATCTCCTGAATTGCAAACCTGTCAAAACCAAGACTCTGGAAAGCAGCCTCTGTTATAATCTCTCGGTTACCGCCGAAACCGGTTGAAATACTCTGTATTGTCTTTTTGTAGGGATTATCTTTATACTTGTTATCCCATAACAGTTCATCCAATCTTTTGAGGTCTTCCTCAACTTGCTGCTTGTTTAACTCGTTGCTGGAACTTGATATAATCTCCAATGTTGATGTAACACCTCTCTCTGTGGCATTCTCGTTATCTGCAATCTCATGCAGCAGCGGTACCAGTTCAAACTCCACAAGGTCCTGCATCTCACCGCCTGTAAAGTCACGGCGGCCCTCCTCACGGTCTATGGCATCCAGCCTGCGGTACTCATCAACCAGGTCACGCACGCGCTCATCATCCATAAGCACGTTACTCATCTCAACGGCCGATACCAGACCTTCATCACTCATGTAAGAGTAAATGCCGTCAGGATTTTCGTAGTAATCCAGTATCTGCGTAGCGTTGCCGGTCACGGTCTGATAGGATGGGGTGCTGTCATCATCGCTGTTTATGTCCTCATCAGCCAGTTCAGTATGCAGCACGAATGATGACGGATTCTTTTTTAGCTCCTCAGCGTACTTGGCCTCCTTGGCGGCCAGCTCCACTTTCATCTTCTCGGTCAAGTCCTCCACCAGTTTGGTCTGCTCTTTCAGCTTATCCTCATCGGCAAACGGCTTGCCCTTACGTGCCAGCATCAGCTCATTATCCTTCTTAAGGCGGTCAATATGCTCTGACAGCAGTTCCAGGTTATGCCTCATACGGCTGCCGTTAGCCACGTTCAACTTAAAGTATTCAACAATATCCTTAGCGGCAGTGTAACCGCCAGGCATGTCAACCGGCTCGGTAAATCCGCACTCGTCACATACAAACTGCAGCTGTGATGAAACCTTGGTGTTGAATTCACCCTTGTTAAAGTCATAGCCGTAGGTGCTTACCAGGTTCACAATCACATTTGCCTTGACGCCATCAAACGTCATGGTATATGTGTGCCTTTCCTCATGGTGCTCATCATGTAAGCGGCGCAGGTCGGCTATGATTGCGCTTATAGGCTCCTGTATCTTGGCCTTTACGGCAGCGGCCACAGCCTTGTCATCCTTGCATTTCACACCCTCTACGGCAATCTCCTTGACTATGCCATCGGGGAACGCTTTGACAGTGTTGTCAAGAGCCTGCTGATACTTGGCCTGATTGCTTTCGGCCAGCCCCAGCTGGGTGTTGTTCTTCTTCAGCTTGTTCTCAATGTATATCTGGTCCTGACGGTGTTGCTCTTTTTTGTTCTGCAGTTTACGCAGCTCACGTTCTGCCTGTGTCTTGAGTAGTGCATACTCACTACCTGACAGGATAGCTACAGGATTGTCAAACTCGCCTTCTTCCTCCTCCTCAAGCACGCGGTCCTCCATTCCGTTCTGCAACAGGTGTTTGCTGTCCATCACGGAGTTTATGAACTTGCTCTTGGTTGACAGGCGTTGGTATGCGGTCACGTCAAGTGAATCCTCCACACCAAACCTTATCACACGTACCGGTATGCCCCATTCCTTATGCAGGTTACCCTGACGCAATATGCGGCCCATACGCTGTGTGTAGTCCATAGGTCTGTTAGGTGCATCCAGGTGTGCCTCAAAGAACAGGCGCTCCTGTATATTGACACCGGTACCCAGCGTAGCGGTGGTTCCCATGATCACACGTATCTCACCGTTATTGACCTTGGCAAATATCTTCTCCTTGGCGGCTGTTGACATGCCTGACTCCATGATGATAATCTGGTCGGCAGGTACGCCCCTGGCTATCAGCTTGCGTCTTATCTCGTCAAACACGTTAAAGCCCTCAACCCTGCGGCCACCTTCATAATCCCAGCGGCGGTAGGTATCGCAGAACAGCGCACAAGTACCCTTGTAACGCTTGCTGTCCTCCAGCGCTTTCAGCGTCTCCTCAACGGCTCTGTTGGTCTTGCTTTGCGGCTCGTCAGGAGAGTCGGCCGATACCAGACGTGTGTCAATGGCAGCTGCCTTCGCGGTACCGAACATAACCAGCGGTATGTGGCTGTTCTCCTGTTTCTCCTTGCCTGACATATTCTCAAAACGCTCCAGCTCGGCCCTTACGGCGGCCATGATGGTTATGAGTGATGCAGACTGAGGCAGGTATATGTCACGTACCTGGTTCTCATGTTTCTCGCCCTTATCATCGGTCCACTCCTCCATACGCGGCACCTTGTCATTCAGCGTCTCGCCGTCACCGGCCACAGCCTCCTTGGTCAGTACCACGTCAGCTATCGTCATCCAAACACGTACCAGCTCGGGCAGGTTGGTATAAGCGGCAAAACGTGTGGTCTCCTTGAACTTACCGCTTGTGGTAAACTCAAGGTTCTGCTGTATGGAGCCAAAGTTGCGGACAAAATCATCAAAGTAGTAGATGTGGTTTTTCCACATGAAATCATCAGGCAGCAGATACTTCATGAACGTCCATATCTCGGCTGCGGTGTTGCTTATCGGAGTACCGGTAGCAAATACCACGTTCTTCCAGCCCACGCGGTCAAATATGGAACGTGTCTTAAGGAACACACCTGCGGCACGTTTGCTGCCCGATGCGTCCACGCCCTTCACGCCACGCTGCATGGCAGTGGCAAATCCCAGGTGCTTGTATGCGTGCGCCTCGTCAATCAGCAGCGCGTCAATACCCATCTCGTCAAAGTTGGATACATCATCGGTACGTCTATCCAGCTGGCGCTGTGCCTTTACTTTGGCGTTGTTGATTGACTCGGCCTGACGTTTGGAGTCTTTCTTCTTACCCTTGGTGGGTTTCTCACCGGTCTCATACTCATACTTAAGGTCGTCAATCTCCTGCTGCAAGCGGCGGCGTATGTTCTGGTCACCGCTCTGCTCGGCTTGTGACAGCATATACTCTTTCTCCTCAATCTTACTCTGTATGAAAGCTCGGCGTCTCTCCTCGCTGTCAGGCATCATCTCAAAGACAGACTGCGGCACTATGATAAGGTCCCAGTCATTATAACGTATCTTGGCATAGAAAGCGCCACGTCCTTCTACCGTGCGGTCCTGCTCGGATATGGTAAGTATCCTGGCGCTGGGATAAAGTTCCTTGGCACTTGCCACAAACTGGCCCAGCGTAGCGTTCTGCACCACAATCATAGGTTTCTTGGCGGTACCCAGACGGCGCATCTCCATGGCCGCTGTTATGAGCGTAAAGGTCTTGCCTGTACCCACCTCATGAGCCAGTATAACCGGCTCGGTGGTGGAACGTATCACTGCGCGTGCCTGGTGCGGACGCAGTGACAGCGGCTTGCCGTTGGCCAGCACGTTTGCCATGCCGTTAAAGTGTTCAGGAACATAAATGTCTCTGATCTGCTTTGGCACCATGGAGTTGAACAGCTCATTGTATATCTTTGACACCTGAGCGGCCAGCTCCTCATCAGACTGCATCTTCTGTCGTGCCCACTCCTTAAAGTCGTCACGCAACTCGTTCATCTTAGTGGTAGCGGCAGCTGTTGCCTCCTTGTCACGCCTTGTCTCTTTCTCACCGCCCACGGTCTCGGTCTTGACAAACTCAACCGTCTTGTTGTTCATGGCTGCCAGCATCAACTCATGGCCATAGACAATGATGTTAAGTGCGTTACTGGTAACACCTGCACTGCGGTTTTGCTCGTTCTTGCCGTCAATGTAGTATATGCTATCGTCTTTCAGCGTCCAGGAACCACCTACCTTGATAGGCAGAAAGCGGTCATTAACACCGAATTTCTCATGTGCATAACCCACATACAACGATGTAGGCAGCCAGTCACTACCCAGCGAGAACTCAATCAGGTGTGCCGGTATGTCTGCCGGTATCACGTTCTGCAGAGCCTTGATGTTGTTGTCATAACGTCCGTCTGGGTTATGCTCGTTGGCATACTCCAGCTTTTCACGCACGTTACCTGACAGGTACTCATACTCAATAACCACCTCACCGCTCGCAGGATCCTCAAAGCCCACGCCTGCAGCAAGTATATCTTCCCTTACCTTATCCTCACTCAGTTTCATAGCCTGCGCTATGAACGGAATGTTGATACGGCCAAACTGATTCATTGAAACAATGACACCATCCTGTACCGTCTCAGGGGTAGGGATGACCGGAGCGTTAAGCTGACGTACAAAGAACAGCTGCGCCTTCTTGACATCGGCCGTCACCTTGCCGTCCATGCCTTTCTTCTCCTTGTATATCTCCACCTGCTCGGTAGCGCTGTACTCAACGTCATTCTTCAGGAATGATATTGATGCGTTACGTGTCAGGTATCCGTACTTCTTCACAAAATCGTCATAGACGCGGTTCAGTTTCTTCAGAAGCGGCTGTAATCCCTCGTCCGACTCATTCTTCAGCTGATAGTCCAAAGTCTCTTTTATGGCCGCTTTCAGCGCGTCATAATCGGCCAGCACCTGTGCTTTGGTGTACTTGCCCTTTACCTTGTTGTCGTTTATTCCAGGTACCGGTACAGCCTTACCTCTGCGTGACTGGCAAATCTCGCCCTTGCTGTTTACAATCAGCTGGCCCTCCTTAACGCCCTGCGTATCTTCAAGCGCTGTTGTAGTCATGGCAGCAGGAGTAACCTCCATAGGCTCGTACTCCTTCATCTGTGACACCCATTTCTTAAGGCGCTTAGCCTGGTCAATCTTATCTGACGGATAGAGTGCTGCACTGCCAGCACGATAGCTGTTGCCTTTCTCATAGCCGAACGCCATCTCACCACCCATAAATTCGGGATGCTGCGTAAAGTAGGTGTTCATCTCCATGGTAGCACGGCCTATTATAGGCTCAAAGCGGTGCTCCTTACGGTTATACTCCGTCTCACCGGTCTCATACTCCTCAGAGCGTACCACCTCGGTACCGGTCACGTCAATGGCATCAGGTGACACCTGATTGTTCACGCGCTTACGCACCACGATGATGTCAGCCGTTGCACCGGTGCCCACAAACGTCTCGTTATTAAGACGGAAAGCGCCAATCACGTCACAGCCGCCCTCGTTCACGATCCACTGACGCAGCTTACGGCTGGAGCTATCCAGCGTGCCGCGTGACGATATGAATATACCTATACCACCAGGACGCAGCTTACGTATGTTCTTGGCTATGCAGAAATCATGAATCTTACTGCCAAACAGACGTGTCAGGTCTTTCTCCTTGGCGTCATATATCTTAAGGTTCTCGCCAAACGGAACATTGGTGATTGCAAGGTCCACCGATGCGTTGTCAATATCCACGGTCTCAAATCCACGGATATACACCTGAGCATCAGGGTACAGCTGCTCCAGTATTCCACCTGTAATGTTGTCCAGCTCAACGGCGGTAATCTGGCTTGCCTCGTTCATACCCTTGGGTATGGATGCAAGTATGTTACCTATGCCGGCCGAACCCTCCAGTATCTTTCCACCCTGGAAGCCCAGCTTTGCTGCCACATCCCACAAGGTATCTATAATCTCGGTGGGAGTGTAATAGGCCGTGTTGATTGACAGCTGTGCTGCGTCAAACTCATCACCGGTGAGCAGCGAACGCAGCTCACGGTTTTCTTCCGAATAAGAGTTATTGAAATATCCACCCAGACCGCCCCAGCCTGTGAACTGGCGCAATACTGCCATCTGCTCCTTGGTTGCCTGCTTACCTTCGGTCTGCAGCTGCTTAAGCAGACGTATAGCGGCAATGTTAGCCTTAAAGCGTGCCGCCGGTGTCTTAGGATAAACAGCCTCGCCCTTTGAGACGTGGTTGTTACGTTTGTTCTGTCCGCTCAGTCGCGGAACGCGTCGCACGGATCCTCCAGGCTGCTCACCTGACTGGCCTCCGCTTTCTCCTGCTCGGTCAGCTCCTCCAGCTTCTTGCCTGTCCGTTTCAGGTACGCTTGCAGCGCTGCCGCCTTCTCCTTCTGCAGGTCGAGTATTGTCGGCTGGCAGTCCTTGGGTGCGTACTGCATCATTTCCTTCAAGTCCATTATCTATCGGTTTAATGTTATCCCATTCAACAAGCTCATACATGACAGGCGCAAAGCCGCTATCCAGTACCGGACGTCCGCCGTCAAACTCATATATGGTAGCCTCCTGTGTCTTTCCGGTATAATCAGTGTACAGCACCCTGTCACCAATCTTATAACCGTTCAGTTCGGTCACAACCTCCTTGGCAGGTGCGTTAACTGCTGCATCCTGCGGTGCCGGCTCATTCTCCTCCTGCTCATCCTCCACATGATAGATGTCCGCAAACAGGTCACCCATCAAGCTATCACCGCTACTCTGCGAATTTACCTCTTTTTTCTTGGATTTACCAGTTCTTGAGGGTTTTTCTGCCTTTTCATCAACACTTTGCGCAGTCGCTGCTGCCGGTGTCTCAACCTGCTCGGGCAAAAACTCACGCGCTACTCTGCGTATGCCGTTCAGCAGGTCCTGATATGTCACGTTATACGGAGCAAAGTTATTGCTGCCGTAACGCTCAAATCCGCCTACACCATTGGTATTCTCCACGCGGTACATGATAGCCGTATTCTTACCCATCGGGCCCACGCCCACGGCAAGATCATCGCCGTAACCACCCAGATAATCCTCACCTCTCATGTAGGCGTTATACTCGGCCACGGTGGTATGAGTAACCTCTATGTTCACGTACAGCTCGCGGCCCTCTTTCAAGGGCAGACGGAACGTGACGTCACCACCTGCTGGTGCCACGTTGGTTTTGGCTATACGTTTCTTATCCACCTCAATGCCCAGGTCGGCTGCCAGCTTACGTGCCAGCTTTTCCGCATCCTTGCGTGCTTTCTCCTCGGCAGATTTCATGTAACCGTAGCTCTCATGGAACTTGCTGCGGTCTGATGTGTCGGCTGTGTAATAACCCAGCAATGCCAGCTGGCTGTCAATCTTATCCAGCTGCTCATCAATGGCCGTTATTGTTTCGGCTGCTCGCTGGGTGTCTGCTGGCTCCTCAGTTTGTGCAATAGATTGCGCTTGCTCTGCAACAGATGCTGCTTGGCTGACAATAGCTGCTGTATCTGTTGCTGTTTGCTCATCTGTCTGTTCTGTTTCATATTCTAAGTTGTTGAATTTGGTTGCATTCTCTACGTTATCAAACAGGAAACCCTTGGCACCTCCGTATGATGAGTAATAGCCACCCAGCTCTTTGGCACGTGCTTTGAGTTCCTTAAACTCATCAGCACTCAGGCGGTCACCTGTCAGACGTACAATAGACATCTCTCGGCCAGTCTTGGTATGTGTGTACGTTCCAATCTCACCTACGGTCCTTCCGGTTGTCTGCTCGGCTGCTGGCGCACTCTCTTGCGGTTGCTGTGCCTCCACCTCTCTGCGCTGCTCTGATATATCCTCTCTGTGATGACGTACAAACGGAATGAAATCATCCGCATCCACGTTCATCATGGTGACAGGCAGGAATCCTGTCGGGTTATATTCCAGGTTATATGTGCCGTCAGTATTACGGCCCACCACCTTCAACGCGCCGTCAAAGCCCTGCGGTTTCTTCTTCAACACCACAAGGTCACCCTCATTTACCGCATTATTATCGTCTATTTCGTTTGAGTTTTCAACAGATTGTGTATCTTTGTCTTCAGAAACAGTGTTTTGCGGAGTAGCGGTGTCATTCCGCTTGCCTCTATTGGAGGTCTCGTCAGTGTCTGTCGTATTGTCGGGGACACTGTTTTTCTTTTCAAAAGCGGTAAGTAACCAGTTTTTCTTTTCATTGTCCCATGTCAGTCTGACAGACGCTTTATGTGTCTCACTCTCCAGCTGCACTCGGTTATTTGAACGACTTACCACCTCCATGTCATCTATTATCTCTTGGAGATTGTTCAAAACCTCTGGGTGATATTTGGCTATTTTAGCCAGACCATAGCCATCGCTTTTACCTGCACCTTCTTCACCCCAAACAAGGTCAATGTAACCAAGCTCTTTGTGATATAACGCTTCTGTTGCCTCACCATTTTTATTTTCAAGCAGAAATTCTATTGCACCCTGAGCATTGCCTTTAAATTGATTGTAAATATAACCAAACGGTCCAGCGCCTATAGGTTGTATTGATGTTGACTCATCAAGCGTAATAGCGTTTACGTCAATGGCATCCACATCAGCTGCGCTATCCATATCGTTACGGTACGGCTCCATGCCTGGCAGGTCGCGTGCGCCGTTGTATATGGATTTCAGATAGGGACGTATAGCGTCACCCAGGTCCTCAATCATGCGCTTTGCAAAATCCACGAACTTACGTGCGCCAGCCTCCACATGGAAAGCCGCCATCTGGGCACCGATAAAGAACACCTCCGGATCAAAGCCTGCATTAAGGTTATTCAGCTTTTCACGCATCTTGCGTTTCAGCTCCTCATACTTATCGGCTGTGATGATGGTATTCTGTGAGCCGTAGGCTGGAGCGGTCGGTTCAGCGGACTGTATCTGTGTCAGGTTTACCTGCTCTACAAATCTGTCAATGCCGGTATGGCCTATGCCTGTGCCACCAGCTATGTTCTTTGCGTACCACTGCGCATAGTTCAAGGCATGACGTATTGCATCCTCACGTGTGTTATACGGATAGTTGCTGGGGTTGGCTGGACCACCAGACATATTGCCGTTATCTGCATGGACCTCAACCTTGGACTCCCATTTGCCGCCCTGCTCATACAGGTAAATGCGGTTCTCGCTGTCAGGGAATGATATGGTATCGGTAGGTTCTACCTTACGGCCGTTGGTTTCCTCGGTCTCATCCTCACCCTCATCGGCCTGTACGACCTTCTTAGGTGCGGCTTTCTTGGCGGCAGGTTTCTTGGTTTCCTTCTTTGTCTTGGCCTTGCCATTCTTGGGCTGTTTGCCAGCTCTGTTGTCAAAGGTAAACAACTCGCCCTGCACTGCCAGCGTATCAGGAACAACGTCTATCTCACCGTCCTCCTTCATGGCCAGCGGCAACACTTTGGTCTTAAGGTGTTCTATAAGGTTATCAACATCCTTAAGGTTATAGTGATTGCCCGGATGCTCCTTACGGAAGTTTTCCAGTGCTACAATAGCAGCACGCAGCGCGTCAGACTTGGTGTTGAACAGGTGTCTGGACATACTGAGTGTACCACCGCCAATCTCATACTCAGCGCTACCGCTTATGTTCCATAAACCATCATCGTCACGATAATAGTCAATGTATGACGAGCTGGCGTATTGGGATTTCTTTACGGACGGCAGCCTTACAAACAGCGGATTGGAACAGCCGTTATGTCCTTCATTAGTCCAAAAGCCATACTGGTTCTTTACGTACTTGGTCTCGGTTGCCCTGAACCTGTTTGCTTTCAGGTACTTTACTACATAATCACTTGTAGCCTGGTTCTCAACACGGTCCTTGTACTCGCTTGTTTTCCAGCGCCAGACAAATACCCTATGATCGCCGTAAATGGGGTAATGTGCGTCATCAATATAAACCGGTTCAAGATACTCGCCTGTACGCTCGCTCTTATAGGTTATGTAACTGCCGCCATATACAAACTGCTCCCATTCATCCTGAGTGAACTTGGTTGCCTGTATCTCCTTCTCGCTGGCACCCTCCTCATACTTGGGTGCTTGCTCCAGCTTATCGGTTACGATTTCATCTTCGGTGTTTTCCGGTGTCTCCTCAACAAACTCCTCCTCACTCAGGTTATACTTGGCCATAAGGTTACGTACCATATCCTCTATGGGCTTGAACCTACGTACAACCGATGCCTGCTGCGTGTCAATCCTACGCTGTGCAGCTGTTTTTATGGCCTTATCGGTTGATTGCAGGTCACCGTCCAGGTCAACATACAACTGGCCCAGTTCATCATTGAACTGCTCCCAGTATTCATACTCATCGGTAAACTCGGCTATCTCCTCATCACTCATCAACTCCGGCAGGCGCGCATCGGCACCAACCTCAATGAGTTTGACGGCAGCCCACTCGCGGTCAGTGAGAGGAGTTACAGCTGTGCCATTCTGCGCATCACTGTCTCGTACTGGGCCTCCTTGCTCAGTCCCTGCAACTCCTGTTTGGTTACCAGTCCTGTTTTCAGGGCTGCCTTCAAGTTGGCTTCGTTGGTCTGCTGTATTGCCGTTTTCAGCAGTTCTTCCTTGGATTTCATCGTTATATTTGTTTTGTATGTATGCTGTTATCTCCTTAATAGCGTCCTGAGCGGTACGGCCGCCAAACACATCCTCTATGCCTGCGCTGTCAGCGTAGGACCGGTTATATATGTCAAGCACCGCACGTACCTCCAGCGAGCCGCTGTTAAGGTAAATGGCAAACCACTTGGCAAGATACAAATAACTTTCGGTATTGTCGCTTTCAAAAAGGTTTCTTTGTCTCAGATAATCACCTACGTTACCGCCAAATCCCTTATGGGCCTCATAGCAGATAGCGATAGCATCCTCCATTATATCCTGGAGCGAGTACTCACCCATAGTGCGGTTAGCGGTCAGTGCGGCCAGAGAACCCACAATAGATCTGCGCACGTTGCCCATGCCGTCTGCCATCAGACGGCGCACGGTGGTGTCACGTCCGTTAAAGAGATAGCCAATAATAAGAGACTCCATGTATTCCTGTCCTGCGCGTGACAACAAGCCGTTATCCATGAACTGCTCAATATCCTGCTGGTTAAGTACACCGTCAGACATAAGCACCTTCATAAGTTCAGCGGCGGCAGTCTGGTCGCGGTACATATCGGTGGTGTTGTCAAATCGTGACACCACATCGGCCAGCTTGGCAAACGTAGTATCCTTGACGGCCTTACCGCTCTTAACCATCTGCTCGGTCTTGTTTTGTGTCTTACGCTCGCTCTGGTTGAACATAGCCATTGTCTCGGTGGTGTAGGGCATATCCTCATCCAGCACGAACACCAGTCGCGGATGCGCATACAGCTTAACCTGCTCATCGGTGAATCCATACATGGGTGCATCCTGCATCAGGCTCTCCACATATTGAGTGTCGGTACCCTTGTCAGCAGCTATCATGCCGGCCATAGTGCGGTCATTACCTGACAGCACCACACCCTCACGGCTCACAATGACAGGCTCCTGATAAGCACGCTGGTCATAGATACCGGCCTTCTGACGTACAGACTGCTGTGCAGCCTCGTCATGCTCATAGTCGCGGTCATTGATCGAGCTGCCGTTCTCATTGGTGGGATAGCCCTCGGTAGGTGCAAAAGTCTCGGGATTATGTGACGGAGTGACGGCACCGCTCTCCACCAGCTCAAAGTGTCCCTTGATATTAAGTCCACCAGCCAGGGTGCGTGTGGTAGTCATACCCTGCAAACGATTTCCTGCGTTAAATCGCTCGGTGATGCCAGGCAATCCGGTAGTATCTGTGTTGATAACATCCTTACGGCGGCGCTCCTGCTCTTTGCTCTCGTTGTTCATCAGAGCCACAATGTCATTCCAAAATATGTGCACCCTGGTATTCTCTTTCAGCAGGTCATTCACCGCTTTCAGCTCCTCAATGGTAGCAGGGTTGCGCTTCTCCAGACGTTTCTTCTCCTCACGCAGCTTATCGGACCTGTTCTTGGCAAACTGACGTATCAGCGAGTCCTCATAACCTGCCTCACGCAGTCCGGCCAATGCCGTAGCTGCATCGGGAGCCGCCTCCCAGTTATAAGTATAGCTGCCTTTCTTATCGGTCGTGGTAGGTATGCGGTCCAGTACTGACTGCTGGCGCTCTCCGTTCTGCTGTATATAACTGGTCATGCTGGCCTGCAGCAGTTCTCTCAAGTCATCAATGGTCAGGTCACCGCCCACGTTCAGTCTGTCCAGTATATCCTTGACAAACTCACACAAACGCTGCCATAAGGTCTGTGACTCCTCTGTGCTCAGGTCCATATCCTGCGCCATATACGCAATAAACTCATCGGCAGCCATACGCTGTGTCTGCTGCTCGCTCAGTTTCCTGGACGCAGTACGTGTCACCAGCCCTGAATAATGCTGGCGTGCCTTATCATCCATCAACTCGTTATATACACGGTCCAGCAGCGTGTCATAATTGCTGCCCAGCAGCTGGCGTAGGCCCTTATGTGCAATCACCTCATGCAAGACGGCGCTATCCACCATCTTGGCATCTGCAATGTTAGGCAGAAAGAAATTAACTGAGTCGCTTTTTGGATCATACCATGCGGTATGAACGCGGCCGCTCTGCATTTCCTTACGCACGCGCTCATCAGGTATCTCATCAAGAGTAGAGTAGGAGTTAATCTTCACACCCAGCTTCTGCTGCCAGTCAGCGATACGCTGTGTTACGGCATTACCTTTAGACACTATAGCAGGCTGGTTGTGTCTTTCCAACACACTTCTCAGCGTGCTTACTCGGCCGGCAATGTCAGTCAGCTGTGCGTCTATGGCATTACGTTTCACAAAGTCCAGCTCTGTCTTACGTTGCGCCATCAGTGCGTCAGCATCCTGCTGGAGCTTACTTATGGCCGCGTTTATGTACTCATTGCTGTCTGTTCCGTTATCCTTCTTCTGTTCATCATTCCATCTGGCCCACGCCTCCGGATCATTATTCCATAGCGCCGCTTCATCAACCTGCCCTTCTGCGGTCATCGGCAGAAGATTGCCACGAAAATCATGATATATGTCATGCGGTGTTTCCTCCTGTACGTTCTCAGTCACGCGCTGCTGCACATCACGCTGCATAGCTACGTCACCCTCGGCCAGCACCTGCGCCACCTCGTTGTCGTTCAGCCACAGCTCCTGCATGTTGCCGTCAGCATCAGTGGCATATACGTGCATCTGCTGGCCGTCCTCGCGGTCCTGCCATCCCAGTGCGGCTGTTATATTATATGTGATGCCGTCACGTTGAATGGATGCGTAACCTTTCGCAGCAGTCTCATCCATCTGTGCGCGTGCATCGGCAAAACGATCCAGTCGTGCCGCTTCATCCGCAGCCAGCTCTACATCGGTCTTAGGCTGATACTGCCTGTCTGTAATACGAGCCAGCTCCTCCCATGTATATTCCCTGAAACCCTCCGGACCTTCTATGATAGCACCATCAGCAGTCCAGCTGCTTACCACGCCTTCCAGTGGTGCTTCAGTTGTTCCTATGTTAATTGTGGAGCCAGGGCGCAGCGCATCCTGCAGTTCTGCCAAATTAGTACGCTGTTCACTCTCCATGCGCATTTGTTCGGCAGTGTTTTTATTTTCAATGGCGTGCATATCCAGGAAATCATCCGCAGTCATCCATCCTGTATCAACAGCGGTACCGGCAGCCACATCATTCTGAATCTGCTCCTCACTGAGTATGCCCACAGAGCCGTCATCGTAGTTGATAGCCCAGCCCTGCTCATCACCACCCACCATATAACCGGTCTTGTCACCCATCTGTATGCGGCGCACACTCTCAACCTGAGCCTCTCCATTAGGAGTATAACGTGGCATGGTAAACTCAGTATGGTTTTGCATACTGCCACTCACCAGCTCACGCTCATGCTGTCTGTTGTCACGCTGGTCTATAGCGTTGCGTGAATCAGCCTCCAGCGCCCTGGCCGTGGTGCTGATATAATCCAATACCAGCCTTATAGCATTTTCATCATGGTTGCCCTGGAAGAAAGTCTTAAGGTATGGTGATGCGTTGTTTATCAGGTCGTATGGTGTGTCACCACCTATGGCATTCACAAAAGCGAATGCGCTGTCATCATCATAACCGTGAGCGGTAAGATAATCCAGCACCTCGCCTTTCTTCTTGCTCATCTGGTTGCTTAGGTGCCAGCGCTGCGCCTCTGATATGGCAGCACCGCCACCTATGGTAGGTGCAAAGCTGGCAAGCAGCACAAGCTGGTTATCCTTGCTCCAGAAGTTATCCCATTCCTTTTCGTCACCTATCTTACCGCCCGATATGAGAGCGGCCAGCGAGCGTATGTATGCGCCGTTCAGCTCCTCGCCCCATTCCTCAACTCCGCTCTGAATACCGGCACGTTCCATCATCCTGCCCACAGCAGGAGAATAAAGACTACCCCAGCGGGTATGACCAATCGCCTTGGCCAGACCTTTCTTGCCTGCCGATAACGCCTTGTTGGTTAATCCCAGTCCAAATTCCGATGCGTTCTCAATATAAGCGTCAAACAAACCATCGCCCACACTCTCCATTAAAGAGTTAAGCTGCCCGGCATCGTTTATCTCACTCATCTTGCTTGCTATGTTAGCATAGGTGGATGGAGCGGCAGCCGTCTGTATGGCACCGCCCACAAGAGCGCGTGTCTCGCCCACCGCCAGCTTGCCAGCTCCTTTAATGGCAGCACGTCCCAGCTTAGTTGAAGCCTGCCCTGCACGTTTTGCAAACCATTTAAGCATACCCTTGGTCGCTCCCTTGGTTGCAGCACCCGTGGCCCCGCTGCCCAGCATGAACTCAGCCATGAACTTCATGCTGTCAGCAAATGAGCCTCCAGCGGTATAGGTCCAGTGTGTATCAGGATTATCCTCCATCGCCTGGGCGTTACGCAGGTAAGCCTCCAGTAAAGCCTGCTCGCTATCAGTCAGATTCTCGTCCAGCAGCTTAACCATATCAGCCTCACTGATGTTCTTATAACTGCCTATGAGGTCTGTAACTTTAGTATGTAGCCGCCCTATGGCGTAGTCGTTTGATACCGGATCAAGCGTACTCTCCCAAAACTCTTTATCTGTAATGCGGTCTTTGGCGGCCTTCCCGAAAGATGTCACACCCTTGGCTGCTTTCTGGTACCATGCCAGATTGTTAAAATCCTCTTTCTTTGTGGCACCATACAGTTTCACTGACTCATCCAGCAGCTGGTTGGCCGCCCTGTAATTGGCCTCAGCCTCAGCGTTACCGGTCAGTTGGCTTGTAACATTCATCATGCCCGGCTGTTCGGCCATAGATGCAGCTGCAGGGTTCATTCCTAACGCAAGTCTATTGAGCCACAGCCTGCGTCTGGCAGTCTTGTCATTAGGGTCATACTGAGCCGCCATATCCTGTTTACCCAGTTCATCCCAGCGAGCCTCGTTTACAGCCATCTGTCTTTTCAGGTCATCCACTGTCTGGTTACGGTAGTCATTGCGCTCCGCTATCACGGCCGGGTTATTGTCATACGCCTGACGGTAAGTGTCCAGCTCCGCTTTGAGCTTATCGTAAGCTCTTGCGTTTTCCTGTACGTACTCGTTCACCTTTGTCCTGCGCTCTTGTGGTATGCTGTCATCGGTCAGCTCAGCCTGGCGCGCCTCATACTCAGCCATAAAGTTGCCGTTAGCGCGCTCAAACTCATTCAGCTCGTTCTGCTGTGTCTTGGCACGCTCACCCCAGTAATCGTATGGACGTATGCGTGACACCTCCGCTTCCGGATGTTCCTTTATCCAGTTCTGTACATTTTCCTTATGCCAGTCAGCCGATGAGTATCTGCGCTCCTTAGCCGTGTTGCCGTTTACAAGTCGGATATTATACACGTCACCCTCCAGCTCCTCGTCATTGTCGCTTATGGGAGACTGCTCGTAAACGGAGTATTTGTCACTCGGTGTTGTCTCCAGCCACTTCTGGATGTTAGGGCTGGCAAACTCCTCTGCGCTGTATGCACGGCTCTTGCCGTCAGGCATAACGAGTAGATATTTCTTATCCATGTTTGTTGTTTAAGGATTTGGGAAACCATCATCATCAACTGACGGGAACTCGTCATCGTCAGTCTCATCGTTGTCTTGCTGTCGCTGATTCCTCAGTTCTTCCTCCAGCAATCTTACAGCCTCACGCAAAGTAGGTGAATGTGCTATCAGTGGCCGCAGTTTTTCTGATGTCTCGGACACCTTTTCGGGTGAACTGCCATACATCTGCAGGGAACCAGCCTTGTTCAGATCATCAAATATTTTCTGTCCCTGTTCGTCCAGGTCTTCTACGGAGCCAGCCTTGATATAATCATAAACAAGCTGGTGCACCATATCCAACGGAACATGATAGCGCGTCTCGGGCATATCGCCAACCTTGGGTATAGTCAGTACATTGTCCTTGTTAGTTCCGGAACCTGAACGAGAACCGCTACCGCTGGAATAATCCTTTTTATAAGTCACAGTATAATCACCGTTGCCCTTACGCTGTACGCCTGTAACACCAGCCTTGGCCATCTGTTCCTGATGACGGTTTTTTTCTTTAAGTACGTTGAGAGCCAGTGTCTGTGCGAACTGAGTATTCTTGTCAGCCTGTACCCTCTCGGCATAATCGCGTTCATACGCCTCATCATTCTCAGCCTTCTGCTGCTGTGCCAACCCTATGGCATTTGCGCTCTTAAGCTGGCGCAGTTTCAGCTGCTCGGCAATCTGCTCCTTGGTCATCTGATAGCGCGTGTTTTCACCGGCCATCTCCTGCTGGCGCAACCTGTCACGCATCCGGTCCAGCCTGTCACGTTCCTGCTGGCGGTGCTGGTCCGCCTCACGCATCCAGTCCTGAGCGTAAGTTCGTGGCTGCTGGTTGACAGCGCCCTGAGTAGTGCCAATAAGGTTAGCCAGTCCGCTCACAAACTCCGTCACGCCGGCAAACACGCTTTTGTTGGTGTCAATCTGTTTCTGGAGCTCAGCCTCTTTCTTTGCCTCGGCCAGATCGTTCTGATAACCCTGTACCAGGTTGGCAATGAAATTCTGATAGTTCTGGTTATTAGTCTTGCCAGCGTCAATGGCATCCTGCATAGCCTGCTCGGTGGCTGCGTTCTGCTGCGCCATGGCAGTAGATACGGTATTATCCACCTCTACGCCGTCACCGCTTTCGGTACCTGACGCTGCATCTGTTTGCTGGGCAGGAGTGAAAGCAGCGTCAGGCGCTCCGTTTTGGTTCTCCGGCACAATAGGAGCGCCTGGGGCAGCGTTGTCCTGCTCCACCAGTTCCTGCTGCTGCGTCTGTATGTTAGCCTGCTGTTGCTGTGCGGCCGCTTGTGATGCAGCCTGAGCGGCCAGCCTTTCCTGTTCCTCGCGCCTTCTGCGCTCCTCTTCCTCCTGTTCCTGAAAGTATTGCTGTGATCCTGTGGTGGGCATAATGAGTGAGTTTATTATCCTTGGTCTTTCTTGTCATTCCACTCCTTTTTAGCCAGCGCCTCAATCAGGGCACCGCCCATCTGGACCGCTGCACCCGAAGCCTGGCCGCCAGCAGGCGCAATCTGCTGCGCCTGCTGCATGTTCTGCTGGTATCCGGCATTGGCAATGTTCTGGCTCATCTGGTTGTCCATGCCCAGATACATCTGGTCAATCTTATCCTTATTGGCCGCTCCTGCAGCAGCAATATTGGCAATGGTATCGCCCATAGCCTTATTGGCCGCCTCTTTCTCAGCTGCCAGCGCAGCCTCACTGCCGCCAGCCACAACGTTAGTGGCGCGTGACTGCTTATAACGCTCGTTAATCAGTTCACGCTGCTTGGTGAGTGCCGCCTGGACGTCAGCCCTACGGGTGTAGTCCTCGTTACTGCGTATGTTATACCAGTTCTGAATCTTCTGACGCTGTGCCGCCGTCTCATTGTTGTAAGCGTCACGCGCCTCATCGGCCCTTTTCTTAGATGAAGCTGCCGATATGCCGGTGCTGGCCAGACTCGCCACACCACTAATGATCGCCGCTACGATAGCGGGAGCAATTGCCATTGTGAGCATTCTATAGAATTTTGAGTTTATAAACACCTCAAAATAAAACAAGACCGCCACTACCAGCTGTCTATCTTAGCCCACACCAAAACAAGTAGCGCTCAGGTATGCTGCCAAACAGCAAGCCTAAACGCCACTTGAACAACTAACAAAATAACTACAATAAACTACAGTAGTTTCCTCATTGCACCTCCTCACGCATCTCCTCCAGCTCCTCGCGGAAAGTCTTGACAGGCACTGCATCCTTAATCTCCACGGCACTCAGTTTAGGTATCACGTAAGGAATCAAATCCTTCATAATCCTGGCACGGTCAGCCGGGTCTTTAATGGATGCCAGATCATTGGACAGTTTCGCTTTCTGTTCGCCAATACCCTCGCCGCTAACGTATGCCATTACAATAGGAGCCAGTGCGTTCTTAACCTCGCTGGTAACCTTATTGGGCGTACCTTTTACGCGGCCGCCCAGTCGCCCCTTGCCGTCATTCTTTGCTCTTGCCATAATTACAACGGATTTCTTGGTCTGCCCCAGGGATTAAGCGGAGGTATGATAATGGTGTCGCAGTTCAGGATATTACCTATCTGCGCCTCCAGCTGTTTCAGCTCTGCTGCATACACCGCACTCTGGTTACTGCCCATACCGGCAGCATACCAGTCATACAGCGCACCATACACCAGGTATCGGTGAATATAAGTAGCCACAGATTTCAGCAGCTCATCCTTTAGCTTGATGGATACAATAACATGATACTCTATATACGGATTCTGCTGCAGTTCATCGTCAGCAATGATAGTCAGCTCCTCCGGCTCTATGAAACGGCGTAGGATCCTGCGCACCTCAGCCTCGCGGAACTCCACGTTACGCGCCAGCAGATGACCGTCAGGACGTTCCGTACTGTCACTGCTCATAGCGTCCCTCTGCTGCGGACTGGGCACGCTCGAAGCCTCGGCGTACTTGTAAGTCAAGGTGTCAATATCTTTATAGATACCTTCCTTACGTATCTTTATGATACGTCTCTTCTCGTCACTATTCATATCTAGGCGGTTTCTTGCTGTATAGCAGTTCTTCAATCTCCTTGGCTGCGTCAGCCGTCTGCAGGCTGTGCGTGTTACTCAGTTCACCGGCATTCACGCTCTTGTAGTAGCGTGACAGCACATAATGCACCATATAGTCATGGCACGCATCAGTAAGAGGCTGCACCTTACCGCTCATACGGCGCTCACCCATGTTAAGCTTCCATGTAAGCTCATCGGCCAGTCCCAGCATGTTATCGGCACTTGCATCATAATCATCGGCCAGCCAGCGGTGCAGCATACGGGTAAGTGATGCGCTCACCGTCACAATCTCCCTCTTAAGCTGCTCGTTCTTATCGCTACCAGCTTCAGTTCGGTACTGAGCGTCAGGCTCCATCCCCTGAACATCCAGGTGGCTGCGCTCGCGCATATCCTTAAGCAGTTCCTCAACTATAAGCGTGATTTTCATAACTGAATCCTCTGGTTAACAGGCTTGCGTATCTTAAGGTGATGGATAGTCTCCTCCAGCACTACATTGGCATGAGCCACAAACTCCTCGGCGCGCTGGTACCGCTTGCCCACAAGCCACTGGGCCGTGATATGCTGCGTAAGGAACCGCACCACATCAGCACTTACCATAGGCAGCAGCAGCGCATTAAAGTCCGGCAAGTTATACTCCAGTTTATGCGGATAGTAAAGCTCCACCTTATCGCTATCACCTGCAAATGAACCGGTGGCCACTATACCTGCTGTTGGCGGATCCAACAGCAGGTTTGGCTCAGTCATAAACTGTATGTTGTAAATGTTGTGCTCATCATCGTAAACAACACTCACGGAACCTCCAGCATAAGGCACACCATCAGCATCTCTGTATATTTGAGTCTCATCTGGCGGACTTGCCATAAAATAATACGGCTTATCCTCACCAGTCTCTATAAAAGTCATGTCAACTTGATAAAGCTGCTCGGTATAGTTGTATGTAATACTAAACAGAATATCCCTGCTGCGTTCCGTCAAGCGTGACAGCGCATCCGTAAACAGCCGTTTCATATCGCTGGCGTCACGGCTATAAACCATGATAGAGTCATAGAGAGACTGCCCGTCACTGTCATAAGCCGATGCCGCCACCTTGGAGATCTCCTCCCTGGTTTTCTCCAGCACATCCCTCTCGTTTATCTCAATGACTATCATACCAAATCATCTTGAATTATGCGAATATAACAAGCACACGCCCACACCCGCTGTCTATCTTAGCCCACACCGCTGGCATCACCATTCAACAAATTACGCAACTGTTCACAGACGGTGTAATTTATCTTATACCATTCTTCTCGCGTTATGCCATAAGTTTTCTTTATAAACTCGTCATACCAATCATCTACACGACAAAATGATGGACGTGTTTCATAGATAGCGCAAAGATTGTCTGGCTGCAAATGTCGGCACTCACTGCTACCTTCTCGCGCCAGCGCCTTTATCTCCGGCGTATCACTGAGCCCCACCAGCTTGCAACACGCTCCGCATCTGGAACACTTAAAATGGAGTGATTGTACTTGTTTTATATCCATATCCACACTTTTACTATATGTCACTTGTATGTGTCATTGTCGGACAAAACACCTGATAGGTAGGATAAGGAAGTACCTTGATACTCTCTATTGAAGCCTCCGTGTTTTCTGATAGACGGCAATAAAGTTCTATTGCATCCGTCATTGTGCTTATATTATCCAAGTAGCATTAACATCACACCCACATACAGGACACACAAAGTAGTGCTTGTATGCTATATAACTACCTACTGAAACCGGATAATCTTCCTTCAAGTCAGCATTGCCATACTCCAATAGACTGCCACAATTGCTACAAGTTATTTCTGCTCTCGGCACTTGCTTTTCTTCAATTACTTTTATCATATCTATCTTTCTTTTTGTTTCTAACCTTGTTGCGCTCCTTTTTCTTTCTTTCAATCTCACACGGCTTGACACCCTGGCAACCGCAGGTAATGCCGTGCAGTTTTGTCTTGACGAAGTATTTGCATTTTGAGCATTTCATATCATATCTCACTCTCTTTAATTACATTCAAGTCAATATAAGATTTTGCAGCAAAAATGGTATATACCACTCTGTTGTTGGGTTTTTCCGTATCATTCTTGATAGGTTCCCTGTAGAACACCCTATCACACGAATAGGGAAGTAACTTAATACTCTCTATGGCGACCTCAGTTTCCTCCGTTATACGGCAGAAAACGTCTATTGCTTTTGTCATTTGGCCTGCGATTACCAAATACGGATAATCACTTTTCCTGGACTTTATTTCGTATGCGTTCATCATATCTGCATCCTTTTATACCTTCTTAATGCATTTTCTTTATTATAAGCCTCAATAACCTCCTGGCACTCTAGTCTTCTATCTTGACTATGCGCTGCACATCGCGCCAAGTGAACTTATTGTCGTTTATATCTCATGTTTTTTCTAATATAGTCTGCCGAGTCTTCGTCATTGGTGTTAATGCCGCCGTCAATCCAATCAACATAGGCGTCACCTATTGCTATAAGGAATTTGTCATCCTTCATAATCTGCTCTTTCTGCCATTCTGCGCCTGCCATAAAAGCATCTTTTCTAACTTCTATATACTCTACCATGTCACCGTCATCATCCTCTCCATAAAGCGCAGGTCTGCATGAATCATAATCTATTGCAGCGAGCTCCAATTCCTCGCTTGCAGACTCTTGCGGCAACTTGCATTCATACCCTAAATCGGTCAATACAGCCAAAGCCTCTTTTCTTGTTTCATCAAGGAAACTCAGGTCGAACTTGCGTCGTTTAGCACTGCTGGATTGCAGGTATTCTCTGAACCTCTCTTCTCTTGATTTAGGTTGAAGCTCAATTAGTTTCTCCGCAAACTCTGTCAGCAAAGCCTCAAGTTCGCTTGCATCCATCCACCGATTATCTGCGTGGGCGGTTACATATTGGTCTATAAGTTCTTTTGTTGTCATTTTACACCAGGTTTAATAGTTGTCCTTGCTCCGCGATAATTGAATATCATCTGAGGAAATTCCTCGCGTTTTAGGATGCTTACCAGGATTTGCATATCAACACGGCTTGTATTTTCAAATTTCTCAGGAGAAACGACAGGGTATATCTTCTTGCCATCCCAGTAGAGCAAACCCCACTTGTCTGGTAGTTCCTCCTTTTTGATTATTCCTTCAGGGCAGAGATACCATCGGTATGTTCCTGTCTGGAGTTGCATATCCCGAGCTTCATCAGAGCGAGCCCACTTCTTTTGATCCGCCTTAAAGTCGGAGTGCGAAGTCTTTACTTCAATAAGTGACGACTCTTCCCATGCACCGAGGCCCCATACATCAGTGAGCTCAGAGCCCCACGTTACCAATTCAACAGCGACCCAGAAACACTTTCTGCATCCACCTCCACATTTCAAATTCCAACAAGGCTTCTTTTTGCAGCGTTCATAGTTCCATTTCTGCCGGCGCAACCATTTGGCTCCTTCAATACATAGTTGGTAGTGTAATGAATTAGTTGTGCTCATATCACTTACATTTTGGACAATAGTGCTTGCCATCCTTGACAAGTTGCTTTGTAACTTCTATCGAATTGTAGGTTTCCATAATCATTCATTTTTATTGGTTTTGCTTAAATTAAAAGGATTTCCACCTATTATCCCAAACAAGAGTTCTGCCATCGCAGGAGAGTCGGAATTTAGCAATTCGCTCTTTAGTCCCGTCAACTCTTCGGGATGATTGAAACAATACTCTGCCGCCTGTTTGATGTCATCACGCAATAGCTCAACCATCTCTTCTTCACTTTTGCCTTGCTCTCGCAATGATGCGGCTTTTGCTTTCAGCTCATCGTAATTCATATCTCCAATATAATTATCCCCTGTTGGCGTAATTGTTGCTCGTACTTGTCATATCATTAGCTATAGCATGCTTACGTTTAGGACATTCAGCGTAACACAGTCCGCTTTTGCTTGTGCAGATGCCACCATAATAACACATTATTGTTTCCATTCTACCACTGTTTATTTTCCCATACATAAATCCGAGCATGCTCCGGATTGCCGCGTGTAACCAGCCAGTCAGGCTTAAGCCTCTGATGGGGTCGTTTCATGATTGGATCACCGTAATGCACGTCATCGTTCCCTATATGATAGAATCGCCTGCAGTTATTAACCAGCCAGGGAGTATCAACACCAAAAGAACTGCCTTGCTTTAGAGAGCCCAGTCCATATAGCCTTGTCACATAAGAGCCAATCACAAACTCCGGAGCATACTTTTTGACAGCACTCACAGCATCAAGACACTCCACATCATCGGGATATTGTATCGGTACCGCGCGATTGGCCAGATAGCTGCTGCGCACATCGTCGCGCTCCTGGATACGGCTGTCTGTAATAGGAATTCCAAGCCCACGGCCAATCCATCCCATACCGGCACAAATCTCAATAGCCGTATGCGGTTCCAGCTCTGGGTTATCATCAATCTCACCCTTAAGAAAGTCAATAAGCTCCACCACAGGAAATGTATATAAAGCCGAATACTGCAGAACCAGATTAAGCGTATCAACTGTATCATTTGCAATGACACTAAACGGCAGCGGTTTGACAATACCATTATGCTCAGGGCACAATAAGTCTGCAATTTCCAGCGCCCTGTCCAAGTCAACCTTGTCAATATCAATCTCAGTAGTCTTGCAATTCTTAATGGTGCCAGCCAGCGCTTCACCGGTTAACGGTTGCCGCCTGAACTCCGCATTGCCCTGCATTATTTTCCTGTTCATAGTTTCTTCATTGCCTTTATAGCTTGTCTGAGATTATACCGAGGGCTAAGGCTGCAAGGTAGCATCATTGGCTTGTCTTCCCCAGCATAGCATGGGCTGCCAATAGATTTACACACACTGCACGGTACCATAGCATGGATGAAGTGTTGCACATCCACATATCTGATACCAGCATTATGTGCACAACGCGCATCAGAGTCACTAAACTGCCCTTCAAGCCCACTTGCATCGCCTATCATCAAAGCCTGACGCGAACTGAAATCATAGTTTCTATAACAGTCCTCTCTAAAGTAGTCCACCATACCTGTATTTGGTTTGCGGTTTTTGTTGTCAGGATCATTGGATGTGCAAAAGGTGCCATCTACAATAAAGTCACCCCAGGTGCGGATTTCATCCATTATAGCATAGAGCTTTGTTATAAACTTCTTCTCATCCACATAACCATATTCAATTCCACCCTGATTGGAGATGATGAAGATGTACTTGGGGTTGTATTCTTGGATAGCCTCCTTTATCCACTCCTTAAACTTCCAGTCATTCTCGTCAACGGGAAAGGTCTCGCCGGATATGGTCTCAATCAATGTGCCATCCAGGTCGCACAGCAGGACTTTTTGATTGAAAAAGTCTCTAATTTTTTGGCAAATAGTTCTCTTACTCATTCTTTGATTCAATTTTATTGTCATTCTCATTGGATAAATTGTTTGACTCGCCAACTTCAACCAAAGTACAATCCTCTGCCTTGAAATGTTGAAAATTCCTGCCGTCAAAATCAGAAACTATAAACACCACATGGTTATCTCTGTCAAGAGTGATTTTTTGAAACAAAAACTCTTCTTTCTTTAGCAGGAAATCTTGTCTCTTGATTTTTTCTCTTAGTGTCTTAATTTCATTTTCTGTAAGTTCACCATTAAAAAAAACCGGCGAATCCCACCGCTTACGCGCAATCATTATCCTTGCTTCTTCTTGTAAGGCAGATTCATATCTTTCTTCGTCGTAAAACTCTCTGATTACTTTTTTCATATCTTACTTCTTTTTTGATGTTCAACATAAAAGCTCGCCGGAATACGTATAGGCAGTCCAGCCTCATTCCAAGCCAGCAAAGCAGCATCCCTGCACTCCTGGTTCATCTTCTTGGGCAGTTCAGGAATAAACTGCATTATCTCCTCCTGGGTAATCTTGCCGTCACGGCCCATCCACTCTTTCTTAAGTGGCTTGGTTAATTTCACATCAAAACCAAGATTTACGACCCACTCTTGGATATGGCGTTGGGTCGCATGACATAAGCCTACATTATGACCAATAGCTGCAGCAGCACGTATATTTACTCCTGCGGGTAAATGCCAGTTTGTAGTATCGTCAGAGTCCTCAATGACAATTTGCACACCAAAAAGCTTCGGTTGGCCAAACTCTAATCTATTATCAATACAGATGCGGTTAAGCATCAATATCAAGTCTGGAAAAGACAATGCCTCAACCTGAACTATTTTTTTTGCATCGACATCAAGCACCGCAAATCCGCTTTTCTTAACGTCCGGATCAATGCCGATAATAAATCTGGGCTTCTCCATAATCAGATAAAAGGATAGTTGTTTTCCAGATAAACCTCCTTACCGATGGATAATGCATAATGCAGCTCTGCCCAACAGCCGGCGCTGCGGTTCCATCCTTCCAGCATCACAATAATATCGCACTTACGGATAAGCTGGTAATCAGCATCCATGTGTTCTACATCCTCGGCCATAGGGTCAACACCGTTCTTCATCGGGTTGAGCACTTCAAATCCACGGTCCCTGTAAAACTGCTCCTTGCTTTCAAAAAAGTCAAACCGCTCTTTGTACTTTTCGGGGTTCGTCTTTACTCCGCCACCTATCGGTGCAGAGATATAAACCTTAAAAACCTTCACGTCTCCCATATCGCTATTTGTTTTGAATTGCATAATAATACTTATCCTTGTTCACATCATAGTACCGCCGTGTAGCACTAATCTGATACGTACCATATCCACCCAGCAGCTCACATAATCGGCTGCTCAGCTCTGCCGAGCAGATACGGCCGGTATGCGTGCTCTTAGTCTTGATCCTGTAATCAGCAACATTATCAGTACCGCATATCCATGCCTGACGTCCTGCATTATCCGATACGGCAACCTCAGCATACCGCTTGCGCTCACCGCCCACGCCCAGCAGACGCATAGCCGCAGCGTTCAGCGTGCAGTAGTTCCTGTACACACGCAGCAGCGGAGCTGTACGTGGCACCTCGTCCGATATGCGCTGCATCTTAATCATCGTTCCACGCCAACCCTGTTACGTTTAACCCTGTTCTGCAGCCTGTCCTTCTTCAGCTCCAGGCTTATACGGTCCAGTTTGTTGCTGATAGCGTTCCGCTTACCCTGTGGCAGGTCACTTGTCAGTTTCCGTATCTCATTCATGAAACCCCTGATGCGTTTCTCTCTGTTCGGTACCATAATTAGGCTGTGAAAGTTTTCGTTAATGACATGCTCCACCTGATAGCCGTACGAGTTATCATCAATAATATCATGATACTTCTTTATCCCCGTCAGGATTGATGCATGATCGCGGTTCAGCGCACGTCCAATCTTAGTCGTGCCCCAGTGGTAGTCCTCATGTAATATAGCCGATAACATATATCTGACAAACGGCAGCGGCTCGTGCCGTGATTTGCTCTTAATCTGCTCAATGGTAAATCCACTGGCCGCAACCGCAGCATTGAACAACGGCGGCAGGGTGATGTCAGTCTCTTCCGTGTAAGTCATAACTGTCAATTTCTGTCAATTATCAAATAATTCAACCTTTTGCAACCCACGCTCTGTATATACCCAAACACAACTGCCTTGTATTTTTCCATGTTACGCTCGATGTAATCATACAGGTCATAAGTAATATTTAGTTGGTAACTTTTATCAGGACCGACCACACCTTCCGTAATCCTGTCACATAGCGCCTGGTATATCAATCCGCCATCACCACTCTTGACAGTAATATCCACCACCTTTCTCCAAAAATCAAGAAACCCTTTTGAGAACCTGTCGCCCTTGGCTTTATCATTACGCGGCTGCCACAGCGTAGCTGCTGCCTTGCGCTGCTCGGGTGTCATCGACTCCCACGCCTGACCTCTCACCGTGTTGTACGCCATCAGTTGCTCCAGCTCTTCCTCCGCGTGCGGCATGTTGCGCTCCATCACAAGGCAGTACAGCGTACCAAGGTCCGTGTGAATCGTCCGTCCGTCAGGCGTTTTGTTATCAAAGAAGGGAGAAAACATAAAAAAAAAAGGGTTATTTATATATTTTCTTTCTTTTTGGGGGTTATTTATAACCCCCTTTTTATTCCCCCCTTTTGTTATCTCACTTGTTACAGGTGTGTTATTAACTAGATCATCATTTGTTATCATATTTGTTATGTCTTTGTTATCATTTGTTATAGTGTCATTTTCTGTCACACCCTCGTCCGTAGTAGTCTGTGACGCGGATTTCCACCTGTTTGCCATCCCTTTTCGCCCTGCTTCCGCACGTTTTTTGCTTAACTCCATGCGCTCGTCAAGTCCGGATGAAAAAAATCTGGCTGTTCGGAGTTCATCAGAATTCATCCGCAGTTCATCCAATTTCATCTGCAGTTCATCCGAATTCATCCGCACTTCACCCACCTTAAATTCAAACAGCCCGAAGTTCTCCACAACAGACTTAATAAAACCTTTCTTGACACGCAGATCAAAAGCCAGCATGTCATAATCCAGGTCCAGCGTATGGTCATCGGTCTCCATCAATTTCTCAATAAGCATGAAATACACACCGTACCCGGCAGCTCCGTGCCTCTTGCGCAGCCGCAGCAGCTTCTTGCTGTTCCGTGCGTTACTATCGTGACTGAAATATGTTGATGCCATATAATTGTTAGTTATCCTCATTAAACTTAATTTCCATCTGTATTGACTCGTCAGGGAGCGTAACGCCAATTTTACGCAGCGCCTGTCGATACGTAACACCATTGTTTGTGTACCGCATAAAAACTTCATACATTTTGGGGTGGGTTTCATATAGCAGTGTAAATCTTGATCTTTTTTCCAGATGGACCCCAAATCCACAAAACATACAACCGGTCCGGTCACATTTGGGATTATGATAAATGGGGCAAATATCAACATTGAACTTTGCAATATAGTCTTTTACATCTTTCTCTGTCCAAATAGAAAGAGGGTAACTTGCAAGATGTCCTTCTTTCCACGAATTGCATCCTCCGCGTATGATATATTGTCGCATCCTTAATTTGCTTTCCGTAGCCAATGTACCTATAAGTGGTAGCTCTCCGCTTTCTTTCTGGTATTTTTTAATTGGCCTTTTTTTGATAATATCACAACACTGTTCACTCACCATAAACTTTTCCCGCAAGAGAAATCTCCACTTATAAGGAATAAAACCAATTTTTGTGCCATTTTCCATTGTTTTGCCGTAAAGTCTCAGGTCTCTGAGTTTTTGACTCTTTGTTGTCCTGAAATCTCTTATGGATTTTGAAACTTCTTTACTTATGAGAGGAAAGCCTTTTTCTGCAATTACTTTTTTTATGTTTATTCCAGGTGTAATGGTAGTTATATCACTTGTGGTATTGACAAAGTTGACTATTTCCGGAAATTCGTTTCCTGTGTTAATAAATACACCCTTAAAATGAGGATCAATATACCTGCGACATATATCAAGTAATACAGTGCTATCTTTGCCCCCTGAAAATGACACAAAAACAGGTTTACCAGTGCGTGACATAAAAGCCTCTATTGTCCCGACTGTATGATCTATTTTTTGCGTAAGGCTCAAACCCTGCAAAACTTTAAGTTTATCTATCGTCATCCGCTCCATAGCAGCCCTTTTACTTTATCGCTATCACATTATGTTTAACCTTAAGTTGCCACGCCTCAATATCCTCCCTCTTAAACCATATACCATGGCCGTTCCTGTAATGCGGAATCTCATCCACCATGTTGCGCACCGTCTTAGGCTTATAACCCAGCAGCAGCGCCACATCATTCACGTTGAGCACATTCTTTGCACCCAGCAGCGTCAGCTTCTTAATCTCCTCCAGCTCAGTCTTAATTTCATTCAGGTCCATATCATCCCTTTTGAGTAAAGTAACTACTACAGCGAAAGCCTTTCCTCGGCTCAAACTCCTCAAACGAGTGAGCAACAAAATGCGCTTTCTTGTTTACCCAACCGGCCATATCCTTCTGCCATTGTGGAATGGGATTATTCGGATTGTCAGGGTCACGGTAGGGTTGGGCGTAAGCATACACCTGTCTGCCCTCATGGGCCTCTCTCACCTGACGCATCCTTACCCACCAGTGATTGATGCGGTCGTAGCACTCCTGGAAATCCCCATATAACATGGTGTACAGAAAGTATTGACCGGTGAAACCATATCCGTTTATCATATCCATAGCCCGCTCACAATCCTCTATCTGCTTGTGTGTGTCGCAGCCGAACCTTATACGGTTGTTGTCAAGCCATTTGATTTTAGCCAGCAGCCTGGCGATGTCATCCGTTACAAGTCTGGCATCCAGAGCCTGGTTGAAATCAACTTTCAGCCCAAGGTCAATGATCTTCTGCAGCTGTTCCATACAATAGCTACCTGCGGCCAGTATGTTATTATCCATAAGCACTACCTTCTTCCTCCCATTGGCTACGCGCTCAATATCCCAGTATGGTTTTATCGCGCCTTCTTTTCTCGGCACTACGCACCACTTGCATTTATTGGGGCAGCCGCGAGTCAGGAATCCGTATGCCGTGTCTTTCGGCAACAGCGGATAGATAGAGTAGTCCGGTTGCATATCATCTATCTCCTGCGGTAACTTGGAGTATAAGTCATATCCGGTACCACCTCTTATCACCTTGTCGGCATCATAGTATCGCTCATCGTCTGGAGTAAAGTTGAATATCTTGGACATGTATATAATGTCATAGTGCTGCATCATAGGTATAGCCCACTCAACCATATCACCCTGCGCCTTATGCCACGCGGCAATCTTACAAAGCGCAAGGTTGGGATATATCGTAGCGCCCCATTTCTTCTTTGATGCATGTTCATCTATGTCAGCCAATCCAATTCTCATACTTATTCACTTTCCTGTTCGTCAAACAATGATGGGTAAGGCCGATAATTACACACCAGAACCTCTTGCTTTCTCCTCGGCTTGTTTATTAGAGCCGGTATCATACATTTCTTATCTATCACCCTGACAAACCACCGATTGGCCTCAATGTATTGGGATAAAATATCAGACTGAAAGTTGCTTAACATAAACTTGCCCTTAATCCCAGACAGCATGTGCAGCAACTTTTCAAAATCCTCAGTCTGATAACCCTTGTAGTGCTTTTGGTCGCAGTTTATGTACGGTGGGTCAAGGTAAAAGAAAGTATCCGGCGTATCTCTTTCTTCAATCACATCAATAGCATCCCTGCAGGAAATTTGAACAAACTTAAGCCTGTCATAAACCGCAGCCGTAAAGTTGTTTCTGTGCGCAGCCATAGAAACACCCACATGACTGCCACCGGTACCGTTGTCTCTTTTCCATCCGCCCCTTGGCGTAGCCATCACACTCATGTTAGTGACAACCCAAACAGCCCACGCCACATTAAGCTTGCTCTGATGCTTGGGGTTGTTATATATTCTCTTAGCCTTGTTATACTCTGCCTCGGAGTGTAGGGTGTTCTGGATTTTCTCCTGCAGCCGTTCAAAGTTCTCAATACACTGCTTATAAAATGTAACTATCAAGTCGTTTCTGTCATTGATAACCTCCAGAAAAGAAGGCCCCTTTGCAAAGAAAACAGCACCGCCGCCAAAGAAAGGTTCGCAGTAGATGATCTTGTGCGGTGGCATCATACTGATAATGTCATCCGCCAGCTGCTGCTTGCCTCCGTAATATGTTATGGGTGTTTTCATCATATTGCAGCTCTTGTTCCATTTAACCCTTGATACAAAGCCTCGCAGAGCGCACGGCTCATACCCACCTCAACAGCGTTACCTATAAACTTCTTCTGCTCCGCCTGAGTACCAATAAGAATGTAGGATTCTGGAAAACCCATTATCCGCTTCAGTTCCTTAATATTCAGCATACGCATCTTTATATCAATGATACCGAACGCAACCATAAATTCCTTAATCTTTACAGTCATCGGAGAATCCGTATCATATATGGCAATACCTATTTCACCCGCCTCGGTACTAACCAAGTATGGAGGCATCTTGTCCATTCGTGCAATCAGAGTGAAACAGGGATTATCTATTGAACCTCCTACAGATGCAAACTGCGGGTTCATCAGATAATGATATTTATGATTGGCTGTTACTACCGGTGCCGGAGAATCCAAACTACTGCCGACATCATTGAAGTTGGAATTAGCCAACCATCGCTTTGCTGTTACCAGTTTCTGTTTCGGCGTAGTGAGAATGGCGGGGGATGGATTCTCAACACTCGATAGTTGACCTCCACCACTGTACTCGTTGGCAATGAACTTGCATTGGGCTATGCCAATCTGTCCGACGGTGCAAATCGTTGGTGAAGGTTCATCAACAGAACTGCCTTTGTTCTTGAAACGGTAGTTGACGATAAACTTTGGATTCACCAGTCCGAAACGGTCATGTGTGGTGACAGTAGGACACGGCTGTTCGACGGACGAATTGAAGTCACCACCATAATAAGCTGTAACAAATGCGTGATGGTCTTTGGTAGTGATTGCACCTGCGGGCTTGTCAATGGGAATGTTCTTGCCTGATGGATCTCCGCCGAACTGTTTTGACAGGAAATGCACCTTCACTTTGGCAAACCTATTGTCACAAGTCAGAACACCGCAGGGTTCATCGAGACTCTTAACCGTATCTTGTGGCCGCACGGTGTTATAACGCGCCAGAAAATCTGTTTTGCCTCCGGCTACAAACTTCACAAGCCCGGCATATATACGCTCTAACGTCTTCTCGCAAAGAGATTTCTTTCTGCCAAATATACTTTCCCCTTCATCCTGCAGATCCAACACTTCACGTACAGGTTTCCATTTCCGATACTGATGAAAAAGTCCACCTTCATCCCCGTTCTTCGCATAGGTCTGATGCGGAAAGGCAAGCGGCAAACCATGGCGGGCAAATAGACCGAAAAAGCGCTTACGGCTTGTATATGCGCCAAAATCAGCTGCGTTAAGTAGTCTATAGTCAAAATCATACCCATAACGTTTGACGTTGTTCACCCAACGAACATAGCTACTGCCCCGGTCCTTACTCACAGGTTTGCCGTTCTTGTCAAGCTCCCCCCAGCACATAAATTCCTCTACGTTCTCTATCTGGATGTAATCAGGTTTGATTGCCTCAATGTAGCGAAATAAGTGTTCGGCTAATGTCCGGCTGTCAGCGTCACGCGGCTGTCCACCTTTGGCACGGCTAAAGTTGGTGCACTCCAACGAAGCCCACAGCACTATGTAATCGTTAGGATACATCTTACGCACATCACCGCACAACTTAGCCAACGGCGTCACATCAAGCGTCCTAATATCCTCGGTAAAATGCCTGGCGTGCGGATGATTAGCCAAGTGACTTGCTATGGCGTGCGGAACGTGATTCACGCACGCAATCACCTCGGCGCACTTGATGTTGTCTATATGCGCCTGCTCCACGCCAGTCGTTGTGCCGCCGGCACCGCAGAATAAGTCAATGTAATGTAGCATATTATTGGTTGTTCAGCGGAAGGAGAGGGATTCGAACCCCCGATGCGCTCGTCACGCATGCCACGTTAGCGGTGTGGTGCTTTCAGCCTCTCAGCCATCCTTCCATGGGGTAGCCCTTACCTGCTTCACAGCACACAAGGGCCAGGATATTTATAAAAAGGACATGAGTATGGTTATCCTTCAAACAAGTAATACTTATTATAATAAGCCGCCGTTACTGCACTCCTTGGCAATTACGCCGTGGTCTGTCACCTTTCCATGAGGGAGGTTCAGGGGCTCAGACGGCGGCTTGGAACAGTTCCTACTATAGCCCCTTTTTCGGAACATCTTTCTTAATACCGTAAGCATCCGCAAGTTGCTTAATCACGCAGCCGCCATACGCATCAAGCGTAAGCTTAACAAACTCCTGGATAGTAAAACTATCTGTATCTACATTGATGCCATGCTCGCGGCAGAACGCCTTGCGACCCATGGTACATGAGCCGGTAAGAACGCCATGCCAGTCAAACAAATCCTGCGCGGGGTATTTCATATTCATGCCCGAATCCTTATCATAATCCGGATGCCCCTGAATAAAGCGTTCAATCCTCTTTTCAACAGGCATATTCTGCAGCTCCTTCTTCTGAGCGTCTGCGTGAGCATGATGCAGGGTTTCTCCGTGTGCAAAGCTGTTGCCAACTCTTGCCACATAACACGGTATGAGAGTGTTATCTCTATTCAGAATATGTCCACGGACGCATGTGTGGTGTACGCTGTCAACAAGAGTCGGTACACCATCAATGTAATAGACCTTCTGACCGTTAAAAACTTTGACGCCATAGTCAGAGCCAGAGCCATAGCCAGAGCCATAGCCATAGCCAGAGCCATAGCCATCGCTATAGCCATAGCCAGAGCCATAGCCATAGCCATCGCCATAGCCATCGCCATAGCCATCGCCATAGCCAGAGCCATAGCCATAGCCAGAGCCATAGCCAGAGCCAGAGCCAGAGCCAGAGCCAGAGCCAGAGCCAGAGCCAGAGCCAGAGCCAGAGCCAGAGCAAGAGCCAGGCTCTGAGAACCTCTTTATTTCAGATTCTAACGTTTCCATTCTTTAACAGCTTCGATACTCTCAATAGCCTTATCTGTACACGGGATGATCTCAATAGCTTCCGTCAGCACAATAGACTCTACGCGCATAGTAAACTTGCAGTTTGATGGTGCAGTCGTACCTTCTGCAGCAAGCTGGTGCAGGCTGGCCGCTCCATCCCAGTACCATATCCTGCGGCAGTCCTTCAGTTCTACTTCCTGTCCATCTTTCTCATTCAAGGTGCCATAAAAAACACCGGCACGGTTACAGCGCACTATAACCCTTTTGCCAATCAATTCTTCTGTTGCTTTCATAAGTCAAAAAATGTATTCATTAGTCGAATTTTTCAGTCCACAGTCTCGGTTTTTCCCGAAGAAACACTTGTATCTGTGTTACTATTTGTCGGTTTTTTAGTTTCACACGGCGGAGTAGTCTCATACTCCACATAACGCTTCAGTTTGTAGCAATATGTACCGTTGATGCAGTAGGCACTATTCACGCACACCTGGCACTCCTCACAAGCCTTACTCTTAGCCATGTCAGTCTATCTCATTGGATTTACACAACAATGCATCGCCCACAATCATTGTCTGTGCTATAGCGCTGGCGTTAAGATTCAGGAGCAGCTGCTTGAACAAACCTTCATCATCAACCACCAGGAGCTGATCACTACCTACATGTACTATCTCTATGTACCCATGAACAAAACCCTGCAGCTCATCAAGCTCAAACGTCTTGCCATTCTTTGGGTTTACGGTCTCTTTGCGGCCGTCAGCATACAACAACGAGGCCATATTAATGCACTAAAGCTTTAACAAGTTCAAGTTCGTCTTTAGGAACAGCGCATAGCTTCAATCTTCGTACATTAACCCTGTACCCATTGTTGCTGTTTGCTAATTTTTTTGTCTCCTCTACTCCTAGCCGCGATAAAGCATAAGCCACAGTCTCCTTGTCTTGAGGTGACCAAATCCTATACACGTAACTCATATCGGCTGATTACATAAAGTCCTTTAGCTTCATAGCCACTCTAATACCCTCAGGCAGGCACACCGCCATATAGAGCACATTGTAAGCCTTATGGGCATCCATGCTGATATGCCACGTGTCAGTAAGCACCAGTACCGCGCCCACAGCCAGCGCAATAAGAATCACAGCCAGCGCAATAAGCGCCAATGTCCTTTTTCCAAATTTGGTAAGTTTCATAATCAGTGTTAATTAGGTTAATCATTTTTTGATGTCAAACAAAAGATGCTGCGGAACCTTCACACCCACAACTCTCTTAACGCAATCAGATACAGCCTGACGATCCTTAAGGCGTTTGGGAATCTTCAGCCCCTTTCTCCAAAAAAACACCGATGCCCTTGACGCTCCAGTGCATCGCATTATCTCACTCCGCAGTTCTCCTTGCAACAAAGGGTTAAGAGAATTGTAGATTTCAGAAAAAGTCCTTGCATCGTATTGCTCTTTTTCCTTACTTTGTTTTTCCGTCACCATTGTTTATGTTTGGTTGCACATTAAACTTTTAATTGACGGGAGCAAAGATAGTTTGTTTAACAAATATATTATTTGCAAAACAATAAAAATTTATTAGCAAAGCACACTATTTAGACAAAATCTAAATAACAATTTGCAATAAAAACAAAAAGTTGGTATATGGAAAAAACTATAAATGAAAGGATTAGATACTTTCTTAAGAATAGAGGTATTACTATAAATAATTTGGCAGAGCAACTTGGATGCAGCCAAAGTACCCTATCAAACAAACTTGGAGGACGTTACAGAGTTGATATAGATACAATTATATCCCTTCTAACTCTGTATGATAAACTGTCTGCCGACTGGCTGTTGCTTGGTCGCGGCCCCATGTTTCGTACACAGGAATATAACTTTGACCCCGTTAGATATCAGGTTAATGATGATGGTGACAATATATCCGGATATGGCAACACGGTTCATAAAGACAACTCGCGCGTGGTTGAACTGTTGGAAAAGCAACTGGAAGAAGAAAAAGCCCGCAGTCGTGAATATTGGGAGACCATTCAACAACTAATTAAGAAATAAACATGGATGGTGATAAACTAATACATTGGTTGGCAAAAGAAGAACGTCCAGCTTGCTTGTCATATATTCTATGGCTCTTGATATTTACAGGCCCCATGTTTCCTATATTCAAATATGGTTCCATAGAACATGAGGGAATTAAAGAACCAGGTACGTTCTATTTGTGTGTAGCTATCAGCTTACCATTTATATTGTTGTGCTTATTGTCAGAAAGCAAAAAACTGACAGTTAAGTTTTCACGCGCTTACCTTTATAGCTTTATAATAATGTCCATATTGTCGGTTATATATCTTGCTTATAAAATGTATGCTTATGAACACCATTACGGATATATAGGTTATGATCTGGTTAAAGCTTTATTATTTACACCAATATATATGGCTTGCACGGCAATGGTATTTTTCTTGATAGAAACACTGTTAAATAGGGTTTTGTCACGCCGTTGTCACATAAAGCAAAAACGAGAGAGTTAAACAACTGATTTATAAACAAATAAAAATTATCAAATGTTCAAGGGACAACCAAAAGGCCTGTTTGCCTTGGCTCTTGCCAACACAGGCGAAAGGTTCGGTTACTACACTATGCTGGCCATCTTTACCCTCTACATGAGGGCCAAGTTCGGCTGGGATGAGAATGCAGCCGGACAAGTGTATGCAATTTTTCTTGCAGGAGTCTATTTCATGCCCCTGCTGGGTGGTATCATTGCCGATAAGATAGGTTATGGCAAGTGCGTCACCATTGGCGCATTCGTGATGATTTTCGGTTATCTGGCACTGGCCGTTCCTATGGCAACCCAGGAGATAGACAAATGGACACTGTTTGCCGGACTGGCTCTTATTGCCGTAGGTACCGGCCTGTTCAAGGGTAACCTGCAGGTGCTGGTAGGTAATCTGTATGATGACCCCAAGTATTCCGACAAGCGTGACGCTGCGTTCAGCCTGTTCTATATGGCCATCAACATAGGCGCCATGTTCGCTCCCGCTATGGCCAAAGCCCTCTACAACCCGCATATTGAGAGTGCAGGTTATCATTTTGTACCTATTGACAACGCTACCGTTGAGTTCGGCGCACAGTCCGGTGCATACCTGCAGTCACTGGCCGAAGGATACCGTCTTTGTTTCTTTGTGGCCTGTGCATCATTGGTACTTTCTCTGCTTATATATTTCTTCTGCCGTTCATGGTTCAAGCATGCCGATGTAAACACCAAGCAGGCCAAGGCCCAGAACGTACAGATTCAGGAGCTCACTCCCAAGCAGACCAAGGACCGAATCGTAGCCCTGCTGCTTGTTTTTGCTGTCGTTATTTTCTTCTGGATGGCATTCCACCAGAACGGTTCCGCCCTTACATTCTTTGCCGATAAGTACACCAAGTTGAACGGCATTACCGGAATCAACCGCATGTGGTTCAACATCTGGTCACTGGCTCTCATCGCTGTATCAATCTACACCCTGTTCGCCATTTTCCAGAGCGATACCAAAAAGGCCCGTATCATTGCCGGTATTGCTACACTTGCTCTTTGGGCAGGTGCCATAGCATTCTATATGAATATGCCTGATCCGTTCAATGCCGCCACATCTGATTTCCAGCAGTTCAACCCGTTCTTTGTGGTTGCCCTGACTCCTGTATCTGTGGCTGTGTTCGGTGCGCTGGGTAAGAAAGGCAAGGAGCCTTCAGCTCCCGTCAAGATAGGTTTGGGTATGTTGCTGGCTGGCGTTGGTTTTGCCGTAATCACAGCTGCATCTACAGACCTTATCTCACCTAAGGACCTGGGTGACCAGGCTCAGAGCGTACTCAGCCCCAACTGGCTTATCGGTACATACTTTACGCTGACCGTTGCCGAGTTGCTTCTAAGCCCGATGGGTATCAGTTTTGTAAGTAAGGTGGCTCCTCCCAAGTACAAGGGTCTGATGATGGGCGGATGGTTTGCCGCTACAGCCATAGGCAACTACCTGAGCCGCATTCCGTCGGCCCTGTGGAAGAAGATTCCGCTTATGGCCAACTGGGCAATACTGATAGCCCTGTGCGTAATAGCAGGACTTATCATGTTCATACTGCGCCGCAAACTGGAAGCTGCTACTAAAGACTGATTTTATTTATATTTTGGATTTTTAGGGGGAACTGAAGAGAGTATAGTATCCAAAACTACGGCCTTTCAGGCCTATCCCTCCCACAATAAGAAACCATTCCGAAAAGTTTCGGAATGGTTCTTTATTGCGGGCCCCTACCTCTAACGCGCCGCAAGCGACTGTAAGGAGCGCTTTTGCGTAGCAAAATAAAAGAAGGTCGGGGCCCCGAAGGGGCGACGGTTTCCAAGACTATATCCCTTTCAGTTCCGCTCACTTGGAACGTTTTCTGCAACCTTAGTTTTCTTGTCGTCTAAAAGCATTACTTTTGTCCCAATTAACCGTCCAAAAAGATGAAATTAAGTAATGTTTTTAAACTGGCAGCTGTGAGCTGCTTTCTGATTTCCTTTGCATCAGGTTGCAAGAATAATTCCACAACGGAATACGGGTATGAGAAACTGTATCCTAATGCCGACAAGATTATATTTGATGATTTCAGAGTTGTGGAACTCTCCAAAGATGTTCCGTTGGGTGATATTCAGAAAATCTTTGTAGAAGACTCCCTAATTTTCATCTCTTCCGATGATAACCTGTATTCATTCAATATGGACGGCTCCCTGCACGCCCGTTATGGAATGAAAGGCCGCGCATCGAACGAGTATCTGTATCTGTCAGCCTATTATATTGACGCCAGCTCCAGACAGGTCTGTCTGATTGACGGCACGCAGGGTAAACTGCTGTACTTTGGGTATGACGGTTCCTTTATCAGAAAGGCAGAATGCGATGCTTTGAAGTCATTAATTTACGATGTGCGTCTGCTCTCTGACGGCAGGCTGTTTGTTCACAACTATATTTACAATGACAGCGGGTTGCTTTATTCCATAGTTGACCTTAAGGACGGCAGTGTCAAGGAACTAAAATCCGTACCGTTCTCAACCGATAACACCGCTGAGTTCTGCGGTGAGCACATGTGTAATGTGTTTGACGGTAAGCTCTATTACATTGTACCCTTTGAACCGGCTATTTATGTGCTGGATGGTGACAAGGAGACATCGTGGAGGCAGATACCCGGAGCGGATAATGTTCCAGGCAAGAGTGAACTGAAGAACATCACGGACTTTAATTTCTTCACGGCATTCAACATGTACAATGAAGATGAGTTTGTAGGATTTACCGGCCTGTATGAGACTGGTTCATTCATACTTATGAATGAGCTGCATGAATTCAACTACTACATAATAGACAAGAGTACCGGCAAGCAGAAACGCTACCAGTATTCATTGGAGGATGATGTCAAGACACTTCCCATAAAGAACATCAGGACGGCATACCAGGATTGGTTCATCGGCATAGGTAAAGTAATGAGTCTGATGCAGTTGCGTGAGGACCTTCCCGAAAAGACATCAGACCCATTCCTGAGAAAGTTTAAGGATGTAGCCGACAAGACCACCATTGACTCAAATCCCTGTTTGTTCTTCTATAAGATCAAATCAATCTGACAGCAAGTTGCTGAGCATGATCACGATGATGACTATCGGCGAAATCCAGCGGACCATGAAGTAAACGAAACTGAATATCCAGCGCGGGGTGCCGGATTTGCCGTGGCCAGTAAGTTCGTCAAGGAAATCTGTCCTCTTTATGCGCCAGCCGGCAAAGAGCACCATTATCAGGCTGCCCACGGTTATGAGCACATCGCTTGATATTACATCAAAGAAATCAAAGATATTGTTGCCCAGGATGGTAATTCCTGAGAGTGTGCCTTGTGACAGCGAGCATACGCAGCCCAGCAGTATTATGAGTACCATGCTTACAATTACGGCAGCGTTGCGGCTCAGTTTCCACTCCTCGATGAAATAGCGTACTATAACCTCAAGCATGGATATGGCCGATGTCACAGCGGCCAACAGCAGCGACATGAAGAACAGTATGGCTATTATGCTGCCGCCCGGCATTGAGGCGAACACTCCCGGCAGGGTTATGAACACCAGCCCGGGACCAGCATTTACAGCGGGGGCAGTGCCGTTCATGAAGGCTATGGCATAGACCGCAGGTATGATGGCCAGGCCTGCAATAATGGCAAACAGAGTGTCTATCAGACCGGTGGTTATGGCGGTCATCGCAATATCCTCTTTAGTCTTTACGTATGATCCGTATGTAAGCAGAATGCCGATGCCTATACTCAGGGACATGAACGCCTGTCCCAGTGCGGTAATAAGAACCTTGCCGTCTATCTTGCTGAAATCAGGTATGAGCAGATACTTTGTACCCTCAGCTGCTCCGGGCAGGGTGAGAGAACGGATTGCAACCAGTATGATAGTGACTGACAGCACGGTCATCATGGGCTTGGAGAACTTCTCTATCCCGTTCTTTACGCCACCGAAATTGGCAGCTGCGGTTATGACCAGAAATATGAGCGTATAGACCAGTGGCTCCCAGGTGGAGCTTATGAATCCGCCGAATGCTCCTGCATAGTCGGCATCGGGGGCGGTAAAGTTGAAAGCGCATGCCTCAATCAGGTACTTGACCGACCAGCCGCCCACTACGGTGTAGAATGCCATGATGACTATTGGTGTGAGCAAGGTAAGGAAACCTGCCCAGCGCCAGCGCGGGGCACCCAGCTCATCATATACGCGAGTAACGTTGGTGCGGCATTTGCGCCCCAGCGTAATCTCGGTCATCAGTACAGGGATACAGATGGTAAGTAGCAGTACCAGATAGACGAATATGAACGCTCCGCCGCCGTTCTGTGCTGCCAGGAACGGGAACCTCCACAGGTTACCCAGTCCTACGGCCGATCCGGCCATAGCCAGGATCATACCCACGCGGCTGTCAAAACGCTCCCTCTTTTTCTCCATTTATCGGTAATTACGATAATCCGTATCACTCCTTGATATTGGGTTCCTCCAGACCGTAACCTTCCTTCTTGTCAACTGCCTTAAGGCGCATTGCCAGCAGCAGGGCAACAACACCGAATAGGGCGAATATCACCATCGGCAGGGTGTAGTTGTACTGTGTCACCTCTGCACCCTCAACCAGACGAGTGCCGACTTTGCAATACTTGTCAAGTATGCCGCCTATGAGCAGTGGAACGAATCCAAGGCCGATGTTCTGAACCCAGAAAATCAGTGCGTATGCAGAGCCTACAAGTTTTTGCGGGATGATCTTGGGAACGCTGGGCCACATGGCCGACGGCACAAGTGAGAATGCTATGCCCAGTATAACCATGATGAATGCGGCAAACCACCAGTAGTTGAGCAGCGGCAGGGCAAACAGCACGTGTACCAGGATCAGGAGCAATGAACCTATAATCATAATGGTGGCACCCTTTCCTTTCTTATCGTATATGCCACCAAAGAGCGGGGTCATGATAAGGTTGCCGAACGGGATCAGGCTCGGTATCAGACCTGCCAGTGTGGTGCTCACTCCGTATTTGTTCTCCATGAGTGATGCAGCATATTTCATGAAAGGGAACACTGCAGAGTAGAACATGAGGCAGAGTAGGGCGATAAGCCAGAATCCGCGGTTGGTGATTATCAGCTTGAGGTCCTTTACCTTGAATACGTCATCGGGCTCAGTCTGTGCCTGTGCAACCTCGGCATCAAACTTCTTGTCCATGTGACAGAATACCAGATATGCCAGGAAACCTATGCAGAGCAGGATTGCAGACAGCAGGAGTGGGGCTGAGACTGAAAAGTGTTTGGCTATTATGGGGCAGAACACCAATGCAGCGGCTGTTCCCAGACGGGCTACTGCCACCTGAACGCCCATAGCCAGTGCCAGCTCCTTGCCGGCAAACCATTTGGTGATGACTTTTGACACCGTGATACCGCAGTTCTCGGTACCGACAGCGAATATGGCATATCCCAGACAGGCCACGAATACCTGAGTGCGCATGCCGAATATGGTTCCGGCCTCGGGCCCTGAAGATATTTGAGTGACTGCGTAGTATTTGATCAGTGCGCCGGCAAGCATCAGTATGCAGGTTACTATTCCGGTAAACCTTACACCCATCTTGTCCAGTATGATGCCGCCGAATATGAGCATGAACAGGAATACGTTAAACCAGCAGTAGGCCCAGTTGAACTGGCCGAACTCAAGGCTGGTCCAGCCCATCTGCTCCTCGAGCATGGTCATGAGGGGTGAAAGGGCATCGGTAAGGAAATAACCCCACATCATGGTGAATGACACTATTATGAGCGCGGTCCAGCGTGCGGCTTTGCTCTCACTGATTCTTTTGGTTAGGGTCTGTGACATATTTTTATGATATTTATGAGTGTTCTGAGGCGCAAAATTATGAATTTCTTACTAATTTTGCACCGATGCTGCGAAGCAGTTGTGCGTGATATTGAAAAAAGTAAGTTGGAGACTTTACAGATTTGCGTTTTTAAAAAGTGAAATTAGACGAATTGACAGCTGTATCCCCCATTGACGGGCGATACCGTGGCAAGACACAGGAACTTGCATCTTATTTTTCAGAGTTTGCGCTTATCCGTTACAGGGTAAGAGTGGAAATCGAGTATTTTACGGCTCTATGTGAATTCCGGCTTCCTCAGTTGGCAGGTGTGTCGCGTGCATCTCTGGATGGCCTGCGTCATATATGGCAGGATTTTTCGGAAGATGATGCCGCTCACATTAAGGAAATTGAGAAGGTTACCAATCATGATGTCAAAGCGGTTGAGTATTTCATCAAAGAGAAGTTTGATCTTGTCCCGGAACTGATCCCGTACAAGGAATTCATACATTTCGGACTTACATCACAGGATATAAACAATACTTCAGTTCCCCTTTCAATCAGGGAGGCTCTGGAAAACGTATATTATCCTGCGATAGAGTCACTGATTGAAAAGCTGGAGGAGTATGCACAGCGCTGGAAGGATGTTCCGATGCTGGCTCGCACACACGGACAACCCGCTTCTCCGACCCGTCTGGGTAAAGAGATTGAAGTATTCGCTTACCGTCTGCGCGAGCAGCTTAAGCAACTCAAGGCAGTGCCCATGTCGGCCAAGTTCGGAGGCGCGACGGGTAATTTCAACGCACATCACGTAGCCTATCCCGATATTGACTGGAAGGCATTCGGTGCCAGGTTCCTGGCCGAGAAACTGGGCCTTGTACGTGAGGAGTACACCACCCAGATATCCAACTATGATAATCTGGCTGCCCTGTTTGACGCCATGAAGCGTCTTAATACCATCCAGATAGATATGAACCGCGACTTCTGGCAGTACATATCAATGGAGTATTTCAAGCAGCAGATCAAGGCCGGTGAGGTGGGCTCAAGCGCAATGCCTCACAAGGTTAATCCCATTGATTTTGAGAATGCCGAGGGTAACCTGGGTATGGCAAATGCCATTCTGGAACATCTGGCACGCAAATTGCCTGTATCACGTCTGCAGCGTGACCTGACAGACTCAACGGTAATACGTAACGTGGGTGTTCCCTTCGGCCATCAGATGATTGCCATTGCAAGTTCACTCAAGGGCCTGGGCAAACTGCTTATCAACGAGCATAAGATTGCCGCCGATCTGGACGGATGCTGGAGCGTGGTGGCCGAGGCTATCCAGACCATACTGCGCCGTGAGGGTTATCCGCATCCTTATGAGGCTCTCAAGGCACTCACCCGCACCAACAGTCAGGTGACTCAGCAGTCCATAAGCGAATTCATTGATTCACTAAACGTTAACGACAATATTAAACAAGAACTTAAAGCCATTGCGCCTGGCAACTATTTCGGCGTATGATATTAATAGTCACAAAAATCTAAATCAAACAGAAGCCGTGACGGCTTCAAACTTAAAAAGGTACAATTATGATGGAAACAGAGAATGGAAACAGATTCTACGACGAGAGCGGGAATCAGGAAGAGCAGGAGAACAGGTTCAACAGATTTAACGGCAACTCCGATGAGAGCAGCCAGAGTACTAACCGTCGTGAAGGCAGACCCCGTTTTGTAAGGGTTGACTACAACAACCGTCCCCAGTATTCAAGGGTAGAGCGTCCTCAGCGTCAGGAAGGCGAGCAGGGTAATTACCAGGATCGTCCCCGCAGACAGTACGGTCAGAATTATGGAGATAATCAGGGTTATGGTCAGAACCGCCAGGGCGGTTATCAGAACCGTGGTTACAACAATAATCGTCAGCAGTACGGCCAGCAGCGTTACGGCCAGCCCCGTCAGTATAACAACGGCGAGGAGGGTCAGCCCCGCTTCTACAGAGAGCGTGTTCAGGGCGCAGAGCAGCAGGAAGGCGGCTACCAGCGTCAGGGCGGATATCAGCGCCAGGGTGGCTACGGCCAGCGTCAGGGTGGCTATCAGCGTCAGGGTGGTTACGGCCAGAACCGTCAGGGTGGTTATCAGCGTCAGGGCGGTTACGGCCAGCAGGGTGGTTTCCGCAAGCCCATGCAGAAGCGTCAGGACAACCGCAAGCGCATAGAATATCAAGATGTAATTCACGACCCCGAGGAGGAGATACGTTTGAACAAGTACCTGGCAAACGCCGGTGTATGCTCACGCCGTGAGGCCGATGAGTTCATCCAGGCAGGTGTAGTTAAGGTAAACGGTCAGACCGTTACCGAGCTGGGCACCAAGGTACATCGTGGTGACAACGTGCTGTTCCACGATCAGCTGGTAAGCATTGAGCGTAAAATTTACATCCTGCTTAACAAACCCAAGGATTGCGTTACCACAGTTGATGACCCTCAGGAGCGCAAGACAGTTATGGATTATATCAAGGGTGCCTGCAAGGAGAGAGTTTATCCCGTAGGCCGTCTTGACCGCAATACAACAGGCGTACTGCTTCTTACCAATGACGGTGAGATGGCAAGCCGCCTCACACACCCCAAGTTCCTCAAGAAGAAGATCTATCATGCACGTCTGGACCGCGCTGTCAGCGCCGAGGATCTGCAGAAGCTTCTTGACGGTGTTAACATCGGCGAAGAAGACGGCGATATAGTACGTGCCGATGAGGTCAGCTATGTTAACGATGACAAGACCCAGGTTGGCATTGAGATTCACTCAGGCCGTAACCGTGTGGTACGTCGTATGTTCGACGCTCTGGGTTATCGCGTAACCAAGCTTGACCGCGTTCAGTTTGCAGGACTCACCAAGAAGCGTCTGCGTCGCGGCGACTGGCGTTTCCTCACCGAGAAGGAGGTCAACATGCTCCGCATGGGTGCATACGAATAATTAATCACTGATTAAATCTAAAACAATGGATATCAAGAGAACAAGGATTGTTGACCTTCTTAAACGTACCGATTACGGTCAGGAGGTTGTCGTCAAAGGATGGGTAAGGACCAAACGTGGCAGCAAGACCGTAAACTTCATTGCCCTTAATGACGGATCGACAATCAAGAATGTTCAGGTTGTGGCTGATCTGGAGAAGTTCAGCGAGGACCTTATGAAACAGATCACCACCGGTGCCTGCCTGAGCGTAAAGGGTACCATGGTAGAGAGCATCGGCTCCGGTCAGGCTGTAGAGGTTCAGGCATCTCAGATTGAGGTCCTGGGCCTGTGCGGTGATGACTATCCCATGCAGAAGAAAGGACAGTCATTTGAGTATATGCGTCAGCATGCCCATATGCGTCTGCGTACCAACACATTCGGTGCTGTTATGCGCATACGTCATAATATGGCAATGGCCATACATACCTATTTCCATGAGCATGGATTCTTCTATTTCCACACTCCGCTTATCACTGCAAGTGACTGCGAGGGTGCCGGAAATATGTTCCAGGTGACCACCAAGAACCTCTATGATCTTAAGAAGGATGACCAGGGCAAGATTATCTATGATGATGATTTCTTTGGTCAGCAGACCTCACTTACCGTAAGCGGTCAGTTGGAGGGTGAGCTTGGTGCAACCGCTCTGGGCGCTATCTATACCTTCGGTCCTACATTCCGTGCCGAGAACTCCAACACTCCGCGCCACCTGGCCGAGTTCTGGATGATCGAGCCCGAGATTGCTTTCCTGGATCAGGAGGAGCTGATGGACCTTGAGGAGGACTTTATCAAGTACTGCGTACGGTGGGCTCTTGACAACTGCAAGGATGATCTGGAGTTCCTTAATCAGATGATTGACAAGACTCTGCTGGAGCGTCTTAACGGTGTGCTTAAAGAGACATTCGTGCGTCTTCCTTATACCGAGGGTATCAACATACTTCAGGATGCCATCAAGAAAGGCAAGAAGTTTGAGTTCCCCTGCAACTGGGGCGATGACCTGGCCAGTGAGCATGAGCGCTACCTGGTTGAGGAGCACTTCAAGAAACCGGTTATCATGACTGACTATCCTACAGCCATCAAGTCATTCTACATGAAGCAGAATGAGGCTACCGCAAACGGCGGCTCTATCGGCTATAAGGGTGTTGAGGCTCCCGCTCCCACCATGCAGGGTACCGATGTGCTTTTCCCACAGATTGGTGAGATCATCGGAGGCTCCGTTCGTGAAGCCGATTACGATAAGCTGATGGCCGAGATTAACCGTCGCCAGATGGATATGACACACCTGTGGTGGTATCTGGATACCCGCCGCTGGGGTTCATGCCCGCACGCCGGATTCGGTTTGGGCTTTGAGCGCCTCATCCTCTTCGTTACCGGAATGCAGAACATCCGCGACGTAATCCCATTCCCCCGCACTCCCAAGAACGCAGAATTCTAAAAACAGTACAATTGGGGACAGACCCCTTTTGTACTATTTTGCAAAAATAGCCTCTGGATTATACTCTGGAGGCTATTTATCTTTATCTTCCAATCTGGCCTGGATTGGAAATAGTACAAAAGGGGTCTGTCCCCAATTGTACTGTTTTTTATCGGCTGGAAAGTTTAAAGTATAACCTTAGGGACCAGGCAAGTAGGGTTACCATGCCCCAGCGGAACAGCAGCATCCAGTACCACATTCCGCCCACGGCTGCAAAGAGCATCAGGTCTTCAAGGTTGCTGTGCGATATGCCTATGTGCGTGTTGAGCAGGCGGATGCTGCGGTCCGATATCTGACCGCGCTCCATCTCATCCATTATTGCGGCCGATCCGTACGAAAGACCCACTACATTGGCAACGATCCACAGGAACGATGTCTCTTTGGGCAGGCCAAAAAGTGTAAGCAGCGGGCTGAACAGACGTGATATCCAGTTCATGATGCCGTATTCGTAGAATGCGCGCTGTATGATGTTGAGCAGTGTGATGAGCACCGTCATCCATACGGCCAGTTTCATCAAGCCCTTGAACCATACCATGAACATTGGCCAGAACTCACCCTGAATCTGGAAGAAGGGTATTTCAGAAAGATTGACTGAGGTTGCATCGTAGACTGGACGTCCCGGCAGAACCAGATTCATAATTATACCCAAAGAGAGTGATCCCAGGGTGCGTATAAGCACAGTATATAATGCGGGTGCTCCTGTCTTTTTCTGAACGGCAGTCTCCACCACCATGGCGTGGGCTGCCAGTGTCATGGTTCCAAGTATGGTAATCTGGCGTGCGGTAAGGTCTATGGTCGATACTACCGCAATGCACGAGTATACGTTGATGAAATATCCGCTCACATAGGCCAGTGAGGCGTCACCGGGCAGTCCGAAAATGCGGAACACGGGACTCACTGCAGCCGCAATCCAAGCCAGTATTCCGGTATATTTGAGCAGGAACATTATAAAAGAAACGATGGCGGTTATCTTGAATATCCACCAAATGGTTTTCATCGCCCTGGGCACCGCCTGGCGAACAATTCTCTTGAGTTTTTCCATAATCGGCCGCAAAGATACTCAAAAACGACGCAAAGGGGTCGTTTCCCTTTGCGTCATTTTTATTCGCGCAGCAGGTTGACCTTTTTCATTTTAAGGGCACCATCCTCTATATACAGGTTGTAGGCGTTAGGGAAGTGGGGTTTATATTTTATTTCATCATATTCATAGTCGTCCTCAATTGTCATGGAGAAAGGATCCCTGTTTATTTCACTTATGTCAAATTCCTTATTGAATACAGTCCTGGCGCCGGTCTCGTCGATAGCCAGTATTGTCAGTATACCAGGAGAGCAGCAGTCGCCCCATCCTTTAAAGAACAGCAGGTAGCGTGACTTGCCCATGGGGTGACAGTAGAAATAGTTGTTGTCGAACACAACCCGCTTCTCCCAGTCCGGATTCTTGAATTGGTATTTTTTGCCGGCAGACTCGATGCTGATTACACTATAGTCACCGGGATCATTCTTCCAGCCTTCGCTGGTGTAGCCGTACAGTGTGACGGTTATATCATCGGCTTTGTTGCCTATCTGTGCCTTGAATACCTCTTCAAGTTCTTCGGCGGAATCATCATATTTCCAGAACCCATCAATCAGGGAGTCATTCACCTCTTTTCCGAATTCATATATGGTGATAACCTTTTCAGGCTTTACGGGAACATAGTCTCTGGGCTGGATGACCGTGACCTGGCACTCCTGTTTGAACTCTCCGCAAACGGCGGTTATTGTGCACTTTCCGCCTGAGACGCCGGTTACCTTTCCGTTTCTGTCAACATATGCTACTGCTGAATTGCCGCTACGCCAGTAAATGTTCCTCTTGGTTGCATCCTCAGGGATGAAAGCGGCACTCAGGATATAGTCGTCGCCTACTTCCATTTTCAATTCAGTCCTGTTAAGGATGATATCGCTTATGGGGACATACTGTTTTGTGGTGACAGGTCTTATTGAGCGTCCGCTCTGAATGCTCAATGGAACTAGCGTTAATATCATATTTCTGTTTTGACTCTTATCCGGTCCGTCGGAAACAGAAACGAACTGCCATGCCTTAGGCTCTCTTTCAGGATCATCAAACTTGCATGTACTTGTCCAATAGTAAAGCCCGCTGGATTCATTGATCCATCTTCTCTCCATTTTCATTCCTCCGGCCGGGAGAAATATCGAGTTGCCGTTTTGTCCGGTAACTTTATATCCCCAATGATAACTCTGCTCCATCCATTCCCATTCGCATTTGTCTATCAGTTCCTGGAATTCCTCTTTTGTGGGCATGCGCCAGTCTTTTCCCCAAAGCACGGTGGCTGCGTCATCACATGATTCTATAACGTTCAGTTTGCCATCATAGTAATGACCCTGTTTGGGCTCCAGATAATAGTTCTGTACAAATTCTTTTCTTGCTTCGGTTTCGCCCCATGCAAAAAAGTCTCCGTGCCAATTAGGATCATACTTACGTCCTCCGACGTTGAAGGTGGCCCAGTTAACGCTCAGGCCCAGGTCAACAAACTCATAATCTTCAAAATTGTATAGACTCTCGCTGGCGTATGAGGTGGGAATGCGGTAGTTGTCTCCGGGCCTTATGATATATGCGATCTTATTCTCCTTATTGACCATAACATATACCGAGTCCTTTGCCGGCTCATCTCTTACAGGCCATGGGGTGTACTCAAAATAGACTAAGTATTTCTCATTCTGCTTGATTACACGGAAGGATTCAGTGTGTATTTCGGAATAAATGCCTCCGTCCAGAACAAAGTCATACTCATCGACACATTCCATTACAAACTCCCGGAGTTGATCGGTGCAATATACGGAGAGAATGGAGTCGGTCTTTGGTTCTCCATCGAATTCAGTACAATACGCTTTGTAGAATGACAGGATTGTTGCCGCCATGCCGGTCGGCGTTTCTGTCTGGCCCGATGAAACCTGGTCCGATGATGCCGGTTGCTGACCGCTGTTGCTTTTGCATGAACAAATCATCAAGCAGGTGATGACAAACAAAGAAAGGACTCTTTTCATATTTATGCGCAATTAGTTGTGTTGTCAAAGATAGTGTTTTTATATTTGCATACTAACCGAATAATCAGAATAATGAAAAGAATTACAGTAGTTTTTGCCCTGTTTCTGATGTGCACCATTACTGCATCTGCACAGAAGACACTTAAAGGTGCTTATGCCGATGCATTCAAGATGGGATGCGCAGTGAATTCCAGTATAGTAAACGGCCGTGACAGCAGGTCGGCCCAGATCATCCTGCAGCAGTTCAATGCCGTAAGCCCCGAGAACGATATGAAGGCCGAGGTGCTTCACCCGTCACCTGACCGCTGGAATTTCCAGGCGGCCGACAGGTACGTGCAGTTTGCCAAGGACAACGGACTGTGGGCTCTCGGCCACACTCTTGTATGGCACAACCAGACCCCCGATTTCTTTTTCAACCATCCCGACGGCACTCCCAAGAGCCACGATGAGATGGTTGAGACCATGCGCAGTTACATTGAGACCGTGGCCGGTCATTTCAGCGGCAAGATCGATGCCTGGGACGTGGTGAATGAGATAATAGACAATGACGGCTCATACCGCAAGACACTGTGGACCAATGCCTTTGGCGGTGACGGTGATGAGGTGGTGCGCCTGGCATTCAAGTTTGCCCACGAGTATGATCCTAATGCTGAACTCTATTACAACGATTTCAACGTATGGCGTCCCTCCAAGCGTGACGGCATAGCCCGTATGGTGCGTATGCTTCAGAAAGAGGGTATCCGCATCGATGGCATCGGCATACAGGCACATTGGGGACTCAATTTCCCCAAGAACGAGTATATAACTGCCGCGATTGACACATTCGCAGCCCTGGGTGTAAAGGTCATGATAACTGAACTTGATGTCGATGTGCTGCCGCTCACCAAGGAGGGTCAGGTCATAGGCAAGTCCCTGCAGGACCCCATGTTTCAGTTAGAGGAGTTTGAGACCTATCTGGATCCGTACAAGAACGGTCTGCCCGATGATATCCAGGCGCAGCTTACGGCCCGATATGCGGAACTGTTCAACATATTCTACAGCCGCCGCGACAAGATAGACCGCGTGACGATATGGGGCCTGCATGACGGAATGTCATGGAAAAACGGCTACCCCATACCTAACCGCACCAACTATCCGCTGCTCTATAACCGCGACCGCACGCCCAAGCCGGCACTCCAGGCAGTGCTCAGCATCCCAAAGTGACGCAAAGGGGTCGTTTAACAATGCGTCACTCGCTGTAGTTGTGGTCAATTACGATGCTGACCGGGATGTCGGGCAGGGCGGTCTTGAGTTGAGACGCAAAAGCAGCGTCATCGGTGATGCTGCGGTCAGCCACCACATCCACCGATACCTTGCCAGTGGTGGGGTCATAGAAGAAACCGTGAACCTGCATCACATGCTCCTGACGTGACAGCGTCTGAATGACGGTTTTCTGCAGCTCGGCCTGCCTACTTTCTCCGGTTGCCACCGAGTACACACCCACGGTCATCACGATATTGTATTTCTGAATCATGAGTTCCGATATGCGGCGCGTAAGGCTGTGAATACTGCCGGCCGTCATGGTGTCGGGTACTCCCACATGGAGTGAGCCGATGGACAGGTTTGGACCGTAACTGTGCAGAATTATGTCATAAACTCCCTGAACCTGATCCATACCTGAAATGTCCTTCTTGATCTGATGAATAAGGTCTGCCGGAGCATTGGCCCCCAGCAGCTGGTTTATGGGCGACGCAAGCATCTCTATGCCGGCCTTTATGATTACGACCGATATCAACGCACCTAAGTATCCGTCCAGTGACACGTTCCAGATAAGCATGATTCCGGCCGATACCAATGTAGCCAGTGTAATTACTGCGTCAAACAGAGCATCGGACCCGGAGGCGGTCAGGGCATCGCTCTGCAACTGTCTGCCTTTACCCCGCACATAGAGTCCCAGGACCAGTTTGGATATGATTGCCACGATGATGACAATCAGCGTAACGGTGGTATAATCGGGCTCAACGGGATTGATAATCTTGCGTATGGACTCCACCATCGATGTGATACCGGTGGTAAGCACGATTGCCGAAATGATTATGGCGCTGAAATACTCCACACGTCCGTAACCGAACGGATGGGTGTTATCGGCCGGCTTGAGCGACAACTTGGTGCCGGCGATGGTTATCACGCTGGACAGTGCGTCGCTAAGGTTGTTCACTGCATCGAGCACGATGGCAACCGAACTTGCCAGAATGCCCACAAAAGCCTTGAATGCAGCCAGCAGCACATTGGCAATTATGCCTATTACACTTGTACGTATTATTTGCTTGGAACGATCCATAAGATAGTGTTTTACTAATCGGCAAAAATACAAATTATTGTAATTTTGGAGCCTGTTATCACCTATTACATATGCAGTTGATTAAAAGAGCTGTATTCCTTTTAGCGTCATTACCGGTCGTTTGGGGAGCAAAAGCCTCAAATGAAGACTGGATGTCGCGCTTGCCGGATACCGTAAAGGTGTGCAGGGTGTCCATTCCCGGCACGCATGATTCCGGAACGGCTGGCGTGGGTATCCTGACGCGTCATTATGCACGTACCCAAAAGCTCTCTATAGCCGAGCAGTGGGATGCAGGAATCCGTTTCTTTGACCTGCGTCCTAAAATTGAGGACGGAACACTAAGGATTTATCACGGCCCGGCAGACTGCCATCTTGGATTCGAGGAGGCTTTACTGATAATAAAAAGAAAACTTGTGGAACATCCTACAGAGTTCTGTGTGGTTATGACCAACAGCGCGGGAGGTGGTCTTGAGGGTGTCGATATGACAATGGATCTTATAAACACTCTCTTTGATATAAAGATGCTGGCTCAGTTCAATGCAAAGATGACTGTGGCCGATATTCGCGGGCGAGTTCTTTTTATACATAGGGACTACCGGACAAACGGCAGGGATTGGCCCGGCACCGTAGTGTTTGGCTGGCCCGGAAACGGGTCGTCGCATCACGTTAGGATGATGTCATCCGAAGATAAGAGTGCCGTTGTCTGGGCTCAGGATTATTTCACTGACGGAGGAAAGGGTAATTACCTGGACACCAAATGGGATAAGGTTGCTTCCCTGGTAGGGGAGTTTGCATCGGCTCCTGACGGAGTTTGGTGCATTAACCATTTGTCGGGCTATACGGGTTCGGGTATCAGCACCAATATTAAACGCAATGCCAAGACCACTAATGTACGCCTGCTGGAGTACCTGGGTAACCATAAGAAGCCTGTTGGCATTGTACCTATGGATTTTCCCACACAGGAACTTATTGATGCCATCATTTTTTTGAATACCTTTACAACCGAATAACTGCATACAATGACACTTAAAGAATTTCTTAATAATGGTGACAAGTTCGCCAAATATATAGGTATTGAGCTTACCGATGTAAAACCCGGTATGGCCAAGGCTACCATGACCGTAACTGAGAATCATATGAATGCCGGCAATATATGTCAGGGCGGGGCGCTGTTCACACTGGCTGACCTGGTATTCGCCGCTCTGGTCAATCAGGGAGAGAACATGGCGTTTGCCATCAACTCCACCATATATTATCATGTATCGGCCAAATTGGGCGATGTCCTTACCGCCGAGGGTCATTTTACCAGCCGTCATCCCAAAATACCCGCAGCCCAGGTCCAGGTCAAGGACCAGAACGGCACAATCATTGCCACTTTTGATGCGCAGGGTTATACCAAGAAGATGCCGGCACCGTTCAGTGGATTGGAATAATAATCAGATAAATACAAACCTTAAACAAAAGTCATATGAAAACCAGAATCATTCTTTCAACAATTCTTGCTGTAATCATTGCCATGCCCGCTATGGCACAGCGTAATTCTTCAAAGAAAGCCAGTGCGGTTGAACTCTCATTCAACTATCAGAAACAGGCCGGAGCAGGCTCCAATCAGTGGGCTGTATGGATTGAAAATTCAGAGGGCAAGGTGGTCCGTACCCTTACCGTAACTTCATTTACATCAAAGGGCCGCGGAGGCCGTCGCGGTTACACATTCCGTCCCACCTGCGTTCCCACATGGGTAAAAAATGCCAAGGCAGAGGAGATGACCGATGAGCAGATTGATGCCGTAACAGGTGCAACTCCGTCCCAGAGCGGAATCCAGACCTATACATGGGATTTCAAGGATGCCAACGGCAAGGAGGTTCCAGCCGGTAACTACAAGATATGCTTTGAAGCTACCCTCTACTTTAACAGCATCCTGCTCTACAGCGGCACATTCTCAACCAAGGACAAGGCAGGTGATATAAAGCTTACCTCAACCCTGACCGAAGAGGATGAGGCACACAAGAACATGATTACCGAAGTAAAGGCTGCAATCAAGTAAATATCAGAACGTTGCAGAACCCTTTAGTGCGGCGGCCGATGAACAGTCGGTCGCCGTTACTGTTACCTTACCGGTGGCCGATGTACGGCGGATATAGGCGGTCATGCGTCCCTGATAAGTATTGAAAACTGAACTCTTATGGCTGGTATCGTGCGCCAGGACATCGGCATTGTCTACGGCTATCAGTTCAGCGCCTTCAACCTTCAGCTCAATCCTGCAGTCGTTGTTTGGGCAGACATTGCCTTCAGCGTCGGCAACGGATACTGACAGTATCTCAACGTCATCAAAACTTGTTCCGGCATGGCCTCCTATCTTCTCAATCATGATTTTCTGGGGATCGCCTACGGTTACAGAAAAGCATTTGGCTGCCTCCACGCCGTCGTTATAACCTCTTACATCTATTATTCCCTGATTATAGTTGACGTTATACACTGCGGGGCGGGCGTTGTCGGGCATAGGTTTGCGTCCCTGAGGTTCTCCGTTTATCCAAACGTCCACCTCCTGACAGTTTGAATAGACCTCAATCACAGCTTGGTCATATGTGTCCATATCGGCCGGAGTCCAGTCCGATACCAATGGACCTGCGCCATTATTATCGGCATGACGGGCAAACGCCACCATAGGCTCCTTGGTCCACCAGCTGGCCCGCTGCATTCCGGCGGGTTTTACACCTCCGGTTACATCCAGCAGTGAGGTGCTCCACATAACCTGCGGCCATGCAGCCTCACCCAGATAGTCAATGCCTGCCCAAAGGAACTGGCCGCACAGAGATGGGTCATCCCTTAGCATCAGCCACGACTGGACATCATGCGTATTCTCGGTGCCTATGATTGCCTTCTCGGGGTGGGCGTCATGATACGCCTTGAGTTCATCCACACGGTAGTTCTGGCCAACCACATCCATCATCTCGGCAAATCCGTTGCGGTATACGCCCGATGAGTTGGGACGGAAAAGTGCCATCGTTACAGGACGGGTATTGTCCAATGAATGTACCAGATCCTGCTGTTTGCGGTATTTGTCAAAACCCTGCTCATTGTTCAGGTTGTCCCGGATCTCATTACCCACACTGTAAATCACCACGCTGGGGTGGTTGCGGGCCTGCTCTACCATTGCGCGGGTATCCTGCTCCCACCACTCGTCAAAATAGAGGTTGTATCCCTTCTCGGCATGGTTCTTGGGAGTATTCCAGGTGTCAAAAGACTCGGCCATTACCAGGAATCCCATGCGGTCGCACAGCTCCATCAGAGTGGGGTCGGCGGGGTTGTGGGCCATCCTTATGGCGTTCACTCCCAGTTTGCGCAATTGCTGCAGACGATACTCCCAGACCGATGCCGGCACGGCAGTTCCCAGTGCGCCCGCATCGGAATGCAGGCAAACTCCGTACATCTTCAGGTTCTGTCCGTTCAGGAAGAACCCTTTCTCATTGTCAAAGCGTATGGTGCGCAGTCCGGTGGTTACGGTCTCTGTGTCCAGTTCCTTGCGGCCATCCATGACCGATACCTCAAGCGTGTACAGATAGGGGTCATCTGTAGACCAAAGATGAGGGCTCTTTATATCAATACTTCCACTCATCTCTTTCTGCATGCCGGCTTCTATCTGACCTGCCGGACTGTTTCCGCTTGCCACAGTCTTTCCGTCGGCATCCTTCAGAATATATCTAAGACTGACCTTGGAGCTGCTCTTGGCCAAATTGGCAACGGTTGCCTTGATGTTAACCTTTCCTTCATTATAAGACACAAACGCTCCGTTTGCGGTTATGTGGCAGACATTCTTGCTTATCAGGCGCACGTGGCGGTTAATTCCGCTACCGGTATACCAGCGCGATGCAGGCTGGACCGAGTTGTCCACACGGACAGCAATTGTTGCATCCTTACCAGGAGTAACAAGATCTGTGATATCATAACTGAATCCCACATATCCGTTGGGCCTGTACCCCGCCAGTTTGCCGTTTACATATACGCTGCTGCAGGCCATCACACCGTCGAACTCAAGGAACAAACGTTCATCGGTCCCGAAATGGGACTTTATGGTCTTGCGGTACCATCCGATACCAGCCGGAAGATATGCGCCCCCCTGTCCGGAAGGATTGCTTCGGTCAAACTCCCCCTCGATGCTCCAGTCGTGCGGAACATTAACCGTGCGCCAGCCCTCAATATCTGCCAGTTGATCTATCGCAGCATCACTCAGCACAAACTCCCAATTGCTGTCCAAGCTCCTTACTTCACGAGCCGCCACAGTATAAGATATGAGAAAGCTCAGGGCAAGTATGTATTTCTTCATGTCTGACTGTTTTTGTATTTTCAGTTACAAACTTAATGAGAATCTTATAAATTTAAAGCTACGCTTTGAATATAGGCTGCGCCTCGGGATAAAAAATGAGTAAACTCCCTTTTTCTCCTCTCGGCTTGCACTAATTTAAAGCTTCGCTTTGAATATAGACTTCGCCTCGGGATAAAAAATGAGT
>JAZSKJ010000029.1:0-31589 GCA_045534785.1 Bacteroidaceae bacterium | reverse complement strand
GATTCTCTATAAGTACCATCCGTGATGGCATATTTTTTATTTGCCAGAGCTGATAATCCATCTTTTTGATACTTGATCCAAAGAATCGACAGAAGATCGCTACTGATTCCATATCGCTTACATATAGAATTAATACTAGATCCTTCTTCAAGCATCTTTATGTACTTGATTCGATCCTCAACTGAATGTTTCTTGCGCGTTTTTGACATAATAAAACCCCGAAAGTTTTTTTCTAACTTTCGGGGTTCATATCAATGCTGTGCTATTCTCAAATTATACCGTACTTTACAAGCGGATTAGTGAATTAGATATAGAGTAGTTTATATGACTAAAACCGAAATATGGACTTTGCTCAATATTGCTTTGTTTGCTATTGCCGTAGCATCGTACGGCAATGGCAAGAGCATGCAGGCCATTCCCGTTGAGGAGGTGGAAGACACATATTTCCTTGATGTGATTGCTGACAGCCGCAGCTATGTGCTGCTTGATGACAACTCCTTGGACGCTATTGTAGGTGACATTACCCAGGTTATGGTTGATGACGGGCTGATTTTTGTATCGCACATCCCTAATGCTAAAGGCAACGATATTGACCAGATAATATCAGTATATGACAAGGAGGGACGGTTCCTGAACAAGATAGGACAAAAGGGGCGTGCCCGGAACGAGTTCTTGCGCATACGGTCATGGTGCATAGAAAAGGATAGCAAAGAGGTTATGATGTATGACCTGGACGCTTACGCCATAAAGACTTGTTATGTTGTTGACGACATAACAACTCTTTATCTCAAAGGTAGCTCCTCCGTACATCAAGGGGAGCACGTCCGAGTTACGGCCGGGGAAAACCTGCAGGATGATGCTGTCCAGAGAATGCGCACACGATGATGGTTGCTGGTTACCCGACAACCTGATCAGAGACTGGCTGAATCTTTTTGTTCTTACAAAAGGGAACTACGCCCTATAGTACTGTTTATGTCACGGACGTTTAAGTTCTTTGAGGTCTTTTTTTAATGTTTTCTTCAGGCTTCTACTGAGTTTTTTATTTTCCTTTTTATTCTTCTTTTGCTTTTTCTCCAGGTCTTTGAGCAGTTTCTTGTGAGTCTCTTCACGTGCCTTGTCGTCATATTTATCTCCATACTGACTGTACATGATGCTGTCCAACTGACAGAAAAGAGCATCATACATTTCTTGTATGTTGACATTATCTCCTTCTGTTGTTACTCTGATGTCAAAAGTGCTGTCTGCCGGATTGATTTCACTGAGTGAGTAAATATCTTGCCCTTGAGATTTTACATGAGTAAATTCAATCTGAGTTCCGGATGTTGCAATCTGAGCTCCGACTGCTAACGGGAAGCAGGCTAAAGAAATAAAACAGAATAATTTAAGAACTAGGTATTTCTTCATATACAATGCAGGTTTAATGAGCTGGTCTTGTTGAAATGGTTGAAGGTCTTTAGTACCATAACGATTGGTTTTTGCAAATTAAGGGATTATCCCTGGTACTTGCAAGAATACCGGAGAAGTTTACGCGCACCGGATGGCGGGATGCGAGCCGTGATGTGCCGCACCCTAAAATGAAGCCGGGAACGGGGCCCACGACGACTATGGTGGCGCGGGTGATGATGGTCAAGGGTGCGGGCCACTGGCTGCTACCTATATAGGGCGTGGCCGTAAGTAAAACTCGGGGGCTACTTGCAGAAAGGTTGATGGTACGCAGATACCTATTTGATTTCCTTCTTGAACTGGTCTACCTCCGCCTGCCAGTACTCATCCTTTATTCCATAGTATTCATGACCGTTCCATGCCCGGAAATGAGCTGCCTTAGAGGGTGTGACAGCAAAAGCTATATCACCTTCATAAACCATAAAAGCTTCAGGAAATCCTGCATATACCTCTGTGAAAACGGGATTGTTTATGTCAAATTCTATCTTGGAGATTTGGGTGTTGACCGATGTCTCCAGAATGGTTGCCTGATCAGACTTGATTTTCCTTTTCTGTACTTTATCTTCTTCCTTGTAAACCAGGTAATAATTCTTTTTCTCCTTTACAAGGAATATACCCCATAGGTTCTTTCTCCATGCATTACGCATAATATATCCACAGACAAGACCTTCGGGTGCATATTCAAGCAACTGTGCCAAATAATTCTCATTTGTGACAAGGCCGCGATCACTGGGAGTTATGGCGCGAGTTTCTTTCTTCAATTCCTGACCGTTCACCATGAGGACACCGCTATCACTTAATTCTGCACCAAGTTTACGTGCAATATCCTCTAACGACGCACCTTTCTGTGCATAGGCTGGAATGCAGAGTGACATCAGCAAAGATGTCAATGCAAACAGTTGAACTATAGTTCTCATAATGCAATGATTGTTTGTTATCTAAACTGATTTATACGGAAAATGCGTCTTGTGTTAAAGGCGCATTTTCATATTTGTGCGTTATTTATGCAGACAAAAGTAATTGTCAAAACGACAAACGGCAAACAACAGGCATTGCAAAACTGTGTTTTCATCTGTTCTTTAAGTCTGTCACCCATTGATAGTGACCACTCAGTTTGCCGGCCTTACGAGCCTTGCGATAGTACTTTCTGGTAAGTATCTCAAGGGAACCGCCAGCACCCTTATCACCCCATTTTTTATCCGCCTCCTTATTATCCAATCTCTGTACTGCCTGTATCTTGTCACCACGTATTCCTAACAAATCAGCCAGTTTATATCTGTCAAGGATGGGCGCTCCAAAGTCAAATGTGGACAGTTTGGCTTCATCGACAGAAATAATCTCACCATCGAGGAGTATCAACGGATATATTGATATAGAATCATCACCGTTTTGATTAAAATCTTTATAATAATCAACACCTGCGACATTATAATTGGCAGAACCGCCAAAACCACCGAAGCCTCCAAAACCTCCGAATCCTCCAAAGTTAAGATTGGATTCTGAAAGTGATCCATTGCCTGTAGCACCCGTTGTGATTTCTAATGATCCCATTCTAACATTAGCATTTTCCGGTTCTTTTGTCTGTTCATAGGCCATGACTCTCTCCATCATATCGGCCGTGATACTATCCAGTTCTTCTTTGGTCTTGTTATTCCGGACCAGCATAGAGTCAAGCTGTTGCCTGTAAGTGTCTTGATTAAAATAAACAGTATCGTTGGACATTCGAACTGTAGTTACGGCCGATGTCATTGCTACTTTATTTTCAACAAGTGTCGGTTCTGCAAGAACGCCTCCGGGAATAACGCTGTCATCGGGGCTGGATATGCTGTCTGTGGGAACTTGCAGTTCCTCTTGTGGAGGCTCCAGATTATTCTTTGCGGTCTGGTCGGCGGGAGTTCTGTTTATTGGCAGCAGGAACATCAGCAGCAGGACTGCGGCTGCTGCGGGAACGGATATGACGGCAGTCAGGAAACGGCGGCCGCGCTTAACGGCAAGGTCATGGGCGGACTTTCTGGAGAGGAAATCATCCCAGTCTGTATCAGGTAACCCAACATTCAGGTTAGCGAGATAGTCTATTGTCTTTTGTACCTTCCAGTCTGTCATTGTCCTGTTGCTTTAAGATAATCAGTAATGGCTTTCCTCACGCTGGCGCGGGCTTTGGCAAGGATGGAGGTTGAGCCTCTTTCTGTTATGTCCAACGCCTTTGCTATCTCTTTGTGACTGAATCCATCTATGTAATACATATTGAAAACAGCACGACGGACAGGAGTGAGCGTTGAAATTGCTTGCTTAAGAACGCTTTCAGGTATTTCCTGAGCAGGTTCATCATCAGAATCTTCCACGCTCTGCAGATCACCATCACTTACCAATTCAATTGAGATCTCCCTGAACCTTGTGTTCTGCCTAAGCGTGTCAAAGATCAGATTCAAGGTAATCTTTCTAAGCCAAACATATAGTGAGCCATCTCTGTCATTACGGAAAGACCTGATATTATCCAAGGCCTTTATTATTGAGTCATGCATCAGGTCACGTGCCTGTTCAGTATCCTCAATGTATCTGAGACAGAGCGTATAGAGTCTGGAGGCGTATCTGGCATACAACTCCCCTTGCGCATCCCTGTCCTTACGGATGCACCCCGACACAAGCTCTTTCTCAGAAAGAAAGGTTTTACTCATCACTCTATCTTGCCTTCCTATAATAAGACTGCAAAATACTCAAAATGCGTCTGGTTTATTGCAACTTTTTTGGGAAAGGTTGATTAACTCATTATGAGTTTATTCTCTTATTTTTGACAACACGTATATAGTTCCCCTTTTCTAAACGCCTTATATATCTACGTAATTTTGCGCGTTCTCTAAACTTCCACCATTCCGGATCCGGACCGAACACTATAGGATGAGGTGGTGCTGAACCCATAAGTGTATCATTAGAGATTACTTCAGTATCAGGAACATTTACTCCAGATAGTAATCTTTTGAATTGATGATACTGCCCGTTCCAGAGAGGGTCCGGGATTTCATCTGCCCATATCTTTGCTGACTTGCCCGGCATGAGCGCCTTGATTATTGTTCCGTCAAAAAAGACAATGAAACCGTCCGAGGGATCATACGCGGGTATCATCTTAACCTCTCTGCGCTGGATTGTATCACCTGCATAAGGTTGTTCCTGTGCAGATGCAATGTCAGCAGCTGTTGGAAAGAGAAGCATGAGCAACACTATGACTAATGGCTTTTTCATATCTTTATGTTCTTTGTTTGGAGACAAAAATATGTTATGCCAGGAATCCTGTCAAAGATTTAGCGTTGCAAACGCGTTGCAAATTTCCTATGAATTCCGAAAAGTTGTCATTGTAGTCAGTTTTTCGGAGTAAAATAACAAATAAAGACTATATACACATGTATTATTCAGTATCGATTCTGCACAATATCGTATTAGTTAGTGTGCTATTTCTGTAAAATATCGCATTTTACTGCATACTTTTCGTATCTTTGCAAGAGTAAAATGCAGTGACTATGATAGACAAAAGGGTACTGGAATTAATCCTCACAGACCAGCAGGAGGAGCTTGAAGAGAGGGCTGACGAGGCATTATGCCCCAGACGTGAAGAGGTTTTGGTTGACACAAAGAGTTCACAAGCACAAGTTATTATAGGTGTAAGGCGTAGTGGAAAGTCCACGCTCTGCTATCAGGCACTACATGGCAAGGGGTTGAAGTTCGCGTACGTTGACTTTGACGATGAGCGTCTAGTGAAGCTTGAATCGGACCAATTGAACGATGTACTGGAGATACTGTATAAGATATACGGTGATTTTGATTATCTGTTCCTGGATGAGATACAGAATGTGGAGGGTTGGCATCTGTTTGTAAACAGGATACTCCGCAAGAAGATGCACGTAATAATAACCGGATCAAATGCCAAGCTGTTAAGCAGTGATCTGGCAACACATCTAACGGGGCGTAACAAGGAGATTGCGCTCTTTCCTTTCTCTTTTAAGGAGTTCTGCATAATGAAGAGTGTTGACACCCAGAGACGTACTACTAAGGCCGAAGGATTTCGCCGTGCCGCATTTGACGAGTACCTGAAACAGGGCGCGTTCCCTGAGTTACTGAGTATAGAGGACAAAAAGAGTTACGTGAGCAGTCTGGTAGAGAACATACTGAAGCGTGATATTGAGCAGCGCTACAAGATAACATACAAGGCTGCCTTTGAAAATATGGCCCACCATCTGCTAAACGTTTCGCCCACAATAGTTGTTACCACAGATCTGGCTGGGCAGTTCCACTTCAGGTCTGAGCATACTGCCAAGAACTATGTGAAATATCTTAAGGAGGCTTACATGCTTATAGGCATACAGAAATACTCACAGAAGAGCAAGGTTCGTTCAGTTCAGGAGAAGGTGTATGCAGTTGATGTGGCTATGATGGACCAGAGAGAGAACGCGTTTGCAGGAGATAATCTTGGTTACCGCCTTGAGACCATAGTTGCCATACATCTGATAAGAAAGTGCAAGATAGAAGGACTGGATGTATATTACTTAAATGACAGATCTGGCAAGTGCGATTTTTTGGTTTGTAAGGGCAATAAGGTAGTACAGGCTATACAGGTGTCATACGATATATCGGCCGATAAAACCCGCAAACGTGAGATAAACGGCCTGCTACTGGCCGCTAGACAGACCAAATGCGATGATCTGTTATTGCTGACCGATCACGAGAGTGGTGAGATAGAGCAAGACGGACGCAAGATGAAAATCCAGCCTGTCTATGAATGGGCTACAGAGTTGGAAATATAATCAATAACGTCAGGAACAAATGTATTGGGGCGAACCCGGAGGGTGAGAGCGGTCCCGGAGGGCCGCCAAGCGGACATTTTTGAGACAGTTTGAAACTGTTATGAAGTATTGGTAACTATGGTATATGGTAAAGTATCACATTAATGTTCCGCCAAAGTTTGAAAAAAAAGCAAAGTTTGGCGGAACATTCAAAGAAACAATTTATCTTTGCAAAAAAGGAAAAAGTATGGATAGAATCATTGGAAGGGATGCCGAACTGGCAAAACTGGCTAGATACGACCAAAGCGGAAAAGCAGAATTTATTGCTCTTTATGGCCGTCGTCGTGTAGGCAAGACATCACTTATACGCTACTACTTTAAGGATAAGTTTGACTTCTTTGCCAGCGGTGTACTGGAAGGAGACAAAGAAGACCAAAAGAACGCCTTCCTTTCTGCCCTAATCAAATATGGTTATGACGGGCCACAGCCAAAGAACTGGAACGAGGCTTTCAATGCGCTGGGTAGCATCATAAAAAAATGCAAGCGCAAAAAACGTTGCGTTGTGTTCATTGATGAAATATCATGTTTTGACTATGAGTACTCCAACTTTGTAAAGGAGTTAGGTATATTCTGGAATGACATAGCCGTATGGTATGACAATATTTTCCTTGTGATATGCGGTTCGGCAACATCATGGATGATACGCAATGTGATTGACAACCGCGGAGGCCTGCACCGCCGGGCGACCCATGAGATGCACCTGCGCCCATTCAGTCTGTACCAGTCAGAGATGTATTTCAAGGCAAGGCACTTTAAGTGGGACCGCATGACTATTCTGCAGTTGTATGCTGCAATGGGAGGCGTTCCCTACTACTTCTCACTACTTGACCCCACGAGGAGCGCGGCCGAGAATATTGACATGCTTTTCTTCTCGACCGATGCCGAATTCAAGAACGAGTTCAGACGTTTGTATAAATCACTGTTCCGGAATCCTGAAAAATATATGGATATAATCAAACTGCTTGCAGTAAGCCGCGAGGGGATGACACGGAAAGAGATCGCAAGCGCTCTGAAAATGAGTTCGGGAGAAGACCTTACCAATATGCTGAAGGATCTTGTATATTGTGACCTTATTAGTTATAACAGTGTTTGTGGTAAAAAGAATTCCGGTATATACCGCCTGGTAGATTTCTTTACAATATTCTATCTGACATTCTGCAACACAACCGTAACTGACCGTGCCTATTGGCGTCACACATTGAACACTCCAATACAGAACACTTGGTACGGACTGGCATTTGAGAGAATCTGCATGTTTCATATATGGGAAATCATTCAGTCGCTTAGGCTGGACACTATGCTTACCAAATACTATTCATGGCGCAACAAGCCCGGTAAGCCAGCAGGTCAGATTGACATGATTATAGAAAGAGCTGACGGAATAACTGACATCTGCGAGATGAAGTATTCACGGTACGAATACACACAGGATGCCGATGAGAGTAAAAAGCTGGAACGCAGGATACAGGCCTTTCAAAGCGAATACAAGAATCACGAATCAATCCGAACTGTATTGGTTACGACCAAGGGGTTGACGCAAGGAGAGCATAGTGACGATTTTGCCAAAGTACTGACTCTTAAAGATTTATTTGTAGAGAACACAGAGGAGTATTAAGCCAAACTTGCTAATTTTTGCCAACTTTGGCGGAACTTACTATATTGATCAATTCAGTATCTTAAACAGAAGGTATTATTCCGATAATTTGTGGATAAAGCTGAAAAATTCAGTAAGGTTTCAGTATTGTTAAAAAACGTAAAATGCCCTACAAATACCTGTAGGGCCGTTTTTCGTGGAGTATACGAGTCCATCTTTCCATAAGCCATTGGAAGAATTTCGGCCCTACAGATATGCTATAATAGGTTATTCGGAAAAGTAATTTCCAATAGTTTCCTATGTTTTTTGTATTATTCAGTACCGATTCAGTACCGTTTTCCAAATTCTTTTCCGTTTATAAAGAAGCTTACTTTTCAGTTGCAATGTAGGGTATTATATCATTCTCTTTTATTCCTTTCTTTAACCAGTCTTTATAAGAAACCACATAGAAATTATGCCCATAGCTACTGCCAAAACAGACCTCCTTTGGTTGGCCATTATCAGCCCAGATATCCACTTTTGCTGAATAATTATATCTCAGATTCTCTAGTGAGGGGTCATACAAAAATGTGACAGTATAAGATTTCCTGCCATATAACTTCTTGTTCTTTAGCACTGGGTCATCTTTAAATGTTTCCTTAAAAGAATTTATATCGGAAATTATCGGCTCCTTGTAATCCCTATAATAATCGGGACCGAAGGCCATAATTACCTCTTTAGCTTTATCAACAAGATATTCGTTGCGTTTAGACTCTTCCTTTCTCTCCAGATGTCTCATCTTGGAGAAGCAGGGAGAACACAATAACAACAGTATCAAAGCAACGATTAAATGTCTCATATCGTTTTATTACAATTATTCTTATTGCCAGGACTGCCCGATATCCCAGTGTACCGCATATTTCGCAGAAGTCCTTTCAGGTGGGAGGTTGAACTCTCGCAGAATCATATCATAGACATGCGGATATTCCTGGAGCCATTTGCCTGCGGCCACTTCAAATGTATCAGTCTCAATGTTGTAAAATATGCGTCCACGCGGTTTGTCTTGATATGCCCCTATGAAAGGCCCACTGTTGTCCCCCTTATAACGTTGTTTGTGGAATTCCTTTTTCCAGACATCCTCATGCAGTTCTGAGCACGTTATCCTTCCGTCCGAAGCATTAGCTCTGGAATAATCGTTTAAAGGGTGCGATACCACACCAAACAGTTCATCGCGCCCCACGTTATACCAGAATATTCCAACTTTGGGGTCTTCACCCTTTCCGCGGTTTGCGGCCATTTGATTAAGGACAGAGCGGTACTCCTGCTCGCTGTATTGTGTCTGGGATAATCCGACAGATCCAATCTGATTCGCCGGAATAATGCTTTGTCCTACGGCATAGATTTTGACCTCGTCCTTATTAGCAGAATAGACTATCTGCTGCTGAATGCCATACTCCCTACTCCATAGCCCTGATAACGCACCTGTTAATGGTACAGGATTACCCTGACCCTCTTCCGGATGAAGCAAGATCTCCTTTAGTATCTCTTTGACCTTATCGGCTTCTTGCTGGGATGCGAGTTTTATCTTCTGATATGATTCAAGAGCCTCAGGTGTAAACAAAAGTTTCATAGTGCATCAATATCAACCTCTACAAACTTTTGATCGCGTGAAGCATCAACAATATCAATCGCGCTTCTTGAGTTCAGAATAGAAGCTGTGCGGGCCAGAACATTGTACTCATCAAGCGATACAAGCACGGCTCCCTGTCTGCCACGATTTATCAATACCGGCTCATTACTTGTAATGACCGTATCTACATAATCCTTTATGCTTTTTCTAAAATCAGAAATAGTTGTTGTAACCATAGCTGTCTATTTTGCCGCAAAAGTACGTACAATATTTTGTACAACAAAAGAAATCAAGATAAAAACTGATGGTTATTATCTCTTATTTGGCCATTTGACTTCTATTTCGGACTCTTTTGGCCAAATAGTGATACTTTATTTGGCCACAAACTCCTAAACAAATCGAAATCTACTGCATTTTTACAATAAATTCCGAATAGACAACATGCTCAGCATTACCCTTGTATTCCGAAAAAATGGGAAAAATCAGGACGGGTCAGGTACAAACGTATTGGGGCGAGCGAGACCCCGAGCGAGAGCGGCCGGATGGCCGCCAAGCGACCGTAGGGAGCGCTTTTGCGAAACAAAATAAAACAAGGTCCACATGCTCCACATACAAAAAAGAAGACCGCCGTTTGGCGATCTTCTTTTTTGCATGTGGAGCATACGAGGCTCTGGTTGAATTCACGGTGAATGCCCTGGTCCACAGGTCACTGAGCTGGATGGCCCCGATACGCATTTTTATCCTTGATAACAGGGTTGAGATACACAGTCCGGGCGAACTGCCCAACGGGCTTACTGTTGAGAAGATACTGAAAGGCACATCCATGCCCAGGAACAAGTTCCTGTTTACGAATGCCAACTATCTGCTGCCATATACTGGTGCTGGAACCGGTATAACACGCGCAATGAAGGAGAAGCCGGATGTGACGTTTGAAAACATGGAGGAAGCACATGAGTTTGTGATAGTAATACATAGAAATAATAACCAAGAAAAGCACCAAGTAGAGCACCAAGTAGAGCACCAAGAAAAAGTTCAGAAAAACAACCATAAGATTGAACTAACCAAAATTCAGAAGGATATTGTCAATTTCTGTTCTGTACCAAGAACAGCTAAGGAAATAATGGATAGAATTGGGGTATATAACCAGTCAAGATCCCGCAAGAAACATATCCAGCCACTATTGGAAATGGGTGCGTTGGAAATGACCAACCCCGATAATCCTAAAGATAGGAACCAAAAGTACCGGAAGGTAATAAAGTGACACAGGGAACCGAAGCCCACCCCATCAGCATGATAACGATGAAAGAAGACCCGGACTACCCCGACGGCCAGCGCTGGATAGCAGACCTGGAAGTATGTGAATACTCCGGACTGACCCGCTACATAATGGGCATGCTGGATGAGGTGGAGATACTGGAGGGCGAAGGCCTGAAGGAATACATCCGCGAATGGCGTGAGAAGATTAACGCCGTACAGCTATAGACTTGAGCGGATACCGCTGTGCAGATTTGTGGGCCGGATGTTTCATTACATCAGAAACATTACGTAATTTTGCAAAAGTTTCGGTGTTAAACGCCGTTAACACTTTAGCAAAAACGCGATGACAACATCTCAGAAAATGGATGAAGTGATAGAAAAGGCCAAAGATAAGACTTTGTTCTTTTCTACGGATTTTCCACAGTATAACCAGGACTATGTGGTGGACAGGCTTTCTATTTACGTACGTAAAGGAAAGCTTGTAAGACTGGCCAACGGAGTTTATCTGAAAACTACCATTACGAGATTCGGACCGGTCTATCCCACGCCATCGGAGATAGCCGAGGCTATAGCCAAAAGGGATCATGCCGAGGTACTGATGTCGGGAGCTGCTGCAGAGAACTATTTTGGGCTGTCAACACAGATTCCGATGAAGATTGTCTATGTGACAAGCGGTTCGGCCAGGAAACTATCTGTGGGCAATACGGTCATTGAGTTCAAGAGGGGTGTACCCAAGAATTTTGCATTCAAGGACAAGACTATGGCAACCCTGTGTCTGGCCCTTAAGAGCATAGGAAACGGTAAGATTACCGATGAGCAGATAATAGTCCTTAGAGATTTCCTGAAGGGATATACCGGTAAACATGACATTTCCGGGGATTTAAGACTGATGCCTAAATGGGCGCAAAAACTGTTGAATGATTTAATGAAAGAAAAAACACATGACAAACTGGAATGAACTTAACAACGATGAAAAGATTGCCGCTATCCAAAATGTGGCGGCAATAAAGCAAATACCGCCCCAGGCAGTGGAGAAAGACCTCTGGGTGACCATAATACTTCAACTGGTCTATACCCTTCCATTTGCCGATAAGATTGTTTTTAAGGGAGGAACGTCACTTAGCAAGGTTTTTGGTAAGATTGACAGATTCTCGGAAGACATTGATCTGGCTCTGGACAGAACTCTTTTTAACATGACCGGAGATGTGACCAAGAAGCAGCTTAAGCAGCTGAGAAAAACGTCATCACTGTTTGTAAACGGCATGTTTTTTGAAGAACTGCAGAAGGTGGCCGCTGCATACGGTTACAAGGACTTGGTATTCACAGTGGAGCCAAACGGTGAGGGCGACAGGACATACCCTGAACCCAGAAAGATATTCATTGAATACAAGAGCCTATTCAGGGACACGCTGGATTATATCAAGCCCAGGGTTATGCTTGAGATTGGCGCACGATCACTTATTGAGCCCACTGTCCAGACACAAATACAAAGCCTGATTGAAATGAATATACCAGACCTGAGCACATCAGGTATCGATCCGCAGGTAATCACGTCTGTGATTGAGAAGACTTTCCTGGAAAAGGCGTTCCTGCTGCATGAACTGTTCTCGACCGGAGCAAAGGCACAAGCCAACCGCAGGTCAAGGCATCTGTATGATCTGGAAAAGATGATGGACGAGCCTTTTGCTGCAGATGCAATACATAACGATGAACTGTGGGAGTCTATAAGCCACCACCGACAGGTGTTTACAAGCATGGCGGACGTGGATTATACGCCAGACATAAGGAAGAGGATAGTACTGGTTCCGCCAAAGGATTGTATTGCTGACTGGAAAGAGGATTATGATGCAATGAGGAGCACCATGATATTTGGGGAATCACCCACATTTGACCAACTCATGGTGAGAATAAGCGTATTAGAAAAAAGGTTCCATGAAACAGGGAATGGTACAGGGAACTGATCTGTTCTAATTTAATAATGGGAAATAACAAACTATATAAATATCTGGATGTTAATGGGGGCTTATTGATGTTATTACACCACAACCTTCAATTCACCCAAGCATCAAAGTTGAACGATCCGTTTGACTGCCACCCTGCATTGATTGATTTCTCTGATGTTCCTATTAAAAAGGTTCAATCCTATCCAGAAGAAGTACAAACGGCATTGCAACCAACCAATTTTGAGAAAGCGAGGGAGAATGAATATATCTGCAGCTTGTCTAAGAACTATGATTCCATTCTGATGTGGAGTTACTACACAAATCATAAAGGCATTTGTATTGGCATTGATATGGAAAAGGCTCGAACTTATTATACAAAGATGCCTGTTTCTTTGTTAGGTTGCCTTGAATGGGAAGTCCAATATAGAGATATTATTAAAAAGCCTGATTATTTAACAAGCATTGAAGATCTATTCAAATACCAGATGACAACAAAAGCAATAGACTGGAAACATGAAGAAGAGATACGATTATTCTCATATTCACCATCCCTAACATTCTTAAATCCACGTAATCCAAAAGCAAAACCTCTTCCAACGCCCAAACGTGACCATTATTATCTAACAATCGGACAAGACTGTTTTGAATCCATCCATATAGGTTATAATGTGGATGAGGAAAACAAAAAGAAAATAATTAGGATTGCACAACAATGCAATCCTAGTATTAAAATCTACGAAATGGTAACAGATCGGCAAGCCTTTAAGCTCAAAGAAAAGCCACTACAAATACAGGACAGTAATCATTTTGTCAATGCTTGATAAAGTTCGAACAAATGGGCTACACAACTACTCTCAGTTGTTGTCTTGACATCAAAGCCATAGGCTTGCATCACAGCACGGTCGTTATCTTGATGAGCTTTACGCAACTCTATAGGCATAGTAACCTCGTCGTATAAGTCCGCAAAGCTATTATCTGGATATAAAGCTCGAGCATTAAGGATTGCTTGAGATGTCTTCTCTATCTCTGCCATCTGGTTATTTGTTGGTGTTGGCCAAGGAAAGTTATTATAAACAACACTCCCTGAATAGCGATAATCTGATTTCAAACGGCCAGCCACTACTCTCATCCATGCCATATGAACATTAGATGTTAATACTCCAAATTGATATAAACTAGCATTTGGAATAATAGAGCAAGCATCGCTTGCTATTATTTCTGGCTCCATAAAACCTATTGGCACATATCGTCTGTTTTCAGATGAGACACGAGGAACCATTAAATAGTCTGTGGAAGGCTGGGAAATAAAGAAGAATTCATGTGGTATAGATGATTTCTGCCGTGTCGCTGAAGATGTGCTTTCTTCACGCAATAACTTAACATTCTGAACACGTTCATATAGGATATGGCTATTCTTAATTTCTATAGGTGAAACATCCTTTAACCAAAAACAGTAACGAGTCTTTTTATTTATAAACTCAACTGCTCCGATATAAGGATGAATGTATTTTTCCAAACCCGGTTCTGCTTTTATTATGTCTGCCCTTTCCTCTTCTGATAAGATTAAATTACCACCATCTGTCGGCTTATTGCCATATGCCATAGGTTCTACAGAACAGATGGGCTTTGCTCTACTCTCAACCAATACATCAGGAGCATCCAATAGGTACGCATTAATATTACTTGCAATTACAGAATGTTTATCAGATATATAGATTCTCTTTGGGTTCTTGTTGGGTGTGAATTTAGTAGAAAAACCTATGATAACACAATGTACATGTGCTTTAATATCTGCTTCCGAATCCCATCTGAAGGTCCGATATGCAAAATCTATACGGATTTTGTATCGTTCTAAAAGGGGTTTCCATAATGCTGCCACTTGTTCACCTTGCGTAATAGAATTAGTAGATACTAAAGCGGCGCGGATGTTTGGATTGTGAGACATCATTTTTGCTGCAAGATGATACCATGCCCCGACAAAATCAATACTATTTGATAGCTTTATTTTTCCAAATATAGCGACTGCTTCATCTTTTTGCTTTGCAGACATCATACTCGCTCCGACAAAAGGAGGATTGCCCATGATATAATCTAACTTTTCTGAAGGAACTACACTTTCCCAATCAATACACAAAGCATCCGCCTCTTTAATATTCGAGTTATTCTCTAATGGAAGAAAATCAATGTTATGACGAATAATCTTTTCCGTTTCACTAAGCATCTGAGCTTCTGAAATCCAAAGAGCTGTGGTTGCAACAGCAACTGCGAAATCATTTATCTCTATACCAAAAAACTGATGAATACTGACCTTAATGGGATTTGATTCTTCAAAGCCTATGAATGATTGGCCATGATAACGTGCACTAATGGCTTTATTCTCCAAGCGGCGCAGGCTTAGATATGTTTCTGTGAGGAAGTTTCCTGAACCACATGCCGGATCCAGGAATGTGAGGCTTGCCAGCTTTTCCTGGTATTCATCCAGTTTCTTGCGACGCTGTCTCTCAACTTTCTCTTCAAGGATTGAATCCAGTTCGCCACGAAGGTCATTCAGGAACAGAGGGTCTATAACTTTATGGATGTTCTCAATACTGGTATAGTGCATACCACCACTACGACGGGTTTCGGGGTTCAAGGTGCTCTCAAACACTGCACCGAATATAGTGGGCGATATTTCGCTCCAATCAAAGTCTAAGCTTGCATTCTGAAGGAGTGTCTGCTTAAGTTCTTCAGTAAATTGTGGTATTTCTATCTGTTCCTCGAAGAGGCCTCCATTTGTGTAAGGAAATGCTGCGAGTTCAGGTTGTAGATAGCGGCTACGCTTGTCCTGTGGCGTATTAAGTACCTCAAACAAGCGTATCAGTGCATTCCGCAAATCATCGGCTTCATAACGGGCCAGATAGTTGTGGAACTGGTCATGTGTGAAAATCTCGGCATCCTCGGCATAGAGGCAGAACACTATGCGAACGCAAAGGATGTTTAGCCAGCGCAAAGCCACCGGGCTGTCATCAGCATACTGTTCATGCAGTGCATCGTAAATTTGACCGACAATATCACCGGCTTGAATAGAAACCTCCATTTCTTTTTTAAGGTGCTCATTCTTTACATCCACAAGGAACTGCAAACGGTAATATTCCTTTTCCAGGTTTTCAAGCAGAATTTCTTCGGGCTCGCCATTGGGTTGCTCCATATCATAGACCAGGAACGACCGGAAGTTACATGTAACGACCCAACGGGGGCGTAATGAATATGGCAGTTCCTGCGAGTAACGTTTGGCTTGCTGGAATGGATTAAGAAGTGAACCGTCACTCTGAACTATAGGTTTACGCAGATCCTTATCAATGCTCTTCTGCTCAATCAGCACATGGGTTGATTCGATATACCCATCAATGAAACTGGTGTGATCCAGATGCACCTGGTCCTCAAAGTTTATGAAACCGTATGGGTCCTGCACACCGAGTACTGACTGCAACAGTTCAAGCCAGAATTTCTGGCTATCGCCCTTCTCGTAACCCCGGCCCTTCCAACGGGCGGCAAATTCGGCTGAAGCTTTAGCTTGCTGATTCTTCTGCATAAAATCTGCTTGAGATAATTCAAAATGATAGATAGGCAAAGATAGGATAAAAACTGATATAGCTTGTTTATTGTTGGTATTTCAATAAATTTGTAGTCTATATTTGTGACAACTGCCATAAAAGCAGAATTTGTTTTTTATAATAACCGTTCATGGCTGAAAAATATACTGTATCTACACTGTCAGTTGAAAGTGTCCTGGGCTTTATTAAGTCCGGACAGATAGCGATTCCTGAAATACAACGTCCATTTGTATGGAAGCCAAAACAAGTACGAGACCTTATTGACTCTCTATATACTGGCTACCCTACCGGCTATCTGATCATATCACAAAACCACGATATGAAGCTTAAGGATGGTTCGCTGGCTGTTGGCCGAAAGATAATGATTGATGGACAGCAGCGCACCACTGCCTTAATGACTGCCATAGTTGGTATGGACATTATTACGGAGACATTTGAGAAGAAGAGAATAAAGATCTCTTTCAATCCTCTGGCTGGTGATGATAATGAAGAAGAGCGTTTTAAGGTACAGGATAATGCTATAAGAAAGGATAAGCGTTGGATTGCTGATATTGCGACTGTTTTTTCAAACGACTTTAATCTGTGGAATTTTGTGAATGAGTACTGCAAAGAAAATCCTGATGTACCAGGTGAGGTTATTAATGCGGCAATCATGAAGCTGATACAGATTAAGAACTGCCAGATTGGTGTTATAACACTGGATAAGGACCTGAATATTGATGAGGTAACTGAGATATTCATACGCATAAATAGCCAAGGTGCCAAACTTAACCAGTCTGACTTTGCCATGTCAAAGATTGCAGCAAATACGGAGTATGGCGGCAACATGCTAAGAAAAGGTATTGATTATTTCTCTCACCTAGCCGTACAGCCAGACTGGTACTCTGATATGTGTAAGGATGAAACCTTCAAGGATTCTGAATACTATAGAGCTATGGCTTGGCTTAAAGATGACCGTGAGGATATATTTGATCCAAACTATGGCGATATACTCAGAATAGCCTTCATGTATAAGTTTGGACGCGGTAAGATGAAAGACCTGGTTAGTCTTTTGGGTGGCCGTGACTTTGAAACCCGCGAGTATAAGGCAGAAATAGCGGAACACTCTTTTGCTCTGCTTAAAGAAGGTGTATTGGAATTCATGAACCGCTATTCATTCTCAAACTTCATTCTGGCTATCAAATCAGCAGGTTTCATATCAAAGAAACTCATTAACTCTGATATGACTCTGGACTTTGCATATACCCTGTTCCTGCTGTTGCATTCTGATCCTTCATTTGACAGCAAGCTAGTGGATGAGTATATTGTAAAGTGGTACGTTCTGACAACACTTACCAGCCGATATATAACGTCACCGGAAACTGTTATGGATGCTGACCTACGTAGTATCAAGGCCAAAGGATTTATCCAATTCTTTAAGGAGGTGGAAGCTGCTGAACTCTCTGATACTTTCTGGGAGATAGGTTTGGTTCAAAGACTTGAGACCTCGGCCATTAACAGCCCGTATTTCAACGTATTCCTGGCAGCCCAGATATATGAGAAGGATGATGCTCTGTTCTCTAAGGGAACATTGGTGAGTGATTTGATAACTATCATTGGGGATGTTCACCACATATTCCCCAAGAAGTATCTAATGAAACATGGGTGGGATGACAGAGCTCAGTATAATCAGATTGCAAACTACACATATCTGGATACTCAAGTCAATAAAGACATTTCTGATGATGCACCATACGACTACTTTACCAAGGCATTTACTGCATGCCAGAATGGTGAGGCTGCATTTGGTAATATCAAAGATTCAGAGGAACTTGAAGAGAACCTGCAGCGGAACTGTATTCCGTTTGAGGTGATTGAAATGGATCACGCTGACTATCCTAAGTTCCTGGAACAAAGACGAAAAATGATGGCTGTTAAGATACGTAAGTATTATGAAGGGCTATGAGTGAGCAGATGACATGGAAGATGGCTTCTGAATTAACTATATGTTGAGAAGTTGAGGACAGGATAATACTAATTAGATAGGAATAAAGATATGAAATATTGGATAGTACCCAGCAATAATAAGCGCTTCAAGATGGAGGCTGCTCTAAAAGCTAATAATGGAATCCTGGATTGGCAAACCGGAAAGATGTCTGTAGGTGATATAGTGTTTATGTACAAAACCCTGCCTGACGGATGCATTAAGTATATGATGGAAGTTGTTAAGACTGGTTTTACCAGGCATGAAGCATTTGATCAAAGGGCGTTTTGGGTGAACAAGCTACAGTTGGATAGCAGCAACGGAATATACTCTCGTCTGAAACTGATTGAAACGTTAGATGGAAGCAAGCTAACCCTTCAAGCATTGAGGATGCACGGTGTTAATGGTAAAATCCAAGGTAAGCGAACCTGTCCAGAAGAGACGCTATCTTTTATCATGCAGACTATCGATAAGTCTTTGTGACCATTATTTAACCCAAATGAATATGAAAAGGATTATCACATCTTTGTTTACCACATTACTACTGGCGCTAATATCCTCATGTGATGATAAGCCTGTAGATATAAAAGATGAGGCTGTAAATGAAGAGCAGGACTCTATCCTGACCTATAACGAACAGAAGCGACAGGAGGCCTTACAGATTGAGCAATGGTTGGCCGATAAGCACATAGATGTTATTTCTTTGGACGATTTTCTGAATGATACTATTACTGATAATCCCGACGTAGGACCAGACAATACACGCAATGAGTATGTCTTGCTTGGTGACAGTGTCTTTATGCAGATTGTCCGTAGAGGTGACGGGAGCATTCTTGGCCCTGGTGAGGTAAAAAATTATAATGCGAGATATACTGAAATTAATGTTGGTACTGGTGATACCTTGACAATGAACTTGTATCAACAAGAACTCGACGCTTTCTCTGTATCACGCACAGGTGATAATTATACTGCAGCATTTCACAGTGGTGTGATGAAAACAACATACGGTGCTTCTGTACCCGCTGCCTGGACTATGGCTTTGCCTTATATTAAGCCTGGTTCCGGTGGCGCCAGTTCTGCGGCTAAGGTGCGCCTTATTGTCCCGCATATAAAGGGAACTATTAAAGCTGCAGTTGATGTATATCCTGCGTTTTACGAAATCATCATATCTACACAAAGATGGCAATAAGTATGAAGAAATTTTTTGGGGGTATTGTAATAGCTATCCTTAGTGTGATGGGTATGGTTTCTTGTGAAAAGGAGGAAAATAAAGATCCTAATTCTATACCTGTTTATGTTAGGATGTGTTTTACTCATTATGCGACTGAGTCAATGATTGAATATTGTGATATTATTGCAACTCATAGTGACGGCAAAAATGAGAATAGTTATACCATACAACCTAATGAATGGAAAAGAATTGACGAATACAGTGACAAACTGGTATGGACTGATTCTATAGAAACCACCCTCCCTGCCGCAATATCGTTTGCACGTATTTTATCAGTTAAGGATAGTACAAATAAATATAACGTAGATTTTACAAGTAATTACGCATGGGGATTCCATGCACTAAATGCCAATAAGGATTCAATCCCTGACAGATTCAGTAAATTAGAAATTGAAGTATATGGTACGACCTTACCTGGCTATGATACTTTTATAAAAGATGGTTCTACTACCACTGAATACGTCTTTCACATAAATAAAGACGGGTATCTGACTGATGCTAATGGTAATCTAAGACAGCTTTAAGTATCAAAACATGTTAGGAACGCTATATGGAGATTTGGTGGCGTGCTCATTAAAGCAGAACGGGATGAAGCTTGGGGATGAGCTGGTGCGGGAGGATGCTTTCTTCAGCGATAAGGGGCTTGTGGCACTGGCCACTGCTGACGCGCTAATGATTAAGGACCGTATCAGCCCACAGCCTTTCAAGACTCTGATGGCCGATTACTATTACGGCCGTGATAAGAAGCGCGTGAGGTTCCCGCAGTGGTTTGAGAATTGGTTGAAACCGGAAAGCGGTTACAGTTACGACAGCAATTGCGGAATGGCGCTGCCGATGTGCTGCATTGCGGCACCGATTGATTATGAGCTTTCTGTTTCACTGTATCGGCTTATGCTTAGCGGGAAAGCTGCTATGTATGCCAGCTGGTACCTGGGGCATCTGGTTAAGGCCCTGAAGGACGGCAAGAGCAAGCACGAGGCCTCGATGCAGGATGAAGTTAGTATGCTGCAGGAATGGCTGAAGAAAGGACAGTTTGATGAGCAGGATCCTTATAATGCTCTGAACAGCCTGATAACGGCATGGATGGCTTTTGAGAAAGCCAATGACTATACTGAAACAGTGAGACTTGCTGCAGAGATAAGTAAGGATGCCGACACCAGAGTTGTTACCATGGTAGCTGCTACTCTGGCGGAGGTTTACTATAAGCCGGAAGTGGAGATGTTTAGGTTTCCAAAGGGCTGCATGGACCATTACGGCGAGGTTATTAATAGGCTGCGTGAGATTGACCAGGATCCTGCTATACGGCGGCGGATTGAGGTTGAGCTGGTGGCCACACATTGTTTTGATTTATAAAAAGGAAAAAGATATAATAGACCAGATTTTAGAGTACAACAAGGAGTTTGTGGCCAGCAAGGGTTATGAGAAGTACCTTACTGACAAGTATCCGGACAAGAAGCTGGCTGTGCTGTCTTGTATGGATACCAGACTGACGGAGCTTCTTCCGGCAGCGCTGGGCCTTAAGAACGGCGATGCCAAGATTATCAAGAATGCAGGAGGGCTGGTGATATCGGCTTTTGACTCTGCCATGAGGAGCCTGATTGTGGCTATTTATGAGCTGGGTGTGCAGGAGATTATGGTGGTGGCCCACTCTCATTGCGGAGCCTGCCACATGAGCTATGACCATTTCCACCATCAGATGCTGGAGCGCGGGGTTACGGATGAGACTCTGGCTACAATCCGCAAGTGCGGCATTGACCTGGACCAGTGGCTGGAGGGGTTTAAGGACACTCCTACTTCGGTCCGGAATACGGTGCATACTATCAAGACTCATCCGCTGGTGCCAAAAGACATTGTGGTGCGGGGGTTTATTATTGACTCGGAGACGGGGGCATTGGAGGAGATTGGGGAATGACGCATTATTAAACGACCCCTTTGCGGCGGTTTTGGACAAAAAGAAAGGGACACCGGAAAGTGCCCCTTTTGTTGTGCTCATCGGCCCAGCTATTCGATGATGTACTTGCCTTGGTAGGACTGGCCGGTGGAGAGGGTCAGCTGAAGGTGATACTCTCCGGGGTCTGGTGAGACGGTAATGGCCAGGGTGTTGGTGGCGGCGGCATCGGACCAGACCTGGTTGTCACTATAGCGCGTCACTGATGCGTTGATGTAGGTGATGGTAGTGTCGGCATCGATGTACACTACTCCGGACTGATGGTAACAGTACGGGTGCTGTACGGCGCTGCGGGGGCCGGGATTGGGGAATGGCCTCGGCTCCGGTGTGATGGGGATGGGAATGGGCTCATCGGGGACGAGGCGCGGACGGGAGCCTTCGAGAGGTATGCCTATGGGCTCATCGGATCCGGGTTGGACTGTTCCTCCGCTGGGCTGGGCCATTACGCTGATTGATAAACTGGGCATGAGAGCCAATGCGATCACTAAGAGTTTTTTCATGTTGAGTTTCATGATAATAATGGTTTTAGATTAACAGTACAAATGTAGTGATTTATTCGGGTAATGGCAAGAATGTGGAGAATTATTGACTATGTGAAATACTAAATGCACATTTTTTGGGGTTGTGTGTAAAATAATTGGGAAAATGCTTGGAAACGGGGATTTTGTGTTGTAAATTTGTGGGTGTAAGGAATTACAAAAATCGGAATATAAAGGTCTGATACCATGAAAACACGCACTTCAATTGCATTTGAGGCTTTAACTGGCACTGCGGGCAATGTTACTGCCCGCAGTACCCGTTTTGGGACGGTGCTGAGCGGACGGTGCAGGCAGCCGCGGAAGGTTACTCCGGAGCAGAAGGACCAGCGGGCTCTGTTTGGCCGCGTGGGACGGAGCTTTAAGCGGCTGACGCCTGAGCAGATTACTGCTTGGGCTGTGTTTGCCGGGGCGCATGGGTTCGGGTCACGGATGCGGACACAGAGCCCAGCCGTTAATGCTTACGTTACGCTGAACTGCAACCTGGCGCTTCTGGGACTGGACCTGCTGGAGGAGCCGCCAACTGAGCTGCCTGCCATTCCATCCGTACAGTACCATAATATTATAGTAACCCCCAACCTGATTCAATTCAGCCGACTCCTCAATCCGGGAGCAGGTTACAGACTTTCTGTCAGAATGAGCCCGGCTGCCAGCCAGGGCAAGACCTACGGCGGCGGGCTCCCGGTACTGATTGATGCTGGGTTTATTCCGGAGCGGACGTTTGCGGATGTTACTCAGGTTTATGTGGAGAGGCTTACTGTGAAGCCTGCTGTGGGCAGCAAGTATTTTGTGGAGGTCTGCTGGATGAGTGTGGCCACAGGGCTGGCCGGGCCCACGCGGACGGACAGCAGGATTTGCCAGAAGGATTTAAGCGGTGGGGATGGCTTTGTTATTACGCCTCCGCAACCGTTTTAATTATGGGTATTATGAGCTCAAGATATACCAAGAGAAAAACAACTTATTAATCAACCATCTAAAACATTTACTACTATGAAGTATGCACCTTCTATTGCATTTGAGGAGATGTCAGGTTCCGCCAAGGGCGTGACTGCTGCTAAGGCCAAGGGCCGCAAGTATCTCCGTAACCGCGGTTATGGTAAGAAGACCAGCACCGCAAGTCAATCAACCGTTAAGGGAATCTTCAAGCAGCTCTCTCAGAGCTGGAAGAACCTGACCACTGCTCAGATCAGTGCCTGGAACAACCTGGCTCAGAGTCAGGCCGGCCGCTCTATTCTGGGTAATGCTGCCAAGATTAGCGGTCTTAACCTTTACCAGAGGCTTAACTTCTGGATTATACGTTGCGGCGGCACAGCTGTAGCCAACCCGCCCGCTCTGGTGGGCGTGGATGCTCCGGCTGCCTGCACTGTTCAGCTGACTGAGCAGGAGTTCAAGTTTGGGCTTATCAGCATTCCTGAGAATGTGGCTAATCTGCGTCTGGTCATTGAGGCAAGTGCTCCTACCAGCCGTGGTGTTAGCAACGCCTTTGACAAGGCTAGCGCCTTTGCTGACCCGTTCAGCGTGGTGGCTGGGGCTATGGACATCAAGGCTGCTTATGACAACAAGTACGGAGCACCCAGTGCAGGCCGCACTAAGATTTTCCTGCGTTACTTCTTTGTCAATGCGGTGACTGGTGAGAAGAGCGCTGACATCCTTAAGGAAGTGGAGCTGGGCCAGACCAATGATCCGTTCAACGAGGGTCAGCAGAACCTTGGTGGTGGCGGCGGTAACAACGGCGGCGATGGTAACAACGGTGATGAAAACGGCGATGAGGAGTAATCCTCCCCGCAAATCCTCACAGTAACCCTACAAGGGAAAGTCCTCGGCAGAGATGAGTCCCTGCCGGGGATTTTTGTTTTACTATTAATACGTACTATTATGAGATACAAACCTTCTATTGCATTTGACAGGATGTCGGGAAGCGCTAAGGGCGTGACGGCATCCAGTAACAAGGGTGCGATTTTTATTCGCACCCGTGGGCACGGTACCAAGAAGCGTACCGCGGACCAGTCTGTAATCAAGTCCATTTTCCGGCTGCTGACGCAGAGCTGGAAGAACTTGAGTGCAGAGCAGATACAGGCTTGGAACCAGGCGGCCAAGACGCAGTCTGGGCGCAGGGTATTGGGACAGAAAGCCCAGCTGACTGGTTCCAATTTGTATTTGAGATTGAACTTTTGGGTGGTGCGCTGTGGCGGGCAGCCGCTGAGCATGCCTCCTACTCTGACGGGTATTGAGCAACCGGCTGTTGCTGCGGCGGCTATCAGTGACGGCAGCTTTATGTTCCGATTGGGCAGCGTTCCTGAGGGAGCTGCAGGACTGCGGCTGGTGGTTATGGCCACTGGGCCTCAGACCGTGGGCACTGTTACCGGTGTGGGCCGCGGGAGTACCTTCTGTGAGCCTTTGGTACCATCGGTTGGGGCTATGAACTTGCTGCAGGCTTATGCGGCAAAGTTTTGGATGCCTATTGTGGGGAAGCCTAAGGTTTTCCTTAGGTACTTCTATGTTAATCCCAGTACCGGTGAGAAGAGCGGTGAGCAGCTTATCCAGGCGTTCTACTCTGCTACGGAGCCGGTGAAGTACAGACTTGATATGTCTAACCCGGATCCTACTATGGGAACTGTGAACCGCAACGGAGTTGAGGAATTCAATGAGGGCAGCACGGTGAGCATTATGGCCACTCCTACACAGAACTACACGTTCTTGCGCTGGAGTGACGGTAATACTGTGAACCCGCGTAACCTTATTATGGACAGGGATTATGTGCTGCAGCCGGTGTTTGTGTATGACCAGCACTACAGGCTTACCGGTAATGTTAGCCCCTCTTACCGTGGACAGGTTATCGGCCGAGGTATGTACCGCCCGGGCGAGACTGCACATGTTGTAGCCGAGCCTTCTGCTGGCTGGGAGTTTGACCATTGGGAGGACCAGCCGGATAACCACAATCCGGAGCGTGATGTGGTGATGAACAGCGATGTGAATCTGACTGCAGTATTTGTGGCCATACGCTCTACTTACGACCTGTACTGGAACGTGAACGTTTACGGATTTGGTGATATTGAGAGCGAGGTTGACTGCGGTACATTTGACCGCGGTGATGAGGTGGTTCTTACTGCAGTACCGCATGATCAGAACTATGAGTTTGTCCGCTGGAGTGATGGCAACACGGCCAACCCGAGGACTCTTGTGGCCAACCGCGACTATGATATCATAGCTGAGTTCCGGCATAAGACTGAAACGAGGCAGATAGTAGTGGACACCTATTATGGTGAGACTACCGGTAGCGGCACTTACCATCTGGGTGATTTGGTGGAGATATCAGCAACTCCGGCTGAAGGATTCCACTTTGTTAAGTGGGATGATGATGAGGATGAACATTCTCTTACCCGCCGCTTCTATCTGGACCGTTATAGTACAAGGTTCTACGAGGCCATCATGGAGAGTGATGCGACCTACCATATCCGGGCGGTGTGCGAGCCTGAGGAGGCTGGTACCGTAACGGGATGCGTGGAGGCAGCCCACTATGAGGACAGCGTGGAGCTGGATGTTACACCTGCTCCGGGCTGGCGTATTGTGGAATGGAGCGATGACCGGCACTTTGACGGTGACCACAGGAGCATTGACGTTTATGAGGATTTGGACCTGGTGGTTTATCTGGAGGAGATTGAACCGGAGGGGGAATGACCCAATAGGGACTCTAATGTGTCATTCTTATGCCGCTGGTGCCTGTTGTGGGTGCCAGCGGCATTTTGTATAAAATTACGTGTAAAAATATGCGGAATGGTGTAGCAGCGTATAGGATTTTTTGCGAAATTTGTGAATTATCTACTTTAATCTTATGGGTTCAAGATCAGTTAAGGCTTATGTTTTGCGGATGGCAGTAATGCTGTTTGCAGGTTTTACTATGTGTTCAAGCGTTTGGGCGCAGCATGCTCCTAATAGTTCATTTGACGTTTGTACAGGTTATGGTGGTTATATCAATGTGCAGGGATGGGCTTATGACCAGGACATACCTGACAAGTCAATAAGCATACGTGTGGATATTTACACCAACAGCAGCTGCTATGACCTCTACAAGAGCGTGACTATAAAAGCTAACTTTTACAGAAGTGATCTGGGCGCCGCACGTGGATTCAGGAAGAACATAGATATCAATGATGCAGGCGATTATTGGGTGAAGGTTACAGCACTTGATGAAACCGGCGATGCCAACACGGTCAGAGGGCCCAAAACTGCAACCGTGACGGCTTTCAACACCGTAACCTCCAGCAGCACTTCAATGAGCGCCGGAACATGGAAGGTGACTGAGGATGTGACCATAAAAAACCGTATCACGGTGAGCGGCGACGTTACGCTCTGGCTCAGCGACGGTACAACACTAACATCAGAGAAAGGTATCACAGTGGCCGATGGCAATAAGCTCACCATTGACGGCACGGGGTCTCTTGTAGCTACAGGCGAAACCCAAAGTGCTGCAATAGGTGGTAACAGAAATGCTGCTTTCGGCGAGATTGTCATCAACAACGGACATATTACCGCTACAGGTGGCGCAGCAGGAGCGGCCATTGGAGGCGGTAGAAATAATATCGTTACCAGCAACAGTAAGATTACCATCAACGGCGGTGTCATTACAGCTATTTCGAGCGGCGAATCTGCAACTGCTATTGGCGGAGGCCATGCTAGTAGTAACTCCACCTATCTTGAAGAAGGTACAGGATCATTGGACGACACACGAGGTTTGGGAGGAACCATTACCATCAACGGTGGACAGGTGACTGCTATATGCAAATTAAGCGATGAAGAAAGAATAAGCCGTACGGGATATGCCATCGGACGCGGTACATATGCTACCGGAACTGAGGGTAGCAGTGTACAGCTGGGATGGACGGAAACGACGGACTTTATACGCGCCACCAGACTGGATCCCAACAACCTGAGCATTCAGTCAGGCAGAGCATTTGTGATTGATGGGGCCGACGCCACTACCGCGAACTTGGCTCTGATGAGCAACGGCACAGTATGGCCCAAGCTCAAGACTCTTGAGGCTGCCACGGTGAGCGGTCTGAGCGAGGCTTTCACCTTCCGTGATGAGGATATCCCCCTGAACTACACCGTGACCGATGCCTTTGGTAACGTGCTTACAGAGGATGTGGACTTTACTGCTGCGCTGACTCTGAATGATGCGCCTGCCGCAGCGGTAAATGCCGTGGGCAACTACACACTGACGCTTACCGGTACTGGCGATTATACCGGCACTCGCAGCTTTGGCATTGAAGTGGAGGAACTGCTGCCACCGGTAACTTATCAAACCGTATTCTCTCAAAACTTTGAAGCCATCCGCCAGACCGCCTACTCCGCCACGACTGCCACACTGGAGTGGACGGACGAGAACAGAGACGTGACGGAATGGAAGCTGGAGTACAGCACCGACTTCCATTTCGACCCAGCCAAGGCTCCCATTACGGAGTTGACCGTCAGCGGACAGCCAACCGTCACCATCACCGGCCTCACTCCCGAGACCACTTACTATGCCCGCGTGAAGTCCGTCTACCGCGGCACGGAGAGCATCTGGGGAGGAGCATGGGAATCTGATGGATCTAGTGATCATTACCATGGCTCCACCATGTTTGAGACTACAGCCAATGTTTGGGTCGGATATGGCAAAGATGAATTGTATTTAGCAGGGGAAGAAGGGGCTTATATACCATATCCCTGTGGGAGTATTCAATGGGAATCTGATGAGAATCTAACTCAGCAATTATATACTGCCGAGGAAATACATGAGAAAGGATATATTAACCGCATTGCGTTCCGTATGGGGCTTTCAGATGTAACCTATCGACGGTGGGACTTTGAAGAGATGTATTATGGAGTAGAAAAACTTAACTATTTTATAAGCCTGTATCAGACTGTTAAGCTGGACATCTATCTCGTCCTAACCGACATGACAAGTTTCAGCAGCGGTGAAGGCGTGGCCTACACCGATGCCGACTGTGTTTTCAGCGGCTATTACACTGGCACGCCCGACTCATGGAACTATTTTACGCTCAACGCCCCGTTCTATTACGATGGTTCCAAGAACCTTGTCGTCATAGTCCATAACAACGACATTGACAGCAAACAACCTGAATGTAGATACTACAGCTTTTCTGTCGATAAAAGCCAATCCATACGTAATGGCGCTATTTTGGATCGCTATGGTTACCCCTACAAGAACGCCATCCGCTTCGACATCACCAGCATTGATTTGGCTGACCAGAGCGACAATGGCTCTGCTATCGCCGCTAATGATGGGCAATCTACAGGTGTAACACTGACAGACCGCACTCTGTACCGCGACGGTAACTGGAACACTCTTTGCTTGCCGTTTGATATTGATGATTTGGATGGTACTGTGCTTGAGGATGCTACGGTGATGGAATTGAATTCAGCAACATCAAGCCTTAGCGGTGAGGGTGTGCTGACACTCAACTTTACTGACGCAAGCAGTATAGAGGCTGGTAAACCTTATATAGTGAAGTGGAACCCCAATACTTACACAACTGACATTTATCACCGCCGTGTGATTAACAACGCTGCTGATTGGGACGCCTTTGCCGCCGATGTAAATGCTGGCAATACCCAACAGAATGTGGTACTGGCAGCCAACATCAGCGTAAGCACGATGGTGGGTACCAATTCCAACAAGTATGCCGGTACATTTGATGGCAACGGATATACGTTGACTTTTACCAAAGGAACTGATGTTAGCCCCTACAGCGAAGGCAACAACTGCGCCCCGTTCCAGTACATAAACGGCGCGACTATCCGCAATCTACACGTCACCGGCAGCATCCACACCAACCGGGCTGAAGCCGGTGGTCTAATAGGTTCGGCATCAGGCAACTGCACCATAGAGCACTGCCACGTCAGCACCATTATCTCTGCATATAAAGCCGACACAGGCATCGGTGTCGTAGCCTCAAGTAGCGGCATCATAGGCCATGTCGATAGTGACAACATAAACATCACGGACTGTCTCTTTGACGGCCAACTGGTGGGCTCTGAGATAGGAAGCTTCGGCGGATTTGTGGGTCACTGGGGCCCTAATGTAACGATAAGCCGCTGTCTGTTCGATCCCACGACCGTAGACGTGCTGGAATACCACAGTGCCACCTTTATAGTACTGGACGGCGCTACCATCAGCAACTGCTACTACACACAGTCACTGGGCCTGCCGCAGGGTACTGACGCCAGTGGCATGAGCGCCAACGCTCTGGCTTCAGCACTGGGTAGCGCTTGGACCGTAAGCGGAGGAAAGGCTGTACCTATCCTTACCAGCAACTATAATTATCTGGATCTTGTAAACCCGACATTTGGACCTTACCAGATTGAGGGCGATGCTCCATCTGCGGTAGAGTTTGAAGGTGGTAAGTTTATTGGCACATACTCACCATTTGCCGATACCAGCGCAAGACTGATTGGAAACAGGAATGAAGGCAACCGTGGTTTCCGTGCAGCCATAAGCCTGGACGGTTATACCGTTGACTGGTATCTTAATGAAGAGCGTACAATCCCCGCCACCACCATACCGTTTGATCCCAACACCGGACAGGTGGTCCTGTATCTTGACAAGACCAAGAACACTGCTGAGCTGGAGGCACTAAACAGTGGAAGTTCAGTTGAAGACTTAGAGACCAACTGGGCAAACAAGACCGTGGAGGTAAGCTTTACACGCTCATTCACACAGAATGTTGCAAGCACAATTTGCCTGCCCTATCCGATGACAGAAATACCTGCCGGAGGCAGCGTGTATGAGTTTGTGGATGTGCAAAAGGAGGCCGGAGTATGGGTGGCTACCATGAGAGATGCCACACCTGCCAATAAGGTTAATTCTACCGTGGCCGGCAAGCCCTATCTGTTTATGCCTTCAGCCACGGGTGAAGTAATCTTTACAGGCTCTGTTGAAGTTCCTGAGAATGTTACAGCAGGCTCAAGCACAAGCGATGCCAATGACGGTACTTGGACGTTCCGCGGTACATACCGCCGTCTGTCTTACAAGGCTGACGGTACGGCCGATCTGGACGGATCCGTATTTGGATTTGCATCATCTACCAAGGAGGTGGACGGCAACATCGTAAATGCCGGTGAGTTTGTGAAGGCAAAGGACGGTGCTGGTGTGCCTGCTTTCCGTGCTTACCTTACTTATGACGGCACGAACAACTCGTTCCGCGCTCCAGCAAGAGGCAGCGTAACTGACTCAGGGCCGGAGATTCCGGACCGCATTACGGTTCGTCTGCTGGGCAAGGACGGCACTATTACAGCTGTTGGCACAATGAATACCGCTACAGGTGATGTCAATATTGAGCAGTGGTTTGACATGCAAGGCCGCCCGGTTGACGGCACTCCGGCTGTTCCCGGCATGTATATAAACAACAGCGGAAGCAAAATGTTGATTAAGTAATTGATAACCTTAAACAGATAAGCATTATGGAAAAGAAGATATACAGCAAACCTACTACTGAGGTTATCAAGATTGAGTCTAACAAGATTCTTTGCGGAAGTGGTGATTGGGACGGTAACTACTGGGACCAGGAATTTGGATAATTTTTTGGGACACCCCTCTTTGAATATTGGAAAGGCTATTCTGAAGTGATTTAGGGTAGCCTTTTCCAATTGTTGCGGTAACCGGTTTCATCATCTATCAGACGGTAGCGGATGTGGGCCTGACAGTTTTCTATGCCCGGATTAGGCGCTCTTAACTCGATTTCATTACCATTTGTTCTGATGGCCATGCAGCTGCGCATCTTGCCAGGATCACAGCCCACGCCCGGAGCAGTGAGTTGAATGCGGGCAGACAGGTGCCAACGTTCAGGATGAACGGTGTCTGCCAGCGTTAAGCGGCAACGGATGGTTGCTGTTTCTGTTCCTGGTATTATCTCCAGAACCTCAAGCGCTGCTGATGGGAACTCCGGAAACGGCTGCGGTTCCGGAACGTGTTCATTGCCCAGCTGGGCGAAGCCGTGATAAGCACTGACGAAGAGATTGTAGCCGCTGATGTGGTGGTTCTTATCGTATGGCGGACGGTGGGACGGCACGGATTTGGCAAGCTCACGCCACTGGAGCTGGACGGCGTGCGGGAGCTGCTGCCAGGCAAGGATGGCTCGGTGATGCACCTGGGCTTGGTCAAGCTGGGCAGGTGTGCCCGGGAATACCGGCTTGATTTTGCGCTTGTAGAAGCACTGTCCGTTACGATGGTAGAAGGTGATGTTGCCTATGCTGGACCAGCAGTCCTGGATGATGGGTGTGGGATGGAATTTGGGCATAATTTCATGGTGTTAGTGTTACAACACAAAGTTACTGAAAATCTGCGTAGCACATCTGAATGCGTGTGATTTTGGACTGATGCGGGTTTGCCGCTGGTTTTAATCCGGACGTTTTAGGTTTGAAGCTCATGTGTGGCGGGCGCGAATGCGCCCACCTTACTTTTGTGCCAGGTGTGCGCTGGTTCTGGAAGCGTGGGCCGTTCATGTGCCGTGGCTGTGTGCATGGTCTTAAAGCGTACGAAGCTCAGCGATGCCAGAGCGATGGATGTTCTGAAAGCGTAGGAAGATGGTGTGACGCGGTGTGAGTGCGGGATTGTTTGCGTACGTGGTTCATGTGATCC
>JAZSKJ010000037.1:0-116643 GCA_045534785.1 Bacteroidaceae bacterium | reverse complement strand
TGATTTGGAAGCATAACGCTTTGTGTTTCAATGATATAAAGATAATAAATAATCCGCAAACCACCAAAAATAATTGAAATAGTTTGCGGATTATTAGATTTAATCTCCTATGCTATCCTAGGGACTTTTTCAGTGGCCTCTTCACAGCGACATGGGCGTCGATGGTTTCTGATACCGATACCCCAAAAAGTTCTCTATTGCTTGCTTGCTGGAATAGATTGACTGCAATTTTGAACTTTTTTAGAATGGTTTTCTTGATTTTGGGTTTTTCTTGTTGACCGTTTCGGGTGAGTGTAACTTTGCGCCAGATAAAGGAAACGACAACAACAAATACATACAATTATGGCAATTTACAATTCTATTACTGAACTTATCGGTAAGACTCCGACAGTCAGCCTTAAGACATTCACAGCCAACCGTGGCATCAAGTCAAACATCGTGGCCAAGGTTGAGTTCTTTAATCCTGGTGGATCAGTAAAAGACCGCATTGCACTTGCAATGATTGAGGATGCTGAGAAGAAGGGCATCCTTAAGAAAGGTGGTACAATCATAGAGCCCACATCGGGCAACACAGGCGTCGGCCTCTCACTGGTAGGCGCTGTAAAGGGCTACAAGGTAATTCTGACCATGCCCGAGACCATGAGTATCGAGCGCCGTAAACTGGCTGCCGCATACGGAACCGAGATTGTTCTCACTCCGGGCGCAAACGGCATGAAGGGCGCCATCGCCAAGGCTGAGGAGTTGCGTGACGCTACTCCGGGTGCAGTAATCCTGCAGCAGTTCACCAACCCCAGCAACCCCGAGATCCATGCCAAGACCACCGGTAAGGAACTCGTGGCCGATGCAAAGGCAGCCGGAATCCAGATTGACGCTTTCATCGCCGGTGTAGGTACAGGCGGTACTGTCAGCGGATCGGCCATCGCCATCAAGGAGGCATTCCCTAACGCACTTATCATAGCAGTTGAACCCGAGTCATCGGCCGTATTGAGCGGAAATCCCAGCGGTCCTCACAAGATCCAGGGAATCGGAGCCGGTTTTGTGCCAGATAACTTTAACCGCAGCATAGTTGATGAGATCCTGCCCGTAAGCAATGACAACGCATTTGAGACTGCACGCGCCCTGGCCAAGGAGGAAGGCCTGCTTGTAGGTATTTCAAGCGGTGCTGCAGCATACGCAGCAAGCGTAGTGGCTTCACGTCCCGAGTTTGCAGGCAAGAACGTATTCGTTCTTCTGCCCGATACGGGTGAACGTTACCTCTCAACTGCACTCTTCTCGGCTGAATAAACAAAAAAGCGCATTTAAAATAAATGACACAGAAGGAACTGTTCCTTTTGTGTCATTTTTTGTATTTTTACGGCATTATGAAAGGACTGTTGAGAATAATCCTGTTGCTGGTGGCGGTTTCATCGGCCATAAAGACGTCTGCCCAGAATAATCCTTATGGGATTGATGATGAATGCTATGCGCTGTTCCAGAAGGCTGAGAATCTGGCGGGGGTCGTATCCGACGAGGAGTTCAACCTTGTGAATGACTCGTTGCTGCAGACCGCTTTGGCCAAGGGAGACAACAAGGCAGAGGTGATACATTATGTGGAGCGTCTTAAACATTTAAAGAGCGGTCCGTTCAGTAATGAGGAACGGGTCCTCAAGGCTTTTGAGGAACTTAAGGCAATAGCTCTTTCTTACGGCTACAGGCAGTATTTCTACTACGCTTACGAGTTGGTCCAGAATTTTTATTACAACAATGGAAGGCCTAACACCTCAATTGAGTTGCTGCAGGAGATGCAGGCATACGCCATTGAGCAGAATGATGCGTACGGGATGTGGTACAGCTCCCGATATATGGTTTCGCTGTATACAGCCATGAACGATTACGTAACGGCCAAGAAATATATCCTAGAGGGCATCAGGGTCTATAATGAGACCGATGATCCTACGGTAAGACGCCAGTCAATAACCACTGCATACTGTGACCTGGCCAATACATATCCTGTCTTGAGCGATTCCATGAGGATAAATATAGACAAGGCTTATGAAGTATCAATGAACCATAATGATACTCTACGCTGTATCTATTATATGGCAGTCATAGCGGCGTTGGATAAGGATGTCAGCAGGTATACTGCATTAAGGGACCGTTGTCTGACCGATGGACAGTTGCACCGGATTTCTGCAACAGCAAAAAATATGTTCCATCTCATTGATGAGATTATAGAGGGTACAATCAACAACGAGGATTTGGATGATATTGAAGCCCTTTCCAAAATACGTGAGATGAAGTTTGTTGTCAATATCGCCGAACTTTACGGATATGAAAACGCCGCTTTTCGCCTGGAGAAGCGCCTGATGGAACTGATGGAACTTAATTTTGCCAGGTCCAACCAGCTTAATATGGCTGAACTCGACGCAAAGATGGGAAACAAGGTGCTGACAGCTGATCTTGCACAGAAATCTCAGCAGTTGGCACATACTACCCTGATTCTTACCATAGTCGTAACGGTGGTGCTGCTTGGCCTTCTGGCATTCTCATACAGCCAGGTAATTGGTCTGAGACGCCGCAGGATACGTGACCAGAAGATGATCAATGAACTGACTGCCGCCAACCGCAAGGCTGAAATTGCCAACGCTGCCAAGACCCGTTTTGTGCAGAACATGAGTCATGAGGTGCGCACTCCGCTCAATGCGATTGTGGGTTTCTCTCAGTTGCTGTCACTTTCTGATGATGCGCTTTCACCGGAGGAAAAACAGGAATTCTCAAACCATATCATGAACAATACCAAGATTCTGATAATGCTGCTTGAGGATATCCTGAACACTACCGATATGGATAACGGCCAATACAAGATAACATACGATGATGGTGACGTCCATTATATGTGCCGTTCGGCTATAACGAGTTCAGAGCACCGTCTGCATCCCGGGGTTCGGATGTTATATGAGCCTGATTCGGAAGAGCCGTTTACTTTCAGGACAGACCCGCAGCGTGTCCAGCAGATCCTTATCAATCTGCTGACAAACGCCTGCAAGCATACCTCATCGGGGCAGATAGTACTGGCCAGTTCGCTGACAGCCAAGCCCGGTTATGTGTCGTTCAGCGTCACTGATACCGGCCCTGGTGTCCCGGCTGATCAGGCTGAGGCAATCTTTGACCGTTTTACCAAACTGAACAGTTTTGTTCAGGGTACAGGACTGGGCTTGAGTATCTGCCGTGAGATAGCCACACTTATGGGCGCCAATGTATATCTTGACACTACATACACCGCCGGAGGAGCCAGATTTATATTTGAGGTTCCTGTAGTTCCACCCGAAGGATCAAAGTCTGAATGAATCACTCAGGAATGAGTGCTTACTGCCTTTGTAGGTGGTTGCTGGTGGTTGCGGGCATCGGTAGCGATGGCTACTGATTGAGCAAGTTCGCGGAATGCCAGGCCGGTCATAGTGTCCGGGTCAAGTGCTACGGGAGTGCCGTTGTCGCCGCCCTCGCAGATGCTCTGTACGATTGGGATCTGTCCCAGAAGAGGCACATTCAACTCGTCGGCCAGACGCTTGCAGCCCTCCTTGCCGAACAGATAGTATTTGTTCTGCGGGAGTTCAGCGGGGGTAAACCAGGCCATATTCTCTACTAATCCAAGTACAGGTACGTTCACCTTCTCATTGCGGAACATATCGATTCCCTTACGGGCATCGGCCAATGCAACCTCCTGCGGGGTGCTTACCACTACGGCTCCGGTTATGCCCAGTGTCTGTACAAGGGTCAGGTGGATATCGCTTGTGCCGGGAGGCATATCTATGATGAAGTAGTCCAATTCTCCCCAATCAGCGTCGGCAATGAGTTGCTTGAGGGCGTTGCTGGCCATTGCACCGCGCCACAGGACAGCCTGCTCGGGGTCAACAAAGTAACCTATTGAGAGCAGTTTGATTCCGTATTGCTCAACGGGGATTATCAGGTCACGGCCGCCTTTGTTTTCGGCATACGGACGTGCGCCCTCGGTGTTGAACATCTTGGGCATTGAAGGGCCGAATATATCGGCATCCAAAAGTCCAACCTTGTAACCTATGCCTGCCAGAGCTACGGCCAAGTTTGCGGCAACGGTTGATTTGCCTACGCCACCCTTGCCGGATGCTACGGCTATGATGTTCTTGACATCGGGCAACAACTCCGGACCCTCCGGGCGGGGTGCCTGGCGGGTCTTAACCTTTACCTCTACCTGAACGTCATCACCGGCCTTGAGCTTTATTGCGGTCTCGGCCGATTTTACTATCGATTTGATGAACGGATCGGTGGGTTTCTCAAAAATGAGAGAGAACGATACAGAGTTTCCGTCTATGCGGATATCGTCCTCAAGCATCTCCATGGAGATGATGTCCTTGCCGGTGCCCGGATAGCGCACCGTCTGCAAGGCCTCTTTTATCAGATTGGGATATAATGCCATAGTGACTGCAAATTTACATCATCCGCTTGATGATTGCAAAGAATTTGTAGGGCATGTAGCGGAAGGGCAGGTCTATCCATGTGGGGGCTTTGACGATGCTGCGCTCGTGGGTGAAAGCATCAAAGCTCAGCTTGCCGTGGTAGTGGCCCATGCCGGAGTTGCCTACGCCGCCAAAGGGTACGTTACCGTTGGCTATGTGCATGATGGTGTCGTTTATGCAGCCGCCGCCCGATGAGGTGCGGTGTATCAGGTCCCAACCATCGGACTCAGAGCCAAAATAGTAGAATGCCAGAGGCTTTTCCCTGCTTGTAATGAACTCTGCTACCTGATCCTTGAAACTGCCGTTCTGGGGGCTGATGGTAATCATGGGGAATATTGGGCCGAAAATCTCATCGGTCATGACAGGGGCATCGGGACTTACGTTGTCCAGCAGGGTGGGCTCTATGAACCGGGTGCTGCTGTCAGTGCGGCCGCCATATACTATGTCGCCGTCCTGGAGGTAACTCTTGACGCGCTCAAAGGCCTTGTCAGTTACCAGGCGTACAAAGTGTCCGGACTCCTTTATCTCTTTACCGTGCAGGCGTTTAACCTGTGCGGCAAACTGTTTGACAAAGGCCTCCTTTACATCTTCATGGATAAGTATGTAGTCAGGGGCGATGCAGGTCTGGCCAGCGTTGAGGGTCTTGCCCCAGGCTACACGTCGGGCCGCCAGTTTTATGTTGGCGCTCTTGTCAATTATACAGGGACTCTTGCCTCCAAGTTCCAGAACAACAGGAGTGAGATGCTGTGATGCCGCCGCCATTACCTGTCGGCCCAGAGCGGGGCTGCCGGTAAAGAATATCATGTCAAGGCGGCTGTTGAACAGCGCCTTGTTCACATCACGGTTACCCTGAACCACTGCAATGTAGTTTTCAGGGAACGCGGTGCGGATCAGTTCCTCAAGTACGGCCGATACGCCTGGCACGTAGGGCGATGGCTTTAGTACTGCGGTGCATCCTGCCGATATTGCGCCTACAAGCGGGTTGAGAAGCAACTGTACGGGGTAGTTCCATGGTGATACTATCAGTGCACACCCCAGAGGCTCCTTTACAACAAATGAGCTTGACGGAAAGAGAGTGAGGGGAGTGCGGACACGTTTGCGGCGTGCCCATCGGCTTACACCTTTAAGGTGTTCGCGTATCTCGGCCTTTACAAGCCCAATCTCTGTGAGGTATGCCTCCTGGAATGATTTGTGCAGGTCTGTCCAGAGCGCATCGGCCAGAGGTTTCTCAAACTCCTGCAGGGCTTGTGCCAGCTTGCGCAACTGATTCTTGCGGAACTCCACATCAAGCGTGGCTCCTGTCTTGAAAAACTCTTTCTGTGAAGCGATTATCGCCTCAATTCTCTCTTGCGGGGTGTTCTCTATTGTCATTTTTTCCTTCCGGTAAAGTGATCCATTGTGTGATAGATTCCAAAGATAGTGCCAAAAACAAAATCAAACAAGCATACGGGCAGTACGGCTTGCCAGAATCTGATGAAATGGAATCCGAACGGTATGCCGCGAAAATCCTTGTTGCGCTCAATTGCGCGGATAATCTTGAGGGCGGTGTTTTCGGGGTCAAGGATGGGGAAAATCTTTGATGTAACGCCGTCAAACATACCGGTGTTGATAAAGTAGGGGGCAACGGTGGTGAATCGTACCTTTGACTTCATCTTGGCCAGTTCTATGCGGACCGAGTCGGACCAGCCTATCACGCTCCACTTGCTGGCGGAGTAGACGCTCATCTTGGGCATGGAGAGCATACCTGCAGCCGATGCTATGTTGCAGATGTGGCCCTTGTCCCGCTTGATCATATCGGCCAACATCACGTGGGCTACGTTCATGGGAGCCACTGCGTTTATCATCATGGTGCGCTCTATGTCGCGCGGGGTCAGACTGTCGAATGTGGCATTGCTGGTCACTATACCGGCACACTGGATAAGTATGTCCACCGGTCCGTACATATTGACGGTTGACCGGTAAGCATTCTCAATAATGTCGTTGTCCGATACATCCACGCAGAGTCCGCTTACCTGACCTTTGCCGGACAGCTCTTTTTTGACCAACTCTATGTTGCTCTCGTTGATGTCCCAGATGATAAGTCTTGCAGCACCTCTCTCCAGGGCCATGCGGCCCATTATCCTGCCTATGCCCGATGCTCCACCGGTTATAAGCACATTTGCACCATTGAATCTCATAGTTTCATTTCAATAACAGGTGCAAATATACCCTTGCGCGTGTGTGCGGGAGTGCGTGATTGATAAATTGTGGCTAATTAGAGCGCCGATGTGGCGAAATGGGCGGCGAATTCGGCGCAACGTTCTCCGCGCACAAAAGTATCGTTTCCCTGTGTCATGGAGGGCTCGATTTACTGCATGGCTGCCACCAAGATGGAGAAGTATATTGTGCGGTTGGCCATCGTCCTGGACGCGATGCGTTACGGCTGCGACGGCAAGCCCATAATAGAGCTGTCCGGCTGGGCCATGGAAGGCGCCCTGAAGCTGGTGGATTATTACCTTATTTGCGGGATGAAGGCCAGAGAGAATTTCAAGTATGACCCGCTGACGAAACTGAGCATCCTGCAGAAGAGAATCTACAAGAGGATACCGGTAACATTCACCACCGGCGAGGGCGTGGAGATTGCGGTGGCCATGGGTATGGGTGAGAGGACGTTCAAAAGCTGGCTTACGACCGACTTCTTTATACTGACCCAGAGAGGTCACTACGAGAGGAGATACAAATAAGAAACCCACCCTACGGATTTAAGGTTGCTGATGATGCGATATGCGCTGCCGGATATGACTGTTGCTTACTTGGATGACGGTTGGTTGATGGCGGATGATAACGCCCCTGAGTAAGCCGACCCGCTGCTGGCCAGCCCACTCCTGTAATAATGAAAGTGTGTGATGGGAACGGTGTGTCTCGGGGGTGTGGCGGGTGTGTATTTTGTCAAGAACTGGACATAAACAAGAAAGTTATATATAGTCAATGAACGAATAACGGAAGAAAAAGAGCACCTTTGGAGGCAGATAAATCGGGATTTACGAATGAAACAAAACTTAAGTTATAAGAACATTCATATTGGTGCAATAGCAACTTTTTATGTCATAGCCCTTTTGGTGCGTTATATATCATTGCTTGTTGTCGAAAAATTCCCTTCAATTGAAACGAACTATGCACTTCAAGTTTCCGCAGCACTTGCCACTGGGCTTGGTCCTGCTATCGGAGCATTGATGGCTATGCTCATTTTCAAACGTAAAACGGAATACACACCCTTTGGCAAGTCTGCCTGGAAATCCATTGCGACTATTGTTATACCATGTATTGTTTTTGGCATTATCGGTGGATGGGACTTGGGCATGACATGTTTTTGGGCATTTGCTTATGGGCTATTGGAAGAATTCGGTTGGCGAGGATTTTTACAATATGAACTCCGGGAATTACCTGTGTGGCAATATGTACTTATTATCACAATAATGTGGTTCCTGTGGCATTTAGATTTATCTCAGCGAAGTGTATTGCCATTCTTCTTACTTCTGCTTTTCGCTTCATGGGGAATAGGAAAGGTGGTGATTGATACACATTCATTGCTTTTCTGTGCTGCATTTCATGGCATAGTAAACTTTTCTAAACATGGTCTGCTTTCTGAAACACCATTTCTGATTGCCTTTATCTGCGTAATCGTCTTTTGGATAGTTATGTGGTATTTTGTTGGTACATCCCCAAAACAGCAAAATAGAGAGGAATAAATTCCAATTTAGCTTACTGAAAATCGAGGCCACACAGCTTTGCTTCTTGATTTATTTATGTGTGCCTTCTTGTTAATAGGTGGCACAGGGAAACGATACTTTTGTGCCCCCTCGGTCACTTATTAGAACTGTCTACCTCTGGGAATGGGTTGTTCTTTTTTCTCAGTAACTCCAAATACTGTATCTAAGCAGCGTGTAATTGCTATCCTAACATCATCCGCTTCAGTATCCCCTTGGCCTTCTCCTGTTACAGTACATACTATAGCATGTGATGCAGCAGAAGTAAATTGCATGGTTACTTCTGTCGCATACCCCAAATTAAGTTCCCGCTTACCTGTTTCACCATAGCTAATTACAAGTGTTTTATCACTAATCTTCTCATCGATTTCAGCAATGCGGACATATCCTAATTTCATTAGATACCCGGATATGATATCAATTGGATCTGTAGATGAGGTAGTTGTTGCGCCAAACACCCCATAACCATTGTTGGTTACAATTCCAGTGCTACTGTTTTTTGACCCCGTTGGATTAACAAAGAAATATGTATAGTTCTTCAAATCATCACTTGGATTGCGGTTTATTGTGGTGGGCTTTACGCTTCCACATCCAGATAATATGGATGCTATTGCTATTATTAAAAATACCGTTTTATTCTTCATATGTTCTAACGTTGTCCTTCTTCAAATTTGGTACAAACTTACATAAAAGAAATCGTCTATGGCAATTTATGAATCCCAAATTGAGATTCCCAGTTGCAGGAGCGGGACTGGTGGGATTGGGGACCATTGTGGAGAGGCGTAAGCGGAAGGCCTTGGAGGATCCCGTTAAGAACGGCGCTTTGTTTGACGAAGGTTAGACTCCAATCGTAAGACGGAATGTATATGAAAAAAAAACGGGACGCGAAAATGGGGAAAATGCAGAAAATGGTGTGAATTTATATGCGGTTCTGGTGGGTTGGTACGCGATTTTTTGCGAAATTTGCGGCTCAGAAAAGCTGATGAGATGTATAGTCCTTACGCCATATCCTTTTCCGACGGGCTTCCCTATGAAAGCTTAGGGGTGGCTAAGCAGCTTGTAATAATTTTATTAGGTTTATTTTATAAAACTATAACCACGCGAGCCTGCAGGGTTGCCGCGTGGTTTTCTGTTTTTAATTGAGTTAAACTATACGCTTTATGGAAAGAGTTGGAAATATATTCAGAGAGATGACACGGCGGGCGGTAGTGACGCTACTGCTCGCGGTGATGACGGCATGGCCCGTGGGAGGCTATGCGCAAAAATCGAATTACTACAGATATGGAGATTGGACGTACAGCAAACTTAGTGCCAACAAAGCAGAGCTTATCAAGTACCATGGTTCTGATTCGACTGTCACGACACCGACCACGATAAATGATCTAGGTCATTTTACCGTCACGAGGATTTACGACAGATGTTTTGTAGACGTTTCGGCGGAGAGTATCGTGATTTCTGAGGGGGTTGAATACATTGGCGAATACGCTTTTTCCTCATGCACGAACCTGGAGAGCGTCACGCTTCCCAGCACCCTCAATACCCTCGGGGATTATGCATTCTCTTCTTGTACCAAATTGCCCAGCATCACCCTGCCGAGCCATGTGACAGCTATTGGCGACGGAACCTTTACCAATTGCACTAGTCTTGCCAGCGTCACCTTCAACGGCAATGTCACGTCTATCGGCGCGGATGCCTTTAGCCTATGTATAAGCCTAACCGCCATCACGCTGCCCGGCAGCGTCAGCAGCATCGGGAACGGTGCTTTCTACGGGTGTGACAAACTGACCAGCATCACGCTCCCGAGCGGGGTGACAGCCATTGGCAGGCAGACTTTTAAAAAATGCGAAGAACTTGCCAGCGTCACACTGGAAGGCAATGTCGTAACAATCGGGCAGGAAGCATTCCAAGAATGTCATATGCTGTCTGACTTCACGTTGCCCAATAGTGTCAAAACCATCGAAGACTGCGCCTTCTACCAATGTACCAGTCTGGGCAGCATCACTATTCCGAGCGAGGTGTCCATCATTGGCACAAAAACCTTTGGCGGTTGCACAAGTCTTGCCAACGTCACTATCAACGGCAATATCACAACCATCGAGGAATACGCTTTCTTCCAATGCCCTATCGCCCAAATAACGCTACCTTATAGTGTCGTGATAATAGATAAGTGGGCTTTTGCTGGTAGTGGTCTGAGAAATCTGTATTATGCCGGCCAGAAGGGACGCTGGGAGAGCATGGTATATAAAGGAGAGAATGCCCTACCTTACTTCACCATCATACACTGGCGCTGCACGGCGACCTTCGACATGCAGGGGCACGGCTCGGCTCCGGCTGCGCAAACCGTGTATTCGGGCGTGGCCAGAGCGCTGACGGCTCCGGCGAGCGATCCGACGGAGCAGGGCTGGGACTTCGGCGGCTGGTACGGCGATGCGGGCTGCACCGTGGACTACGACTTCGGCGCGGCCCTGAGCGACAACACGACCATCTACGCCAAGTGGACGCCGCGGACGGACAACGTGGTGACGTTCGACACGGGCGGCAAGGGCACGGCCATCGACGCGCAGACGCTGACCACGGGGCAGACGGCGACGGAGCCCGACGTGCGGTACTACCACGACGCGACGGCGAACAAGGACATGGGCATCGAGGGCTGGTACACCGACGCGGGCTGCACCGAGGCCTACGACTTCACGACGGCCGTTGACCACAGCTTCACGCTCTACGCCAAGTGGGCCGAGGCGGGGTACTGCACGCTGACGGCCAGCGCGGGCGGCATCGTGGCACTCAGCGACGCGAAGGGGCGCACGCCCGACGGCGACGGACGCTTCATGCCCGGACATTACACGCTGACGGTGACACCCCAGAGCGGGTATTCGTTCACGGGGACGTACACGCTGACGGTGCGCAACGGCGGCGGCTCGACGGACTTCAGCATAGGCGGCAGCAGCACGCTCTCGATGCCGATAGACCTGACGGCAAAGGACCTGGCCGTGAGCGTCACATTCAGCGAAATGAACACGTATCAGGTGTACGTCAACAAGACGACGGACGGCACGGCTACGGCTGGGACTTTTACACTGAATGACAGCAACACCCCTGCACACTCATACACGGTCAATGGTGAGACGCTGGCGAAGGTGAACGACGGGTCGGAAGACTTCTGGAACACGGACTACGACCTGACGCTGACGGTTGAGCCGGGCAGCGGGCAGGGCTGCGCCATGATCATCGAGAACAACGGCGTGACGACCTACGTAGATGCAAGCACGGCGAGCTATACCTTTACGCCCACGGGCAGCGTCACCATCAACCTGTACTACTTCGTCTTACCCGAGGAGGGTCATGTGGACGTGTTGCTTTATGATGACAGTGACAACAACAGCAGGCGGATAGACAGTAATAACGACGGACAACCGCATACGGTGACGCTCATCGGCCGCAGGCTGTGGAAGGACGGCAACTGGAACACGCTGTGCCTGCCCTTCACGCTGAGGAGCCTCACGGGTACGCCGCTGGAAGGGGCAACGGTGATAAGGCTTAACACGACGGTAACTACTGGCACGGGCAGTAACAAGAAATACAAGACACGCCTTGACGATGACGGCACGCTGAACCTTTTCTTCACGGAGGTGAGCAGTATTGAGGCCGGTACGCCTTACCTTGTGAGGTGGGCGACGGCTGGCGACCCCATTGACAACCCCATGTTTAACGGCGTGTTCATCACCGCCACTGAACCCGGCAGCGTGAAGAGCCACGACACGAAGGTCTCGTTCGAGGGGACATACGATGCCCTGGCCTCGACAAGCGGCCTGCTGACGGCGGGATTCGCTGATGACAACGGTGCCCTGCGTGCTGCGCTCCGCATCACTGAACCGACCCGCGAGGGCTATACATTCAGCGGCTGGAAAATAACGCCCCAGGGCCCAGTCGCGATTGTAACCACCATCTACATCCTGCCCAACAGCAACAGCACCACCCTCAACGCCAACTGGACGGAGAACGCGATAACAATTGACGGCACGGGCGACACGGGCATCACCACCGATTTGACTAATCTGAACGGAAAGGTGGCTGATGTGACGCTGACCCGCACGTTCCCCGCTGGACGGAAACAGACGGTGTGCCTGCCGTTTGACCCGACGGCACTGCTGACCCACGGCAAGGTATGGCAATTCACGGGCATCAGCGAGGAAAGCGGCTTGAAGAAGGCAGTGATGACGGAGATTACAAGCCCGGCCACGCTCTCAGCCAACACGCCGTACATATTTGAGGCGACGAGTGAGGTGACGAGCATCACGTTCAGCGACGTGGCCATCAGCATCGGCGCAGACCCGAAGACGGTGGATGATGTGGAGGGATTCACATTCCACGGCACATACGAGCAGAAGGTTTGGGAGGCTGATGACGCTGCTGTGACCGGTGGCACCATATACGGATTCATGATGAAGGAGAATGACGGGCAGGCGGTGGGCCAGTTTGTCAATGCACGCAGGCGCACGGTGCTGAGGCCTTTCAGCTGCTGGTTGGAGTATAATGGTAATCTGGATGATACGAACCCGGCATCACACGTACAGCTGCGTGCGGGTACACGCGCCACAGGCGATGCTCTGCCCGATGTGATTGAGATTGTATGGTTGGGCGGTAGCGGCATACCCGGTACCACAGGCATGATGGACACACGCACAGGCCAAATCTATGAGGATGACGCCTGGTACAGCATATATGGCACCAAGCTTGACGGCAGGCCCTCCAAGACTGGCCTTTACATCAATAACGGCAAGAAGGTTTATATTACTGTGGAATGAACGCTAAAATGATTATGACTATGGAAAAGAGAAGATACATGAAGCCTATTACTGAGGCTATTGACTTTAAAATGAGCGGCAGAATACTTGTGATGAGCGGCTTAGAAGATGACTACTGGGGCTATGCACCGGAGAGGAATCCGGCCGATGTAGATAAGCTTGCTTGAGATACCGTACTTAGATATTATGGAATCGCGCGGCTGGAAGGCTGTGCGGTTTCTTTTTGTATAAACACAGTTGGCCAGTTGCAGAGAGCGGGAGCATCGGACCCATTGGAAAACAAGCGGTTTTTGAACGAATTTGAACGGGGTGTGGCGGATTGCCGGGGGATTTACGTTACATCGATTTTTGTGGAATTGTACGGGAAAGATTGGGCGATGTTTAGGGAATGTATGTTTATGCGGTTATCTTTTGCATTTAAGGATGCGGGCCTGAAGGTTATCTGCCGTTACGGCTCCGTCTATAAGATAGAGAAGTGGTGGCAGGCATGGGATGAGAAGGAACCCACCAGGCAAAATACCGACTGCAACAATATCAATCCGAGCACAAAAGTATCGTTTCCCTGTGTCATTGCGACACAGGGAAACGATACTTTTGTGCTACTGATTCGGCGCAACGCTCGCCGTCTATGGCGGAGGAGACTATTCCACCGGCGTAACCGGCTCCCTCACCGCAGGGGAACAGGCCTTCAAGGCTGATGTGCTGGAGGGTTTCGTTGTCACGTGGTATGCGTACGGGTGATGAGGTTCGGGTCTCGACGGCAATCATTACGGCGTCATTGGTAAGGAATCCGTGACTGCTTTTGCCGAACTGCAGGAATCCCTGCTTGAGACGGCTGGTTATGAAATCGGGCATCCAGAAATGCAGGGGCGATGATATTAGACCGGGAGAGTAGGAGCTCTCGGGCAGGTCGTAACTGAGGCGGCGGTTTACAAAATCTGCCATTCGCTGGGCAGGGGCGGTCTGACGCATGTTGCCGGCCTGCCAGCAGTCATGCTCCAACTGCTCCTGGAAGCGCATCATCAGGAGCGGGTCGTGCATATCGGCATCGGTCTTGGCTACATCCTCCAAGCGGGTCTCCACCACCATTCCTGAGTTGCTCCAGCGGGAGTTCCGGCCCGATGGTGACATGCCGTTCACCACTATCTGCTCCGGGCCCGATGCGGCCGGAACGACGAATCCTCCCGGGCACATGCAGAAACTGTATACTCCGCGGCCATCCACCTGGGTCACAAAACTGTACTCGGCGGCGGGCAGATACTTGCCTCGTCCGGCACGGTTGTGGTATTGTATTGAGTCTATCAGTTGCGAGGGGTGCTCAAGGCGGCATCCTACGGCAAGGGCCTTGGCCTCTATAGTGAAGTTTTGAGCGGCCATGTAACGGTATACATCGCGGGCGCTGTGTCCTGTAGCCAGTATTACCGGGCCCATGAATGTGCACTGCTGTCCTTTGTGAGTGGCATTTACGCCGATTACACGGTTGCCATTCAGTATGAAGCTGGTCATCAGGGTCTCAAAGTGGACCTCACCGCCGCAGTTTATTATGGTGTTGCGGATGTTTTCAATCACGCGCGGCAGGCGGTCAGTACCTATGTGCGGATGGGCATCGGACAATATCGTGGGGCTGGCGCCGTGCTGGCAGAATATGTTCAGGATGCGGTCGGTGCTGCCGCGTTTCTTGCTGCGGGTGTAGAGTTTACCGTCGGAGTATGCTCCTGCACCGCCCTCACCGAAACTGTAGCTGGACTCGGGGTTGACCTTATGTGTGCGGGTTATGGCGGCAATGTCAAGCTTGCGGTCATGCACGTTCTTGCCGCGCTCAAGGACAATCGGTCTAAGTCCAAGTTCAATAAGGTGCAGCGCTGCGAACAGACCTCCGGGGCCTGCGCCTACCACTACGACTGCGGGCTTGCCGTCAACTGGACGGTAGTCTATCCGGGTAAACTCGTCCTTGGGCGGCTGCTCATTAATGAAAACCCTCAGGGTGAGGTTTACGAAAATGGTGCGCTGGCGGGCGTCGATGCTTTTCTTGAGCGTGCGGACGGCCGTGATGGTGCGCACGTCAAGCCCGCATTGCCTTGAGACAGTCTCCTTGAGCACCTGCTCGTTATATGCAAACTGCGGCTCTACCCTTAACTGTACCTCCTTTATCATATATGTCGCGAATTTACTAAAAAAGCAGTACCTTTATCCGTAATTAAGACAAGAGTTATGAAAGAGATACTGGATTTCCTGAGGAGGCTCAGTTGCAACAATGAGCGCAGCTGGTTCATGGAGCATAAGGATGAGTACAAGCGGGTTAAGGAGCGGTTTGATGCCTTTGCCCTGGAATTGTTGGCCGATATCCGCAAGTTTGATCCTGCCATCGGTGACCTTCAGCTTAATGACATTACCTACCGCATATACCGCGACGTAAGGTTTTCGGCCGATAAGTCCCCGTACAAGACGCACATGGGCGTTTATATCTGCCCCGGAGGCAAGAAGTCTCCTTACAGCGGATACTATTTCCAGGTGAGTGCATCGGCCAAGGATAGTTGGGAGGGAACCCACATGCTGGCTGCCGGTGACTATTGGTGTGATCCCAAGGTGTTGAATATTCTGCGCGAGGATATTGAGATGAGTGACGGCGGGTTCCGCAAGATACTGGCCCAGGCGGCTCCCGGTTTTGAATTGGATTTTGAGGGCGCTCTCAAGAAGGTTCCTGCCGGATTCCCCGCCGATACCCCCGATTCGGACTTTTACCGTCTCAAACGTTTCTGTCTTACCTACACTCCAACTGAAGAGTTTATACTTGCACCCGATCTGGCACAGCGTGTGGCAGCCCTCTTCAAGACCACCAAACCCTTCCTGGACTTTATAAACCGCGCAGTCACCTGGGCAAAAGAGGAAAAATGATACAAAAGGGGACAGTCCCCAATTGTATCATTTTTATCAATTCATAGAAAGTAACTCCTCTATCAGTTTGCGGGACTGGGACAGACGGGGAACTTTGTGCTGACCGCCCAGTTTACCTTTTGATTCAAGCCAGTCATAGAAGAGGCCGGGACGGGCTTTGATTATCTGAAGGGGGTTGATTGAACCGCTTTCCATCATTCTCATGTAATTATAATCGACTTGCTCCACACAATCCTGAAGGACTGATGCAAACTTGCGGATGTTGTCCGGCTCCTTATCAAATTCCACCAGCCACTGATGGAAACTGTTATTATTATTGCGTAGTCCTCGTCCGTATCCACTTCCCATAAAGGGAGCACCCGTGCATCGGCAATGCCATACTCTTTCATGGGGATGAACTCATAAAAGACCTGATAATCAAGCATGAGCATCATCGACGGGTCATTGCTGTCGGTCTGAACGCCAAAGAACCCCTCGGATGCATTATAGTTCTCAATGCATACAAGACTGCCGGATGGAAACAGTTTCTCTATTATAGGCTTATAAGGAGAAATACTGCAACCACCGTGTGCAAACATCTCCATGTGAGGCCAGAGTTGTTCTGCATTCCGCTTTCCCATCATTTGGACGGTCTTTTGTAACAGTGGCAGATTCCATCCTGGCAAACCGCTGAATGAAACCAGACGTTTTCCTGCTATATAAGGAGATATTATTTCCTGCCGGTCTTTATAGTCATGGATACGCTCCAACATTCCTGCCGGAGGAATCAGGTGAAGCATTCTGCGGAAGAAACCTGGTATGGCCTTGGACATGATGGAACTGATATCGCCCGCTATAATCCCGGAACCGGGTTTTATAGGCTCACATTCACCGGCCAGCACAAGTGAGTAACCCAGACCGGCATGTGAGTTGGGGTGGGTATCAAGGAATGTGGCTGTGACATCCTTGCCGCCCATCAGGTGACAATGTTTGAGGCCTTGTCTTGATACGGGGATGAATTTGAAGGTATCGGATGTGGTGCCGCTGGATTTAGCAAAAAACGGTATGAGTCCCGGCCAGAGTACATCGGGCTCTCCGTCCAACATGCGCATCACATAGGGCTTGATGGATGAGTATCTGCTCGGGCTGCCCGTTTGAATCGAGGCGGCAATCTTTTCCGAACAGGATACGGTATCCGCCCATTACTTGGCAATTCTCACTGTCCCAGCAGATAAGTTGACGGAATCCCGATTCAGAGTCCAGATCATATCGGTCCACATCACAACTCATGCCGGTTCCGCCACCGGCAGTCCGGAAGGCAATCTCACGCAGGCGGCCTATCTCTTTCATCAGGGCTGGAGCTTTATATCCCTCTAACACATATAACTGCATTTTGCCGCGGGAAAGTTCCTGGAGACAGACCTGTCCTTTGATTTCCTCTGCGAGAAGTGATTTGTCTATCTCCTCTATTATTGGCTCCATGTCAATCCTGCTTTAATGAATAGACCTGATCGCGAACATACGAAACCCATTGCGAGTCAGTCTTATCGGGAGTAAATATGGTATATGGGATGGGCTTGCCTATAACCATCCTGTAGCGTTTGCCACGGCTGCGGAATAACTCATCGGGAAGCGTGTACATGGCAAAATTGGTCTTTATTCCCAAACGTTTGCACCACTTTGCAATCCTGTAGAACCGCTTGGAGTTCTGCCCCGAAAACCATACCGGGATTATGTCGCGTTGTGTCTCCCTGCTTCTGGTAAGGAAAGTTTTCTTCCATGGAGTATCGGTTATCACGCCGTTTATCTGGCGAGAGCAACTTCCGGCAGGAAAGAAAAGCATCTGTCTGTCACTCCTGAAAGCATTGTTGAGGATTTCACCCAGACTGCGTTCCTGGGCACCGACTTTATTTACAGGAATCAGATAGGCTCCCACCTGTTTGATGGACATCATGAAATCATTGGCCGGAACCGCCACATTCCCATTGTATCTGCGGGCAAGCCAAGCTGTCTCGAAACCGGCGTCAAGCATGCCCAGAGGATGGTTGGAGACAAAGGTAAAACGGCCTTGGTCAGGTATGTTCTCCTGCCCGATCACATCTATGCGTACATTAATATATCTGATGAAACCCTCCACGAATTCATACCCTACATCTCCCTTGCAGAAATATTCATTGAAATCGTCCTGATGAAGTATTCTTCTGATCAGGTATCTGATGGGTCCGGGTATTTTCCTTTCACCGAATTTATTCTTTAGGATAGCATCCACATCAATGGTAACGCTCTTGTTTTCCTGCATCGGTCCTTCTTGTTTAAAAAAACATACAAAGGTAAAAAAAGGGTCTGTCCCCCCAATCATACTTTTTTGTTATCTTCGCGTGGAAAAGAAAAAAGATGAGTAAAAAGATAGAAATACCAGGTTTTTCGTGGTGGGACTGGTTCCTGATACTGGGATTCATGACGGTGAGCGTAGCGGTGAGCGTGCTCAGGGGTGATTTCAATGTGCTGAGTTTTATAGCGGGAACGTGCAGCGTGCTGTGTGTGATCTTTGGCGTTAAGGGCAGCGTGCTTAATTTCCTTTTCGGATTCCTGGGATCATGCATACAGGGATATATGGCTCTGCGCAGCGGACTTTATGCCAATGCGGTGCTGTTTCTTCTTTATAACGTGCCGATGCAGTTCGTGGGTTGGGCCCAGTGGCGAAAACGTGCGCTTGGCGGCGGCAGCGAGGGCATCAGGACCCGTTGGATGACCTGGCCTCAGAGGGCGCTGCTTATAGTTTTAAGCGCTGCTGCAGTCTGGGGCATAAGCCGATTGCTGCTCAGGACCGACGATCCTCAGCCCGTATCTGACGCACTTGCCATGACCGTGGCCGTAGGCGCGCAGTTCCTGCTGACGTTCGCGTTTATCGAGCAGTGGTTCATGTGGATAGTGGTGAACGGCGCCAATCTGGTGATGTGGGCAATCGCTGCCACACGCGGCGTGCAGTTTGCGCCCATCATGGTGGTTCAGTATGTCTTTTACATGATGAACTCCATCTATGGAATAGTGTGGTGGAGCAAAATGTCCAAAAAAGCGTAAGGTATGGCATCGATAAAGGATAAGACCGTTTTTGTATGCTCCGAGTGCGGTTTTGACTCGCCCAAGTGGAGCGGCAAGTGCCCGTCGTGCGGCATGTGGAACACCATGAAGGAGATGACTGTAAAGGCTCCCACCGCACAGACCGTGACCGCCGCCGCACGCAAGAGCGCATCGGGCAAGGCCGATGAGAGCCGTCCGCATACCCTGAGCGAGATTGACAGCACCATAGAGCCCCGCATCGATATGCATGATGAGGAGCTGAACCGCGTACTGGGCGGCGGACTGGTGCAGGGATCGATTGTATTGCTGGGCGGTGAGCCCGGAATAGGCAAATCCACTCTAACCCTGCAGACCGTGATGCGCCTTGAGGACCTCAAGGTGCTGTACGTATCGGGCGAGGAGAGTGCCCGCCAGATTAAGATGCGCGCCCAGCGACTGGCCAACAGCCAACAGCCAACAGCCAATAGCCAAAGTTTACTGGTCCTCTGCGAGACATCGCTTGAAAAAATCTACGAACAGATTAAATCCATCCAGCCCCAACTCCTGGTGATAGACTCCATCCAGACCATAAGCAGCGAGTATGTAGACTCATCGGCCGGAAGTCTGACACAGGTTCGTGAATGCGCCGCATCACTGCTCAAGTTTGCCAAGGAGAGCGGTACTCCGGTGCTGCTTATCGGACATATCACAAAAGACGGATCGATAGCCGGCCCCAAGATACTGGAGCATATTGTGGATGCAGTGTTGCAGTTTGAAGGAGACCAGCACTACCTGTACCGCATTCTGCGACCCATAAAGAACCGATTTGGAAGCACTGCCGAGTTAGGCATTTATGAGATGCTGGAGACCGGTCTGCGTCAGGTGAGCAACCCCAGTGAACTGCTGCTTACGGATAACCATCAGGGCATGAGCGGCGTTTCGATAGCATGTACCATAGAGGGCGTGCGTCCGTTCCTGATCGAGGTCCAGGCGCTGGCCAGTACCGCCGTTTACGGAACGCCCCAGCGCAGTGCCATAGGATTTGATGTGCGGCGCATGAACATGTTGCTGGCCGTACTTGAGAAGCGTGTCGGCTTCAAGCTTGGACAGAAGGATGTGTTCCTGAATATTGCAGGTGGTCTGAAAGTTAGTGATCCGGCAATAGACCTGGCTGTAATAAGCGCAATTCTGTCCAGCAGTCTGGATATTGCTGTTGACCGAACCGTGTGCATGACAGGCGAGGTTGGCCTGTCGGGCGAAATCCGCCCTGTGAGCCGCATCGAACAGCGCATATCTGAGGCCGCCAAACTGGGATTTGAGCGTATTATCATACCCAAGAGCAATATGCACGGACTTGAAAACCGTCAGTTGGGCATCGGCCTTATTCCCGTAACCAAAGTGGAAGAAGCTTTCAAGCATCTTTTCGGATAATTTGAAAAAGTGATGATGAGAAAAAGCCTGTTATTTATTTATATCCTGCTCTGGGCCTTCTCCAGTAACCTGTTTGCTCAGGAACGTGGCATGAGCAATCCAAAGGCTGTATTTATAGAAAAAGGAACCAAATCGGCCGGAATTCTTTTGGGATATGAGCATTGGGGCGCTGATGGTGAAGATGGTGCCAATCTGTTTAGTCTGATTTCCGGCATTGAGGGTCGCGTAAACAATTTTGACATATCGGCATCGGGCTCATGGTTCATAAAAGACAATACTTCGGTAGGTGTTTCTATAGGTTATGCCGATTTGCGTGCAGCTGTAGATTCCGTGGACTTTTTCGGAAACAATGAGTCTGACCGTCATCTTTTCCGTCAGGCTCTGAGCGGGTCGGTTTCCATGAGACAGTATCTTCCGTTGTTTAACGGAAAAATCATAGCAATGTTTGCAGAGGGCCGTCTGTCTGCCCGTACCGGTTATTTCAAAAGCTATAAGATGACCGATGACAGGAAAGAGGGTACTTACAGTGATCTGGGCAGAGTGATGCTGGGATTATATCCCGGTATCAGTATATTTGCTACAGAGCAAGTATCGTTCGAGGTGTCTCTGCCTTTGTTTGAAATCGGTTACAATTGGCAGGATATGAGTGGAACTGATTCGGGGCAGTCTATCCTTAATCATGGTTTTGTGCGTTTCAAACCATCTCTGATAGCACTCAAGACGGGTATCGTTTATCACTTCTGATTATGAAAAAGTACTTCATACTGTTACTTGTTGCAACTCTGCTCTCATGCGGTGAATGGAAGAATGATATTTACATAATAGAAGATTCTCAGCCCGAAATCATATCCGATACGTCGGCCGTTAAATATGAATCCGAGGCTGGTCAACTGTATAACATGTCTTTTGATAACTGGAGTCAGGAGGGCACCGCTTATGTATGTTTCGGAAGTGATGCCAGCCAGGAGGAGCGTTCTGTCTGGAGTTCTCCAAATAAGACTACATCGGGCCTGGGAAAACCCACATGCGTGCCTGAAACGGAGTTCGTGGCTGTAAAGGGAGCCGGTAAACGTGCTGCCAAGATCCAATCCAGACTGATAAATATGGTCTTAATCAAAAAACTTGCGTCCGGAACTCTGTTTACAGGACAGATGGGTGATATTAACCTGTCAACTATGAACGCATCTCTAAAATGGGGTATACCGTTCACTGAACGGCCGAAATCCCTAGAAGGTTATGCCTGCTATCGTCCTGTAAAGATAGATGTGACCAAATCTCCGTATGATAACAAGAAGGGAGAAACAGACAACGGACATATATATGTAATCCTGGCAGATTGGGATAAGCAGTTCATAGTTGATTCGGGACAGGGCAAGTATCTGGATAAGGACAACGATCCCGGTATAATAGGTTACGGTCAGTTGATTCTTGACCATGATATGGAAGATTATGAGAAGTTCAACATAGAGATAGAATACCGCAATAACCGTACTCCCAAGTATGTGGTCATAGTTTGTGTCTCAAGTCTGTTGGGTGATTATTTCACAGGTGGTGACGGTTCGACCCTTTATGTGGATGAGTTCAGATTCAATTATTGACTTTCTTGCCATAGTTAGGGCATTTGAGGTATTAATATTATCTTTGCTGCTCCAACAGAAACACAATAATTATCAATAGTCCAATTAAAATGAAAAAGAGATTCTTTATGACGGTGGTATTTGCGTTTATCACCGCTGTTTCAGTCTTAGCAAAAGACTTTATTACAGACATCGTGCTTATCGGTGGCTCTGAAAGCGAGGTAAACAAATTAGTCAAAGACTATACTTCAAATGGATGGACGCAGGTGGACAAGGACCTGAATGATAACTGCGGTCTTTATTCGGACTATATTTACCTGCTTTATAAGAAAGGCAGTGACCAGGTAGACAATGAATTCATTACTGATTTCTACATAAGCACCTCCAGCTGCTCTTCAAGCTTAAGTCATAATAACCGTACATATTATCTTGCGCCGTATGAGGGAGGCTCTCATTTCAAGAGCATCAAGGGTGATCTGAACAGCAACGCCGGCGGTGATGACATTCATCTGTATTATACAAAGGACCGGTTTTCGGATAACCGCGCCGTAAGCGGTATCTCTTTCAACGACACAAAAAGCGGAGCCATAGGCAAAAACGGAGGTTCAACCGGATATGACCTCAATTCCGGTGCAAATGGTGATTACATCTATATGCATTTCACTACAGGTACCGCCAACGTTCTGCCTTCACTGCCCGGAAAGGGAACCGGGAGCGAGCCGTTCGTGATAAGCAATGCTGCCGATTGGAATACGTTTGCCCAAATCATAAACGGTGGCAGACATCTGGATAAATACTATGTGTTGAGTAATACGTTCGAAAACAGCTCGGCACCCGTCACTCCGGCAGTCGGGACGCCCGAGAACCCGTTTAAAGGTCATTTCAACGGTAATAAAAGAACGCTGTATGTAAACATAAACGGAGACCAGGAGGGAACTGCACCTTTCTGGAATGTATCGGGAGCCACAATAGAGAACCTTACTATAGAAGGTAATGTGACAAGTGACAGACACCACACTGCCGGTTTGGTAGGAAAGTGCATCGGATCAGTGACATTGATTGACAACTGCATAATAAACGCGAATATCAGCAGCCCAACATATGCCGGCGGAATCGTAGGACATGGGGGAGAGGATATGCTGATAATACGCAATTCGGTATTTGGCGGTCAGATAACAGGCTTTGACAAGTTTGCCGGCGGTCTGATGGGTTGGTGCGATGATCTGGAACTGAACATCATAAACTGCCTGTTCAAGGGTACTTTCTCCGCCAGCAACTCAGGCCTGTCACATCCGATAGCCTGCAAGTACGGACCAAGCAAAGTAAAAGCCGATGTTTCAAAGACATTCTATCTTGACAACATAATCCCGACGGTGACAAGCCCCAACCTTATTACCGGAGCTGACGGTATCAGGGTGAACGGTACCCTTTCGGATGAAATGAAGATAGAGACTGTTGCCGCCGATGGTAATAAATATTATGCAGATACATGTAAAACAATAGAGCTTAGCGGAAAGGATATATTGCAGGGCCTGATAGACGCATTCCATGGGAATACTATTTCCATCCAGATAGCATTTTCTTTCCATCAGGGTATTGCTTCCGGAATCTGCCTTCCTTTTGCTATGACATCGGTAGAAAACGGTTCGCTATATAAACTGGGCAAAGCCGAGTTGGTAGATAACGGTGAAGGTAAACTCTGGTACCTGACCATGAACGATGTAACTCCCGATCAGGACCAGTTCCTGTCTACTGAGGCCGGAATGCCATATCTGTTTATACCTGATAAGACCGGAGATTTGCAATTCCAGGGTGATGTCATTGTTCCCGAATACAAGACTGGATACCCGTTGCATGAAGCCGGCGGACCCCATGGATTCAAGATGAGAGGAACCTACAAGAGCTTTGCCGCAGACCGTAGTTACGGAAACGTCTATTCTTTGACAATGGTGACGTTTGGCCTAAAGTTTAGTGAAAGGACATATTACTGTTATCCTGACCAGAAAAAGAACACCGGATCTATGCATTCATATCTGGTATATGAACAGGAAGGAAATGAGGAGATACCAAAAGTGGCCAGACTCGTATTCCTGGATAAGAACGGTAACCCCACAGCAGTAGGAACCGTCAATACCAATACCGGTGAGATTACGATTGACACCTGGTACAATCTTAAAGGCCAGCGTCTGAACGGTGCTCCCGAAGAACCGGGTATCTACATCCACAACGGCAAGAAGGTCTATATCAACAATTGATACGTTTGTTCACTATTGGGCGGAATGAAATGGTTTGCTATATTTGCAGAATCATTACTAACCCAATTGATATGAAGAGACTTGCTTTCTGGGCCTTATCGGCTCTTATTCCGATTGTTAATACGTATGCTGATGCTTTCAGGATTGGAGAGCGCGGTTATTTTGAGAAATCAGGTATTAACATCATGGCATTCCAGGATACCTATCCCGAGGGACATCAGGCCGGAGTGTGTGTGATAATGAACGGCGTGCGCATAGCCACCAACGGCGATCTGCGTCTGGAGGCTACACCCGGACAGTGGCAGCCGCTGCCTAAGCAGGGTAAGCGCACAGTTGACGGCAACAGCATAACAACTTGGCTCAGCTACCCCGATTCATCAAAGCATGAGACAGGATTCAATCCCATGCTGTACCCGGACCTTCAGTTGAGATATTCAGTCCGGGTGGAGGGCGTTGAGGACGGCGTGATGGTGACTGTAGATCTGGACCAGCCCGTACCCAAGGAGTTCCTGGGAAAGGTGGGATTCAACTTTGAGTTCTTTCCGGGTATACTCTTTGGAAAACCTTGGATTATGGACGGCAAGTCCGGCATTTATCCGCAGCAACCCAACGGTCCTGTAGATACCCCCAAGAGTAATCTGGATTATACCGGCGATTTCTATATGGGACGCGGGTCCAGGGTGGACCGCGATCATCTTTTGGGAGACCCCAAGGTGTTCAACCCCATCCGTGCCGATGACATAATTTCCACTCCGTATGCTGTGGGCCGCAAGTTCACATCACGTCCCGATGACAACCTGTGCCGTCTTACGGTAGAGAGCTTGGGCAGCAGTGAGCTCAAACTGTATGACGGCCGCATGAACCACAATAACGGCTGGTTCGTACTGCGGTCCGAGGTTCCGGCTGGCGCTACCAAAGGTGCGATTAAGTGGCTCATCAAGCCTGCAGTTACAGAGGATTGGATGTATAAACCGGTAATCCAGACATCGCAGGTGGGTTATCTGCCTGCCCAACCCAAAGTGGCCGTGATTGAATTGGATTCACGCGCCAAGGATGCTACCGGAAAGACCTGCACTCTGTATCGCATATCGGACCAGGGACCGGTTAAGGTAAAGGATATAAAGCCTCAGGAGTGGGGCGCTTTCCTGCGATACAACTACCTGCATGTGGATTTTTCGGATGTAAGGCAGGAGGGTCTCTATCAGCTCAGGTATGAAGGGAGCGAGTCGCCCGTGTTCGGAATCAGTAATACCATATTTGACCGCGGAGTCTGGCAGCCGGTTGTAGAGTATTTCCTGCCGGTGCAGATGTGCCATATGCGAGTGAACGAGAAATACAGGGTCTGGCACGATGCCTGCCATATGGACGATGCCTTAATGGCTCCTCCCTACAGCCATATCGACGGCTATGACCAGCGCCCCGGACTCTCCAAGTACGAGCCTCTGCAGAAGGTAAACGGCGTGAATATTGGAGGCTGGCATGATGCCGGCGATTTTGACCTGCGCATAGAATCGCAGGCCGGCGAATCATACATCCTGGCATTGGCATATGAGTCATTCCATCCCGATATTGACGTAACTTCCATAGACCAGGTAAAACGCATCTGCGAGATACACCAGCCCGACGGCAAGAACGATATCCTGCAGCAGGTTGAGAACGGAGCGCTTATTGTGATAAACTCATGGCTGGCTTTGGGCCGTCCGTACAGAGGAATCATCTGCAACAGCCTTCGCCAATATGCAATGCTGGGTGATGCGGCCGCTATGACCGACGGCATAAAAGGCAATGATGACGACCGCTGGATATTCACCGAGCAGAATCCCGGCCGTGCCGTATCGGCAGCGGCGGGAATGGCTGCATCATACCGCGTTCTCAAGGGCATGAACGATACTCTGGCAACCCATTGCCTGGATTTTGCGCAGGCTATCTATAATGAGATTGCAGAGCAGGCACAACCTCTGGGCCGCGGAATGCGTGCTACTGATATGACCCAGCTTGCAGCCGAACTCTATCTTGCCACAGGTAAAAAAGTTTATCGTGACTATCTGATAGGGCGTAAGGATAATATAGTACGCGGCATCCAGAACAATGCGTGGTATCTGTGTCGTGTGGCCAAGAAGTTCGGTACACTGCAGAATGACCAGGAGGCTGCCGCATGGAAGGATGCCTTTGAACAGGCCCTCAAGAACGTACCAGCCGGCATACAGCGTCAGGCTCAGGCTACCCCTTACGGCGTTCCTTACCAGCCCTCCATCTGGGGCGCAGGATGGGATATCCAGTCATTCGGTTACCGCCAGTATTTCCTGGTATCTGCCTATCCCGAGATATTCGATATCAAACCTATGCTCAGTGCCCTGAATTTTGTGCTGGGATGTCATCCCGGCAGCAACCAGGCTTCATTTGCATCGGGCGTAGGAGCACAGTCGGCCACAGTGGGCTACGGCCTGAACCGCGCAGACTGGAGTTACATCCCCGGCGGAGTGATATCGGGTACCGCAATGATCCGTCCCGATTTCCCGGAACTGCTTACCTGGCCGTTCCTGTGGCAACAGACCGAGTATGTCCTGGGCGGCGGCTCATCGCACTACATGTTCCTGGTGCTTGCGGCGCAGCAACTCTGCAAGTGAAAAAGTTGACATCTTACGGAGAAAAATCCCAGGTGGGAAAATAAAAAATCCCAGGTGGGAAATTTTTACGCCCCTTAAGGAGAACCCCCATTTCCCTTAAGAGGCGTAATACTTTTTGTGTTGAGAGATAATTATTGTTTCTGGTAAACAGGTGCAAGTCCTACAAACAGGCTGTATGCAATCTTACCGTTTACTATAAACGGGAATGAGAGTCCGTCAGGGTAGCCGTTCTGATAATAGTCATCCTCCTCAGGAATACGCCATTGTGAGTCATAAGGATTATTGTAATCTATCACATCATTATAACCGGTTTTATCACGGGTTGTGTAGAATGTTGTCTTGCCTATTGATACAATGCCGTCCTTATAAGTGTACTTGCCGGTATAACGCGCTCCCCAGGGAGTGATGATCATATCAACATTGTCATTAGTGAATTTGACAGCCACTCTCACTACGGCATCATCTGAAATCATTCCTGACTCCATCCAGTACCATGTGCCCTGCAGTTCTGACTTGTCACTGGGTAGTTTGGCTCCCTTCTTGAAGAAGAATGCAGTATTTGCATTGATATCCTCTCCATTAGAGTAAACTGTCTGAAGCAACAACAATGATCCGTTGCGTAAAAGACTTACCTGAACGGTATCAAATGAAGTGTACCAGTCATTATCTTCCCAATCACTCAATCCGGTGTTCTCTCCGTCAACGAATTTGGCATACCTGGACTGTGAATTGGTGACTTTACCGTACAGGCGTGATCCCTCAAGAGTGAAAGTGCCTTCAGTCCTGTACTGGTTCCTGATTTCCTTCTTGTTGTCATAAGTTGAATAGACAGTAGTCTCCTCAACGTAAGTGTTATTGCTCTTAATGGTAAGGGTTTGTTCTGTTTCCTCAAATTCACCAAATGAATTGAGGAACCATTCACCTACCAGGGTTTTCATTGAAACCTCAACAGACTGGCCTTCTTCATTGCCTTCATCGTTGATCTTGTCACCGCTGTCGCATGCTGCAAACAGTGGCATGGCAATTATTGCCCATGCAAATAGTCTTTTTATATCCATTTCCAGATGATAGTGATAAGGTTAATATGATGCGAATATAAGCCATATTTTTAAATAATGGATTTATTTAAACCAAATAATCGGAGTTTGTATATATTATCAGCGCAGTTAAAGGAAATCTGCTGAAAAAGGAGTATTTTTGCGGTTTGAAAAAAGTTGTTACTGTGAAAGTTTTGAAATTCGGTGGCTCGTCCGTTGGATCAAAGGAGAGCATCACCAACCTTAAACAGATTGTTGAGTCACAGCAGGATGATGTGATAGTAGTGGTATCGGCCTTGGGCGGAATAACTGACAAACTCATTGCTACGGCCAGGATGGCTGCCAAGGGTGAACGTCAGTATGAGGCTGAGGTGGAGGCTATGCTGGCACGTCATGAGCAGATGATTCGTGACGTTATATTGCCTGAACGTCGCCGTAAAGCCTACAGCCTTGTGCGTAAGCTCTTTGGTGAACTCAAGGAGATCATGCAGGGACTTTACCTGCTGCACGACCTGTCGGACAAGACCATGGATACCATAGTGAGCTACGGCGAGCGCCTGTCATCACAGATTGTGGCACAGCTCATAGATGACATCAGACTCTATGACTCGCGTGATTTCATCAAGACCGAACACAACGGCCACAACCACTCCATTGACAGCGACCTTACCTACCGCCTTATCCGCGAGACATTCAAGGATATGCCTCACAAGGCTCTGGCTCCCGGATTCATATCGGCCGATGCCCAGACGGGTGAGATAACCAACCTGGGTCGCGGAGGATCGGACTATACCGCATCACTATTGGCAGCCGCACTGGATGCCAGCGTGCTGGAGATATGGACCGATGTGGACGGATTCATGACGGCCGACCCCAGAGTGATATCCACTGCATACACCATAGATGAACTGAGTTACGTGGAGGCAATGGAGCTGTGCAACTTCGGTGCCAAGGTGGTCTATCCGCCTACAATCTACCCGGTTTGCCAGAAGAACATCCCCATACTGATAAAGAATACATTCAACCCCACGGCCCGCGGTACCGAGATAGTGAACGAACTCCCCGCCGGAACCAAGGCCATCAAGGGTATATCAAGCATAGGCAACACCGCCCTTATCACCATGCGTGGCTTAGGTATGGTGGGCGTGATAGGCGTTAACTACCGCATATTCAAGACACTGGCCGAAAACGGCATCAGCGTGTTCATGGTATCACAGGCATCGTCCGAGAACAGTACCTCAATAGGTGTACGCAATGAGGATGCGGCGCCGGCATGCGAGCTTCTGAACCGTGAGTTCAGCAAGGAGATTGCACTGGGTGCCATATTCCCCATATCGGCCGAGATGGACCTGGCTACGGTGGCTATCGTGGGCGAGAACATGAAACGCAGCCCGGGTATTGCCGGAAAGTTGTTCAGCGTGCTGGGCCGAAACGGTATCAATGTGATAGCCTGCGCACAGGGTGCATCCGAGACCAACATATCATTTGTGGTCCAGAAGAGCTCGCTGCGCAAGTCACTCAACGTAATTCATGACTCGTTCTTCCTGTCCGAGTATCAGGTGCTCAACCTCTTTATCTGCGGTGTGGGTACCGTGGGCAGCAGCCTGTTGGAGCAAATCCGCGGTCAGCGTGAGAAACTGATGCAGGAGCGCGGACTCAAACTCAACGTGGTGGGTATTGCACGCGGCAGCAAGGCTATGTTCCGCCGTGAGGGCTTTGACCTGGACAATTACCGCGAGCAGCTGGAGAAGGCCCCCGCAAGCAACATAAAGACCCTTCACGATGAGGTAATAGGCATGAACATATTCAACTCGGTATTTGTGGATTGCACCGCCAGTGCCGATGTTGCCGGACTTTACCGTGATTTCCTGGATCATAACATATCGGTTGTGGCTGCCAACAAGATTGCGGCCTCATCGGAGTATGACAAATATATGGAACTCAAGAGGATTGCACGCCGCCGCGGCGTCAAGTTCCTGTTTGAGACCAACGTGGGCGCAGGCCTGCCGGTCATTAACACCATCAACGACCTGATAAACAGCGGTGACCATATCCTTAAGATCGAGGCTGTGGTAAGCGGTACGCTTAACTTCATATTCAGCACCCTTAGTGCCGATATTCCTCTGAGCCAGACCATACGCCTGGCCAAGGAGAAGGGTTACAGCGAGCCCGATCCGCGTATTGATTTAAGCGGTAAGGACGTGCTGCGCAAACTGGTGATATTGGCCCGTGAGAGTGGTTACGCCATTGAGCAGAATGATGTCAAGAGCGAGTTGTTCATACCGCAGGAGCTGTTTGACGGCACCATTGACCAGTTCTGGAAGAAACTGCCCAAACTGGATGCCGACTTTGAGCAGCGCCGTGCACGTGTGGAGAAGGAGGGCAAGCGCATGCGTTTTGTAGCCCGCCTGGAGAACGGCAAGGCAAGCATATCGCTGGCCGAGGTCAACAAGTACCATCCGTTCTATAACCTGCAGGGCAGCAACAACATAATCCTGCTCACAACCGAGCGTTACAAGGAGTATCCCATGATGATTCAGGGTTACGGTGCCGGCGCAGCAGTTACCGCAGCAGGTGTGTTTGCAGACATAATGAGTATTGCTAATATCTGATTTGAACAGTCTTTTCCAAAAATGAAATACATTATCATCTTGGGTGACGGAATGGCCGACTGGCCGGTAAAGGAGTTTGGCGGTAAGACCATACTCCAGAACGCCCACAAACCCTATATGGACATGCTTGCGCGCAAAGGTCGCACCGGCATGCTCAAGACAGTCCCTGACGGATTCCACCCCGGAAGCGAAGTGGCCAACATGACCGTGATGGGCTATGATGTGACCCGCTCGTTTGAGGGCCGCGGCGTGCTTGAGGCCGCAAACATAGGCGTGGATATCAAGCCCGGACAGATGGGTATGCGCTGCAACATAATCTGCATAGAGAACGGACTTATCAAGAACCACTCGGCAGGACATATAACCACCCCTGAGGCCGATGAGCTTATCAAGGCTCTGGACAAGGAACTTGGCAGCGATAAGGTGCATTTCCATACCGGAATACAGTACCGCCATCTGTTGGTGGTGGACGGAGGCCGCAAAGAGCTTATCTGTACTCCGCCTCATGATGTGCCGGGACAGCCGTTCCGTGACCTTATGGTAAAGGCAACAACACCCGAAGCAGAGCCTACCGCTCAGCTGCTTAATGACCTGATACTGCGCTCACAGGATATCCTGTCCAAGCATCCGGTAAACCTTAAGCGTGTGGCAGAGGGTAAGGACCCCGCCAACAGCATCTGGCCCTGGTCACCCGGTTACCGTCCGTCCATGCAGCCCATCAGTGAGCTCTATCCCAATGTACGCAGGAGTTCGGTGATATCGGCCGTAGATCTTATCAAGGGAATAGGCCATTATGCTGGCATGAAGGTGATTGACGTGGAGGGCGCAACCGGTCTGTTCGATACCAATTATGAGGGCAAGGCACAGGCTGCAATTGATGCCCTTAAGACCGATGATTTTGTATATGTGCATGTCGAGGCCCCCGATGAGGCCGGTCATGAGGGCAACTTTACGCTCAAGAACCGCACCGTTGAGGATCTGGACAGCCGCCTGATAGGTCCCATCTATGAGGAGGTTTCCAAGTGGAATGAGCCGGTGGCAATTGCAGTTCTGCCTGACCACCCCACGCCCTGCGCACACCGCACGCACACATCGGACCCCATTCCGTTCCTTATCTATGCCCCGGGACTGGAGGCTGACGGCGTGACTGTTTTTGACGAGGAGAGTTGCAAGCAGGGCGGCTACGGCAACATTGAGGGTACAGAATTCACTAAGATTTTCCTATCACTACGATGAAATACTACAGCACAAACCATAAGTCAAGTGACGTGACCCTGCGTGAGGCGGTGGTTCGCGGACTGGCACCTGACCGCGGCCTTTACATGCCGGAGCGCTTGAACAAACTGAGCAAGGAGTTCTTTGACGGCATCGACAAGATGACGTTCCAGGAGATGTCATTTGAGGTTGCCAAGGCGTTTTTTGCTGAGGATATCCCGGCCGATGACCTTAAGCGTATTGTCTATGATACTTTGGCTTTTGAGACTCCCGTTGTCAAGGTTGATGACAACATCTACTCGCTGGAGTTGTTCCATGGTCCCACACTTGCCTTCAAGGATGTAGGCGCACGCTTTATGGCTCGCCTGCTGGGATACTTCAACAAGGAGGAGAAACAGCTGGTCAATGTGCTGGTGGCCACATCGGGCGATACCGGAAGCGCCGTTGCCAACGGATTCCTGGGCGTGGAGGGCGTGCATGTGTATGTGCTATATCCCAAAGGCAAGGTAAGCCCCATTCAGGAGTGCCAGTTCACCACGCTGGGCCGCAACATCACCGCTGTCGAGGTAGATGGCGTGTTTGATGACTGCCAGGCGCTGGTCAAGAACGCCTTTATGGATGCAGAGCTCAACCAGCGCATGAAACTGACATCGGCCAACTCAATCAACGTGGCTCGTTTCCTGCCTCAGGCATTCTACTACTTCAATGCCTACGCACAGATGAAACGTCTGGGTAAGGCCGATAACCTGGTCATCTGTGTGCCAAGCGGAAACTTCGGCAACATCACGGCCGGACTGTTCGGCTGGTTCATGGGACTGCCCGTAAAGCGTTTCATTGCCGCCAACAATGCCAACGACATATTCTACAATTACCTGCAGACCGGCGTTTATAGCCCCAAGCCATCGGTCCAGACACTGGCCAATGCGATGGATGTGGGCGATCCCAGCAATTTTGCGCGTGTGCTTGCCCTGTACGGCGGCTCACACAAGGATATTGCAGGGCACATAAGTGGTGCTACCTATACCGATGAGCAGATCAAGGAGACGCTCAAGGAGTGCTATGAGCGTACCGGTTACCTGCTTGACCCGCACGGAACATGCGGCTATCGCGCCCTCAAGGAGCAGCTGCAGCCGGGTGAGTACGGTGTGTTCCTTGAGACCGCGCATCCCGCCAAGTTCAAGGAGAAGGTGGATGCCATTACCGGCGGTGATGTGGAGATTCCCGCCCGCCTGCAGGCCTTCATGAAGGGCACCAAGCAGAGTGTGGAAATAAGCAAGGACTACGCAGACTTTAGAGAATTTTTGTTTAACGAAGCAAAGTGACGCAAAGGGGTCGTTTCGTTTTACGTCAAAAAATGACGCAAAACGATACGACCCCTTTGCGTCAAGAAAAAATGAGCTGGCAGCAGATAGATATTAACCGACTGGATATACCTCTTAAGGAGGTCTATTCCTTTATGGGGTACAAGGACAGCGAGCCTGATGAACAGACTCGCACAACTGTTGAGTACCTGCTGCGTGAAAGCGCCCAGTTCCTGCGCCCACAGTTCAATTATGTGCTGGTGGATGGCAGCCTGGATCTGGAAAACAACAGGCTTACACTGATAGGGCAGGGTGGACCCGTAACCTTTGATGCCGGCAGGATTATCTGCCGCCAACTACGCGGAGCCCAGCGCTATGCCGTATTTGTGGCAACGGTGGGTAACGGCTATTTCCAGTGGGCAGATGCCGTAAAGCGCCGTGACGACATGTTTCAGACCTACGCTATGGACTGCGTGGGCAGCCAGATAGTGGAAAGTGTGGCCGATTATATGGAGACGGTGCTGCAGGCCGAGATAGATCCGGCAGGATTCAAGCGCACCAATCGTTTCAGCCCAGGATACTGCGGCTGGCACGTATCGGCCCAGCCGGCACTCTTCAGCCTGTTTCCGGAGAAGACCCCCTGCGGTATAGAACTCACGGAGTCCTGCCTCATGCTCCCGATGAAATCAGTGAGCGGCATCATTGGCGTAGGGCCCGATGTCCGCTACCTGCCATACACCTGCGGCCTCTGTGACAAGAAGGACTGCTACAAGAGGAAAGCATTATGATGTACTCATTTGATGATACGATGTTCAGTGCGGCGGTGGCGGTCTATATCGCTGTCAGCGTGTGCATCGGTGCCATCAGGTGGGGGCACAAGTGTGAGCCTTACGCTCGTCATGCCGATTACTATTACCCTGCGTGGAAAGCAGTGGTGTTCTGCTATATGTCAGATTTGCTGCTTGTTCCGATAGTATTCATGCCTACCGATACCGATGCGATCCTTTATCTGCGAATGCTTCTCATTCTGGCATCTCCATTCTTCTGCGCCGTGCTTATTTTCAGTTATTTCGGAAGGGTGCTCAAAGTAAGGTGGTGGCGCAATCCGGTTTATGCCCTTTACATCCCGTTTACACTGATGACAGTGACAGCGCTTGTGCTGACTCTTATTCCGGGAACTCAACTTCAAGGTGACTTCTGCTTATGGTTTTTCAGCATTTCCGGATTCCTTGCTTTGGTCTATCTGGCCTGCTTTGTTCTGGCTGTTACAATGGTTGCACGTGCCATGCGCCGTTTCCAGGAGGAGAACTACTCCAATCCCGATGATTTTCCGCGCAATTTTGCCAAAGGAATCATATGGGTGCCCATCATGCATCTTATAGCAAGTTGGACAGGTACATTCATTGGTACGCGGACCTCACTTTCCATAACTATGCTGATATTGTCAGTGTTAGGTCTGATATTCATCATAGGAGCGCTAGGGCCACACCGTACTATGGATGTGGAGCGTCTTGAGTCCGGTGAACTGCAGATTGAGGCTGTTCCCGACCTGCCTGAGCCACAAATCAGTGAGCCAAAACCAGAGCCTGTGGTGGAGGAGACACTGTCACAAGACCGTAAGGATGATATAGCCGCCATAATACGTCGCCACGTTGAGCAGGAGCAGGCTTATCTGGACAGCCATCTTACGCTTGCCAGCCTTTCACGTGCCTGCGGCGTTAACCGCACATATCTGTCACAGGTCATCAATGAGCGTATGGGCGGGTTCTACGTGTATATAAACCGTTGCCGCTTGGCTCATGTGGCACGTCTCAAGGTCCAGCATCCCGAAGCCTCCATTGAGGAGATTGTCACCGCATCGGGTTTCGGTTCCCGCCAATCATACTACAACGTCCGCCGCCAGCTGGAATAGTACAATTGGGGTCAGACCACTTTTGTATCATTTTAGTTTGCCCCTGATGCGTCACTGCCAAAATGTGTATAATTTACTGAGGCTTTACAAACGGGCTAAAAATTTTACCTGTTTTGACAAAACCTCCTGAACTTTTTACCCGTTTTGACAGGCTCTAATCCAATGCCTCCGAACTTTGCCCGTAGTATTAACTGTGGGCTTTTTACTTGTTATGACAGTCCTTGCCATCATACTTACTATACTCATAGTAACCAGCGTTGCATACATAATGTGGTGTATGTACTCTGCCATTCATCATTGGCGTGATTATCACGATATAACCCTCACGAATGAGACACCTGTCGGCAAAAGCAAAACAAATACAACAATAAAGCAATGAAAGGAAAAACTAAAATCAAGAGAGTCCTCGCCCTGGTGCTGACGATAGCAGCAGTGGCCGCGGGGCAGAGTGCCTGGGCTGCAAGCACGTTCACCGTGACGAGCAGCACCAGCGCAGGCATCACCACCTTCACCATCACCCGCAGCGTGAGCACTGCCGCCGAGACGGTCCATTATCGCACCGTAAGCCTATCGGCCCTCGAGGGGCAGCACTTCACCGCAGTCAGCGGCAGCCTGACCTTCGCCGCAGGACAGACGAGCAAGACCGTCACCGTGACGGAAGCAGCACCCAGCGATGCTGTTTACAAGGTCTATAATAGTAATTCGCGCGCCTACCGCTTCGAGTTGCTCGACGTTGATGGCACCGTCATCGCCCAGCGCGACCGCACCGTCTCGGGCGGCACCCAGTTCACGGATACCTATCTGAACAAAAGCATCACTGGCCTGGCCTATTTCGACCATTACGGCGACGGCATCCTCCTCTCTGGCACCACCCACTATTTAGACGTGGCCCACAGCGGCTCGGTCGGTACGTGGGTCAAGGTTGGTGAAGGTGGCTACAGCCAAGCCGTACACACCATCAGCACAGGCGCGCTCTATAACAGCAACAGCACCCTGCGCACCTACCTGAACAGCAGCGGTACCAAAATGTATGCCACCGTCTATTTCACGCAGAAGGAAGATCAGGATGGCTACCAGTATATCCAGATACTGGTCGACAACAGCTCTACTTACGACGACAACGACCCCAACGGAGCCGTCAACACCCCCTCAACCTCGCTCTACAAGGCCTGCTTTATCCTCAGTTACGACCCCAGCGGCAGTGTGGAGACAAATCCGCATACGCAGTTCTTCCCTCATCGCTGGGACTATGCGGACAGGAACGCGCAGTACAGCGGCAACGGCTGGAACTGGCAAGAGTTCGACTACGACAACGCCCATCTCTATGAGCAGGAGTTTAAGAGCGCCACGCCCTCCCTCCGTGCTGAGAACTCCGGCTCGCTGGTTCTCGCTCCCACGGTGAACAACATCAATGTCCGCTTCGATGCGGCAGGCTCTGGCGGCGACGACTGGTACTTCAAGGACCTGAAGGTGCGCCTGGCCCTGGTCGATGCCACCGCACCCACTGCGCTCAACAACTACAAGGTCAGCGGCGGACGCCACCAGAAGGGCAACATCATCTACGTGAGCGTGCCCTTCAGCGAGCTTGTCACCGTGGACGGCACGCCGACACTCACCACCACGTGGGGCACGCTCAGCTACTGCGCCGGTAGCGGCAGCAACGTGCTCACCTTTTGTGGGCAGATAGCCAGCGATGCTACCGGCACCTTCAGCGTCAGCGCCCTGAGCGGCACCGTCAAGGACCTGGCGGGCAACAACTTCAGCGGCACCGTCAGCAAGAACTTCGGCATTACTCTTGATGCGACCTATGTCTGGTCGCTCAGCGACCTCAACCAGCTGGCGACAGGCACCTACGAGATAGCCACCAAGACCGACCTCTACCGCCTGGCCAACATCGTCAACGTGAGCCGTAACGAGTGTGACGGCATCACCTTCCGCCAGACGCAGGACATCGTATGCGACGCAGGCTACACGCCCATCGGCTACCAAGGCGACAATGACCACTCTTACTTCCGCGGCACCTACGACGGGCAGGGCCACACCGTGAGCGGCATCACCGTCACCCGCACGGGCAACACCAGAGCCGACCAATATATCGGCCTCTTCGGCTGCATCGCTCATGGCACCGTGCAGAATGTCGTCCTTGCCAACAGTACCTTCACCGGATACGAACGCGTCGGAGGCATCGCCGGGTACAACAGTTGGGGCACTGTTCGCAACTGCCGCGTGGAAAGCAGCGTTACCATCAGGGTCGGATGTAGTACTGGTAAAATGTTTGGCGGCGTCGTGGGTTATTTAGTTGGCACTGGAGCCCTGATATCTGGTTGCGTCAGTGCCGCTACCATCGAAAATAGTGGTCTAACTTGTAACGATTGCGGCGGTATCGTCGGCAACGTGGATAATGGTACTCTCAAGGACTGCCTCTACATTGGCACCAGCGTCACTGGCTCAAGCTATGTCGGCAGCATTGCGGGTGACAAAACCGGAGCCACCTTAAGTAACAACTACTACACGGCCATCAACCTCGGCGGTGTAGGTGCCTACACCGGAGCCGCCGACCAGGACGGTGCCCGCCGCGCCCGCGCCATCACTCTGGGCGAAGGCATCTCCCTCGGTGGCACCGAGACCACCTACGACGTAAGCGGCATCACCGCCTACGGTAGCACGGCCATCGGCTACGGCGGCAAGATATACAGCGGCGAGGGCCAGACGCTAAGCCTCACCTACAACGTGCCCGACGGTTTCTCCTTCGAGGGCTTCAGCGTGAACGGCACGGCCATCGACGGCAACACCTTCACCGTGCCTGCTGCCGACGTCACCGTCAGCGCCAACTTTGCCCGCCTGCCCATCGGCAGCATCGCGTACAACGAGACACTCGGCGCCTACGAAATCAACTGCGCCCAACACCTGAGCGACCTCGCTGAGTATGTGAAAGGCGAGTATGAGACCCAGGGAAATGACATCGGCGAAGTGTTAGTCACTGTAAAAGAGCCACACAACTGCTCGGGCCTGACCTTCAAGATGACCGCCGACATCGACTTTGCGCCCACCAGCACCTGGGACGATTACGGCAGCGACGAGCACAACTACACGGCTATCGGCTGTCAGCAAACAATCTACGTCAATGCTTTATCAACGGTGATGGATACTCCCTTCAGTGGCACCTTCGACGGCCAGGGCCACACCATCAGCGGCATCCGCATCAACAAGGGCAGTTCTTCCTATCAAGGACTTTTCGGATGTGTTCAAGAAGGGACTGTGCAAAACGTCAAACTTGTCGACAGCCGCATCACAGGCAGGAGTTTCACTGGCGGCATCGTGGGACGAAACGCTGGCGGCACCGTAGCAGGCTGCGAAGCAGGCCACACGGTGGCCGTCCATATTGTCCAGAATAACTCAACTTCGGTGGGCGGCATTATGGGTAGCAACAAGTTTTATACGGGTAATAGTACTTATGGCACCGTCACTGACTGCACCAGCGCCGCCGTCATCATCTGCAGCGCGGCGAGTTGCTCAAGTTTCGGAGGTGTCGTAGGCGGGAACGATGACGGCTGTACCGTGTCGGACTGCACCGCCGCTGGCGTCATCGTCCCTGATGTCACCAACTCCGGCGCCGTCGTGGGCAATAATTCTGGTACCCTCAACGACAACAAATACCACAGTTCGCTGGTGGGCAGCTACGCCTTCAACATCGGCACAGGCACGGGCGATGTTGAAGGCACCTCGTTCACCAAGAGTTTCTTCCTCTACACTGACCGCGACAACTCCGCACTCCTTGACGCATACGCCGCAACCTACGGTGGAGGCAAGAGCAGCACCGCACACAGCGGCACGCCCCCCACTGTCGCCAACCTTAACGTCACACTGAAGGGCTACACCCTACACAAGGACGGCTCGTGGAACACCATCGCCCTGCCGTTCGACTTCTCCAACCTCGGCTATTCCAATTCACCCCTCAAAGGTGCAACCATCAAGGAACTCGACACCGAGAACACCGCCTACAACAGCGAAACGGGCACCCTCACCGTCGCTTTCAAGACGGCCAGCAGCATCAGCGCGGGGAAACCCTACATCGTCAAGTGGGATAGTGGCACCGATGTGACCGACCCCACGTTCTCTGGCATCAGTGGCAGCCACTTCAGCACATCCAACCCCGCCACCAACGATGCCCCCATCAAGATACAGGGCAGCAGCGCCAAGCCCTTCGCCTCGACCGACGGCCTGCTGTTCGACAGCCATAACGCCGACAATCAGGTATGCCACGCCGCCATCAGCCTCTCCGCACCCGCTGAGTCGCCCGGCAGCACCTTCGAAGGCTGGTTCACCGATGAGCAGCGAACCGTCGCCCCCACCGTCATCCCCTTCGGCACCGACGGCTCGTTCAGCCTGTATGCCAAGCTGACGAAGAACGAGCTGACGCTGACGGAGGCCGATGGCGTAAGCACGCTGACGAGCCAGTGGCAGGGCAAGCAGGTGGAGGTGTCGTTCAGCCGCCAGTTCTCAGCCGGTAAGGCATCGACAATCTGTCTGCCGTTCCCCATGACAAGCATCAGCGGAGGTAAGGTCTATGAGTTCCAGGATGTTACATACAACAGCAGTGATGGTTGGGTTGCCACAATGGTTGACGCTACCCCTAACATGGTAACAGAAACTGTAGCTAATACTCCGTATCTGTTCCTGCCCGATGCTGACGGAAGCGTGACATTCAGCGGTACTATAGACAATGTACCTGCATCTGTCACAGCCGATACAACTGAGAGCGGTGACTGGACGTTCCACGGAACTTACAGCCGTCTGGATTACGGGACAGAGCCGTTCAGCGGGACTGTGTTCGGATTTGCGGCCACAGGTGGTAAGGCTAGCGATGGGCAGACAGATGTAACGGCCGGCCAGTTCATAAAGGCCGCTACCGGAGCTTACATACAGCCGTTCCGTGCGTATCTTACATACTCCGGCAGTAACAGCGCCCTGCAGGCTCCTTCCAGACGAGTTCAGTCTGACGTAATGCCGGACCGTATAACCGTACGTCTGATAGGCAATGGTGGCGGAACAACCGCTGTAGGTACAATAGATACCGCCACGGGTGAAGTAACGATAGACCGCTGGTTCCATATAAACGGAGAGCCGGTTGAGGGCACACCTTTGACTCCTGGTCTGTACCTGAACTCAGATGGCAGGAAAGTGCTCATCAGTGAATGATAACCACAGTCCGTAATCAAATGACAGCAATAATTATGAAAAAGAGATATAGCAAACCCAATACTCAGGTTATAGATATTGAGACAACAAGTATCCTGTGCGGCAGTGGAGACAGGACAATTCCGGGCTGGGGAAGCGGATTCGGCCAGATTCCCGGTCAGATGCCAGATAGAGGCGATAGTCTGGCTTGATTGGAACAGATTCTTAATCAGAGGCCCAAATGGGGAATACCCGTTTGGGCTTCTTGCTGCTTAAGCACCTTGTAGTAAGTGAGCGGGTGCCAGTGTCCTGCAGAGTGATTTAATACAAAAAACCAAAGAGCCAGAGGGGAATTTTGTTTCCGAGTACATATTCTTGGTCAGCTGAAGCAATGAAACTGTTGGCAACACCCGCAATCTGTTTACCATCCTTGGAGCGTCCGCCAACCTCAATGGTAAACTGATGATCTATAGTGAAGTCTGCAGATGTTTTGCTATACTCAACCACATGAGCTGCTGATAGCTGATTAACGAAAAACACTTCGCGTTCCGTTCCTTCATTAACCTGTGTAGAGGTGAGGGCATGCAACATGTTGGTATTCTCAATATAGATCTTATCGGGTTTTTGCAATCGTTTCACATTTGTGACATCAGAATATAGCAACTGAATCAATCGTGCCTCATTGAGATTCTGCAGATACTGCAACAAGGTATTTCTCGAAATCTGAGCCATCAATGACAGTTTTGTAGTGTCGACAGTATAAGGAACACCTGATGAAAGAATTCCCAAAAGTGACTTTATCTTCCGGATATTCCCTACATCCAGTTTCCTCAACTGAGGCAATTCCTCCTCTATGATAGTATTGACAATATTCTCTATGCGTACATAGTAATTATTCTGTCCCTCTTTCAGGAACGGATAGTACCCATAACGCAGATATTCCGAAAAAAGTGGCAGTGGACGTAATTGCGCATTCACCTGCGCACATAGGCTATTGCCATCCGTCAGGATCTCCTGAAGTGACCTCTTCTTGAAGTCCATCTGATGAAACATATTCAGATACTCTCTGAACGATAGTCCCTGCATGGTATATGTAATGCAACGGCGCGACAAATCAGCCTGACCTTCATTAAGGTTTACCAGAGAAGAGCCGCTCAACACAAAGTGCATATCTTCAAATTCATCGTACGCATTCTTGATTTCCAAACTCCACCCTTTGTATTTATGCACTTCGTCCAGAAACAGGTATTTCCCGCCTTGCGCATGAAATTGCTCAATGAAATCCAGAAGATTGTGCGTACCAAAATAGATATTATCCAAGCTGACATACAACACTTCAGTTGTATTAACAGGTCCAAATGCCTGCATAATGCGTTGAGTCATGAGTGTGGTCTTTCCCACACCCTTTTGTCCCTTAATCATCAGCAGACGATCATTCCAGTCGATTTCATCCATTACACTTCTGACAAAATCCAGTTTTACAGTCTGCATTCTGTTAATGTGTCTTCTAATCAGTGCTTCCATTCTCTCACTCTATTATATTTTTGGGTGTAAAGATAAACAAAAGAATGTTCAATATACAAAACATTTTAGAAATAAATCTGTTTAACATACTGAACAATTGGTGTAATATCGCTTTTGATTTGAATAATATGTTCGATATGTTGAACATATTTGATGCAAAATCGTTTAACATACTGAACATAATGACGCAGGAATCTGATCCCTTTGTGTCATTTTAGTTAGAGTGTGAGGGTTGAGTCGCAGAGCGTAGTGACGGCGGTGCGGTGAGTGATAAAGATCATAGTCTTGCTGGGATAAGCCTTGAAGAGGCGGGCGTAGAGCTCAGTCTCTGTCTCGGGATCAAGAGACGAACTTATCTCATCAAGAAGCAATATGGAGCCCGGGCGCAGCAAGCCCCGGGCTATTGCTATTCTTTGGGCCTGGCCTTCGCTCAGTCCGCTGCCGCGCTCACCGAGCAGGGTATCAAGACCGTCGGGGAGTTCCTGCACAAAATCGGCGCAGGCGGTATGAAGGGCCTCTTTTAGTTTTTCGTCCGATGCATCCGGATCGGCCACCTGCATATTGAACCGTATGGTGCCGCTCATGAGTGTATTGCCCTGGGGTACGAATACAAAATCGGGACGGGTCTGAGCGCCCACTGGCATGGTGCTGCCGTCCGTTCCATAAAGGCTGATGCTGCCGCTCTGGGGGCTGATGAATCCCAGCATGAGGCGGAACAGGGTGGTCTTGCCTATGCCGGTCTCACCCATGAGGGCGGTCTTGGTGCCGGGGCGGAAATCATGCGTAAAGGCGGAGAGTATCTGACGGTCACCTCCGGCGTACTTGAAACTGACGTTATCAAACCGGATGCCGCTCAGGGTGGGGTGCAGCGTTGAGGCATCGGGCCCTGTTTCAAGGGTTTCAAGTTCATGCAGACGGTCTATGCTGGCGGTGGAGTGTATCACCTGTGGCACCAGGTTGAGCAGCTGCATCACCGGGTGCTGTATCTGGCCCACCAGCTGCAGGAACGATGTCATGATACCGAACGTGATGGCACCGTTACGCAATTGCAGGCCTCCCCATACGAATGCCAGCAGGTATCCCAGGCCGAATGCGCTGCCCAGTATGATGCGTATCATTATGGTAAAGTGGGTGCGGCGCATTATGTTGCCCTTTAGTTTCTGCTGAGCGGAGTCCAGACGGCCGGTCATCCACTCCTGGCTGCCCATGGCACGCAGCACGGCGTTGTTCTCCATGCCCTCCTGCACCTGCATCTGGATGCGGCTCTCGTCCTGACGTATGTCAAGGGTCATCTGGCGCAGGCGGCGGCCGATGAACTTGGCCATGAGTATGGCAAGCGGAGTCATTATGAGCAGAGCCCAGGCCAGCCATCGGTCAAAATAATGGAGCAGCAGGAATGCGCCTACAAGTTGGATGGCGGTTATGCACATCTGGGGTAGGGTATCGGTGGTGGTATCGGACACCAACTCTATGTCTTTGGTAAGGCGTGAGCTTACATCGCCCGAGTGCATCTGCTTGTCATCATAGAGTTGGCGGCGGAACAGGCAGCTGAATATCCTTAGGCGTAGGGTGTTGGTCTGGTGTATGCCGGCCTTGGTGGTGAGCAGGAAATAGACCTGACGGAGCAGAACCCCGCCTAAAACGGTCAGCACTAGCCAGATGACCATAGTTATCACGTCACGGGTGGTTCCGGTGCGGATGGTCTCATCTATGAAACGGCGGCTGAGCCATACCATCATAAGACCCAGCGCTACCTGCGCCGTGCCTGCCACTATGCGGACCGCCGTGTTAAGGCGGATGCCCTGCGTGTTACGCCATATCCAGCTCCAGTATTTCATTCTATTACTCCCAGCTGTTTCCAGTTTTGAATAGTCTCAGTTACATCCTGTAGCGCCTGCTCCGGAGTTACGTCATACTCCTGACAGAGAGCTTCTGATAGGCTCTGGGCAGTAAAATCGCTCTGCTCCTGGGCCTGTTTCCAGAGCCATGCGGCGGTTTCGTTAAGGCTGAGCATGCGGCCAAAGTTTATGGCGTCAAGGCCCTCGCCTACTATCACGTTCTCACCGCACACAGTGCGCAGCACAAATCCTTTCTTTATCTTCATATTGCGAATTTCTTACAAGTTCTTCTTAAAATGGCCAGAATAATGCGTCTTAACGGTCTTATTCCATACCAAAGTCGTGCTTTCAAAAATTGTCCGCGGGTGTCAAGCGGGCGGCGCCGCCCGTTTTCATCAACCACATGCGTGGCAATGGCCAGCACATTTGACGGTGTGCAACTCTCTGTGCCGCGGATGTTGCCGTCGCCCATCAGGGTTATCCGTTCCGGCTCTGTCTTTATTATCCGATGCACCACATACCGGTCTGGCCCTACCTGAGCAAGCACAACCTGACCGCGCTGCAGGCTGCCGGGCTTTTGCAGTATCACGCTCTCGCGGCCGCCGAATATGAACGGCAGCATGCTGCGTCCCTTGACGGGGAATGTCACGCTCACTCCGTCCTGCACCAGGCACACGGCCTCCTGTATGATCTGCTCATCGGTCATAGGGCAATTGTATCTTTACACAAGTGGGCTGCATCGGCATCGGGCAGGCAGTCCAAGTGCCATACGGGCACACCACTTGCCAGCGCGTTCTCGGTCTCATGAAGGCCGTCGGCAATGAGGCTGTCCCACCGCTTACCCGATATGCTGGGCACCACGGCGGCATATGCTCCTATGCCTTTAAGGCGAACTATCTTATTATAAGGTGCCTGACTGAGCAGCACAATTCCGCCAATCGGAGCGCTTATGTTGCGGTAGCACGGTGTCTTGCCGCTCCAGGGGGTGCCATAGACCACTGCGGTGCCATCGGCCTTGATGCGTACGGCAGGGTTGTCATCATTCATGAGCTCAGTGCCGGGTATGTTCTGGAGCCACAGCCGTGCATGGGTGCTCTTACCAGTGCCGCTCTTGCCCAGGAACATATATCCCTTGCCGTCCAGACTGACCGCCGCCGCATGGAAAAGCACCGTATTGACTGTGGCCGATGCCATTGCGAACTGTATCATAAGCGCATTGTCAACAGCCGCTTTAGTCTGGAATCCGCTAAGGTAAAGAGTGCCGCTGCGATATCCCGGAGCGCAGACCAGCCATCCCGCCGTCCTGCCGCCAAACCGGAACTCAAACAGCGAATCCCCCTGCCCGGTATGTCCGCAAACAACATCCTGCCCCTCCTCATCCTGGCTCAGTTCCTCAACGTATCGTACAGGCCCTCCGTCAGTAACCGTGAGGCTGAACAGTGCATCATTGCTCTGCTCCGTTCTGAACGGCTCATAGTTGCTGAGAAGCTTAATGATATTCTCATCGGCCTCCACGCAAAACAGATGTTCCGCAATTATGTAATACACCTTATTCATTCCAAATAACAAAGGTAGCGATTTTTGCTCACCCTCCTAGACGCACAAGCAAAACTTAGGGTATAGGGTATCAGAAAGGTTCCCATTTGCAGTAGCCTGACTATTCCCTTTGGGGACCATTGTGGAGAGGCGTAAGCGTAGGACCCGGGAGATGCCGTTAAGAACATCGTTGCGTTCAACGACTGTTAAGCCCCGTAGGGGATTAAAAAGGAGGCGATCGATGCTTAGGCATCGTATGGGTCCGGAGTAGCCTCGGAGCGTTGTGTCCCCAAAGGGAATAGTCTGGCGGTGCTTCCTTTTCAGATACCCTATACCCTAAGTTTTGCGGTCTTTTGAAAAAAAGAGCCGTTTGTTTTGTCATTTTGATATGAGTGTATAACTTTGCAAGCACAAAACGTAAGAATAAACAGAGATTATATGCGACTGCAGGGCCTCATTATTATTGACATTATCATTCCGGACAACCGGTGTGAGAGAGCCTGACGCATATATCTGAACTAAGAAATAAAATGCAAAAGCCTTTCTCACAGATGTGAGAGAGGCTTTTTTAATATAAAAATGTATGTCAGACAGGATCATTTTCTTTGACACCACACTCCGGGACGGCGAACAGGTCCCGGGCTGCCAGCTCAACACCATTGAGAAGATTGAGGTGGCACGCCAGCTCGAGCAGTTGGGCGTGGATGTGATTGAGGCCGGATTTCCGGTAAGCAGCCCGGGTGATTTCAACTCGGTAGTGGAAATATCAAAAGCCGTGAGCAACCCTATTATCTGCGCCCTGACCCGTGCCGTTGAGGCCGATATAGACGCAGCCGCCGATGCTCTGCAGTACGCAAGGCTGAAGCGAATCCACACCGGTATCGGCACCAGCGACGAGCACATTAGATATAAGTTCAACAGCACCCGAGAGGAGATCTTGGAGCGTGCGGTAGCAGCCGTAAAGTATTCTGCGTCCAAGCGCTGTGAGGTGGAGTTCTACGCCGAGGATGCCGGTCGTACCGATAATGAATACCTGGCACGCGTGGCCGAGGCTGCCATTAAGGCCGGCGCCACCATAATAAATATACCCGATACCACAGGTTACTGCCTGCCCGATGAGTTCGGAGCCAAGATAAAGTACCTGATGGAGCATGTGGATGGACTGGCCAACGGAAAAGCCATACTCTCTACACACTGCCATAACGACCTGGGTATGGCGACAGCCAATACCATGAGCGGCATCCTGAACGGAGCCCGTCAGGTTGAGGTGACCATCAACGGAGTGGGCGAGAGGGCCGGCAACACATCGCTCGAGGAGATTGCCATGATCCTGAAGTGCCACCATAACTTACCTCTGGAGTGCGGAATCAACACCCAGCGCATAACCGCCGCCAGCCGTCTGGTATCATCGCTCATGAGCATGCCGGTGCAGTTCAACAAGGCGATTGTGGGCCGCAACGCGTTTGCACATTCCAGCGGCATACATCAGGACGGCGTGCTCAAGAACACCAGCACGTATGAGATAATCAACCCCAAGGATGTGGGTCTGGAGGAGGCCAACATAGTACTTACCGCCCGCTCGGGACGCGCAGCACTCAAGCATCGTCTCAATGCTCTTGGCGTAAAGGTTGATGCAGTGGCAATGAACCGCATATATGAGGCATTCCTTAAACTTGCCGACAAGAAGAAGGAACTTACCGATGATGATATACTGATGCTTGCCGGTGCGGACTTATCGGCCAAGAAACATGTGCGTCTGGAGGCACTTGAAGTTACCACCGGTAAGGGTGTTGTGCCCGATGCCACCATACGTCTGAGTGTGGACGGGCAGCTGTTTGACGCTTCATCGACCGGAAACGGACCGCTGGATGCATCAATCAAGGCACTCAAGAAGATTATCAAACGCACCATGACACTTAAGGAGATGACCATCCAGGCTCTGTCCAAGGGTTCGGATGACGCCTGTAAGGTGCATATGCAGGTGGAGAATGACAACCATCTGTACTATGGATTCGGTTCCGATACCGATATCGTTACCGCCAGCGTTGAGGCGTATATAGATTGCATAAACAAATTCAGACCGGAGAACGATGGGCAAGACACTCTTTGACAAGATATGGGATGCGCATGTAGTGCAGGCCATCCCTGACGGTCCCACACAGTTGTACATAGACCGTCTGTATTGCCACGAGGTTACTACCCCGCAGGCATTTGATACCATCCGTGAGAAGGGTTGCGGCGTGCTGCGCCCGGAGCGTGTTATAGCCATGCCTGACCATAACACCCAGTCTGACTGCGCTGACCGTATTGACGATCCGGTGGGCCGCAAGCAGGTGGAGACACTTGAGCGCAACTGCCGCGAGTTTGGAATAAGGTGCTTTGGTCTGGGCAGCCCGGATAACGGAATCATCCATGTGGTGGGTCCTGAGAAAGGTCTTTCACTGCCCGGAATGACAATAGTGTGCGGTGATTCGCATACATCAACCCACGGTGCAATAGGCGCAATAGCAATGGGCATAGGCACATCCGAGGTGGCTCAGGTGCTGGCTTCACAGTGCATCCTGCAGCGCAAGCCCAAGACCATGCGCATCAATATTGAAGGTACACTCAGTGAGGGTGTTACGGCCAAGGATGTGGCACTCTATATCATGGCGCAGATGACCACATCGGGCGCTACGGGCTATGCCGTTGAGTATGCCGGGCAGGTTGTTCGCAATATGAGCATGGAAGGACGCCTCACACTCTCCAACCTGTCTATCGAGATGGGCAGCCGCGCAGGACTGATTGCCCCCGATGAGACCACATTCAGTTGGCTTAAGGGACGCGAGTATGCGCCCAAGGGGGCCGATTGGGACAAGGCCGTCAACCAGTGGAGGCAGTTGCGCAGCGACGATGACGCCGTATTTGACAAGGAGGTTACATATTATGCCGATGACATTGCGCCGCGTATTACCTACGGTACCAATCCGGGTGCGGGTATTGCGGTGGACGGCACGATTCCTACTTATGAATCAGTCTCCGAGCAGGAGCGTGAGCAGTTGAAAGTCCAGTTGGACTACATGCAGTTCAAGCCCGGGCAGAAACTGGAAGGCACACCTGTGGACTGGTGTTTCCTGGGTGCCTGCACCAACGGACGTATTGAGGATTTCCGCGCTTTTGCAAGCGTAGTTCAGGGCCGACGTAAGGCTCCCGGTGTGACAGCATGGCTGGTTCCCGGATCATGGGCAGTGCGTAAGCAGATAATAGAGGAGGGTATAGACAAGATACTGGAGGATGCAGGTTTTGAACTGCGTCTGCCGTCATGTTCGGCCTGCCTGGCCATGAACCCCGATAAGGTTCCGGCAGGAAAGCTGTGCATATCGACCTCAAACCGCAACTTTGTGGGCCGTCAGGGACCCGGCTCCAGAACCGTTCTGGCCAGCCCGCTCACTGTGGCCGCTAGCGCCTTGACAGGTGTTATTACTGACCCCCGTAAACTATTGTGACTATGGAAAGGAAAATGAGCATAGTGGAATCAACCTGCATTCCCATAAATATAGACAACTGTAACACGGACCTGATAATACCGGCCCGATACATGGCCGCTACCACCCGTGACCTGGGCTATTTTGGCGATGCTTTCATGCATGACCTGCGTTATGATGCCAATGAGGCCCCCAAGGCTGATTTTGTGCTTAACCGCCCCGAATACAGCGAGCGTCCCCACAAGGGCTGCCACGAGATAGTGGTGGCCGGCACCAACTGGGGATCGGGCTCCAGCCGTGAGCATGCCGCTTGGGCAATTGCGGGATACGGCATCAGGGTGGTTATATCGGACCGTTTTGCCGATATTCACCGTGGCAACCTGCTCAACTGCTTTGTGCTGCCGGTTACGGTGAGCACCAAGTTCCGTGACGAATTGCTGGCAAGCATAAAGAAGGATTCTGGTACCGTTGTAAGGGTGGATCTGGAGAGTCAGACCGTAACCAGTCTTGCTACGGGACACAGTGAGAAGTTTGAGATTGACGCCTACAAGAAGCACTGCCTTCTGAACGGCTATGACGATATTGATTACCTGCTTAGCCGTAAGGCCGATATCGAGGCGTATGAGGGCCGTGCAGTTCGCGGTCGTTATATCGAGATTCTGGATACCACGCTGCGTGACGGCGAGCAGACATCGGGCGTGAGTTTCTCCAATCAGGAGAAGCTGAGCATTGTGCAGTCGCTGCTGTCGGACCTGAACGTGGATCGCGTGGAGATTGCATCGGCCATGGTATCGGACCGCGAGCAGGATTGCGTGAAGGGTATTGCCGATTGGGCTCAGCGCAACGGCCTGCTGGGTCGCGTCGAGGTGCTGGGATTTGTTGACCAGAACCGGTCGGCCGATTGGATTCTGGAGGCTGGATGCCGCGTGATGAACCTGCTCTGCAAGGGTAGTCTCAAGCACGTGACCGCGCAGTTGGGCAAGACGGCTTCTGAGCACATAAGTGACATACAGAGCACCGTGGAGTACGCAGTGAGCCGCGGCATGGAGGTGAACGTCTATCTTGAGGACTGGAGCAACGGCATGAAACGCTCGCCCAAGTACGTGTTTGACCTGATGGATGCCCTGACCGGGATGCCCGTAAAGCGCGTGATGCTGCCCGATACACTGGGTATTCTCAACCCGGATACCACTCTGGAGTACTGCCGCCGCATGGTGGAACGTTATCCGTCAATACATTTTGATTTCCATGCACATAATGACTATGACCTGGCTGTGGCCAATGTCTATGCGGCTGTCAAGGCCGGTGTCAAGGGTGTTCACGTTACTGTGAACGGACTGGGCGAGAGGGCCGGTAATGCGCCTCTGGGCAGCGTGCTGGCTATGCTCAAGGATCAGATGGGCGTGGAGACAGGGCTGAATGAGAGCCGCCTGTTCAAGGTGAGCCGCCAGGTGGAACTGGACAGCGGCATACATATTCCGCACAATATGCCTGTGGTGGGTGAGTTTGTATTTACGCAGTGCGCCGGCGTTCATGCCGACGGTGACAAGAAGGACAATCTCTATTTCAACTCCCTGCTGCCTGAGCGATTCGGACGCGTGCGTGAGTATGCTTTGGGCAAGAACAGCGGCAAGGCCAATATCCAGATGAACCTTATGGCCATGGGTATTGAACTTGATGAGGAGTCCATGCGTAAGGTGACCGACCGCATAATTGAACTGGGCGTAAAGAAGGAGCAGGTTACTCAGGATGACTTGCCGTACATTGTGCATGACGTCCTGCACCACGAACAGGAGGAGCAGCGCATCCGGGTACTGAACTATTCGCTCAGCCTTACTCAGGGACTGCGTCCGCAGGCAACCGTCAAGATTGAGATAGACGGACAGCCCTATCAGGAGGCCGCCACCGGTGACGGTCAGTATGATGCCTTTGTGCGAGCCCTGCGCAAGATATATGCCGGACTTGACAAACCGTTCCCGGTACTGACCAACTACACCGTGTCAATCCCGCCCGGCGGCCGTACCGATGCCTTTGTACAGACCATTATCACATGGAACTTTAAAGGCACCGAATTCAAGACCCGCGGCCTGGATGCCGACCAGACCGAGGCCGCAATCAAGGCAACAGTTAAGATGATGAACAAAATTGAGACAATGATATGAAATTAAAGATAGCTGTATTGGCCGGCGATGGTATCGGCCCCGAGATAATGGAGCAGGGTGTGGCAGTTGTAAATGCCGTGGCCCGCAAGTTTGGACATGAGATAGAGTACCGTGAGGCAATTTGCGGTGCCGATGCCATTGACAAGGTGGGCGATCCCTTCCCGGAGGAGACTTTCCGCACCTGCATGGAATGTGATGCCGTGCTGTTTGCCGCCGTGGGTGATCCCAGGTATGACAATGACCCCACATCAAAAGTGCGTCCCGAGCAGGGTCTTCTGGCTATGCGCAAGAAACTGGGACTCTTTGCAAACATCCGCCCCATAGAGACTTTTGGCTGCCTGGTGCACAAGTCGCCCCTCAAGGATGAGATAGTGAGCGGTGCCGATTTCATCTGCATCCGCGAGCTTACCGGCGGTATGTATTTCGGCCCCAAGAAAGAGGGTGCCGATGAGGCTTACGACACGAATCTGTACAGCCGTGCCGAGGTGGAGCGCATTCTTCGCGTGGGTTACAAGTATGCTCTGGCCCGCCGCAAGCACCTGACCGTGGTCGATAAGGCAAACGTGCTGGCCAGCTCCCGTCTGTGGCGCAACGTTGCCATGGAGGTAATGAAGGAGTACCCCGAGGTTACGACCGATTTCATGTTTGTGGACAACGCCTCCATGCGTATGATCCAGGAACCCAGGTTCTTTGATGTGATAGTGACGGAAAACACTTTTGGCGATATATTGACCGATGAGGCATCGTGCATAACCGGCTCAATGGGTCTGCTGCCCAGCGCATCGACAGGAGAGCATACTCCGGTATTTGAGCCCGTACACGGTTCATGGCCGCAGGGCAAGGGCATGAACATTGCCAACCCCATCGCCCAGATCCTTAGCGCCGCCATGATGTTCGAGTATTTCGGCCTCAACGATGAAGGCGCCCTGATACGTCGCGCCGTCCAGGCCTCCCTTGATGCCAACGTCCGCACCCCCGAGATCCAGGTTTCCGGTGGCGCCACTTACGGCACCCGCGAGGTCGGCCAGTGGATTGCAGACTTCATCCATTCTCACTGAATTTTTCTGGAGCTTACTTACTTGACTTTCCAGACGTCCAGGGTGATGCCGCCGCCGGCACCGCCAAAACCGGGCTGGCAGAGGAAGAGGCACTCGTTCATCCAGGCGTATTTGCTGTCCTTGGGAGCCTCAAACTTGGGTGCGCAGCGGAAATACATGCCGCCCTGACCCATCTTGATGATGCCGTTGTTGCGCACGTGGATGGTTATGCCGTCATCGGTGCGGATGCAGTAGATGGCCTCCACCTCGTTGCGGCCGTCAACTGCCAGCTGGTAATCGGCACCGCCGGGAAGAACCTCGCCCTTGATGTCGGGACCCTCGAATGTTCCGCCGGTGATAGGTATTATGGTGCGGGTACCCTTGCCGTTGTCGCCCGATGAATAGGCCTGGCCAAGGCTTACGTTAAGACGTACTACGTATTCAAGTTCAGGGGCTTTTGGCTCACCGTTCTGCTGCTGGGGAGCTCCGAATCCGAACTGTGCGTTTGCATTCACTGTAAAGAGAGCCATTACGGCTGCTGCGAAAAGGATTTTCTTCATTGTTGTAAGTATTAATTGTGTGACAAATTCCAAAATGGACCGAAAGTTAGGCATAAAGTCTGTAATAACCGACTTGTTTGCTATTTTTGTAGTCACATTGATTCGTCATGAAAGGAGAAAGAAACAAATCCGTATTTCTGGTTGCCGTAATGGCAGTAGCGGTTCTGGTGCTGTTTTTTCTTAACCTGTGTCTGGGAACCGTTCATATACCTTTTAAGGATGTGATTGCATCGCTGACGGGTGCGGGAGCCAGTCGTGAGAGCTGGGATTTCATTATCCGTGAGTCCCGATTGCCGGCTGCCGTAACGGCTATGCTGGCAGGTGCATCGCTGGCCGCATCGGGTCTTATGCTACAGACTGCGTTCCGCAACCCTCTGGCAGGTCCTGACATACTGGGCATAAACGGCGGTGCCGGGCTTGGCGTGGCATTGGTGATGCTGCTGTTCGGCGGAAACATCACTATGGGAAACCTTACAATAGGAGGGTCGCTCTCAGTGGTACTGGGCGCTTTTGCGGGTGCCATTGCGGTGACTGCGCTGGTGCTTTACCTCTCAACCAAACTCAAGAATCCGGTCATGCTGCTCATTGTGGGTATCATGGTGAGTTATCTGGCATCGGCCCTGATTTCACTGCTCAATTTCTTCTCCACGGCCGAGGGAGTACACTCATATACAATGTGGGGCATGGGTAACTTTGGCGGGGTGTCAATGGGACAACTTCCCGTCTATTGCATGGTTACGGCCATAGGTCTGGCCATCGCGGTGTCACTTATCAAGCCGCTCAACGCGCTGCTGCTAGGCGATATGTATGCCGAGAATCTGGGTATCAATATAATACGTACGCGTAACTGGCTGTTGCTGTCAACCAGTCTGTTGGTGGCCATCATTACGGCGTATTGCGGTCCGGTATCGTTCATCGGCCTGGCCGTGCCGCACATAGGGCGCCTGATGCTGCAGTCAAGCAACCACCGCAGCCTGATGCCGGTAACCATTCTGACCGGTGCCGTAGTGGCGCTTCTGTGCAATGTGCTCAGTTCAATTCCGGGCAACCGCGGCCTGATTCCGCTCAATGCCATCACCCCTGCCATAGGTGCTCCGGTGATACTTTACGTGCTATTAAAAAACAGACATAACCAATTATCATTATGAGGACTTCAAAGATCATTGCCGCCATGCTTACGGCAGTTTTGTGCAGTTATGCTGCAGCCCAGAGACCCCGTATGGAGCAGTTCCCGGAGGGCTCGTACTCACCTGTCACCAATATTAACCGCAACAGTTATCCCCGTGTTTTGGCCGATAACAGTGTGATGTTCCGCGTTCAGGCCCCGCAGGCACAGAACGTGCAGATTGACCTGGGCGGCACTAAGTACGATATGACAAAGGGCGATAACGGCGCATGGACAGTTACCACCAAGCCTCAGGTGCCCGGATTCCACTACTATAACCTCTTTATAGACAATGTTTCCGTATCCGATCCCGCAAGCCAGCCGTTTTACGGTTGCAGCCGATGGACAAGCGCTATCGAGATAAAGGAGCCGGGTATGGATGTGTTTGAGGTGCAGGATGTTCCGCACGGTGAGGTCCGTACAGTTTATTATTACTCAAAGGTTGAGGAGGCGTGGCGCCCGCTCATGGTCTATACTCCGGCCGGCTACAATGAGGGTAAGCAGGAGTATCCCGTGGTCTATATACAGCACGGCGGCGGTGAGGATCATCGCGGCTGGATGGAGCAGGGCCGTACCGCCCAGATCCTGGATAACCTGATTGCCGCCGGCAAGGCTGTGCCAATGATAGTGGTTAGTGCCAATAGTAATGTAACTTCACGCAGCGGCGGCATGGGCGGCGGTTACAGCTGGCAGGGTATGCAGACATTCCGCAGTGAACTGATTGACAACGTTATTCCTTTTGTAGAGAAGAACTATCGCGTCAAGAAAGACCGCAAGAGCCGCGCCATGTGCGGTCTGTCCATGGGTGGCGGCCAGTCATTCTATATAGGCCTGCGTGACCCCGAGGTATTTGCCAACGTTGGCGTGTTCTCAACCGGTATGTTCGGCGGAATATCGGGCGCCGCAAACTTTGACCTGGAGGCCGAGTGCCCGGGCATGCTGTCCGATACCAAAGCCTTCAACAAGACGTTTGATGTGTTCTTCCTTAGCTGCGGCGAGCAGGATCCGCGCATTGAATATACCCGCAACATAGTCAAGACCATGCGTGATGCCGGTGTTGATGTAAAGTTCAACTCTTATCCCGGCGACCATGAGTGGCAGGTTTGGCGCAAGTCACTGCATGAGTTTGCACAATACTTATTCAAATGACGAACGAAGTAAGAACAGAGTCAAGCTCGCTTGGACTATGTCTTACGAGGAGGAATTCAACGAAGTTAAATGATGATTGATATACTGACCGAATCGCTGCGCACCGCCATCCTGGTAACTGGGCTGGTGGTGATAATGATGATGCTCATCGAGGTGTTCAATGTGCGCTCCAACGGGCGCATGTTCAAAGGCCTCCGCAACCGCCGTGGGGGTCAGGTGCTGCTGTCAGCGGCATTGGGCGCCGTACCCGGATGCATGGGTGGATTCGCGTCAGTATCTCTCTATACCCATGGCCTGATTAGCTTTGGCGCACTGATAGCCATGATGATTGCTTCATCGGGCGACGAGGCTTTCGTCATGCTGGCCATGTTCCCTGGCAAGTCTGCCTGGATATTCCTGATACTCTTTGTGGTGGCTGTTGCGGCAGGCCTGTTGGTGGACCTGTTCCGCAGCAAAGATGACGGCTGTCACTCCATGAACGTGCATGATCAGGACCGCGAGAACCGTCATGAGCACCATCACGAGCGTCACTATGGATGGCAGCGAATAGTTTTGTTCTTAGGGGTGCTTGTATTCATCGGCTCCCTGCTGGCCGGCTGGCTTGAGTCCGATGAGTCCGATACGGCATCGGGAGGTTTCAACCTGCTGTCAGAGGAGTGGATGTACTGGCTGTTTGCAGCACTGAGCCTTGCAGTGCTAGGCATGCTGCTATTAGCGGGTGACCATTTTGTAGAGGAGCACCTGTGGGAACACATAGTATGTCATCACCTGCCAGGTATTTTTCTGTGGACATTCGGAACAATTCTGATAATAGGGGTGTTGATGTCTTATTTTGACATAAACTCATGGATCAGTGACAACACAATCCTGATGATTCTGTTGGCGGCCGCAGTGGGAATCATCCCTGAATCCGGACCGCATCTGGTATTCGTATCGCTGTATGCCGCAGGTGTAGTTCCTCTGCCTGTCCTTATAGCCAGCTGCATCAGTCAGGACGGTCATGCATCACTCCCGCTGCTGGCCCAGAGTCGCAGCTCTTTCCTTAAAGCCAAACTGATTAACGTAGTAATTGCGATTATTACAGGTCTATTGCTGTTTGTAATGGGATAGTACAACTACTCGTCCCGGTATTGAGTCGGCGTCTGTCCGGTGTGATTCTTGAAAAAGCGGAAAAAGAATGACTGGCTGGGAAAGTTCAGGCAGGCCGATATCTCCTTTATTGTCATGTTTGTGTGACGAAGCATGTTCTTGGCATCAAGTATGAGCAGTTCACTCAACCATTCCGGTACTGACCGGCCGCTTGCTTCCTTTACAATCTTGGAGAGATATTTTGGAGTGACGCACATCTTATCGGCATAGTAGCCTACCATATGTTCCTGTGCATGGTTGTTTATGGCCAGTTTGATGAACTGCTCCAGCATCTGGCGCTGGCGGGTGGTGCGGACTGGTGTCTCCATGTCCTGCCGGCGCTTGGAGTTGGCCAGAAAACCGGCAAACTGGTAGAATACAGATGATATGAGACCGCCAATACTCTCCTTTGCAAACTGAGGATTTGTCTTGGCTATATCGAGTGCCAGATTGACATATTTGTGAAGCATGCCGGCTTCATCCTCCGAAAGATGTATGCAGGGGTCACGCAACACCTCGACCGCCTCTATCAGGAATTTGCTCGGGTTGATGCCGACATTGGTTATATAAGAGGTAGAGGCACAAATCAGGGTGACGCGCAGATTCTGGTCCAACTCTTCGGGCTGGGTAATCTTTACGATATTGCCGGGCGTTATCAGAAGCAACGTTCCGGTTGTAAGATGGTAGTCTGTCAGGTTGACAGTACAGTCCACCGATCCCTCTACGCAGTAAGCGGCAAGATAGCAGTCCACGCGGAAAGGATAGCGCAGATATGTATATTGCGGCTCCTCCTGGAGGCGTGAAATAAAGAAGTCATCACCGATGCCGAGTGATATGCCGGAAGGAACCATCTCCTTTATTTTGGATGGTGAAATCAGCGTTTCAGAGTACGTTTCCATCTTTATGTTCTTTCTTTTGTGCCAAAAGTAATACTAAATAACGATTATTGATACCTGTAGGTTGACATATTCGACCAATGGATACAAATAGTGATTAAATAGTTTGCTCCGGAACCATGTAATGGCACTAATTTTGCAACCGGATTTGAAATGAAAGTAATAACGATAGGAGAATATGAAAAGATCAGGTAGATTTCTGATTGCAGCGTGTATGATGTTGATGGCAGCTCCGACTGTCCGTCCGGTTGCACAGACCGTCCTAACGCTTGAGGAGTGCAGGACTATGGCATTGGAGAACAACAGCCAGTCCAAAATGGCAAGAGAGAAGGTGGCTGCCGCCGAATATGACAGCAAGACTGCTTTCGCAAATTATCTGCCCAAGGTTTCGGCAACGGCGCTTTATCTTCACAACAGCGATAATATCAACCTTGCTAGTGAGGAACAGCAAAACTCGCTGTCCGGTATGGGAACGTCTTTGACATCGGGTATAAAGAACTCGCTCATGACAGACCCGGATTTCCTTTCATTGTACATGACAGATGCAACAGTAAAGAACACTGTTAACTACATGGTCAGCAAGATGTCAACCGCCGATGTGGCCGGAACTCTAAACAGTTTGGGACAGGATCTGTCAAATGACCTTACACTGGATATCCGGAATGTTTATGTCGGCGCTATAACCGTTGAGGAGCCTATCTATGTGGGCGGTAAGATTCGCGCATATAATAAGGTGACTGCTTACGCCAAAGAGCTGGCCGAGACTCAGTTGAGCGGCGAGGACCAGAAGGTGTTGGTTACGGTCGATGAGGCCTACTGGCAGATTGTATCGGTTGCCAATAAACTCCGTCTGACCGACCGGTATGTGGAACTGCTTCAGCAGATGGACAGGAACGTGGAGATAATGAAGAATGAGGGCGTGGCTACCGCATCGGACCAGCTTTCGGTAAGGGTAAAACTGAACGAGGCCCAAATGACCCAGATCAAGGCCCGGAATGGTCTGGCACTATCCAAGATGCTGCTGTGTCAGTTATGCGGAATGCCGCTGGACAGTGAAATAACACTTCAGGATGAAATGAACGAGACTCTCGACATTCCGGTCGAAGAGGTCACATATTCTCAGGAGGACCTCTATGAGAACCGTCCTGAACTTAAAAGCCTGCAGCTGGCGGTCAATATGTATGACCTTAAGTCAAAGATAGTTCGTGCAGACTATCTGCCTACTGTAGCCCTGATGGGTAATTATCTGATAACCAATCCGTCTGCCAGTGACGGTTTTGCCAATGATTTTCACGGTATGTGGAACGTGGGCGTGGTGGCCAGGATCCCGGTCTTCCATTTCGGTGAGGGTATGAATAAATACCGTAAGGCCAAATCGGACGTGATACTGACTCAGTATCAGCTGGATGACGCCAAGGGCAAGGTTTCATTGCAGGTAAACCAGTATGAGAAAAAGATTGCAGAGGCCGACTCCCGTCTGGAGATGGCGCTCAGGAATATGGAGAATGCCGAGGAGAACCTGCGCGTGGCAAACATCGGATTCAAGGAAGGCGTTGTGGAATCTTCGCTTGTACTCGCTGCTCAGACAGCCTGGCTGCAGGCACATTCCGAGGAGATTGACGCACGCATTGACCGTATAATGGCAACAGTATACCTGCGTCAGGCTACAGGACAGCTTAAGTAATTAATCCCATAGAAACGATAAAAACATAAATATATGGACAACAAGACACAGAGAATGAACATTGTGCTGTCATTGACAGCATTTGCAGTGGTGATTGTGATTGTATGTGCGGTGGGTATCTATACATTCAACCATCGTGAACCTGAGATTGTCCAGGGACAGGCCGAAGCCAGTGAATACCGCGTATCGAGCAAGGTTCCCGGACGTATACTCAAGATTCTGGTTCATGAGGGACAGCAGGTAAAAGCCGGCGATACCCTGGCAATTCTTGATACCCCTGATATCAACGCCAAGCAGGCTCAGGCCGAGGCAGTGCTCAGTGCAGCCACGGCCCAGAACGCAAAGGCTCAGAAAGGTGCCCGCGAGGAACAGATACAGGGCGCATATGAGTTGTGGCAGAAAGCCAAGGTGGGTCTGGAGATATATGAGAAATCATATCGCCGTGTGGAGAACCTTTTCAACGAAGGTGTGGTGAGTGAGCAGAAGCGTGATGAGACCAAGGCCCAGTACGATGCCGCAGTTGCAACCGAGAGGGCTGCCAAGTCACAGTACGATATGGCCGTCAACGGTGCCGAAAAGGAGGTAAAGGAGATGGCTGCCGCCCAGATGCGTCAGGCCGAGGGCGTTGTGGCCGAGGTAAACTCATATATAGACGAGACAGTGCTGACCGCATCACTGGACGGTGAGGTGAGCGAGATATTCCCGATGGTTGGTGAGTTGGTGGGTACCGGTGCCCCGATCATGAACATAGCCGTTATGAGTGACATGTGGGTCTCATTCAATGTCCGTGAGGACCTGTTGCAGGACCTGACAATGGGTGCGGTGCGTGACGCATACGTCCCGGCATTGGACAAGAATGTGCCGGTAAAGGTTACATATATGCGTGACCTGGGATCGTACGCCGCCTGGAAGGCCACCAAGGTTAACGGTCAGTATGACCTCAAGACTTTTGAGGTCCGTGCCGTTCCGCAGCAGAAGGTTGAGAACCTGCGTCCCGGAATGACTGTAATCATTGACAGAAAGTAATATAGCCATGAGTGGAACAAAGCAAGGATTCTGGTCTATAGTAAGGCGTGAGATTGTACGTATGCAGTCTCGTCCCCTTTACGGGCTGAGCATGATATTTGCACCGCTGTTCTGCTTTGTATTCTTTACCTCTCTGATGAGGGAGGGACTGCCCGAGAGCCTGCCGGCCGGAGTGGTCGATGAGGATAATACCCCGGTATCGCGCTCCATACTCCGCAATCTCGATTCCTATCAACAGACTGAGATAATAAGGCAGTACTCCAGTTTTGCCGAGGCACGTGAGGCTATGCAGAAGAATGAGATCTACGGATTCTTCTATATACCCAAGGGCACTCAGGAGAAGGCATCCAGCCAGGAACAGCCCAAGATCTCCATATATACCAATGCCACATACCTGATACCTTCCTCCCTTCTGTACCGTGACATGAAGACCATGGCCACCATGGCGTCGGCGGCGGTAGGACGTGAGGTGCTGCTGGCCAAAGGCGCAAGCATGGACCAGGCTATGGGGTTTCTGCAGCCTATCAAGATGGATTTGCGTCCGCTGGGTAACCCGTGGCTCAACTATAATGTCTATCTGAGCAACACCATGCTTCCGGCAGTGCTGGCGCTCATGATACTAATGGTGACCTGTTTCAGCATTCATACTGAACTTAAGGACAGAACCGCAGGAGAGTGGCTCTCCATGTCCGGTGACAACATTCTCAAGGCAGTCAGTGCCAAACTGTTCCCGCAGACAATGGTGTTCTCGCTAATGGCTTTAATATATCTTGTGATTCTCTACGGATGGTTGGGTTTTCCGCATCACAACGGTTTCTGGCCTATGTTTGCGGCTGCCGAACTGCTTATTCTGGCATCGCAGGGATTTGCGGTGTTCATTGCATCGGCTATCCCGTCGTTGCGTTGGTCACTCAGCCTGTGCACACTATGGGGTGTGCTCTCCATTCCCATCAGCGGATTCTCATTTCCGGTAATGGGTATGCCGGCCCCGTTGCAGGCACTTTCCTATATGTTCCCGCTCCGCTATTATTTCCTGATTTATGTGGATCAGGCTCTAAACGGAATACCGCTTGTCTATTCGGCATGGTACTATGTGGCTATGATGGCATTCATCATCCTGCCGCTTGTGGATATAAGCCTGCTGCGCAAGGCGGCTCATGAATATACATACTTACCTTAATTGAATGATGATATGTGGGTGAAGAATCTGCTTGATGTATGTGGAAAGGAACTCAGGAGAACCTTATCTGATGTAGGTGTTCTGGTGTTCTTCATTATAGTGCCGCTGCTCTATCCGTTGCTTTACGCCTATCTGTACAGCCGTGAGGTGGTCCGTGAGGTGCCGGTTGTGGTGGTGGACGAGTCCCGTAGCGCTACCAGCCGTGAGTTCCTGCGCAAGAGTGACGCCACTGCTGACCTCAAGATAGTGTCATACTGCTCGGATATGGAGGAGGCCCGTAACCTGATGCACCGTCATAAGGCATACGGAGTGATACATGTGCCTGCTGAATTTGAACGTACGCTGACCGAGGGCCGTCAGGCTACAATCAACCTGTACTGTGACATGAGCGGCCTGTTATATTACAAGGCCATGCTGAGCGGATGCACCATTGTATCGCTGGATATGAACCGTGACATCCAGATGCAGCGGCTGTCGGGACTTTCGGATTGGGAGAAGGAGGCAATGACCATGCCTATAGAGAATGAGTATGTGACCATGTTCAATCCCACCAACGGGTTCCAGACGTTCCTTATTCCGGCGGTGCTGATACTGGTGCTACAGCAGACTCTGGTGCTTGGCGTGGCCATGCTGGCCGGCACTGAGAACGAGCGCCGCAGGAGCGGAGCCCTTGTGCTGGGGCAGGAATATGGCAATCCCATTGTTGTCCTGGCAGGTAAAGGACTGGCCTATCTGCTGGTCTATGGCTTTACCGCTACATACGTACTCTGCTTTGTACCTTGGCTGTTCCACATGCCTCAGTTGTGGCAGCTGCCTACATTAGTGGCGTTCATAGTGCCGTTCCTGCTGGCAAGCATATTCTTTGCCATCTGCATATCATTCTTTGTAAGGGACAGGGAGTCCTGTTTCCTGCTGTTTGTGTTCGTGTCCGTTCCACTCATATTCATGAGTGGTATCTCTTGGCCGACATCCAACATGCCGACATTCTGGAAGGTCTTTGCCCAGATATTCCCCTCAACGCACGGGGTTAACGGATTTGCACGTATCAACACCGCCGGTGCGTTGCTTCAGGATGTAAGGACTGAGAGCATAACTCTATGGATTCAGACTGGAGTCTATTTCATGCTCTCCCTGCTCATCTACGAGCGCTTGTACAGGTCGGACAAGATGCCGGGTGCGGAATTTATCCTTAATATCCGTACCCACGTGCGCAAGAACCTCCGTGTGGCTGTACGTGATGTCGAAGAAGTACGTCAGGACTTGAAGGAGAAGACCGGTAAGCTCCGTAACCGTGGAAAACAGGAACCTAATTAGTGAGAGTAGAGAACTTTCCGGTGACCGTTTCGGAATAGGTGACTGATACTGGAATGTGAGGTGCTGCCGCATAGGTCAGTTCGGCAAACAGGCCGTCCTGACCTTTTTGTATTGCCCTGACCTTACGCAGGTTGACGTAATAGGAGCGGTGGCAGCGGACAATGTTGTTTGCCTCGCATATCTGTTCTATGGATCGCATGGAACTGCGCAAAGGAAACCTGACCAGTTTGTCATTGTTCAGATAGCAAATGTTTACGTAATTGTCGGCGGCCTCAATGTACAATATGGCATTTGCAGTGACTGCCAGTTTGAGTGATTTCTTGTCATCCAGGAAAGGTAGAGTGCTGTCTTCACGGCCGATTTGTCCGGTTGCGTATTTTTCTATTGTGACCTTATCCTTGGCCAGACGAATGTCCTTGTCCTTGATTTCGGCGAGGAGTGCTAATATGATATATGGGAATACCAGTATAGAGAATGTTATGATGAATAGTTTGGGTAGCAGTTCCATATATGGCATGGTGCGGTTGTCCATCAGCCATACGAACAGTGTGCAGAACATCGCTATAGCCAGACCTTCCAGAAGCTCCCAGATGATGAATCCGGCATAGTTGATCTGATGCTTGCTCCTGACAAGAAGCATTGAGAGACGGCTTATAAGTGTGACTACAATCTCTATTGAAGCCATAATGGCAGCCCTGAATGCCAGTTGGTCTTGGGTTACCTGCATGAACGTGTCCAGATGATATGGCTTGGCTCCGATAAGGAAGAAGAAAGCGTATAACGGAATAAGCAATATGTAAGTTGCCAGGGTATTGCCTTTGAAATATGAGTCTGGAATCTTATGCATTTTTGTAGACTGTTTTGAGCTTAGACTGCAAATATAGGGGTAAAATTCTATCCCACATCTAAAGGGACGAAATTTTTTTCATCACAATTCTGCCCCTCTATTTTAATTTTAACCCCTAAATATTCGATTTAGTCACTCTGTATGTCCGTATATCCCTTTAATTTTCACCCATCGGACCATGTATGTATCTTTGTGGTGAAAAAATTCTGAGATATTCGGTTTATGAACAAGATATGCGCTTTTGGAGATTCGGTTATGAAGGGTATAGTCGAAGACTGTTCCCGGTTGGCCGGCTCCGTTAAATATATGATAAGCAATCTTAGCTTTGCTGAGATATGCAGCTCCCGTCTGGGACTTGATATAAGGAACTATGCCAGGTTCGGCGGAACCATCAACCAGGGCATGGACCTTGTAGAAAAGCATAAGGATGATGTATCGGATTCACGATACTGCGTAATAGAATACGGTGGTAATGACTGCTCTTATCACTGGGATGAGATTTCACAGGATCCCGTGTCGGTCCATAACCCTCTTACCATGCTGGGCGATTTCCGCAGGCAGTATTCGGCTATGATTGACAGGATCTGTAAGATCGGTGCCAAACCGGTTCTGCTTTCACTCCCCCTGATTGACAGCGAGCGTTACTTTAAACATATTACCAAGGGCCTGAATCCCGAAAACATCCTTAAATGGCTGGGCGGTGACGTTGATTTTATAGGTCATTGGCACGATATGTACAATATGGCAGTGTGGAAACTGGGTGCAGCCAAGGGAGTTCCCGTGATTGACATCACATCGCCTTTCCTGGTAAGGAAGGATTACCGCGATTATCTGTGCAGTGACGGTATTCATCCCAACGAGGAGGGTCACCGTATCATTGCCGATGCCATTTGTGATTTTGTAAATACAAATAAAAACTTCAGGATATGACTACAATCTGTTCATTTGACTGCAATCAGTCGGCTTTCAAGAGCATTGCCGGCGATGTTAAGCCTATTGCACCGGTTGACGGCAAGTGGGTTGAGGTTTCACCCAGAGTATTCGAGGATCGCGTACGTAACCTTGCTTACGGACTTATGGTCCGTGATTACCGCAGGGATGAGTGTGTTGTATTCAGCGGCTTCACTGACGAGATGAAGCCCTTTATCAAGACAGCATGCCGTCTTGCCCATATAACTCCCAATTTCAACGAGTCGGCCGACGGCTCCAGACTCTCTGTTGACGATGTGGAGTATCTGATGCTCATTGGCGGTACATGGTCACGCAAGTACAAGGCTTCGGTTGACCGCACGATAGCACGTATTATTCTTGGTTGCTGATAATACCAGGCAAATTAAACCTTTATTCATTCAGCGGACGGTAGAAATGCCGTCCGTTTTTTATTTCCGGATGGAAGATTGATATAAAATCACCAAGCAGCATCTCGGGGTGGAATGAACTCAGTTCAAAATAGGGCACCTGATTGACGTCACATACCCATATGTTACGCTCCCGGAATGGTTTGAATGATGCGTATGACTTAAAATCAGATTCAAGCAGACTATATGTGAGAGGTACCGAACTGCTGTTTTTGAGCAGCCATACATCGGCATCCTGAGCCTTCTCATAAACTGTCTCAAATGAGAGCGGAACCGAGCCGCTGTTATCGTTGTCGGCAAACAGATACAGTGCGCCGGCATCGGCTATCATACGTCCTATGGTGCTTCCGCCTCCCGCTACATACCAGGCTGATCCGCTGCGTGTATCCAACATAACACGGGGGCGTGACGCTGTTTTGGACGCAACTTCCTTAAGGCGGTTGTAATCAGTGCTTACCTTACTGTATAAGGAGTCGGCTATGGTGGCGGCACCGAACAGACGGCCGTAGAACCGTATCCATTCGGCTCGTGAAAGAGGTGATGTCTCCATGTAATCGGCACATTCCAGCAGGGGTATTCCCAGTTTTTCCAGCTGGCCGTAGCCGGTCTGCTCAAAAGGAGATACCATTATGGCATCGGGATGAAGTTCCATTATCTTCTCAACGGTGGGATACATGCTGTTGCCGCAGTCGGCAATGGTTCCGTCGGCCAGGCGTGCGCGGATAAGGGAGTCCGATATGTACTCGGGCTCGCAAACTCCCGCAATGCAGTCCTCCACTCCCAGTTCGACCATCAGATGTGCCAGACTGTTGGTCATAACAACCACACGCTTGAGCGGAATATGGACAGTATTGACATTGCGGCTGAACCTGTAATCAGTATTTGTAGAATCAGTGAATGTATATGTGTGCAGCAGAGTGCCCTTTTTCCAGGGATTGGCTATGCGTACGTGATAACTGTGGGCTGTTTCCTGTACCGAGATGTGGCTGGCAAGCTGCATTATGCCTCCGTCGGTCTGGAATTTTGTGCCGGCGTTGCAGGCGCAAAGCAGCGCTGAAACAAATAGTATGTATATGTTTTTTCTGTTCATTCTGTCTTTGAGTTGAGATTGTAAAAGCCCGATACCTCGGTAGAGAGTTCGCCGGTAGTGGTGTTACAGCCTATCACTCCGTTTTGTATCCTGACAAAGTCTATGCTTGCAAGATTGGCAGGAGTGCCGTCAGGATTAACCGCCCAGTCTATGTCAAAGGCCGAATCTTCCTCACTGTTGGGAAGGTTGTCAACGTATCCGTATTCAAATGATGAGAACACATATTGGTTGTTCACAAAACTTGCATTGTCGGGCAGCAGGGTTGCGGTGAATGACAGGGTGTCATTGTCATACCACTGCGGATAGTAGGGCTGGCTGTGAAACATATTATGAAGTATGCTGCCGGTCTTTCCGTCCGATCCCTTCCAAGGTGAGTCCCCATTATCGGTGGTGGGTCTGTCGTATCGGATGGTATAGCCCAGGGTGGCTCTGCCGGCTCTCTGTTCCGATCCCCAAATCTCATACCAGGCATCATCGGGCTCTCCGTTGCCGTTGGCATCGGCACTTACCCAGACTACTCCGGGCTCGGCATTGCCGTTGTAGGCGTTTCCGTCAATCCTGAAATCAGGTCCTTCCTGATTTTGCACAGTTGCATTGAATCCGGCGGTAATATAACCTCCAAACGCTCCCAGAGTTACCATTCCGCCCGATTGCAGGGCCTTGAGGCACTTGGCTGCCATGCTTGCAGCATCATCGCCCGGCTCATATTTGGGCAGCAGGTTTACGAACTGTCCGGGAGCGGGCATGTACTCGAATACTCGGTCAATGTCTCCTATTATCTCCGGTTCACCCTGATACTGGGTCAGAGTAACATCGGCATCACAGAATACAACCGTGTTGGGATTTATGCCGATGCCCGGCACGCGGTACAGAAGATGTCCGTCAGGGGCAAAGCAATAGAGCGAGCCCGGAGTTACGTAATCGGCGGCATCACATACATAAACCTTATGCGATGTGGGCTCCACCTTAATGCCGTATGGACGCTCAATAACTGTGCCGTCAGTAATAAAATCAGAATCAATGATCCGGCCCGATGCAAGGTCCAGAACCTGTATTGTGCCTCCCGAACCGTATCCGTAGAACCAGGCCTTGCCGTCGTGAAGGTCCATTTTGAGAATAGGTATGTCATAAGTTTCAATCACCAGATCATTCTCAGTGTCGATGCAATGCAGGCGGGTGTCATAATCCTGTTTATCCTCATCAAAGATGCCGCGCGAAATAACATATACGCGGTTGCCGTCAGCATATATGGATCCGGGGTTCTGACGTACGTTGATGCGCTTTATCTCACTAAATGATGCCAGGTCAATTACCGAAACGGTGTTGTCGGGGTTTTCAGGATCAAGGCCTCCTGAGTTGGATACATATAGTTTGCCGGCCGTGCAGCATATTCCGTCGGGGTTGCGCCCTACGGTTACTGTGGCATCGGCCTCCATTGTAAGGGTATCAATGCGGGTTATGGTTCCGTCAAAACTGCACACATATACATAGTGTCCGTTCGCCGTCATATAACGGGGCTCCGAAGGCTGACCATTACGGCTCATTTGTATCTGTTTCAGAGAGTGCCCTGTCGCGGCGTCCAGAATCTCAATGGTGCTTGATACGTTTACGGCAATGTACAGACGGCTTCCGTAAAGCAGTATGTCATTGGCCGTGTCACCCAGACGGCGTCCGTTCACCTTCTCGAAGCAGTCATAAGAATTGCCCGTGGAGGTGCTCCATGAATCGGTAAGACCGGTTCTGAAGTCAATCCATGAAAGGGTGCTGTTGTTGTAGTTGAACAACCCCTCGGAGAGCACATACACGCCTGTGTGTCCGGCATCGGCAATGGCCTGCGACTCTCCAATGAGCACCGGTTCCGGGTCACATGAGGTTAGGCACAGGAGTGAGGTTATAAATATGTATCCTGCTCTTTTCATAGGTCAACGGTTACGGTTAAACGCACCTGACGTCCCGGCATGGGGTAGTTGGCTACAAGTTCGTAACGGTAATCGGTCAGGTTGATGCACTCGGCTTTTACGGTTGCCGGTATATCATGGCTTTCAAATGATTTCCAGATGGAACACCCCAATTCATAGTAAGAAGGCATATGATATTGAGGTCCGTTATAGCCGTTGTTGAAATAGGCTCCGCTGTAAATCAGGTTGCAACTGACATTCACATACGGGGTCTCCATCCAGGCGACGGCCGATGCTGAATGCCTGGGGGTATAGGGGAGCTGGTGGTTCCAGGTTGTGCCTTGACTGTCAGTCTTGTCCATGGCACGCTGGTAGGTGTATGACAGCTTAGCAGCAGGACGGATGCGGCCATTGGTGCTGACTACATCCAGACCGGTCTCGAGTCCGTGTGTCACCACATGACCTATGTTCTTCATCATCCAGACGGCTGTGTTCTTACCCGGAACAGCCAGGATTCGGTCACGTACGCTGCTGTTGTAGGCATCGGCATAGAAGGATATGCTCAGAGTCCGGAGTTCATTTTCAAATACTATTCCGGCCGATGTCACTTCGGCTCTCTCCGGACGCAAGTCACGTCTGCCAATCTGCTCAAAGTAGAGATCGTTGAAGGTGGGCAGACGGTATGTATTTACGTATGATGCCCTCAGGTGCAGTCCTGCTGCAGGCCAGACAAGCCAGTTGGCACCGGCAACCGGTGACAGATGAGTGTAGCTTCCGGCTGCCTTGCGGTTTTTTGTCTTTTCGGTTGTAGCCACACCGTTCAGACGGCCCGTAAGAATGAGTCTGTCTGATGCGTATTTGACTGCGGCCGATGCGTTGAGGGTGGTCCTGAACGGACTGGCCTTGTGAGGTTTGTTGTCGTCAAGTTTTGATATGCGCCCGTCAAGTGCTGCCGATGCCGACAATCTGTCGGTAAAGCGGTACAACGCAACGCCTGAAAGGTATCCTTCATGTTCGGTATACCGGTTATCGGTTCTGCCTGCGTTGTTGTTGGTTTTGGGATTGAGATAACGGGTATATGTCAATCCGTATTTGGTATTTGCCTTGAATGTGAGACGCTTACCGAGTTCTTTTTTGTATGATGCCTGTATGAACCCCTCGCGATTCCAGAGTCTCTCGCTGGCGGCATTGTCATTATACAGGATGTTGGCCGGAAGGCCCTGCCTGGAGAGGTAGATGTAACTTCTTACTCTCAGGTCCGTGTTCTCATCAATGGTGCTGAACCATGCGACCTCAGTCCGGAAGCGGCTTACATCCGAGTTCCGGCGGGTCTTAAGAGCCGAACTGTTTCCGTTGTTCTGAATGTATGGATAATTGCCGTCCGTGTAGAGCCAGTCGGACAATACGGACAGGTCGTTGCCATCGGATATATTGAAAGCGGTATTTGCGTTAACCGACAAGGTGTTGAAACTACCGTACAATTGTCCGGCATGTATCCGGTTTTTCTTGCCGTTCAACTGCGGACGCTCCGGGCTGACGGTTATTGATGCGGCCTGGGCGGCCATTGCTGCGGTCTGCAGCATATCGTTCTCAGGTCCGCTTACAAGACGGACCGATGTAGCCTGGCTTGTTGAGAAACGCCCCAGGTCAATCTGTCCGGTCTGGTTATCGGTAATGATTATGCCGTCATAGGCAACGGCGGTGTGTGATGCCCCAAGTCCTCTTACGGATACGGTCTTGAGTCCGCCCACGCCTCCGTAATCCTTTACGGTGGCGCCGCTCATGTATTTGATTACGTCCGATACCTGCAGCGAACTGGTTGCCTGCATCAGTCGTTCATCGGCCCTCTTTGAGGTGGATACAGCACCCGGGCTGTTGGTGCGGTCACTTGTTACGGTTACCTGCGGAATGTCTTTTGTACGCATGGTGTCAGATAAAACCTGACCCTGTGTCTCCAGGTGGAAACACAGGGTGCAGATTGCTATCAAACAGTATTTTACGTCAAAAGACATCTTACATGATTACTCGGTTACTGTGAGCTGGTCCAGGCAGAAATAAGCAGGGGTAACCATGCCATTTTCATTATTATCGGTTGAGGCAACGGAGAATCTGATCTTTGTAACCTTGCCCAACTTGGTCAGGTCAACCTGCTGCCATGTATTGATTAAACTGGTACCGTCAGCCAACTTGATTTCAATCTTGCCGGTCTCATCATCCATATTGTAGCCTGTGATGGTAAGTTTGAACCAGTCTCTGCTGCCCCATTCACTCTTGTCAGCCTTGGGGCTATTCTTTATATACTGGTAAGCATAAGTAGAGTTGGTGATATAGCACTCCTTTGCATTATATGCTGCACTGTCCTTGAATGAGATCTCGGCTGCCAATCCGCCTTGATAATTGGCACCTCCTGCATTGGCTGTGAAATAAGCGTTGGTCTTTACACCTTTTGCTGTGATGGCAGCGTTGTTTGTGTAGTCACCTATTGAGTCATTGGCACTGTTGGTGAAAGTGAAGCCCTCGCCGAAAGAGTTGCCGTAGCCCCAGTCAGCATGTGAATGGGTTAGAACGAACTGACCGATTGTAATGTTCTCCTGTAAATAACCGTAGCCGTACATCTGGCCTCCTGTTGCCAGATAAGTTGAATCAGCCTTGTCAAGACTTATTGAAAGGGTGTAAGACTTGGCGGCTTCCTCACCACCGTTTTCGTCCTTGTCGCAGGATGTGAACACAAAGCCCATAGCGAGGGCCATCAAAGCAAATGATAAAACTTTTTTCATTGTAGTTATTGTTAATAAGTTACTGAATCCCGGCAGTTTTATAACGTGTCTTGCAGGTCTTCTGACTTACCCCGGTCTGTCCGCCTTCCCGGCTTTGTGGCCAGTGGCACTTGTGGTGATGGACATCCCTTTTTGAGGGCTTACAGCAGCGGGTCTGTTCAGGATTCTCACCTGATTCCCTTTTAATCCGTAACTCATGGAAAGAGTATCGGAACAAGACGCAGCAAAATTAGTAATAAATCATTATCTTTATACCACCTAATGAAAATTGAATGATCAGGATACTTATAGGAGCCGCTACATCGGGCAGTGGAAAGACTACTTTCACGATGGGACTGCTTCGTGCACTTACGCGGCGCGGACTCCGTGTGCAGCCTTTCAAATGCGGTCCTGACTATATTGATACGCAGTTTCACAGTATTGCTGCGGGCAGGCAGTCGGTCAATCTGGATACCTGGATGGCATCGCCAGATCATATACGTGAGGTTTTTGCACGTTATTCGGCCGGGGCCGATGCGGCCGTGATTGAGGGCGTGATGGGGCTTTTTGACGGCTATGACCATATGCGCGGAAGCAGTGCCGAGATTGCCGCTCTGCTGGATGTTCCGGTTCTGCTGGTGGTCAATGCGCGCTCCACCGCATATTCCGTGGCGGCGCTGCTGCACGGATTCAGGACATTCCGACCCGATATACGCATTGCCGGGGTGGTGTTCAATCAGGTGGCATCGGAGTCACATTATGCCTTTCTGCGGGATGCGGCGGTCGATGCGGGCGTTCGCAGCCTGGGCTGGATTCCGCGTACCGAGGGCATAGAAGTCCCGTCCAGACACCTTGGCCTCACCATAGGTTTGGAGCAGGAGATAAGCGCTCTTGCTGACAGAGCCGCTGATCTCATCGAACACAACGGGGACGGTTCTCCCTGTGTTATGAGTGCAATATTCCGGGAATTTTTTGGAATATCAGTATCTGAAACTACGGACCTTTCAGGTCCTATCCCTCCCACGCCCTTTGGGCGCGGGCCCCTCCCGTTCACAGCGACACGGGCGTCGATGGTTTCCAATACCGATACTCCAAAAAGTTCTGTGCAATCAGGATCATTAACACAGGGAGAACCGTCCCCGTTGTGTATTGCGGTAGCCAGGGACAGGGCATTCAATTTTGCTTACCGGGAGAATCTGGACAGGCTGGAGGAGATGGGACATGTTGTGTACTTTAGCCCGCTGGCCGGTGATGAACTGCCCAAGGACGTGGATCTGGTCTATCTCCCGGGCGGATATCCGGAACTTTTTGCGCCGGAGCTGGCCCTGAACCGTATGCTGGCATCGCAGCTGGTACAGTATGCCGAGGCCGGCGGACGCATTTTGGCCGAGTGCGGCGGAATGATGTATCTGGGCAGATCGCTGACTGATCAGGAGGGCAAGGTCTGGCCAATGGCCGGGGTGCTGCCCATTGAGTGCACCATGCAGGGTGCGCGTCTGCACCTGGGTTACCGCCGCATGACCATCGGAAGCACAGAATTCCGCGGTCACGAGTTCCACTACTCAAAAATAGTACAAAAGGGGACAGACCCCTTTTGTACCGTTTTGGCTCAAAGCAATGCCAAGGGTGAGAAAGTGGATACGGAGTTGTTCCGATACAAGAACGTGATTGCGGGCTATACTCACTGGTATTGGGGTGAGTCAGAAATCAACGCATTTTGGGAATTATGAAAAGAATATATACACGTACAGGCGATGACGGTACCACCGGAATCCACGGCGGCGAGCGGGTGCCCAAGGACGATATCCGCATAGAGGCCAACGGAACGCTGGATGAACTCAACACCCAGATAGGCATTGTGCGCAGTATGCTTAAGGCCGATGACGGGTGGCAGGAGGGGTTGTACAGGATACAGTGTGAGCTGATGGCGGTTATGAGCTTTGTGGCTACACCTTCTAAAAAGCGTTACAGTAATCCCAACAGTCTGGATGCCGGTATGGAGCAGTTCTGTGAGGATTGGATGGACAGCCTGACACAGCAGATAGGTGAGCATGAGCATTTCCTTATCCCCGGCGGAACACCTCTGGCTGCACAGTTGCAGATGGCCCGGACCGTTTGCCGCAGGGCGGAGCGCAGGCTTTGGACTTTGCACCGTGAGGACCCTCTGCCGCAGGAATTGCTGCGTTTTGTAAACCGTCTTAGCGACCTTTTCTTTATCCTGGCCCGCTTTGAACTGGACCGACAGGGATGGCCCGAGGAGAAATGGAAGGCGTTTTCTTATAAGAACCGGAAGTGATGGCCGATATTAAGTTACATCCGGTGATGCTGGCGGGAACGGGCAGCGATGTTGGCAAGAGCGTGATTGCTACCGCCCTGTGCCGCATTTTCCGTCAGGACGGCTACAACCCGGCCCCGTTCAAGGCGCAGAACATGGCGCTCAACTCATACGCTACCCCTGACGGGTTGGAGATAGGTCGCGCGCAGGCTGTTCAGGCCGAGGCTGCAGGCGTTCCCTGTCATACCGATATGAATCCGCTGCTGCTCAAACCCAGCTCAGACCACACATCGCAGGTGGTGCTTAACGGCAAGCCTATGGGCAATATGGGCGCGTATGACTATTTCCGCCGCGATGAAGGCCGCGAAGTGTTGCGCCGCGAGGTGAATGCCGCGTTTGACCGTCTTAGCAGCCGCTACAACCCAATCGTGATGGAGGGCGCCGGCAGCATATCGGAACTGAACCTGCGCGATACGGACCTGGTCAATCTGCCTATGGCCCAATACGCGGGAGCGCGTGTGATCCTTGTGGCCGATATTGACCGCGGCGGGGTTTTTGCAAGCGCCTACGGTTCTATTGCGCTGCAGACCCCTGAGGATAAGAAACTTATAAAAGGTATAATAATCAATAAGTTCCGTGGTGACTTAAGGCTGTTTGAGGAGGGCCGCAAGATACTGGAGGATATATGTAAGGTTCCGGTTCTGGGCGTTGTACCTTATTTCAAGGACATCCACATAGAGGAGGAGGACTCCATGGAGCTGGCCGGCAAGCAGCACAGCGCCGTAAGCGGCAAGGTGAACGTGGCGGTCATACTGCTGCGTCACATCTCAAACTTTACCGATTTCGGAATACTGGAGCTTGACCATAGAGTGAATCTTTACTATACCAATAACATAGAGGAGATAAGCAAGGCAGATATTATCATACTGCCGGGCACCAAGAGCACCATTGATGACCTCTATGAGATTCGCCGAAATGGCGTAGCTGAGGCGGTGCTTCGCGCTCATAAAGAGGGGGTCACGGTTTTGGGAATCTGCGGCGGATACCAGATGATGGGTATGAGCGTGGATGATCCCCAGGGCGTTGAGGGTAGCGTTCGCAAGATTCCGGGGTTGGGACTCTTGCCGGTTGATACGGTTATGGTGGGTAGCAAGGTTACGCGCCAGGTATCATTCCGTTTCAGGGATTCAGACGGCTGCACGGGTTACGAGATTCATATGGGACGTACTGAGGGTCAGTGCAGAGCCTTGAATACATTCTCTGACGGCACGACTGACGGCTGTTTTGTCGATGAGCGCACTATGGGAACCTACATTCACGGCATACTGGACAATCAGCAGGTGATAGAAAGTCTTCTGGCTCCGTTTGCAGCCTCTAAATCTGGCGCTACGGCATTGAGTTACAACGATTTCAAACAGCAGCAGTACGACCTTCTGGCCGACCATGTGCGCAGGCACCTGAATATGCCGCTGCTGTACAAGATAATGACTGAGGATGATTAACGGGCACGGTGACGACATATTCTCTTACCCCGGCATCAGGCACAATTTCAGTTCAAACATCGTGTGCCGCAGGGACTTGGATGCGTTATATGAGTATCTGAACAACTGTATGCCCAGCGTATCCTCATATCCCGAGCCCGATGCCTCATCGCTGGCATCGGCGTGGGCTTCATCGATGGGGATATCGGCCGATAACCTTTGCGTTACAAATGGTGCCACCGAGGCAATCTACCTGATAGCGCAGGTTTACCGCGAGAGCAACTCGCATATACCGGTTCCCACGTTCAGCGAGTATGCCGATGCTTGCCGCCTGAACCGTCACAGGATAACTGAGGTCTATTCTAAATCCGGTCTCAAGCCTGCCCCCGGTAGTCTGGTATGGATATGTAATCCAAATAATCCCACCGGAAAGGTTTGGGATCATGCTTGGTTAACGCAGATGATTGAGGCCAATCCGGCATGCATTTTCATAATTGACCAGTCATATGCGCCTTATACTTTAAAGAAGGTGATTGATGTAAAGTGGGCGGTAGAGCAACCTAATGTGCTGTTGCTGCACTCCATGACCAAGCAGTTCGGAGTGCCGGGACTGAGGATTGGGGGTGTTAGCGGAAATCAGCGCGTGATAAGGCAGTTGAGCCTGTTCCGTATGCCCTGGTCCGTGAATGCTCTGGCCATTGAGGCGGGAAAGTTCCTGCTGGCCAACCGGGATATGTACTGCTTTGATGCCAAGGCTCTTATTGCCGAGCGTGAACGGGTGGCTGCAGAGTTTGCCAAGACAGGGCTGATTGAGGTGTGGCCATCAGATTCCAATATGCTTCTGTCAAGGTTGAGAATGGGAAAGGCATCGGCCTTGAAGGATTTCCTGGCTGCCGGGAAGGGCTTACTGATACGTGACGCCTCCAACTTTACGGGGCTTGACGAGGGCTGTTTCCGTATTGCGGTGCAGGGTCAGGAGGCTGATAATCTGCTTATTGAGGGTATTAAGGAATGGATATTCAGCAATTAGTGATAGCGTTGACGCCGCTTCTTGGCGGTGCTCTGCTGGATGCTCTGCTGGGTGATCCGGTCTGGCTTCCGCATCCTGTTGTGGGTTTTGGCAAGCTGATTGGCTGGGCCGAGAAACGGCTCAATCGCGGCGTGCACAGAAAACTAAAAGGCGCTCTGACTGCCGTTCTGCTGATTGCTTTTGTCTATGTGTTGTTCTTCTTTGGCATGCGCTGGCTCTACCGGGTCAAAGTCTGGGTAGGTATTGGTTTAGAGATACTTATGGTGTTTTGTTTTCTGGCAGGTAAAACCCTTATAAGGGAAGTCAGAATGGTGTTCCAAGCCTTGGATGAATCTTTGGATAAAGGCCGCAAACAGTTATCCAGAATTGTGGGGCGCGATACCGCCCAGTTGGATGCGCAGGAGATACGTACCGCCGCGCTGGAGACTTTGGCCGAGAACCTGAGTGACGGCGTGATTGCTCCGCTGTTCTGGTATCTGCTGCTGGGCCTGCCGGGGATGGCGGCTTACAAGATGATCAACACGCTTGATTCCATGATTGGCTACAAGACAGAACGTTACAAGGACTTTGGGTGCTGGGCCGCGCATATTGATGATGTGGCAAACTGGATTCCGGCGCGTCTTACCGCTCTGCTTATGGTTCTGTCAGCCGGCCGTCCGGGACTGCTGCGCTTTGTGCACAAGTATGGCCGTCAGCACGCAAGCCCCAATTCAGGCTTCCCCGAATCGGCCCTGGCAGGCATTCTGGACTGCCGTTTTGGCGGCACGCACACCTATTTCGGCCAAGAATTCTACAAACCCTACATCGGAGAGAATCCGCGTGACCTTACATCGGATGATGCCCGACGCGCCATCCGGATAAACATAATAACCCAACTGCTGATGATTTTAATTTGCGCATTAAAAATATGGAACTTTTAGAAGCAATTAAGGAAAGACATTCTGTACGTAAGTACATTGACAAGCCTATTGAAAAGGAAAAGTCGGAAAGCCTGAATGAAGCAATCGGTAAGTACAACGCCTTGAGCGGACTCAATATCCAACTGGTTCTGGGAGAGCCCAAGGCGTTCTCCACCGGCATGTGGAAATACGGCCAGTTCAGTGGCGTAATGAACTACCTTGTAATGGCAGGTCCCAAGACAAAGGAGTCAGAAGAAGCAATCGGATACTACGGCGAGCAACTGGTCCTTCAGGCTCAGACGTTGGGACTGAATACCTGCTGGGTAGGTCTGACATACAAGAAGATTCCCGGGACTTTCACTCTCCGTAAAGGCGACACGGTACATTGCGTCATCGCCCTGGGATACGGCTCAAATTCCGGCGTTCAGCATCCGGCAAAGCCTATTGAAAAGTTTTTCGAGTGCAAGGGCGATGTTCCCGCGTGGTTCATGTCCGGAATGGAGGCCGCCCTGCTGGCACCGACTGCCGTCAATCAACAGAAATTCAAGTTTATACTGCACGAGGGCAATATAGTTGAGGCCAAGACTACATTCTCCATGTCCGGTTACACCCAGATTGACCTTGGAATCGTAAAGTGTCACTTTGAGATAGGGGCCGATGCGAACAACTTCAAGTGGAAATAGAATGCTGAGGGTTGTGCTGTTATCGTCCTTAATAGCCTTACTGTCAGTTTCTTGCAGGAACGGAGGTAAAAAAGCCGGCAGTGATGGGATATCGGCCCAAATGGCATTGGAGGGAGTGAGCAATTACTGCCACAAGGAGTTTGACTGGAGTGTGGCCGATGAAAACCCGTCCATGATGTATGTGACATTGGGCGAGGGAACCGAAACTGAACACAAGGTTGTTTTCCGCAGTTACACTGGTGCGTTTACCTATTTTTACGTTGACAAATCAAGCGGATCCACAAGACTTGTAGAGTATGTGCCGGGGCTTGAAATCACTAATCCGGCCGGAACAATTGAACTTACGGATTACTTACCGCAGAAAAAATAGCGCAGTATATACTTATTTTTGATTATTTCAGCTTTTCGGATTAGTATGTATTTTTGCAGCATGATAAATCGTTCCAACCTTTATTACATTGCCTCTGTTATCTGGGGTATTCCGGGAGTTATAATCACCGTCAAGGGTATATCGGCCTATTTTTCTGTTGAAAAGGGCCATATGTGGCTGCTGTTAATAATCACCGCACTGGTCCTGACGGGATTCACTTTCATGTTCAGCCGGATTGTGGCAAAATACCGCAGGCTGATTCAGGAGCAGCCTGAGCGGACGTCGCCGCTCAAGACGTTCCCTGTGCGCGGGTGGGTGATAGTGGTCTTTATGATGTGTCTTGGATTGGCGCTTAAGATCATCGGTGTCCCGGTAGCCTTCACCGCATCGTTCTACAGCGGCCTGGGGCCATCCTTACTCTTTGCCGCCATCCTCTTCCTTTTACGTTAATCTTCCAAAATCACTCCATCCGGACTGCATCTTGCCGGCATGGGTGTCCCGGATCAGTTTTTGCAATGTCTTATCGGCGTACTCCTGACGTCCGGTATGTTGGTAATGCTGGATACGGTCGGCCTTAATCCGTCTGTAGTTTTCGGAGAATGACTGCCAATGCATCCATGCTTGCTTATCGGCCTTGATTGCTTTGATCAGCCAGTCCTCATATATAAACAGTGATGGGTCAAGATCCGGGGCTACAGCCAGTCCGGCGGGTGTCATCTGGCCCAATTGTATAAGGCGTCTGCATCGGACCAGATTCTGTTCGCACCAGTTGCTGCGTTTGCGTCGCGGTGTAAAGTGCTGGATGGGCTTGCCGTCATCTATTCTCTTCATTGTGCTGTCAATCCAGCCGAAACAAAGAGCCACCTCAACAGCATCCACATACCGAACCACGCCGGGACAATCGGCCTCAGCACGGTTTATTCGCAGCCAGAAATCGCTCACCTTGTCGTGATTCCGCTCATACCATCTATACAACTCCCCGCGAGTGTGAATGTCAAGCAGGATTGTTACCTCCATACCCGTCAAAAGTATAAAAAAACGAGCATTTGGGACTGTCCCTACTGCACGTTTTTTTTATATTTGCGGATATAATGAAAAGGATATGAAGAAAATGAACATTCCACTGATGGCTGCGCTGCTCGCGCTCTCCATCATCGTATGCCCCATTCTGTATTTTACTGTAGGCCCCGAGCTGGACAGTGTACAGATTGAAGTAATTAAAATTCTGGTAATAATTGCTGGTTGCAGTGCTGCATTCTGTTTTATAATAGGCGAACTTACAGGCAACAACAGCCAGATGGACAAACTCTGGAGCCTGTTGCCGATAGCGTACACCTGGGTTATCGCTGCCAAGGGTGGCATGAGCGCCAGACTTGTGGTCATGGCTGTTCTGGCTACTCTATGGGGATCGAGACTGACCTTCAATTTTGCCCGCAAGGGTGCCTACAAGCTCAAATTCTGGGAGGGCGTAGAGGATTACCGATGGGCAGTGTTACGCTCCGGCCCCGCTTTCTGCAAACGCTGGAAATGGACATTGTTCGACCTGGGATTCATCTCCATCTATCAGAACGCCCTGGTGCTGATGACCGCCTTTCCCGCACTCGTGGCAATGAGGTCAGACGCCCCGTTCAGCCCAATCGACTGGATTGCAGCCTTTATCATGCTGGGATTCATCATTTGGGAGACTGTGGCCGATGAGCAGCAGTGGGCGTTCCAGACCCGTAAATGGGCGATGATAAACCAGGGCAAGACGCTGGAGGAATTACCGGCACCTTATAACAAAGGATTCAACACCAACGGTCTCTGGGGTCACAGCAGACATCCCAATTATCTTGCTGAGCAGAGCATCTGGATAGCTTTTTACCTATTCTCAATCGGAGCAGGCATCGGGATAATCAACTGGAGTGTGATTGGCGCTTTGCTTCTGGTAGTAATGTTCCAGGGCAGTTCGGCACTGGCCGAAGAGATAAGCAGCGGCAAATACCCTGAGTATCAGAAGTATTGCCAGAGCGTTCCCCGCTTCCTGCCCGGCAAGAAATATGCAGTTTGAGGAGATACATAACAGTGCCGAGATGGTCGATCTGATTGACCGTATCGGATTCCTACCGCTTCTGGACAGCGGCATCAGAGGTTTCAGTGCCGAAGAAATGGTCGATGAAGACTGCCGCTATGTTGTATATGCCGATGGAGGATGGGACTGGCCACTGTGGAAATGGAAAGGCGAGATCATAACAGAGGGCGGTCACGTGTACGGAAAGTTCTTTAACGGCAAGGCCGGATTCATAAGCCGCAAATGGTGGCCCGATTTCTGCAACTACAGGCGCAGCGTTCATCCCAAGCCTGAGGAAGACAGCATTGAAGATACCATTCTGATGATTCTCAGCGAGCACGAAAGCCTGATTACACGCGAGTTGAGGGCTCTTTGCGGATTTGACGGTCCCAGGATGAGAAGCCGTTTTGACGGTTATGTAACCCGTCTTCAGATGGCCACGCGCATTGTTACGCAGGATTTTGTGTATGCCCAAGACAGGCACGGACGGGAATACGGATGGGGTTTGTCGCTGCTAACCACCCCGGAGCAACTCTATGGCCGTGAAGAATGCCGATGCGACCGCACACCCCAGGAATCCCTGGCACGCATCATCGGACAACTCAAATCCGTCTGCCCCGATGCCACACATTCCCAATTGCTAAAACTTGCGCAGTAGTACAAAAGGGGTCAGGCCCCTTTTGTACTATTTTGTGGGTTACTGGGCTTTGAGTTGCTCCAGGGCGCGGCAGAGTTGGTCGGGGCAGGATGTACCTTTGCCGCCACAGTCAATGCCGTTCAGGCGGGCTATCACATCATCTATCTTCTGGCCTGATACCAAGCGGCTGATTCCCTGCAGGTTGCCGTTGCAGCCGCCCAGGAATGCTACCTGCTGGATTACGTCGTCATCGCTGGCCACTACGTCTATCAGTAGTGAGCAGGTTCCTTCTGTCTGATACTGTATATGTTTCATATCGGATGCAAATATATAAAATGATACAAAAGGGGTCAGACCCCAATTGTATCATTTCATCAGGATGTCAAACATTCCTTTGTCCTTGAAGTCCTGGGTGCGCTGGTCCCAGAAACCGAAGTCGGCATCGTAGCACCAGAGGGTCCAGGCTATGTTGCACTCGTTGAATATGGAGATCATGTCGGACATCCAGGCGTAGGCCAGATTGCGGGGTGTGCGCTGGTAGGCTCCCCATTCGCCGCAGAACAGCTGCAGGCCCAGGTCCTGGGCCAGTTTGATGGCATCGGCCATATCATTCTTGATGCGCTCGCGGTTCCAGACGGTCAGGCCTTCGTTGTCGCGGATAATCTTTTGCAGTTGCTCGGGGGCCTGCTCATAATCAGCCTGAGAAATGAGCTGGCCGGGGTAGGTTACGGTGCCTGTGAATCGGCCCACATCGGTCCACGATGCGCGGTAGTGGGTCACGAACATGGGGTTGTAGTAGTGAAAACTCAGGATGATGTTCTTGTCGCCTTTGGGGATGCGCAGATCCTTGAACGTGCCGACGCTCTGCCAGCGGTTGGAGCCGATGACCAGCTTGCGGTCGGGTTCCAGCTTGCGTAGGGCGGCGTGCACCTTTTCTACCACCTGGTTCCACTGTTCGGGGTCATCGGCCACGGGCTCGTTCATGAACTCGTAGGCTACCATGCTGACAGGGAACCTTTTTAAGACAGCCGATAACTGAGTCCACATGTCGATGAGTTTCTGGAGCTCGGCAGGGTCTTCATAGAGGGCGTTTTTCTGGCCTTCCTGGAGCACGAAACTGTGGGAGCGGAGGGTGTGCAGGTCTACAATGACTCGCAGATTGTGCTTGACGGCCCAATCCAGGGCGTTGGTCATGAGCTGCCAGGCCTCATCCAGACGGTTGCCCTGATCGTCCCAGAACTGGACCTCGTCTATGGGCAGGCGGATGTGGTCAAATCCGAGTTCCTTGATTCGGATCATATCCTGCTCTTTGATGTGGTTTGCGCGCGCCTGACCTCGGGCCTGTGACTGACTCAGCCAGTGGCTCACGTTTACTCCGCGCTTTATCTCAAAGCCGTTCTGGGCACTGATATCTGTCCCAAATGCTGCCATCAGAATCAGACTGATGAACAGTATAGGTAGTAACTTTTTCATTATTTGCGATTTAATTAGATGCCAAAGATATAAAACTTGCGCATTCGGAACAGTCAATACTGTGCGGTTTTTGTTACATTTGCTATCAAATTATGGCGTTATGAGAAAGTATTTGCTTACGATGGTTCTGAGTGCGGTGTGCGTCTGGTCTTGCTCTCAGCCGGCAAATGAGATGGCCGAGTGGCGTAAGGTGGAGTTGTTGCAGCAGGAAACCGGCGTCCAGCCCATGACCGGATTGGTACTGTGGCACGATGAGGCCCGCAACCGCAACGCTCAGTACGGGAAGACCATCCAGCTGGAGTTCTCATACTGTCTGCCCTGCAAGGTGGTAACTGGCCGGGCCGATGACGGGACCATCCGATATGACTGGAGCTGGTTTGAGCACCTGCTGGATGATGTGGCCGGGCGCGGGCATCAGCTTATCGCCAGGTTCCGCTACGAGTATCCGTCGGGCCGAGATGTGGACGGCAACCGTGGCACTACCGCAGTTCCGCAGTATATTAAGCAACTGTCTGATTACAAGGAAACTTACGCGGCTAATCCCGGCGGCGACGGTCCCACCTGGTATGCCGATTGGAGCAACGCAGAATTGCAGCGCTTTACCTTGCAGTTCTACACTGATTTTGCACAACGTTACGCACATGATCCTCGTCTGGCGTTTGTGGAGGTGGGATTCGGTCACTGGGCAGAGTATCATATCTACGGCTCCACATATAACCTGGGGCACAATTTCCCGTCTATGGCATTTCAGAAACAGTTTTTTGAGCATCTGGACACAGTAATGTGCGGCATTCCGTGGGCGGTTTCGGTCGATGCCTCATCCACCGGACACTCTCCTGTTACGACCGATGCCGGACTGATGGCGTTAAGTTTCGGCCTGTTTGACGACTCCTTCATGCACAAGAACCATGAGATTGGATCGGGCGACGGTTACAATGAGCAGTGCTGGAATAAAATAGGTCGCGGCACGCGCTGGCAGACAGGTGTTTGCGGCGGCGAGATAAGCTATTATTCGGACAATGACCAGCGCAATTTCCTGAACCCAGCCGGCATGTACGGGCATACCTGGGCGGAGCAGGCGGCCAAATACCATATCACTTTCATGATTGCCAATGATGCGCCTCACGGCGGCGTAGCAACACCTGAACTGTTCCGTGCGGGGTCTATGGCTACCGGCTACAGGTTTGTGGTAAAACAGTGTCAGACAAATGGTAAGGCAACGCGTCTGCTGGTGTGCAATGAAGGCGTGGCGCCTCTGTATAGGGATGCGTATTTTGCAGTTGGCAAGGTGCGCTCGGAGAAATCGCTCAAAGGTCTGCTGCCTGGTCAGGAACTCTGGGTTGAGATTCCAGCCGCAGGCACCGACATCCGCATTGAATCGGATTACATCCTTCCTTCACAGGTTATCGGTTTCTATCTTACGCATTAGAGTCTTTTTGCGCAAAATAGTAAAAAGGGGACAGTCCCCAATTGTATCATTTTGTCAGATTTGGATGGTGATCATGCCGCCAAAGGGAATAAGATTCTCAAAGGCGTGCCTTAGGTCACATAGGCCGGCATAGACGCGGGCGCAGGCCAGCACCCCACCGTGCGCAAATATCAGCACGTTGTCAAAATCTTTCTGTTTGAGCTCATCCATGAATTCCGATATGCGCTGGTACATCTCGCGGAACGACTCGCCTCCGGGTATGGGTGCATCCACGAAATTATCGAACCACTCCTTTATATAAGGGTCATCAATCTCATCATATCGGAGCATCTCCCACCTGCCAAAATTGAGTTCCTTGATACGGTTGTCCAGACGCGACATGGGGTATCCGCAGAAGTCTGCCAGGAGTCGGCAGCGTGATAGGGGACTGCTATAGACGGCATCAAACGTGATATCGGGAATAGCGGCTTTAACGGCCTGAGCTTCAGTTTTAAAGGTGTCCTTAAGAGGTACGTCGGTCTGGCCGTAACAGGTGCCTTGCGGAACATCGGGGGCAGTATGTCGGACTATATAAATATTCATATGAGTGCGGTTACAAGACGGAATGAAAGTTCGGTGATAAGGGCCATGGCGCCACAGCAGTCGCCCGTGTATCCTCTTATCTTTTTGTGGCACAACAGCACCAGCAGCAGGAAAACCAGTAACGGTACTACGGCCACGATGCTTACTTTTATGTAGTTTGACAGCCAGGATATGCCTGCACCGGAATAAAACAGGATTCCGATGGCACAGACGCCCGATGCAATTGTAAGGACTTCTTCTATTGCGGACGGATGCTGATAAACAGTGCGGTTCTTGCTCTCCTGCTCTGGCCGAGCGTACGGCAGGAACCATACCACATGACTGCTTACGCACTTGCTGAATACATCCGATGAAATTATGATTGCCGGAATGTACTGTGGCTGGATGCCCGTCAGAATTACAAATGAAAGCAGAAAATAGAATATGAGTCCGATGACCCCGTAAGTGCCGATATGAGAGTCTTTCATTATGCGTAGGGTGCTGTCGCGATCCGTGCCGCCGCCGAATCCGTCTATGAAATCGGCCAGCCCGTCCTCATGCAGCGCGCCCATAAGAAGAACCCTTGCCAGCAGCGCCATGACGATGGCAATCTCGGCTATAGCAACCTTATATACCAGCCAGAATGTAAGTGCCGAAACTCCGCCGGTTAGCCATCCGCATACACTCCACCAGCCGGTAACGTGGCGGAAACTGTCGGCCGGCACCTGTTTGATTTTGTGGAACGGCAGGCGGGTAAAGAACATCAGGGCTGCTAGGAGATTGTTCATAAAAATTTTAGAAATATTTTGTGACGGACGCCTTCTTGAAGGAGTCCATCTCATTAATCATGTTTACAGCCGATTGCACAATGGGATAAGCGCATACGGCACCTGAGCCTTCGCCCAGACGCAGGTCCAGATGGAGCAGGGGCTGGGCGTTCATGCTCTCCAGCAGCAGCTTATGCCCGCTCTCATCGCCCTGGTGTCCAAAGATTGCATAGTTCAGCACATAGGGGTAGAGTTTTGATGCGGCAAGCATACAAGCGCTCATTATGAACCCGTCCACCAGAATTACAATGCGAAGTTCTGCCGCTCGCAGCATCGCACCCACAGCCATCGCCATTTCCAGACCTCCAAAGTAGCACAGCACATCCTTAACGGAGTAAGCGTTTTTATTGGCCTTGTATTTCTTTACGGCCGAAGTCAGTACCTCCAGTTTGTGGCTTACGCCCTTGTCGTCCAATCCTGCTCCGGCACCTATACACTGGGCAAGAGGTATTTCGGCCAGCATATGCATCCAGATTGATGATGCCGATGTGTTGCCACAGCCCATCTCGCCAAAACTGATTACGTTGCAGCCGTCGTTATAAGCCATATCCACGCACTTGGCTCCGCGCTCCAGGCAGAGCTCAAACTCATGGGGCGTGATTGCGGCTTCGACTGAAAAATCCCTTGTGCCCTTGCGCACCTTCATATCGATGATGCCGCTGCTATAGTCCATATCGTGGTCGATGCCCGCATCCACCACCATAAGCCTGAATCCGTGCTGGCGACACAGAAAACTGATGCCTGCTCCGCCCTGCAGGAAATGATAAGACTGTTGCCAGGTGACCTCCTTTGGCGATACGCTGACACCCTGCGCCAGTATGCCGTGATCGGCCGCAAAAAGTATGTTGCAGGGGTTCCTTAGCTCCGGACTCAGGGTGTGCTGTATCATGCAGACCTGTGCTGCAAGTGATTCCAGCCGGCCCAGCGAGCCGTGCGGCTTGGTCAGATTGTCAATCTTGTCCTGTACCTGCACCTGGAAATCCTTATCGGCTGTAGATTGTATATTGAACTGCATATAAGTTATCTGATTTTTACCGGAATGCCGCTTACCATAAGAGTAACCTCATCGGCCCTGCCTGCGATATACTGGTTGACCCAGCCCTGGAGGTCAGTAAATCGGCGCTGTAATGCGTTGGCCGATATGCCTCCCATGCCAATTTCATTGGTTACGAATATGAATGTGGCATCTTGGGCAGCGAACCGCTCAAACTCGGCTTTTATGTCCTCAAGGCACTCGTTTACCCAGGTGACGTCTTTATCGGCCCTGTTCTGGTTACGGTAAAAGAAATTGGTGCACCATAGTGTCACACAGTCAATTACAACCACGCGGCCGCTAACATCGTGCCTGCTCAACTTTAATTCCTCCTCAATGTTGGTCCACTCCGGACCGCGGCGCTCCTGATGACGGCGCACCCGCTCGCGGAACTCATCGTCCCAGACCCTGGCCGTTGCCAGATACACGGGATTAGAGGCCAGACCTAAAGCCGTCCGCTCAGCAAAAGCGCTCTTTCCGGACCGCTCGCCCCCGGTAATAAGGATAATTCTCTTCATCATTGCGAAGATAGCAAAAATAACGCAATAGGGACTGTCCCTAATGCGCTAAAAATTGTAACGGGAGCGGAAGGAGGCCAGAAGGATGGCGGACATGATGAGGGCCAGCATATCGGCCAGGTCAACAGCCAGCCAGACGCCGTTGAGTCCCCAGAAGCGAGGCAGCACAAACACCGCCCCCAACTCAAACAGGAGCGTACGCATTATTGCCGCAAAGGCCGATACGATACCGTTGTTGAGTGCCGTAAAGAAAGCCGATACAAACATATTAATGCCGCAGATCATGAAACTGAGCATATAGAGCCTGATGGCGTGGGCTGTAAGTTGCCGCAACTGCGGGTCATAACCTACAAATATGCCAGCCATGGGGTTGCTCAGCACCTCGGACAGTACGGTCAGGATGGACCCCGCCACAAACAGCAGCACCAGGCTTTTGCGCAGCAGCCGCTTGAGTTCATCGTGGTTCTGCGCTCCGTAATTGTAACTGACCACCGGCGCAATGGTCAGGTTGAACCCTATAAAGACCGATGCATACACAAAGCCGATATACATTAGTATGCCGTAAACCGCAACGCCCTCTTCGCCAATGAGACGCATCAGTTGCAGGTTGTAGCACATACTCACCACGCTGAGCGATATGTTGCCCACATACTCTGACAGTCCGTTGGTGCAGACCTGCAGAATGCTGCGCCAATTGGTGCTGGTACGTACAAGCCTTAGTTTTGTGGTGTTCCTGTGAGACTGAAAATAATAAAGCGGATAGAATCCACCCACAGCCATTCCGGCGGCGGTAGCGATTGCGGCGCCTGTGAGCCCCCAGTCCAGCACCACTATCAGCAGCGCATCCAGCACAATGTTGGTTATACCGCTAATGATGCTCAGCCGTGTGCCCATCTGTGGGATTTCGGCCGTCATGTAGAGCGAGTGGAACGCCATCTGCAACATATAGAGCGGCATTACCAGCAGCACTATACGTCCGTAATGTACACTGTATTCCAGCATGTCGCCGGTGGCTCCCAGCATCATGCATACCGGCCTTATGAATGCAAAGAACAGCGCGGTTGCAGCAATGCCCACAAAAAACAGCGTCTTGATGACCATACTGAATGCCCTGCAGGCGCGTTCCCGGTCGCCTTGACCCAGAATCATGGCCACATAAGCGCTGCCGCCGGTCCCGAACATCAGACCTATGGCACCGGTAATCATTATGGCCGGCCAGATAAGGTTGAGCGCCGCGAACGGTGTGGTCCCGGTAAAGTTGGATACAAACAATCCGTCCACGATGCTATAGACCGATGTGGCCAGCATCATGAGTATGGAGGGCAGTGATGACCGGATCATCCTGCGGTATCCGTAACTTCCGGAGAGTTCAATCTTCATAACCTGCTGCAAATTTACGCAAAAGAACACAGTAGGGGCTGACCCTTCTGTACGTTTTTATTATATATTTGTAAGCAAATGGGAAAAGGAAAGATAACAATAGCCGGGATAGGTCCCGGGAGTGAGTCCGATGTTACACCGGCGGTGGCGCAGGCCCTGCGTGAGTGCGATGTGGTAGTGGGCTACAAGTACTATTTCAGGTTTGTGGAGCAGTATCTCAGCCCCGGTACCGAGTGCGTTGACACCGGTATGAAACGCGAGCGTGACCGCGCCCGCCAGGCGTTCGATCTGGCGGAGCAGGGTCGTAAGGTATGTGTGATAAGCTCCGGTGATTCAGGTATTTACGGAATGGCTCCGCTCATCTGGGAGATGCGTCGGGAACGCGGCAGTGAGATAGAGATTGAGGTACTGCCGGGCATCAGCGCATTCCAGAAGGCCGCATCGCTGCTGGGTGCGCCCATCGGACATGATTTCTGCGTCATATCGCTGTCGGACCTGATGACTCCGTGGGAGTTGATTGAGAAGCGCATCACTGCCGCAGCGCAGGCTGATTTTGTAACGGCAGTTTACAATCCCAAGAGCATTGAACGCTACTGGCAGCTGTACAGGCTTAAGGAACTGTTCCTGAAGGAGCGCTCTGGTGATACGCCCGTGGGTTACGTGCGTCAGGCCGGACGCGATGAGCAGCAGGTTACGGTAACAACGCTGGCTGGTTTTGACCCCGAGCAGGTGGATATGTTCACGGTGGTGATAATTGGCAACAGCCAGTCCTACAACTGGAACGGCACCATGATTACTCCGCGCGGGTATTACCGTGAGGAGCAGGATGATAACGTCGGTGTGGGGCAGGAGATTATGATTAAGAGTTTCCGCACCATAGAGGGGCTGCTCAAGCACCGCGACTGGCCGCTGGGACACAAATGGGCGCTTCTGCACGCCATTCATACCACGGCTGATTTTGAGATGGAAGATATACTCTACACTGATCCCGATGCCGTTGAGACTCTGTACGGTAAGTTTCGTGACGGTGCCATCCGTACCATAGTGACCGATGTGACGATGGCCGCATCGGGCATACGTAAGGGCGCATTGGAGCGTCTGGGGGTGGAGGTCAAATGCTACCTGTCCGATGAGCGCACCGCCATGATGGCCCGTGATAAGGGCATAACCCGTACGCAGGCCGGAGTGCGTCTGGCGGTCGATGAACATCCCGATGCGCTGTTTGTGTTCGGTAATGCTCCCACTGCGCTTATGGAGCTGTGTGAGCTTATCCGCAAGGGTAAGGCTCAGCCTGCAGGCGTGATTGCCGCCCCGGTGGGATTCGTTCATGTGCGGGAGAGCAAGTATATGCTGAAGCCATTCACAGGCATACCCAAACTGATTGTAGAGGGTCGAAAAGGAGGTAGCAACCTGGCCGCAACCCTGACCAACGCCATCCTGACCTTTGATGACGCAGCCCAGCTAAAACCCGGCCGAGATGTTTAAGGTAATAGGAATCAGCGATAATCCGGAGCAGGAACTTACCAAGAGGGCTCTGGAGGTGATTGCGGTGGGAAGGGTATTCTCAGGCGGCAAGCGTCACTATGAGCTGATGAAGAGCCGTCTGCCTGAGGGAGCACAGTGGATTGAAATTACAGTCCCACTGTCCGATGTATTCAAGCAGTACAAGGGCCACCGGGAGATTGTGGTGTTTGCATCGGGCGACCCTCTCTTCTACGGATTTGCCGCAACCCTGCAGCGTGAATTTCCCGATGCGGGGATTGAGGTCTATCCCTGGTTCAACTCACTTCAGATGCTGGCGCACCGTATGCTGCTCCCGTATCAGGATATGCGCGCCGTATCACTGACCGGCCGCGCCTGGAAGGATTTTGAGAACGCGCTGATACGCGGGGAGAGACTGATAGGAGTGCTGACCGATAAGACCCGCACGCCACGGGCCATTGCCGCCATGATGCAGGAGTACGGCTATGACAATTACAGCATAACCATAGGTGAGTGCATGGGCAATCCGGATCATGAGAAGGTAACCACCATGACCGTAGCCCAGGCAATGTTTTACGATGCCGCTCAGCCCAACTGCCTGATACTGCAGCAGACAGAGAGCCGCGGACGTCTGTTCGGAATACCCGAGGAGCGTTTTGATCTGCTGGATGGCCGCGTCAATATGATAACCAAGATGCCCATCCGCCTGGCCACGCTGGCCGCTCTGGATCTGGGTAGGCACCGTTCATTTTGGGACATAGGTTTCTGCACCGGGTCAGTATCCATCGAGGCCCGCCTGCAGTTTCCGCACCTGGATATAACCGCCTTTGAGATACGCCCACAGGGCCGCGACCTGCTGCTTGCCAACAGCCGCCGCTTCGGCGCTCCCGGCATAAACGGCGTGATAGCTGATTTCATGGAGATTGATCCCAATCTGTATCCTGCCCCCGATGCCGTATTCATAGGCGGTCACGGCGGTCACATGAAAGAGATTCTGGAGACTATAAATCAAGTACTTATACCCGGCGGAACGATAGTATTCAATTCCGTGTCCGATGAGAGCGCGGCCGCGTTCCGTGAAGGTGTGGAAGCGATAGGCCGCAGAGTGACCGGCTGCACCCGCATGGCGGTTGATGAACATAACCCAATCCTGATAATGAAAGCCGAATGAATGCAATAATACTAGTATCGGAGAGTTCGCTCAGTCTGGCCCGTAAAATCCGGACGGCACTGAAAGACAGTGAGATATACTGCCAGAAAGAACTGGATGGCTGCAATGTGATAAAGTCTTACGCCCAGTTTGTCAGGGAGAACTGGAGCAATCTGGAGCAGATAGTCTTTATCGGCGCAATGGGAATATGCGTGCGCAGCATCGCTCCCTGCGTAAAGGATAAGTACAGGGATCCGGCTGTGGTGTGTGTTGACAGCACCGGACAGTTTGTGATTCCGGTATTGTCAGGACACATAGGCGGAGCAAACGATCTGGCCCGACAGATTGCTCAGGCCGTTGATGGCCAGGCGGTTGTTACCACACAGAGCGACAACACAGGCCTCTGGGCGCTTGATACGCTGGCCGCAAAGTACAACTGGAAAACGGATCTGAGCCGTGCGGCTATGAACAAGGTGATTGCCCTGTTTGTGGAGAAACACCCCACAGCCCTGCTGCTTGAGGTCCGTGATGCTGGCACCGACTATCTGGAGAGCACTCTGCCCGCTCACGTCAAGGTGTTCAGCAAGTACGATGATATAGATTTCAGCCGGTTAGAACTGCTTATTACAGTTGGGCCGCACAGGTTTGATGCCCCGATACCCGTGCTGAGCTACTATTCGCAGGTGCTGCACATCGGTTTCGGGTGCCGTCGGCAGTGCTGTCCCGATGGCATAGCGGAGCATATTGAGAACTGCCTTAAGGAAAACGGCCTTTCACCGCTGGCCATAGAAAGCATCGGCACAATAGAACTCAAGAAGGATGAGCCGCTGCTGGCACAGTTACAGAGTCGCTGGCCCTGGGCGGGGACAAAGGTCTGGGCCGCATCGGACATGGAGGGAATTGATGTGCCTAACCCGTCAGAGAAAGCATTCGAAGTAACTGGAGTCTATGGAGTGGCCGAAGGAGCCGCACTGCGCTCCAGCAGTGAGGGTATTCTACTGATTGAAAAGCAGAAAGGCCAGCTGTCTGAGGGTAATGACTTTACCTTTGCCGTTGCAATGGACGGCCTTAAGATGCGCGGCGGATTCATTGAGATTGTAGGCGCCGGACCCGGTGACCCCGAACTTGTATCGGTCCGAGGCAAACGCATGCTGGAGCGTGCCGACCTGATACTTTATGCCGGCAGTCTGGTGCCCAAGGAGCTTACCTATTACGCCAAACCAGGCGCGGTGGTACGTTCATCGGCCGATATGGACCTGGAGCAGCAGTTCAGCCTGATGAAGGATTTCTATGACCGAGGACTTTTTGTGGTGCGTTTGCACACCGGCGATCCCTGCATCTACGGAGCAATCCAGGAGCAGATGGCGTTCTTTGACAAGTACGGGATGCGCTACCACATCACCCCCGGAATATCATCGTTCCAGGCCGCAGCGGCCGCCTTGCGCTCCCAGTTCACCATCCCCGAGAAGGTACAGAGCATAATCCTGACCCGCGGAGGAGGTTGTACACCGATGCCCGAGAAGGAGCAGCTCCACAAGCTGGCTCAGTCCCAGAGCACCATGTGCATCTACCTGAGCGCCGCAATTGTGGAGCAGGTACAGGAGGAGCTCCTGCAAGCCTATCCGCCGGAAACCCCTGTGGCCGCCTGCTACAAGCTGACCTGGAAGGAGGAAAAGATCTACCGCGGTCAGCTTAAGGACCTGGCCCGCATAGTCCGGGACAACAATCTCACGCTGACTACCCTGCTGGTAGTAGGCGATGCCATCGACAACCGCCAGGGTCTGTCCCGCCTCTACGCCCACGAGTTCAAACACCTGTTCCGCAAATGATTCTCATCCTGGGAGGTACCACCGAGGGCCGTATGGCTGTCAAGGTGGCCGATGAAGCCGGCCACCGGTTCTGGTATTCCACCCGGGGCGAATTGCAGCAGGTGGAGAGCCATAACGGCGTGCACGTTACTGGCGCAATGGATAAGGATGCCATGACCGCTTTCTGCCGAGAGCATCAGATACCCCTGATTGTTGATGCCGCCCATCCGTTTGCCTCCCGCCTGCACGCTACCGTAAGTGGAGTAAGCAGTACATTGGATATCCCCGTAGTCCGATACGAACGCACATATCCGGACCATACCGATGACATAATCTGGTGTGCCGATTATGCCGATGCAATAAATCGCATGCTGGATAACGGTGTGGAAAACCTGCTAGCACTGACAGGAGTCCAGACTATACCAGCTCTTAAGGATTATTGGTCAACACACAACTGCATATTCCGTGTGCTGGACCGCCAGGAGTCCGTGGATTTGGCTGTCAAAGCCGGTTTCAACCCTGACAATCTGGTCTATTACGGAACGGGAGAGACAGATATGGAACTGATGCGCAGAGTAAAGCCCGGAGCAGTAATCACCAAGGAGAGTGGACTGAGCGGAGGATTCCCTGAGAAAGCCGCTGCCGCAAAAGCCCTGGGCATTCCGCTGTACGCAGTAATGAGGCCGGAACTCCCGCAAGGGTTCATAACGGTTACCGGCCAGCACGGACTGCGTCGCGAGATAGAGCGTATAGTGCCCGGATTCTATGACCTGCGCACCGGATTCACAACCGGAGCCTGCGCCACCGCAGCTGCAAAAGCCGCTCTTATCGCACTGCTTACTGGCGAGGAGCAGACTGGAGTAAAGTTCAGCATACCTGACGGAGAGACATTCACACTTCCCGTTGAGGAGTGCAGGATAGGACAGGACTGGGCAGAGGCATCGGTTAAAAAGGATGCCGGTGATGACCCGGACGTAACAAACGGTTGTACAGTCCAGGTAAAAGTTGCCCTAAGCCGCCAACCCGGAATACATTTCCTGCAAGGCGAAGGGGTGGGGCGGGTAACTCTGCCCGGAATAGGCCTGCCGATTGGGGATCCCGCAGTTAATCCGGTTCCGCGCCGCATGATAACCGAACAACTGACCGCTCTCTACGAAGGTGGTCTGGACGTAACCGTTTCTGTACCCGGCGGTGCCGAACTTGCCCAAAAGACATTCAATCCCAAACTGGGCATAGTGGACGGCATCTCTATAATAGGCACACTGGGAATAGTGCGTCCGTTCTCAATGGAGGCATTCGTGGAGGCAATCCGCCGTGAGGTTGAGGTGGCCAAAGCCGTAGGTGCACCCCGCCTGGTGATAAACTCCGGAGCCAGGAGCGAGCGATTTGTAAAAGCCCTCTATCCCGACCTGCCGCCCCAGGCATTCGTCCACTACGGAAACTACATAGGAGAGACCATCAACATTGCCAGTGAGCTGGACTTCAAGGACGTAACCATGGGCCTGATGATAGGAAAAGCCGTAAAGCTGGCCGCAGGAATGCTTGATACCCACAGCCGCGAAGGAGTAATGGACAAGGAATTCATCAAACAGATGGCCCGGGAATCAGGGTGCTCCAAAACCATTTGTCAGCAAATAGACCGGATAACCTTAGCCCGAGAACTCTGGACCCTGATTCCCCAAGAAAACCAGCAGGAGTTCTGCAAAACAATAATCCGCCACTGCCACACCCATTGCGATCCCCTGCTGAAAAGCGGATCATTAAAGATAATCCTGATCTCCGAAGACGGAACCCTCTGGTAGCACAAACGTTCCCGTTTACAGATAACTTTCCCGTTGCACAGAACTATTTGGGGTATAGTACGGCGGTGTTTATTTTGTCCGTGGAATGATGCAGAGTGATCCCTCCACATCATGGATATCGAAAGAGATTCCCCGCTGTGAGAAGAAACTGTTTAGCGATCCGTTTGAGGCCAGCTCCTGAGGTGTACCTATCATGACGCCCTTCTGCTTATCCATAAGCCAGATAGTATCGGCAATCTGAAGAGCCAGTTCCAAGTCATGTGTAGATAGGAATATGGTCTTGCCCGTAGTTCGGGTAAGGTTGCGAAGCAGTTGCATTATCTCCACTTTGCTGGGGAAATCCAGAAACGCCGTGGGCTCATCCAGGAAAATGACAGGAGTCTCCTGCGCCAGAGCCTTGGCAATCATCACCTTCTGCCGCTCGCCGTCACTAAGGGTCTGGATCATGCGGTCTTTCAAAGGCTCTATTCCCACCATCTCAATAGCCTCGGCCACTTTCTGCCGGTCCTCATCATGCAGGTTACCCCAGAATCCGGTATATGGGCTTCGGCCCAGACCGATAAGGTCCTCCACGCTCATATTCCGAAGATCTGTCTTCTCGGTCAGCACCACGCCGATAGCCTTAGCCAGCTCCTTGTCCGAGTAGTCCTTAAGGTTGCGTCCCATAATGGTGATAGAACCCTCGACAGGTGGCAGGAATGCTGACAGAGTACGGAGCAAAGTGGACTTGCCGGCGCCGTTGGGACCTAGCAGGCAGGTCAGTTCTCCGCCATGTATGGTTGCGTTGATGTCACGGGCAACAATAGTAATGTTGTTCTTGCCACGGTATCCCGTGCTCAGGGACTCTATTTGAATGGTGGGCTGTTTCATATCATTCGGCAGTATCTTCTTTACGGCGTCGGAACAGAACCGATATTACTACGGGTGCGCCAACAAGTGCTGTTACAGAGTTGACAGGCAGAGCGCCCTCAATGCCCGGCATTCGGGCTATCAGGCTGCAGGCCAATGCAAAGAGTGCGCCCATCAGCACGCAGGCAGGAGTAAGAATCCTGTGGTCCGATGTACGGAAAACGGCGCGGCACAGATGCGGTACGGCCAGACCAAGGAAGTTGATGGGGCCGCAGTAAGCGGTTACCACAGCTACCAGAATTCCCGAGTAGCTGATAACCAGCAGGCGTGCGCGTTTTATGTTGAGCCCCAGGTTGCGGGCGTATTGATCGCCCAGCAGGAGCAGGTTCAGCGTCTTCACAAGCAGAAACGAAAGAGGCAGCAGGATACACATCATTGTGACAAAAAGCGTCATCTGATTACCTGATACGCGGCTGAAACTGCCCAGTCCCCAGACCACGTATGCCCGTATATCCTCCTCAACACTGAAATACTTGAGTACACCGATGATGGCGTTTGCTACATAACCTATCATGACACCTATGATGAGTAGGGTGACATTGCCTTTGACACGCTGTGACACATAAACAATGAGTGCCATCACAGCCAACGCACCAGCTATTGCGCCAACAGTCATAGCCATATCGCCTGCAAATCCCATTCGGCTCAGAGCTATGCCGCCGATGCTGCCCGACAGCAGCACCACAAATGCAACGCCCAGACTGGCACCCGAGCAGATGCCCAGTACCGACGGACCGGCCAGAGGGTTGCGGAAAACAGTCTGCATGTGCAGACCGCTGATGGCCAGACCTGCGCCGGCCACTATAGCCACAAGGGTTTGCGGAACCCTTGATTTTAGTATGATGTTGGTCCAGATGGGATTCTGGTCAGCAGCGCCCAACAGAATATTCCATGCCGCACGGGTAGGTATGCTTACCGATCCCAATGCTACATTGAGCAGAAACAGCACCAGAATGAGTGCCGTGATAATGAGCATGTTGAATAAGACGGAGCGCTTCATAGGGACCGCTAAAATACAAAACTTATTTCAAAAGCTCGTAATAATGAGGCTGATAGTCAGGGAGCAGTTCCGGGTGGAACACCTTGATGAAATCACTCAGCACAAGCTCCGGCTCCATGGGCATACTCTCATAGAAAGGAGTGCGGCTCATGTTGCAGTATACCACGCCGTGATTGCGCCAGGCCTTGAAATCCGTGTAACGGGTGTCGTCATCGGCCAGGACCTGATATGAGTAGTCCCCCTGATAGCTGTTTACTATGCGCCAGTAGTCGGCATTGGCGGCCTGGCTGTAAACCACCTCATAATCCATTGTGAATCCGCCGGAGTGGGGGTCGTCCTTTAGGAAATAGTCACCTCCGGCATCCTTGAATATGCGGGCCAGGAAACTTTGTCCGCCCACTGCATACCAGTTGCCGCCCTGAAGTTCTCCGCTGAACACAACCGGGCGGCTGGTTACGTTCTCAGTAAGTTTGGTGAGTGCCAGGTAGCGCTCCTCGATTCCGCTGAATATGCTGTCGGCCTTCTGCTCACAGCCCAGTAGCATACCGGCAAACTTGATCCATTCGGCCTGCCCCAGCGGAGTGGTCTCCTTGTAGCCCAGATGGGGTACAAGTGTTATGTCTACGTTCTTGAGAGCCTCATATCCGCCGCGCTTGAATGGGGATATGAGTATGATATCGGGGTTGACGGCCATGATGACCTCATTGTCAAAGTTGCCCTCGATGCCTATCTTGTGTGTGCGGCCATCCTCCAGACGACGGTTCATCTCCTCATTAAAGAGATGCCTGGTGCTGGTTATGCCCACCACTGCGTCCAGCCTGTCCAGCTTGATGAAACTGGAAAGCTGTAGGGATGTCATGCAGATGACCTTACTGATTGGGACCTCAATTGGTGTGTATTCCTTTGGTATGCCATCTGTACTGGCACCTTTTGGTACCAGTGCGTAATGGAAAGACTGTGTCTCCTCCTTTTGCGGGTCCTGCAGGTCAATCAGACGAATGTCACCGCAATATGTAAGGGTAAATCCCTGAGCATATCTGATAGTTGTACTGTCTGTTGTTGTACCACCGATACCCGTACGTGTGCCCGATGAGCGGCCTTTGCATCCGGCTATCACAAGAACAACTGTCATTAGAAGGAGTGTAGTCTTTTTCATAACTCAAAGATATTGATAAAAAACCAAATCCGTTATCCGGTGAGCTCCTATCATACTCACCGGATAGCGGAATTGAAAAATAAAGTTTGGATTATTCCTCGGGGAACATGCTGTGGTAGTAGTCCTCAAGAGTCTCGGCACCTTTGGTGTGCTCAATCCAGAGATTGCGTACTGACTCAATCTCAAGCAGACCCTTGGTGATCATTGTCTCATTGTTGCACTCGTAATCGTTCTGGGCAAAGAAGCACTTCCAGCTCAGGTCCTCGATCTCGCCCTCATCATTGTACTCATACTCAGCGGGATTCATATCCTTACCGTCATCACCGGCCATATCGTTGTGAGCGTGGTCACCGGCGATTGACATCAGCGGGTGCAGGAATACCTTGCCGCTGGTGATGCCAGCTTCCTTCATACGCTCCAGCACCTGAACCTTATAGTTCTCGGGAGCATCGACAGTGCCTACAAAATAGTTGGTGCTGTACTCCTGGAGTTCCTCCTCCAACTGCTCGTAACGGATGTTGGCCTTGTAAGTGTCATAGCTGTCGGGGTTTCCGTGACCCATGAAAGCAACGACGCCCTCGGCTGCCTTTGCACTGTATACGTTGTTAAGAACCCTGGCGGTAGTTACGACATCCTCCTCGGCTGCCAGCAGTGGCATACCCAGCTTGATGGTAACCTCGCTCAGATACTTGTCATCCAGGTCACCAAGGCTGTTGTTTGCAAAGTCCTTGATGTAGTTTACAACGCGTGAGAACTCCTCACCGGGGATAACCTGCAGTGACTGAACGATAATCTCCTTGTACTGCTTGGCACCCAGTCCGTGGAGCCAGAAGTTGGGAGCGTAATAGTTACGTGAAACGCCGTTCTCGCCGGCAGCTGCACGGTTGATGCAGATAGCTGAGCTGTAGCTCAGATAAATGTCTGATTTTGGGAAAGCCTTCTTATAGGCCTCGATAGTTTCATCAAAAGCACCGAATGCCTGCTCCCAGGTTGAACCGAAAGCAACCAGAAGGATGGCGCTGTCATTCTTCTTGTTGATCTGCTTGTCTACTGCATCCTGATAGCGGGTGTAATTGTTCTTGGTCTCTTCACTCTCTGTGTCGCAGCTTACAAAGCTGAAACCTGCTATGGCTACCATAGCAGCCAGAATAAATCTGAATTTCTTCATTTCTGTCTGTTTTTAAATAGGTTAAACTATAGGTTTATAAATCAGTCATCATCATCAATGCTTCCCTTCTCAACATCCCGGGTATTCATCTTGCGGCCCTTTGAGAACTTAAGACTCAGTGTGCAGTAGAAAGTCCTTCCGGGGCTGGTGGTACCGTAATGCAGTCCGTGGGGAGTGGTCTCCTTGTAATCGAGTATGTTGTCTATGCCGGCTTCAAGGCGCCAAGTCATTCCGTTCTTGCCTCGGCCCAGGTCATGGGTGGAGGTAAGTTTCCATATCTGATAGGGCTTGCCGTTGCCGTTGTTCTGATAGTAGCGTGTGCTGCTGGCGCGTCCGTACAGGCCGATACCCAAACGGTAAGCGTCATTATAGCGGTGCTGCCATGTACCGTAGACATTGCCTTTGTGGTGGGCCATACCGTCGATGGTCACCTCATTCATGCGGCTGTGCTTGGTGTCATAAACATGAGCCTTGGTGTCAAGGTAACTGTAAGATCCGCCCAAAGTGACATCGGACGTAATGCGCCAGGTCAGGGATGCGTCAATACCCATTGTGCGGGCATCCTCCATGTTCATGTACATGCGCGGGGTAATCTGACCGCTGCCGTCGCCCATATATTCGGGCGCCTGGCCGGCAGGTATCTGGCTCAGTGGTACATTCACAAGGGTTATCATGTTGTACAGCTCATTGTGATATCCGGTGACCGATGCCGAGAATCCTCCGCGGCTGAATTCAATGCCGGCCGACAGGTAATCGGATGTCTGTGGCTTGAGGTCAGGATTGCCCATATAAAAGAATGTGGTGGCGCCCATGGTGCGCAGATAGTGGTAACCCTGCTCCTTGGGAGTGGGCGACTTGAATCCGCGGCTCCAGCCGGTGCGGATCCTGAGGTCTGCCACCTTGAACATGGCGCTTATCTTGGGAGTGGCATGGAACCCGAACGCCTTGTTCTCAATAAGGCGTATTCCGGCAGTGATGTTGAGCCAGTTTACTCCGGTATACTCATCCTGCAGATAAAGGGCAGTGGTCCAGTCATCGGCCCGTCCTCCCTTGACGCGCATGGGAGCGTGCAGATAATCAAAACGGTACTCGGCACCGGCGCTGAGCAGATTTCCGAAGGGCAGACTGAAAACACCCTTGAGCTCCGCCATAGTGCGCTGCTGGTCACTCTGCAGATGCTCCTGGTCCGGGAAGTAGGGATAGTAGGGGGTGTAGTTTCCGTTAGGATCGTACCCTTCCTCAAGCGTAGTATCTGTGTAGTGATAATAGTAGGCATGACGGTCCCAGCTTACATCCAGTGTAATGCGGTCGGTCCCTTTCAGCTTGTATTCCGATCCTATTGATGCGCCGGCATCGCGATATTTCATATCAAAGGTGTTGACATCGGTTGCCGGATGACGTCCGTTGGTTGGGCGGAATATGCGCTTGCGGTACAGGTAGCCATCGGCCTCAAAAGAGAGCCTGTCGGATGGAGTGTAGGTTATACGCTGGCCTATCTGACCGTTGGTATACATATTGACCGTCTTGTTGCGTGAGTCAAAGATGTGGTATTCGGTCTGGGCCGGGTCCTCCTCGGCCGTGTTCTGCCAGCCGTCTGTGTGCTGCATCTGGAATGTGGTGAGTGATGTGAACCTGCCTACACTGAAACCTATACTGTTGTGTTGGCGCAGGTCCATGTACGATCCTCCGCGGGTGGTGTTCTCCAGATAGAGAGCCTGGTCATCGTGCCGGCGGGTGATGATGTTGATTACGCCTGCCATTGCATCACTTCCGTAAAGCGCGCTGCCAGCACCTTTTACGATCTCTATATGGTCTATGTTGTGCGGGTCGATGCGGCCCAGGTCATTCTCTCCTCCGTTGTCACCGTTCAGACGCTTGCCGTCAATCATTATCAGAATGTAGTTGTTGCCCAGTCCGTTCAGGGTCATCTGGCTGCCCATATCGCCGGCATTGAAATCAAATCCGGCACTCAACTGTGATAGGATGTCCTCAAATGATGCTGCACCCAACTGCTCTATCTGTTTTCGCGATATAATTTCAGTTTGGACCGGAACGTCCTTAAGTGTGTGGGGTGTACCTGTGGCTGTCACGACAACTTCATCAAGTTTTTCTGACAAAGTGGTCTCGTTCTGTGCCGACAGTGGTACGGAACATATCATGACGAGTATTCCAAGTGCCCTCTTTCTCATTTCTTAAGTCTGATGGCCAGGCTGACATATACCGAACGGCCCGGGTTGATCGTAGAGAAATTGGTGTTCCAGGGCCTGGTGTCACGCTCATTGAACAGGTTCTCTATACCGATGCCGGGCTCGATTATGTAGTCCTCGATAAGGAATGTGTGTTTGGTGTTGAGGTCCCACTGGCTGTAACCGGGAGCATATCCGTATGTGCTGGAGTAGCGCTCGCCCTGCATGTGGCCGTTAAGGCTTACGTTGAGGTGGTAACCGCCCCAGTCATGATCCCAGCGCAGCGTGGCGTTGCCGCTGTGCTTTACGCTCTTGTCAACCGGGGTTGACTTGCCATCGCTCTCGGCTTTGGAGTCTGTATAGATGTAGCTGCCTGCCAGATTGAAGCCGCCTCCTACATATACGTTGGCATTCATGCTGATGCTCTTGATATTTGCTTTGTCAATATTGTCACGCTGGCGTATGGTGTTGAATTCAGAGTGCAACTCATCATATCCCAGTGCAGAGATTTCAGTGTCCGACAGTACACGGTAGTTTATCATATCAGTGATGCCGTTGAAAACTCCTGTAACTGATAATGACAGTCTTTGGGTGGTGTATTCGGCATTGAGTGATGCATAACGGCTCTTCTCCGGTTTGAGGTTACGGTTGCCTACTGTGGTGCGGCTGGCGGTCTTGGTCTGGTCAGTTGCAAATATCTGGCTCAGGGTGGGAGAGCGGTAACCGGTTGCCCACGATGTCCTGAACCTGAAGTTGCCCGGCTTGTACATGAGAGAGAAATCAGGTGTGGCATGACTCCTGAAATTCTCGTTGTACAGGTATCTGACTCCGGCTACAGCCTGCAGGTTTTCGGTAATGGAGAGCTCGTCCTGTATGAATGCGGCTGCTGTGTACATGCTCTCAAAGCTTATGTTGTCAGTCTCACTGCGCAGCTGCTCATTGATATACTGCATACCTACTGACACCTTATTCATCTTATCCGGCTTGAGTATGGCCTTTATGTTGCCGTCATAGTAACTGGTCTCCTTGCGTTTCTGGAGGTCACCGGGCATCTGGCTGCCGCTCTTGAGGAAATAGCGGTATGATGACGTAAAGTTGTCATTGTAGAAATCGGCTTCAAGATATACCTTGGGGCTTATCATATAATTGGCGCTAACTCCATACAGCCAGGTTACGTGGTTCAGGTCGTATGTGTAAGCCTGGGTCTCCTTGTATATGAAGTTATCGTCAGTATCCTTATCGGTTGTCTTCTTGAAATATTTGGCGGTCTGAGGACGGTGGGTGTCATATACGTTGTAGTTGCCGCGAACAGAAACGTCCAGTCTGTCACTGAACCTGTAGGTGAAACTCTGGCTTATGTTGTCCTGTGTGTAGCCGGCCGACATTGGACGGCCGGTCTTGTAGCCGTCCTCGTCAATGTCATTGACCTGCCAGTTGTCGGCTTCCTTGCGTTGGTACGATGTGCTTGATGAGAACTTTCCGGTGTTGATGTCGGCGTCAACACTCTCGGTAAAACGGCCGTGGCTTGTATAATGGGTGTAGTTGGTCACACCTACGCCGTTGTTGGAATCGTCGGTAATGATGTTTATCACACCGCCTATGGCCTCGCTTCCGTATAGGGCCGATGCGGCACCGCTCTGAATCTCAATGCGTTTGATATTAGATGCGCTGATGCGGTTAAGACGCTGGTCGCCTCCCAGACGGTGCCCGTTCTCCATCACTATCATGTAATCCTGACCTGTTCCGTTAAGGTTAAGGAACGTGCCCATGCCGTTGGTTACGGTCGTGATGTTGGGCATGAGCCGCGTCAAAGCTTCTTCGACAGATGTCACTCCGGCATTCTGGATATCCTTGGCAGTAATAACCTGGATAGGGACGGGAGAGTTTGACATCCGGCGGTGGGTTCCGGTTCCGGTAACCACTACCTGTCCAAGGTTGATGTAGCTCTCCTGCATCTTGATGATTATGGCGTTGTCGGCTGATGTGGCCGTATAGTCGGCCGGCAGATACGATACATGAGTTATCCTGATGCGGTAGTTTTCCTGTTGGGGCAGATTCTGGAGAGAAAACTCACCCTTGCTGTTGGTCGATGTGCCGGACAGGCTATGATCAACACGGATGTTTGCCCCCTGTATGGGCTTGCCGCTTTCAGCATCAAGTACAATACCGCTTACTGTTACCTGGCTCCATGCAGATACAATCATGCACAGCGATACTACAGAAAGAATAATCTTCTTTAGCATTATAAATGAAAAAACAGTGCGGACCGGTTCTGTCCCGGAGCCTTAGTCCATTAATAAAAGATACGGCAGGTTTCCTGACTCCAGTCCCTCCGCCGGGGCCTTCCCACTTCAAACCAATGAAGCAGTGGCATTCGTGAATCCCTGCGGAATTGTTTAAGGACCTTACAGTAGCGGGCACTGTTCCGGATTCTCACCGGATTCCCTCTATGCTGTCACCGAGGGTGGCAGCATCACCGTATCGGAGTACAAATTTATCTATTTTTTTATAATGGTCTATCTTTCAAAGTAGTAATTTTGTGTTTTCAAACTAAAGGATTATGGAGGAAGCTAATCTTGTAAAGGACCTTGCGCTGATACTGATATCGGCCGGTGTATTTACCATCATATCAAAAGCACTCAAACAACCGCTGATTCTGGGATATATCGTAGCCGGATTCCTGGTGGGGCCCCATATGGGCCTTTTTCCTACTGTTACCAGTACTGTCCAGGTAAAGGAGTGGTCCGATATCGGAATTATATTCCTTCTGTTCGCATTGGGACTGGAATTCAGTTTCAAGAAACTCATCAAAGTGGGCAGCAGTGCCCTGATAACGGCAATGACCCAGTGCCTGGGTATGTTCATACTGGGATTTCTTGTGGGTGAGGCAATAGGGTGGAGCAATATGGAGTCCATATTCCTGGGGGGAATGCTCTCTATGTCATCGACCACTATTATAATAAAAGCGTATGATGACCTGGGATACAAGGACCGTCCTTTCGCTCCGCTGGTGTTCGGCGCACTGGTGTTTGAGGACCTTATCGCTGTGGTGCTCATGGTGCTGCTCTCAACTATGGCAGTGTCAAATAAATTTGCAGGAGGTGAGATGCTGATGGGACTCGCCAAACTGGTGTTCTTCCTGATCCTGTGGTTCCTTATAGGTATTTACATGATACCTACCATACTTAAGAAAGCACATAAGTATCTCAACGATGAGATCCTGCTTCTGGTTAGTTTGGGACTCTGCTTTGTGATGGTGTCTCTGGCCAGCCTGGCCGGATTCTCCGAAGCCCTGGGCGCATTCGTTATGGGTTCCATACTGGCCGAAACTCTTGAGAGCGAGCACATAATGCATCTCACCAAGGGTATCAAGGACCTGTTCGGCGCCATATTCTTTGTATCGGTAGGTATGATGGTGGATCCGCATGTGATAGCCGGACATTGGGGAACGATACTTGTACTGACCATTACCGTAATGGTCGGAATACTCTTTTTCTCAACATCGGGTGCAGTATTGGCCGGTCAGGGATTGGATAATGCAGTACATGCAGGATTCAGCCTTGCCCAGTTGGGAGAGTTCTCGTTCATCATTGCCGGTCTTGGCGTATCGCTGGGCGTGATGCGTGATTTCATCTATCCGGTCATCATCACGGTATCGGTCATTACCACGTTTACCACACCATATATGATTAAGGCGGGAACGCCGGCTTACCAATACCTTATTAAAAAGCTGCCCGCTCAGTTCGTGAACAGGATAAATGCATTCTCAACTCAGGAACGTCAGAATTCGGCTGCTGCCCAGAATGAGTGGAAACGTCTTATCAGACAGCTTGCCCTCAGGGTTTTGCTATACGGCGTGATACTCATAGCCATCGACCTGGGCTCGCACCTGTTCCTTGACAAGTATATCATTAATCGTCTGGACAGCTTTACTCCGTTTGTGCGCAACCTAATAAGCGTGGTCATTACGCTTGTGGTAATGTCACCTTTTCTGGTGGGTATGGCCATATCGGGCGATGAGGTAAACCGCTCATCCATAAAGCTGATCAAAGCCAGACAGTCTAATGTGTGGCCGGTCATATCATTGGCTTTGCTGCGCATACTGATTGCAATGGGATTCGTGGTAAGCGTGATAGCCACTCATTTTCACCTGGCATCCTGGACTATCCTGCTCATAATAATATCAGGTGTTGCGTTCTTCTTCATAGGACGCCGTTCCATCAGCAAGTTTACCATCGTTGAGGACCGTTTCATGGCCAACCTTAATGAGAAGGAGCAGCAGCAGCGCCGCATGACTCCGGTAACATCATCGGTAAGCGACAAGATGTCACGCTATAACGTAAAGACCGATATGATAACCATATCGGCCGATTCACTCTACGCAGGCAAGATGCTCAAGGACCTGCCGTTCCGCCACAAATCGGGTGTCAATATCGTAAAGATAATCCGCGGAAGCCGCAGCATAATGATACCTCGTGGTGAGGAGATGCTGTTTCCGTCAGATAAACTGATAGCCGTGGGAACCAAGGAGCAGTTGGCCGAGTTCCGTAAGGATATGGCCGAGAGCGTCTATGTGACCGATGAGAAGGATGCCGATACCCTTGCCCCGCGTGCATTCCAACTTGACAGCATAACCCTCAAGGAGGATTCTTGGCTAACCGGCAAGACGCTTCGGGAGACCGATATGCGATCCTACGGCTGCATGGTGATTAGCGTTGTAAGCGACGGTCAGGTAACCACCAACCCCAAGCCAGACTATCGCTTCAAAGCCGGCGATATAGTCTGGCTTGCAGGCGAGAAATCAGCCTGCGAGTGGTGGGATTGATTACTTCATCCTGATCCAGGCACCCAGGTCCTTCCAGCTGGGTTTCTTGCCATGCATGAATACACCTACGCGGAATATGCGGGCGGCAATCCAGGTCATTGCGATGAATGAGATGTAGAGTACCACAAGTGATACTGCAACCTGCCATGTGGGAATACCGAAAGGTATGCGGGCCATCATCACAATAGGAGATGTGAACGGAATCATGGAGCACCAGAACACCAGGCTGGAGTTGGGATCGTTCATCACGCTCATCATGACCATAATGGAAATGATAACCGGCATCATGATTATTCCGTTGAACTGGGCTGCGTCCTGAGGAGTGTCAACAGCCGATCCGATGGCTGCGTACATTGAAGCGTAGAACAGGAATCCGCCTACGATATAGAGCAGCAACTCCAGGAACAGTCCTGCCAGATATGATACGTTGGTAAACTTGCCAACCATGCTCAGAACCTCGGGGTCGGGAACGTTCTGAGCGGCAGCCAAAGCGGCCTCTACGTCGGCACCTCCCATTACCAGAGGCATAACGAAAGCGCTTGCACCGATTATGAGCACGGCCCATATCACAATTTGGAGGGCGGCAACAACTGCAATACCCATAATCTTACCCATCATGAGCTCGAACGGGGTGCATGATGTAACCATAACGTCAAGCACACGGGTCTGCTTCTCGTCAATTACAGACTGCAGGACCTGTTGTCCGTAAACAATCAAGATAAAGTAGAGCAGCATACCCAGGATAAGACCCATCAGCCACGATGCGGTGGTGGATGTCTTCTCCATGTTCTCATCATCCTCCTGCTCGTTGTTCTTGAGTGTCTGCAGACTGTTTACGCGGACGTTGGCATCGGCCAGAATCTGGTCCATGTTCTCCAGATTATAGCGTTTGAGACGCTCGGTGCGCAGGATTCCCTGAATCTGACTCTGGATATTCTCCTCAACGCTCATTGACGATGCGTCGTTGAGTACCAGCTGCAGGTTCTGGGGATTGTCAAGTATGTCTTCTCCAACCACAAGGATGCCGTATACGGACTTGTACTCCATGCGGGCCTTGCCAAGTGTCTCGCCCGGCGCCAGAAGGTTGAATGATACCGTCTTGCCCGATGTGAGCTGTTTGCCTACAAACTGAGCGGGAGAGTTGTCAATAACAACCACGTTCTTGGTGTCCGAGTTGCCCTTGAGCATCATGACGCTGGGCAGGACCATCATGGCTATCATGAACAGCGGAGTAAGCAGTGTACTGATGATGAATGATTTTTTGCGGACGCGCTCAGTAAACTCGCGTTCAACTATAAGACCTATCTTGTTCATAGTGTTTGCTGTTTAAAGTGTACCGTTCACGGCACGGATGAATATATCGTTCATACTTGGAATGATTTCCTGGAATGAGCGCAAGTTAACGCTGTCGTTAAGGGAGCCGATGACCGCACGCACATCGTCATCGGACGGGATGTGGATTTTCTGCTGCGTGTAGCCTCCTATAACACCCTCGGATTCGCCTATAAGGTCGGCCTTGCCGTCTATTGCTGCGTTGAATTGCTCCGGAGTACCGCTGTAAAGTACCTGGAATGTGTTACCACCTGCCTTGCGGCGTATCTCCTCTACAGATCCTGACAGAATGTTATGGGATTTGTTGATGAGCGTTATGTCATCACAAATCTCCTCGACCGATTCCATGTTATGGGTTGAGAATATAACTGTGGCGCCTCGGTCACGCAGACCCAGTATCTCCTCCTTGAGAAGGTTCTGGTTGATCGGGTCAAAACCGGAGAACGGCTCGTCAAATATGAGCAGCTTGGGCTCATGAACCACTGTGGCAATGAACTGGACCTTCTGGGCCATACCTTTGGAGAGGTCCTCCACCTTCTTGTCCCACCACTCGGAGAGTCCCAGACGCTCAAACCACTCTTTCAGTTTGCGGGTAGCCTGCTGACGGCTCATTCCGCGCATGCGTGCAAAGAAAACGGCCTGTTCGCCCACTTTCATCTTCTTGTAGAGACCACGCTCCTCGGGCATATAACCAATCTGGTAAATGTCATCGGCGGTTATCTCATGGTCTTCAAACCATACGTTACCGCAATCGGGGATAGTCATGTGATTCACCACACGAATAAGTGTGGTCTTACCGGCTCCGTTGGGGCCGAGCAAACCGTAGATGGAGCCTCTTGGGACTTCCATCGAAACATCGTCAAGGGCCTTGTGTCCGGTGTATGTCTTGGACACGTGCCCGATTTTAAGAATTGAATCCATTTTTAATTGTATAAAGGTTCTATTGGTTATTTCTTTCTTTTGGCGAACACTGCATCGAACACCGTCTGTGCAATCTGCTTCTGGCCATCCTCATTAGGATGGATGGTGTCGGGGAAATACTGGCGCTTGCCCTGCATGGGGGTGTTGAGGTCAACAATTGGCAGATTCTCCTCCTGTGCAACCTCCTTTATATAGGGAATCACACCGTTGTAAATCACACTGTCATTGATGCTCCAGGCGTGGCCGTATGCGGGAACCGGCAGACAGAGCCAGATCTCAGGCTTGGAGGGAAGGGCGCGGAATGACTCAATCAGTGTCTTGAGATCCTTCTTGAAGTGTTCCTGCTCTTTCCAGTTGTAGGGCTTGCTGTCATTGGTTCCCAACTTGATGGTAACAATCTGAGGGTTGAAAGCCAGTGCATCCTTGTATGCCTGCTCGTTCATGTAGGGCATATCGGTACCCATCATTGTGGTGGTGCCGCTTACGCCAAAATTGCGTACATCATACTTTTCGCCCAGCATGGCGCTCAGAAGGCCGGGATAGGTGTCGTGCTCACGGTCCTTGATTCCGTGTCCGAATGTTATACTGTCACCGACACAGGCCACACGTACGGGCTCTTTTTGGCAAGCTGAAAGTGTCAGCACAATGGCCGACATCAGGATTAAAATACTCTTTTTCATATATCTTTCTTTTTGTTTATCTGACAACGTATGCTCTCGGCATGGATGGTCTCAAACAGCAGGCGTACGAATTCACCGTCAAGCCCCAACTCTTCTCCCTTGCCGGTCAGGATATCGGATATGGCGTTGTAGCGTTTGGGTTGGAGTATGGCCAGGTTGTGAAGGTTTTTGTATTCGCCTATGGAGCCGGTCACCCGGAAACGCTCCGCCAGGTCCTTAATAATCTTAAGGTCTATGTCATCCAACTGAGCCCTGAAAGGCTCCAAATACTTAAAGTCTGCCTGTCCGGGCTCACGGTGGAATACAAGTTTTCCTGTCATATCACTGAACTGTCCGGGAGTGAGTTGCTGTTCCCGGTCACTCAGTGCATTGCAGGGATCGGGGTGCACCTCCACAAACAGACCGTCAGCTTTCATATCCAAAGCCATCTGGGCAAGATAGGGCACCAGGTCACTGCGTCCTGCCATATGGCTGGGGTCACAGATTACCTGAATTCCTGGAATGCGGCGGCGCAGCTCTATTGGAATCTGCCACTCGGGAGAGTAACGGTAAATGCGTTCGTAGTATGAACTGAATCCGCGGTGTATGGCTGCCATCCGCTTTATTCCGGCACCGGACAGACGCTCAAACGCTCCTATCCAGAGCTCCAATTCGGCATTTATGGGGTTCTTTACCAGAACCGGAATGTCGGTGCCGCGCAGGGCATCGGCTATCTCCTGAACGGCAAACGGGCTGGTTGTGGTGCGGGCTCCAATCCAGAGCATGTCAATGCCGGCCTTAAGTGCCGATTCTACATGACGGGTGTTGGCAACCTCGGTTGTTACAGCCATTCCGGTCTCGGCCTTGACATTCTTAAGCCATTCGAGCGCAGGCTCTCCGGCGCCTTCAAAATTGCCCGGACGGGTGCGTGGTTTCCATACCCCTGCACGGAATATTTTTACTCCAGTCCTGGAGAGGCTGCGGGCGCACTCCATAACCTGGGCTTCGGACTCAGCACTACAGGGACCTGCAATCAGTGAACAATTCTCTATCTTTTGTGTCTCAATCATTTCTGTGTGAATATTTTTCCGTCCCTCATAAGGATATGTCCTTCTCCGACCATATAATGGAGTACAAGGTCAATTTTCTTTCTGTCATAGGGCAGGGAATATACTTTCTGCGGATTGTCAGGGTTGGAGTGGAATATATCCAAGACATCTTCTGTTATTGCATCCCGTTCGCCTCGGGTAAGCTCATTCTGAACCTTTTCCTGACACAGGTCACAGCACAGACAGGGCTTTTTCTGGTGTTCTCCGAAGTACTTCAGCAACATTGCGCTGCGGCAACCGGTCTCACGGGTTACATACTCCATCATGGCACCTATCCGTTCCTTGAACTCCTCCTTGCGCATACGGTAGACCTCAGGATCAAAGTGAAGTAATGCCGTATCTATGCGTTCCCTGGTCCAGGTGATGACCGGAGTGCGTCTCTCGGGGACATATCTTACCACACCCTGGCTCTGCAGGTTCATAAGCGTTGTATATAATTTGTCACGGTCTATTCCGGTGCGGGAGCATATCAGATGTTCGTCAATGTAAGCGTAGTCGGTGAATATGCCGCTGTAGAGCCTAAGTATTATGTTCATAACCTCCTCTGTGACGCGGTCCTGATGCAGACGGTAAAGCTCATCGCGTCCTGCGGTAAAGAGCAGCCGTGCCGAGTAATCCATCTCATCCACATACTCTATGTATCCCATCCTGGTAAGTATGCGCAACGCGCTGTCGGTTGGTATGACCGGCAGTGAGAAATGCTGGCAGAACTCGCCCAGTGAGAATGCAAATGTGCAGCCGCGTCCGTCGCCTACAGCCATCTCATGCCAATAGCCCAGTTTCTCATAGACATCACGAATGAACTCCTCCTTGGGGAAACTGTCGCTTATACGCTTGCTCACGGTACGTTTGTCACCCGGGGAGTGCAGCAAAACAGCATATGACCGCTGTCCGTCACGTCCGGCACGACCCGCCTCCTGGAAATATGCCTCAATGGAACTGGGAATGTCCATATGTATCACAGTGCGTACATCGGGCTTGTCAATTCCCATTCCGAATGCATTGGTGGCCACGACCACGCGGTAAATGTCCTGTGTCCATGCTCTCTGGCGCTCGTCCTTGAGAGTAGGTTCAAGTCCTGCGTGATAAAAGGTGGAGGGAATTCCCTCATTGTTAAGAAAGTCCGATATCTCCTTGGTCTGGGCGCGGTTGCGTACATAAACTATTCCAGTGCCTGGCACGCAGTCCAGTATATGTTTGAGTTCCAGCAGCTTGTTTTCGGTCTTGCGTACTACATATGACAGGTTCTGGCGGAAGAAACTCATGCGTATGACATTTTTCTCCCTGAATCCAAGCTTGTCCTGAATGTCATCGGTCACCTGAGGCGTTGCGGTTGCGGTAAGCGCCAGTACCGGAACGCCCGGCAGATCCTTGCGTATATCGGCTATCGTCAGGTAAGACGGGCGGAAATCATAGCCCCACTGGGATATGCAGTGTGACTCGTCCACGGTAAGCAGGCATATCTTAAGATGGCGCAGCTTGGTTCGGAACAGGTCCGATGAAAGCCTTTCGGGCGAAACGTAAAGGAACTTATAACCGCCGAATATGCAGTTCTCCATCACGGCGATAATCTCCTCACGCTTCATTCCTGTGTGGATGGCCGCCGCTTTGATTCCGTGCTCCTTAAGGTTGCGCACCTGGTCCTTCATAAGGGCAATGAGCGGAGTGATTACCAGACATACGCCCTCCATAGACATAGCCGGAACCTGAAATGTAATGCTCTTTCCGCCGCCTGTAGGCATAAGGCCCAATGTGTCACGACCGCTTCCGATACTCTCAATAATCTGTTCCTGGATGCCGCGGAAACTATCGTAGCCCCAGTAACGTTTGAGTATCTCCAAGTAGGTCATAACTCCTGTGTCAGGCTTTTGTGTCGGGTGTGTTAGGTTTGATGCTCTCTATCTGCAGCAGAACCTCTCCCTGCTTGAAGTTGTTCTCCTCAATGGTATAGCAGATGTCAAAAGAACGCTTGGTCTTGATGTAGTTCACGTAAGAACTCTGGCCGAACGCTATTCCGTTGAGCGGATGCCCGCTCTTGCTGTCTATCAGTTCAAGCTTGATATGCTCGTGACCGCGTCCCACAACCTTGCTGGTGCCGTAATCGTAGACATTGCGGGTACGGAATATGGGCTTGCTGTTGTCCGGTCCGAAGGGCTGGAACTTCTTGAGGTCACGGAAAAACTTGGGTGTGATATCCTTAAAGTCCAGGTCGGCGTTGATATCTATCGATGCCTCAATCTGATCGGGCTCGATATGGGTCGATACGTACTCCTCAAAGCGGCGCTTGAACTCCTCCACGTTCTCAACCTTGAGCGACAGACCGGCCGCATAGGTGTGTCCGCCGAAATTCTCCAGCAGGTCCTTGCAGCTCTCAATAGCCTTATAGACATCAAATCCCGATACCGAACGGGCTGATCCGGTTGCCAGGTCTCCGGTCTTGGTAAGCACCACGGCCGGCTTGTAGAACACCTCAGTCAGACGTGAGGCTACGATACCTATCACGCCGCGTTTCCACTCTGCGTTGTAGAGCACTATGGCGTGACGGTTCTCGCCGTCCTCAAGGTTGGTGACAATCTTGTTGGCCTCTTCGGTCATCTCCTTGTCATCCTTCTTGCGGTCATCGTTCTCCTTGTCAATGTTCTCGGCAAGTTCAAGTGCACGGTTGAAGTCCTTCTCAACCATCAGGTCAACGGCCTTCTTTCCGCTGCTCATACGGCCGGCTGCATTCAGACGCGGACCTATCTTGAATACGATGTCGTTTATGGTCAAGTTCTTATCGGAAAGCTTGCAAACCTGTATAATGGCTTTGAGTCCGGTGCACGGATTGCTGTTGAGCTGTTCCAGACCGTAATGCGTAAGCACCCGATTCTCGCCCATTATGGGAACTATGTCCGATGCGGTGCTCACCGCCACCAGATCCAGACTTGGCAGTAGTTCGCTGAAAGGAATTCCGTTGTCAAGTGCATACGCCTGCATCAGTTTGAACCCCACGCCGCAGCCCGAAAGGTGCTTGAATGGGTAGGTGGAGTCAAAACGTTTGGCGTTCAGTATGGCTACTGCAGGTGGCAACTCATCGTCGGGAACATGGTGGTCACACACTATGAAGTCGATGCCCTTCTCTTTGGCATAGGCAATCTCCTGTATGGCCTTGATGCCGCAGTCCAGCACTATTACCAGTTTGACGCCTGTCTCATAGGCATAATCCACACCCTGGACCGATACTCCGTAACCCTCGTTGTAACGGTCCGGAATGTAATAGTCCAGATTGTCGTAATCCCTTTTTAGGAAATTGTACACCAACGCTACGGCAGTGGTGCCGTCAACGTCATAATCGCCGTAAACCAGAATGCGCTCGCCGCGCTCAATGGCGCTGTTGATACGGGCTACCGCCTTGTCCATGTCATCCATGAGCCAAGGATCAAGCAGTTCGTTCAGTTGCGGGTTAAAGAATTTCTGTACTTCGGTCTTGTTGGTTATGCCTCTCTCAATCAGGAGCCGGCAGAGTATGGGACTTATCCCTACAGCCTTTGACAATTCATTGGCTGCCTCTGTCATCTCCGGGGTGGGGGGCACATAGTTCCATCTGAAGTTCATTATTTATGTTATTTTTTATTTTATTCATTTTGAGTATGTTATGTGGTCTTATCCTCCTTTGCGGTCCCATTGCGGCGGCCGTCACGGATAAGACCGGTTTGTTCCAAACTGCAAATATATAAAACAGCCGCTTTTATGTCAATACTAAACTGTCATTATTAGTGAGTATTTTTAAATAATAAAGGCAGGAGCATATCGGAATGCCCCTGCCTTCATTATGGCTGCTATGTTATGAAACCGTTACTTTATGCCAAGTTTTTTCTTGATATCCTTGGGCAGAGCATCCTTGTGAACCAGTATGTTTATGGTCTTGAGTGCTACGTAAGCATCGCTGGCGTACCAGATACCGTTGTTTCCTGCGGTGGTGTTCCATGAGTTCTTTACCATGAAATACTCCTTGCCGTTCTGGTCCTTTGCTATACCGAAAATCTGCATTCCGTGGTCATCGGTAGTCTCCCAGTTGTCATATCCCTCCTGGCGCAGTTCCTGGGTGATTTCCTTCTCCTCACCCGGCTCACGCAGAATCTTGTTCTCCTTGTCTTCATCGGACGGGATTACGCATACGGCGGGTTTTGAGCGCAGGAATCCTGTTTCGGATACATCGGCACCCCAGGCAAAGGTGTAACCGGTCTTGATGGCGTTGTGCATTACCTGCATGAACTCGTCAAGAGGCAGGTTGTAGGATTGACCCCAGCGCCAGTTATCCTGGATCTCTATTACGAACTGCTCATAGAATGGATGATGGGTGAATGATGTCAGGGATACATAGTCATCCATGTTCAGGCCCAGAGACTGGGCGTATGACTGCGGAGTATACTCCTTTCCGTTGTAAGTAAACTTCTCAGGGCACTCGCCTATGTAGGCATCGTATATTCCGGAGAATCCTTTCTGCCATACATCGGTCAGTTTCTTGAGATTGCCCTTGGCCAGTGCATCCACGTATGCTTTTGCTACAGCGGTAAGCTCTGTGTGGTTGATGCGGTCACTCTTGTACATGATGCCGGGCATTACCTCCTGCGGAACCATTCCGTAATTCTTCCAGCAATATACCACATCATAGAAACTGCCGCCCTGAGCAAACTCTATATCGCCGTGCAGACGTACTGCAGCCTTTGCGCGGTCCTCCATAGTCTTGTGTACTACGAACATCTCTGCCAAGTCATGCTCTCCCTTGCCCAGACGGAGTAACTCTGACTCAAAGAATCCTATAGATGAGAAAGACCAGCATGTGCCGGAGTTGGCCTGGTCCTTGACGGGTGTGATGGCAAGCGAATCCGATGTTGTGAAAACGTACCCCTTGGGTCCCTCTTTCTTCTCTTCCTGATTCTGAGCCGATATGCCTGCGCATACCAGCATCAGTGATGCGATAATGAATAATCTTTTCATACTTATAAATAGTGATTTTTGATTTTCGTTATGCCAAATTTATTCTTTTTGCTCCATTCGGCAAAGTGGAAAGAGCTAAAAACGCTATATTCGCACAATAATCCGCAAAGTTGATGCTTTATTCTTCATATACAGACCGAAACGTAACCGTAAAAACCGGCAGGTGGATATCCTTTGAAGCCGATGATGCTGCGGAATCTTTTGCCATACTGTCGATTGCCGATGCTTTGCTTCCTTTTGAAAGTCAGGTTGACCAAATATTGCTTCAACTGCGCAAGGTGTTGGAGACTGATGGCACTCCGGTGCTGATGCGATTCTTCCTGAGTGATCCGGTCAACCAGTCTGAGCTGTTGCGTGAAAGGATAGAGTTTGACTGCCCCGTGTCCATAATCGGACAGACGCCACTTAACGGAACCAAGATTACGGCTATGGTCTGGTGCCGACGTTCTGCCGTCATTTGCCGTGTTAGCGGACACATGCACAAAGTGTCAGAAAGAGGTGTGGACGAATACTGGTACACCGGGGGGCTGTCCCAGGCTGAAGGCTCATACGGCCAGACGGTGTCGCTACTGGATGAATTCAGCTCGGCACTGGAGGCTCAGGGGCTTACGCTTGAGTCAGACTGCGTACGTACCTGGCTTTTTGTGCAGAACATAGACGTAAACTACAAGGGTGTGGTGGATGGCCGCAATTCGGTCTTTGACCGCCACGGACTGACTACACGGACACATTTCATAGCCAGTACAGGTATTGAAGGTTTGACAGCCCGTCATGAAAATAAGGTTATGCTTGATGCCGTAGCTGTTTCAGGTTCGGGAGTGGCGGTAAAGTATCTTTACGGTGAGAGCCACCTTAACCGTACGTCGGAGTATGGTGTCAGGTTTGAGCGCGGAACACTGGTTGAATACCCCGACCGCAGGCATGTCTATATTTCAGGGACTGCCAGTATAGATAATAAAGGTAGGATTCTCTACGAAGGAGATATTGTACGCCAGACTGGGCGCATGATCGAGAATGTGGAGGTGCTGCTTGAGGAGGCCGGCTGCGGATTCTCTCATGTAGGTTCCATGATTGTCTATCTCAGGGATATGGCTGATTATGCGGTTGTGAGGAATATTTTTGACAAACGTTTCCCTGATTACCCGATTGTCATTGTTCAGGCTCCGGTATGCCGTCCGGGTTGGCTGGTGGAGATGGAATGTATAGCTGTTTACTAGAATATGGATAAGGAAGGTTCGTCAGTCCTGCTTATTTATACCGGCGGCACAATCGGCATGAAAGAAGATAGCCGCGGTGCCCTTACCCCGTTTGATTTTGACGGGCTCATGGAGTTTGTACCGGAATTGGGCAAGTTTACATGCCGTATTGACCATTATTCGTTCTCGCCCCTGATTGACTCTTCGGACGTGGAACCATCGCTCTGGGTGCGTCTGGCGGAGATTATCCGTGACCGCTATGATAATTATGACGGATTTGTAATCCTGCACGGAACCGATACTATGGCTTACTCCGCATCGGCCCTGAGTTTTATGCTGGAGAATCTGTCCAAGCCTGTAATCTTTACCGGAAGCCAGCTGCCTGTGGGCCGCCCGCGCACCGACGGTAAGGAGAACCTTATTTCATCGGTCGAGATTGCTGTGGCCAAGAATCATGATGGCAGCGCCGTTGTTCCGGAGGTCTGCATATTCTTCAACTCCCAGCTGCTGCGCGGCAACCGCAGCACCAAGGCCGATTCGACATCGTTCCATGCATTCCGGTCACCCAACTATCCGCCGCTGGCTACCGCCGGAATTGATATCCTCTACAACGACAAGCATATAATGCGCCCCGCATCGGAGCCCTTCCGTATAAACACCTCTCTCGATACCCGCGTATCTATATTAAAGGTGCATCCCGGAATCACTCCGCAGGTGGTGCGTGACATCCTGCTGGGTTCCGATACCCGCGCCGTCATTATCGAGACCTACGGCTCCGGCAACGCCATATCAAAAGATTGGTTTGTGGATATAGTGCGGGAGTCATCGGCAATGGGCAAGATTCTGCTCAATGTCACCCAATGTCTTGCCGGCACTGTCAATATGGATATCTACGCCACAGGCCGCGCTCTGCGTGATGCAGGCGTAGTCTCCGGACGCGACCTCACTACCGAGGCCGCCCTGGCCAAACTATTCTTCCTAATGGGTTCAACGGCCGATAGCGCTGAGGTCAAGCGCCGTCTTGTGATGAATCTGCGCGGCGAGATCTCCTGATCAGGCTTCAGAGAACTGGTCTTTGCCTACTCCGCAGATGGGGCATACCCAATCCTCGGGGAGTTCTTCAAACGGGGTGCCGGCTGCTATGCCGTTGTCGGGATCACCAACTGCGGGATCATACTCGTATCCGCAGACTTCACATACGTACTTACTCATAATCATTAAGGTTTTAAGGGGTTAAGGTCTGATTTGAACCACTCTATGAATTTTCCTATGCCCTCATGCAGGGTGGTGGAGGGCTTGTAGCCGCACTCGCGCTCCAGCTTGGAGGTATCGGCGTAGGTTTTGAGCACATCGCCCTGCTGCATGGGCAGGAATATCTTGTTGGCCTCAACGCCCAGCGCGGTCTCAATCTCATTTATGAAATCCATAAGTTGCACTGGCTTGGAGCAACCTATATTATATACCTTCCAGGGAACGTTGTTGGGGCATTGCTCTGCTACGGGCTGATGGTCTATAACCTGGATGGTGCCCTCCACTATATCATCTATATAGGTGAAGTCGCGGCTCAGGTTGCCGTTGTTGAACACCTTGATGGGCTCTCCCTTGCTGATGGCTGTGGCAAAGAGCATGGGTGCCATATCGGGACGTCCCCAGGGACCGTAAACGGTAAAGAAACGGAGTCCTGTTGTGGGCAGGCCGTAAAGCTTGCTGTATGAGTGGGCCATAAGCTCATTGGCCTTCTTGGTGGCGGCGTACAAGCTTACGGGATTATCCACGCGGTCATCCTCAGAGAACGGAACCTTGTCATTCATTCCGTAGACCGATGATGACGATGCATAGACCAGATACTTGACATCGTTGTGGCGGCAGCACTCCAGTACGTTCATGAATCCCACCAGGTTGCTGTCCAGATAGGCGTAAGGGTTGGTAATTGAGTATCTGACTCCGGCCTGGGCGGCCAGGTTGACCACTACGTCAAACTTTTCCTGCCGGAAGAACTCTGTCATCTGCCCGCGGTCGGCCAGATCCATCTTTATAAAGCGGTAGTTGGTGAACAGTGTGCTCTCGCGGATAGAGCCGTCTATGTATCGGCCGCTGTGCGAATGGATTCCGCACTGCTCCAGTCGTCCTAACTTAAGGCGCACATCATAATAATCATTGATGTTGTCCAGTCCTACTACCTCATCACCGCGCTGAGCCAGCCGGTAAGCCAGTTTTGAGCCGATAAATCCGGCTGCTCCCGTTACAAGTATTTTCATCCTTTTTGTATTTTGTGCAAATATAATACAAATAAGCATCCAATCGAGGCGCAAAAGGGATGGTTCTATCCGGACCCTTCTGATAATAATCCAAGGTGAACAGAACTTTTGGGGTATCAGTATCGGAATATTCAAAAATTTCCATTTGCAGTAGCCGGACTATGGGTTTGGGGAGCATCGTGGAGAGGCGTAAGCGTAGCCCCCTGGAGGATCCCGTTAAGAACGCCGCTTCGTTTAACGACCGTTAAGTCCCGAAGGGAATTAAAAGTTCCTATGTTTGAAATCCCAAAGAAATGTACAGCTCCTGCGTATGCAGACGGATGGACGCTCTCGGGGGTTTCG
>JAZSKJ010000020.1:0-136724 GCA_045534785.1 Bacteroidaceae bacterium | reverse complement strand
TAAAAAGCCCCCAAAGCTCTATTATCCATAAAACAACCCTCTGAGAATTGATTATCCGATAGAAATCCGAATATCTCAGAGGGCGATTCAAATATGCAATCCTCAGGGACTTATTAAACTGGGATCTTTTTCAGTGGCCTCCTAACGCGCCGAGGGTGGCGACGGTTCTTGAGACTATACCCTTCAAGTTTTTGCCTCGTTAGGAATCTGAGTACCTATTTGGGATTTTTCCATTTGCAGTAATAGAAAAAATAGCCCTCGTAATTGCGAGGGCTATTTTTTACGCGACTGTAAGGAGCGCCGTTTGGCTTTGCCAAACTAAAAAAAGGTCGGGGAATCCACTTACAATGCTCAACCGAGCATTGTAAGTAGAATTCCTGCGGCGACGGCGGAGCCGATAACGCCAGCTACGTTGGGGCCCATGGCGTGCATGAGCAGGAAGTTGCTGGGGTTCTCCTCCTGGCCTACCTGCTGTGATACGCGGGCAGCCATAGGAACGGCCGATACACCTGCAGAGCCGATAAGCGGGTTGATTTTCTCCTTGGAGAATACGTTCATCAGCTTGGCAAGCAGGATACCGCCTGCGGTACCGCAACCGAATGCCACAACACCCATTACCATGATCTTGATTGTGCTCCAATCCAGGAATGAGCTGGCAGTAGCGGTAGCACCTACGGTAAGGCCCAGGAATATCACCACGATGTTCATCAGCTCGTTCTGCATGGTCTTGCTCAGACGGTCCACAACACCGCACTCCTTGGCAAGGTTACCCAGCATGAGGCAGCCGATTAGTGGAGCGGCATCGGGCAATATGAGAGCCACGATGGTAGTGATGGCAATCGGGAATATGATCTTCTCGGTCTTGCTTACGGGACGCAGCTGGCTCATCTTGATGGCACGCTCCTTCTTGGTTGTCAGGGCACGCATGATAGGCGGCTGGATAACCGGAACAAGAGCCATGTAAGAGTAGGCTGCAATGGCGATGGGGCCAAGCAGCTCGGGGGCCAGTTTTGATGTAAGGAAGATAGATGTAGGACCGTCGGCACCGCCTATAATACCTATCGAGCCGGCCTGAGCCTCGGTGAAGCCCATTGAATTGGCTGCAAGGAATGTAAGGAAGATACCCAGCTGAGCGGCGGCACCCAGGAGCAGGCTCTTGGGATTGGCAATCAGCGGACCGAAATCAGTCATGGCACCTACGCCCATAAATATCAGACACGGATAAACACCGGCCTTGACACCTATATAGAGAATGTCCAGCAGACCGCCTTCACGCATGATTGTGCCATAGCTGTGATAGGCAGGGCTGTTGGCATCGAGGAATGCTGCCCAGAGTTCTGAATGATACATTCCCGCACCGGGCAGGTTTGTAAGCAGCATACCGAATGCGATGGGGAGCAGCAGGAGCGGCTCATATTGCTTCTTGATGGCCAGGTACAGCAGGAAGAAACTCAGTAAGAGCATTATTCCCTGCTGATAGGTCATGTTCATGAAGCCCATCTGCTCAAAGAATTCCAGAATATCACCCATTTCTTTACTTTTTTTGAAATGATGATTAATCCAGAACTATGAGCAGGTCCTCCTGCATTACGTTCTGACCTGCGGTTACGGCAATCTTGGTTACCTTACCGTCGCGGTCGGCCATAACGGCGTTCTCCATTTTCATGCTCTCAAGTGTAAGCAGGGTATCACCCTTCTTGACATCCTGACCCTCGGTTACCAGAACCTTGATGATTGAACCGGGCAGGGGGCTGGTTACCTTGTAACCGCCTGCGGGAACATCGGCAGCCTTGGGGGTAGCGGGTTTGGGAGCCGGAGCAGCCTTGGGAGCGGGTGCTGCAGCGGGAGCGGCTGCTGTGGCAACTGTCTCCAGGTCAAGCAGCTTGTCATCCTGCATAACGTTCTTGCCGGGCTCTACGTAGATGGCCTTTACGGTACCGTCGGCCTCGGCGGCAACGTTGTTCTCCATCTTCATGGACTCCATAGTAAGCAGTATATCGCCCTTCTTTACAGCCTGACCGGCCTTGACGAGTACCTTAACGATTGATCCGGGCAGCGGACTCTTGACAGTCATCAGACCGGCGGGAGCTGCGGCGGCAGGAGCGGCTGCAGCGGCGGGACGGCGTACTGCAGCAACTGCAGGAGCCTCCTCCTTCTCTAACTCTACCTTGTAGGTCTTGCCGTTCAGTGTAACCTCGGCAAAGTTGTCCTCAAGTTCATTCACGGCAGCGTTGTACTGCTTGCCGTCTATTGTAAACTTAAATTCTTTCATTAAAAATTTCATTTTTAATAGATTGTAGGCTGCGCCTCAGTATAAGAACGAGTTCTTCTACATTCGGCTTGCACTACAATTCATTGTTAACGATGCAGGTTGTTCATTCCGTAGAGCTTTGATGTCCAGCCGGAGCGCTCTACTCTCTTGATATGAATCTCAGTGGGTTCCACGTCATGTACTCCGTTAAAGTACAGATGGAGAGCCATTGCGATGGCTGCCAGGTCATCATCGGCCGATGCTTCAGCCGGAGCGGCCTGAGCGGCGGGAGCGGCAACTGCCTTGGGCTGTGCTGCCTTGGGAGCCTTAACCGCACTGCTTACAACTGCACCCAGCAGTTTAAGAATGAAGATAAGGACAACCAGGAGCACTATGACCATGCAGAATCCCAGTCCGGTTACCAACCATACGTGTGACCAGTTTATTGCTAATGGTGTCATCATAGACTCTTATGTTTTAGAGTGGAATGTTGCTGTGCTTCTTGAGCGGGTTGGTAAGGCGCTTGGTCTGCAACTGCTCAAAGCCGCGGATAATGCGTGCGCGTGTGTAGCGCGGCTCAATAACATCGTCAATATAACCGCGGTTGGCAGCCTGGTAGGGTGAAGCGAACTTGTCCTTGTAGGCAGCTTCCTTCTCGGCAATGAATTTCTTCTTCTCCTCAGGATCCTCGATGGCCTTGAGAGCCTTGGCCTCAAGAACACCAACGGCACCGCTGGCACCCATAACTGCAATCTCGGCATTGGGCCAAGCGTAACACAGGTCACCGCGCAGCTGTTTGCAGCTCATAACGATGTGTGAACCGCCGTAAGACTTGCGTACTGTTACGGTTACCTTGGGAACTGTAGCCTCACCGTAAGCGAACATCAGCTTTGCACCGTGATCGATTATACCGGCATACTCCTGACCTGTTCCGCACAGGAATCCGGGAACGTCTACAAGAGTAAGTATCTGGATGTTGAATGCGTCGCAGAAACGTACAAAACGGGCAGCCTTGCGTGAGGCGTCGCAGTCCAGCACACCTGCCAGCCAGTTGGGCTGATTGGCTATGATACCGGTTGAACGGCCGTTGAAACGGGCAAAACCGCATATCACGTTCTTGGCGTAATCCTTGTGAACCTCCATGAAATCACCGTCATCGACGATTGAGTAGATGATGTTTTTCATATCGTAAGGTTTGTTGGGATCATCGGGGACCATAGAGTTGAGTGCATCCTCTATACGTGCCGGGTCATCCTTGCACTCCTTGACGGGAGCCTCCTCCATGTTGTTCTGTGGAATGAAACTGATAAGACGGCGAATCTGCTGCATGGCCTCATCCTCAGTAGCGGCTACAAAGTGTGTTACGCCGCTCTTGGTGGCGTGAACGCGGGCACCGCCCAGCTGCTCAACGGTAACATCCTCACCTGTAACGCTCTTTACTACCTTAGGACCGGTAATGAACATGTAAGAGTTCTGCTCGGTCATCATGATGAAGTCAGTCAGTGCAGGGCTATACACAGCACCGCCGGCGCAGGGGCCGAATATGACTGAAATCTGGGGAACCACGCCACTTGCCAGGATGTTGCGCTCAAAAATCTCGGCGTAACCGGCCAGAGCGCAGGCACCCTCCTGGATACGAGCACCGCCCGAATCGTTCAGGCCGATTATGGGAGCACCCATCTTCATGGCCATATCCATTACCTTGCATATCTTCTGTGCCATAGTCTCGGACAGAGAACCGCCTATAACTGTGGCATCCTGTGCGAATACATAAACCAGACGGCCGTCAATGGTACCTGAACCTACGGCAACGCCGTCACCCAGAAATACCTTCTTTTCCATACCGAAGTCATTGCAACGGTGGGTCAGGAACATATCGACCTCCTCAAATGATCCCTCGTCAAGAAGCATGTTTATACGTTCACGGGCAGTGTAGCAGCCTTTAGCGTGATGCTTCTCAATAGCGGCTTCGCCACCACCGGCCATTGCCTTGGCGCGATTATCTACCAGCTTCTGAAGTTTGCTGTTATCCATTTCTTTATTATGTGTTATTTAGGTTGTTCACAAATCTCAGTCAGCACGCCGCAAGTTGATTTGGGGTGCAGGAAAGCTATCATCAGGTTCTCGGCACCCTTACGCGGCTGTACGTCGATAAGACGGATACCTGCTGCCTCGGCCTCCTTGAGTGCATCGGCCACGCTCTCAACGTTGAATGCTACATGGTGTATGCCGCCACGGCCGCCGTTCTTCTCAATGAACTTGGCGATTGTTGACTCGGGGCTTGTGGGCTCCAGAAGCTCTATCTTGGTCTGGCCAACCTTGAAGAAAGCGGTCTTAACCTTCTGGTCCTCAACTACCTCGATGTTGTAGCACTTGCTGCCGGTCAAAAACTCAAAGAAAGGCATTGTCTCCTCCAGAGAGGTAACGGCGATGCCGAGATGCTCAATGTGTGATGGTTTCATAATTGTTTGTGTAATTATTGTTAGTTATACTTGTTTGACTTAGAAACGGTCCTTTGCATAAAGGCACACAAAGATACTAAATATACCTTGTAATAAAAAGGAAAAAAAACCTAAAAAGCACACACCGGGGTCAGACCCTTCCGTGTTGTTCATTTGATGTTCCAGACGGATAGTGTATAGGCCGATTCGGCACCGGACTCAATGTCATCGGGCAGGGCACTGAAAAAGTCCAGGCCGGTGCGCTGTTCTACCTCATCAACTGTGAGGGCGTAGGTTGCGAGAGGTTTGTGTCCGGCTTTGTTTTCCATAATGAAACCAATGGACTGGTAGCCATAATCAGTAAAAACCAGCAACACTTTGTAGAATGCGTCGGGCACGGCTACATGGTTGGCGCCTATCGTTCCGTACTTGTTGTCGGTTATTATGGGGCCGCAGGTAACAAATACGCTAGAATATTTTTTAGCCAGGTTACGTACAAGATTCTCCAGAGCATTCCAATCTCCACTGTTCAGATTGTGGTTTTGGGGGCAGATGTTGGTGAAATAGTAACTCTCACGATTCATCTGATCAGTCAGTTTCATATCGGCTGCGGGCGCCATGTGACCGCGATCCCAGCCGGAGTTGCGGTAATCGTTATCATTTGCTTGAGCACCCTTGAAGTTTGGATCGGTACTGAAATGGTTGGAATAGGGATTGTTATCCATCAACTCCTCTTTGGTCAACTCATAAGCAACCCATTCGGGTATGCGGAGTCTCTCGTTGAGCATCACCTCAAATCCCTCATAAATAAGATGCTGCCTGTAAGGGGCCTGTGTGTAGGCCGGAATCTCCAGTTTGTCAATGCCGCTTAAGGTATGTGACGGCGTCTTGCACCACCACAATATCAGGCAAACCACTAAAAATGCCAATAACGTTAACAGTCCTTTTTTCATACTGCAAAGATACGAAATGATACAATTGGGGCCTGACCCCTTTTGTATCATTTTCCAATATTCGCGATGAGGCGGAGGTTGAGCTGGCGACCGGTCAGGTAGTTGGGAACGGCGTACTGGGTGTTCTGGATGTCGGTAATCCAGTAGTAGGAGTTGACGTTGTTAATGCCAAGCAGGTTAAGGGCATCCACACCCATCCAGATGTCTTTGAAAAATCCTGATTTTCCGTAAACGTGCGTATGCTTGCTGTAATCAAATATCTTATATGAGAGCCCGATATCCACGCGCTTGTATGCCGGGGCGCGGAAAGTCTGTTTCTCACGGCCGCTGTGGGTGGGGCCGAATGGCAGTCCGTCGGCGAGCGAGCAGCGGAGTGACATTTTCCAACTCTCCCTGCGTGGAAAGTAATCTGTAAAGTATAATGACAAGTTGTAAAGCTGATCGGTGGGGCGGGGTAACCATTTGCCGCCAATATTCTCCCGGGTGTTCATGAGCGAGAATGTAAGCCATGATGCGGTGCCCGGAACGAACTCACCGTATAGTTTCATGTCAATGCCTGTCGCATAGCCGTGGGCACGGTTTTCGCCATAGTAAACAATTCTTACATTATCAAGATTGTAGGGGATCAGACGGTCAAGTTTTTTGTAATAGATTTCAGTGGTGAATTTGAACGGACGGTTGAATACCCGGAAATCATAGTCTCCACCCAATACGAACTGGACGGAGCGCTGTGCCCTTATATCCTTATTCAGGTTAACCTGATATATACCGCCAGTGCTGACTGTGTCCTTGATTTCCTTATAGAACGGCGTCTGGTAATATACTCCAGTGGAGAATCTGAATGTAAAGTCTTCGTTGAATGCGGGTGTGAAACCAACCAATAGGCGTGGACTCACGGTAATCTCGTTGTTCCAGCTCCACCATGATGCCCTTACTCCTGCATTCAGTGTGAACAGGCCGGCCGATGAACTGAGACGGTAGGTATCCTGAATATAGGCCGATGCCTTGTCGTTTGATATGCCATGTTCAGACTTGAGAGAGTATATCATTTCCATGGGGCCGGTCTGAGTGTAAGGCAGAGTGTATCCGGCCGAATCACGCAGCTCCCATTCGCGCATATGGTCATCGACAGCCTCGTGACGGTATTCCAATCCCCAGCCTATGTTTCCCAGGATATCTGTGGTATGGGTGGTCCTGAGCGATGCGGTAAAGACCGTTGATTTGAGACGGTTGCGTGCATGCTGCATGAATGAACCTACTGCCAGGCTGTTGTCTGATCCGTTTTCATCAAGCCAATACTGGCTCAGTATGTCGAATGATTCGCTTTCATGGCTCCGGAAAGCTGACAGGTTGAATCTGTATTCCGAATTCTCTTCCATGCGTTTGATGTCAAGCGCTCCGAACAGTGTATTGAAACGGTCTTTCTCCCGGCCGTCATAATAGACCTTGAATGTATGTGGATTCTCTGCAGTACCGAATGTGGTGTTACGGTCGGTAGGGATGAAATCGTAGTTGTTTACTGCTGCGTTCCCAATAAGTCCTATTTCCCATTTGGTGTCAGGAGTCCAGCACATGTAAGTCTGGAAATCCAGAAATGATGGGTCATACTCACCTTTGGTGTCTAATGTGCCGAGCAGGTAGCTTGTGGTCTTGTATCGGACACTGCCGGATAAACTGAACCTGTCATTTCCTGTTCCTACATATGCGCTTGCACCGAGCAGGCTTGCCATCATTACTGATTCAAATTCCTGCGGCTTGCGGTATGTTATATCCAGGACCGATGACATCTTATCGCCGTAAGCCACGCTGAATCCTCCTGTAGAGAAACTGATGGATTCAACCATATCCGGATTGATAAAACTCAGTCCCTCCTGCTGTCCTGCCCGAATCAGAAGCGGGCGGAATATCTCGGTTCCGTTTACATAGACGCTGTTCTCGTCAAAGTTGCCGCCGCGTACGTTATACTGGCTGCTCAGCTCGTTGTGGGTGCTTACGCCAGCCTGTGTGGCTATGATTGATTCTACGGAACCCCCGCCAACATCGGCGGTAAACCTGATTCCTTCAGCGCTGATATTCTGCATACCGTCGTTACGGCGGCGCGTGGCTGTGATATCTACGTTGTCAAGAGTGAAGTTCGATGTGGGAAGCATAACATCTAACTGCACGGTATCGGCCGGATTTATGAGTGTGCGGCGTCTTGTCTCGTGACCTATCATGCGGAATATCAGGTTCAGCGTATCGGTCCGGGTATTGACTGTAAAGGAATATTCACCCTTAAGGTTGGTCATGGCCGAGTGAAGCGTAAGCTCCTCATTGACGGTGGCCAGTTCCACAGGCTGTCCGGATTCATTATAAACCCGGCCGTGTATATACACACGGCGTGCCTGCAATGGCATAACCATGCAGGCGGCCAATATTAGGAGCAGTTTAGCTTTCATTCAATTGTCTTAACGCAAAATATCGGGCTAAAGTATAATATGAACGCGCTTTTCTTGCTATATTCGCACAATTAATAAATATAGTATGGATAAGTTCAGTAATCTTATAGCTACGCGCAGAAGCATGCGCAAATTTACTACGGAGAAACTGACCGATGGGCAGAAACGCACCATCTTGCGTGCGGCACTTATATCTCCCACAGCAAAGAACAACCGGGGATGGGAATTTGTTACCGTTGAGGACCCTGTAATGCTTGAGAAGCTTTCCAAGTGTCGTGCCATGGGCTCTGGTTTCCTTGCAGAGGCTGTGTTTGCAGTGGTAGTGCTGGGCGATCCCTCCAAGAGCGACTGCTGGATAGAGGACTGCTCCATTGCAGCTATCGATATGCAGTTGCAGGCCGAGGACCTGGGGCTGGGCAGTTGCTGGTGTCATATGCGTGGCCGTACAGATGCCGACGGCAAGAGTACAAAGCAGACCCTCATGGAACTGTTGGATATCCCGGAACAGTATGAGCCAGAGTGCATTGTTGGCGTGGGTTACAAGAATATGGACCGTAAACCCTATGAGGACGAAAAGATAGAGTGGACCAAGGTACACAGTGAGAAATTCTGATATGAAGATAGCTTTGATAGGATCAGGCCGTGTAGCCACTTGTATGGGGCCGCGTCTTAAGGAGGCGGGTCACACCATAGCTTGCGTTTACAGCCGTACCCTGTCAAATGCACAGAAGCTTGCACGGATTCTGGATGCTCCTGCAACGGATAACCTGGAGTGTCTGCCCGTGGCTGATGTCTATCTTACAATGCTCACCGATGACGCTCTCACCGTATTGGCTCCGGCCATAGTGAAGGGTAGGGAGAATGCATTGTTCCTGCATACAGCCGGCAGCATACCGGTTGATATCTGGAAAGATTCCGGGGCATGCCGTTACGGAGTGCTTTACGCCATGCAGACTTTCTCCAAGGGTGCATCTATTGAGTGGACCGAAGTACCCGTCTTTGTGGAGGGGTGCAATTCCGCAGAACTTGATACGATAAAACGGCTTGCATCGGACCTCTCACCCAAGGTGACGGTACTGAGTTCAAACGGCCGAAAGAAATTGCATGTAGCAGCGGTATTTGCCTGCAATTTTGCCAACCATATGTATGCTGTAAGTGAAGAACTGCTTAAGACGGAGGGCGTTCCATTCAGCGTAATGCTTCCGTTGGTGCGCGAGACCGCGCGTAAGGTGGAGGCGATGAGTCCCGCACAAGCACAGACCGGTCCGGCCGTACGCGGAGACCGTAAGGTTATAGACGAACATCTGGCGCTGCTCAAGGATTATCCGGGGTACGCACAACTATACAGAATTATTTCAACAGACATAAACAAGGAACTGAAATGATAAACTATGACCTCAACTCTATCAGAGCACTTATCTTTGATGTTGACGGAGTGCTGAGCAAACCCATCATGAACCTGTCGCCCAGCGGCGATCCGGTACGTACCGTAAACGTAAAGGATGGCTATGCCATGCAACTGGCCGTAAAGATGGGACTGCACCTGTGCATCATAACCGGCGCCCGCGTGGAGGAGGTGCGCAAACGCTACGAGGGTCTGGGCATCAAGGATGTCTACATATGCTCAAGCATAAAGATAAATGACTTTAACGAGTTCAAGGCCAAGTACAACCTTAAGCCCGATGAGATACTCTACATGGGCGATGATATCCCCGACTGGCAGGTCATGAGCCAGTGCGGGCTGCCCTGCTGTCCGGCCGATGCCTGCCCCGAGATTCAGGCGCTGTGCAAGTACGTATCGCCCTACAAAGGCGGTGAGGGCTGCGTGCGCGATGTCCTGGAGCATGTGCTCAAGGTACAGGGCAGGTGGATGAAGGATGAACACGCATTCGGCTGGTAAACAATGGAACTCCCCTACAAGATAATACTGGCATCAAACTCTCCCCGTCGCCGCGAACTCCTGGCCGGCCTGGGACTGGACTTTACCGTAAAGGTTGTAAGCGGTATCGACGAGTCGTGGCCGCACACTCTTAAGGGTGAGGATATTCCGCTCTACATATCGCGTGAGAAAGCGGCACCCTACAAATCACTCATCGGCCCCGATGAACTTGTAATCACGGCCGATACCATTGTCTATGTGGACGGTGAGGTGCTGGGCAAACCGCACGACAAGGCGGATGCCTGCCGTATGCTGCGCCTCATATCGGGCCGCTGGCATGAGGTGATAACGGGCGTTACGCTGATGACTGCCCAAAAGGAGCGCAGTTTTGCAGTAACCACAAGAGTACGTTTCTGCAACCTTACGGACGATGAGATAAACCGCTACGTGGAGAGCGGCCTGCCTATGGATAAAGCCGGCGCCTACGGTATCCAGGAATGGATAGGTTACATAGGAGTAGAGGCTATAGAGGGCAGCTACTTCAACGTGGTGGGTCTACCGGTTCAGAAACTCTACCGCGAACTTGTTAATTTTGTATTTAATAATCAATCCAATAAGTCAATATGAAAACCAAATCACTTCTACTAGCCTTAAGTGCTGTCCTTTCGGGACAAATGTTTGCCCAGAACCCTATTGTCAGCACTGTCTTTACACCAGACCCTGCCCCATTCGTATATGGTGACAAAGTCTACCTTTTTACCGATCATGATGAGGACGGACGCAACCGTGACTTCAATATGAAGGACTGGATGCTGTTCAGCACCGAAGATATGGTCAACTGGACCTATCTGGGTACTCAGGTAACGACCGCCACTTTCAAATGGGCCCGTCAGGGTCAGCGCGCATGGGCTTGCCAGGGCGTGGAGCGCAACGGCAAGTGGTACTGGTACGTATGCTGCAACAAGGCTACCGGCGGTGACGCACTGGCTGTTGCAGTGGCCGATGACCCGCAGGGACCCTGGACCGATGCCATAGGCGGCCCGCTGGCCGAGGGATTTGGTTTCATCGACCCTACTGTTTTTGTTGATGATGATGGCAAGGCTTACCTGTTCTGGGGCAACAAGGGCCTCTGGTACGGAGAACTTAACGATGATATGGTATCGTTTAAGAACGGCTGGCAGGAGGTTCCCGGATATCACGATCCCGAGTGCTTTGGCGAGCTGCAGAGCAAGATGAACTGGGCCAAGGGTCAAAACGAGATGATGACCCAGTATGAGGAGGGTCCTTGGGTGATGAAACGCAACGGAACATACTACATATCATATCCCGCCGGCGGAGTGCCCGAGCATATGGCATACTCCACCGCTCCCACCATAAACGGCCCCTGGACATATCGCGGCCGCATTATGGATGAGGCTGAGAACAGCTTTACCATTCATGGCGGTAACATCACATTCAAGGGTCGTGACTTTATGTTCTACCACAACGGCGGACTGCCCGGTGGCGGCGGTTACAACCGCAGCGCTTGCGTGGAGGAGTTCAAGTGGAACGAAGATGGTACATTCCCGTTCATGAAATTTACCAAGGAGGGTGTAGTGACTCCGGTCAAGAATCTTGATCCGTACTCACGCGTAGAGGCTGAGACACAGGCAGAATCACGCGGACTTAAGGTTGACCGTCGTGCCGGTAAGGACCATTTTGTTACCGATATCGATGACGGCGACTGGATTCGCGTACGCTCGGTTGACTTTAAGGACTGCGGCCAGAAAGCCGTAGTGGTTGTGGTAGGTGAGCAGAAAGGCAAGGGAACCATAGAGTTCTACACAGATAACATGGAGGGTGAGCCCTTCTGCAAGGTGCCCGTAAATACCGATAATGCAGGATTCCGCACCGCAGCATTCACATATCTGATAGATACCGATGTACAGGGCGTACACGACGTTTATCTCAAGTTCAGCTGCGAGACGGAGAAACCGTTCACCCTTGACTGGTGGCAGTTTAACGCACACGCAAACATGCCCGTTGTACAGACCCGATTCACTGCCGATCCCGCACCTGTGGTCATAAACAATAAGATTTATCTATACACGACCCATGATAATGACGGAGCCCGAGGCTTCCAGATGTTTGACTGGCTGCTTTACGTGTCCGAGGATTTGGTCAACTGGCAGGACTACGGTCCGGTAGCATCACTGGATGATTTCAAGTATTATGACGGTAACAACGGTGCCTGGGCCGAGCAGGTTGTCGAGGCCAACGGCCAGTACTACATGTATTGCCCCATTCACGGTCACGGAATAGGCGTTCTGGTATCGGACACACCTTACGGCCCGTTCAGGGATCCGCTGGGAGAGCCTCTGGTATGGCAGAAAGAGCATTGGAACGATATCGATCCCACCGTTCTGATTGATGATGACGGTCAGGCATATATGTACTGGGGTAATCCTGAGTTGTATTCCGTTAAGTTGGGAAAGGATATGATTTCACTCGACGGTCCGATTGTGAAACACCCCAAGATTGAGGATTATCAGGAGGGACCATGGATATGGAAACATGACGGTCATTACTATCTGGCATTCGCATCTACCTGCTGTCCGGAAGGTATCGGTTACGCAATGAGTGATGGGCCCGAGGGACCTTGGGAGTATAAGGGCCATATAATGGACCACACCGTACGCACACGCGGTAACCATCCAGGTATCATTGAATACAAAGGTAAAAGCTATGTATTCGGCCTTAATTATGACATAATGCACCTTAAGACATTTGCTCACGCGGAGCAACGTTCAGTCTCTATGGCAGAGATGCATTACAATGAGGACGGTACCATTCAGGAGGTTCCCTATTTCCTGGACAATGTGGTAGAGCAGATAAAGACATTTGATCCGTACCGCCGTAACCCTGATGACATGTTCCATCGCGTTGAAGCAGAGACAATGGCTTGGGGATATGGACTTAAGACTAGTTACGTTGATAATGAGTTCGTGTTTGATGACACATACGGATATATTCCAAGAAACATGTATGTTCATGATATCGATGACGGAGAATACATACTGGTACGTGGAGTGGATTTCGGCCGTAAGGGCGCAAAGAAGATCATAGCTTCCGTAGGTTCTGACGGAATAGGATGCATTGAGGTGCATATTGATAATTTGAGTTCTCCTTCAAAGGCTGTCATATCAGTGACACCTACGGGAGGAAAGAAGGTGTTCTCAACATTTTCCCGCAAGTTCAAACGTAGAATCCGTGGTGTGCATGACCTTTACTTTGTATTTACCGGTGCAGAGAAGGATATGTTCACGTTTGACTGGTGGAAGTTGAAATAATCCCACGGTTATTGCGGATGCCCAGGAAAATATTATGGAAAGGACTGGATTTTAATAAATAACAGATTGATTATGAGAAAAATACTTATTCTCTTTATGGCGCTTATATTGGCAGCGCCGATGATGGTTGTTTCACAGAATGTGATTAGTGTTCATCTTAAAGAAGGTAATCCGCTATATTTTGCATTCAAGTTCAAGCCGGTAATATCTTTTACTGACTCCGATATCGTACTTACCACCTCTGAAGGAGTCAGCCTGACATATCCTCTGGCGGGAGTTGTCAAATTCACTTTTGAGAATATGGACAATATACCCACAGAGACAGATAAGATTGCTGATGAGATAAAAAAAGTAACCATATCTATTGATGAATACTTTGTAACATTAACAGGAGCACAATCTGAAACATCCGTCCGAATCCTGTCATCTGATGGAAAACAGATAAACACATATAAAACCGATAAAGAAGGTTCCGTGTCATTCAGTATATCAGAACTGCCTCAAGGTGCTTATGTGATAAGTTCGGAAGATATGACAGTCAAGATACTTAAACAATAAAAAATGACCGCCACATCAGGCGGTCATTTTTTTTATTGTTGGAAGGTATCCAGATAGTCTTTTATGGCCAGTGCCGCCGATCGGGCATCGTTGATGGAGTCTGATATGCTCATGGGCCGCTTGCAGGTGCCTGCTACAAACAGGCCGGGCTTGCCTGTCTCGTTGTCATAGAGGTGGGGATTGACGGATTTTATGAAACCGTAATCGCCGCTTATTCCGCATGACTTGCCCAATGCCTTGGTGCCGCATGATGCCTCCATTCCCACCATAAGTACCAGGAGATCGGTGGTCATCTTGAGGGGCAGGCCCATCAGGGTGTCCTCGCTCTTAAGCTGGACTCGGCCGTCAAAGGTGGCGGCGGCCTCCGAAATGCGGCCGCGTACAAAACTTACGCCATACTTCTCCTGGGCGGTACGGTACATCTCCTCGAATCCCTGACCCCACATGCGCAGGTCCATGTAGAATACCGATGCCTCACATTTGGGAAGTTGCTTGCGTACTTCGATGGCCTGTTTTACGGCTGTTACGCAGCATATCTTGGAGCAGTAGTGATTGCCGCTCTTCTCATCACGGGAGCCTACGCACTGCAGGAATGTTATGCGCTTGGGCTCGTCGCCGTTGGCGTTGAGTATCTTGCCGTGTTTGATCATCTGCTCCATATCGAGCGATGTGATTACGCCCTTGTATATGCCGTATCCCAGTTCTTCCTTGCGGTGGGCATCGAATACCTGATAACCGGTGGCAATGAGTACTGCATCGGTCACATATGTCTGCTCCTTGCTGTCAATGAGTTTCCATTCGGTTCCCTGCCATTTGAGGTCTGTTATCTCAACGCCGAACACGGTTGTGATGCCGTCGGCCAGGAGCTTGCCGCTCAGATCATCGGCTATCTCCTGTGCTGCCTGGAAGTTGGGGAACAGGAATGCCTTGTCCTGGATATTCTTGAGCGGAGTCTCGGACTTTTCAAAAAGGGTTACCTCAATACCGTTTTTGGCCAGTACTGATGCGGCCTCTATACCGGCGGGGCCGGCTCCTATTATAGCGACTTTTTTCATAATCAAACTTAGACTAAAAGGTTCTCTGGTTTCTCCGGGGCACGCAGTATCTTGCCGTCGGCTGCTCTGTATTTGGCCTTGGGGTCATACGGTATGCCTATCTTGTCAAGCAGGCGTTCGGACTGTACCTGATGTATCTGCAGGCCCAGTTCCCATGGGTCATAACCAAGCAGAAGACCGGCCATCTCCTCATAGGTGAGTACGGGTATGCCGTAACCTTCACGGTCATAGGTCTTGTGCTCCATCTCGGCTATGGTGTACTGCCAGCGGTCCAGGAACATGGAGCATCCGGGACAGTTGGATACAATGAAATCAGGCTCGTAGGGCTCCATGGACTCAAGTTTCTTCTTGGTGTTGGATACTGAGTAGCCGCGGTTCTCCTGAACCAGGTACTGGCGGAATCCGAATCCGCAGCAGTGACGGCGCTCGGGATAATCCACAACCTCACCGCCCCAGGCCTCAATCATACCTGCCAGTACGTAAGGAAATTCTGCCTTACCTACGCCCTTGTCAGGGAATATCTTGGCATAGTGGCAGCCTATGTGCTCAACTACCTTCAGGGGCTTACCGGTAAACCGGTTGACAAGACGGTATTTCATCTTCTCAGCCAGTTCATGACGGAAATGATATATCACGTCCGACGGGTGAGCTATATTCTTGGGTATGTTGAACTCGCGTTTGCAGGCCTTGTAGAGGTTCTCACGAGTCTTTTCCAGAAGTTCGGGATGCTCCTGCCACATGTGGACCATCTCTGTGAAAACGCCGAACGACGTAACGCAGGACGGAACGTAGTTCTCATAGCCGCGTTCGGTCATTAGCGAGAACAGACGGGCCACCACGGTCATAGTGGTCTCCAGAGGTACCACATCGGTATGATAACCTATGCCGGTGCAGGTGTGCTGACGGAAATCATCATATATATCCTTACCCAACTCTTCACGGAGCATACGCAGGAATGCGGTCTCGGAGCCCGGGAAAAAGGTCTGACGTATACAGCTGCGCTCATAGAAGTAATGGTCGTCAGCTATGGCTTTCTGATATTCGTTCCAAAAACGGTTCATAATCTTGTCAGTTTATAAGGTTCTCTGCCACAATCTCGGCTATATCCCTTACAGGATAGTCGTTAGTGGCATGCTGGAACGCCTTCTTACACATGGGGCAGGCGGTTGCTATGGCATCGACCGGCTTGCTGGTAAGATTCTCAAGCGATGCGTTCCTTATTTTGGTCTGCTGCTCAATGCTGAGTTTGGTATCGCCCAGATTGAATCCGCAGCATACGCTCTTTTCACGCTGATAGCGGGTCTTCTGAAGGTAGGTCACGGCACTGAGTACATTGCGCGGCTCATCATAGATTCCGCAGCCGCGACCCAGTTCACACGGGTCATGATATGATACCTTGCGGTCATCGTGACGGACCTTGAGACGGCCCTGCTTAATTAGCATGTCTATATACTCGGTGTGGTGTACAACGGGTATGTTAAGGTTGTACTCTTTCTTGAATGACTGGTAGCAGATAGGGCAGGAAGTTACCAGCATGGTGGCCCCCGATTTCTCTATCAGGTCAGTGTTCTTGCGGCGCAATTCGGCAGCCTGTATGGTGAATCCCTGCTGCTGCAGCGGACGGCCGCAACATATGGTGGCCAGCTTGTCCATGTACCAGTATTTCTGGCCGGCAGCGGTGAATATGCGCTCCATGGACTCGGTTATGCCGGGAGTAAGATGTGACATACAGCCACCAAAGTATGCAACACGGCCTATGGCGTTGAACGGAGTCTGTTTCTTGTCCAGATATACGTAATTGCCGGATGTATCGATTTCTCCCTTGGCGCGAGTCTGGCGGCGTAGGGCGCTCAGGTCTATGCCTACCGGGCAGTCTACCGTGCATCGGTCACACATAAGGCAGTTGTCGGCAATCATCTTAAGACGGCTGCTGCGCTCCTGGTTGCGCAGGCTGCGGATAAGATAGACAGACTGAATTTCGTGGTTCTCAAGCACCTTGTCAATGGGACAGCCCGATATGCACACACCGCAACGTGAGCATGCGTTGAGTTCAAACAGCGTGTAACCTGTCTTGGCGGTCTCCTCACGTACTCCTATCTTACGGAAATAAATAAGAAACAACTCCGTAAATATATGCATGTAGCGGGTGAACGGCATGGTCACAAAGAATACACCCAGCATGAGCGAATAGAGCATCCAGACCGATGTCTCCATGCCACGTACAATCATGGGGTCGAACAGGTTGCCCACAGCCTGTGTAAAGAATCCTCCGTTGCCGTACAGACACGCCGTAATGGACTCTGCAAGCAGTCGCATGGGGAATATCATCCACAGCGAGAACTTTGAGAACCGGTCTATGATGGTATGCTTGGTGGTGCGGCGCATTCCCAGAATCTTGGACCAGAATATCTTGATGAAAGCCATCGTCAGGCCCAGGAATACGTAGAGCAGCAACGCATCCATAAGGTCGGAGTAGGCCTTATGCTGACGGAACGATGCCGGTGCCTTATGTACAAAGTAACGGTAGAATATGCCTACGTAGAACGGGCGATGATAATGGATTCGGGCTATGCCGTCCTCGGTCTCAACACGGTAGCGGCGCTGGTTCAGGTACTCGGGGTTCTTGTCCTCACCGGTGTTGTAGATGTGCCAGCCGTTCTGCTGCCGTAGTTCATTGACAGCCTCGATTGACTGCTCGTGCTGCATGGTGTAGAAGGCGTCACGGCTCTCTACGGCACCCACCACTATAAGCAGGAACCAGCCCAGTGCAAATGCCTGGTGCATGATACCCAGCAGGATATTCTTCTTGAGTATGCGGACATGGAGTAATCCCTCGCGAATCATCTCCCAGATTGCAGGGAAAATCTTCCATGAGTACCAGTTGCCGCGTATCACCTTGCGCTGCTCCGGACTGAACTTCCTTATCCACCGGATATATTTGTAGATGATGATGGCAAACAGAAGTATCGTGCCTATAAGGAACGGTATTACAAAATCATTGTATGGATATGCGTGAATCTTCATCCAGTCTTACTATTTAGTTTCGTCAAGGATCTGACGCATATTTATAATCAGTGACCTGAGGTTTACCCCGCGCGGGCATACCAGGGTGCATTTGCCGCAGAGCATGCACTTTCTTAATTCCTCGTCCAGACCTGCGTACTCTCCCCGGCGGAAAGAGGTGTGTATGCGACGTATGCTGAAATCGGTAAACTGACGGGCCGAACATGTGGCACTACAGCATCCGCACTGGAAACAGCGCTTGAATGACGGCTCACGGTCCAGTAGCAGATGGTAACGCTCCAGCGAAACCTTGTCCATGTTCTCGGATCGCGGAGTCTTTATGGCGAATCCGAACTTATTCATTGTGAGGACCGTTTTTTATGGAGTCATGGAAATCCATTCCTCCGGTTACGCGGAATATGTTGCGGAGTTCCTCCATGGTCTCAGGGTTGATGGTGCGCAGCGCACCGGCTCCCTCACCGTGGTAGTTGGCTCCGAATTTTTGGGCTACAGCCTTGATGTTCTTGATATACCACTCCCATACAGGTCCCTGCTCGGGGTGTTTCTCGGGGTATACCACATCGGGATGTACGCAGTAACCTATGTTAAGGATGTTGTCACCTATGCCGGCCATAAGGTCTACCTGCTGTCGGCCCATGTGGCTGTCTTTATAGTAGCCCATATCCTGCGATACCTTACGCAGTATGTTGATTACCGCTCCGGGTATATTACCGCGCGGGCAGCGGGGCTTGCACGACATGCACTGGCCGCAGTACCATATGGTGTCGGAGCGCAGAAGCTTCTCTATCTGCTCCTCATCACCGCGCTGTACGGTGTCGCATATGCGGCGGGGGTCATAATCGTAGAACTCGGCGGCAGGGCAGATGGCCGTGCATATGCCGCAGTTCATGCAAGCCTTGAGCGAGTCCTCGTACCGGACATCGGACTTGATGATATCAATAAGATTTCCCATTGTTTAACTGTCAAAACTTCTTGCGGTTCATCTTCATGGCACGGAACAGCAGCTTGGAGAGCGGCTTCTCACGGTTGCGGTACAGAAGGTTGATGTACCAGCCCAGTTTCTTGGCTACCGATATGCGGTAGGTCTCCACGAACTCAATAAGAGTGCCGTCCTGATCCTCGATGTATGTGAACCGGCCCGATGCGTCACCCATGGCAAACTGCTTGCCGTCGGGACAGCTGTCTACGGTAAAGGGATGTCCGTGATCGGCGCACCACTTACCCAGGGCGTCCATATTTGTTACGTCAAAGCATATCTGGATGAATCCGGGGTCTCCCCAGTAGCGGCCTTCGAATATCTTGCGGGGCTCGCGGTCGCGGCATTGTACCAGCTCTATGTAACCGGTGGGGAATATGGGAGCGAAAGCGCCTTTGTTGGGCTGTGACCACTTGAGCAGCGTGCGGCGGAACTCTCCGTCACCTCCGACCAGAGGCTTGAGGTCATCAAAATGGCCGTATTCGTTATAGATAACCTTGTTGTAACCAAGAATGTCCGAATATACCGTGCGGGCCTTGTCCATATCGGTCACACCAATCATGCAGCCTATCATTCCGCCGAACTCCTTACCCTCATCAAGCAGCAGATAGTCATCCTGCACGGCCTGGAACCAGTTACCCTCAGGGTCTGTGATATAGAATGTCCTGGAGCCATCGGGGGCGGTGACTATGGGGCTTACCTTGTCCCAGCGCTCCGATGCGTACTTGTGGGCGCTCTCGGTGTTGCGGCACTTGACCTTGGCGCAGAAAATACCCAGGTCTCCTACCTGTATCTGGAAACTTACCGGCTTGGGCTTGCGCTCGGAGTACTGCCATATCTCAAATCCGCCGCCGCCCTGAAGGCTTACGGCGATGGCTGCATGACGCTTGCGCGGATGTCCGCCCGTATACGGGAGCATTCGCTCTGCCACAGTGTCATCCTCAAGTACCCGGATATCTACTCCGAACATGTTGATGAACCACTTCCATGAATCATATACTGATGTGGTACCTATGCCCACCTGCTGAATTCCGGTAATAAAGAAATCTTTCTCCTCCATAATTGTTATTTTAAAGTGCAATATTAATCATTTTATGTGGCTATTCCAACCTGTTTCAAAACAAATAATTACTTTTGTCGAAACTAAATAAAGGTATTTGGCTATGAAACTTACTCCTCTGCTTCTGGGTCTTGGAACCGGTGAGATTATATTTATAGTTCTGGTTTTTCTGCTCCTCTTCGGGGCCAAGCGTATTCCCGAACTCATGAAGAGTATGGGTAAGGGTGTAAAGAACTTCAAAGAGGGTATGAAGGAGGTTGAAAATGAAATCAACTCTCCCTCGGCCGATGAGACCGCCGCAAAGGAGCCTTCCAAGGACGCTGAACCCGAATCCAAATAATCCTGTTGCTACGTCATGGCTGCTCCTGACGATAAGCCTATGACTTTCTGGGACCATCTGGACGCTCTCCGGGATGTGATTCTGCGTGTCCTCGCCGTTGCAGTGGCGGGGTTTATCGTTGCGTTCTGTTTCAAGGAGCCGCTTTTCAGACTGATATTGGCACCAAGCACACCGGATTTTATCCTGTACAGGTGGATATCGGCCGTGGCCGGTTATATGGGTGTGGATGCATCGGCCCTGCGGGATTTCAGCGTGGACCTGTTCAGCACGACACTGACCGCACAGTTCATGATCCACATGAAAATGGCTTTCTACACCAGTCTGGTGGTGATTCTGCCATATACGCTTTATGCAATATTCGGATTTGTGAGCCCGGCCCTGCATCAGAACGAGCGCAGCAGCTCAACCAAGGTCGTGGTCTGGTCGTACCTTCTTTTCATGATGGGAATAGTATTGGATTATCTGATAATTTTCCCGCTTGCTTTCAGGTTTTTGGGTACATACCAGGTAAATGAGAACATTCCCAACGTAATAACGCTGGAATCCTATACTGACCTGCTTATTACCCTGACACTGCTTATGGGAATCCTCTTTGAACTGCCCATCCTGGCATGGTTTCTGGGCAAACTGGGCATCATAGACGCCGCCTTCATGAAGAAATACCGGCGCCACGCCATTGTGGTAATCCTCATCATCGCAGCGATAATAACTCCTACAACCGATATATTCACGCTGACTATCGTAACACTGCCCATTTATCTGCTTTACGAGGTCAGCATCGGCATAGTCAGGTCAAAATAGAGAGAGTGTGATTAGTATATATTTCAGTAATAAAACCTAACAATATGTTCAGTAACGACAAAGGACTATATGTAGCCCATGGACCGGAAGGTCCGATATCAATATGCGGCAAGATGGCAAACCGTCACGGACTGATAGCCGGAGCTACCGGTACCGGTAAGACCGTGACTCTGCAGGTTCTGGCAGAGACATTCAGTCAGGCCGGTGTGCCCTGTTTCATGGCCGATATGAAAGGTGACCTGAGCGGTATAAGCCAGCCGGGAGCCATGAGCAGCTTCATAGAGAAACGCTGCGCCGAGTTCGGGATTGAGAACCCGCAGTTTGACAAGTGTCCCGTACGTTTCTTTGACGTGTTCGGCGAGCAGGGACATCCCATGCGCACCACCATATCAAATATGGGGCCGCAGCTGCTTTCACGTCTGCTTGGATTGAGCGATGTTCAGGAAGGTGTGCTCAACATCGTGTTCCGTGTGGCCGATGAACGCGGCCTGCTGCTCATCGACATGAAGGACCTGCGTTCCATGCTGAACTACGTAGCCCAGCACGCACAGGAACTGACAACCACATACGGTAACGTGAGTTCGGCCAGCATTGGTGCCATACAGCGTGCACTGCTTACACTCGAGAACCAGGGCGGTGAGATATTCTTTGCCGAGCCGTCTTTCGATATATTTGACCTGATGCAGACCGAAGGAGGCCGCGGCGTGATGAACGTGCTGGCGGCAGACCGCCTGATGCTCAACCCCAAGCTCTACTCCACATTCCTGCTCTGGCTGCTGTCTGACCTGTATGCCCAGCTGCCTGAGGTGGGAGATTTGGATCTGCCGCGTCTGGTGTTCTTCTTCGATGAAGCTCATACCTTGTTTGAGGATACATCCAAGGCACTGGTCGATAAGATTGAGCAGGTGGTTCGTCTTATCCGCAGTAAGGGTGTAGGCGTTTATTTTGTCACACAGAGCCCCACCGATATTCCGGAGAATATCCTTGGTCAGTTGGGTAACCGCGTTCAGCATGCCCTGCGTGCATATACCCCAAAGGACCAGAAGGCCGTACGTACGGCAGCGCAGACATTCCGTGCCAATCCTGCTTTCAAGACCGAGGATGCAATAATGGAGCTTGGCACAGGCGAGGCTCTGGTATCGTTCCTTGATGAGAAGGGCATACCCGCTATGGTGCAGCGCGCCAGGATCCTGTTCCCGCTCAGCCAGATAGGTGCCATAAGCGAGTCACAGCGCAAACAGACCATCAATGCTTCAAGGCTGTACGGCAAGTATGACCGGGTGATAGACCGCGAGAGTGCATTTGAGGTTCTGCTGGCTGAGTCAGAGCGTCAGCAGGCTGAGATTAAGGCTGTAGCCGAAGAGGAGGAGCGCAATCAGCGCAAGGCTAAGGAGACCAAGGCCGAGAAACCTGCCAAGGAGAAGAAATCCGGCGGACTGGGCTCAAAGATCTTTGCCGCCGCAGTAGGCGCTGCAATTTCATCCGTAAGCCGCAGCGTGGGTACATCGGTTGCAAACAAGGTTACCGGTAAGAAAACCAAGACCGACGGCAAAAGCATTGCCAACAAAGCCATCGGGAATGCCACCTCCACTGCAACACGAACTTTAACCCGCTCAATTCTGGGCAATCTGCTCAAATGATTTAAAACAAGAATGGCTTGCCTTCCGGCAAGCCATTCTTGTTTCTATTGTTACTTTTACTTTTCTATCCAGCCGATTACTTCACCCTTGTTGACAAGTGAGCCGTGCTCCTTCTCCACTGCAACCAAATGGCAGTCGTAAGGGGCGGTAGCGTTGTCGATGAAGCTGTTGCCGTTGGCCTGGATTCCGACCATCCAGTCTCCCTTCTTGTACTGCTTGCCGAAGGGCGGGTTGGTGGACTGATCCATGTAGTCCAGATCCCAGATTACGCGTCCGCTGACAGCTGCTTCGATAGGCTCGGCATCGGGATGCAGGATGGCACGCTTGTCGGCTGCGGTGAAGTGCTTTACCGGAGCACCTGCTGCACCACCGTTCTGCTTTTTCTCCATGCGCTCCAGCAGATCCTTGTTGAACTGGTCTTTTGCCTGACCGCTCTTGTACTCGCGGTACTGCTTTTCATGCATGGCGAACTCAAAGAGCTCCTCATCATCCTGACCGCGGTCCCAGCCGTTCTCCTTCATCTCCTTCTCAAAGCGCGGGAGTTCGTTGGGGTAGAGTACCTGAGGATCATCGGTATAGAACTCAAATCCTTTCTCCTTGGCAATCTCCACAATTTCAGGGGCCAGCTCGCCGGGCAGTTTACCGGACTTGCCCAGAACCATACCCCACATGGCGGGATCCATACGGGTAAATGGCTTCTCGTCCATTGACCTGCTGTAGAGGTTCATCAGAGCGGCGTTCTTTACGTACTGGCTGAATGGCGTAACCAGACAGGGAGTGCCCAGCATAGGCCAGATGCGCTGTACCTCGTCAAAGAGCTCTACAAGCAGCTCGTCCTCGGAGAGCTCCTTCTCACCTTTCTTCTTGAGGTTGGCGTTGATGGCGGCGTGCATACCCTTGAGGTCGGCCATGAGTGAACCCATCATACCGCCGGGCAGTCCGCAACCTACCAGCAGTGAACTCATCAGTGAGTTCTTGGGGTCAATCCAGTAGCCCAGGAAGTCATCCATGAAGCTCTGTGTGAGGCTGCGTGCCTCCATGTAAGCCTTCATGTTGATGTCCTTAACCAGGAATCCGGCATCCTTGAGCATAGCCTGGATGGTTATTACATCGGGATGAACCTTACCCCATGAAAGCGGCTCCATAGCTACGTCCAGAACGTCACCGCCGGCCTTGGCAACCTCGAGCATCGAGGCTACGGCAAAACCGGGACCGTTGTGGCCGTGATACTGTATGATGATGTCGGGATGTTTCTCCTTGATGGCGCGAACGATTGTGCCCAGCATAGCGGGACGGCCGATGCCGGCCATATCCTTAAGACAGATCTCCTGTGCGCCGCCCTCGATGAGCTGCTCAGCCAGATTGATGTAGTACTCGGCATTGTGTACCTTTGAATAGGTTATACACATTGTTGCCTGAGCTGTCATGCCGGCTGCCTTTGCCCACTTGATTGAGGGTATTATATTACGCGGATCGTTAAGACCGCAGAATATACGAGTTATGTCAACACCCTGTGCGTGCTTAACCTTATACATGAGCTGACGTACATCGGCAGGAACGGGGTTCATGCGCAGAGCGTTCAGACCGCGGTCAAGCATATGGGTCTTGATTCCTACTTCATTGAAAGGCTTTGTGAATGTACGTACGGCCTGGTTGGGGTTCTCTCCATAGAGGAGGTTGACCTGCTCCATTGCACCGCCGTTGGTTTCAACGCGGTCAAAGCAGCCCATATCGATAATTACCGGAGCAATCTTGGCCAGCTGGTCCTTGCGGGGCACATACTTGCCTGATGACTGCCACATGTCACGGTACACAAGACTGAATTGAATCTCTTTTTTCATAATACTTATTTGATTTTCTGATATTTACATTGGATTGATGGAGCGGGCTATCCTGGCGCATAGTCCGGGGAAGAAACGTTTGATGTAGACCATCAGCAGTTCCTTGCGTCCCACCAGCACCTCACGTTTTTTACGGTATACCGCCTTGACTATCTTGCGGGCAGCCTGCTCGGGAGTACAACCTCCGGCCTGACCGGCATCCATCTTGGCGTGCTGCTTTCCGTCTTTCTCCAAGGCGTAGAACGATATGCGGGTCTGGACACGTCCGGGGCATACTATCGTTACGCGTATGTTATCCTTATAATATTCCGCCTGGACGGTCTCAAAGAATCCGTACAGGGCGTGCTTGGATGAACTGTATGCGCAACGCAGCGGGAATCCGAACCGTCCGTTGATGCTGGTGGTTGCCATCAGCTGGCCTCCTCCGCGCTCAATCATCTTGGGCAGGATTACCTTGGTCATTATCACGGGTGCGAACCAGTTAATGTCCATGACCTTGTTGATTACCCGCATCTCGGTCTCACAGGTGGTTCCTCGCTGGCTTATGCCGGCGTTGTTGTAGAACACGTCTATGTGTCCGAAAACCTGCCATGCCTGCTCGGCAAGCTCTGCAACCTCATCCTTGCGGGAGAGATCGAAGGGCAGGGGCTTTGCATCGGGGGCACCCAACTCCTTGCAGTGTGCGGCTACCTTTTCCAAGAGGTCGGCCTCAAGTGCAGTGAGTATGAGTTTGGCGCCTTCACGTGCAAACTCATATGCGGTTGCCTCACCTATGCCCGATGACGAACCGGTAATCCAGACTACCTTATCCTTGAACTTGTTCATTTGCAGTTGTCTATAGCTTCTTTAAACCAGAGAGCGCGGTTACAGCCCTCACCGGTGTTGAGCAGAACCAGATCGCCGCTCTTGAGCTTGTTCTCCTCAAGAGCCTTGAAGAATCCTGCTATACATACCACCGATGCAGGTCCCATATAAATTCCCTGATTGTCCTTGACCATACGGCCGAAACGCTCCAGACCCTCTTCCTTTACGCGCAGGAAACAGCCTCCGCTGTTCTTTACGATGGGGCCTACAAGCGGGTACATTCCGGGGGTGCCGGCTGTAAGGATGGAAATCCTGGTCTGCGGAACCACAGTGGGGAAGTGCTTGTTCCAGCCCTGCGGGAATCCGTTCTCTATTGCCCATTCCCAGGCCTGGACCATGGGATCGCAGGTATCCTGCTGAACCAGCAGCATGCGCGGCATCTTATACTCGGGGTATGCATCGGCTATCTCACGCATTCCTTTCTCGAATGCAATGGGACTGGTGCCTCCGGCTACTGCCTGCATATAGACATCGGGGATTCGGCCCAGTTGGCGCATGCACTCAAAGACAAGTGTCTTCTTGGCCTCTACGCGGATGGGGTCGATGTTTCCGGCCGATATCATAACGTTCCGGTTCTTATGGAAATCAGCAGCCTCAGCCTTGGCCTGACCGTAACCGCCCTCAGATACCTGGAGGTTCTGACCGGTGGCGCGGATGGCCTGCTGGGTCTCGGGGTACATATCGTGCGGAGCGAATATGTCAAATTTGACGCCTGCCTTGGCCAGATAGGTGGCGTAGGCGGTGGCGGCATTGCCTGTGGATGCCAGGCAATACTCCTTTACGCCGTGCTTTTTGAACAGTGTGGCTGCCAGTGATGCGGCAATATCCTTGAATGTGCCGCTGCCTCCGTTAAGGTCGTTGCGGGCTACAACTACCTTGCAGTCTATTCCGTATTTGTCCTTGGCATATCGGCTCAGGAACTCCCATTCCTCAATGGGTACAGCGCCCTCACCGCAGGTTACCTGTTCATCGGCCCCTTCAATGGGGAGGAACGGCAGGTAGTGGTAGAGGTTGTCTACCTTCTGACCGGGCTTGCAGAGTTCATCCAGCTGACGATAATCGGCATCATAAACCACCTCTGCGTGATTGCTTCCGCACTCACACAGTTGGTCCTGACTGAACCATGCGGCAAAATCTCCTATAACCTTGCCGCACTTCCTGCAGACAAGCTGATATTTCATCCTCTCTTGATTTGAGCTCTCTTGAATACGTTCATATCCTGGATGGGGCCCTCATAGTAACCGGCCTTGAGTTTCTTCTGGACATCCTTGAAGACCTCGATGGTACGCTTAACGTGATCCAGAGTGTGAGATGCTGTAGGTATGATACGCAGCATGAGCTGGCCCTTCGGGATAACGGGATATGTAACGATTGAGCAGAATATTCCGTAGTTCTCACGCAGGTCAACAACCACGTTGGTGCCCTCGTTGATACCACCCTCAAAGAATACGGGTGTTACAGGAGACTCGGTTACGCCTATGTTGAAGCCCTCGGACTTGAGTCCGCCCTGCAGAGCGTTCACAACCTCCCACAGATGCTCGCGGTACTCGGGGTGAGCCTTTATCAGGTCCAGACGCTTCTGGTTACCGATAACCAGAGGCAGAGGCAGTGACTTGGCGTAGATCTGTGAGCGCATGTTGCACTTCAGGTGGTCAATTATCTCGGGCTCTGAACTTACTACACCGCCTATTGATGCCATACTCTTGGCGAATGCGTCAAAGATTACGTCTATCTCATCGATTACACCGTAATGCTCAGCTGTACCGCGACCGTGCGCACCCATTGTACCGAAGCCGTGTGCATCGTCAATAAGTATGCGGAACGGATATTTCTTCTTGAACTCTACGATATCGGCAAGATGACCCAGGTCACCGGCCATACCGAATACACCCTCGGTGATTACCAGAACGCCGCCGCCCTGCTCATCGGCCAGCTTGCATGCGTGGTTAAGCTGCTTCTCCAGGCTCTCCATGTTGTTGTGCTGGAAAGCAAAGCGCTTGGCAAGGCTCAGACGCATACCGTCCAGAATGCAGGCGTGGCTCTCTGAGTCATAAACGATTACGTCCTTGCGGCTGGTCAGTACGTCGATGATTGAGATCATGCCCTGATAGCCGAAGTTGAGGCAGAGGCCTGCCTTCTTGCCTACGAACTCTGAGAAATCATTCTCAAACTTGATGTGATAATCAGTATTTCCTGACATCATGCGGGCGCCCATAGGTGCTCCCAGACCGAACTTGGCGGCTGCCTCGGCATCGGCCTTTCTCACCTCAGGATGGTTGGCCAGACCCAGGTAGTTGTTAAGGCTCCAGTTCAGGACGGGCTTGCCGTTGAACTCCATCTCGGGACCTATCTCACCTACCAGGCGCGGGAACATAAAGTAACCGTCACCAATTCCCTGATACTGACCGAGCGGGCCCGGTGTCTCCTTGATTCTCTCAAAAATGTCTTTAATCATACTGATATTCTTTATTTTGATGTTTGTAATCTACTTGTTTGGCGCGTCCATCAGATACTGGTACGCTTAAACTCCGCGAATTTACTAAAAACTCTGCACTCGCTATTATAAAATAAGTTATAATTCTGCACTATTTCAGATTAGCGCGTTGCTCCCGGTTACCCTAAGTCCCGCTCCAGCAAACGGGAACCTTGTACACAAAAGGATTGGTTACCTGTACAGACTAGACTGGGCCGACGGATAAACAAAACAGAGGGTGGCCGCGCGGTCACCCTCTGAATATTATCAGTTCTTTTGCAGATGTTGTTTACCAGGCGAATACTCCACGATAATACCATTTACCAATCCATGGATTTGGTCGTTCTGATGACAAATCATCGCCATCACTTCCATCAAAAAAGTTACCTCCATTATAAGCCAAAGAATAGCAGATTCTCACTCCATAAGTTGAATAGCTGCGAATAGTGCTTGTCCAATAAGCATCATTATTATCCATATGATAAAAAACTGCACCTCCACAGTTTTGCATCATAGTAGCAATGTTGCCACATGCGAAGTTGCCAGTATAAGCCTCTCCCTTACTTCCAATTGTAGAACCTCCACAAGCTTCAAGCATACGCATCCACTGCATAACGGTAGGTGTAGCCCAATTGCTGGCACCGGCAGGACGAACAGGGAATTCTGTATAAGAAATGCTGGCATATGTCTGTTTTGTAGCAGCACCTTCAATAAGCGAAATGCACAAACCGTTGATCTTTCCGGCGACACCAGTTTCAGGTCCCTCATAAGCAATCATACCCGCAGCTGTGGTATGAGCAGCTATAGCATCAGCAACCGTTTCATATATAATGCCATCAGCGCCAAGAATCTTACCCACGTTGCTTACCTGCTTGGTCATGCTGAGTGTGGAGTTATATATATAACCGGCTTGGAGTGTAGCCGATGCAACGTTCTTCTTGTAAGTATTTGCACCGTCACCAGCCGTGAAGGTGAAAGCAGTAGTTGCGACAGGTAACATGGCTACATAAATGGGTCCAGCAGCAGCCGAACGGGTGATGGTATAGTTGTTGGTACCGTCACTAACTGCAAAACTTGTAATTGCCGAAGTGATGTCGCTGCTATTAGATGCATCCAGAAGCGTGAACTTGCAAATGCTCAACTGGTTCTCCATTGTTATATTGTCTGGCAAATCTGTACCGTTCAGAGTGCCCTCAGCCTTGCAGTAGTCAAGGTCAGCACTCAGTTTGTCCAGCGTGCCGTCCTGTGTGCCTAGCTTGTATGTCATCAACGCTGAATTGCTGTAAAGGTAATAATGGCCACTGCTATAAATGCTGAAAGTGGAAGGATATACAAAAGCAAACTCAGCATTATCGTTGGCAGAGGTAAGTGTAACACTTATGGTGGCAATCTTTCCGGTTGCATCAACGTTTATCACGTAAGCATCAGCTTTTATTTGATATTGACCTTCTGATTCTTTGTTATAGAGCACACCTATTGTCTCACCTACTTCAATGGTCTTGTGGCCGTCGGCATCAAAAGCGCGTGTCTGACCGTCATTACCGCCAAAATTTACTGTGATAATCTGAGTCTTGGCCTCAGGCTGCTGAGGCTTGTTGTCATCAATCAATGCATTCTCATTTGAGCAAGAGGCTGCTCCGGCTGCCAAAAACAGTACGGCAACCAAATTTCTAAAAAGATCAGTCTTTTTCATTGTTTTTGCCTGTTAATTAGTTTAGAAATAGGGAACTTTAATAACTAAACGGGTCGCCACCTGGAATATAATCAGGGAACGTTGGACTTCCGCACAGGATACTCTCAGTCTTGAGCTCCACCGATTCGGTCACGGGAGCTGCATACTCTTTTTTCTTTTTTGTTTCCATTTTGTATAAATATTAATTTGGGTTATTGGCGCACAAAAAACCGCACAGACTCCGGGAAGAATCTGTGCGGTTTATATCTAAAGTGTTGATTAATAGGTCTTTGCTACCCCCCCCCTATAATATAGGAGAGCGCATCAGAAACAATGCTGTGAATGAGACTATTGCGCATTTTCTGAGTTAGGATGCACAAAGTTATAAAAGAATTAATGATTATTTACTATCAAGGCATTCTTTTTCAACAGAACATAAAAAATCCAAAAAGTTTGCTGAGTGAGCTGCAGATTCCATTTGCAGGAGCCGTACTATCCTCTTTGTGGGACCATCAGTGCAGTGGCGTAAAGCGGAAGCCCTTGGAGGATCCCGTTAAGAACGGCGCATGTTTGAGGCATGTTACACACCGGAGGTGGGTAAAAATGCCGAGTTCGACGTTTAGGGTCCGGAGAGGGCTGGAGTAGCCACGGAACGTTGTGTCCCACAAAGAGGATAGTACGGCGGAGCTTGGAATCTGCAAATTATTGCAGAGAGCCGATAAGCAGGAAGAAGAGGCCCAGCAGAACCAGCAGCAGGTCGATGACTTTGCTCTTGAGATTCTTTTCGTGGAAGAGGAGGGCTCCGCAGAGGAACGATACTATTACGCTGGAGCGGCGGATCATTGAGACTATGGAGACCATCGATGCGCTCTGGGCCAGGGATACAAAGTAGGCGTAATCGGCCAGCGTAAGGAAGACGGCTATGAAGATGATAGGCCACTTCCATTGGAAGGGGGTGGTCTTGTGGCGGGTGGGCCACCAGAGGCTGAAGAGGATGACCGTCATCAGGGCCAGCTGGTAGAAGTTGCTCCAGGCCTGTACGAACATATTGTTGAAGCGGCCCAGAAGGTACTTGTCAAACAGGGCGCTGACGGCTCCCAGAATGGTGGCCATGATGACGCAGAACACCCATTTGTTGTGTACAAAATTGATGCCCTCCTTCTTGCCGCTCACGCTTAGCATGTAGAAGGAGATTACGGCAATAATCACACCTATCCACTGGTACAGGTTGAGGCGCTCGCCAAAGAGCAGCAGGCCGCCCAGCAGCACTATGATGGGTCGGGTGGCGTTTATCGGCCCGAACAAAGTGATGGGCAGGTGTTTCATGCCAAAGTAGCCGAAAATCCAGGAACCCAGCACAATGAACGCCTTGAGCATAAGCAGGCGGTGCAGCTCCCAGCCTGCAGTGGGGACATAAAAGATGCTGCCGTCCAGCAAACCTGTCTTGGCCGACAGGAGCGTGAACGGCAGCATCAGGAGTGAGCAGAACAGTGTGTTGAACCAGAGAACCGGAATGACCGCGTTCTCCTTGAGCGATTGCTTCTTGGCTACGTCATAAAGACCCAGGAACAGGGCCGATACAAGCGCGAATGCCAACCACATCGTTCTGACTGTAAGGTAGTTTAGAACTTATAGCTTATACCCAGACCAACCATCTGCTTGAACTGGACCTTGGCACCATGTATGTTTCCGTCATCATCTATAGTCTTGATGTCATCATCATACTTAAGGGTTGACTGGAATGTAAGAGTGAGCAGTTTGGTCAGATTGTATCCTATCAGTACGTCCCAGTTTACATCAATATTGCCGAATGTTTCGTCATATGCGGTAAACAGGTCAAGGACAGACTTGAATGTAAGCTTATCCTCAAAGAACTTGTAGTTGGCGTTGATCTTGAACATGGAACCTAACTGCGGCTTTACGAACTTGCCGGCATCAATGCCATAGCGTGTTGAGAACAGCGTATCGGTGACCATAGTGAGTTTGCCGGCTACAGGTGAGTAGTAGACAGCGATATTGCTGTTAGGCTTGTAGTCAAGACCTACGGACAAGTTCAGATATGACGGTGTGAGCAGTTTTGATGTCAGTTCCTTTGAGTCACCGCTGTATTTGTAACCGTTGTCAAACTGCGACTTGAAGTCCAGAAGTGCAGCATAGTACAGTTTCTCTGTTATCTGATGGCCGAACTTGGATGCAAAGTTAAGATTATCAAGACTTTTGCGCCATCCGTTGTCATCAGTGTAGTTCTGACCATAGTTGGTGTTGAGGTCATTTGTCCATGACAACTTGTCCTTCTTGTAATTGAGGGAGTAGTTGAGATAGGCATTGGCAGCGACTGTATTCTCACCGCCTTCACTCCAGTTGGTAAAAGAGGTTTGTGACAGGTTGAATCCCGTCAGACCATCGTGTGACCAGCCCTCTTCATCCTGTGCCGAGAGGCTCATAGGCAGCAGGGCTGCCAGTAAGAATAATGTTTTCTTCATATTCAGTCTTTGTTTTATTGAAATATGGTGCAAAGATAGAAAAATAGTACAAAAGGGGACAGTCCCCTTTTGTATCATTTTTTGATGGCGTGGCCGATGAGATAGCAGATGACTGCCACAACCATGCCGTTGATTGAGGCGATACCCCAGTGCAGCAGGTTGGCTACGACTGCGCCAAGAACAACACCGATGACTGCAGCCCAGTTTACCGTATCAATCTTTACGTTATCGGACTTGTAATCATTGCGGTTCATGAAGTAGCTGATTATCAGGATTGCGCCGATGGGAGGCAGGGTGCAGTTGAGTACGTTGAGCCAGCCGCAGAAATTCCAGTAGAGCCATACGGCCGATATGGTGCCGATGATACCGGCTACGAGCACCATGGTCTTCTTGGAGAATCCGAAAATATTTGACAGGCCCAGACCGGATGAATAGAGGGCGTTGTCATTGGTTGTCCAGATGTTGAAACCAAGTACAATCACTGCGAACCAGAACAGGTTGAGGTTGAGCATAACCTCAAAGATATCGTTACCGCCCACATAGATGCTGGATACGGCGCCGAAGAAGAACATCAGGGAGTTGCCCAGGAAGAAAGCCACTACGGTTACCCAGAAGCCAATCTTGCCGTTCTTGCTGAAACGTGCGAAGTTGGGTGTTGCGGTACCGCCCGATACAAAACTGCCTATAACCAGACCGGCGCCGGCTATGATGGTGAGCGATCCGTCATTGGTGCTTGCAAACTGCTCGATGAGTGTGGAGTCACCGCGATGTACGGCCATGATCATTGCGATTGTTCCCAAGATACCTACCAAAGGAACGGCGATGTAACTGATTATGGTAAGGCTCTTGATTCCGAAGTATGCGCTGGCGGTCATAAGGATACCGGCAATCACGACCAGGATATAACCCAGCGGTGGCATGTGGTCCGGTGTGACCTCAAGTCCGAACAGCTCCTGTGCCACGGGAATGGCGAACATGGCCAGACCTACGCCGAACCAGCCCATCTGCGTGAAACTGATCATTGCGCTGGGCAGCCAGCTGCCTTTGCGGCCAAAACTGCGGTGTGCCAGCATATCAAGTGTGAGACCTGTCTCGGCACCGATGTAGCCGAGTGTTCCGGTGTAAGCACCCAGAATGATGCCACCCAGGATGATTGCTCCTATGAATCCTGCGAAGTCAAGGCCTTTGGCCAGATTTTGGCCGGCCCACATGCTTGCTGAGAAGAATGTGAATCCCAGCATTACCATAAACATACTAAGGTTGCTCTTGCGACCCTCTTTTGTTACTCTTCCGGATGTAAAATCCGCGTCGTTGTTGATGTTAGCCATATGTTTTATTTTGAGTAAGATTTCAGTGCGGTTTTGAACTCAGTGAGACGGCGGTCGGCTATCTGGCGGATGGAGAGGTCCTCGCAGCGGCTGGCAAACTCCCTCTCAAAGATGTAGAGTTCATTCATATCCTTGCTGTCCAGTTTCTGATAGTGGTTGAGAGTGAGCCACTGGTCAAAACTTACGGGGGTGGGGTAACCCAGTTTCTCGTCCAGAAAGTCCTTGAAACGGAAATTGTCGGCCACCTCCTTTATGCTTTCCCAGTATTCGGTCACCTCGTGGAAGTGGTCCGGGATCTCATATCGGCGGGCGCCTCCGTCGTAGATGATGCACTTCTCAAACAGCGCGTCGTCATCGGACAGTACATAACGGCGGAACTCGGGGGATATTACACCGTCTTTCCAGAAGAAATCTATCTGGGGCCAGCTTATTCCGGTAACGCCTTTGTCCTGGTAGGCCGAGAAAATACCCTCGTAGAATATGCAGGTAATGCCCTCGAACTCGGGCCAATGGAAACGGAACTCGGGGGTGAGCTCCTCAAAAAGCTCTATGGCGCGGGTGCCTCCTATAGTAAAGAACACCATACGGCGGATGCTGCCGCCCAGACGCTTGAACTCGGCTATGATGTAGCGGATGCAGCGGGCCAGGGTCTCGCCCGATGCTATGATATCGCCTATCATCAGGGTGATGTCCTGCGGGGCGCGGAGTTTTGTGTATCGGATGTCCAGACCGGTAATCTGGTTGTTGCGGATAACGCGCTCGCATGATACAAAGTCCATGTTGTTGACGCGTATGCCGTTGCGGTAGCAGCACTCTTCGAGAGGGTAGTTCAGGCCGCCGCGCAGTATGGTCATTATATCGGCCTCATCATCGATGGCTTTCTGCTGTTTGAGCCAGCTGAGCATATCGCCGGTGGCGCCGCACATTGCCAGGTAGGAGTCATAGCCTATGACCTCAGGGGCAGCCAGCAGATGGCGGGTGCCTTCATTGCTGATAATAAAGTATTTATTGCTGAAATTACCACCTTCCAGACTGTAGATATCGGTCCCTTTGTGGTGTCCTGCGGGCTGCAGGAAAGTCTTTTCCAGATAAGGCTGCATAGTGATGCTTGCTTAAATTCTGGAAACCAAAGGTACTCAGATAGAGCGGGTTGAATGCTACCGGCCGTCAGAAAGTTTTCAACAATTTACCTTTTACGCGCCACTTGATGTAGCCGTAGACCGATGCGCCCAGATAGAAGCTGTAGAGCAGGATGGTGGTAAGGTGCAGGCCTCTCTTGCTGTAGATGTAGATTGATACCAGGTTGACCAGGAACCAGATGCCCCAGACCTCGATGATCTTCTGTGCAAGCACCCATGTGCCCACGATGTTGAGCATGGTGGTGAAGGCGTCCAGTGCGGGTACGGGCGAATCGGTCAGGAACTTGAGGATACTGAAAATGACTCCCCAGATAAGGGCCGATGCCCCTAAAACCGCCAGGAACTCCCTGCCGCGGAAATGGCGGTAGACAATATCCTGCGATGCGCGTTTACGGTCACCATGGAGCCATTTTATAAAGCCGTAAACGCACATGCAGATATTGAAGCAGCTGAATCCCATATCGGCATATATCTTGCTGTGGAAGTATACGCTGGCGTAGATCATGGAGCACATGGCGCTGATAATCCACATCAGGGGTTTCTGATGGAACTCAAGCCACAGGTAAAGGAAGCTCAGGATGAGTCCCACTGTCTGGATGGTGCTCCAGAAATCCATGCCGGTAAACTGCCCGGCGATATATGACCAGATATCGGATAACATTGTCTTTTAGAATTTTAGGGTTAAGTGTGCCAATGCCGAGAAGGGCGCAGTGGGGATGAAACCTATCTGATAGTAGCGGCTGTCGGGGGTGAAGCCGTCCTTCTCATCAACTGCCGAGTATACCCAACCGTTTGTTGCAACGCGGGCGTTGAGTACATTGTTAAGGTCTGCACCTATCACGATACTCTTGAATACTTTTTTCATTGGTACTGTGTATGAGAACGAGAGATCCGAGAGAGAGTATGCGGGCAGTGAACGGTCTGTGTTCTGGCTGTTGTCAAGGTACTGGCGACTTACGTAACCGGTGTGCCATGTGGCCTTGAAGTTGCCCAGGTTGAAGTTTACGAATCCGTTCAGTATGACTGACGGTGAGAATGCCAGCGCGGTCTTGCCCTTGTGGGGTATGGTGCGCAGTTTGTCGCCGTTACCGTCAATGTGGTAGTCCTGCTTGTACTGCTCCATTTTTGTGTCATCGGCTGCATACTTGTCACGCCAGTCCTCGATTACCTCGTCAAAGTCATTCAGGCAGTTCTCGCTCAGGGCGGCGTTACCTTCCAGTGACAGCCACTTGAGGGGCTGAACGGCGGCGGTCAGCTCTATGCCTGTGCGGTATGACTTCTTGATGTTGGTGGTAAGGGGCTCGCCTATGTCGCTCACGGCACCGGTCTGTACGAACTGGTCCTTGTAGTCCATGTAGTAGAGGTTGAATCCGGCGTTCCAGATGCTGCCTGCATAACTGTAACCGGCCTCATAGTCAATCATATACTCGGGATTGGGAGCGGGGTAGGTACCGTTGTCGGTAAAGTTGTTGCGCTCGGGCTCGCGGCCTGCGGTGGCAACCAGTGCATGCAGCTTGTGGCCGCCTTTGGTCCAGGTAAGACCGGCCTTGGCGTTGATGAAGTCGTATTTTTTATCAATGTCAAGGTTGTGCTTTGAGGTGGTACCGTCATCATTTACATAATATCTGTCATTGTAGCCGTCGGTTGTGTAACCTACGTGACGGTACTGGGCATCGGCAAATGCGTGCAGGCTCTCGGTGATGTTGAATCCGGCCTTGATGTAGGCGCTCAGGTCATTCTTGGTGGCATCGGAATCATAGTATTTGTCCAGTCCGTTGGCTCTGACATAATCATTCAGGGCATCGTCGTTGATATATGGCAGGTAACCGAAATGGTTGCCCTTGAACTGCTGGAGAGATACGCCGCTGCGCAGGTCCAGACGGTCCATTGTGTAAACATTATTCCAGATTACGCCGTAGGTGTGCTGCTCCAGACCTTTCTTGCGGACAAAATCGGTCTTCTTTACGGTGTTGGTGCCATCGGACCATACGGGGTCACCGTCGGCATTGAGACCGTTTGACAGACCGTACTTACTTACCTTGTTCTTGTATCGGAACTCCTCATAGTAGCCGTAACCGTAGGTGTAGTGGGCTGTGAGTGAGGTTGAGAATGCGTCGCTTACGTTCCAGGCCATGGAGAGTATGTTGTGGTCCTGCCAGAAGTTGTCGGTGGTGCGGTCCCAGAATGAGCCGTCTTTCATCTGATAGCGGTGGGTTACGTACTTGCCGTCGGCATCCTGGACAAAGCACCATTTGTCATCATCGTAATCCAGATACTCATACAGGCTGTTGAACTGGCCCAGTCCGGCGTTGTACATATCCTTGTACTCCTTGATTCCGGTGGGGCCCAGATACATGTCGTCCATAAGGCTTGAGTCGTCGTTTCCGGCTGTGGCGCCGTTCCAGGCCTGGCCGGTGTTCTCAAAGTTGCCTATGTTGCGGTAGCGGATCATGATGTTGTCCGATGGTGTCCAGAGCAGGCCGCCGTAGTAACTGCCGGCCTTGCCTTTGGTGCCGTGCATGAATCCGTCGGTCTGGGTTATGTTGTATGCGCCGTCTATGATGATGCTGTTAAGGATTGTTCCGGTTGAGAATGCACCTCCCAGACGCAGGGTGTTGAACGATCCGTATGATGCGGTCAGCTCGGCGCTCTTTTCGGGGTTGGGAAGCTTGCTGGTAAGGGCTACTGAGCCTCCGAATGCGCCGTCACCTACGGTCGATGTGCCCAGGCCGCGCTGTATCTGTGCGCTTCCCAGCAGGGATGCGTAACTGTTCATGTTGGCCCAGAATACGCACTGGTCTTCGGGTGAGTTCAGGGCTACGCCGTCCAGGGTCACGTTGATGCGTGAATCGGCCGCACCGCGTATACGCATGTATGTTGTGCCGATGCCTGTTCCGTTCTCGCTCCATGCTATCACGCCGGGAGTACGGGAGAAAAGGAATGGCAGTTCACGACCGCTCTTGGAATAGTCGTCAAGTTCCTGACGGCCAATCTCGGTGGTGGCAAACGGTTCGTTTTCATGGGCACGGACACCGTCTATTACTACTTCATTAAGCTGTTTGAGACGCACAGAATCAGCGTCAAACGTTTCATTACCCGCCTTGACTGCAAGGCTTGTGATTAGGGTTAAGGACAAAAAAAATACCTTCTTCATATAGATTTAAAGTTTAATCCAAATGAAAAGGGTATACCAATAACTAGAAATCCAATCCCTCCGCCGGCACTGTCCGGATCAGGTTCTAAGGGTATAATCTCAGCCCATCATCATAGGGCACCCCCTTTCATTCTGGGCGCGAAATTAGTCGTTTTTTGCAAACGGTGTCATCGGGTATTCTTTTTTTATGGCCGAATTAAACTTTCTTGGACTAAATGTTGATAAATGTGAAATGGTTGTTTATATTTGCTTTTACAGAATACCTAATTGCATTTTTATGAATAAATCAAACAAGTTTGTCATTACTATCAACAGAGAGATCGGATCGGGCGGAAAGACAGTAGGAAAGCTGCTGGCTCAGAAATTGGGTGTGCCTATTTATGACAGGGCGCATCTGAGCACACTTGAGGACAAGGAGGGCCTGAATGAGGAGGAAATAGAGCGTCTTAAGGCAAAAAAGCGTACATGGTGGCCGGAACTTAAGAAGATTGTTGAACTGGACGGAGGTTTTGCAGTCTCCATATATGATGATCTCCCCAATTTTGCAGTCCCCGAAAAGAATGATACTGACAAGAAATTCAAGACAGAACAGGAGATACTTGAGGGCATTGCCGATGCCGAGTCATGCGTGGTAGTGGGACGCTGCAGTTTTGTTACGTTCAAGGAGCATCCCAACCATATCAATATCTGGATTCAGTCTCCTATTGATTACCGTATAGACAGAGTAATGAAAAAGAAGGGCATCGGCTCAAAGGAAGAAGCCCGGAAATTCATTGAGGAGGTTGATCAGCTCTGTGAGGACTATGCTATGCGCCATACCGGCCAGAGCCGCTACAATACCCGCAACTACGACCTTGTTATCTCAATGGCTGACAAGACTGAGGAGGAGGCTGTTGACCTCATTCTGAAGTACATAGGCTGAGAATCAGATCTGCCAGGTCCGAGGGGGTGTCGGCTTCGGGGATAAGGATGTGCCCGTCATAGATGAGACGGGGAATCGCGGCAACCGTACCCCTGGATGTACGGCCGAACAATTCGTTTACTATATCCGTATATTTGTCAAACCAACGGTCCCGGAGTGCAATGTCAAGTGCTTCGGGACCTATCAGTTCCTGCGCCTTTGATGTGGCCTCATCCACCGTATGCGGATGCCAGGCTTCATTGATGTCAGTGCCCCAGAACCACTGCTCATATTCTGAATACTTGCTCTTATCGGTACGCCAAACGGCCAGTCCGATGCGCATGAGCCGGCATGATCCGCGGAATCTGTCTATGCCTTGCGGCATGTGGGGATTGCACTCACGGCTCATGGATATGGAACAGCAGACTACGGCTATGCTGTCACCCAATTGTGCTACGGCCTCGGGCAACTGAAGGTGCAGCCTGCGGCAGTGTGAGCACTGCCAGTCAAAGAGCAGGGTAATAAGATGCTCTGCATCGGGATTGCCTACAATGGGCATTTCTGCCGGGTTGGGGTATCTCAGCTGCTCATAGGTAAAACCGCGTTCTGCAAGAGAACGGGGTGTAGTAAAGAACTGTACCACAGCCAGTATCACGGCCAGCAGGATACCTGCCGATATGTTCAGCGCTAAGCGTTCTGTTTTTTGCCTTACACACCATATTACTGTCAGGACTGATAATACTATGCCCAGCACGTGGGCTGTCATGCAGTACGGGCAGAATGCGTGTATCATACTGTGCTGCAGGTAGATGAACCAGGCAGCACAGCCTGTTACCGCTCCGCATACAATAAGGATGGCTTTATAAAGGAATGCCTTTTCCTGCTCTCCGGTATTATCTGAATGGATTAAGAGGATGCATGCCAGCAGGGTAAGGTATGATCCTGTTGCCAGTGCGCTTACCGGAATAATGCCGAACAGGAATGACCACTTGCTTCCAAGCACCTGATTGCAACTGGTGCCCTGTGTGCAGCCTATCAGGCCGTGTCCGGAGATGGAGTGGATGCACAGGATAACGGACAAAAGAAGGACAATGGCGGTAAGCACCACCATTGTCTTTCTCATTATTCCGGTATCTCTGTCCATGTCCGGTTAACGGATGTTGGGTTTGCCGGGAGTGGCCACTGATGCGCTGAATGCATCGCCTGCACCGTGATTAACGGTTACGGGAGCTCCCAGTGTGATTCCGCTTCCGGTCAGGTAGGTGCCTGCGGCAACACTCTCCTTGAGTCCGGTGGCAAGCGTAATGACATCGGGCTGGGCGGGCTGCTGCGGACGGCCCCAACCGCCACGGCGCGGAGTCATCTGGATGGCGCTGATTACATAACTCTCAGAGCCGATGGTTATGGCTTGGCCGTTCTGGAATCCCTGTGCGCTGGCAACGGATATTTTGGTCTCGTTCCTGGCGGCATCGGCCGAAATGGTTGTGGCACCGGCGGTACCGATGGTGGCAATCCTTACTTTCTCCATAGTGCTGCCTGAGCCCAGATACATAACCTGACCTATTGAGAGTCCCTGAACGGATGTAACCTTTACGTTATCCTGTCCTGCCTGTACGGGTGCGGCTATGGTCATGGCCTGGCCGGTGTGGAAATCCAGTTTGTTGTCATCGGTGTCAAAACCATCGGGATAACGGCCTGTGCTCAAATCCGGACCGGCTGCGGGTGCTGCGGGAGCGGCTCCGAATGCGCCGAATCCGCCACGACCGCGTCCTGACTGCGGAACGGGAGCGTATGCGCCCTCGGCACCTGCGCCTGCGTCACTGTGATAACCCTCGGCCAGCCACGGGTCAACCAGACCGCCGTAGTTCATGGCATCCACAATCAGGCCCTTGCCGTTGCGCAGGGTCATGTTGCCGCGTGAACCGTCCAGAACCGGGCCTCCAAACAGCAGGTCGGGCTCCGTTTCACCCTGATAACCGGCATTCTGAACATTTACGTCCAGTACAACGCTGTTGATGGCGTGCTTCTTGGCGAGCGGTTTGTCAAGTTCAATGGCGTAGATAAGGGGCAGTACGGGCTCGTTGCTGGAGTGGTCAAACTTGGTTGCGGGCTCAAATGTGATACCTGTTCCGTTTACTGCGAACGGCATGTTGCTGGAGTGGTCAAACTTGAGCGGCTCCTCAAGTTCAAGACCGGTACCGGGGTTGTCATTGGGGCCGAGTGGGCCGTTGAATGTGTTGCGTGACGACTGTGTGCCTACGCTCTTTACGGTAACCCACTCAATGCCGTGTCCTTTGGAGTCTATATCAAGACGGATCTTATCGCCGGCGGTGATGTTCTGGGTGCTGGATACCTTGATGTTGGTGTCACCCTTCTTGGCATCGGCCGATAACCATGCCTGTGTACCGGGCTTGCCTACCTCTGTGACAGTTACAACCTCATACTTCTCGAGCGAATTGGATACTGCGGGGTAGGTTGAGCCGTATCCGATGGCCATCTTCTGACCTACCTGGAATCCGGCTGTGCTGGTTACTGGGATGTTGGTGGAGCCTGCGGGGATAGTGATTACCGGGCCCTCGGGCAGCGGCTGCCATACAGTTGTGGGAGCACCTGCAGGGCCCGCACCGCGGAATCCGCCTTGAGGTTGCTGCTGTGTTTGAGGCTGGATGATGTTCTTGACGGTACGCTTTTCGGCCTCACTGCCAGTACCTATGGTAATCTCATGGCCGGCCTCGATTCCGGCAACGCTGCGGACGTAAATCACGTTGTCACCCTTGGCTGCATCGACTGACAGACCGGAGTTGCTTATTCCCATCAGATAGAATGACTTGGGTGCCAGTTTGGTGCCCTTGGGAATGTTGATTGATGAGAAGTAGGGCAGGTTGACTGCGTGGTGAGTGAATGTCCAGCCCGACAGGTTGACTGCCTTCTCACCGGCGTTGTAAAGCTCAATGAATGAGTTGGTCTGGTTGCCGCTGCCGTCGGCTATGCGGAACTCGTTTATCTTGACCGGCTCCACGTTACGTACTTTCTGGGCGGCTGTCCACTGGCTCTTGCCTGCATCCCAACTGGCCTTGGCTGAAAGGTCGGCGTTGATGAGTTTCTTGCCCGATGTAACCGAGAAGGTTACTGCAACGCTCTGACCCGGCTCTACCGGGAAGCCTATCTTGCGCACCTTGCCCTTGCCTTCGGCCAAAACGCTCTTCCAGCCTCTGGGGGTAACCAGACTGATTTCAAGGTCATTGATGGTCTGGCCCGATGTGTTGGTGAACACTGCGGTTACGTTCTGGGTGGTCTTGGGCGCGAATGTCTGGAGCAGGTTGGGTTTATCGACCTTGTTTGCTGCGCTTATGCTGAGCATTGACACGTCATAACCGGCTGCTACCACATTTGCCTGAATAGCCTGGTTGGTCTCAAGAGTGGGGAATGTGCCGGGAGCGGTCATGGCACCCTCGTAGAATGTGCCCGATGAGCCGTTTGAGTTGTCACCGCCGTTACCCAGCAGGATTGCGCCCTGCTTGCGCATGGGATCGTAACTGCTGCGCGGGTTCTGGATGCGCTGTCCGTCATACATTATCTGAAGGTCGCCGCCCTGGGCATTGCCGCCCATGGAGCGCCAGTGGTGAGGCTCACCGTCGGCTGTGGCGGTCACAAAACGCCAGCTTATGCTGGGCAGGTCAGCGCAGTACTTGTCGTTGGGATCGGGATTGACGCAGCCCACCAGGTTGTTCTCCTGATCGGTCATGATCCACGGGCCGGGAGCCTGTCCGTGATACCATGAGGGCTGGTTGCCGTAGTATGTGGTCTCCATCGTGCCATCACCGTCGTCGCGGCTGTCGGTCTCGGCATTACCGTAGTCAAAGCAGCAGCCGGTGTTGTAGTGGTGGCCGTTTATCACCCAGTACTGGCCTTCGGCCTGGTCATCGACGGCGGTGCCGTGGGCATCGTTCCAGCGCATACCCATACCGGCGGTAATGAACACGCCGTAGACCTTATGTCCCATCAGTGTTACGGGTGCCCAATCGGCCATCGGCACATTATTGAATCCGCCCATGGCCTGGCCGCTGAATCCTCCGCGCGGGGCCTGCTGCAGATGGTTCTCCTTGCCTGACTGGTCATAGATGACAGTTATCCAGCAGTAGGTGTCCTTGCAGAAACGGTCCTGTGCGGCGGCATCGGCATAACCTCCGGGATCGCCAGCCGATGGCTGCACCACGCCTATGTCAAGTGTCTTGCCGTCGCTCTGGCGCATTACCTGATAGAGCGGGCCATTGTAGGATTTGTAGAGAGCGCGGGTGGTTGAATGCGCTGCAACGCAGGGCGCACCACCTTTGGCATAGACATCACAAGGCCCGTCGGGGCGCTGCGGGATGCGGCTGTCACCTGCCGCTACGGCTACGGTGGCAATGAGTGCCGGAGCTAAGGCTACTCCGGCCAACAAAAGGACAATAGATGATTTTTTCATAAGATTATTGGGTTAGTAAGTTATTACGGGCGGGATTGCAACGCGGGCGGGCTCGGTGCGGCCGGGAAGGCCGAATGCGGTGAACTCTATCACTCCAAGCTGGGTGCCGGGCCATTCTGTAACGGTCAGTCGGACAAAACGGGCCTCTACCGGCTTGAACTCCTCAAAAATGGTGTTGCGCTGCTCCGCGTTGGAGGTCTTGTCAAGGACAGTGGTGTAGGTGTCACCGTCAAGCGATACATCTACCTTATATTTATAGACTGTTCCGGTGCCACCACCGCCGAATCCGCGACGGCCTCCTCCGTTGAACATAATGCGTACGGCATCCACGTCAAAGAGCTGGACCTCGTCAAAGCGGGTGGCTGGTGAGAGTTCTATCGTTATTGATGGCTCGGGGTCCTGCGGATCGGGCTCCCAGACGGTGCCGCTGGAGTTATCCACAGCGTATGATGCGTATCGGCCCGGCTGCTGTGACGAGAACTTGGAGAGCGCGTTCATTGCGTTCATCTTGTTGATGGTTACGGGCAGCGATGCTCGGGCGCTCTTTACTCCGGGTGCGGGCTGGGGGGTATCGGTAATCCGGACCGACCATCGGCCCTTTTTGTCCACGTCGATGCGGTCCATACCTATGCGGCGGCCTCCGGGCGGGTTGGAGAGCACAATGGTGTAGAACTGCCACAGGCCTCCGTCCGGACCCTCCACAACGCTTCCGTGGGCGGTGCCGGTTACAAGTCCTTCGGTCTTGCGCAGGAGGGGGTTGTTATCGGCATAAGTGTAGGGGCCAAGGGGGTGCTTGGCGGTGTAGTAGCCCTCGGCGTAGGTTTTCCACTGGGTGCCCGATGCCGAGTACTGCATGTAATATGTGCCTTTGTACTTGAATAGCCATGGGCCTTCTATCCATGCCACGCCGGTGTACTCGTTCATCTCGCCGTAACGCTCCCATTCATGATTGGGGTTGAAACTGAACAGATGGGTGGGCTTATCGGCAAAACAGTTCATATGGTCGGGGTCAAGGGGCACTCCGAATATTCCGCTTATGCCGCGGCCCGAGTAGAACAGGTAGGGCTTGTCATCATCTATGAAAATGTGCATGTCAAACGGCTCGTTCCAGCCGCCCTCCACATCGGGGGTGTTCTCCCATTCGCCCAGGACTGTGTAGGGTCCCAGCGGATTGTCGGCCACATAGAGCGGGCAGTCATTGCCGGACATGTAGTATTTGCCGCGGTACTTGACCACATCGGGAGCCACGGGCACGCGCTGCACGGGCGTGAATTCCCAGTCCAGCATGTTGTCGCTGTGCCAGGCGCCGCCTCCGGTGCAGAACATGTAGTATCGGCCGTCATCGTCACGGAACACCGATACGTCGCCAGATGCGTTGCCGCCCGGACCTATCACCATAGGCAGCGGATTGCAGTACCTGCGGCCATCGGCCACATCATTATTCACGCTCTGCTGTGCTCCTGTGCAGGATACCAGCATGATGGTCAGTAATATAAGGCTCTTTCTCATACCGCGAATATAATAAATTACGCAATAGAGATTGTGCTTAATGAGTTATTTTTCGCTGAGTTCGAGCCAGCGCATAGTGATGGTGTCGGTGCGCTCCATTATTTGGCCGATGCGGGCGGATTTCTGCTGGAGCTGGTCGTAGGTCAGGGTGCCGCTGTTCAGTTCCTGCTCCAGGCTGGCTTTTTCTTCTTCCAATTGCTGGAGTTCCTGCTCAATCTGCTCCATCTCGCGTTTCTCCTTGAAGGTGAGTTTGGCGCCTGGTGAACTTTGGCGTTGGCGTTGGCTTTGGCCTCCATCCGGCTGGGGCTTTGCTTTCGCGGCTGCGGTGGCTTTCTCCTCATCCTCCTTGAGCACCTTGTATTCCATGTAGTCGCTGTACGATGAGGGGAAGTTGGTAACCTTGCCGTTGCCCTCAAACACCAGCAGATGCTCTGCAATCTTGTCCATGAAGTAGCGGTCATGCGACACCACAATCACGCATCCCTTGAACTGTGCAATGTACTCCTCCAATACCTGGAGCGTCATGATGTCCAGGTCGTTGGTGGGCTCGTCCAGAATCAGGAAATTGGGGCTCTGCATCAGGATGGTGCACAGGTACAGGCGGCGGCGCTCGCCTCCGCTCAGCTTGCTCACGTAACTGTACTGCGTCTTGGGCGTAAAGAGGAATTTCTGCAGGAACTGGCCGGCCGACATGCGGCGCCCGTCATCCAGGACTATATGGTCGGCAATGGCGGTCACCACGTCAATCACCTTGGCATCCTCGGGGAATTTGAGCCCCTCCTGCGAGTAGTATCCTATTTTCAAAGTCGTTCCCCGGCCGATGACACCGCTGTCGGGCTGCTCAATACCCAAAAGCAGCTTGAGGAATGTGGATTTGCCCACACCGTTCTCACCTATTATACCCAGTTTCTCGTAGCGGGTAAAGATGTAGCTGAAATCCTTGAGAATTATCTTGTCATCGAACGCCTTGCTAAGGTGCTCAATATCAAATATCTTTTTACCGATGTATGATGCCTTTACGTCCAGGGCCACGCTCTGCTCGTCACGGCGGTGCTGCAGGCGCTCTTCCAGCTGATGGAACGACTCCTTGCGATAGCGTGCCTTGCCTCCGCGGGCGCAGGGCATGCGGCGCATCCAGTCCAGCTCGCGGCGGTACAGGTTCAGATCACTCTCGCGTTGCGATGACTCGGCATCCAGACGCTCCTGTCGCTTTTCCAGATAGTAGCTGTAATTGCCCTGATAGGAGTAGGCGCGGAAATCATCAATCTCAATGATACGGTTGCATACGCGGTCCAACAGGTATCGGTCATGGGTGACCATGAACAGGGTCAGGCGGCTGGCTGTCAGGTAGTCCTCGAGCCACTCAGTGACCTCCACGTCAAGGTGGTTGGTGGGCTCGTCCAGTATCAGGAAATCGGGCTCTTGCATCAGTGCCTGTGCCAATGCCACACGCTTGGCCTGGCCTCCGGAGAGCTGGTCTATGGGTTTGTCAAAATCTGGTACGCCCAGTTTGGTGAGCAGCTGGCGGGCACGCAGCAGTTTCTCGTCATCGGACTCCGGGCAACATGCGGTCAGCACGTTTGCGCCCTTGGGGAATACGGGGGTCTGCACCAGATAGGCGGTGCGGATGTCACGGCGGAACGTGATGGTGCCGCTGCGGTAATCGGCCTTACCGGCTATCACGTCCAGCAGGGTGCTCTTGCCCTGACCGTTGCGTGCTATCAGACCCACCTTCTCGCCCTGGTTGATGTTTAGTGAGAGGCCGTCAAAGATTACGCGGTCGCCGAATGACTTGCTTAGTCCGTCTATCTGCAGAAAACTCTCCATATCGGTCCGCAAAGATAACTAAAAAGAGTATATTTGCGTACTGAACTTACTAACCAGCATTCATTATGAGAATATCCGGTATCACCTTTATTCTTGCCATTTTGGTCTCTGTGCCTGCATCCGCCGTGCAGAGTACTCCGGCATCGGACAGCCGCATCACATACGTGGGCCGTACACTGACCCAAGACGGCGACGTGAGTTTTGACTGGAGTTCCACTTACGCCAAGATCAACTTCCTGGGCGATTATCTGGCCGTGCGTGCATCGGACACTGGTAAGGACTATTTCAACGTGTGGATAGACCGTGATATGAGCGCCGAGGCCGATAAGGTGCTTTGTATCAACAGTTCCGATACTCTGCTTACTATTGTCAGCAGCGCCGATTTCAAGAAAGGCAAGAAGCAGGCCGGCCACACGGTGATAATCCAGAAACGCACCGAGGCTGACCAGGGCCGTACCACATTCCACGAGTTCCAGACCGATAAGGGGTTGCTGCAGGCGGCGCCGGTCAAGGAGCGCCTGATTGAGTTTGTGGGCGATTCTTACACATGCGGTTACGGCATTGAGAACAGTGTGGCACTCAACCGGTATACTCCGGAGACTCAGAACACTTCCAAGACTTATTGCGCTCTGCTGGCCCGTTACTTTGATGCCGATTTCATTACGGTATCGCATTCAGGTAAAGGCATTACGCGTAATTACGATGACAGCGACCGTCAGTCACGCTGGTATATGCCCGACCGTTACGGCTGCACGTTTGACAACGCCCGCCAGCCCAAATGGGAGCCGGGAGACCTTAAACCCGATATCACCATGATTTATCTTGGGCAGAACGATTTCTCTACCGAGCGTCAGCCCATGCGTGATCCGTTTAAGCGCAATTACAAGCGTCTTATCAAGGCCATCAAGGATTATTACGGTGAGGATCACCCCATACTGTGCGTTTCGACCAAGGTTGACAAACTGCTGTTTGACTTTGTGCGCGAGTGCGTAGAGGAATGTGGTTACAGTAATGTCTATTATGACGGGATGTTCCAGGCTGTGCATCTGGACAATGACCAGGAACTGGGTGCCGACTGGCATCCCAACTGGAAGGCTCACATAAAGCTGGCCTATGCCCTGATTCCCTATTTTTCTACAATAACCGGCTGGGATATGCAGCCTACTAAACCTATTGAATAATATGAAAAGAATAACGTTTGCAGCAATTCTGTTTTGCCTGATTGCTGGGCCGATGACGGCTCAGGAGAGTGATGTCAACAGCCGTGACCTTCGCGGCAAGGTGGTTTATGAGGACGATGAGGTGGTGTTCCGCCAGCTGGACGAACACACCTGGATAGGTAACGGACACCGCACTTATAACGAGTCCCTCTATCTGGTGGAGGGCAATGACCGGGCTGTACTGATCGATGCCGGCACCCGTGTTCCGGGGCTGGACAAGATTGTAGCAGGTATAACATCCAAGCCTGTTACGATGATACTGACCCACGGACATGGTGACCATGTGGGTGGAGTAGGACCGTTCCCCGAAGTATGGATTGGTCCGGCCGATGAGCAGATGCTGCGTAACAGTCAGCGCCGGTATCAGGGCCAGATCAAGCACCTGACCGATGGCGAGACTATCGATCTGGGCGGACGCAAGCTGGAGGTGATGTTCACTCCCGGTCACACATCGGGCAGCGTCACATTCTTTGACAAGGCAAACCATTACGGTTTCAGCGGCGATGCTTTCGGATCCACCAACCTGCTGGTGTTTACGTATTTATCGAACGTGAAGGCATCGGCCCAGAAGGTTGAGAAATACATGAAGGACAACGATATACGTTTCCTGTATCCCGGACACTACAGCGGCGATAATCTGGAGAGTCCCAAACGTGTTACCGATATCAAGAACCTGTGCGATGACCTGCTCACCGGCAAGCGCCAGGGCGTAAAGAGCGACGGTAACAACGGCGGCAACGACATGATGGACGAGGGCGACGGATTCCGCCTTACCTACAGCAGCCAGAACGGACTGAAGTGACGCATTCTTAAACGACCCCTTTGCGTCAATTGTTAAAATTCGCTAAACGCTTGGCGGGTTGAAAATAGGTGCTTACATTTGCGATATCAAAATGATATCAAAACAACATTAAAACAATAACGATTATGGAAACAAAGGAATTTGAATTCAAAGGAACTAAGGTAAGCGGTTTTATAGGACTGCTTTTGCTTCTTGCTTGTATTGCCGGTATTGCTCTTACAAACATTTATCTACTCTCTTATTCAGGAATTATCACTCCTATCCTGTTCTTGGCAATTATTCTGATCTCATGCGGACTTGTCCAGTTGGAGCCCAACGTGGCCCGCGCAATGGTGTTCTTCGGTAAATATAAAGGTACCCTGCGCGAGAACGGTTTCTGGTGGATTGTAAACCCGTTCTACACAAAGAAGAAAATCTCCCTGCGCGCCCGCAACCTCAACGCCGAGGCCATCAAGGTTAACGACAAGAGCGGTAACCCCATCATGATAGGTCTGGTAATGGTTTGGAAGATCAAGGATGTTTACAAGGCTCTGTTTGAGATAGATTCACAGACCATCGGTCAGACTGCCGGCGGTGTCACGACTCTTAATTCTACAATGAGGGCGTTTGAGAACTTCGTATCGGTTCAGTCCGATGCAGCCCTGCGTCAGGTCGCCGGCCGATACAACTACGATGAGAACAGCAACCCGGCCGATGACGTAACCCTGCGCTCAGGTGCCGATGAGATCAACGAGGCCCTGAAGCAGACCCTGAACGACCGTCTGGCAATAGCCGGAATCGAGGCTGTCGAGGCCCGTATCAACTACCTGGCATACGCTCCTGAGATTGCAGCCGTAATGTTGCGCCGCCAGCAGGCCGATGCCATCATCGCCGCCCGCGAGAAGATAGTTGAGGGTGCCGTATCGATGGTAAAGATGGCTCTTGACAACCTTAAGAAAGACGGTGTGGTAGAACTTGACGAGGAGCGCAAGGCCGCAATGGTAAGTAACCTGCTGGTAGTTCTGTGCGGTGACGAGCCTGCATCACCTGTTGTTAACGCCGGTACTCTTTACAACTAAACAGACTTACAGATGGCTAAAGACGCTGATTCAAAAAGCTTTCTGCTGAGAGTGGACTCTGCTACGATGACGGCCCTTGAAGAATGGGCCGCCAGCGAGTTCCGCAGCGTGAACGGCCAGCTGCAATGGATCATTGCCGATGCCCTGCGCCGCGCCGGCCGTAAACCAAAGTGACATAATCCCGCCAAAGTGTCCCACAACGAACCCCGCCACAAGCCTTGTAGCGGGGTTCTCTGTGTTACATACCCTCATTTTAGGGGGTGTGTCCCACGCTCATCGGCCCCAGAGAGGGCTCTCGCGCAGGTGCTTGTGGGACACTTTGGCGGAATGATCGGGGGCAGACCCCTTTTGCTCACTTTGGCGGGATTACAGGTAGCGCACGGTCTCGGAAAGGGGCTTGCGCTTGGGGTGACGGTCCGATGCCACGCCGTCGGGAGCGGCATAACCGATTGGCATGAGCGCAACGGGCTTGATGTTGGGCGGCAGGTTGAACAGCTGGCGGGTGGCCTTGAAGTCAAAGCTGCATACCCAGCAGGAGCCGATGCCCAGTTCCCAGGCCTGGAGCATCATATGGGTGAGTACGATTGTGGCATCCATCTCGCCGGCAGAGTGACCCTCCTCCTCATGCTTGCGGTTTTTCCAGCAGATATCCTCGTCATAACACACCAGCAGCGCCTGCGGAGCATGGAACATATACGGAGTGACGCTGGCCATTTTAGCCACGGCATCTGGGCTCTGCAGCACATAAATAACCTGTGGCTGGAAGTTTACGGCAGTAGGTGCCACGCGTCCTGCCTCCAGTATCTTTTCAAGTTTCTCAGGCTCCACCTTGCGGTCCGAGAACGAGCGCACCGAGTAGCGCGCCTTGCATAATTCAAGAAAGTCTGTCATATTGTTATCTGTTATTGATCGGATATTCAAAGTCATCAAATATGGCCATACCGCCATCGGCATTGGTGTTGTAGCAGAACAGGCCTACGCGGGTGCCTTTCCAGAACCCGCTTCGCTGACTGAACTCCGTGCCTACGGGTTGCAGTGAACTGCGGTCAGGCCCGGCCAGGAACCGGAACCTGTTGGTCTGGGCATCGTATTCAAGAGCCAGACAGATGGTGCTGCCCACCTCAAAGTTATCGATATAGGTGGTGCGGTAACCGCCGTCCTGATACAGGCAGAGCTTGCCGTCACGCTCAGTCACTCCGATGGCGTAGAATGACTGGCCCATCGATGTCAGGCCCGCGCGTGCATCGGCCAGCCGGCTTACATCGACCGTTACCGAAATCAGGCTCTTCCAGCCCATAATTTTCTGGGTGATGATATTGTGCGCCATCATAAGGCTGGTGGAGCGCTGTGCCCTGATTGTGAGCCGCCCCGGATTCTCGATAAGGCTCCAGTATTCATTGTGCGGGTTATGGCAGAATTGCCACTGCGGGCTCAGGGTGCTGCTTTCAAAGTTATCCGATGTCTGGGGCAGGTGAGGACCTTTGGATTTTTTTACCTTGGGTACGGTCCATGAGGTTACGGGATTGCCTACGCCGTTGCCGTCCAGGTCAACGCCCATAAGCGGCCAGCCGTCCTCCCAGCGCACGGGCTGCAGATGCACCACGCGGCCCATGGGGTTGGTCTCCTGGAAATGGTAGAACCACCATTCGCCATCCGGGGTATCAACCAGCGCGCCCTGGTGCGGGCCGTTGATATTAGTGGGACCTTGCTCCAGCACCACCTTGCGCTCATACGGGCCGTACAGGTCCTTGGAGCGGAGCACCGTCTGCCAGCCCTGGCCTACACCGCCTTCTGGTATGATAAGATAGTACCAGCCGTCCTTGCGCAGGAACTTGGTGCCCTCGGCCACCGGTCCGGTGTAGATTGTGTCGCCGTCATCCAGAAGCTCACGTCCGTCGGCACTCATGCGGTGCAGAATGATGGGACCGGCTCCGTGGGCGCTTCGGCCCAGATAGGCGTTGCCCTTGTCATCCCATACGGGACAGGGGTCCTCCCATTTGGGTACGTCCTTTACTTGGCATAGGGGTTCCCAGGGGCCTTCGGGTTTCTTGGCGCTAGTCATGAACAGGCCCTCATCGGGTGTGCAGAAATAGACCCAGAACCGGCCGCCGTGGTAGCGGATGGAGGGTGCCCATGAGCCGCCCGAGTAGTGTCGGTTATCGTCCCATCCGGGTAGGTCAAACCGGCTATAGATCTGTGTCAGGACAGTCCAGTTTACCAGGTCATCGGACTCCAGTATCTGCATTCCCAGAAAATGGAAATCGGACGCCACCATATAATATTTCTTACCTACGCGGATTACGTCGGGATCGGAATAATCTGCATTCAGGACAGGGTTGATGTAGGTGCCGTTACCCTGGTCTCCCCATAGATACTGAACCGGATTCTGTGCTGTTGCGGATAATGCAACAAGCGTCGATATGGCCAGAAAGGCCTTCCTTATCATTGATTGGACCATATGATTGAACTTTCGGTATATGGCAAATATAGCAAAAAGCATTAACTTCGCGGTGCTATGAAAGAGTATCTTTTTACAACCTGTCTTGAGACCCGAGACTACGAATGTGACCTTCAGGGCGTAGTCAACAATGCCAATTACCAGCACTATCTGGAGTATACCCGCCATAAGTGGCTGCAGAGCCGCGGTCAGTCTTTCCAGCAGTGGCATGAGAAGGGCATTGACGCCATGGTGTCTGAGATCAACATCAAATACAAGAGTCCGCTGCACGGCCAGGAGGAGTTCCTGTCATGCCTCAACCTGCACCGCGAGGGCGCCCGTTTCATTTTTGAGCAGGACATATACCGCAAGGCCGATATGAAACTGTGTATCCAAGCAACGGTTACCGTAGTCAGCGTGGTAAACGGCCGTCTGAGCAAGGGTGACGAGATTGCGTTCCTTCTTGAATATGTTCAATAAGGCAGATATAACAACCGTCCTGATGGATGTCGATGACACGCTCCTGGATTTCAAGGAGTGTGCCAGGGAGAATGTGTGCGGGTGCTGCCTCAAAAACGGCATCGAGTATTCGGACAGCATGTTTGAGTTCTTCCTCAGCCGCAACATCATCCTCTGGAAACGCATCGAGGATGGACTGCTTACCGTAGATGAACTTCACCGCACCCGTTGGGCCGGCATATTCCATGACCTGGGCATTGAGGCCGACGGCCCCGCGTTTGAGCTGGATTTTATTGCAGGACTGCGCGATACATCGGTTCCGGTAGCCGGAGCACATCAGGTGATGGAGTATCTTCACTCTCGGTACAAGGTCTATGTGGTGAGCAACGCATCAAACCTGCAGCAGTCCACACGTCTGGGCAAGGCCGGGCTGATGCAGTATGTGGACGGAATATTCGGCTCACTGGACATCGGCTATAACAAACCTTCACGCGAGTATTTTGACTATTGTTTCAGCCAGCTTGGTGGAACTCGTCCGGACCAGACCGTAATAGTGGGTGATTCGCTCAATGCCGATATCAGCGGCGGCCAGGCCTACGGTCTGCACACCATCTGGTTCAACATAAGAAAAGTGGAGCCATCAGACTCCACATTCCCGGATTATACTATTCATACTCTTACTGAGCTCACCTCACTGCTCTGAGCAAACAGCGCTGTAGTAATTGTAAAAATCACTCCACTTGTAGTAGGGGTAATTGTCTGTGTCGAGCGGGAGCTGCACTTCGTATCCATTCTGGAGGCACTTGACCAGAATCTCGGGGTTCTTCTTGCTCTTGTAGAAGATGAACTGAAGGTTGCCGGCCTTACCTATCTGGAAGTCCTGAAAATAGTATTTGAGCTGGCTGGCATCGGTTACCCCTCCCTTGGGCATGTTGATGCCCATTACGATGTTGAGCGGGCCAAGGTTGGTGTCGTGGCCGAAACGCAGGGAGGCTATATCATTGCACTCACCGTCTATGACCAGCTTGGCCTGGTCCAGAATATCCTGCACGATGGGTTTCATCACGTTGATGTCTCTGTACCAGTTGCGGTATGAGTTCAGGTTGGTACGCTCCCAGTTAGCGGTGAGTTCCTCGGGCTTGAAGAGTCCTACCAACAATTCCTCGTGACCGATGCTGGGCAGAGAAGTGTATAGGTTCTTAAGGTTACTGTATATGCGGCGGGAACTGCGCGAGAGACCTTCAGTGCTGGTGAAAAGACGTGCTACAATCTCATCGTTAGATGCCACCTGCGGGGTCTCGGGGTTGAAATTGGTCATGTCAAGCTGAGCACTTGCACGCGGAGCTCTGACGCGGTAAGGATTGTCATCGGCATCGGGCTTGACTCCATGCAGGGTAGCTCTGGATGCCTGCTCGTAGATGTCAATCTTGGGATTGCACTGTACCATAGCCTGGCAGAATGCGGCCATGCTAATTATGCATCGGCCTGTAGTGGATGAGATAGCGCGGATGGTACCTCCCTTCTTGAATACTTCCGGGAAACTCTCGTACATCTTGCGGGCAATGGCCTGATGCTGATCCCAGCCTACGCGTGTAAGCTCGCCCATACCGGCCATGAACTCGGGGTAGAGTGCCTTGTACTGATTGTAGAATTTCTCTCCGTCGGCATTCAGCAGATGCTTGTCATGCGCTTCGGTAAGGATGGTATCCAACTCCAGATAGAGAGAATTGTTCCAATAGTAGCGTGAACCGTGACGGGCGTAATGGCTGATATAGAAAGGTTTGTAACCCTTAGGAGCCTTGGTCAGTGAAGGGGCATCGAATGTGTAAGGGTAATCTGTTCCGTAAGATTTCTGTGGATTAGCCTTGACCTCTTCCAATACATTCATACGCTGTGCATAAGTAACAGCGCTGATAAACAATGCAATAAACAGTAGGAACCTTTTCATAAGCTGATTAGTTATTGGTTAGCTTCTATGGGCAAAGATAGTAAAAACCACATAAAAGCGCTATCTTCGCACAGTAATTACATAACCTATGATAATAGAAAATGACCGCATAAGCGCCGACATTGACCTTCACGGTGCGGAACTTACCAGCCTTAAGAAGCAAGGCAGTGATGAGGAACTGATATGGACTGCCGATAAAGAATACTGGGGCCGACATGCGCCGATGCTCTTCCCCATAGTGGGTAAGGTATGGAACGGTGAGTACAGAGTGGGGGACAAAACCTATATACTATCACAACATGGTTTTGCCCGTGACCGCCAATTCAAGGTGCTTTGTCATGATAAGGAGAGCATTGTGCTTTGTCTTGAGTCCGATGAACAGTCGCTCAAGGTGTATCCTTACACTTTCCGTATTGAGGCTTTATACCGTCTTGAAGGGAGTTCTCTGGTCGTGGAGTGGCACATCAAGAATCCCGGAAAGGAAACCATGTATTATCAGATAGGGGCGCATCCCGGATTCAACTATCGGGATTTCAATAAAGAAGATTCCATTCATGGCTTCTTCCGTCTCACATCGGGCGAAGAGCCGGTAACCCAACTGATTATCGGTAAGCTTACACCTGACGGCTATCGTAGCGACAGTGCGGCAATGTTGGAACTGGACAGTGATGCCATGCTGCCTCTCACTCCTGGACTGTTTGCAAACGATGCCTTAGTGCTGGAGGAGTACCAGATAGACCAGGTCATTCTCTACGATAAGGAATACAATCCATATATATCTGTCCGTACTCAGGATGCTCCGGTATGGGGACTTTGGTCTCCTCCTGCCAGGAACGCTCCATTTGTATGCATAGAACCATGGATGGGCCGATGCGACTACCTGGGATACGACGGTGACATCAACGGCAGAGACTACATGAATAGCCTTGAACCCGGAAAATCAACCGCTTTCAGCTTCCGTATTGATATTATTCATTAATTTTGCGCAGTTTAATTCATTCCAGATAAAGTGAAGATACTTACAAAACTGGCGGGTTTAAGGGGTTTGTTGGCTCCTGCTTTCATGTCTCTTTTTTCTTGTGTCGTGACTGCTCAGTCAGTTCCGGTTGACAGTTCCATTATACAAAACAGGGCTAAGGCAGAAAAGGTTTCTATTATTGTCAATACCCAACCCGGTGGAGCAACGTTCAGCGTAAACGGACAATACAAGGGTAAAACCCCGGTAACGGTAGAGCTCACACCCGGTGATTATCTCATAGAATTCACAAAGAACGGCTACAGACCATACAGTGAGACTGTTCATGTGGATGCTTCCAGGACCAGAATATCAATGCCTCTTGAACTTATACCGGCCAGTGAATCGACAACCCGAATAATGGCCTTCCGTTCATCGTCCAAAACGGGTGCCAAGTTGTCCAGAGACAATACTTATTTCGGCGCGGCTTATTCGATGGGACATTTGTCGTCGGTATATGCATATGCAGGTGCATATCTGGGTAATCTGAATCTTGAGGCAGGATATCTGATGCCCCAGGATGCTCCCGAAACAGATCCCGGTGATTCGCCTTACGGTTACGTGTACAACCTTTCCGGAGTCATTCCTGTATATGTGGGATACGGTTTTGTGATAGGAGACAAAGCCCGTATTACTCCAAGGGCCAGTGTTTCGTTAAACCTCATTAAAGGGACAAATGGCTTTATAGACCAAAGCAGTTACGTGTTCTGTGGCAGCCTGGATGCCCGTTTTGCATTCTCTCCAATCCGTCATATTATACTGTCATGTACACCGGGTTACAGCATTCCTGTCTGGAAAGACAAATATGCAATTGAACTGGAGACAGAGTCCTCTGCCATATTACAGCAGTGGATAAAGGGGTTCAGTGTCAGGTTTGGTCTGGAATACTTCTTCTGATATACAGCGTCCGGAACAGCCATTAGTCCATCTACTGTATCGTAAAGCTCCAGCAGCGGCGCCTGCGGTGAGTGAAGTGCTCAAAATGTTTCCAGATATTCTGGACATTGGCATTGTCCTCAAGCATGGGACCGGTCTGGCAGTCTATGCCTCCGTGTGACTGGATAGCCTTGATTCCCTCCCGCAGGATGATACATTCAACACCTTTCTTCTGATCCTCCGGACGAACACCTATCATGTAGAAGTCTATGTGACGGTGATCATTCAGGTCGCCAAGTACCTTGAGGGCCGAGAAGAGCCCAAGCTTTCCGTGACTGGCACGGATACCGCGGCTAATGGATGGTGCTATGAATCCGAATCCCACAAGTTCACCTTGCTGGTTCTGTACCATAAGCGAGTATTCAGGACGGCCTACCAGAGCTATCAGATGTTCCATATTCTCAATCTGCTTGTCAGACAGGGGAACTACACCGTGCAGCTTGGCAAAGGCAATGTTTATTATCTCCATTGCCTTGCGGATATACGGACGTACCTCTTTCATATTCCTGAACTTCTTGATGGAGTATCCGTAGCGTTTCTCTGATATCTCCGCTATTTGGTCCATCTTATCAGGTACACGGTCAGGCACAATGACTTTAGTCTCGGTCCAGTCCCATTTCTTGGTAAGACCAAGACGTTTCATATGATCTATGTAGTAGGGGTAGTTGTAGAGAGTTATATACATGTCAAGCTGGTCAAATCCGTCTACCAGCATACCCTGCTTGTCCAGATTGGAGAATCCCAACGGACCTACCAGTTCTGTCATGCCAAGTTCATGCGCCCAGGCGATGACGGTATCGAACAGAGCCTTTGATACCTCAAAGTCATCAATGAAATCAAAGCGTGTAAAACGAAGTTGCTTAACGTTGTCCTTCTCGTTGGCGGCACGGTTCAGTATGGCACCTATACGTCCAACTATCTTTCCGTCACGGTATGCCAGCCACAGACGGCTGTCGGCATAACTGTATGCACCGTTCTTATTGGGGTTGAAAGTGTCCATCTCATCGCCGATGAGCACCGGCACGTACATATCACACTCTCTGTAAAGGTCAATGGGGAACCTGAACAGTCTTTTCTTATCCTTGCTTGTAAGGACCTCCTTTATTTGAATCATCTTCTGTTTTATTACCAGCAGAAACCTAATCCGAAAAGATTCCTGGCCATTCCAAGGTTGTCGGAAGCCGGACTTTCCCTGTTGATTACCAAACGATACTGGTAGCGGTAACTCAATACCACACGCCATACCCTGACGGCAGTTCCAATTTCAGGAGCCAGTGCATGCATCCAGTGATACTTCTCAAGGTACTCTTTCTGGTCACTTGATGAACCGGAATTGGGATTGTAATCGGGATTATTGGTCTTGGAGTAGAATCCGCCTCCTGCATAGCTGAACGGGGTGACAAGTATCCAGATTTTTGGGATCCACACATTCTCGTTTGAAGTATACAGCCTCATGGTCCATCCTATTCCTCCGTAGGCCTGATACATTGGCTTATCAGGTACTATTATGCTATTGGTTACAGGATCGATATCCGCAGGATCGGTATTCTTTGAGAGGATATCTATACAACCCTTGTTGAATCCCAATGAGAAATATGTGCTTGTCTTGTCGGGATTGAGGCCTGCAGACAACAAACCTATTTTGCAGTCAGGATCATAGACATATGATATGGATCGTGTGTGGTTATCCTGCTTGAAGCGCTTGAGCTGAATGAATGCCAAGTTTGTACCGGCCAATGATGATTGCGGATTGTTTTGTGCGATGGCATGTTCATACAGGGTGCGTGCTTCATCATAGCGTTTTGTGTCAAAATATGCCTGAGCAACCTCGATGTCGTGCTTGCTTACCCGGTTGAAATTTTCGTTGGCATTGTAGTATAACTCGCGGATAAGTGTGCTTGACGGGTTTTCGGTCATCATTTTTATATACACCAAGCGCGCGTTGTAGTAATCCTCATTATCCATATATGAGGATGCCTGAGCGGTCCATGCCTTCAAAGAGTCACATTTTTGGATGTAATCATCCAGATGGTTCTCTGTTTCAGGGTATTCAGGACATTGCTTTGCTATATTGAACTTGTCGATGGCGGCGTCATATAAGCCGTCTGTCATGTAATTCAATCCCTCCTCTGTTGAGGTGTAGAACAGACTGCGTAGTTTGGAATAGGGGTCAGAGACCATGAACTCAAGTTTCTCCTTGTCATTCAGGTTAAGGGGAATGTAGTGTTTCTTGAATCCTTCGGCAGAGACAGAGAGCTGACGGCCTTTGAATGATGTACCTTCTTCTTTTGTCTTGAATATTATGCTGTAAACCTTTTCGGGTCCCTCAGTCGTTATGGTCAGGTCTAGATTGGCGTCATAGTTGGATGCCAGGACAAGGTCAAAAGGTTCCTGACAACGCAATATGACCAATGCCTCATGACGGTCGCCGCATGGGTATACACTCAATTCAGGCGTTACATTGGTAACAATCAGATTCTTGAGTTGATCCTGTGCTCTTACTCCCGCGAACAGTGCTATGGCGGCGAGAGTCATTATTAATCTGGTGCTTTTAATCATAAGAATAGAATGGTTACAGATAGTATATCAGATACTGAACATGTCTAGAGAGAATACTTCCTCACGGGGAAGCGGTTTTCCGTTGTACTTGTCTGGCTGCCAGGTGCGTACCTGAATGGATGGATTCATCTCATCCTCAAAGTTGATCATAAGGAAAAGGTATCCCACATCGGAGTAATTGGATGAGTTCCAGTGCTGTTTTAGTGTAACACCGAATATGTCATCGCGTTTGGGATGACGCATTACTTCTATTTCATCAAATACAAGATTGATATAGCTGTTGTTTTTGAAACACTTCTTAAGGTTGTTGATATATTCCTCTTTGGTTGATTTCTGATATTGGATCTGTTCGTTGTTGAGTGACTGTGAGGTCAGATCTTGCTTTTTCTTGTCAATCTTCACCACCTTTCCGGTTATGATAAGAGCGTTGTCGCTGAATACGTTGTTGATGTAATCGATGTCTTTACGGTTGTACGCGGTACGGAAGTTTTCCACAAAGTCTATTATGGCCTGCCGGCGATGGAAATCCTTGACGCTGATCTGAGCGTTGATTACATCCAGGTAACGGTGTTCCTCCAGGGCAATCATGATGTTGTCTATCTGACCGGTCTGGTTGAAACAGAGAACCAGCTCCTGTTCACAGTTGTTTTCATCGGCTGCAAGAAGGGTAACCGGAATATTACGTACCTGTACAGTACCGTTCTGCATTGTGATTCCTTTTTCAATAACTTGTGATACCGGGCACATCATGGCACTGGATGCCCACATCTCATCCAGACGTGTGCGACCGTCTTTAGTAAAGAGAACTTCAGCTTCCTTTTCAAGTTTGACTTTTGATTTTCCCGATATGACGGTTGAATTGAGAACGGAGAGGAGTGTTGATGTGCTCTTCTCGATTGCAGTTTTCAGAGTGGCGTCGGAGATACCGTCCTGAACTGTAAAACGTACAACGTCAAGTTGTGCGTGAGCGGTCACTGCGAATAATGCAAGTGCTGCGGTGAATAGGAAATTCCTTATCTTCATAATTGTTTGTTATTTCTCCTGAAACAGATTCTTGATATTATGTTGAGGAATGAATGTTGAAAGGTCTGCCTTGATGACGGTCTGGCCGGCATCCAGTTGATCGGGAGTAAAAGTTACCGAAAGCATATGCAGGTAGTTGTAAAAGAAATTGTACATGACCAGAAGGCATTGGAATTTGTCTCCGTTACGTCCTGCATTGCCTGAGTAAAACTCAAATCCCTGATTCTGGAAATAGCCAAGGAACTGTGAAAGAGGAATCCTGAACTTGGGGATGTCGCGGTTGTATGTATGGGGAGTTATCTCAAGGATCATTCCGTTCAAACGCACCGGAACGACAGCACTCATAAGAATGTTGCGCATTGTTTCCTCAGGGTATGATTTGGAATCCCAGACCACCTGTCCGCTCTTGGTCAGGAAAACGTCATTCCGTAGGGAATCAATCATATAGCATAGACCGCCGCTTACCCATATGTCGTCGTCATAAGGCAACATGGTTATGACACGGTCAACCCGCCTGTATGGCTTACTTGAGGTGGAGAGGTCTTTAATCAGACGTTCCTCATGCTCTTTCTTGTCATATTGGAACAGAAGGTCGCGGCTTGCGGGAATATAAATGTGAAGCGTGTTGTCCGTTGCTGTTCGGATGAGAACGTCAATCTCATTACCGCCTATGCTGGCCGAAAAAGAATTCATGGAGTTGATGACATCAAGAGCCAGGCTGAGTCTGTTGAAATTTCCGGCCCCCAAAGGGTATCCTCCCAATACTATGCGAACTCCATACTCTTTAAGCAGGCTTATCTGTGATTCGGTAGTCTTGCGCAGCAGGAGTTCTACCCAAAGTCGTTCTATGAAACCGATGATTACAGGGTCATACAGTGTATTGGTACGGACTTCATCCGGGAACAGCCGTGCTCCAAGCTGTTCGGTTACACCGTTCTTGGCCTCGGTGTAGAACATGATTGTACTGCTCAATTCCGGACAGCGGAATATCCCTTGAAGAGGTATATCCTTCATTGGCATGCTCTCTATCATCCTTGCTATGCGCTCAGGAGTCCTGATTTCAATTTTATCCTGTGCCGGTAGGGTGGTGAATGATGCCAGCAGCACTAAAGCCAATATGTATCTGATAGGTTTCATCCGTTCAAATGCTTGGGAATCCATAGAGAGTGAGAACATCACGCCATACGTTGTTTTTTATATAGAAGTAACTGCGTCTTACCTGCTGAGCCATCTCTATGTCGCGGTCTACTCCTATACCCCAGAAATATGCCACACAGAGTTCGTCTATGGCCTCTACGGAACCGGCATCGATAGCCTTCAGGAGGTAGTTGATGTACTGACTATAATCGGCAGTAACACCAAGACCGCTCTTGTATGCCAGTGCTATCAGCCAATATGCGTCGGCATAACCTTGTTGGGCGGCTTTCCTGAAATACTCCAGAGATTTATCCAGGTCACGTGTCTTGATAACTCCTTCCTTGTATGCCTTTCCTAAATTGTAGAGACAATAGGCATCATTCTGTGATGCGCCTTTCTCATATTCGGCAGCAACCTCTTCGGGGTCAGAACTGCCACTGGCAAGTATGTCTCCATTCAGTCCGTATACGTATGGGTTGTATGCCATCAGCATGGTGCTCATATGATGGTCGGATAACTCACGGAACTTCTTGCGCTGCAAGCGCATAGGGTAGTGTTTCTCATCTATTGAGAGATTGTAATAGACGGGAATCAGCCATGCGCTGGCTCGTATGCAACCTTTGTCGGCCAGTTTCTGCATCTGGACTATTGCTTGAGTCAACCTGTCTATCTCATCTGCTTTTTTGCCTATTCCTGCACCATAAAAACTCATGTAGGCAAGCGGGAACAACTTGTCAGGGTCATTGGCTGCCTCTGTCTCCAGCTTGGAATACATGGCGCGGTACAGGGCATTTTCCTGAATGTTGCTGCTGTATGTATAAGGCTTATATGAATCGGGAACACGGAAAAGGTGAAAGTTCCGTTCCTCAATGACCATGTCACGCGAACCGTCGGTAGATGTATGACGTTCGCTTACTATATAACTGCAGGTAAGGACGTTTTCAGTTACGCTCTTGATGGAGAAATTTATAGTGGTTTGGAATTTCTCATTTGTAATCTTCCGGCTGGCATAATTGAGCATTGTGCTACCTATACGGCTTGCAAGTGCTCCGAATGGAATGAATAGTGACAGACCATCCATAATGTCACGACCTATGGCTGCAACGTTGGGCTTGTCTTTTTTCTTGAGAGAGAAAGTAAAATCAAAACTCTCTTCTGAGTAATCACCCCTGGTGGCATTACCCTTGAGTTCAGTTGCATCAAAATCTGCACCATCACTGGACCATATGCTTTTAACGGCATTCCATGAGCTCTTGAACATACCGTTTCTCTTGTCAAGGAACAGACCAGACTCGCTATTGATCATTGCTGTAAGGGTACTTCCCATCTGGTCTATGTCCAGGATTATGAATTCACGTCCGGTTTCGGCACTGAAAAGGGATGATGCCCATTTGCCAATGAGGTCGTTCTTGGACGAGAAAGTTCGTTTGGGCGTTACTTTGGCGTTATACTGACCATCACGTTTCAGATGGAGTTCATCTACAACTTCAGGATGCGGACTGAATAGATACGGTGTAGAGCAGTCAGGTCTTACATCGGTTGTGGCCGCCTTTGTGATGATCTCCTCAGCCTCCTGCCGGATAGCAGTGGTTATTTCGGGTTCGGGCTCGGGCTCGGGTTCCGTCTCTGTGGAGATAACAATAACGGTCGTTTTCTCATCTTCAGGTTCAGATTCAGGTTCAGGCTCAGGCTCTTTGGTGTTTGCCGATGCTATAAGTGCCGAAAGGTCAAACAGAGAAGTGGCACTGCTTGTAAATGCCGGGGTTGATACTGGTTCCGGTTCCTTTTCCCTGGCTGCAGTTTCAGCCATCAGCTTTTGGAACTTTTCCTCTTCCTGCTGTTCAAAGCTTTTGGCTCCCAGCTTGTCTTCCAACTCTTTCATGCGGGGATTTATCTCTGCCACCTTTCTGTCATCCATTTCAAGACTGGCATATGTGCGGTACATGACAAGAGCCAGCTCACTCTCGCCGCCTTCATAATAAATCTCAGCCATACGTAGATATGTGTCAGGCAACTTGGGATACATGGCGGTTATCTCCTCACATATCGCTATTGCTTCGGCATCCTTCCCGCTGTTGTGCAGTTGGGTTATCTGATAGTATTTACGCAACAGTTGGCCGCGGGTCATCTGCGCGTCTGCTTGGACTGCCGTCAAGAGCAGAGCCAGAGCTATTGTTAATGACAGTCTCTTCATGACGGCATGTTATTTAAGCGTTGACCAGACAAGTGCGCGTTTGTCGTAACTGAAAGAGGCTGATTTATCAGGGAACTCACGCAGAAGCTGGCGTGTCATCTCCCTGGCAGCAGAATGAAGTACCTGTTCCTTTGTCCTACCTGACGGTGCAAGATACTGGAAGTCATCAATGTTATATTGGAATAGTTCCTTGCCCGATGATGCTTCCCTGATTGTGACATTCAGTGCAGCGGTGTATTTGTCTATAGGCCATTTGGCTTTCGGATCTGAAGCCTGGTCAAGTATGATGGCCGGTTTTGCCTCAAGGATCAGGTCTGCCTTGCCTGCCTCATCAACTACAACCAGATCCTTGCGGGCAGCAAGCAGGTCACCTATCGCTTTTTCTGTTGCGGAGTCTGACGGGTTTACGGAATAACATATGTAGTTGGTGGGGTCAAAAAGCCTGACTGTGGTTTGGGTGGTTCCCAGTTTGTCGGCACCGGCTGTGAGCTGTTTGAATACGTATGTTTCAGGAAGGCCGTAAATGCCGTCCTTGTCAATCGAGAATGAGATGGTCTGCTCCGGTTCATCGGTGGCCTTTACGATTGAGAAAGTAGCCGTGCCGTTGTCATCGGTCATATAAGCACCGTCAATGGTTCCGTCGTAATCAATCATTATGCCTACTTTCCTGACCGGTGTTCCGTTCTGGTCAACAGTAACCTTGAATGTTGCGGGTACGGATTCACCCGCTACAGCCGGGATTTCCGATACGGAGCAGGTAAGGTTAATGTTGTCATAAACGTGGATGTAGCTGTTATAAATGCTGGTAAACAGGTCTACTGTCTCAAAATCGTATTTTATGTTATGTTGGGCGTAGATAAGCGGATGGATAAGTTCAAGAGCTTCGGTAAATGTTTTTGCGGCTGTGAACAGCATACCGTCCTGCTGATATGACATACCCAGTTTCCATAACGTTTCGGCCTGACCGCAGATGCTGTCCTCAAGGGACTCCATCCGTGCCTTATAGTCACTCTCGGTTATGCTGTAATAGCACCAGTATTCCTCATCATCCTCCCATTCGTCCTGGAATTTGAGTAAAGGCGTGTTGAAGACATTTTCAATGAAGACATCGTCAAAAGATACATTGTATGCGCCTTTCAATATGAGATTACCCAGAAGTGAGTTGGCATCAACGGCAAGGTGAAGTGAAGTCAGAATCTTCTTTTCGGCTTCAATCTTACCGTTCTCCTTATACTTGTCGTTGAAAAAGAGCTGTGAAACTATAATTGATGATGAAGCCTGTGCGATTGCGGATTCAGGATTGTTTCCGTCCGGGTTCATTGTACGTTTTGATACGGAGGCTATACCAACGTATGTGTTCTTGACTGTAGGAGCTTTGGTAATCCAGGCCGGTTTCTTGGCAGTTTTGTTCTGAGAACGGACAGTTGTTGGAAATGAAGACAGCATGAATGATGCGACTGCTGCCAGAAGTATTGCGTTAGCTCTTTTCATCTGATTTGGCTATTATTGATTCTGGCGCAAAAATAATCAAAAAATGTTAAAACAATAATATTGTTCACGTATATTATAAAATAAAAAAGCATCCTATCGGAAGGGATAGGATGCATATGTGGAAATAATCTTACAGTTGTCTAGTTGGAAGATCAGAAGCTGGTTGAGACACCAATCATGAACGGGTATGCCTGAACGGGGTCGTCATTAAGGAAAAGGCTTGTAAATGAGTAACGGGCTATGATCCCGAAATCATTTATACCGATCCTTGCCACTGCGTTAAGTCCAAGAGGATTGACATTGATACCCTTAACTACTGTCTGAGGTTTCTTGTTGTCAACTACATCGACTTTAGATACATCTCCAAACCGGTATTCTATTTCCGGACCTATGGCAATGAACGGTCCACGGCTGGATGCGGAACTTAACTCAAGGCAGATTGGAACTCTCAGACTCCAGTAACGCAGATATCCCTGTTTGACTTCATTGCCCTCAAAAGGTGTATCGGTAAGCGTAATCTTGGAGGCGGCGTTGATATTGCGGTCATATACCAGATACTGGTTGTTGTCAATCCAGAAGCGGGAGCGGGTTACATAGAAGGCGGTATTGATACCGATGTTCTTGGTCATGTGGTAACCCCATTTGCCGACTGCAATTCCTAATTCGAATCCCTTGCCGGGTTTCTGAGGCAGTCCTTGGGTCAATGTCGGCGGCTGGTCTGTGCAGAGCAGGTTGACGCCGAAATAAAGGCCGGGAGTGTGTCCTGGTCCGTAATATCGGTAACTTTTACTTACATTCTTGCTGCTATTCCTGTCGGTTGCCTTCTTTTCTGTCTTCTGACCTTCCTCATCAACCACCTCGTAATATTCCGCGCCGATAAGTCCGTCATAGAAGTTGTGTGCAAAGCGTCTTGCCCATCCTTCACTGCGACCAACCTTGCCGTATTCATCATATTCGTAATGTCTCTCTGTTTGTGCAAACGCCGGCAGTGCAATCAAAGCAACAAATGCCGCGATCAGATACTTTTTGTTCATTGTCAGTAATTCTTTTGCCTATTAGACGCAAAAGGTCCGGATTTGTTGGTCCGGACCCCGATATTTTTTCAATTATTTTTTAGAAAAGTACTCCAGAGCTTCCCTGTAGCCGTCAAATCCTTTGCCTTTTATCACCTTCTCAGCATAAAGGGAAACGAACGAATGCCGGCGGAACTCCTCGCGTGAGTCAACGTCGCTCAAGTGAACTTCGACAGTGGGGATGGCCACGGCTTTAAGCGCATCAAGTATGGCAACGCTTGTGTGGGTGTAGGCAGCCGGATTGATTACTATGCCGTCAAACACACCGTAAGCCTGCTGGATCTTATCCACTATGGCGCCCTCGTGGTTGGACTGGAAAAGCTCTATCTGAAGGCCCAGGTCCAGGCCGCTCTCCAGGACAAAGGCTTCAAGCGCCTTGTAGTCACGGTTGCCGTATATGGCCGGCTCGCGTAGACCCAGAAGGTTCAGGTTGGGGCCGTTTATGACAAGAATCTTTTTCATGCCGCAAAGTTAAATAATCTCCTGATAAGTTCCGAAATACTTGAACTGCTCGCCGCAGTGGTCCAACTCGGATATAAGTGACGCAAACTTTTTGTCGTAGATGGACAGCTCAATGTCAAAATAGAACATGAACTCAAAGTCGCGGCCGGGTATGGGACGTGACTCCAGTTTGACCAGGTTGGCGCCTGTGGCGTTGAACTTGCTCAGAACCGAGAACAGCGTACCGGGCTTGTGGCTCATGACCATCATGATACTGGTGCGGTTGGCTCCCGGATAGATACGTGCGTTCTTGGCTATGCAGATAAAACGGGTGTGGTTGCTGTCAAAGTTCTGGATATCCTGGGCCAGCACCTCCATGTTATAGAGGTCAACGCAGCTCTTTGATGATATAGATGCAGTTGTGCGGTTGGGGTCCTTGGCAACCCTCTGGGCGGCCATGGCGGTGTTATCGGACGGGATTATCTCTACATCCTTGAGGGCACTGAGAAAATGAGAGCACTGGTTTATGGCCTGCGGATGTGAGTAGATGGTCTTGATGTCCTGGAAACGGGCGCCCTTGGCTGCCAGCAACTGGTGGTCCACACGCACGCGGGTGCTGCGTACTATGTGTACGTTATATCTTACCAGCAGGTCATAGATCTCATTGACAGATCCTGCGGTGGAGTTCTCGATGGGCAGTATGCCGTACTCGCACAGACCGTCGGTGACCATGCGGATTACGCCCTCGAAGGTGTTGTTGAACATAATCTCGGGCACCTCAAAGAGTTTCTCGGCGGCAATCTGGGAGTATGCGCCCTCACGTCCCTGACAGGCCACTACGGCACGCTTGGGGAACGGGGCGGGATCGGCGTTTATCAGGCCCGATATGGCCTTGTAGAGAGGTGAATCCTTCTCCTTGTACATGGCCTCGTATGCTTTGCTTATGTCAAAGATGGAGCGGTACAGTACGCGGCCAAAGTCCTCCAGGTCCTCCGGGAGCTGCTTGGATATGTGTGCCAGCACCTCACGCTCACGCGAGCCGGCGCTTACCGGTATGTCGTGTTCTCTCTTGTATTCGCCGATGGTATTGACCACCTGCATTCTCTGTTGGAACAGACGGCAGATCTCCTCGTCTATGCCGTCAATCTGTTTTCTGTAATCTGAAAGGTCCATATTTTTTTACTGTTGGCTATTGGCTATTAGCTATTGGCTATTAGCGGTTATGTGGCCTCCTAAGGCGTTGAAATCATCAAAGAAGGCGGGGTATGACTTGGCGGTGCACTCGGCATCGCTTATGGTTATATTAACGTTCTTGACCGATGCAAGGATTGTTGCAGCCATTGCCATGCGGTGGTCACCCGACGGGTCGTAGGCGCAACTGCGTGCCGGACCGCCGGTAACGGTAAGGGTGTTGTCCGATGCAAACGCATATATTCCGGCCATACCCAGCAGCTGCAGGATGGACTGCACGCGGTCACTCTCCTTGATGCGAAGACGGCGTATGTTATCGAAAATGGTGGTTCCCTGAGCATTGGAGGCCGCTACGGCCAGAATTGGAACCAGGTCGGGGATATCGGCACAGTCTATCTGTGCTGCGGTCAGGCTTGACGGGCATGCGGTAACCGTATTGCCTGCAGTAGCGATATCGGCCCCCATCTTACGGAGCACGTCTATAATGCGGCGGTCACCTTGGGCCGAGTGCTCGTAGTCCAGTCCGGTGCAGGTAACGGGTTTGCTGCCTGTCACGCCTGCTGTCAGCCAGAATGCCGCGGCCGACCAGTCGCCCTCCACCGCCACCTGTGTAGCCGGGGTGGTGAACTCCTGTGCGCCGGGAATGCCGTAACCGTCAGTGACAACCTGTATGTCAATTCCGAACTGCTTCAAAGCATTCAGGGTAAGCCCTATGTATGATGTGCTCTCCTGCCTGCCGGTTACCACAATCTTGCTTTGGATTCCGGTTAGAGGCAGTGCCATGAGCAGACCGGATATGAACTGTGACGATACGCCTCCGTCAATGGTGTAGAGTCCGGCGGGCAGGTTACCACTGCACTTAAGCGGCATCTGGCCGTTGGGCGACATCTTTACGCCGTGAGCGGTCATCTCCTCGTAAAGAGGTGAGAGCGGACGCTCGGGCAGACGTCCCTGACCGATGAATGTGGCATCGGCTCCCAATGCGGCGGCTACGGGCAGCAGGAACCTTAGGGTGGATCCGCTCTCGCCGCAGTCAAGCGTTGCGCCTTTATTGACTTGACGGATGGGCTGTACGCTGAACTTTCCGTCTTTGTAGGTTATGTCTGCGCCAAGGGCGTTAAGGCAATTCATGGTTGCCTCCATATCGCGGTTCACGCTCTGGCATACAATCGTGCAGGGAGTGTCAGAGAGCGCCGCGCAGATGAGCATGCGGTGGGCTACCGATTTTGAAGGCGGCACCTGTACGTTTCCTGATACTGCTCCCGATACCTGTAGAATCATAATCCGGCTTTTTTCATGAGTTCAAGTACCTGACCGGCAGGCATTTTCTCCAGAGTGCATGCTCCAATCTGGCGGGGCAGCACAAGTGTAATGTCGGCTCCGCTGCGTTTCTTGTCCGACAGGATCACGCTGTAGAGCTCATCGGCAGAGTAAGGACATCCGGTTTCAAAGCCGTAGTCCTTTACTGCTTTGGCTATCACATCGGTGTAGTCAGTGAAACCGTAAACGCGGGCCACCTTTGCGGCGATTATCATTCCGCGGGCTACGGCGCTTCCGTGGGTTATGGTGAATCTGCTCAGTTTCTCTATGGCGTGACCGAATGTGTGGCCGAAGTTCAGGAGACCACGAAGGCCTTTATCGAACTCGTCCTGCTCAACTACGTCGCGCTTGATCTCAATGCAGCGTGCAATCACCTCGGTCAGGTTAAAACTCTCAGGGACTGCAACTGTATCAAAAAGTTTGCTATCCAGTATGATACCGTATTTGATCACCTCGGCAAATCCGTCACGCAGGACTGCGGGGTCAAGAGTGCCCAGCGTATCGGTATCCAGATAGACCAGGGCTGGCTGGTGGAATGCGCCTACCAGGTTCTTGCCGGCGCTGATATCGACCGCAGTCTTGCCACCCACCGATGAATCGACGGCTGCCAGCAGGGTGGTGGGCACCTGGATGTACGGGATGCCGCGCAGGTATATTGCCGCTGCAAATCCGGCCATATCGCCAACAACGCCGCCGCCAAGCGCCAGCACCATGTCAGTACGTGTAACCTGTGCCTTGACCATGCTGTCTATGAATGCGGTCACGTTATCAAGGGTCTTGCTCTGCTCGCCGTTGGGTATCAAGTGGCTCACAGTCCTGAAGCCTGCAGCCTCAATGGCATCGGTAACATTCTTACCGTAGAGAGGGAATACCTTGTCATCGCTCAGTATGGCTATGGTGCAAGGCTTGAAACGGTCTTTCAGCACCTGACCTATGTTGCCAAGACTTCCTTTGTCAATAAGAATGTCGTATGTGCCAGAGGCGTGGACGGTAATCTTTTCCATATCAGTTCTTTTCTGAGAGTTCCTTTGCTATGCGTCCGTCACGCAGCAGTGCGCAAAGTGTCCGGGCGTCATCGGCCTCCATGGCACTTGCGTACTGGGTGAGGTTGTCAATCAGGGTATGTATCTCGCGCAGAAGGTTGTCCTTGTTCTCAAGGAACAACTCTGTCCACATGTTCTCGTTGAGCCAGGCCACGCGCGTAAGGTCACGGAAACTGCCTGCGCTGTATCCTTTATGCTGCTGGGCCGACGGGCTCTTGATGTAGGCGTTTGATACCACATGGGCCAGTTGCGATGTGAATGCTATCATGCTGTCATGCTGATCGGGGGTGGTGAATACCACTCGTTTGAGCAACATAGGCTCCAGCAGGTGTTTTATCCTGTCCAGAAGCTGTATGTCATCGTGCGTGGGCGGGATGATTATCATGGATGCGTTCTGGAACATGGTGGCGCGTGAGTTCTTGTAGCCCGAAAGATGCGTTCCTGCCATGGGGTGTCCGCCGGCGTATGTGAACCCGTAACGGGTGGCGGCTTTCATTCCGCACTCCACAATCTTGCGCTTGGTGCCGCAGTCATCGATCACCATTGTGCTCTTGGCTATTTCCGATGCATGCTGATTGATCCAATTGCAGGCGGCATCGGGTGTGACGGCTATGTGTATGAGGTCACATTCCTTTATGTTCACGCTGTCCAGGATGGAATCGAGAGTGCCTTCAAGCTGTGCAAAGCAACTCACGGACTCGTTCAGGTCAAAACCGTAGACCGTCCAGCCGGCCTCCTTGTAAGCCTTGGCCAGCGATCCGCCTATCAGACCTAATCCTACAACTGCTACTGTCATTGTTGTTTGTGTTGAGTTACAAAAATACCTTTTTTTTACTATTGGCTGTTGGCTATTGGATGTTGGCTTTAGATGATCTGCTTCAGGGCGTTGACCTTCTTTGCTACTTCGTCAAACTGCGCGGGAGTGAGAGACTGCGCACCGTCGCACAGGGCGTTGGCGGGATCGTTATGAACCTCTATTATAAGACCGTCGGCACCGGCTGCAACTGCTGCCAGACTCATGGACGGAACCAGGCGTGACTTGCCGGTGGCGTGGCTGGGGTCAACTATGATGGGCAGGTGTGACAGCTCCTTTACAACGGGGATGGCACTCAGGTCAAGCACGTTGCGGGTGTATGTATCGTAACTGCGTATGCCGCGCTCGCACAGGATTATGTTCTCATTACCGCCGGCCATGATGTACTCGGCGCTCATGAGCCACTCCTTGATGGTGCTGGAGAGTCCGCGCTTAAGCAGGATGGGCTTGCGGGTGCGGCCCAGGGTCTTAAGCAGTTCAAAGTTCTGCATGTTGCGGGCACCAACCTGGATAAGGTCTACATCCTCAAACAGGTCCAGATGTTTCTCGCTCATTATCTCGGTTACTATGGGCAGACCGGTTGCCTTGCGTGCCTTACGCAGCAGTTCCAGACCATCGGCACCCATTCCCTGAAAATCATACGGGCTGGTGCGGGGCTTGAATGCGCCGCCGCGTAGGAGTGTTGCGCCCGATGCCTTGACGGCCTGTGCAATCTGGGTAATCTGCTCTTCGGACTCCACCGAGCAGGGGCCGGCTATCATGGCAAAGTTGCCGCCGCCAATCTTTACTTTATTTTCACCCTGACCAATCTCAACGATGGTATCGGCCGGATGGAAACGGCGGTTGGCGCATTTGAATGGCTCGCTTATACGGGTAACTGACTCTATGATGTCAAGTCCGCTCAGCAGGTCTGGGTCAATCTTGCTGGTATCGCCAATCAGACCTATTACTGTCTGGAACTGTCCTTCACTGATATGTACGTCTACTCCCTGGCCTTTGATCCAGTTGATAAGGTTTTTCTTCTGAGTCTCTGAGACTCCCGCTTTAAGTACTGCTATCATAGTTTTATATGTTTGTTTACGTATCAAAAAAGAGCCCGAATCATCGATCCGGGCTCTCTGTTATTCCTTATTTATATGCATACAACAAATTACCCGGCTATTGTCTGGTAAACCAAAAGTAATAGAAGTATGCGTTGATTTCTTTCATATTGAGCGCAAAGGTAAACAACATTTCAACATATTGTCATCCTGAAGGCCATTTTTTGCTTTTTATTTTTCCAGGAGTTCAGCCAGGGCAAGTACCTGACGGTTGAGCTCAAACAGTTCATCGGTAAACTCGCTGTAGGTGCGACGGTTATACATCTCCCTGCGAAGTGCGTTGTGGGCGCGGCCAAACGCCTGAAGCATGTTGATACACTGGCGGCGCATACTCTCTGCCTGATCTATTCTGAGGCGGCATTCCAGATACGTGCGGTCAAAATCGGGAAGTGGGGCGGTTCCGTTCAGGGATGTCATGTTCAGGTAGGCACGGTAATTGTTTTCAAGTCCGGTGCGCTCATTCTCTATGACGGATTTGAAATCGTCCGATTTAAGGGTCCCGGTCAAAGACTTGACGCAGTCATCCACCAGCTTGTCGCCGTGTTCCAGGAATGACCGGACCATACGGCGCTGGCGGCGTTTGCCGTACTGCTCTGCCAGGTATCCGCTGGTCCTGCCTATCTGCTTGGCTATGCCGGGCTCATAAAGCGTACCCCAGTCAAGTTTGTTGTAAGCTATGGCCAGCGAGTCCATGTTGCGGCCTATCCCGCGCAGTTCGGTGCCGTTCTGTTTCCAGCGCGATTCACTGCTTATTGACTTGAGGGCACGCACGTAACTCTCCAATATGTTTACGCACACATCGGACTTATCGGCCAGAAGGGAGAGCTGGGTCCGGGCATCGGCCAGTCCGTTGAGTTCCTGTATGCGGGCCTGGGCGGTGTTGAGTGATGCGGCGTATATGAGGCCGCGTTCCATGTTCACATCGTTGAGCACGCGGAGTATGCTGCCGGGACCGGTTACTGTCGAATCTGAGACCACAGCAAGGGAGTTGACACGCTTCAGCTGGGCCTTGGTCATGGAGGCGCATCCCGACATGTATATAATGAGGAATAACATGGTGCACCACACGGCGATAGCCTTGATCACCCGGATGCACTCTTTGATTACGGTCTCTGTGATGTCAAGCGATTTTGGGATTCTGTTCATTTTTGTGACCAGCGCCCGGAGCTCCTTTGCCTGCAGGTTGATGCTGCCTGCACTCTCGCGGAACCTCTCTACAAGGCCGGTCTCAACATTCACTATGGCTCTGCGCTCAGCCTCACGAAAGGTTACGCACGCCTGTTCCATTGTCTCTCTGTCCTCTTGGGACAACTGCGGATCCATACGTCCGGCATCGGCCTTGGCGAGTGCACTGGCAATCTCGTCCAGCCGCAAACTGACATTCTCTTTCATCTTACGGGAAAAGGATTTTGTGCAAATATACAAAAGGGACGCTTCTGTTTTGTATATTTGCAGTAAATAATAAGATAATGGCACAGACAACAGCAGACGACAAGAAAATCATCTTCTCCATGGTGGGGGTGAGCAAGCAGTTCCAGAACAACAAGCAGGTTCTCAAGGACATTTACCTTAGTTTCTTTTATGGAGCCAAGATAGGTATCATAGGTCTTAACGGTTCAGGTAAATCAACACTGCTCAAGATAATTGCAGGCATAGAAAAGAGTTTTCAGGGTCAGGTGGTGTTCAGCCCCGGATACAGCGTGGGCTATCTGCCTCAGGAGCCGCAACTGGACCCCGACAAGACCGTCAAGGAGGTGGTCATGGAGGGCGTTCAGCAGATTTATGACACCCTTAAGGAGTACGATGAGGTTAACCATAAGTTCGAGCTGCCGGAATACTATGAGGACCAGGACAAGATGGATGCCCTGATGGCCCGACAGGCTGAACTCCAGGATATGATCGATGCGACCGATGCCTGGAACATAGATAACCGTCTGGAGCAGGCCATGGACGCCCTGCGCTGTCCGCCCGAGGACCAGAAGACAGGCGTGCTGTCCGGTGGTGAGCGCCGCCGCGTGGCTCTGTGCCGTCTTTTGCTGCAGCAGCCGGACATTTTGCTGCTGGACGAGCCTACCAACCATCTGGATGCCGAGAGCATACAGTGGCTGGAGCAGCACCTTAACCAATACGCAGGTACTGTTATTGCCGTTACACACGATAGATATTTCCTGGATAACGTAGCCGGCTGGATTCTGGAACTGGACCGCGGCGAGGGTATTCCATGGAAGGGCAACTACTCAAGCTGGCTGGAGCAGAAATCACAGCGTCTGGCCTTGGAGGAGAAACAGGCTTCAAAGCGCCGCAAGACCTTAGAGCGTGAGTTGGAGTGGGTACGTATGGCTCCCAAGGCCCGTCAGGCCAAGGGTAAGGCCCGTCTTAACTCTTACGACAAACTGATGAACGAGGACGTCAAGGCCAAGGAGGAGAAACTGGAGATTTTCATCCCCAACGGACCGCGTCTGGGCAACAAGGTCATCGAGGCTCATGGAGTTGCCAAGGCATTCGGTGACAAGCTGTTGTTTGATGACCTCAACTTCTCGCTGCCGCCAAACGGCATAGTGGGCGTTATCGGTCCCAATGGTGCAGGTAAGACCACCCTGTTCCGTCTTATCATGGGCTTGGAAAAGGTTGACAAGGGTACGTTCGAGATAGGTGAGACGGTAAAGATTGCTTACGTTGACCAGCAGCATAAGGATATTGATCCCGATAAGAGTGTCTATCAGGTGGTAAGCGGAGGCAATGAGCTGATACGCATGGGTGGCCGCGACATCAACGCTCGCGCATATCTGGGCCGCTTCAACTTTACCGGAGCAGATCAGGAGAAAAAATGCGGCGTGCTGTCAGGCGGTGAGCGTAACCGCCTCCAGCTGGCTATGGCGCTCAAGGAGGAAGGTAACGTCCTGTTGCTGGATGAGCCTACCAACGATATAGATGTCAATACACTGCGTGCCCTGGAGGAGGGCCTGGATGATTTTGCCGGCTGCGCTGTTGTGGTAAGCCACGACCGCTGGTTCCTGGACCGTATCTGCACTCACATCCTCTCTTTTGAGGGTGACTCAAAGGTAGTCTTCTATGAGGGCTCGTACTCGGAGTATGAGGATTACAAGATCAAACAGTTGGGTTATCAGGAACCCAAGCGCATACATTACCGCAAGTTGCAGTAAACTCTTTTGACACATTAGGGAGCACTGAAACAAAAACAGGAGATTTTGTTTCAGTGCTCTATCTTTGGGACATGTCTCGACGGCTTGTCATTTTTAAAGATGTTATTTTTGAACATTAAGTAAAAAATGCAAACCGTTATGTGCAAGTCCCCATCAACAGAAACAGGCCGCTGCAAGGCCCCTCTCTTTCACAGTTTATTTGTAGTTTGGGTTATCCTGTCCGCTCTCTCATTGCTTCCGTTGTCGGCAAAAGCCCAGACGGCAATGACAGGGATAAACATCTCACCTGCCAGTCAGACAGTGGTTGCCGATGACGAAGCAGAAGCTTGTTTTGAAATCAGTATTATTCCTCAGGGTGCTGACGGATCGGATGTCAGCAGTGCTCAGGTAACTTTGAGCAATCCTGATGTGGCCAGTATCGAAGGCCGAAGAATAGAGCGGACAATAGTTTCAAACTTGCAGTCCGGGCAGCCTTACTCTATGAAGTTGAGGCCGTTGAAAGATGGTGAAACCGATATTGAGGTAACGGTTACAATGAATGATGAGACTGGCTTTTCGGCCACTGCCAAACTTATTGTGGAACCAAAGCCGGTCAAACACGTCACAGGAATAAAGTTTGATACAAATTGGATGGAAGTAAATACCTGGGACTGGTGGGAACTGAAAGGCACGGTAACGCCTTTTGAACCGGATAACGGCAAGATACATATATCCATGAGCAACCCTATTATTGAGTTGGATAATACTGAAATAAATGTATACACCGAGTGGCATGACGGTGAAGATCGCAGCAGGTTCAACGTATTCTGGACTGAAAAAAACCAAGGCCGTCCTGTATTCCTTTCATACGGCATAACAAAAGTCACCGCCACTACCGATGACGGAGGCTTTACTGCTGAGTGTATAATAAACCGTCCGGCAAACGCACAAATTGACGGCTTCCATCAGGTTTATTTCCGTGACATTTACGGAAATGAGTTAGCACATGAGACCATTAAGGACGGTGATGCTGCTATTGCACCCCTTTCCCGTTTGCCGGAAGTGAATGGTCGTGAGTTTTTGGGATGGTCGGATGATTTCAGTCATGTAACTTCCGATATGGTAATATATGCCATGTATTCAGCCAATGCAGAGATGATAGACAAACCTCTTGTACATTTTCCTGATGCCGCATTATTCTATGATTTTGACGGATCCGGCCTTAAGGGTGCCATTGATGCTGACGGTAGCACATTGATAGGAGATTTTTCAGAAAACTTCATGGCAACAGGCAATGTAAGTGGCTTGGATATATGGAGCAGCGTTGGAAAATTGTGTTTCATTGACGATATCAATGCTGACTGCAAACCTGATTTTTTAGTACGTAGAGATGGAAGCCTGGGAGACAGGACATATACAACCCTGGCGAGCCAAGGTGATACATACATCTGGCTGGATAATGTATATATAGTTCCCGGAATGGATTTGAATTCAGACGGACGTACAGACCATCTGCGTTATGACAAAGGCTGGTATATTTGCTATGCGCAGCCCGACGGCACTTTCAGGGAGGAGTTTATGCAAACCATGTCTGTGGCCGATTATGAGAACGGCTTTGATCCTGACGCATGGGCTTCGACCGCAGCCCGCACTCAAACGGGATTAGTGGCAAACTATGGCTATGTAAGTGGTCTGTCAGCCGTATGTCTGGCCAAGGCTCCCATGCGTTCAGCCTCAAGGACCTCTCAAACGTCTAGAGCACCGATGCGCTATGATGAGGTTCCTGCTCCTACTCACTGCATAGATCTTAATGCTGACGGCAGGATGGATCTTATAGACGAGAATCAGGGAATAGTCTATTTCAATATGGGTAACGCTAAATGGGTTGCCCAGTCCGTAGGCGGTTCCGTGCTCAGCGCAGACCTTAACGGTGACGGCTTTATGGATTATGTATTACCTGGTGAGGAACTTGTCACAATGATCTATAAGAATGGAGGAGAGTTCTCAACACAGACTCTTTATGAGAATATTCAGGTTGACAAGGATATGTATTGCTATGACTTTGACAATGACGGTGATGTTGATATACTTGTCACTTTCTCGGCTCCGTACAATGCCACCGGATTTGCCTACACCATGTTCTTTGTCAATGACGGCAGCGGCAATTTCACTCAGATGGACGAACAGGATTACGGTGATAACCTGCTTGTGTTCAAAGCATGTCAGGATACTGATGGCGACGGCGTTATGGACATGGTAGCCTTGCGCGGTACATTCTCTGGCGGCGATCTGTTGACTGGTGATTCGGTCGATGTGGTGCTGATAAAAGGAACCGGCAGTCTCTCTTTCAGAGATCCTGTAAAACTGTTTGCCGTAAGTACGGACCCGGTTCTCTTAGGAGATGGCTATGAACGCGGTTTGTGGGAAACTACTGCGTCGGTTTATGACATCAGTATAGAGGACATTGACAATGACGGACTTATGGAGATATGGGCATCCGGAAGGTACAATGTTTATGAAGAGGTGTATTATGATTCATGGGACAATAACCATGAGTATCCCCAGACCAAAAGATGCAACTACACATATCTGTATAAGGTGGCTGGAGAGGCAAATGCTGCTCCTTCCGCTCCTGCCCGTCCGTCAGTGATTTATGACAATGGCATTCTTACGGTGACTTGGGCTGACGGCAGTGACTCGCGTACAGGAAAACAGGACCTTACCTACGCTTTGCGTATAGGAACTGCAAGCGGAAGTATGGATATACTAAGGCCTCATTCCAATGCTGACGGTTCACGCCGCAACTTTACGGACGGCGAGATGGGCAAGCTTCACAGTTACAGCATTGATTTGGGCAGCTATCTGCCGGGTAAGGTATATGTGGCTGTTCAGGCAATCGACGCCCAGCATCGCGGTTCGGCATGGAGTAATGAGGCTGTAGTGGAACACACGTCCATACCTGTAAATCTCACACTCAGCCAAGATAAAATAAACTTTAATGACAGTCTGACAGTAGGATTCACTCCTCTGCCTGATGGTTACATACGCACTTGGAAGTGTGAGGACGGTGAAGTGGTGAGCCAGACAGCCAGTACAGCCCAAATCCGTTTCAACTCCGCAGGTAAGAAGCAGATAACCATGACTGTGACCGGCCCCAACGATGTAATTGCTCAGAACAGTGCATTGGTGACTGTGAACGGTACAGGTATAGGCAGTTCCATCCACATGGATCAAAACCAGTATAACATGTACGGGGATATGGCTAACGTCAGTTACGTGGCTGATTATACGTTTGACGGTTATATGGACGGAGCGTTTGAGAGTACCTTTTACCGTGGAGGTGAGAACTATTCATTAAGCAAGGCATCCGGTCTATGGGCAACCGGTTTGGTAATCAATGAAGGCAAGTGGTATGACTATGACCACAACGGAGCTGCGGATTTTGTCTTTTATAACGGAAGTTTCTATTCAAGGTCAAATAATGGACAGTATGAGGAATACCTGGACGGCAACTCATATTATCTTCCTCATAACGGAACAAATAACCTTAAGGCAAAGGTAGAGGATGATGGAGTGCAGCGTCTTTTCCATAACTATAACCAGTTTGGAAATATGATTGATTTCAACCACAACGGCTATTATGATTATTTGTCATATGATTATAATATGAGTTATCCATATCCAATAAGTATGTTCAGTCGTCTAAGTGACGGTACATACAGCAGTAACGGTGAGAGTGGAATAGACTACTTTAATACCGACTGGTCCAGAACCACATATATTGATATGGATAGGGATGGATACACCGATATAGTTATGCTTAAAGGTGATGACGGTCGGGGATATCCATATTCCGCAGCAGTGGCTTTCCTTAATCAGGGAAACGGCAGGTTTGAACGTCTTGAGATACCGTTTGAGCAGGAAATTGCCCTTGAGGATATGGGTAACAGATACAGTACGTTTGAAAAATCGGATTGCTCAGGAAGTACGTTTGCCGATTTCAATAATGACGGCTTTACGGATATATTTGCATGGCGCAGTTATGACGGTGCACCATACATAATGTATAACATGAATAATGATCATTTCAGTGCCCCGCAGATATTGCCGTACGGTGAGGTGGAATCATATATGTATGCTCCAAGCAGATATTATTACAGTTCCTGGACCTGTGGCTACAATTTTGCCGATGTCAATAATGACGGCTATCTGGATATAGTTTCCTTACAGCCTGTCGCATCGGCCGGCGAAGGGATTATGGGTATTTATGTCCACTATTTTGGAGCGGATGGAGTAAAAGACCAGGGTTTCCTTGTTCCAGAGTGGTATAAGGGAGATTATTACAATACCAGTTCTTATTATAATGGACATCCTGAGAATTTTGCTTTATTGCAGATGCCAGGCAAACTTATGCTGATGAACCATGCCGGGCACGGCTGGGGGGATGCCGGTTACAATGATTGCTATCCTATAGTTGGTCCCGAAAACGCAAGGCCGTCAGCACCGGATGGCGTGCGTGCCGTACAGACAGCCGAAGGCCTGCTCATAGAGTGGAACGATGCCAAGGATGACCATACTCCCGGCATACAGATGCGATACAACGTATCGGTAAGACATGCCGGTCAGACCGGAGCAGGGGCGTTTGTTATATCACCGCAGAACGGACTTAATGCCGATGCCGCCTATCTGCCGGGCTATACCTACACATCGGCTACAAGATATCTTATCCCTCTGTCGGCTCTTACTGCCGGTGATTATGAGATACAGATACAGGCATTGGACCTCTGGAACAGCATGAGTGAATTCTCAGAGTCTGTTACGGTATCTATAGACCGTTATGTGATAGATGCTCCCACACTGGTCAGCCTGGGTGATGATGCACTGATAACCTATATGGGCGATGCATCGGCCGCAACTCCCGCATGGAACTTTGACGGCGGTATGGTAGTGAGCGGAAGCGGATACGGACCATACCGCGTACGTTGGAGCGACGGCGGCACCAAGACCATAACCCTGACCATGAACGGCAAGACATACGAGCGTATGCTTGTGGTGGATGTCAATGACGCTACGGTCGGTCTTCCCAAGTACCTGTTTGAAGGTGCTGTATCTCAGGTGGATATTCCTTCCGGTATTACCGTACAATGGGAGGTGTTCATTGATGGAAAATACAAGCGTCTTACCGCAGGTGGCATAAACGGTATGGACAGCAGACTCTCCGTATCGGATGGAAAACTCAAGGCCAGCAAGGGTAATAAGAGTCTGGGTGAAGTTACACTTAGGCTTACACTCATCAATGCAAATGGAACCAGAAAGGTGGTGGAGCAGCAGGTAAGTATCCTGTCGGCCGACAACATACCCGCCGTCACTCTTGTCACTTCTGACGCACAGGGCCATTATGTAATAGGATTCCAGGCATCATCACAGTATTTTGTGGGTGTTCGCATCTATAAGGAAAGTAATGTGTCTGGCCAGTTCATTGAACTTGGCACAGTAGATCCCCAGACAGGAAGTTATACTGATCCTACATCCAACTCTAACATTAAGGCCGAGCGTTACAGAATAGCAGGTGTCATGAGCAACGGAACCCTTTCGCCATACAGCAAGGTGCACCAGACTGTCCACATGAACATTAACCGCGGTATTCAGGATAATACATATAACCTGATTTGGAACGGATACAAGGGCGCGGATGTGGTTAGCTACAACATACTTCGCGGACAGTCTGAATCAGAGCTGACACAGATAGCATCGGTATCAGCGTCCAACCTGTCATACACAGATGTAAGTCCTGATGCTGGAAAACCCTATTATGCAATTGAGTATGTCCTGGCTAATGATGCATCACAGGCAGCCAGACGGGCTTCTGGTTCCATAAAGGGCCGAAGCAATGCCGTAAGCACGCAGTCAGTGCGTAATGTGACATACGTTACAGGTCTTTCCATTATGTCTGCAAGTGGTTCGTATAAAACTACCGCAACTACTCCTTCTGTTTACCTGTATGCCGAGTTCTCACCGGTATCGGCAACTTATAAGACTCTTAAATGGGAGATTGTTTCTGGCTCGGGACTGGCCACTATATCCGAAGAGGGACTCCTTACCGCTATGGTTCCCAACCGCGGCGGTACGGTTACGGTACGTGCTACAGCTCTTGACGGATCTGGTGTGAGCGCCACAAGGCAGATATCAATAAGCAGCATATCATGCTTTACCGTAACGTTCACAGACTGGGACGGTACTGTGATTGACGTCCAGACTGTAGAATCCGGACAGGGCGCACGTCTGCCTGAAGCCCCGTTCCGTGCAGGATACAAGTTTGCAGGTTGGGACAAGGATGTATCGGTTGTAACCGGAAATATTACAGTTACAGCTCTCTATGGGCAACAGACTGCAGTAGAAGACGTAAAGGCTGGCAACCGGAGCTGGGATACGTATAAAGTGCTGGATTCTGAAGGAAAGTTGTATATAGTTACACCGTCAGGAATATACAATACTCACGGACTGCGGCAGAAATAAGACGTGGAATTATGCTGTTTTCATTTTTTTTTAGGTAACTTGCACAGACAAGACCATATGTAAATGAACATTATACTACCTGTTTTTCTGATCGGTGTATCGGTATGCTGGTACGGGATGAGGGCAATAGACCTGTTAAAGCTCTCATCGCCGTCCAGGCTGCAGAAGTTGCTGTGTATAATATTCATATGGTGGAGTGTTTCCACATTCAAGGATTTAGCCATCTATATACCCGGAACAGATACTGGCGTAGTATTGGACCATATCTTTTACATAGACGGCTGCGGGGCGGTAACGTTTGCCCTGTTCCTTATCGAGCTGACATCACCGGGGTGGGTAAGGACCCGCCGTGTACTGTTGCTGTCGGCTCCATTCCTGGTGTTCCTGCTGCTGCATTTCCTGGCCAATTCTGATTTGCTGCATACAGTTTTTACGGTATTCTTTGTGGTGTTTGCATGGTCTGCCGTCTTATATGCCTTGTACAAGAGCCGGAAGTACAGGAAAGCCATTCAGGAGACCTATTCCAATCTGGATGATGTGGATATATCATGGATTTGGAAGATCATAGCCGTATTCATTGTATGTCAGCATGTGTGGTGGGCCGTATCGGATAAACTTAATGTGTTGGCAGACTCATTCTACTATGTGAGTTCACTTGTATGCTGGTCTCTGGTAATGCTTGGGGTTAACCGCATGCGTGCGCTCCGACTGCCGGATTACCCGGGATATGACGGCAGGCAGGCGGATTCCGAACCGGAAACGGTGGAGACTCTGAACACACGTAAGCGTACATCAGGGCTGGAAGGCCGATTGGAAAGACTTATGGAGGATGAGGAACTGTACACCAATCCTGACCTTACGCTCAGCAACCTGGTAGAGAGGCTTGGAACCAACCGTACATACCTTTCAGAATACATTTCAACAGAGCTTGGTACCACATTCTATGATTATGTGAACCGTCTGCGCATAGAACGCAAGGTGATACCTATGCTGCTTAACGGCAATAAAAACTATTCATTGGAGTACATTGCCGAGCAGGCCGGATTCAAGAGCCTGACCACATTCCGCAGGGCATTCAAGAAACTTACCGGACAGCTACCGAGCGAGTATATGCGCCAGAACGCCGGCAGTTGAGGCCCCGGACCATTGCTGTTCTTACCAGTTGTCAGATATTGTGCAAAATTACCTTATATTTGCACAATAAAGAACAGAAGATGAAAAGTATGGTTTGGGCTGCCCTGATGGCGGCGGTAATGATGGGTTGTCAGGCGGATCCGTATGTGATACGCACTACAAACGGTAAGGTCCGTGGTTTTGACGAAGAGGGCACGATGGCATTCAAGGGTATTCCTTATGCCAAGGCCGAGCGTTGCATGCCGCCGGCCCCGGTTGCCAAGTGGGATACCGTAATGGACTGCACGGAGTGGGGACCCCAGTCACTGCAGGGCGGCCGCATTCAGCCGGGTAGCGCCGAGGACTGTTGCGTACTCAATGTATGGACAACCGATACCAAAGGACGCAAGCCAGTGATGTTCTGGTGCCACGGAGGTGGATTCGACAGTGGAACGAGTGCTTGGAATCCGGGCATGGGGCTGGCTAAGAAGGATGTGGTTGTGGTGAGCATCAATCACCGTCTCAATATTATAGGTTTTCTGGACCTGTCGGCTACCGGTGACCCCAAGTACAAGTATTCGGGCAATGTAGGCATGATGGATGCCGTCAAGGCTTTGGAGTGGGTGCGCGACAATATCAGCCGTTTCGGAGGCGATCCCGACAATGTGACCATATTCGGCGAGTCAGGTGGCGGCGGAAAGGTGGGCACCCTTATGTGCATGCCATCGGCCAAAGGTCTTTACCACAAGGCTATAATAATGAGTGGTACCATCCTGAACGTGAACAACAAGCAGATGACTGAGGAACTTGGTCTGGCTGTTCTGGATGAGTTGGGCATACCTCACAACGAGCCTGACCGCATCAGGGACGTTCCGTATGATAAACTTTATCAGGCAGGGCAGAGAGCCCTTTCGGCAAAAGGTCTGGTGCGCACACCCGGAACGCCCATAATGTGGGGATTCGGACCTGTACCAGATGATGAAGTCCTGCTTCAGCAACCTTTTCAGCCCGGTTTTTCAGAGATATCGACAGATATTCCGCTCATAATAGGCTCCACATTCAATGAACTCCAGCGCGGCAGTTACAACCGCCAGATGACTCTTGATCAGGCCAAAGACGCCGTCCGTAGCACATTCGGAGATGAGACCGATGCATACGCTGCCGCCCTGGCCAAAGCGTGGCCCGATTACATCCCGCAGGACCTGCCTTCAATTGACAACCTGTTCCGAGCCAAGACGGTGATTACGGCCGATGCCGCATCGGCCTCAAAGAAGGCTCCGGTGTATAATTATATGTTCACGTGGAAATCTCCGAGCACGCATGTATCGGCTCACGGAGCGGAACTTAACTTCTGCTTCAACACGCTGCATCTGGCCGGACGTGACCTTCCCAATCCGTCGGAATCAGACTTGCGCCTGGCTGACCGTATGGCGCAGTCATGGGCCAACTTTGCTCATACCGGTAATCCAAACGTGAAGGGCCTGCCCGAGTGGCATCCGTATACCAGGGACAATGGCGAGTGCTTTATGTTCGGCCCCGAAATAGAGATCCGTCATAACTTTGACCGCGAACTGCAGGATATAATCAACCGCCACTGTTTCAGTAAGCTTGATGCTTTCCGTGCAACCGGCTCTCTGAGATAATAAGTGCAGGTTTAAACAATTCCTTTGGTATAGGCGCGACGGCGCATGAACGGCTCGGTCTTGTACTCACCGAACAGTCCCTGCACTTTGTAGTTCTCCTCTAACTGCGGATTAAGGATAATCCGGTTTATTCCGCGCTTTATGCAGTTCTCATGTATGTACTTGAACATGGGAACTGTTATTCCGCAGTTCTGGTAATCGGGATGAACGCCTATCATCAGAGCCTCTAGCGTGTCGTTGTGCCTGAGTGCGTGAAGTATCCGGAATATTCCCATCGGAAAGAGCCGTCCGCCCGATTTCTTGACTGCTTTGGAGAGTGACGGTACGCAGAATATGAATCCTACAGGATTGTCATTGGTGTCAACAGCCAGGGCTACAAAATCCATATCCAGAATGGGAACATACGTATCAAGGTAGTTACGTATCTGGACATCGGTAAGTGGAGAGAAACCATATAGCGGGGCAAAGCACTCGTTGTACATATGGAAAACAGCCATACCGTATTTGCGGCCTAAGGCGCGGGTGGAACGCAAATGAACCACGTGTATTCCGAAACGCTCCTCTATAAGGTTTGAGAATTGGAACATAGATGGCAGCTCACCGCTTACGTGAAGCACCTTCTGTGTCCAGTCCACATCCTTGACAAATCCCAGCTTGGTAAGCAGGGTGTCATAATAGGGGTGATTATAAAGGCATGTAAAAGGGCACAGTCTGTCAAACCCTTCCACCAGAAGGCCCTCCTTGTCCATATCGGTAAATCCCCATGGACCTATCATACTCTTGCATCCGCGCTTAAGGCCCCATGATTCAACTGTATCCATGAGAGCTTCCAGCACCTCCTGATCATTAATGAAATCAAGCCATCCGAATCGTACACGCTGTTTTTCGGTATCTGCCTTGCGGTTAAGTATGGCGGCTACGCGTCCTACAAGTTCACCGTTACGGTAAGCCAGGAAACAATCGGCCTCACAGAATCCGTATGCGGCGTTCTTGCGGGGGTTGAATGTGTCATACTCATCGGACTGGAGGGCGGGAACCCAGTAAGGTGAATCCTTGTACAGACGCTCGGGGAAAGTCACAAAGAGCCTCAGTTCATGACGGCTCTGAACTCTGCGTATCTCAACTGACATAAATCAAGCGGTTTGCTCCTGTACAAAATCAATTACCTGGCCGACAGTGTTGAATTTTGGTGCGCCCTGAAAGCGGAATCCGAACTTGTTTTCAATTCCGAGACTGAGCAACAGCACCGTGAGGGAATCAAGTCCCAGCTCCCGTACCAACTCCGTCTGTTCTGTCACTGCACTAAGGTCAATGGAAGGACGTATCTGTTTTATAAGCCCTTTTAATTCTTCAAGTACTAAATCTCTTTGCATTGTATATGGTCAGTTTCGTGAAACCTTCATTGTACCGGTTCGCTTGAAGTCCTCCTTGCGTACGGTCATCTTTGTTACCCTGTGGGTTGTGGGAAGAGTGCGGTTTATCTCATCGGTCAGTTTGGCAAAATAGGCCTCCACCTCGTTCCAGGGAGTATCGGCAAACTCTTCCATACGTGGCAGTATCTCTATGGCAATCATCTGACGTCCGTCTACGGTATCTTCACGTACCAGGCAGTCTCTCAATTTATTGCATTTATAGAACGGTTCCTCTATGCTCTCGGGACTTACATTCTCACCGTTGGACAGTATTATAACGTTCTTTATACGGCCCACTATGTACAGGTAACCGTCGCTGTCCATACGGGCCAGGTCGCCAGTGCGCATCCAGCCGTCGGGGGTGAGGGCCTCGGCTGTCTTCTCAGGATCACCGTAGTATCCAAGGAACAGGTTGTCGCCGCGGAACCAGAGCTCGCCGTCCACGAACTTGACCTCCTGGCCGGGGTATATTTTGCCTACCGATGTGGGATGAGTTACCACATCCACATTTCCCGATGTCAGATTGGCACCTTCTGTCATACCGTATCCGGCAAACAGGCTGATACCCATCCCGTCAAACTCGCCTATAAGTTTGGGAGGAACATTGGCTGCCCCCGAAATGATAGTCTTGAGGCAACCGCCCAGGAACGGCTTTCCGTACATCTTGATAAGTCCCATAAGGATCTCGCAAATACCCGGTACAGCCACCATAATGGTAGGTCTTATCTGCGGCAGTTTGGAGATTGTCTCCTTGACATTTGCCGCGGCAACCCATTCGCCGCCTTTATACAGCACTGACATGGTGCTGAAAATCAGTCCGAACACATGGCTTAGCGGAAGAACCACAGCATAACGCTGACAACCCAGTTGAGGTCCGGGAGCATATACACCGTTCAGTGATCCGCGCATTATGGCTCGGTGGGGGAGTATTGCGCCTTTGGGCGTTCCGGTGGTTCCTCCTGTAAAGAAAATTGCAGCTGGATCCTCCTTGTCAACTACGGCTGTGGGCGAAGGGGTATCGGCCTCATCGCTTATGTCAATTACCTTGCACGGCGCACCTGCGACAGCCTCCCTGAAATCCGGGCCGACGGCCAGCACTTTAACGCCGAATTTCATGCAGCAGCCTGCTATTGCCTGCGCCGGAAGCTGTGAAGGCAGGTTTATTGCTATGTATCCGGCCGATGTAACAGCCAGGAACATCTCAACGGCAGCAATGCTGGTGTTGTCCAAAATAGCTACCTTATCTCCTTTCTGCAACCCTAAAGAGTTGAGCAGTGTACGTTTACGTGCCACTGTGGCGCAGACTTGAGCGTATGTATAATGATTAACCGTGTCAGAAAGAGCAGGCAATGACTGCCATTTCTCTTCTATCCAATTAACGAACTCAGGAATTGTGGGGATATACTTCACTTGTGCCAGTTCATCGGGTGGAAGCATACTTTCAAAATAACCTGTCATGTATTTTTACCAATATTACTGTCAGCAAAAATACAGAAACAATTATTACGTTACAAGAAATAACGACGGAATTCGGATTCAAAGTTAGGAGTGAGTAAATTCTTACCCAATGAATCCTTTATCTCTTGCATGGTCCAGAATCGGCCTCCGTCTAGTTCGTCGACACTGGGATTTACGGGGCCATCGTAAATAGTTTTGAAAACGAACACAAGTTCTTTCTCAACTTTGCTCTCAAAAACGTAACGTCCCATAGGAGTGGGGTTGGGTACTCTTATGCCCAGTTCCTCCATTACCTCACGATGAAAAGCTTGCTCAACAGTCTCGCCGTAACTTATGTGACCGCCTACTGCCGTGTCCCATTTGCTTGGCTGAATAGGCTTCCAGTCAGGACGACGCTGCAGGTAGAGCTCGCCTTGTGAATTAAAAACATGAAGATGTATAACAGGATGCAGTACCTTGCGTCCGTCATGTGCCTCACCGCGAAGTATCCTGCCAATAACGTTTCCCTGCTCATCAACAATAGGGAAAAGTTCGTTGTTGTTGTCACTGTTCATATCGGTCTGCGTCCTGAAGTACCGGAAACTTAGCGCGGAAACGTGCAAGTTGCTCCATATCCAGATCGGCGCAGGCCATCTGCGGCTCGGCATCAGTCTGGATCAAGGTTTCGCCGTAGGGGGTTATTATGGCGCTGTGGCCGGGATAGAATCCGAATTCATCAGCTCCTGAACGGTTTACACCTATTACATAACACTGGTTCTCTATTGCTCGGGCCCTGAGTAACGTGTCCCAGGCAAGGATTCGTTTGTCGGGCCAGTTGGCGGGATATATTATTGCATCATAGTCATCGTGATTGCGGCTGAAAACCGGAAACCGAAGGTCATAACAGATGAGAAGCAGTATTCTCAGTCCGTTGAATTCAATAACAATGCGTTCCTTGCCCGGGGTATAGTTCATGGCCTCACCGGAATATGAAAACAGATGGTGTTTGTCATAATGACGTATTGTTCCGTCGGGCTGTGCAAAACAGAAGCGGTTATATGTACAACCGTTCTCCCTTACGGGCAGTGAGCCGCATACCGCTGCGTTCAGATAGGATGCCTTCTGAATCATCCAATCCACTATTTGTCCGTCCATGGTCTGTACTACATCTGAAGGATCGATATACTGACCAGTGGCAAACATCTCAGGCAATACGTAAATATCTGCCCCGCAACCTTGTCCTATCAGACGGTCAAGGTCTGCCAGACTGCTTCCTGGGTCACCCTGCACGGGTTGGTTCTGTACGATTGATATTTTCATAATATGGCTGCAAAATTACGGTTAATTCCATTCATTTGCTATATTTGCACTATTCAAATAACCTATGTATGAAAACTATAAAGCAATTACTGACCGTTATTGCGGCATTAACCCTTAGTGCCGTACCTGCCGTTGCGCAGGAGAGCGTTCCCGTTTACAGGAATACCAACTATTCTTTTCAGGAGCGAGCTGTTGATTTGGTTTCACGCCTTACGCTTGAGGAGAAACAGGCCCTTCTGGGTAACAATATGGCTGCCGTTCCGCGTCTGGGTATAAAGCAGTATAATGTGTGGAGTGAGGCTCTTCACGGAGTGCTGGCCGGCGCCAACGCATCTGTAGGCCTGCAGGGGCCTACATCATTTCCGGGCAGCGTAGCCTTGGGTTCCACATGGGATCCGGACCTGTTGGAACTGGAAGCATCGGTAATAGCCGATGAGGCCCGCGCCATATTCCAGACCGGCACCAAGGGACTTACTTTCTGGAGTCCGGTGGTAGAACCCATTCGTGACCCGCGCTGGGGACGTACCGGCGAGAGCTACGGTGAAGATCCGTTCCTGGCTGCCGTGATGAGCGGTGGATTCGTACGCGGCATGATGGGCAGTGATCCCAACTACATCAAGGCAGTGCCCTGCGCCAAGCACTATTTTGCCAACAACAGTGAGTTTGACCGTCATGTGGGCAGTTCAAATATGGACAGCCGCGATATGCGTGAGTTCTACCTGTATCCCTACAAGGAACTGATAGAAAAGGATAATCTGCCTTCAATCATGTCATCGTACAATGCCGTAAACCATGTTCCTACATCGGCCAGCGGACTCTATCTGGACACGATTGCACGTCGCACATACGGCATGAAGGGTTATGTGACCGGAGACTGCGCCGCCATTGAGGATATTTATACAGGTCATTACTATGTGGAGACTGCCGAGGAGGCTACCGCTGCCGGATTAAAGGCGGGTGTGGACTCTGACTGCGGAAGCGTTTATCAGCGTTACGCCCTGAGCGCACTGGAGAAAGGTCTTATCACAGAAGCCGATATGGACCGCGCACTGGTCAATATGTTCATAATACGTATGCGTACCGGTGAGTTCGATCCCCTGATGAAGGTTCCTTATGCCAACTACCCGGCCAGCACCGTAAATTCCGAGCGCAGCCAGGCCATTGCAATAGAGGTGGCTACACGTACTCCGGTCCTGTTAAAGAATGAGGTGGTTCCCGGCAAGACCAATAAGGCGCTCCCCATCAACCTTAAGGATATCAAAAGCATAGCCCTGATTGGCCCGCAGGCTGACCGTGTGGAGCTGGGCCCGTACTCAGGACGCCCCGAGCAGTCAAGCCGTACCACTCCGTATGCCGGCATAAGCAAGTACATTGCTGACAAAGGTCTGGATGTAGAGGTAATACTTGCATCGGGCGGTAGCACCAAGAGCAAGAGCAACCTGCTTTATATAGCCTATTTTGACCTTGAGAAGGCCGATGGAAGCAAGAGCCATCATGATGCTACCAAGTACAGCTCATCGTCCGAAGGTATTACCGTGGGTTCTGGTATGGGTACCGAAGAGCAGGTACGTTCTATTGATGACGGCTCATGGACCGCATATGAGAATGTTGACCTTATCAACGTAGATAAGATCACCATAGGTGCCAACATCCCCACAGAGGGTGGTATCATTGAGGTGCACGTAGGCTCGCCCGAGGGTAACCTTATAAGCACCATCGAGGCAACCCGTGCATCGGGCAAGAGGGTAGGCGGAGTTTACGGCGCCAGCACTCCCATGGAGGGCAAGGTGAACCGCCTGGGTTACAACGGTCCTCAGACACTCTATCTGGTCTATAAGGCTCCCGAGGATGATGAGATTGCCCAGGATGTATTGGATGCTGCACGTAAATCGGACGTGGCCATAGTATTTGTGGGCACTGATGAGAATACTGCTACCGAGGAGGCTGACCGCCTGACTCTGGATCTGCCGGGTAATCAGGTCAAGCTGATTCAGGCTGTGGCTAAGGAGAACAGGAATACGATCGTGGTTATGCAGACCCTGGGTTGTGTAGAGGTTGAGGATTTCAAGAACCTGGAGAACATTCCCGGTATGCTCTGGACAGGCTATAACGGCCAGGCTCAGGGTGCCGCAATTCCGATGGTCCTGTTCGGTGATGTCAATCCCGGCGGTAAGCTGAACGCAACCTGGTACCGCTCAGTCAAGGATCTGCCCGCCATCACCGATTACACCCTGCGTGCAGAGAACGGCAAGCCCGGACGTACTTTGTGGTATTTCACCAAACCCGTATCTTACGAGTTCGGTTACGGCATAAGTTACACCACATTCGAGTACTCTGACTATATCATAAGCAAGAGTTCAATTACTCCCGATGATAAGATAACAGTAAGTGTAAACGTAAAGAACACAGGTGATTATGACGGTGATGAGGTGGTCCAGATATACGTCAGTACTCCAGACAGCCCCGCATCATTGCAGCGTCCCATCAAGAGACTCAAGGGATTCAAACGCGTTACAATACCGCGTGGCCAGACCCGTCGCGTGGAGATTGAGATTGATTGTGCCGACCTTTGGTTCTGGGATATGGACAATGACCGCATTACCTATGATTCAGGGCGTTACATCTTTGAGATAGGATCATCATCAAAGGATATCCGCGGAACTGTATCGGCCACCATGAACGGTCGCTTCACTCCCAGCCTCAAGACCGTGGTTTCTGACTGCCGGGTATCAGTCCTTGAGATAGGTGAAACTGCTCAGTTCATTACATCGGCAGCGCTAACTGATGACTCTTTCCTGGATATTGACAAAGCAACGGTGGAGTTTGTAAGCAGCAATCCGAATGTGGCCCAGGTAAGCGAATCAGGCCTGCTCACAGCCCTGGGCTCAGGCATAGCAACAATCACCACAATCGTTACTTATAATGGACGGAGCGTTACAGACAGCTACTCTGTCAAGGTGAACCCCGATCTTACACTGATAAGCCTCAAGAGCGGCAGCAAGTCTCTGCTTAAGGCCGGCCGCAAACAGTATAGCGTGCTGACAAGCAAACCCTCCAAGATTATCGCCATGGCCAAGGCCAAGAATATAGCCACAAGAGTGGAGCAGGCCGATAAGGTACCTGGAACTGCCGTTGTTACCGTTGCCGATCCCATTACCGGCGATGCAGACACCTATCTGGTCAACTTTGGCACCAAGGGCGTATCGGATGAGTTCAACGGTTCGGCACTTGGCAAGCAGTGGAGCGTAGTCCGTGAGGATAAAGCCGGTTATGCCCTGCATGACGGCATTCTGGAGATTATCGCCGCTGCTGGTGATATCAACGCCGCTGCCGACAATGCACAGAACCTGATCCTTCAGAGTGCAAATACAGACTGGACCATCGAGACAAAGCTGCAGACATCGGCCGTTCCGGCTGCTCCTGCACAGAATGCAGGCCTGGTGGCTTATCAGGATGATTCTCACTTTGTCAAGCTGGTTTATGCTGCTCAGGGATTCCGTCGCGGACAGCAGCAGGCTGCTGCAGCTCCTGCAGTAGGAAGCCTGCAGCTCTATGCCGAGGAGAACGGCAGTTCCAAGGCCACTCTGAACGTACCTTTGGCTGATGCCGGTATCAAGGACAATACCATCTGGCTGCGTCTGGTCAAGGCGGGCAGCACTTATACCGCCTTCTATTCGGCCGACGGCAAGAAATGGGTTGAGGCCGGTCAGGTGGATGTTAAACTGAAGGATATCCAGACCGGTGTGATGGCAACTCTGGGTGCAGCAAATGCCCGTGGAGGTATGCGTATGCCGGCTGGCGCTCCCGGCGCCGCTGCAGTTCCTGCCGCTCAGACTGCTCCTTTCAAGGCAAGCTTTGAACGGTTCGGCATAAGCAATAAATGATCCTTTCAGATAAAAAACTCCCAAAAGTGTCTCTGGCCATTGTTATGCTTTGGTCAGCGACACTTTTTCACATTAATGCCGCAACACCTCAAATGGTGGATGTCAAGCCTTTTGGTCAAGGCCTTGTAATTGCATATTCAGACGGCAGGATATGTTTTGCCGATGCCGACAAACATGTTACAGACAGTGTTCGAATAAAGGCCGAAATAGCCGGCATAGACGTAAAAGATGATTATGTGCTTGCCGTAACCCCGGACTGCGCAGTCTATAAGGCCGAAAGAAACGGACGCAGCCGCAGACTGAGCCGCAGCAGGATGAGCGGTAATGCTGACAAAGTGGTGGGTATAGCCTGTTCAAAAGACAATACCCTTATACTGACAGAGGGTGGGGTCATATTAAGTACTGTGGATTTTGACGTATTCACGACTATGGATTTCAACGGTACCTACTACTCATATTACGAAGAAACCAGTTTCTGTTCGATAGCGGCATCAGACAACAGCTTCTTCATAGCCGGAACATATATTAACGGAATGCCCGCGGTCTTTACATCGGCCACGGGCAAGATCTGGAGCGAACGTACGCTCACCTATACGGAAAACGGGCAGAACCTGCAGTTGGAACTTCAACCCCTAAGACTTTCATATGACCGCAGTCATGACCGTTTTGTATTGTCATGCACAGACGGCTACCTTTTCTATATGCCGGGTTGCTCGCACTGCAACTCACTTACTCGTGAGTAGCCATACGCTTTTGGGCCAAAGCCTCGAACTTTGTGCCTGGACGGCCGTAGTTGGCGTAGGGATAGATTGATATTCCGCCGCGTGGTACAAAGAATCCGGTTACCTCAATGTACTTGGGGTCCATCAGTTTTATCAGATCCTTCATGATGCGGTTTACGCAGTCCTCATGGAAACCTCCGTGATTGCGGTAACTATGCAGATAAAGCTTGAGTGACTTACTCTCCACCATCTTAACATCGGGGATGTAGCTTATGCGGATCTCGGCAAAGTCTGGCTGTCCGGTTATGGGGCACAGGGTGGTGAACTCAGGGCAGTTGAAACGGACCCAGTAGTCATTCTCCCTATTGAGGTTCTCAAAGGCCTCCAGCAGGCCGGGATTGTATTCGTTTGAGTATGTGGTCTTACCGCCAAGCGCGGTCAGGCCCTCTTCTTTTCTGTTTTCGGACATTATTCCTGGGTTTTGAGATTAAACGGATTGTACTTGATGTCATAATCAAAGGTATCGATACCTTCTTTTGACTTGAGTCGGCGGGAGATTATGCTTGTAACCGGCAGGATTATAATCTCATAGACAGTCTTAACAGTAACCTGTGTAAGCACTATGGATAGAATAGTTGCTATCGGCATGGTGCCCAGGAAAGCCAGCGGATAGAAAATTATGGAGTCCGATAGCTCTCCGGCAATTGTGGATACTATGGCACGCCAGCCAAACCCGCGGCCTTTTGTGGCTATCTTCATTACAGACATCACCCACGCGTTAATATGGGAGCCAAGTATGAATGCTATCAGGGATGCAATGGTAGTGCGCGGTATAAGTCCGAACAGTCGGTTGAAACTGTCGGCAACCTCTCTGCTGTCGGGATAGATAGGCTCCGGCAGTATTGTAACTATATGGGCAGCCACAGCCACAAAGGCGCTGAGCCCGAATCCCATCCAGATTACCCACATGGCACGGCGGTAGCCATATACCTCGGTAAGCAGGTCATTGATTACGTAGGAAATGGGGAATATTATCACCGCAGCTGATAGCTGGAGCGAAGTGTTTCCTACCCGCCACAAGCGTGGCACAAAAAGATTTGATGTGATAAGGCAGACGCAGAACAGAACTGCCAGTACGACAAAGGTGGCGGACACATCCTTCCGCCCCTGAAGGGTTTTGTTTTCAGTCATTTTTACTTGTTTTTATAGTGGTTCCAAGCACACTTGCAGCGGGTATATCCCGCTACTCGGCCGCAAAGTTAGATATTTTTCATTACATTTGCCGCATAAAGGCCGGATGATTCCAAATTATGACTCAAATTGAACGCATAGAGCAGATGGAGAAAATCCTTGACAGCCTGAAGGAGGCTATCGCTCAGGTAAACACCGCTATTTCCCGTCTGCGTGAACTGGGACCACAGGCAATGGAACTGGATGATTATTACGGCAGTCCGGAGTGGTTTGATGACCTCAAGGCCGATGAGAAGGGTCTGCTGCCCAATGGGTTGAAGCGCGGAGTGCTGTCGGAAGACGGAATCTATGATGTGCTTAATGAATACAAGGGTTTTGATTTGTAGGCTATGAGTATTAGGAAAGGAAAAGTACTGGTTGTCGATGACAACGCAGGTATACGCAAAGCGCTTGAGATGCTGCTTCCGCTTCATTTCGGTGAGGTAATGACCATACCTTCACCCGTACAGCTGGTCAGCACCATAGGCACATTCCGCCCAGATGTTATCCTGCTTGACATGAACTTCAATACCGACATCAATACAGGTAATGAAGGCCTCTATTGGATAAATGAGATAAAGCGCATAGCTCCTGATATTGAGGTGGTCCTTTTCACTGCGTACGCCGATGTGCAGTTGGCCGTAGAGGGCATGAAACGCGGCGCGTTTGATTTCATTGTTAAGCCCTGGGATAATGACAAGCTTGTTACTGTGCTCAAATCCGCCCTTGACAAGAGCCGCAAGGTTACAAAGCCATCGGTCACCACAGGTACGGATATGTATTGGGGTGAATCCCCAAGAATGCTTGAGATAAAGCATCAGCTTGAAAAGATTGCACCTACCGATGCCACGGTGCTCATAACCGGAGAGAACGGAACCGGTAAGGATGTCCTGGCTCGTGAGATACATGAGGCAAGTTTAAGAAATGGCAAGCCCATGGTTGCCGTCGATGCCGGAGCAATAACAGAAACGCTGTTTGAGAGCGAGTTGTTCGGTCATGTGAAAGGCGCTTTCACCGATGCCCATGCCGATCATGCGGGAAAGTTTGAGCAGGCCGACGGCGGTACTCTGTTTCTTGATGAGATAGGCAATATACCACTGCATCTGCAGGCCAAGCTGTTGCGTGCCATACAGAACCGCAGCATAGTCAGGGTGGGTGGAACAGAGCCAATACCGGTTGATATAAGGCTTATCTGCGCCACAAACACAGACCTGGGCCGTTTGGTTCGTGAAGGCCGTTTCCGTGAGGACCTTTACTATAGGATAAACACAGTTCACATAGAACTTCCCCCGCTTAGGGAACGTAAGGAGGACATAATCCCTCTGGCTATGCGTTTTCTTAAAAGATACGCAGAGAAATATCACCGTCCTCTTGAGGGTATAGATGCATCGGCACAGGCTGCGCTTATGGCCCATAGCTGGAGCGGTAATATCCGGGAACTCCAGAACTGCATAGAGAAAGCCGTTATCCTGTCCGATGGTAGCTTGCTTGTACGTAAAGACATAGGTTTTGAGACATCGCAGGCCCTTGCAGGGACTCTGCGTGACTCCATGCCCGATGGATATGATGAGGAGCGTCTTGTCCGTGATGCTATGGCCCAGTGCCGCGGAAATATTTCGGCAGCAGCCAAGATGCTTGGCGTGAGCCGTCCCACATTCTACGCCAAACTCAAAAAGTACGGACTCTGATGACCACGTGGACCGTCATATTGATTGTACTGGCCGCAGTGGTTATTACCGCAGTGATAGCGGTCATACTCACCCGTCGTAGTGACCGCCGCAAGGTGGCCTATATGATGGATGCCCTTGAGGATGGTGAACTAAACTTCTCTTTCCGTGACAAGAACCGCTTCAACCGTACCCTCAACCGCATTCGTACCATATTTGAGCAGCAGCGGCAGCAGCATGAGCAGGACTCCTGGACCAAGCTTATCAGGGTGCTCACTCATGAGATAATGAACACCATATCGCCTGTGGCATCACTCAGTGATACGCTCTCCAAGTCAATGGATGAGAACGGCCATAGTGAACTTGACGTAAAGGCCGGTCTTGAAACCATTTCGTCATCCTCCAAGAACCTTATAAAGTTTGTAGAGACCTACCGACAGCTTAGCGGTGTGGCACGTCCGGTGCGCAAGGCCATAATGGTAGAGGAACTTATCAATAAGGTGTTCGCATTGGGCAATGAGATGACTCCGGAGGGCGTCACATGCAAGTTCCAGGCACAGGAACCGGACCTTATGATTTATGCCGATGAAGGGCAGATTTCCCAGATCCTGATAAACCTTGTCAAGAACGCCGTACAGGCCGGCGCATCAGAAATAACAATCACAGGTAGTATGGGACTTGAGGATGAGGTCATACTCAATGTGGCCAACAACGGCCAACCCATATCCCCCGAGAGCCAGGAGCAGATATTCGTGCCGTTCTTTACCACCAAGAAAAAAGGCAGCGGCATAGGCCTCAGCATATCGCGTCAGATAATGCGCAACCACAACGGCAGCATAGAGCTCACCCGCAGTGACTCCACTGCCACTGTTTTCACACTTATTTTCCGTTGATTCTTTAGTGTAAAGGGTTTACACAAAAGTGTAAAGCTTTACACTTCTTTACACTTTGCCAAAATGGGAACAATGCTGTAAATCAGCGTTTTACATTTTTGGCACGGAGGTTGCATTGTAAATGGTGTAAATGTTTACAACGTGACTTTACTATGAACCTGAGACTTTTTTGTTTGACGATAGTTATGGCGGCTGGCGGTTCCGTAAGCCTTCACGGACAGGTCATGGGCCTTAAGGACTGTATGGAATATGCCATATCAAACTCCACCAAGGTCCGGATACGGAACGCCCAGTCCGCTGATGCCCGTATTGCACGGCGTGATGCCGTGCTCAGGGCATTCATGCCGTCCATCAGCGCCGACAGCTACGCCTACTATAACTTTGGCCGCAGCATAGACCCGCAGACCAACACCTATTTCAACCAGACATCATTTCATAACAGCTACGGCATAAGTGCCGGCATCATCCTTTTTGACGGTTTCAGTGCCGTCAACAACATGCGTATCTCCAAGACCGGACTTGACATATCCCAGTCACAGGAAAGGCAGTCCCAGGCCGATATCTGTCTGGCGGTGATGGAGGCATACTACAACGCAGTCTATTATTCTCGCCTCGCATCGATATATCAGGAGCGCGTAAATACCGTCCGGACCATGCTTGACAAGATACACCGTCAGGAGCAGCTTGGACAGAAAGGATATGCCGATGTCATCCAGGCAGAGTCTGATTTGGCAGACTCAGAATATGAGTTGGTCAATGCCCGTAACATGAGCCGTGACCAGCTCACCATACTCTCTGACCTGATGTTCTGGCCTGATGACAGACCGCTCCTTATAGATACGGTCCTTCCTCTTCCGGATAAGTTGCAGGATATGGCATTTGAATTCTCTGACGCAGCACTTGAAAACAATCCGGACTACAGGATTGCTGCAGCAAACCTGCTTAACAGCCAGAGGGAACTCAGCACAGCACGCTGGCAGCTGTTTCCCAAGCTCTCACTCTATGCCGGTTGGAACACCAACTACTTTACCATGGACGGCAGCACAACGGCACCATTTGCAGAGCAGTTCCGCAACAACAGCGGTGAGTACGTGCAGCTTTCGCTTTCCATCCCTCTGTTTGACAGACTGCAGAAACACTCCACGGTGGCACGTAAGCGTAACGCACTGACAGTAGCCCAGGCCGAGAAAGAGCAGAAATGCCGTGAGATAGAGCAGGAGTACCGCCGCGCCACACAAGACTGCGAGGGTGCCATTGAGGCCTATCGTCAGGCTGCCGGTAAGGCTGACATTCAGGAGGAGGCCTATCGCCTGAACCTTAAGAAACTTGAGCAGGGGCTGGTGTCGCAACTTGAGTTCAGGGCTATAAATGATGCATTGCTCAAGTCTAAGGCCGACCTCATGAACTCTCTTTTCAAACTGCTCATCAAACAGAGTGTAGTAAGATATTATGAGGGCGTTGATTATATTGACCAGAATAAATAGTAAGATAAAAACAACACAATATGGACAGGATAATAGAACGTAAGAAAGGTTTCGGGGCCGCTTTCACTAAGAGAGCGCTGCCGTACTGGCTGGGCACCCTGTTTGTGGCGTTTATCATCTACCTGATTGCACGCCCCAATGACAAGACACTGCGCATATCAAAGGATACTGTTACCATATCCCAAGCACGTAAGGGTGAGTTCAATGACTACATCCGCATAAGCGGTCGTGTACAGCCCATGACCACCATACAACTCAGCCCCCAGGAGGGCGGTATAGTACAGGAGATACTCATTGAGGAGGGCTCACCAGTCAAGGCCGGCGATGCCATACTGGTTCTCTCAAATGATAACCTTGACCTGCAGATCCTGAACTCTGAGGCCGAGCTTGCCGAGAAGGAGAACATACTGCGCAACACACAGATACAGATGGAACAGCAGAAACTTGACGTGCGCCAGAACCAGTTGGAATACGGCACGCAGGTGGATCGTCTGCGCCGTGCTTACGAGCAGCAGAAATCGCTTTATGAGGATAAGCTCATTGCCCGTGAGGAGTATCTTAAGGCCCAGGAGGATTACCGCCTTGCTCAGCAGAAATATGAACTTATAGATGAGCGTTCGCGCCAGGACAGCCTTTTCCGCGGCACACAGATAGACCGAATGGAAGAGTCTCTGGAGAACATGCAGCTCAATATGCAGATGATACGCAAGCGCAAGAGCAACCTGATAGTAAAAGCTCCCATAGACGGAGAGCTTGGCCTGCTTGATGTAGTGCTTGGCCAAAGCATAGCCAGCGGCACCAAGATAGGCCAGATAAACAGCGTAGGTGTATATAAGGTAGAGGCCCAGATAGACGAGCACTACATAGACCGTGTGGTTTCAGGTCTTGAGGCTACTTTTGAGCGTCAGGGCGATACCTATTCAACAGTAATCCGCAAGGTCTACCCTGAGGTACGTGACGGCAAGTTCAAGGCTGATTTCAAGTTCTCCGGCCAGCAGCCCGATAACATCCGCGCCGGCCAGACCTACTACCTGAACCTGCAGCTGGGCCAGCCCGAAGAGGCTATAATCATACCGCGCGGAACCTTCTACCAGAAGACCGGCGGAAAGTGGATATATGTGGTTAACAAGGATGGCACCAAGGCCGTCAGGAGAGAAATACGCATAGGCCGCCAGAACCCCCAGTACTACGAGGTGCTTGAGGGCCTGCAGCCTGGTGAGAAAGTGATAACCTCCGGATATGACACATTCGGTGATAGTGATGTATTGGTATTTTAAATTATGAAAGTATTCAGAAAGACAGGCGTTTCCACGCTGATCAACATCCTGGGAATGAGCGTCGCTTTCGCGGCGGCAATGATCCTGATGGTACAGGTGCGCTGGGATACGACCTATGACGCCAACTTTGAAGGACACGGGCAGGTGTTCCGCCTGGAGAACAATTGGATGGATCATGGGCTGTTTAGCACCCACATAGGCAGGCCGTTTATTGAAATGACTCGTGATGCCAGCCCGAATATTGAGGCCGTGTGCACCTGGAAACCTTTAGGAGATGACGTGCTGTACAAGGAAGGAGACCGGGAAAGCCCCATCACCATCCCAATGGCCTGCGTGGATTCCTCTTTTTTCTCAGTCTTCCCGGTGGAATGGGTGGAAGGATCGGCCAAGGAGTTTGACGCAGCCCAGACGTGTGTGCTCAACGAAGCCTTTGCAAAAATGATATTCGGCGAGGAGAGTGCTATCGGAAAGATCCTGGAAAACGGAAGTGACGGGTCCCGACGCATCATCGGTGTCTTCAGGAACACTCCGCGGAATTTCAGTGCGCATATCGGCATGCTCCTGGACTTGGGAGATAACGATCTTGATAACTTCAGTGAATGGTCCTATGCCGCCTATCTGAAATTGAAGGACCCGTCCATGGCTAAGGAGACAGAGGACGCGATATATTCGGCTCTCGGGGAATACATATCATCCGAAGAAGAAACACGGGCCGAATACCGCAACGGATTCAGGATCTCCCAAATACACGAAGCCCACTTCGAAAGGGATGTGAGGGCAAATGTTCCCAGTGCCAACAAAGCGATTACCGTTACGCTGGCCGCGATTGCCATCCTGCTGATTATCATCGCCATCATCAATTTCATCAACTTTGCTTTCGCCGAGATTCCTTTCCGAATCAAGAACATCAATACCCGCAAGGTACTGGGAGAAGGCCGAGGTTCATTGATTGGACGCCAACTGATGCATGCCGGATTGATTGCTTTGGTGGCCTTCGCCATTGCTGCTCTCATCATGCATGTCATCGCCGGAACGTCCTGGGCATCGTATGTATCAGATAGTATCGCCCTGAAGGATAATATCGGCATCCTGATTCTGATGCTCGGCATCGCACTGTTCTCTGCCGTGGTCGCCGGTATCGCTCCGGCGCTCTATTCCACGGCCCAGCCCGCTGCGCTTGTGCTGAAAGGGTCTTACGCAATGAGCGTGAAGGGAAAGATGTTGCGCAATGTCCTGGTGAGCCTTCAGTTCGTATTGTCGTTCATTTTCATCCTGATGGCGCTGTATGTTCATGTGCAGACCAAGTTCATGATGAGCAAAGACATGGGCTTCCCGCAGGAGAATATCCTGCAGGTATGGTGTGGCTATTATGCCGGTGCCGCACATGAGCCGCTGAAAGACAAGTTGCTGCAGAACCCGTCCATTACGGATGTGACCTTCTCCGACAATCTCATCGTTTCAGACCAGAAGATGGGCTGGGGACGTACCGGAGATGACGGCAAGCAGATATTTATGGAGGTGCTGCCGGTAACTGATGACTTTGTGCGCTTCTTCAACCTTCAGATTATTGATGGACGGGATTTCCGAGAGTCTGACAACCAGAGCGAGACAGGTGTTTTTATCGCCAACGAGACTTTCATCAATATGTTCCCGCAATACCATGTCGGCAGCCAAGTGGGCGGCCATGTGGACAATACTGAGATTGTGGGTATCGTAAAAGATTTCAACTTCAAAAGCCTGCAGCACGCGATGGGGCCTCTTGTACTTTTGATCTGGGGTAAGACACAGTGGAGAAACTTCGGCGTGATGTATGTCAAGACTGCTCCAGAGAGCGACTTCAAGGAAATCTCCAATTATATCAAAGAAGCGGTCTGTGCCTTTGACCCTACCCGCGAGCCGGACCAGGTAAGTGTGCGTCATCTGGATGAATGGATCGAAAATATGTACCAGAGCGAGCAGTCGTTTGGAAAGCTGATCACCATCGCCTCTTTTGTAGCCCTGCTGATTGCTATCATCGGCATCATCGGCCTGGTGTTCTTTGAGACGCAGTTCCTCCGCAAAGAGATTGCCGTGCGGCGCGTCAACGGCGCCACGGTAGGCAGCATCTTGAAGATGATCAACAAGAAATACCTCATTATGGCTGGTGCAAGTTTCGTGATAGCAGCCCCCGTAGCTTATTGGCTGATGACTGTTTGGCGAAAGGGTTTTGCCTATCAGGCTCCAATACATGTGTGGATATTCATCGTAGCGCTGCTGGTTGTTGCAGCTATTACCGTAACTGTAGTTACGCTCCAAAGCTGGAAAGCGGCCAATGCAAACCCCGCAGAGGCATTACAGAAAGAATAAACAGATAAGTAAAGACAAAAAACAAACATAAAACAAATACAGACATGATTAAGGTAACAAATCTGAGTAAGGTCTTCCGCATGGAAGAGATTGAGACCACCGCGCTTAACGGAGTATCGTTTGAAATCAAGGATGGTGAGTTTGTGGCGGTAATGGGCCCGTCGGGCTGCGGCAAATCCACTCTGCTTAATATCCTGGGACTGCTTGACAATCCCACATCGGGATCATACGAGTTGCTTGATACAGAGGTTTCCACGCTTAAGGAGAAAGAGCGCACCCGGTTCCGTAAGGGAAACATAGGCTTTGTTTTCCAGAGCTTTAACCTGATTGATGAGCTTAATGTTTATGACAACATTGAACTGCCGCTCAAGTACCTGAACATAAGTGCATCGGAGCGCAAACGCCGCGTGACGGAGATAATGAAACGTATGGCTATAAGTCATCGCGCCCAGCATTTCCCACAGCAGCTCTCCGGCGGTCAGCAGCAGCGTGTGGCAATAGCACGTGCGGTTGTGGCCGGCCCCAAGCTGATCCTGGCCGATGAGCCCACCGGTAACCTGGACTCCAAGAACGGCCGCGAGGTTATGAACCTGCTGCGAGAACTTAATGACGACGGCACGACAATCGTAATGGTGACACACTCACAGAAGGATGCCGCCATGGCCCAGCGCACCATAGACCTGTTTGATGGCCGCATAGTATCGGACGTGAAGAACGAGCTTTAATACCTGTATGAAGAGTTATCTTAAATTCTTGAGCCGCAACAAACTCTACACAACTATTGAAGCGGTGGGTCTGGCTGTGAGCCTGGCGTTCGTAATCCTTATAGGTAGTTACGTGGTGCAACAGTACCAGGTTGCACATGGGTCGCCCAATTGGAAGCGGACATTTGTGCTTGGCAGCGAGCGAACGCTTGGGCTTACATACTGGGACAAGGAGGAGATAGAGTTGAATATCCCTGAGGTGGAGGCCGTGACACATTTAGCTTTAATGTGGCAACCTGTCATTGATATGGATGGGGATACGTTCAACAGTAGTGGCATAGAGGCCGATGCAGACTTCTTCAAGGTGTTTCCGCACTACCGCTTTATTGAAGGGAGTGCAAGTGATTTCGTGGGAAATAAAGACATCCTGATTAGTGAATCCTTAGCGCGTCGTATAGCAAAAGATGGAAATGGTCTGGTGGGCAGTACGTTAAAGGTAAATGAATCAGAAAGAACTATCAAGGGCGTGTTTTCCTGTTCAGACCGCTCACTGTTCATGCCATTTGATATAATCTTTAACATATCAGACAGTTGGGGCGCAAATGAGAGCAAGGATTTTAACAGCATAGGCAATTACTCAACCTGGTATCTCTTGTGTGATGATGTCAATTTGACCGATGCTAATGCCAAAGTAAAGGCGCTGCTTCATAAGAACTATGATTCCACATGGCAGCCTGAGAATGTAGACAAATGGCAAGCATACCGTACCGATGAGGCTTTCTTCTTCTATCCCAATGGCGGTAGTATAATCCACAGCGGTAACAGGCAGATGCTTAAACTTCTGACTGTTGTTGTGCTGCTGCTTCTGTTGTCAGCCATATTCAACTATGTGAACCTGAGTCTGGCCCTGACAGGTAAACGCTCCAAGGAGATGGCCACCCGCAGACTCTTGGGAGCGGAGCGTGGCGCTATCCTGTGGAAATACATTGCGGAATCTGTGGCTTTCACTGCCGTTTGTTTTGCTGTGGCGTTGTTGCTGGCATATCTGCTGGCACCAATGGTTGATGAACTTGTATCAACAAAAAAGGTTGCAGAAGGTATAGGCGAGACAAGCGTGAAGCTTTCAATCATGATGACGCCTGGATATATTATTGCCTATATAGGTGGTATCCTGTTTCTGGGTACAGCCTGCGGACTGCTTCCGGCTTTTGCGGCTTCTCGCTTTGAACCTATAGATGTGATAAAAGGAACCCTGCGCCGCCGGAACAAGATGGTTTTAAGCCGTATCTTTATAGTGGTACAGAATGTCCTTTCGGTATTCCTGATTGCAATGTCGCTGCTCATGGAGGTGCAGATGCGCCACATGCTTAACCGTCCCACACATGCGGCAGTGGATAACCTGTTCTATATAGGTTATGCGGCTCGTGACTATGATATGGCAAAACTGTTCAAGGATAAAGTTGAACAGCTTCCGTTTGTAACCAGCTCAGGTGTGGGCCGTGGCCTACCGGGCATGATAAATATGACCATGAGTATCAAGATTGATGATGAGCACTACCTTCACATGCCCATTATCATGTGTGACTCGGTTTATTTCCAGCTCATGGGACTGGAGGTGCAGGATGACTTTGGTCATCCCCTTATAAATTCACTTTGGATGAGTCAGTCCGCTTTCAATATGGCGGGAGTATCGGACACCACAACCGTGTTTCCACGCAGAATAATGATGAACGGCTCTCGACCAGAGTATATAGGCGGAATAGTGGCCGATTTCCCGTCAAAGTCTGTTGCAAACAGTGAGGACAACCCCAATGGTGCTGTAATAGTAGCCCGTTCAGAGATAATGCAATATGCCAATTGTTTATTGATTGGCACAACCGGCGAGGATCCGTCTTACAGTGACCAGATTCTGAAGGCATATCGTGAATACCGGCTTGAAACCTCCGGAGTCGAAGAAGAACCCTGGTCATACGGCTTTATGCGTGATCTCAATAGGAAACAGTTAGATTCTGTGCTGCGTACCATCCGGCTTGTGGAACTGTTTACCGTACTCTCAGTTATCATTGCCCTGCTGGGCCTGCTAGCCATGAGCACATACTTTGCCGATGAGAACACCAGGCAGATTGCACTGCGCAAGGTCTTCGGGGCCGATGTCACACAAGAAACCTGGCGTAATGTCAAGTTCTATATGGTTCTGGCAGGAGTAGCCTGCGCCATAGGTGTGCCGTTAGCCATCTGGTCCGCCCACCTATATCTGCAGCGCTTTGCCTACAGAATAGAAGGCTACGGCTGGGTGTTTGCAGTCGCCACCATAATATCGCTGGCAATAGCTTTTGCCTCAGTAATCTGGCAGGTAATCCGCTCTGCACGCACCAATCCCGCCGAAGCTTTGAAGAAAGAATAGTGTTAAAAAACCTTACACCATACCGGCCGCAGATGTGACAACATCGGCCAATTAAAGGTCTGGCGAAAAGATTGCCGTCATCTCATTGAGGTGGCGGCTTTTTTTTAAATTTGCAGTCTGTTATGAAACATAATCCGTTATTGCCGTATCTGGTAGAGGGCAGGGTGGAGGCTGGCTGTGATGAGGCGGGGCGTGGCTGTCTGGCCGGGCCTGTGTATGCCGCTGCGGTGATATTGCCGCCGGGTTTCAGCAATCCGCTGCTGAATGACTCCAAGCAGCTTACCGAAAAGCAGCGCTATGAACTGCGCCCTATCATTGAGCGGGAGGCTGTGGCTTGGGCCGTGGGTGTGGTGGATAATGTGGAGATTGACAAAATAAACATCTTAAAGGCATCATTCACGGCCATGCATAGGGCAATAGACCAACTTAAGGTGAGGCCGGAGCATCTGCTTATAGACGGTAACCGTTTCATCCCGTATCCGGGCATATCGCATACTACCATTGTTAAGGGCGACGGCAAGATGATGTCCATTGCGGCGGCTTCAATACTGGCCAAGACGTACCGTGACGATTATATGAACCGCATAGCCGATGAATATCCGCAGTATGACTGGCGGGAGAACAAGGGCTATCCTACGGCCAGACACCGTGAGGCCATTAAGCAATACGGGACCACTCCATATCACCGCATGTCGTTCAATCTGCTGGGCGACGGACAGTTATCTCTGGATTTGTTCTGATAGTTATACGGTAGAGTATGGGATTATCCGTTTTTTTTCTATATTTGTGACTCTAAAACAAAAGTCGGTTACCAACTATGCTGAAAAAAATCAGAGTCGTTCTTGCGGCGGTTTTCCTTGTGGGGATAACGCTGCTGTTTATCGGGATAGGGCATAACTGCTGGGGCTGGATGGCCAAACTCCAGTTCCTTCCATCATTGCTTGCCCTTAACTTTACACTTGTAATATCAATCCTGCTGCTTACATTCCTGCTGGGGCGCATTTACTGCTCAGTGATATGTCCTATGGGAATATTCCAGGATGTCGTGATCTGGATACGCCGTAAGGGTGAGAAACTTTTCAAGAAGAAGAAAACACACAAGTTCAAATACGTGAGTGAGCACAGATGGGTGCGCTACGCAGTGTTGGTACTTTCTATAGTATCAATCATTGCAAGCGGCCAGATGCTCATTGCCCTGATTGCACCTTACAGCGCTTACGGCCGTATGGTACAGTCAATAGTGGCAACAGCATCCGGTTCTGTTACATTGCCTCTGTTGCTTACCGGACTGCTTACTCTCATAATAATCTGCATTTGTGCATGGATGTGGGGGCGTGAATACTGCAACACCATCTGTCCTGTAGGAACTCTCCTGAGTCTTGTAAGCAGGTTTTCACTGATGCGTCCCGTTATTGATGAGAGCAAATGCATAAACTGCGGCAAGTGCGGACGTCAGTGCAAGGCAGGATGCATCGATACAAAGAACCACAAGATTGACTACAGCCGTTGCGTGGATTGCTTTGACTGCATAGAGACTTGTCAGGATAATGCCATAAGTTTCAGGTATGCCGCAGGAAAGGCTGCTCCCGCTCCCTCAAATGTCAGCGTGGATGAGGGCCGACGCGCATTCCTGGTAACCGCAGCCGTAGTAGCCGCAGGTGCCGCTGCCAACGCCCAGGACCATATGCACGGCGGACTGGCCGAGGTGATTGATAAGAAATCCCCCGACCGCTCGGAGCGTCTGGTTCCGCCCGGATCAGGCAGCGTCAAGAGTTTCTATGACCATTGCACAGGCTGCCAGCTCTGCGTGAGCGCTTGCAAGAATAATGTATTGAGACCTTCATCGGACCTGGAGCATTTCATGCAGCCGGTCATGGAGTACGATAAGGGCTACTGCCGCCCCGAGTGCAACGCCTGCAGTCAGGTCTGCCCGGCTGGTGCCATCAAACCTGTCAGCGTTGAGCAGAAACTGGCCGTACGCATAGGCGTGGCTCATGTAAATTTGGACCTCTGCCTGCCTGCACAGGGTAAGGACAGCTGTGGAAACTGCGCATATCACTGCCCGTCGGGCGCAATCAGAATGGTCCGTCAGCCGGGATCTCGTATGCAGATTCCATCGGTCGCAGAGGACCGATGCATAGGCTGCGGTGCGTGTGAGAACCTTTGTCCCTCACGCCCCATAAGCGCCATCACAGTTAACGGATTATCTATTCACCACAATGCCTGACACACTATGAAAAGAAGAGATTTCCTTAAGTATATGGGAGCGGGCGCTGCTGCACTGGCACTGGATTCCTGCACCCCCAAGGCCGCCAAGAATCCCGGTAAGACCGGAACGTCAAACAAGGACCTGCACGGAGAGATGCTGCAGCACTATCCCGGCATAGGTGTGCTGGGTTACGGTTGCATGCGCTGGCCGCAGAAACGTAACGAACAGGGTAGGCAGGTTATTGACCAGGATGAGGTTAACCGCCTGGTTGACTTTGCACTTGAGCATGGTGTAAATTACTTTGACACATCGCCCGTATATCTGGGAGGTGACAGCGAGCGCGCTACAGCCGAAGCCCTTAACCGCCATCCGCGCGACAAGTGGATACTGGCCACCAAACTGTCGGTGTTCGGTAATTCAACATTCGATGGATGCAAGACCATGTATCAGAACTCGCTGAACATATTCAAGACAGACCATATAGACTACTATCTGCTGCACTCCATTCAGGACGGCAACGATTTCCGCAACCGTTTTGAGAACACCGGAATCATGGAGTTCCTGGTTGCAGAACGTGAGGCCGGACATATCCGCAAACTTGGATTCTCGTTCCATGGCCACAAGGACGGCTTTGACCAGATGATGGAACTGCACGACAAATACCACTGGGATTTTGTCCAGATCCAGATGAACTATGTGGACTGGGAGCACCCCAACGGCCGAAACACCCGTGCCGATTACCTCTATGCCGAACTCGACAAGCGTGAGATTCCCATCGTGATTATGGAGCCTCTGCGCGGCGGAGCCTTATCGGACGTACCTGCTCAGATTGCCGACCAACTCAAGGAGCGTGAACCCGAGCGTTCAATAGCATCATGGGCGTTCCGATACGTGGGCAGTTTCCCGCGTGTATTGGCTGCCCTGAGCGGAATGACCTACATGGAGCACCTGCAGGACAACCTGGAGACTTACCTTGATTTCCAGCCGCTGGATGAAGAGGAGAAGAAGTTCCTGCTTGAAATGGCCACCCAGATGGAGGACTACCCGCTGGTAAAGTGCACCGCCTGCAACTACTGCATGCCTTGCCCCTACGGCATCAACATACCCGGCATATTCAAGTTCTATAATGACAACATCACCGCCGGCACATACGTAAAGAGCAAGGAGCAGGAGGGTTATGCCCGCGCCCGCCGCAAGTACCTGCTGGCCTACAACGAGGCTATCCCAACAGTCCGTCAGGCCGATCACTGCATAGCCTGCCGCCGCTGCGAGCGCGAGTGCCCCCAGAACATCCGCATCCCGGATGAACTGCGCCGCATAGACCGCTATATAGAATCGCTCAAACGCGAGACCATAGAGTGATACCGACAATAGAATACGTCCAGCAAAAGTTCAGGGAGTTTAACGTCACGATGTTTGACGGTAGGCTCCCTGAACCTCCTATATCCATCACCAATGCTAAGACCTATCTGGGCGTGTGCGCCTTCCGCAAGCACCGCAAATGGCACGGACGGCTGGAGTATTCGGACTTTAAGATACGCATAAGCCGGCGGTTTGACCTGCCCCAGGATGAGATTGATGACACTATCATCCACGAGATGATACATTATTACATAGGTCTTTTCAGTCCGGCCGATATGCCCGGCCACAGCGTTCTGTTCCGCAGTATGATGGCCGATATCAATGAACGGTTTGGCCGGCATATCAGCGTGTCACACCGTTTGAGCGCGGAGCAGCAGGAGCAGGCAACGGATAATAGGCCCAAGAAACATATCGTAGCCAAGGTTGTGCTTAAGGACGGCCGCACCGGCATTAAGGTAATTCCCTGCATGGAGCGCCACATCCGCCGTTACCGTCGCGGGATGATGGCCAGCGGCAAGGTCAGCTCTATAGAGTTCTTCCAGACCACCGATCCCTTCTTCAACCGCTTTCCCAGCTCATCGGCCTTTACCGTCTACTTTATGGAGCCGGATGTCATAGACTCCCATCTTCAAGATACGATCTCAAATCCTTTCTTGTAAATCCAGTGACCAGTACAAGTATTTGAGCTGAAAATTTTTTACAGATTCCTGTTGCTCGACTCCCATTGGTTCACTACGCGACAAAACACTTGAAAGAAGCCTTGTTAAGGGGAAAATTATTTTCCCAGTTGGAGAAATTTTATTTCCCTTAAGGAAAATAATATTTCTCCTTAAAGGAAGTAATTCTCCATAGGGAACGCTGAATTCCGTCCTAACTGGTGACCTAAGGAAAAATCATGACATTAAAAAAAGAGGATGACTGTATTAAGCCATCCTCTTTTATATAGAAGTGTTTATTACTTCTTGAAGTCGCGAACGGTGTAGTAAACCGGCTTGCGCTGGTACTGACCGTCAAACAGCAGCGGGAAGTTGTTGGCACCCAGCCATGAATCGCGGTCGCCAAGGTTCCAGAATGTTACGCATGAGAAGTTCTTCTTGTACTTGCGCAGAACCTTGAAGAGCTCGTCATACTTGGCCATCTGCAGCTGAGCGATAGAGTCGGTGAGAGTCTGGCCCTCGCCGCGGCTGAACTGGAGCTGACCGCCGGCCTCGTGGTTGATACGAACGTCGAACTCGGTGATCTGGATATCATCAACCAGCTCAAGATACATCTGGATAGCCTTCTCGAAGTCCTCGATGGTGGGGTTGTCATAGATGTTGTAGTGACCCTGCATACCGATACCGGTGATAGGAGCACCCTCTGACTGGAGCTTCTTAACCATGTTGTAGATGTAAGTTCTCTTGGCGGGAGTCCAGGCGCTGTAGTCGTTGTAGAACAGACCGGCGTTGGGATCAGCCTCGTGAGCAAACTCGAATGCCTTCTTGATAAACTCGTCACCGCAGAGCTGATAAGCGGTTGACTGACGGAATGACTGCTCGTAGGGAGCATCGGGGTTGTTGGCATCACTCATAGCCTCGTTAACAACATCCCAGCAGTAAACAACGTCCTTGTAACGGTTGATGATGGTGTGGATGTGGACACGGAGTGAATCATAGAACTCTTCCTTGGTAGCCTTGGCATACTTGGGAACCTTGGTCATCTGAGGAGCCTGCTGAGCCTGACCGCGCTGACCCTGGCCGCGCTGACCTGCCTGAGGAGCACCCTGGGGACGGGGACCACCGAAACCGCCGAATCCGCCGAAACCGCCGAATCCGCCGCGTACGGGCTGCTCTACCCAGATGGTATCGCCCTTCTCGTCACGCTCTACAACCTGATTTCCGTTCTCATCATACTTGTTGAACATCCAGTTGGCAAACTGGCTGTGCCATACAAGGCAGTGACCACGCATCTTGATACCGTTGGCACGGCAGAAGTTTGCTATGGCATCGGCCTGTGCAAAATTCCATACGCCAGGCTGGGGGTGGATTTCACCCGGCTTCATGCAGTTCTCGGCTGTTACGCTGTTGAACTCCTTGAGGATGATGGCTGCCTGAAGTGAATCAGTCACGTTACGCGGGGTAACGGCTACACCAATCTTGAAATAGTTCTTGTAGGCATCCTTCAAACCCGGATCCTTGGGGCCACATGCGCTTACCAATACGATAGACGCAATGAGTGCGATTGTTGAAAGCTTTTTCATTAATGTGATCTGAATATGATTAATAACTGTTGATTTTCATTTTGAGGCTCAAAATTAAGCATTTATTTAAATATTATAGTATTGCATAGATAAAAAAAGGTAATTGCAGGATTAATTGTTTGCAACCGGGTTGCATTACGGAGACGGTAACTTTGCACCGGAAAAAGAATTAAACAACATATAAAATGGCACACGAACATCATCACGAACATGAACACGGGCAAGAGGAAGGCCACGGACGCATCATTAAAATAGTAGCTGCAGCATTGCTGCTTGTTGCCGCTATGCTGATAGAGAAAAAGACAGACTGGCAGGATTGGCAGTATCTTCTGCTGTTCCTGGTTCCTTATCTGATAGTGGGTTGGGAAACATTGCATGAGGCAGCAGAAGGGTTGTTTGAAGGTGAGGCGTTGAGCGAGGATTTCCTTATGAGCATAGCTACTATCGGTGCTCTGGCAATAGGATTCATGCCCGGAGCCGAGACGCAGTTCGCAGAGGCTGTATTTGTAATGCTCTTCTTTCAGATAGGCGAGATGTTTGAGGAAGTGGCCGAGGGCCGCAGCCGCAAATCCATATCCCACCTTATGGACATACGGCCTGATACAGCCAATGTAGAGCGGAACGGAAAACTGCTTGCGGTTGCGCCCGATACGGTAAAGGTCGGTGAGATGATTATTATACGTCCTGGAGAGAAGGTTCCTATGGACGGTGTTGTTATTGAGGGAACATCAAGCCTTGATACTGTAGCACTTACAGGCGAGAGTATGCCCCGCAGCGTAAATAAAGGCGATGAGATCCTTTCGGGATGTGTAAACCTGAACGGAGTGCTTAAGGTCCTCACGACTAAGGCATTCGCCGAATCCACAGTATCCAGAATCCTGGACCTTGTGGAGAATGCGGCCGAAAGCAAGAGCCGCAGCGAAAGTTTCATAACCCGTTTTGCCCGTGTGTATACTCCTGTCGTTGTGGGGCTGGCTGTACTTGTGGCCGTTGTCCCGGGCCTGATTACCGGAGAATGGGCTACTTGGATTTATCGCGGACTGCTGTTCCTGGTTGTGTCTTGCCCGTGCGCACTGGTGATATCGGTCCCGCTTACCTTCTTTGGCGGACTTGGAGGAGCTTCGCGCAAGGGTATCCTTATCAAGGGCTCAAATCTGTTGGACAAGCTGGCCGGTTTGAAGACTGTAGTTTTTGACAAGACGGGCACTTTGACCGAAGGTGTGTTTGAGGTGACGGCCGTACATCCGCAGGAGATTGACGACAACGAACTGCTTCATCTGGCCGCTCATGTTGAGCGTCACTCTACGCATCCTATCGCAATGGCTTTAAGGAATGCATACCCCAATGAGCAGGATGACTGTGTTATTACCGATGTTGAGGAGACTGCCGGTCACGGAATACTGGCTACGGTGAACGGAAAGCGCGTAGCAGTGGGCAACAGCAAGCTGATGGAAAAGGTTGGTGCAGAGTGGCGTCCCTGCCATCATGACGGAACAATCATCCATGTGGCCATAGACGGTGAGTACGCAGGTCACATAGTGATATCGGACCGGATCAAGGAGGATTCGGCTCTTGGAATAGCCTCACTTAAGGATGCGGGTGTAAGCAAGACAGTTATGCTTACCGGCGACCAGGAACATGTGGCTGCCGCTGTGGCTAAGAAGGTTGGCGTTGATGAGTATCGTGCCCAGCTGCTTCCGGCCGATAAGGTATCGGAGGTGGAGAAACTTCTTGCAGACGGAACGCTTGCATTCGTGGGCGACGGTATAAACGATGCTCCCGTACTTACCCGTGCCGATATCGGTTTTGCAATGGGAGCGCTCGGATCGGACGCAGCTATTGAGGCCGCCGATATAGTTCTCATGGATGATAAACCCTCCAAGATAGCGCTCGCAGTAAAGATAGCACGCCGTACCATCCGCATAGCCAAAGAAAACATCTGGCTTGCCATAGGAATAAAAATAGCTGTTCTGCTTCTGGCAATACCGGGCCTTGCAACCATGTGGATGGCGGTATTCGCCGATGTGGGAGTAACCGTCCTGGCAGTTCTCAACGCAATGCGCGCCCTCCGCTGAGCAAAAACAGTACAAAAGGGGACAGACCCCAATTGTATCATTTTTGAAAAATAGTACAATTGGGGTCTGTCCCCTTTTGTACTGTTTTGGTATATTTGCAAAAAAGTGCTATATGAGAACTAACGGAATAATTGCAGCAGTAATGGCTGTGGTAATATCAGGTGCGGTAAAAGCACAGACGGTAAGCGGTAACGCAGAGGAAGGTTTTGAGATCAAGGCCGGTAACGTGACTATGACGGTAAGCGCCAAGGAAGGTGGCAAGATTCTTTCATACAAGTATGATGAGACCGAGATGCTCTCCAAACTGCGTATGCAGAACCAGTACGGCAGTACATTCTGGACCAGCCCCCAGAAAGAGTGGAACTGGCCTCCTGTAACAGAGTTTGACCGCAGCGCCTATACCGATGAGTCAAGTGAGGCGCAGCCTATACTCGGCAAGAACAGCAAGTCACTTCTGCTCACAAGCCAGGTGGCCCGCAAACTGCCGTTCCAGATACGCAAGCAGTATTCGCCCGATCCCAAAGGCAAGTTCATCCGCATAGCGTATACAATCATAAACAAAGGTGAAGAGACCCGTAAGGTGGCTCCGTGGGAGATTTCACGCGTTGTGTCCGATGAGGAAGGCCTGATATTCTTTGACACTCCGGTTGAGAGCATCACCCCCGCAAACCTTATCCCGTTCAAGGGTGAGGCCGGCGCATCGTGGTACAATTTTGAGACAGGCGCCCAGAACCGCAAGATCAATGCTGACGGCAAGGGCTGGCTGGCTTATGCCGCAAACGGCCTGCTCATGATAAAGAAGTTCGATGATATCAATCCCTCACAGCCCGCTCCCGATGAGGCCGAGATACAGGTTTATGTAAATCAGGGCAAGACTTATATAGAACTGGAAAGTCAGGGAGAGTACAAGAGTCTTGCTCCCGGCGAGAGCCTGACCTGGACTGTGGACTGGTACCTGATCCCTCTCAAGGATAAGGCAACCCCGTCAAAATCGCTCCTTGACCTGGTGCGCAAAACAATCAAGTAAGGACTAGTCCAGTTTGAGGTCACCGTCCTTGATCCAGCCCATCCTGCGAAGGGTGGGGCCGATAATCATTGTCAGGATAGCCGGGAGTACGATGCTCACGGCTATCAGTGCTGTCCAATCGGCACCTGAAACGGCCATGCGTGTTCCCTCGACTATTTCCTGAGACCAACCGGTATAAACTCCGATAGGGCCTACCAGACCGCAGGTTCCCATACCGGATGCTATGGCCGGTCCGTTCATCTCAATCTTGAACAGGCATGTAGCCATGGGACCTGTAATGGCGGATACAAGAATGGGGGCTATCCATATCCTGGGATTCTTGACTATGTTGCCCATTTGGAGCATACTAGTTCCTAATCCCTGGGAAATTATTCCGTTCCAGCGGTTCTCGCGGAAACTCAATACTGCGAATCCTACCATTTGGGCACAGCAACCTGCAAGTGCGGCACCGCCTGCAAGACCTGTCAGGCTCAATGCAGCGCATATTGCTGCTGAACTTATGGGGAGTGTGAGTGCCATACCCACAATGACCGATACCAATATACCCATCAGGAACGGCTGCTTGGATGTGGCCCACATGATGACGTGACCCAGGCTGCTTGCGGCCGAGCCTATTGCCGGAGCCCACCAGTATGAAAGGCCTATGCCGACAGCGATTGTAACCAGCGGAGTTACAAGAATATCGATTTTAGTCTCCTTGGAGACTGCTTTTCCGAATTCAGATGCGAATATGGTTACAACATAGACTGCGAGCGGGCCACCGGCTCCGCCCAACTTGTTGGCTGCAGCGCCTACGGCCAGCATCGAGAACAGTACCAGATTGGGCGTTCCCAAAGCATATGCGATTGATGCCGCCATTGCCGGACCGGCCATACTTTTGGCAAAGCCGCCTACATCGACAAGCCATTGGATACCGGCCTGCTCACCTATTGTAGCAATGATCGTACCAATGAGCAGTGACGCAAACAATCCCTGCGCCATAGCTCCCAGAGCGTCTACTCCGTACCTCTTACCGGATATTACAATATCCTTCTTTTCAAGAAATGCCTTAAACTTTCCCATAACGGGTGCAAATATATATTAAAAGAACACATTGGAGACAGTCCCCAATGTGTTCTTTTTTGATTTGAGTAAGAGGTTTATGCCTCAGCGGGTGCCTCCTCAGCTGCGGGAGCCTCCTCGGCAGGAGCCTCGGTAGCTTCGGCTGCTGCCTCCTCAGCTGCTGCCTCTGCGGCTGCTGCCTCAGCTGCTGCCTTAGCCTCAGCCTTCTTGGTGGCAACCTTCTCGGCGATAGCCTCGTTAACCTTCTTCTCTGCTTCCAGTTTAGCCTTGTTCAGCTCGCGCTTGGCCTGCTCATCCTTAACGGTGATAGCCTTGAGAGCGCTCTCCTTAGCCTGCTTCCAGGCATCGAATTTGGCCTGAGCTGCTGCCTCGTCGAAAGCGCCTTTCTTAACGCCACCCTGGAGGTGCTTCATAAGATACACACCCTCGCGTGAAAGGATGTTACGTGCGGTGTCAGTGGGCTGTGCGCCTACGTTAACCCAGTACAGGGCTCTTTCGAAATTCAAATCTACTGTAGCGGGATTGGTGTTAGGATTGTAGGTACCAATCTTCTCAATAAACTTTCCATCACGTGGAGCTCTGGAGTCTGCAATTACGATTGAATAGAAGGCATAACCTTTGTGGCCTCTTCTCTGCAATCTGATTTTTGCTGCCATAAGTTGTTGTTTTTATTGAATTTATAAATGATTTGAACAGCCTTTATCTCGTAAAGGCGGCGCAAAGGTAGTAAAAATGTGTGAATCTGCAATCAATCAGCACTTTTTAAATAATTCTAATAAAAATGTCAAATTGATTCGTTTCAAAACGCAGAAATGAGTTACATTTGTAAGATTAAAAACGGACCGAAGGGCAATATGAGCGCGGAAATCAGGCATGAGGGGGTTGTAAACTCCATTGACGGTCAGAGGGTTACCGTGCGTATATTGCAGGCATCGGCCTGCTCGGGTTGTCAGGCAAGCAGGATTTGCCGTGCAGCCGAATCAAAAGAGAAACTGGTGGAGGTTGACATGAGTGGTGCGGAGAACCTGTCTGTTGGACAGGAGGTGACTGTGGTTGCCGCGGAGCGTATGGGAATGACTGCCGTTCTGCTGGCATTCGGGTTGCCTCTATTGCTGTTGCTGTCGGCATTGATTGCCGCCATGAGGGTGACAGGCAGCGAGCAGATGGCCGCAGTTGCATCGATAGGGGTACTTATACCTTATTATATTGTGCTGTTTCTCTGTCGGGGCAGGATAAAGAAGGACTTTGGATTCAGAATTATAGTTTAGATATGTCGTTTATTTTGACAGCTGTCCTTGTATTGGGATTGACGGGATTGGTATTGGGCCTGGTGCTCTATGCCGTGTCAAGAAAATTCAAGGTTGAGGAAGACCCCAGAGTGGGGCAGATCACCGAATTGCTGCCAGGTGCCAATTGCGGAGGCTGCGGTTTCCCCGGTTGTGCCGCTTTTGCGGAGGCCTGCGTAAAGAGCGAGTCTATGGACGGGCTCAAATGTTCGGTATGCAAGAGTGAGGTAATGCAACAGATCGCAGCCATAACTGGTCATGCGGTTGAGGTTGGAGTAGAAAAGGTGGCTGTGGTGCGTTGCTCCGGTTCATGTGAAAACCGTCCCCGCACACGTGTATATGATGGTGCTCAGAGTTGTGCTGCAGCAGCTCTGATGAACGGTGGCGCTACCGGATGCTTTTTTGGTTGTCTGGGATGCGGAGACTGCGTGAAGGCATGTAAGTTTGATGCCATCAGTATGGACCCCGAGACCGGTCTGCCGGTAGTTGACCAGGACAAATGTACCGCTTGCGGTGCCTGTGCCAAGGCTTGCCCCCGCATGATAATAGAACTGCGAAACAAGAACAAGCTTAACCGCCGGGTCTATGTAAGTTGCGTAAACAAGGATAAGGGTCCTGTAGCCAAGAAGGCTTGCAATGTTGCCTGCATCGGTTGCGGCAAGTGCGTCAAGGCGTGCCCGTTTGAGGCTATCACACTTGAGAACAACCTGGCATATATTGACTTTGAGAAGTGCCGTCTGTGCCGCAAGTGCGTTGACGAATGTCCGCAGCATACAATCATGGCTGTGAACTTCCCGCCCAAGAAGGAGGCGGCTCCAGCTCCCGCTCCGTCAGAGCAGGCTCCAGTAGAGCAGGCTCCACAAAAAACAGTAGAACAAAATACAGCAGACCAGATATGAATACTTTCAAGATAGGAGGTGTCCACCCCGAGCCTAATAAGCTTACTGCTGACCGCAAGATAGAGACTCTGGCTCTGCCTAAGCAGGCCGTGTTCCCGCTGTCCCAGCATATAGGCGCTCCCGCAGTGCCTTGTGTTGAGAAGGGCGCAGTTGTACGCGTAGGAACACGTATCGCCGAGCCCGGCGGTTTCATGTCGGCGTCGATACACTCATCGGTATCGGGCAAGGTGGCTAAGATAGACAGCGTGATTGATGCCAGCGGCCTGAGGAAACCCGCTATATTCATTGATGTAGAAGGTGATGAGTGGGAACCGTCGATAGACCGTTCAGACAAGCTTGTGCTTCAGTGCAACAAGTCACGCGAGGAGATAATAGAGTGCCTCAAGAACGCAGGCATAGTTGGAATGGGCGGTGCCTGTTTCCCCACACACGTCAAACTGTGTCCTCCCAAGGAGTGTACAATTGACACACTCATCATCAATGCCGTGGAGTGCGAGCCTTATCTTACTGCAGACCACAGGCTGATGCTCGAACATCCCGATGAGATTATAATAGGTATAAAGATCATACTCAAGGTGCTGGGAATTGACCGTGCCGTTATAGGCATTGAGTCAAACAAGCCCGATGCTATATCGCTGCTGCTCTCCAAGACATCGATGGTAAGCGGAATAGAGGTGATGCCTCTTAAGATGAAATATCCGCAGGGTGGTGAAAAACAGCTGATAGAAGCCGTTACAGGCCGTCAAGTCCCGCCTCCTCCCGCACTGCCTGCCAATGTGGGCTGCGTGGTTCAGAACGTGGGAACCGTATTTGCCATCTATGAGGCCGTGATGAAGAACAAGCCTCTTTTTGAACGCATTGTTACCGTAACAGGCAAGGGACTCAAGAATCCGTGCAACCTCAAGGTCCGCATGGGAACTCCAGTCAGCCAGCTGATAGAGTATGCAGGCGGTATGCCTGAGGATACAGGTAAACTCATCTCAGGCGGTCCCATGATGGGTCGTCCGCTTCTGGATGATACCGCTCCGGTTGTAAAGGGAACATCCGGCATACTGATGATTCCCGAGGCCGATGCCATCCGCCGTGAGGAGCGTAACTGCATACGTTGCGCCAAATGCGTTCAGGCATGTCCCATGGGCTTGGAGCCCTATCTGCTTGCAACTGCATCTGAGCGGAGTGACTGGGAATGCGCCGAGGAGAACTGGATAATGAGTTGTATTGAGTGCGGCTGCTGTCAGAGTACATGCCCGTCACGCCGTCCGCTGCTTGACTGGGTACGTCTGGCCAAGAACAGGGTAGGTGGAATAATCCGCGCCCGTAACGCTAAGAAATAAGGTATTATGGCACAGAAACTGTATATTACCACATCACCGCATATACATTGCGGCGATACCATAGAAAGGAACATGCGTACCGTGATATGGGCGCTCGTTCCAGCATTCATAGCATCTGTCATCATGTTTGGCGCAGGTGCTGTGATAGTTACTGCCACATCGGTGGCTTCTTGTCTGTTCTTTGAGTGGTTCATCACGCGCTTCTTCCTTAAGCGTCCTTCAACCATAGCCGACGGTTCGGCTATAATAACCGGTATACTGCTGGCATTCAACCTGCCTTCAAACATACCGTTGTATATGATTGTCATAGGTGCTCTGGTAGCTATCGGAATAGGTAAGATGGCCTTTGGCGGACTGGGTAACAACCCGTTCAACCCGGCTCTTGTAGGACGTGTGTTCCTGCTTATCTCTTTCCCTGCCAAGATGACTTCCTGGCCTGTACCCCATCAGATGATAGCTTATACCGATGCCGTTACAGGCGCTACTCCGCTTAACCTGATAGGTCAGATTGCTGGAGGCAACTCATCTGCCGCAGACCAACTGCCAGGTATTAAGGACTTGTTTCTGGGTAATATAGGCGGTTGCCTGGGTGAGGTGAGCGCCATAGCCTTATTGATAGGACTGGGTATCCTGCTGTGGCGCAAGGTTATTACCTGGCACATTCCCGTGAGCATCCTGGCTACCGTTTTCGTACTAACAGGCATCATGTGGCTTATCAACCCTGCACTCTATGTCAATCCGCTCTACCATCTGTTTGCCGGCGGTCTCATGCTTGGCGCCATATTCATGGCAACGGATTATGTGACATCGCCGATGTCTGTAACCGGTATGGTGTGGTACGGAATAGGCATTGGATTCCTGACAGTGGTTATCCGTTATTTCGGATCTTACCCGGAAGGTATGTCATTCGCTATCCTGATCATGAATGCGGTTACTCCGCTTATTAACAACTGGTGCAAACCTAAACGTTTCGGGGAGGCTGTAAAATGAAAAAACTGGAATCAAACATAATGAATATGGCCTTGGCGCTAACATTGATAGCGGTTGTGGCTGCCGGTTTGCTGGCATGGGTCAACAATGTGACCAGTGGTCCGATCAAGGAGATAAACAATCAGGCCATAGAGAACGGAATTAAGAGTGTTATATTGGGGGACCGCGACATTGAGTTTACCGTTGAGGCTCCTGTGGAGCGTGATGGATTCGTCTTTCATGGCGTGAATGACAGGAACGGTAACCTGATAGGCACAGCCGTTGAATCTACCGATAAGAACGGATTCGGCGGAAGCCTGAAGGTGATGGTGGGCTTCGATCCGGAAGGCGTTATCCTGGGATATACCGTGCTGGAGCACAGTGAAACCCCCGGTCTCGGCGCTCAGGCCGACGGCTGGTTCCGTCAGAAAAGCGGTGACGTAAAGGAGCAGCCGGCTGTTGTAAATGTGCTTCTGGGAGCTCCTGAGAAGCCGGGTAACCACAACATCATAGGCATGAATCCCGGTGATGATATCATGACGGTGAGCAAGGATGGCGGACAAGTGGATGCCATAACCGCGTCAACCATCACTTCTCGCGCGTTTCTGCGTGCTGTCAACTCAGCTTACAAGGCAGCATTCGGATATACTGCTGCCGATGCGGTGAGCGGTGCTTCATCACAGAACTAAAAAAGGGCAAGATTATGAATTACTTCAAGACAATATTAAACGGGATAGTCAAGGAGAATCCTACGTTTGTTCTCCTGCTGGGTATGTGTCCCACGCTGGCTACAACGACATCGGCCGTTAACGGTTTAGGTATGGGTGTGGCCACCATGTTCGTGCTGATATGCTCCAATACATTCATATCGCTGCTCAAGAACCTGATTCCTGACGGCGTCAGGATACCTTGCTATATAGTTGTGATTGCATCGTTCGTAACCCTGTTGCAGATGCTTATGCAGGCTTATGTGCCCGATCTGTACAAGACATTGGGCATTTTCATTCCGCTGATTGTGGTTAACTGCATAATCCTGGGACGTGCCGAGGCGTTTGCCGCCAAGAACAATGTCCTGGCTTCCATTTGTGACGGTATAGGAATAGGAGTAGGTTTCACTCTCGCTTTGACTGTGCTGGGGTTCGTACGTGAGCTGCTTGGAAATGGAGCGGTATTCGGCTATCGCATACTGCCCGAGTCCATGAACATGCTTGTATTCGTGCTCGCTCCAGGAGCTTTCATTACACTCGGCCTGCTTATGGCTGTAGTAAACTCTATAAAGAACCGTAAAGCTGAATGATATGGAATATTTCCTGATATTTATTGCTGCTATATTCGTTAACAATATAGTTCTTTCCCAGTTCCTGGGTATATGCCCGTTCCTGGGTGTTTCAAAGAAAATCAGTACAGCCGTCGGAATGGGACTGGCTGTTACGTTCGTTCTTACGGTTGCGGTTATAGCCACATATGCCCTACAGAATTGGGTGCTTAACCCTTACGGACTGGGCTATCTGCAGACAATCCTGTTTATTCTGGTTATAGCCGGTCTGGTTCAGATGCTGGAGATAATACTCAAGAAAGTTTCTCCCTCATTGTATCAGGCTTTGGGTATATTCCTTCCGCTGATAACTACCAACTGCTGTATCCTGGGTGTATCTATCCTGGTGGCAAACGCCACTTACAACTCTCAGGGTCTGGAGCCTAATCTGCTTACTGGTGTGGTCTATGCTATTGCGACATCTATAGGTTTTGCACTTGCTCTGATCATATTCGCAGGTATCCGCGAACAGCTTGCCAAGGTGCGTGTTCCCAAGTGTATGGAGGGAATGGCAATTGCTTTGATCACTGCCGGATTGCTGGCTCTGGCCTTTATGGGATTCAGCGGAGTGGATCACGGTATTGCCGTTGCTGCAGGACTCTAATTATTACAAAAAATATGAGAATATCAAAAGTTTGTTTTCCAGTTTTTGCAATGCTGGTGGCTGCCTGTGGAGGTGGCGCACCGACCGATGGTACTCAGTTGGCTAACGGCAAATTCAGTGCTGATGCCCTTAACATCGAGAGTACAATAACCGCTACGGTGACCGTAAAAGGTCACAAGATTGCCGCTGTATCAGTTAAGGATAACGGCAATACATATGCACAATACACATCACCATACACTGTAGTCGCCCAGAGGATAGTGGAGGCTCAGAGCACGGATGTGGACGGCATAACAGGTGCCACATATTCATCGGATGCCGTAAAAAAGGCTGTGGATATGGCTCTTGCCCAGGCTCGTGGCGAGAAACCGGTTCCGGCCAGGAACGCAGCCTTGAGTTTCACTCCCGGTACATATACCGGCAGCGGTAAGGGTTACGGCGGACAGGTTCAGGCCCGCGTTACATTCAGCGAGACCGGTATTACCGATATCCGAGTAGGTCAGCAGCGCGAGACCGCTCATGTGGGTGATGTAGCTTTCCAGACTCTACCTGGCAAGATAGTGGCAGCCAACGGTCTGGGTGTGGATGCCGTATCGGGCGCAACCATGTCCAGTTTCGGCCTTAAGGAGGCTGTTCTGAATGCGGCTGACCAGGCTGGCGTTACAAATCGTAAGGAATTCATAGAAAATAGTCTGAAAGCAGCTCCCGGCACACCCGTTGATGATACTTGGGATATAGTTATAATAGGTGGAGGTGGTGCAGGCCTGTGCGCTGCTGCTCAAGCTGTCCAGGATGGTAATACTGTCCTGATAATTGAGAAGAATGCCGAGTTGGGCGGTAATACGCTGGTGTCGGGCGGTGTCTATCAGTCTGTAGATCATAGTCTTGTGTGGGATATCAATAAACCCACAGCCACCAATGCCAAAGGTTTTGACGGTAAAACCCACAATAAGGTGCGTGCAACTGTGGGTTGCGTAAATGACCTCAAGGTTATATACAACTGGAGCGAGGAGCCTTTTGATGCGTCTTACTATAAGGATCATGAGTTTGTGGCCGGTGATATTGAGGAACTCTCCAAGCACGGTGTGCATCCGGAGTATCTGTCTACTCTGCAGAATCTCAAGAAAGAAATCAAGGCTTATCTGGATTATGCCGAGCCTCAGCTTAAGAAGGGTACCCCTGAGAATCAACTCATGCTGTTCTCGACAACCAACCTGCATATCTTCCAGACCTACTACGGCGGCCTGCGCCAGAACACAGCCAAGGATGAATGGATATACGGAGACTATGAACTGGTTAAGCAGTTCATCGAGGAGGGTGAGCAACTCAAGCCCTGGCTCATGAGCATGGGTGTAGGTTTCAGTGACAGCCAGTCTACACTGGTAGGCGCACTCTGGTATCGCGGCAATACCATGAACGGTTGCACCACCGATGCCGACGGTGACGGCACAACCGAGCGTTATCAGGGCAACTGGGGCTCATATGTAATGGCTCCTCTATCTGTTGTCAACAATGGTAACAGGCATAACCGCATAATGCGTGAGACCACTGCAAATGAACTGATAACCGAGAACGGCCGCATTACCGGGGTAAAGGCCAAGATGGCCGATGGCACCGAGGTTACGGCACACGCCAGGAAGGGTGTCATCATAGCCACCGGTGGATTTGCCGCAAACATACAGAAAGTGCTCAAGACAAACAAGTACTGGTCACGCCAGTATCTGTCACCCAACATCGGAACGACTAACCGTTCTTCATTGCGCGGTGACGGTATCGATATGGCTCAGAAGGTGGGCGCTACAACTGTAGGTGAGGGCTATACTCAGCTTATGCCTTTGGCTTACATTGCCGACGGCGCCATTGCATTCGGCGGTGTGGAGAACGCGATATTTATCAGCACTAAGGATGGTAAGCGTTATGTGGATGAGTGTTCGGAGCGTGATGTGCTTTCACTGAACGGATTCAAGCACGGTGTAGAGCTGGATGGCCGTCGTGGTGTATATCTGTATCTGATGCGCGGATTCGGCGGCGGATTCGGCGGATTCGGTGGCGGATTCGGCGGGTTTGGCAGTAATGAGGCTGTCGTTGCCTCCACTGGCGCAGCAAGTAATAGAGCCGGCCGTTTCAACGGTCGCGAATGGAGCGGCAATACATCGGAACTGCCTGAATTCTTTAAGGAACTGGGTATAGACATTGATGCCGAGACTGTCAAGAACAGCATCCGTGAGTATGATTTGGCCATTATGGATGGCCGTCAGCCGGAAGTGGGTAAGCGACATGCTACCGGTATTATAGGTAACGCCCGCCGCGGTGCCGACGGAATGTATGACAAGTCAACCTACAGCTTAGACAATGTGAACCTGTCTATCCGAGTGCTGGCTCCGTCAACCCATCACACCATGGGCGGACTAAAGATTGATCTGGACCGTCGCGTCCTGGACGAGAACGGCAAGGCCATACCCGGTCTGTATGCAGCAGGTGAGGTTACCGGCGGATTTTTTGGAGGTAACCGTCTGGGCGGTAACGCTCTTACCGAGTGCATGGCATCGGGCCGTATTGCAGCCAAGGGCATAGAGAAGGATAACCAATAAAACAACAGGGATGATTACTTTCCCAAACGCTAAGATAAACATAGGACTCAATGTCGTGGCTAAACGTGCTGACGGATACCACGACATTGAGACCGTGTTCTATCCGGTGCTGCTGCAAGATGCCTTGGAGATTAAACCCATGCGTCCGCTTGACCCGTCACAGTTGCGCAAACGTTTGGAGGCGGGACTGCTTGTTCAGCCCGATGATGTTTTCATGCCTTACCGCCTTTTCCCCAAGAAAGAGGACATTCCCTGCTGCTCATTGGAGATTACAGGCAATGATTTTCCGTTCAAGGCGGCCGATAACCTTGTGGTTAAGGCATATCTTATGCTGCAGCAGGATTTTGACCTGCCTTCTATTGATATAAAGCTGCACAAGCATATCCCGTCGGGCGCCGGATTAGGCGGAGGTTCATCGGACTGCGCATTCATGATAAGTCTCCTGAACCGCCGTTTCAACCTGCGTATGCGTGAATCCATGATGGAACGCTATGCGGCACGTTTGGGTTCGGACTGCGCTTTCTTTATCAGCAACACGCCGTCACTTGCCACATGTAGGGGCGAGATACTCAATCCAATAGGCCTGTCACTTAAAGGTTACACCATACTGTTGGTCAAGCCCGATGTTTCCGTTAGCACAGCTGAAGCTTACGCGTCACTTACTCCCAATAGACCGGAGATTCCGCTTGCCGAGGCGATAAAGCGTCCTGTTACAGAGTGGAAGGATTGCGTATTCAATGATTTTGAGACAACCGTTTTTTCCAAATATCCCCTTCTGGCAGATATTAAGAGGAAACTATATTCAATGGGTGCAGTCTATGCCTCAATGTCCGGTTCCGGCTCGACAGTCTATGGCTTGTTCCGCACTCCGTTGGACAATCCTTCAGACATATTTCCGGGTATGTTCACTTGCCAGCGGGAGATGGCGTAAATATAAGTGATATGAAACGTTACCTGATACTGGCGATATTGTTGCTCTGTCTTCTCCCAAAGGTATTCTCACAGACAGCAAATGCCCTTTATCTTAAGGATGGGCGCAGAGTTATAGGATATGTGTTGTCCTTGGACTCACTGGGTGATGTGAGGATAAATACCACTGAAGGCATGATGCAGACAATCCCTATGTCTCAAGTAGACAAGATAAACTGGTCATACACAATCAAGGAATCACCTGCCGGTGCCATTTACAGATATGCAGACAAATACCGTTGGGTTCGTAATGATCTGGAACTGTCTGACCGGGATTATGAAAGGTTTTTTGATGACGACTTATACCATACCTATGTTGGCGGCAGCAATCAGTTCAATATTGGAGGAGCCTGCTGGCTGTACAGCTTTACGTGTGCTGTAGTAGCTGTTATGAATGTTGATTTCAAGACCCGGAAACAGGATAGCTCAGTTTATCTTTACGCTGCCGGCGCCAATATACTGGCTTGTCTTGGCGGTGTTTTTACCGGTATCGGAAAGGGTCGACTCAATTGGGTTGAGAAGACTTTCAACGAGCAGAATGCTGCAACGAATGAGGTTTCATATTCTTCAAAGTTACGTAACCCAATTAAGTTGAATCCCTCAATACTGATGTCGTCACAGCACGACCTTGCCCTTGGCGCCACATTGAGTTACTCATTCTAGTGTTGTTGAAAACGCGGGGATAAGTATAGCTGGCGGTTTGATGAAAGGAGTAATCAAACCGCTAATTTTGTCACAGCAAGAAATGATGATATGGCAGATTCCAGAAGCAGACAGCGTTCCCGCAGCAATACCGACGGTATAGTCCTTAACCACCTTCAGCCACAGGCACTTGAGCTTGAGGAGGCTGTGATTGGTGCATTGATGATTGAACAGGATGCGTTTCCTAAGGTCAGTGACATTGTTAAGAAAGAGTCTTTTTATGATCACCGCCATCAGGTTATATATGAGGCTGTGGCAAACCTGTCCCTGAATCAGCGTCCGATTGACATCCTAACGGTGACCGAGCAGCTCAAGAGCAACGGAACTCTTGAGGAGGCGGGCGGTCCTCTTTATGTGACTCAGCTGGCTGGCAAGGTTACATCTTCGGCCCATATTGAGTATCATGCCCGCATCATAGCCCAGAAAGCAATGGCTCGCGAGCTTATAACCTTTACCAGTGAGATACAGACTGAGGCTTTTGATGATACTACCGATATATCCGAGCTTCTGGGCGAGGCCGAGAATAAACTATTCCAGATTGCTCACCGTAACGTAAAGAAGGATTTTGCATCAATTGACGTGGTGCTTCAGGAGTCTATGAACAGAATCAGGACCGCTGCTTCGCGCGCCGAAGGTATGAGCGGACTTGCCAGCGGATTCCGCGACCTTGACAACATCACATCGGGCTGGCAGAAATCAGACCTGATTATCCTGGCTGCACGTCCTGCAATGGGTAAGACGGCATTCGCTCTTTCTATGGCCAAGAACATTGCAGTGAACAATCAGCAGGCTGTGGCGCTGTTCTCACTTGAAATGAGTAATGTTCAGCTGGTTAACCGTCTGATTTCCAGCGTTTGCGAGATTCCAGGCAATAAATTGCGTGACGGACGTCTGGCTCCGTATGAGTGGCAGGTACTGGACAGCAAGATCAATGCCTTGCAGAGTGCACCCATATATTTGGATGATACTCCGTCACTTTCCATCACGGAATTCCGTACAAAAGCAATCCGTCTGAAGCAGGAGCATGATGTGAAACTTATCATCATAGACTATCTGCAGTTGATGAACGCCAGCGGAATCCGGTTCGGTAACCGTCAGGAGGAGATAAGCACCATATCGCGCAACCTAAAGGGTATAGCCAAGGAGTTGGATATCCCGATTATTGCCCTTTCGCAGCTTAACCGTGGAGTAGAGGGCCGTGAGGGTTACGAGGGCAAGCGCCCGCAACTGGCCGATCTGCGTGAATCGGGTGCCATTGAGCAGGATGCCGATATAGTTTGCTTTATCCACCGTCCGGAATACTACAAGATCTATGAGGACAATAACCACAATGACCTGCACGGCATAGCTGAGATCATCATCGCCAAGCACCGTAACGGTGGAGTGGGTGATGTACGCCTGTCGTTCCGCAGCGACCTGGCCCTGTTTGACAACATCGGCACCGGTGATCCCGGTATGGGTGGCCGCAAGGGCAGCGTCAAACGCTCCAAGATGAATGATGAGCCCATACCTGCCGATCCCCTGGATTCCGCCCCCGACATGGGTGATGCCCCCTTCTGATTATTTCTGAAATCCTTTATGCAGTATATAATAGAAAGTTAGTATATTAGCCAAATCGAATTGCTTAATAGAAACCTTAATATTATATGAGACATTATTCTATTGCATTGGCACTGCTTGCTGCGGTGGCAATGTCTGATTTGAGAGCGCAGGCACAGACACAAACTGACAGTTGTTATTTTACGATGCCGGATGCACAGGCAATCTATGACTTCAGTGGTGACGGCAAAAAACAAGTGGCAGTTTTAAAAATCACAGATCATAATCTTGAGGGTGCTCACACAAAACAGGATCTTTTTATAGCAAGCACGAACTCGCTTGAAGAAGGTTTTATTCCATCAAATACGCTCATTCAGAAAACGTTTGAAGATGCAGGCTTCTCACTCGGAAACCGCATCGTTTTTATTGAGGATGTGAACCGCGACGGCAAGCCGGAGTTTTCTACCGATGGTCTTATCGCCTATGAGCAGACGCAAGGTTCAATCACCGGCACAACTCAATTATGGTTGAGTAAGGGGGCGGAGTATTCTTTGGTGAATGAGGCATTTGCGTTGACTAATCTGGATTTGAATAATGACGGAAGGTTGGATTACCTGATTCTTAAGAATAATAATCCTTCGCCATACGGAGAGATTGCATATCAGACCCCTGATGGCTCCTTCAGTTTTGAGAAGATGGAGTTTGTTAACAAAAATCCGTTACAGGCACCTGCTCGCGGAGTGAATAGTGCCGCCAATCAGATTAGTCTGCCGATGACCGCTACAGACCTCAATGGCGATGGCTTGACAGATTTGGTGAATGAGCGGCAGGGTATGCTTTATATCAACAAGGGTAATGGACAGTGGGAGTGGAAGTCGATGGGCGCAACGGTAATTCCGGCAGACTTTAACGGTGACGGTCTGACTGATTTCGTGCTGCCAAGCGACAATAATCTGTCTGTATCCATCTATAACCCGGCTACTCACGATTATGTTTTCTCTGTACTGCAGAGTTCCGCAATAACAGACGATACTCCCTTCTGTTATGACTTCGATAAGGATGGCGATATAGATATCCTGGCTACATTCTCTGCTTACAACAATTACGATGTAGCGTACACCTGTTTCTTTGTCAATGACGGACAAGGCCATTTCACTCAGCAGAATGAACAGAACTACGGCTATAATAATCCGCTGTGGTTCTCGGCGTGTCAGGATATAGATGGTGACGGCTACTATGATTTGCTGGCATTCAGGGGGGAGATAAAGGCTTTTGCACAACATCTGGGTTTTGGTATGGTAGCCAACACAATGTATTACGATCCCGGTGCAGAAATCATGTGGCTGCGTGGAGGAGCCAACAACACCTTTGCGGCTCCACAGAAACTCTATGAGTTGCCTTTTGGAACAAGACTATGGGGTGGCACCGAAACATCCTATATTCGCAATCACTTTGGCGTTCATATTAATGCCGAGGATTTAGACGGCAACGGAACTATGCGTGTTTGGGTTTCCGGAGTTGAGGCTGCTCCGTTTGTAACTGCTCCGAATAACACAACCATACTATACCCTGTTCCGGCTGTAACTGCAAACCAACGACCTGCAGCGCCGACAACTCCGAATGTGCAGTATAAAAACGGTTATTTAACTGTAACGTGGGGCGATGGTGCAGATGATCATACGGCTGCATCGGATTTGACATACGCGTTGCGTATCGGTACGACGGCAGGCGGTAATGATATCCTCGCCGCACATGCAAACGCGGATGGAACCCGTCGCAACTGCATGGACGGCAATATGGGTAAATCACATACATATACCATTGATTTAAGTTCGTACCCGCCCACTACGGTTTATGTGGCAGTTCAGGCCATTGATGCACAACATACAGGTTCCGTATGGTCGGAAGAGGCGACATCAACCCACAACAAAGTTCCGGTTGGTATCTCTCTTTCACGTGATAAGATCGGTTTCAAGGATTCAGTAGAGGTGCACTATACGGCACTGTCGGAAGGCTATACACACAGCTGGCGTTACGATGATGGCATATTGTTGAGCGATGATCCGTATTTGGTATTGCATTTCCCGACAGGTGGAAACAAAACGATTACGCATATTGTAACCATGCCGGGTGGTGGGAGAGATTCAGCATCGGCAGTATTGACGGTTATTCCGGCAGATGTGGATTCAGTTGTTTTATTATCAGATCAAAACAGATATGTTCTCAATCGCCCTATAGCGGACTACACCTTCGATGGCCGTATGGATGGTCTGGATGATAAGATATACGAAGGCAGCAGCACAGAAATCTTCCGCCAGGCAATTGGTATGTGGAACAGGCTGGTGAATAATGGCGAGAATTTTATGTACACCACGGGTCCGCGCTGGTATGATTGGAACCGTGACGGACAGATGGATTTATTGTATCGCACTGATCAAGCCTACGCCGCGATGCTGCACAATGCTACTCAGCCGGCATTGACTGCGAGAGTGGATGATAATAACCTGGCATATTTATTAGGTTTTTGGTATGAACAGGGCACGAGATATAACTATTTCTCTCTCAGAAATGATCTGCGTCATGTAGGAATGGAGGAGTGCGTTCAGAATACTATAGCTTCTAATGGAAAAGATGTCGATACCAAGATGCTCAAATTCAATGACGATGGCTCAATTGACTATGAGGACTTTACGATTATAGGCGATGCAGAGCATTTCAACGCGTTGATGAGAAGTGGCGATCAGGCTATTTTTACAAAAGACTTTGACCATGACGGCTTTGGGGATATAACAGGAATTGGTAATATGAACGATTATGACTTCTTCACCAACGGGTTACCCGTGTTCTACAACTTGGGTGACGGTGTTTATGAGGAGCATAACATACCTTATCCGGAGCCACTGCCTGATCACATCAGCGCCTATATGGAAGACCTGAACGGCGATGGATATCTAGACCTGATAGTGGTACACAGCAACTATTGGGATACGCAGAATGATGAGTCTTATACTTTTGTGCTATGGAATAATTATAATCAGTTTTTTACAAAACAGTTACTGCCTAACAGTACAAAGTCGACCGAATACACCTGTGTGTTCACCGATGTCGATAACAACGGCTATTTGGATATAGTGGCAGGAGTTCCAAATCCCAACATGGGCGATTACATGTGTGGCGTTTATGCATGGTATATGGACGCAGATGGACTGATGAGCCATGATTTCCTTATTCCGGCAACGAAAGAACTCTATACAGACGTGTCAGATGTTTATCTGACGCCAGAAGATCATTACCTGTTTGTGGATTATGAAAAACTGTATCCTATCATAGCACCGTCAGATGAGCGTCCGGCTGCACCGACGAATATCCAGACAACGATGACAAATGAAGGTTTGTTACTGACTTGGGATGCGGCTGTCGACGACCACACACCGGCTGTGCTGATGCGATATAACCTGAGTATGAAGATGCAGGGTGCTACGACCTATCTGTTCAGTCCTCAAAACGGCGGTAATGATCAGGCGATGTATATTCCAGGGTATAACTATATCAATGCCACCCGGTTCCTTATTCCTAAGTCGGTGCTGGCTAATGGTAACTATGAAATAGCCATACAGGCGATAGATAATCAAAACAAACTTTCGCTTTTCTCGCCGACTGTTACCGTTCCTGTTGAGCGCAATCCCATAGAGGTCTCCAAGTCCGGCTGTACATGGCGCTCCGAGAGCGTTTCTTATCATGGAAGTCAGACTGCCGATTCGCCGGTTTGGGATTTCGACGGCGGCATTATTGAAAGCGGTAGCGGTTTCGGACCGTACTCCGTCTATTGGACTACAGGCGGCAATAAAGTGATCACCCTCTCGCTCGGAGAAAAAGTCTATACTGAAACAATCGCCATAGAAGATCCATATGAGTTACCTGTTTATGTTCCTACTGATTTGTACGAAGGCACTCCGGCTGCAGCCCAGGTTCCGGATGGGGTAACCGGTGAGTGGTATGCCAAAATCAATGATGATGACGAATGGCATGCTGTGAACACAAACGGTATATATTACCTGGCAGGAATAATGGTTTATTATGACAAGCGGTTGACCGCAGACGGATTGACGATTACTGCGCAGCAGATAAGCGGCTCCACTTCACTTTGTGATGAAAGAGTGCAGTTGCGTTTTGTGTTCACTACCCGGAACGGATATCAGGGCCAATATGATAATGTTGTAACGGTCAAACCGGCTACAGCCATTCCGACACTTACCCTGGTAACTACGGATTCCAACGGACATAATCAAATATCCTGGAGCAATGCTGAATCCTTTACCACAATGAAAATTTATAAGGAAGGTGCAACGTTTAATGTTTTTGAATTAATCGGTGTGGTGCAGGCTAATGAGGGCTCGTTTGCAGATGCCAACTCGGATGCTACGCAGAAAGCGGAGCGATACCGTATAGCTGGTGTGACGAATAATGGCAATGAGTCACCTGCCAGTACAATTCACAAGACGGTCCACCTGACGGTGAATCGTGGCGTGATAGATGGTACGTACAACCTTATCTGGAATGAATACGCAGGTTCAAATATCGCTTCGTATAATATTCTCCGCGGTGCAACACCTGCTTCGCTTACACAGATTGCTACAGTTTCAGCATCCAATACATCCTATACCGACCAGGCGCCGGTGGATGAAGAACCTTATTATGCAATTGAGTACGTGCTTTCATCTGCATCTTATGCGCCCGCTATTAACCGTTCCCAGCGATCAAACCTGTCAGGACGTTCTAATGTGGTGAACAGAAACATGATATCGGGAATAGAAACTATTGATGAAGCTGTAAAATCAGAGGCTGCGACTAAAGTGGTTATTGATGGTCATATATTCATTCTTAAGGGAGATAAGATTTATAACCTTATTGGTCAGGAGATGAAATAGTATGCCGACTTTTTTATACCTTTGCGGTTTGAAAAAGAAATAGGTATATATGAACGTTTCATATAAGTGGCTCAAGGAGTATGTTGACTTTGACCTGACACCTGATGAAGTGGCTGCAGCCCTGACATCGGTAGGTCTTGAGGTTGACGGAGTAGAGGAGGTTCAGTCTGTAAAGGGCGGACTCAAGGATATAGTTGTAGGTGAGGTCCTCACATGCGTGGAGCATCCCAATTCGGACCATCTGCATGTTACCACTGTCAATCAGGGTAGCGGCGATCCCGTGCAGATAGTATGCGGCGCACCCAACGTGGCTGCCGGCCAGAAGGTTGTAGTCGCTACCATCGGCGCCAAGATATATGAGGGTGATGAGAGTTTTACCATCAAGCCTTCAAAACTGCGCGGCGTAGAGTCATTCGGTATGCTCTGCTCCGAGAAGGAACTGGGTCTGGGTAATGACCACTCCGGTATCATGGTACTCCCCTCCGATGCAGTTCCCGGCACTCCCGCCGCCGAGTATTTCCACCTGGAGTCAGACTTTGTGATTGAGGTGGATATCACTCCCAACCACAGTGACGCATGCTCACACTGGGGTGTGGCCCGTGATTTCTACGCATGGCTGCTCCAGAACGGTTACAAGACCGCTCTGCACCGTCCCGACTGTGAGGCCTTCAAGGTTGATAACCAGGAACTCACGATTGACATCGACGTTAAGAATACCGAGGCTTGCCCGCGTTATGCCGGCGTAAGCATCAAGGGCGTGACCGTAAAGGAGAGTCCTGACTGGCTCAAGAACAAGCTCTCCACCATCGGTTTGCACCCCATCAACAATATTGTAGATATCACAAACTACATACTTTTTGCATACGGTCAGCCGCTGCACAGTTTTGACGCCGATAAGATCAAGGGCGGCAAGGTGGTTGTAAAGACCATGCCCGAGGGTACTCCTTTCGTTACTCTGGACGGTGTTGAGCGCAAGCTTTCAGAGCGTGATCTTATGATTTGCAACACTCAGGAGCCTATGTGCATAGGCGGTGTGTTCGGCGGTCTGGAATCGGGCATATCGGACTCTACCAAGAACGTGTTCCTGGAGAGCGCCTATTTTCATCCCACATGGATCCGCAAGACAGCGCGCCGTCATCAGTTAAGCACCGATGCATCATTCCGCTTTGAGCGCGGCATTGACCCCAACGGTACTCTGTATGCTCTCAAGCAGGCCGCAATGCTGGTCAAGGAACTGGCCGGCGGCACAATATCAATGGAGATCAAGGATGTGAATCCCGCTCCCGCTCAGGATTTCAAGGTTGACTTTAACTTTGAGTATGCCGATAACCTGATCGGCAAGAAACTGGACCGCGAGGTAATGAAGAGCATTGTTGAGAACCTGGGCATAAAGGTGGATGAGTTTAACGCCGACGGCATGAAGCTCTCCGTTCCGCCTTTCCGCGTGGATGTCCAGCGTCCCTGCGATGTGGTAGAGGAGATCCTCCGCATATACGGTTACAACAATGTGGAATTCGGCAAGTCCGTTCAGTCAAGCCTGACCGTTCAGGGTGAGGTTGACCGCTCGCACAAACTGCAGGATCTGGTATCTGAACAACTGGTTGGCCAGGGATTCAATGAGATACTGAACAACTCGCTTACCCGTGCCGCCTATTATGATGGTATGGACTGCTGCCCATCAGATAAACTGGTTAGACTTATGAACCCGCTCAGTGCCGATCTTAACGTGCTGCGTGAGAGCCTGCTGTTTGGCGGTCTTGAGAGCCTCTCTCACAACATCCGCCGTCAGAGTTCTGATCTGAGGTTCTTTGAGTTCGGCAAGTGCTACTGGTTTGATACCGCCAAGCGTGAGCAGCTGCGTCAGCCTGCCGAGGACGGTAAGGAACAGAATCCTCTGCGTGCCTACAGTGAGGGTTATCGTCTGGGTCTGTGGATTACCGGTAAACGCGTATCGGGCTCATGGGCACATGCCGATGAGGAGAGCTCAATATATGAGATAAAGGCGCACGTTCAGAACATATTCCAGCGTGTTGGCCTTGCTCAGAGTGCCATTCAGATTGAGGAATTTGAGAATTCAATATTCAGCACCGGACTTCGTTACAAGCTGCGTTCAGGCAAGACAGTTGCAGAGCTTGGCGTGGTAAGCCGTGCAATGCTCAAGCTTACTGACGTGGAGCAGCCGGTTTATTATGCCGATATCAACTGGGATGAACTGCTCAAGGCTACCCGCAAGAATAAGGTAGGTTACTCAGAGCTGCCCAAGTATCCTGCCGTTCGCCGCGACTTGGCCTTGCTCATAGACAAGAGCGTCAAGTTTGCCGATATTGAGAAACTGGCTTACCAGACCGAGAGTAAACTCCTCAAGGAGGTTACCCTGTTTGACGTATATGAGGGTAAGAACCTGCCCGCAGGCAAGAAGAGTTACGCCGTAAGTTTCCTGCTTCAGGATGAGAGCCAGACACTCAACGATGTCCAGATTGACAAGGTGATGAACAAACTTATCCAGGCTGTTCAGACCAAACTGGATGCACAACTCCGTTAATAACTAAAACAATACATACAATGGGAAGAGCATTTGAATTCAGAAAGGCCCGCAAGCTGAAACGCTGGGGCAACATGGCCAAGACATTTACCCGCATAGGCAAACAGATTGCCATTGCTGTCAAGGCTGGCGGTCCGGATCCGGACAACAACTCTACACTGCGTGCCATCATAGCTACCGCTAAGCATGAGAACATGCCTAAGGACAATATTGAGCGCGCTATCAAGAACGCGATGGGTAAGGACCAGAAGGATTACAAGGAGATGAACTATGAGGGTTACGGCCCCCACGGAATTGCCATCTACGTTGAGACCCTGACCGATAACACCACCCGTACCGTTGCCAACGTACGTTCAGTATTCACCAAGTTCGGCGGCACACTGGGAACCAGCGGCAGTTTGGACTTTATTTTCAGCCACAAGTGCCAGTTCACCATCGCCCTTAAGGACGGTGTCGATATGGATGAGCTGATCCTGGAGCTTATCGATCTGGGCATAGAGGAGGAGTACGATATCGACGAGGAGGAGAACGAGGTAACCCTGTACGGCGATCCCAAGTCATACGCCGCCATCCAGAAGTGGTTTGAGGAGAACGGCTATGAGGTTAAGGCAGCCGAGTTTACCCGCATCCCCAATGACCTGAAGGATGTAACCCCCGAGCAGCGTGAGACTATCGACAAGATCGTGGAGCGCCTGGACGAGGATGACGACGTTCAGAACGTCTATACCAACATGAAACCTCTGGACGAGGAGTAATATATCGTAGTAATAATAAAGGGGCAGATTCCATCAGTGGGGTCTGTCCCTTTGGATATAATATAAGTATGAAAACATTCGATGCCAAAGAGGTAAAAGACCAGGTGGTCCGGTGGATCAGAGACTGGTTTGAAGTTAACGGTAAGGGCTGTAATGCCGTTATCGGTATATCAGGCGGAAAGGATAGCAGTGTGGTTGCGGCTTTGTGCGTTGAGGCGCTTGGCGTTGACCGTGTGATAGGCGTGACCATGCCCAACGGCGTTCAGAAGGATATATCGGACAGTATGAAACTGATAAACCATCTGGGAATCCGCCATTTCAATGTGAATATTGCCGATACATACAATGCGCTGATGAATACTATCGGTGAGCAGTTTGCCCCCGATGGTGTCGAGATAAGCCGTCAGACCGTAATCAATATGCCGCCACGTTTGCGTATGACAACACTCTATGCCATATCGCAGTCTCTTAACGGTCGCGTGGCCAACACCTGCAACCTGTCAGAGGATTGGGTGGGGTATTCTACCCGTTACGGCGATGCTGCAGGCGATTTCTCTCCTCTGGGCGGTCTTACCGTGGCGGAGGTAAAGGCTATCGGCCGTGAAATGGGACTGCCTGCAGACTTGGTGGATAAGACTCCGTCGGACGGACTGAGCGGCAAGAGCGATGAGGATAACCTGGGCTTTACATATGCTGTTTTGGATAAATATATCCGTACCGGCGTGTGTGATGATCCCAAAACCAAAGCCGCCATTGACGATAAGCATGTAAAGAACCTATTTAAATTGCAGCCTATACCTCATTTTGACTACAATGCTGATTAATGAGGGTTGAAAATTGCAATTATGCGTTTTTTATACATAAATCGGGTTGGTATATGTAAAAAAGTGGGTTGTTTTAGAATAACGTATTGCAAAAAAATGTAATTTCGCGGCGATTTTAAAAACACATACAATCATGAACGAAATGGTAGGCGAATTCGCCGGTTTGATCTGGCGCGCACTAGAGGGTAAGAATGCCCTTTCACAGAAGGAAATTAAAAAGGCAACAAAGTTGAAGGACAAAGAGTTCTATCTTGGACTCGGATGGCTGCTCCGTGAAGACAAAATCAACGTTACCGAAGGTGAGGAGGAGAACTATTACGCTCTGAAGTAATAAGATTCGACTTTTCTTAATTGAATAAAAGAACCGGAAGTAATCAGCTTCCGGTTCTTTTGTCTTATTATGCCAGCAAGCCTGACCTCACGGCCAGGCTTGCTGATACTTAATAACCCTAAACTTATGAAAATCTTTATGCTAACTTATTTTGATGTACGAGCGTCAAAGTATTCCATTGATATGCTGTTGATGGCAACATCGTTCTGCTCAGTAACGAGTACCTGGCTGAAGATCTCGTAGTAAGTGTCCTTGATATTCTCAATCTTGGCGGTCTTCTTGTCGTCGCTGTTGTCAGTGCGGCA